>NZ_JAOWCB010000021.1 GCF_026420845.1 Streptomyces sp. PR69 | reverse complement strand
GCCTTCGCCCGCGGTGCGGGTGCGGCGCGGAGGGCGTTCGCCCGCGGCGCGCGCGGCACGGGCGGGGCGCGCCGGGGCCGGGGGGAGCTGCCCCTTGAGGGGACCCCACTCGTTCGGGTCGGGCACGCCGGGCGGCAGCATCTGACGGCGCTTGGGCCCGCCGTGCGCTGCGCCCGCCGCGGGCTCCCCCGGCTCCTTGGCTCCCGGCCAGGCCTTCGCCACCCGCGCCGCCAGCACGAAGTCCTTGCGCAGCGGGTGCCCCTCGAAGCCTTCGGGGAGCAGCAGCGGCGCCAGATGCGGATGGCCGGTGAACACCACGCCGAACATCTCGTGCGTCTCCCGCTCGTGCCAGGCCGCGCCCGCGTAGACGCCGACCGCCGTCGGCAGCTCGGGTGACTCGTGAGGCACGGTCGTCCGCACCAGGAGACGGCGCACCGCGCCGCCCTCGACGGAGGCGACATGGGCGCAGATCCGGAAGCCGGCGCCCGGCTCGTCAACGGCGCTCAGCCAGTCGAAGTAGGTGCAGCCCAGCTCGTCCCGGGCGGTCTCAAGGGCGGAGATCCAGGAGCCCGCGGGGACGTCGACGGTCAGCAGGTCGTAGGTGTGCTCGGCCGTGGCCTCTTCGCCGAAGATCTCGGCGACGGCGTCGGGGAGCCGGTCGTAGCCGTTCACCGCGCCTCCTCCCCCGAGGCCCCGGTGGACGGCGTCGACGTCGGCGTGGACGTCGGCGTGGACGTCGGCGTGGACGTCGGCGTGGACGTCGGCGTGGACGTCGGCGTGGACGTCGGCGTGGGCGTGGGCGGGGTGACCAGGCCGCTGCGCAGCTCGCCCACGGAGGCCCGCCCGCCGGAGCCATGGCCGTACCGCTCGCCGAGCGACTCGCGGGCGATCTTCTCCTGGAGCTTGAGGATGCCCTGGAGGAGCGCCTCGGGACGGGGCGGGCAGCCGGGCACGTACACATCGACCGGGATGATCTGGTCGACGCCCTTGGTGACGGAGTACGAGTCCCAGTAGGGGCCGCCGCAGTTCGAGCAGGCGCCGAAGGAGATGACGTATTTCGGCTCGGGCATCTGCTCGTACAGCCGCTTCACGGCCGGGGCCATCTTGTCCGTCACGGTGCCGGAGACGATCATCAGATCGGCCTGACGCGGCCCGGGCGCGAAGGGGATCACGCCGAGGCGGATGAAGTCATGGCGGGCCATCGACGCCGCGATGAACTCGATGGCGCAGCAGGCGAGGCCGAAGTTGAACACCCACAGGCTGTAGCGGCGGCCCCAGTTCAGGACCACCTTCATCGGCTCGGGGGCCAGCCGGGCGAGCGCGCCGAGCCGTCCCCTGCCTGCGGCGGGAGCCGGCCCGGGGTCGGGCAGGTCGACGGGGGTCGGGGTCACGTCCATGTCAGGACCCCCTTCTTGTACGCGTAGAGCAGTCCCACGGCCAGGAAGCCGAGGAAGATGAACATCTCCACCAGCGTCGTCGCACCGTATCCGGCGGCGGCGAAGACGGTCGACCAGGGGAAGAGGAAGATCGAGTCAACGGCGAAGATCACATACAGAAACGAGTAGACGTAGTAGCGGACCTGGGTGTGGGCCCAGCCCTCCCCCACCGGGTCGACGCCGCACTCGTACGTCAGCAGCTTCTCCCGCGTGGGCACGACGGGCCGCAGCAGCCGCCCCGCGCCGAAGGCCACGGCGACGAACAGCACGCCGATGAGCGCAAGCAGCCCCACGACCGAGTAGCTCTGGAAGTACTCCGCCGCGAGCACGGTCGACACGGTCGGTTCCGGCACGTCAGCCCCTCGCTCCCTGACCTCGATGGCACTCTGTTCGACGATCTGTACGCACGGGAGTCTAGGCCCTGCTAAAGAGACCGTAAGCAGGCGTCTCACACACGGGTGGGGTTATCCCCACCCGCCCCCACCCCATGTACCCCATGGTGCGCCCCGGATCCGGCCTTGGATGCTGTCGGGTATGACCGCGCAGACTGCCGTCCCCGACCCTGACCGGCCGCCGCCCGCCCGCCTTGCCTACGACGGCGGCACCTGGCGGGAAATCGCGCATCAGCTGGCGAATCTGCCGATGGCGCTCATCGGATTTATTTACGTGGCGTTCATGATTTTCACCGGCGTCGGGCTGTCGGTGACGGTGGTCGGCCTGCCGTGGCTGGCGCTCGGCCTCGCCGGGGCGCGGCTGGTCGGCTGGGCGGAGCGCGCCCGGTCGCGGGCGCTGCTGGGGGTGCGGATCGACGAACCGAGCGGTCTCGGCGTGCTGCCGCGCAAGGGCGGCTTCCTTCCCTGGATGTGGCTGCGGCTGAAGGACCCGGTGGGCTGGCGGAGCGTCCTGTACTGCCTCATCCGGCTGCCGTGGGGGGTGCTGACGTTCAGCGTCACGCTGACCGGCCTGTTCGTGCTGTGGCCTGTGCTGCCGTTCCTGGTGCGCGGCATGGCCGACCTCGACCGGGCGATGGTGCGCGGGCTGCTCGGCCCCTCCGACGAGCTGGAGCGGCGGATCGCGGAGCTGGAGTCGGACCGGGGCGTCGTCGTCGACACCGCCGCCGCCGATCTGCGCCGGATCGAACGCGACCTCCACGACGGCGCACAGGCCCGCCTCGTCGCCCTCGCCATGGGCCTCGGCCTCGCCAAGGAGAAACTCCTCGACGACCCGGACGCCGCGGCGGCCATGGTGGACGAGGCCCACGGCGAGGTGAAGCTGGCGCTCCAGGAGCTGCGCGACCTGGCCCGCGGCATCCACCCCGCCGTACTGACCGACCGCGGCCTGGACGCCGCACTGTCGGCGGTGGCGTCGCGGTGTACGGCGGCGGTGCGGGTGACGGTCGATCTGGACCAGCGGCCGGCGGAGGCGATCGAGGGCATCGCCTACTTCACGGTCTCCGAGCTGCTGCAGAACGTCAGCAAGCACGCGCGGGCCACGCGGGCGTCGGTGGACGTATGGCGGGCCGGGGACCGGCTGATGCTCCAGGTCCAGGACGACGGCCAGGGCGGGGCGCGGATCGACGGCGGTACGGGGATGGCGGGGCTCGCGGAGCGGCTGGGGGCGGTGGACGGGCTGTTCGTCCTCGACTCGCCGGAGGGCGGGCCGACGGTGGTGACGGCGGAGCTGCCGTGGCGCTCGCGCGAGGCGGGTGGGTGACGATACGGGGGTCCTGGGGCTCCGCCCCAGACCCCGTTTCCGGGGGCTCCGCCCCCGCGCCCCCGCGCCTCAATCGCCGGCGAGGCTGGATTGTGCGGGTCCCCGCGCCTCAAACTCCCCCAGCCACCTCCCCCAGCTTCCGGGGTGGGGAAAACCCCCGCCCAAGACGGAGAGACCCCTCATGGTGACCGACGCCCGCGCCCCGCAGGCTGGTGGGCATGAGGAGAGCTGAGCCCATGCACCCGTACCCCGCCGCACCCGCCCCGCCCCGCAGGCACGCGCTGCCGGCCGCCGTCCGGGCGCCGCTTGAGGGGCGGACGTGGCGGGAGTTCGGGTATCTGCTGGTGGGGCTGCCGGTGAGCGTCGTGTTCTTTGTGTTCGCGGTGACGGCGGTGTCCCTGGGCGCCGGCCTGCTGATCACGTTTCTCGGGGTGCCGATTCTCGCCGCGGGACTCGCCGGGTGCCGGGCGCTCGGTGCGGTGGAGCGGGCGCGGGCGCGGGCGCTGCTGCGGGCCGAGGTGGCCGATCCGGCGCCGCTGCGGCCCGCCCGGAGCGGCCTTATGGCATGGGTGGGCGCGGTCCTGAAGAGCGGGGCCTCCTGGCGGCATCTGCTCTACGCGCTGCTGCACTTCCCCTGGGCGGTGTTCGCGTTCTGCGTCTCGGTGACGTTCTGGCTGTACGGCTGGGCGGCGCTGGCGTACCCGCTGTGGCAGTGGGTGTTCCCGCGCTATCTGGACCAGCCTGGCATCGCGCTCTTCGGCGATTCGCGGGGGCGGCAGCTCTACGCCGACACCCCGTTCGAGATCGGCGTCGTCTCCGCCGTCGGGCTGCTGCTCGTCCTGGTCACCCCCTGGATCATCCGGGGGCTCACGACGGTCGACCGGCTGCTGGTGGCCGGGCTGCTCGGTCCCTCCCGGCTGGACAGCCGCGTCGTCGAGCTGGAGTCGGACCGGGGAGTCGTCGTCGACACCGCCGCCGCCGATCTGCGCCGGATCGAACGCGACCTCCACGACGGCGCACAGGCCCGCCTCGTCGCCCTCGCCATGGACCTCGGCCTCGCCAAGGAGAAACTCCTCGACGACCCGCAGGCCGCCGCCCGCATGGTCGACGAGGCCCACGGCGAAGTGAAGACCGCCCTTCAGGAGCTGCGCGACCTGGCCCGCGGCATCCACCCCGCCGTACTGACCGACCGCGGCCTGGACGCCGCACTGTCCGCCGTCGCCTCCCGCTGCACCGTGCCGGTGACCGTGGAGGTGGATCTGCCGGCCAGGCCCGCGCCCGCGATCGAGGGCATCGCCTACTTCACCGTCTCCGAGCTGCTGCAGAACGTCAGCAAGCACGCCCGGGCCTCCCGCGCCTCGGTGGACGTATGGCGGGCCGGCGACCGGCTGATGCTCCAGGTCCAGGACGACGGACGGGGCGGCGCGCGGACCGACGGCGGCACAGGGCTGGCGGGGCTCGCGGACCGGCTGGACGCGGTCGACGGCGTCCTGGTCGTGGACTCGCCCCGCGGCGGCCCCACCTCCGTCACCGCCGAGCTCCCCTGGCGCAGCGGCTGACCGCCCCTCCGGCCCGACGGCCAGCCGCCCGCCCGGAGAACAGACCCGAAGAACAGACCCGAGGAGCAGAACAGCCGGCGGAACGTCCCGTACCGCCGCCCCGCCCCGCAAAGACGCCCGCTCCCGCCCCCGACCTGGGATGCTTGTCAGGCAGACCCGGCAGACCGGCAGACACGCCGGACGCCGGAGAACAAGCACACGGCAAGCAGACAGCCACACAGAGACACCAGGGACACAGGGGGCAGGGCGTCGTGGAGGACCGGGACAGGGTGCGCGTGGTCATCGCCGAGGATTCCGTGCTGCTCCGGGAGGGGCTCACCCGGCTGCTCACCGACCGCGGGCACGATGTCGTGGCCGGCGTCGGCGACGCGGACGCGCTGATCAAGACCGTGGGCGACCTCGCCGCCCAGGACGCGCTGCCGGACGTCGTCGTGGCCGATGTGCGGATGCCGCCCACGCACACCGACGAGGGCGTGCGCGCGGCAGTGCGGCTGCGCCGGGATCACCCCGGCATCGGGGTGCTGGTGCTGTCCCAGTACGTCGAGGAGGAGTACGCCACCGAGCTGATCGCCGGCAACAGCCGGGGCGTCGGCTATCTCCTCAAGGACCGGGTCGCCGAGGTCCGCGAGTTCGTGGACGCCGTCGTCCGGGTGGCGGGCGGCGGCACCGCCCTCGACCCCGAGGTGGTGGCCCAGCTGCTCGGCCGGAGCCGCAAACAGGACGTGCTGGCCGGTCTCACACCCCGCGAGCGGGAGGTCCTCGGTCTGATGGCCGAGGGCCGGACGAACTCCGCGATCGCCCGGCAGCTGGTCGTCAGCGACGGCGCGGTGGAGAAGCACGTCAGCAATATCTTCCTCAAGCTCGGCCTGTCCCCCAGTGACGGGGATCACCGGCGTGTACTGGCCGTGCTCACCTACTTGAATTCCTGACCGACTGACATCCTGTCAGGTGTCAAGTCAGCCACAAGTCAGCCGTCAGCCCTACAACCGAAGAATGAGCAGGGAGCGTCTTTTCCAGAAGGGCCGTAGCCACCCGGGGGGCGAGCCAACCATGACAAACCAGGGCGACACGACGTCTCAAAAAGATGTCCAGCATATGAGCGGTCTGAGGAAGGGCACCCTTACCGACGTAGGGTTGGCCCAGGCACGGCCGGTGGGCCGGCCGGGCCCGAGCAGCCGCCTCGAGGGAGGTCCAGTTCAGTGACCAGCCAGGTCAGTAGCCCAGCGGAGCAGACCGACGACCCGGAGCAGAGGACCGACGACGCCCAAAAGGCGCGGTCCCGTCCGGATGGCGAGACGGTCATGGGCGGGCAGCGTCCGCCCGGCGAGGCCGGTGAGAAGGAGGTCCGCCGACTGGACCGGGTGATCATCCGGTTTGCCGGCGACTCCGGCGACGGCATGCAGCTCACCGGAGACAGGTTCACCTCGGAGACCGCGTCCTTTGGAAACGATCTCTCCACGCTGCCGAACTTCCCGGCCGAGATCCGGGCCCCCGCCGGCACGCTCCCCGGTGTGTCGTCGTTCCAGCTGCACTTCGCCGACCACGACATCCTCACCCCGGGCGACGCCCCGAACGTGCTGGTGGCGATGAATCCCGCCGCGCTCAAGGCGAATATCGGCGATGTGCCGCGCGGCGGCGAGGTGATCGTCAACACGGATGAATTCGCCAAGCGGGCGATGGCCAAGGTCGGCTATGAGACCTCCCCCCTCGAAGACGGCTCGCTGGACGGCTACCGCGTGCACCCGGTGCCGCTGACGACGCTGACGGTCGAGGCGCTCAAGGAGTTCGGGCTCTCCCGCAAGGAGGCCGAGCGGAGCAAGAACATGTTCGCGCTCGGGCTGCTGTCGTGGATGTACCACCGCCCGACGGAGGGCACGGAGTCCTTCCTGCGGTCGAAGTTCGCCAAGAAGCCGCAGATCGCGGAGGCGAACATCGCCGCGTTCCGCGCCGGCTGGAACTTCGGCGAGACGACCGAGGACTTCGCCGTCTCCTACGAGGTCGCCCCGGCGGGCTCCGCCTTCCCCACCGGCACGTACCGCAATATCTCCGGGAATCTGGCCCTGTCCTACGGGCTGATCACCGCGTCCCGCCAGGCGGACCTGCCGCTCTTCCTCGGCTCGTACCCGATCACCCCGGCCTCCGACATCCTGCACGAACTGAGCAAGCACAAGAACTTCGGCGTGCGCACCTTCCAGGCCGAGGACGAGATCGCCGGGATCGGCGCCGCGCTCGGCGCGGCCTTCGGCGGCTCGCTGGCTGTGACGACCACCTCCGGGCCGGGCGTGGCGCTGAAGTCCGAGACGATCGGGCTCGCGGTCTCACTGGAGCTGCCGCTGCTGATCGTGGACATCCAGCGCGGCGGGCCCTCGACCGGCCTGCCCACCAAGACGGAGCAGGCGGACCTGCTGCAGGCGATGTACGGGCGCAACGGCGAGGCCCCGGTGCCGGTGGTCGCGCCCCGCACCCCGGCCGACTGCTTCGACGCGGCGATCGAGGCCGCCCGGATCGCGCTGGCCTACCGGACTCCGGTGTTCCTGCTCTCCGACGGCTACCTCGCCAACGGCTCCGAGCCCTGGCGCATCCCCGACCTCGACGAGCTGCCCGATCTGCGGGTGCAGTTCGCCACCGCCCCCAACCACACCGCCGAGGACGGCGCCGAGGTCTTCTGGCCGTACAAGCGCGACCCGCAGACGCTGGCGCGCCCCTGGGCGGTGCCCGGCACGCCGGGTCTTGAGCACCGCATCGGCGGGATCGAGAAGCAGGACGGCACCGGCAATATCTCGTACGACCCCGCCAACCACGACTTCATGGTGCGCACCCGCCAGGCGAAGGTCGACGGCATCGAGGTGCCCGACCTCGCCGTCGACGACCCGGACGGCGCGCGGACGCTGGTGCTCGGCTGGGGGTCCACCTATGGCCCGATCACCGCGGCGGTGCGCCGGCTCCGCAAGGAGGGCCTGCCGATCGCGCAGGCCCATCTGCGCCATGTCAACCCGTTCCCGGGGAATCTCGGGGAGGTTCTCGGGCGTTACCGCAAGGTGGTCGTCCCCGAGATGAACCTCGGCCAGCTCGCCACTCTGATCCGGGCGAAGTATCTGGTCGACGCCCACAGCTACAACCAGGTCAACGGCATGCCGTTCAAGGCCGAGCAGCTCGCTTCGGCGCTCAAGGAGGCCATCAATGACTGAGACAGCGTCTTCTCTGCTGTCCCTGGTGCCCAAGGCCGAGGCCAAGCAGTCCATGAAGGACTTCAAGTCGGACCAGGAGGTCCGCTGGTGCCCCGGCTGCGGCGACTATGCGATCCTCGCCGCCGTACAGGGCTTTATGCCCGAACTCGGCCTGGCGAAGGAGAACATCGTCTTCGTCTCCGGAATCGGCTGCTCATCCCGCTTCCCGTACTACATGAACACCTACGGGATGCACTCCATCCACGGCCGCGCCCCCGCGATCGCGACCGGGCTCGCCGCATCGCGCCGCGATCTGTCCGTCTGGGTCGTCACCGGTGACGGCGACGCGCTCTCCATCGGCGGCAACCATCTGATCCACGCCCTGCGGCGCAACGTCAACCTCAAGATCCTGCTCTTCAACAACCGGATCTACGGGCTGACCAAGGGGCAGTACAGCCCCACCTCCGAGCTGGGCAAGGTCACCAAGTCGACGCCGATGGGGTCGCTGGACGCCCCCTTCAACCCCGTGTCGCTGGCGCTCGGCGCCGAGGCCTCCTTCGTCGCCCGCACCGTCGACTCCGACCGCAAGCACCTCACCGAGGTGCTGCGCCAGGCGGCCGACCACCAGGGCACCGCGCTGGTGGAGATCTACCAGAACTGCAATATCTTCAACGACGGCGCGTTCGAGGTCCTCAAGGACAAGCAGCAGGCCCAGGAGGCGGTCATCCGCCTGGAACACGGGCAGCCGATCCGCTTCGGCGCGGACGGCGGGAAGGGCGTCGTCCGGGACCCGGAGACCGGCGATCTGGCCATCGTCGCCGTCACACCGGAGAACGAGTCGCGGATCCTCGTCCATGACGCGCACGCCGCCAGCCCCACCACGGCCTTCGCGCTCTCCCGCCTCGCCGACCCCGACACGCTGCACCACACGCCCATCGGGGTGCTGCGCAGCGTGCGGCGGCCGGTGTACGACACGCTGATGGCCGATCAGCTCGATTCGGCCATCGAGCAGAACGGCAAGGGCGATCTGGCCGCGCTGCTCGCCGGGAGCGACACCTGGACGGTGGTGGGCTGACGCCAGGGCCTTCTGACGACGTCAGGCAGAGGGGTGCGGGACCCGGTCCCGCACCCCTCTGCCGTGCTTCCTGCCTGCCGCTTGCCGCTTCCCGTGTACGCCCGGTGCCCGGGCGGCGACCGTCGCACGAACGTCATGACCGTATGCCGATACATGCATGACATCCGCCCGTGCGCGGCGTACCTTCATCGAGGGTTGGCGCGTGCAGGGAGGTCCGGTGGCAGCACAGATATCGACGGCATCACAGGGGGAGCAGCGGGCGGGACTGCTGTACGGGATCGGGGCCTATGGCATGTGGGGCCTGGTCCCGCTCTTCTGGCCGCTGCTGAAGCCGTCCGGGGCGCTGGAGATCCTCGCCCACCGCATGGTCTGGTCCCTCGTCTTCGTCGCTCTGGCGCTGCTGGCGCTGCGGCGCTGGGGCTGGGCGCGCGAGCTGATCCACGCCCCGCGCAAGCTGGGGCTCCTCACCCTCGCCGCGACCGTGATCACGGTCAACTGGGGTGTGTACATCTGGGCGGTCAACTCCGGCCAGGTCGTCGAGGCGTCGCTCGGCTACTTCATCAACCCGCTGGTCACCATCGCCATGGGCGTGCTGCTGCTGAAGGAGCGGCTGCGCCCGGCGCAGTGGGCGGCGGTCGCCATCGGCTTCGCGGCGGTGCTGGTGCTCGCGGTCGGATACGGCCGGCCGCCGTGGATCTCCCTGGTGCTGGCGTTCTCCTTCGCCTGCTACGGCCTGATCAAGAAGCGGGTGAACATCGGCGGGCTGGAGTCGCTGGCCGCCGAGACGGCCGTCCAGTTCCTCCCGGCGCTCGGCTTTCTGCTCTGGCTCGGTGCGGACGGCTCGCTGTCATTCGGCGCACACGGCGCGGTGCACGCCTCCCTGCTCGCCGCGACCGGCCTGGTGACGGCGCTGCCGCTGGTCTGCTTCGGCGCGGCGGCGATCCGGGTGCCGCTCTCCACGCTGGGGCTGCTGCAGTATCTGGCGCCGGTCTTCCAGTTCCTCCTCGGGGTCTGGTACTTCCATGAGGCGATGCCGCCGGAGCGGTGGGCGGGCTTCGCCCTCGTCTGGCTGGCGCTCACCGTGCTGACCTGGGACGCCCTGCGCACCGCGCGCCGCAACCGCGCGGCGGCGGAGCGGCTGGCGGCGGCGCACACCGCCCCGGCGGAGGCGAAAGCGGAAGCCAGGGCATAGGCGCCCTACGCCCCCGCGTCGACCCCCAGCGCCTGAACCACCTCGGCCATGACGCGCCGGAAGTGCGCACGCCGCCGCCTCCCGCTCGGCGGCGTCCGCCAGTGCTCCTGATGGAAGCGGAGCACGCTCCCGCCCATCGCGCACCAGCGAGGCGGCCCCATGGCGACGGGAGGCGGAGGTCGCGATCCAGACCATCAGCCGTCCGCTATGTGAACATCACTGACCGGTTTCCGCCCTTGACGGTGAGTCAGTACCTCCCTGACCATTCAGCACACGCCGCGCACCAATAGCCGCCCCACGAGCCGGCCATTGTCTGCGCGCTCTGCGCGCCGTTAGCTCCAGCGCTCTGGGACACCGCCGTCCCCGGGCGTCACGCACGTTCCGTCCTGTCCCCGTACGGAATACCGGAGCCCCCACATGAGTCTCTCCGTCCCCAGACGCACCGCCGCCGTCGCGGCACTGGCCCTCGCCGGGCTGCTGGGCGCCGCCGCGCCCACGACGGCAGCACCGGCCACGGCCGCACAGGCCGCCGCCCCCGACATACCCGTGGCCAACGTCAAGGCGCATCTGACGCAGTTCCAGTCGATCGCCTCCGCCAACGGCGGCAACCGCGCGCACGGCCGCCCCGGCTACCGGGCGTCCCTCGACTACGCGAAGGCGAAGCTGGACGCCGCCGGATACACCACGACCGTGCAGCAGTTCAGCTCCAACGGCTCGACCGGCTACAACCTGATCGCCGACTGGCCGGGCGGCGACCCGAACGACGTCCTGATGGCGGGCGCCCACCTCGACTCGGCCTCCTCAGGACCCGGCATCAACGACAACGGCTCGGGCTCGGCGGGGGTGCTGGAGACCGCGCTCGCCGTCTCCCGGGCCCAGCTGGAGCCGGTGAAGCATCTGCGGTTCGCCTGGTGGGGCGCCGAGGAGGTGGGGCTAGTCGGCTCCCGGCACTACGTCAACAGCCTGCCGTCCGGCGAGCGTTCAAAGATCTCCGGGTATCTCAACTTCGATATGATCGGATCCCCGAACCCCGGCTACTTCGTCTATGACGACGACCCTGCCCTCGAAGCCACGCTCAAGGACTACTTCGCCGGAATCGGCGTCCCCACCGAGATCGAGACCGAGGGCGACGGCCGCTCCGACCACGCCAACTTCAAGAACGCCGGCATCCCGGTCGGCGGGCTGTTCACCGGAGCGGGCCGCTATAAATCCAGCGCCCAGGCGGCGAAGTGGGGCGGCACGGCGGGCCAGCCCTTCGACCGCTGCTACCACCGCTCCTGCGACACGACCTCGAACATCGACGACACCGCCCTGGACCGCAACAGCGACGCCATCGCACACGCCGTGTGGACGCTCGGCGCCGAGCCGACCACCCCGCCCGACGGCGACGTCTACGAGAACACCGCCGACGTCTCCATCCCGGACTACGGAGCCGCCGTCACCTCCTCCGTCACCGTCACCGGCCGCACCGGCAACGCGCCCTCCGCGCTCCGGGTGGGCGTGGACATCAAGCACACCTGGCGCGGCGATCTGGTCATCGATCTGCTGGCTCCGGACAACAGCGCGTACCGGCTGAAGAACGCGAGCGGCGGCGACTCGGCGGACAACGTCATCGAGACGTACACGGTGAACGCCTCCAGTGAGACCGCGAACGGCGTCTGGCAGCTTCGCGTCCAGGACGTGGCCCGCTATGACACCGGCTATATCGACAGCTTCCGGCTGACCTTCTGAGCCCGGCCGGGGCCGCAGACCGCCACCCCCCACAGGAGACTGCATGCGCGTGCTCGGCGGCACGCGCATGCAGTCCTCCGTCAGCTGCGCAAAGGCGTCACTTCGCTTCGCCGGCCGCCTTCACCAGCGCGTCCTTGGTCACCGCGCCGACATAGACCGTGCCGTCTTCCGTCATCAGGGCGTTGACCAGCCGCGTGGAGAAGAAGGTGCCGGAGCCGAACTTCCCCTCGACCTTGTCGCCGAAGGAGTCCAGCAGCCCACGGGCCTCCGGCGGCAGATCCTCGGCGCCCTCCGCCCCGGACAGGGCCGCGCCGCCCGGCGTCTCGATCCTGGCGATGGAGGTCCAGCCCTCGCCGATGACGTTCAGGCCCTGGAAGTCCTCCAGGGCTTCCGGCTTCTCCCCGTGCTTGCCGCCCTCGCCCGGCTCTTCGGTCCCCTCGTGCCGCCGCTGGGGCTCGTCGGCCTCGGTCACCTTCGTCCCCTTCGGCGGGGTGAAGTCAAAGACGGAGGCGTCCGGCCTGGAGAAGTCGACCTTGGTGAATCCGGCGTCGATCGCGGCCTTGCCGCCGCTGCTCGGGATCAGTGTGAACTTCAGCGGCACGCCGTTCTGCGCGTCCACGGCTATCTTGACCGAGCCGACCGTCGAGCCCTCCTGCTTGGGCTTGACCACCAGCTGGTAGGCGTCGCGCCCGGCGACCTGCGCCGTGCCGCCGACGGTCACGGAGGTGGTCTCGTCCGCCGCCTTGAGCACCTCGTCGGCCAGCTCCCTGGGCGTGGCGGGGAGGTCGTCCGGGAGGGGCTCCGCCGGCTCGTCCGCGGCCGCACCGGCCCTCTTCTCCGTGCCGTGCACGGCCTCCTTCGCGGCGCTGTCGTACGCCCAGAACTCCTCGCCGTCGTGGATCAGGCTGTACTCGTCCGCGCCGTCGACGATCGTCAGCCGCTGCCGGTCGGGGCCGTCGGCGGCGACCCGCAGGGTGTGCGTGCCCGTGGCCAGCTCCATCAGCTTCGCCTCGGGCGAGGCTGCCGAGCCGGGGCCCGAACCGGGGCCCGAGCCGTTCCCGCCCGCCGCGCCGGCCAGGCCGCCGAGGTCCGAGAGCCCGGCGATCGCCGGGAGCCCCAGATCCGTACGGATCTTCACGGTCCCGGAAAACTGCTCGGCGTCCGATGCGGCCATCTTCTCGATCAGCTCCTGTGCGCTGATCTTCGGCAGGTCCGGGTCGCCGGACGCCGCGAGTGCCGGGACGAGCCCGATGGTCGCCGCGGCGGCCCCGGCCACCGCGACCGGGACGAGATAGCGGGCGGCCTTGCGGCGGCCCGCGGTGAGGTCCTCGGCCTCTTCGGCGGTCTGTGCGCTGTCGTTCGGTGCCATGGTGTGCCCTCACCCGATTCGGTCTGAGTGGTCAGCAGTGGTGTATTCATCTGACCAAATCGGTGCTGCGGAAGCGTCAGACCGCGGAAGCAAGTTGGCGTACTGCTCCGGTATGACGGCGGACCCTGACAGCTCCCCCATCCAGTAGGGGTCGGGGCGTCAGCCGGCGCGGTGCACCACCGCGTCGCACAGCTCCGCGAGCGCCGCCTTGGCATACCCGTCGGGCAGCGGGGCGAGCATCGCCCGCGCCTCCTCCGCGTACCGCACGGTGTCCCGGCGGGCCTGCTCCAGCGCCGGGTGCGCGCGCAGCAGCCGCAGCGCCTCCGCGTGCCTGGCGTCGTCCGTGAGATCCCCTTCGAGCATCTCGACCAGCGACAGGTCCTCTTCCCGCCCGTGCGCCGCGGCCCGTGCGCGCAGATGGAGCACCGGCAGCGTGGCGATCCCCTCGCGCAGATCCGTGCCGGGCGTCTTGCCCGACTCATGCGAGTCGCTGGCGATGTCCAGTACGTCGTCGGCGAGCTGGAAGGCCACGCCGAGCCGTTCCCCGTACTGGGTCAGCACATCCACGACGCTCTCATCCGCGCCCGACATCATCGCGCCGAAGCGGCCGGAGACGGCGATCAGCGAACCGGTCTTGCCGCCGATGACGTCCAGGTAGTGCCCGACCGGGTCGCGGCCGTCGCGCGGTCCCGCGGTCTCCAGGATCTGGCCCGTGACCAGCCGCTCGAACGCCTCGGCCTGGATGCGCACGGCCTCCGGGCCGAGATCGGCCAGTATGTGTGAGGCGCGCGCGAAGAGAAAGTCACCCGTGAGGACGGCCACCGAGTTGCCCCAGCGGGCATTGGCGCTGGGCACACCGCGGCGCACCTCTGCCTCGTCCATCACATCGTCGTGGTACAGCGTGGCGAGGTGGGTCAGCTCGACCACGACCGCCGAGGGCACCACGCCGGGCGCGTAGGGGTCGCCGAACTGGGCGGCGAGCATCACCAGCAGCGGGCGGAAGCGCTTGCCCCCGGCGCGCACCAGATGCTGGGCCGCCTCCGTGATGAAGGGCACATCGCTCTTGCAGGCATCGAGCAGCCCCGCCTCGACAGCCGCCAATCCGGTCTGGACATCGGCTTCAAGAGCCTGGTCCCGCACGCTCAGCCCGAACGGCCCGACGACGGTCACGAGGGGGTCTCCTGTCTGCTGATGATCACACGGATTGTCGATGTGTCGCTGGATTCACTCAAGTCAGCGTATCCGGTCGCGTTTCGATCACCGTGGGCGGCCGTCCGCCGCCGCCGGTATGTTCGGGAACAGGAGATACGCCGTCTTTTTATCTCTTTCGAGGCTTTTCATGGCTTCTCGAAACTTTGTACGGAGCTTGTTCGAATACCCCACCCGCAGGGCACGGCAGGGCGAAGGCAGGTCATCCCCATGCGCCGCATCCGCACCGACTTCCCCTATGAGACCGTCCACGAGGACGTCCGCATCCCACTGCGGGACGGGGTGAGACTCTACGCGCGGGTGTGGCGGCCGCTGACCGACGAGCCGGTCCCCGCACTGCTCGAATACGTCCCCTACCGGCTCACCGACTGGACCGCACCGCGCGACTGGCAGCGCCACCCCTGGTACGCGGGCCACGGCTATGCCTCCGTACGCGTCGACGTACGCGGCCACGGCAACAGCGAGGGGCTGCCCGGCGACGAGTACACGCCTGCCGAGACGTCCGACGGCGTGGAAGTGATCAACTGGCTGGCGGCGCAGCCCTGGTGCAGCGGACGGGTCGGCATGTTCGGCATCTCCTGGGGCGGCTATACGGCCCTGCGGATCGCCGCGCGCGCCCCCGAGCCGCTCGCGGCGGCAGTGGCCGTGTGCACCGGAGACGACCGGTACGACAACGATGTGCACTATCTGGGCGGCGCCCTGCTCGCAGAGGGCATGCACGCCCGCTCCGCCGCGATGCTCGCCCTCGCCGCCCGCCCCCCGGACCCCGTATACGCCGGGAAAGGCTGGCGGGAGCTGTGGCTGAAGCGCCTCGACGCCCTGGAACCGCTGATCCACACCTGGCTGGCCCACCAGACCCGAGACGCCTACTGGACCGAGAGCAGCGTCCGCGAGGACTGCGCCACGATCGAAGCCGCGGTGCTCGCGGTCGGCGGCTGGCACGACCCCTACCGGGACGCGGTGCTGCGGCTCGTGGAGCTGCTGCCGCCCGACCGGGTGCGCGGCATCATCGGCCCCTGGTCGCACCAGTACCCCGACCGGGGCAGACCGCCGGGCCCGTCGATCGGCTTCCTCCAGGAGACGCTCCGCTGGTGGGACCGCCATCTCAAGGACGTGGACAACGACGTGCTGTCCGAGCCGCTTCTGCGCTGCTGGATCAGCCGCTCCCACCCGCCCGCGACGGTCTGCCCCGAGCTGTCGGGACGCTGGGTCGGCGAGCCCGCCTGGCCGTCGCCGCACCTCGCCCCCGTGACATACGGGCTGACGGGCGCACCCGTGCTCGTACGCTCGCCGGAGCACACCGGTCTGGACGCCGGGCGGTACCTCCCGCTCGGCGATGACGCGGATCTGCCGCCCGACCAGCGGGCCGAGGACGCGCACTCCGCGTGCTTCGACTTCCCGGTCAGCGAGGCGGACGGCCCGGTCGAGATCCTCGGCTGCCCGCGGGTGACCCTGCGGCTGCGGCTCGACGTCCCCTACGGGCAGGTGGCCGCCCGGCTCTGCGATGTCGCGCCAGACGGCGCGTCCACCCTGGTCACACGGGGCGTCCTCAATCTCGCCGCGCGCCACGGCCACGACCGGGCCGACGCCTGGCAGCCCGGCGCGAGCGAGAGCGTGGCCTTCGAGCTGAGCGCCATCGGCCACACCTTCCCGCCCGGCCATCGCATCCGGCTGGCCGTCTCCTCCGCGTACTGGCCGTGGATCTGGCCGCAGAGCCCCGGCGCGCACGAGGACCCCGGCTTCACCCTGGAACCCTCCGGCTCCCGTCTGGAGCTGCCCGTACGCACCCCGACCGAGGACACCATCGCCTTCGAGGAGCCGGAGCAGTCCGAACCGCTGGGCGTCAGCTCGCCCGCCACACTCGACGGACAGCGGCCGGAGCGCCTGGTGATCCGCGATGTCGCCAAGGGCGAGTGGCGGCTGGAGCTCGCCCCCCGCTTCAGCGGCACCCGGCTCCACCCCGACGGGCTCGAATACACCGAGGACGTCCTTGACACCTACACCGTCCAGGAGGACGACCCGCTGTCGGCCCACGCCCGGTCCGACTGGACGATCCGGCTGCACCGCCCCGACCTGCCCTGGGACGCACGCCTGGAATCCCGCTCAGAACTGGGCTGCGACGAAACCGACTTCCTCGTCTCCAACGAGCTGGTCTGCCGCGACGGCGAGGAGATCGTCTTCCACCGGACCTGGGAGAAGCACATCCCGCGCCGGGAAAACTGATCTCCCGGTCCCTCTACGTGCCCCCTGGCCGCCCCACGTAACGTGGCCCCCACACCCGTGGAAAGCGAGGCAAGCACCGATGCCCGAGCAGAGCCCGCAGCAGAGCCCGCTCGATCTCCCCGAGGGCGACCCCTTCGGCCCGCACAACCTCCCGTACGGCGTCTTCACCACGGCCGGCGAACCCGAGCGCCGCAGGCTCGGCGTCCGCATCGGCCGCCATGCGCTCGACCTCGGGGCCGCGGCGCACGCCCTCGGCTCCCCTTACGCCGCCCTGTTGGCGCAGCCGAGCCTCAACCCGCTGCTGGCTGCCGGGCGGACCGTATGGCGGGACGTACGGCGGGCGATCACCGCATGGGTCACCGTGCCCGCGCACCGGCCCCAGATCGAGCCGCTGCTGCACCCGCTGGACTCGCTCACCATGCATCTGCCCTACGAGGTCGCGGACTACGTCGACTTCTACGCGAGCGAGAACCACGCGGCCAACGTGGGCCGGATGTTCCGCCCGGACGGCGAGCCGCTCACCCCCAACTGGAAGCATCTGCCGATCGGTTACCACGGCCGGTCAGGGACGGTCGTCGTCTCCGGCACGGATGTGGTGCGGCCCTCCGGCCAGCGCAAGACCCCGGCCGACGCCGCGCCCGTCTTCGGCCCGTCCGTGAAGCTCGACATCGAGGCGGAGGTCGGCTTCCTCGTCGGCACGCCCTCCGAACTGGGCCGCCCCGTGGGGCTCGGGGACTTCCGCGACCACGTCTTCGGACTGTCCCTGCTGAACGACTGGTCCGCCCGCGACATCCAGGCCTGGGAGTATGTGCCGCTCGGGCCGTTCCTCGGCAAGTCCTTCGCCACCTCCGTCTCCGCGTGGGTCACCCCCCTGGAGGCGCTGGACGAGGCGCGGGTCGCCCCGCCCGCCCGCGACGTGCCCGTCCTGCCGTACCTCGACGACTCCGCGGAGGACGAGCCCGGCGGCTACGACCTGCGGATCTCGGTCGCGGTCAACGGCCATGTGATCGCGGAGCCGCCGTTCGCCACGATGTACTGGACGGCCGCGCAGCAGCTCGCCCATATGACGGTCAACGGCGCGTCGCTGCGCACCGGCGACCTCTTCGGCTCCGGCACGGTCAGCGGCCCCGAGGTCCACCAGCGGGGCTCGCTGCTGGAGCTGACCTGGAACGGCCGGGACGCGCTTGACCTTCCCGAGGGCAAGCGGACGTTCCTGGAGGACGGCGACGAGGTCACGATGACGGCGTGGGCGCCGGGGGCGGACGGTACGCGGGTGGGACTGGGCGAGGTCACGGGCCGGGTGCGGCCCGCGGCCTGACCTGCGCTCAGCCATAACTGGGGGCTCCGCCCCCAGACCCCCGCGCCTCAATCGCCGGCGGGGCTGGTTTTCCGGCCCCTGCGCCTCAATCGCCGGCGGGGCCGAATGTGGCCGCCAACGTCGGCCGGGCCGAATGCGCCGGGTCCTGCACCTCAAACGCCGACGAGGCTGAATGTGGGCCTCAGACGCCAGCCGGGCCGAATGCGCCGGGTCTCAAAACGCCGACGGGGCTGGATTGGCGCAGCCAATGCAGCCCCGTCGGGGGGCACTCCCGGACTTCGTCCGGCGGAGCTTGAGTTCACGGCCGAAGGCCGTACCGGCGCGGGCGGCGCGAAGCTGCCGCCCACTGGGGCGCGGGGCGCCAGCCCCGCAGCCCCTCCCCCCGAAGGGGGGCTGGGGGCTTAAGCCCCCGGTTACGGGAAGTGGGGGTCCCCCACGCCCCCAGGGCGTAGGGGGAGGCGGGGGAAACACCACAGCTACCGCACGAAGCCGCTCGCCTGACCCGCCAGGTCCAGGAAGTACTGCGGCGCCACCCCCAGCACCACCGTCACCGCCACGCCGACCGCGATCGTCGTCATCGTCAGCGGTGAGGGGACGGCGACCGTCGGGCCCTCCGGCCTGGGCTCGCTGAAGAACATCAGCACGATCACCCGGATATAGAAGAACGCCGCGATGGCCGAGGCGATCACGCCGATCACCACCAGCGCCCCCGCACCGCCCTCCGCCGCCGCCTTGAAGACGGCGAACTTGCCGGCGAAGCCGCTGGTCAGCGGAATGCCGGCGAAGGCGAGCAGAAACACCGCGAACACCGCGGCCGCCAGCGGCGAACGCCGCCCGAGCCCCGCCCACTTGGACAGATGCGTCGCCTCGCCGCTCGCGTCCCGCACCAGCGTCACCACGGCGAACGCGCCGATCGTCACAAAGGAGTACGCGGCCAGATAGAAGAGCACGGAGGAGATGCCGTCGGGCGTCAGCGCGATCACACCGGCCAGGATGAAGCCCGCGTGTGCGATGGACGAGTAGGCCAGCAGCCGCTTGACGTCGGTCTGGGTGATCGCCACGATCGCGCCGCCCAGCATGGTCACGATCGCCACGCCCCACAGCACCGGCCGCCAGTCCCAGGTCAGGCCGGGCAGCACCACATACAGCAGGCGCAGCAGCGCACCGAAAGCGGCGACCTTGGTGGCCGCGGCCATAAAGCCGGTCACCGGGGTCGGCGCGCCCTGGTAGACGTCCGGGGTCCACATATGGAACGGCACCGCGCCCACCTTGAACAGCAGGCCCATCAGCAGCATCGCGCCGCCGACCAGCAGCAGCGCGTCATTGCCCATGGTCTGGGCGAGCGCCGGGTCGATCGTGCGGACGCTGCCGTCGACGACCTCCGCGATGCGCGCGTAGGACACCGAGCCCGCGTACCCGTACAGCAGGGCGATCCCGAAGAGCAGGAAGGCGGAGGAGAACGCACCCAGCAGGAAGTACTTGACCGCAGCCTCCTGCGACATCAGCCGCTTGCGGCGGGCCAGTGCGCACAGCAGATACAGCGGAAGGGAGAAGACCTCCAGGGCGATGAAGAGCGTCAGCAGGTCGTTGGCGGCCGGGAAGACCAGCATGCCGGTGACGGCGAACAGCATCAGCGGGAACACCTCGGTGGTGGTGAACCCGGCCCGCACCGCGGCCTGCTCGCCCTCGCCGCCGGGCACCGAACCGGCCTGCGCGACGAAGGAGTCGACCCGCTTGCCGTGCGCCCGCGGGTCGAGCCGGCGCTCGGCGAAGGTGAACACGGAGACCAGCGAGGCCAGCAGGATCGTGCCCTGCAGGAACAGCGCGGGCCCGTCGACCGCGATCGCACCCATCGCCGCGATCTGCACCTTGGTCGTGCCATGGCCGGTGGCCGCCAGCCCGACCACCGCCGCAAAGGCGGCGGCCAGGGCCGTGACCGAGAGGAACAGCTGCGAGTGGTAGCGGGCCTTACGGGGGACGACCACCTCCACCAGCACCCCGAGGACCGCCGCGCCGACGACGATCAGCATGGGGGTGAGCTGGGCGTACTCGATATGCGGCGCGGGGATCGAGTCGACCGGCTGCTGCGCCGCCGTCGTCCACAGGCTGTGGACAGCTGACGTGCTCACTTGGCTGCCTCCACATCGGGCCGGGGGTCCTGCCGCTGAACATCGGACATGGTGTGCTCCACCGCCGGATTGACGATCTCGGTCACCGGCTTCGGATAGACGCCGAGGAAGATCAGCAGCGCGATCAGCGGGGCGACCACCGCCAGCTCACGTACCCGGAGGTCCGGCATGGACCGCACCTCCTCCTTGACCGGGCCGGTCATGGTGCGCTGATAGAGCACCAGGACATAGAGGGCCGCCAGCACGATGCCAAAGGTGGCGATGATCCCGGCGGCCGGATAGCGGGTGAATGTGCCGACCAGGACCAGGAATTCACTGACGAACGGCGCGAGCCCGGGCAGCGACAGCGTGGCCAGACCGCCCACCAGGAAGGTGCCCGCGAGCACCGGCGCCACCTTCTGCACTCCGCCGTAGTCGGCGATGAGGCGCGAGCCGCGCCGCGAGATCAGGAATCCGGCCACCAGCATCAGCGCGGCCGTCGAGATCCCGTGGTTGACCATATAGAGCGTCGCGCCGGACTGACCCTGGCTGGTCATCGCGAAGATGCCGAGGATGATGAAGCCAAAGTGGGAGATCGAGGCATAGGCGATCAGCCGCTTGATGTCGCGCTGGCCGACCGCGAGCAGTGCGCCGTAGACGATGCTGATCAGCGACAGCACGATGATCACCGGAGTGGCCCACTTCGACGCCTCGGGAAAGAGCTGGAGGCAGAAGCGGAGCATCGCGAAGGTGCCGACCTTGTCGACGACCGCCGTGATCAGCACGGCGACGGGGGCGGTCGCCTCGCCCATGGCGTTGGGCAGCCAGGTGTGCAGCGGCCACAGCGGGGCCTTGATCGCGAAGGCGAAGAAGAACCCGAGGAAGAGCAGCCGCTCCGTGGTGGTCGCCATCTCCAGCTCGCCGCTCGCCCGCGCCGCGGCGATCTCTGTGAGCGAGAAGCTCCCGGCGACGACATGGAGCCCGATGACGGCGGCCAGCATGATCAGCCCGCCGGCCAGGTTGTAGAGCAGGAACTTCACGGCCGCGTACGACCGCTGGGTGGCGGCCGCCTCCTCGCCCTGCGCATGGGCGCGGTCTCCGAAGCCGCCGATGAGGAAGTACATCGGGATGAGCATGGCCTCGAAGAGGATGTAGAAGAGGAAGACGTCGGTGGCCTCGAAGGAGAGGATCACCATCGCCTCGACCATCAGGATCAGCGCGAAGAAGCCCTGGGTGGGCCGCCACCGGGAGGACTTCCCCCCGGCGGGGCCGCCGTCGGACACGGCGAGGGGGTCGGCGTCATGCCAGCCGGCCAGGATGACAAAGGGCACCAGCAGCGCGGTGAGCGCCAGCAGCGTCACCCCGATGCCGTCCACTCCCAGCTCGTAGCGGACGCCGAAGTCGGCGATCCAGGCGTGGGATTCGGTGAGCTGATAGCGCGCTCCGCCGGGCTCGAACCGTACGAGCACGGTCACGGCCAGCGCCAGCGTGCCGAGGGAGAAGAGCAGCGCGAGCCATTTGGCCGCGGTGCGGCGGGCGGCGGGGACGGCGGCGACGGCGATCGCGCCGGCCGCCGGGAGCGCCGCCGTCGCCGTCAGCAGGGGAAAGGACATGGTCAGACCGCCCTCATCAGCAGGGTCGCGGCGATCAGCACCGCTGCACCTCCGAACATCGAGACCGCATAGGTGCGGGCGTAGCCGTTCTGCAGCTTGCGCAGCCGGCCGGAGAGACCGCCGAAGCCGGCGGCCGTGCCGTTGACCACCCCGTCGACCAGGGTGTGGTCGACATAGACGAGCGAGCGGGTCAGATGCTCGCCCCCGCGGACCAGGACCACATGGTTGAAGTCGTCCTGAAGGAGATCCCGGCGGGCGGCCCGGGTGAGCAGCGAGCCGCGCGGGGCGGTGACGGGCACCGGCCGGGCGCCGTACATCACATAGGCGAGGGCGGCGCCGACCAGCAGCACCGCGATGGTGGACGCGGTGATGGCCGGCACGCTGATCACCGGGTGGGGGTGCTCGAATTCGGTGACGGGGGCGAGCCAGTTGGCGAACCGGTCTCCGACGCCGAGGAACGCGCCCGCGCCGACCGAGCCGACAGCGAGCAGGATCATCGGGATGGTCATGGTGCGCGGCGCCTCGTGCGGATGCGGCTCATTGCCCTCGGCGTCAGGCTGCCAGCGCTGCTTGCCGAAGAAGGTCATCAGCATCACGCGGGTCATATAGAAGGCGGTGATGCCGGCGCCCAGCAGCGCGACGCCTCCGAAGATCCAGGCCCGGGCGCCCTCCTGGGCGAAGGCCGCCTCGATGATCTTGTCCTTGGAGAAGAAGCCGGAGAACGGCGGCATGCCGATGATGGCGAGATAGCCGAGCCCGAAGGTCACAAAGGTGACCGGAAGATACTTCCGGAGGCCGCCGTACTTCCTCATGTCGACTTCGTCGTTCATGCCGTGCATGACCGATCCGGCGCCGAGGAACAGCCCGGCCTTGAAGAAGCCGTGCGTCACCAGGTGCATGATGGCGAAGGCGTAGCCGATGGGGCCGAGCCCGGCCGCCAGGGTCATATAGCCGATCTGCGACATGGTGGAGCCGGCCAGCGCCTTCTTGATGTCGTCCTTGGCGCAACCGACGATCGCACCGAAGAGGAGTGTGACCGCGCCGACGACCACGACCGCGAGCTGTGCGTCCGGCGCGGCGTTGAAGATCGCGCCGGAGCGGACGATCAGATAGACGCCCGCGGTCACCATGGTGGCCGCGTGAATCAGGGCGGAGACGGGAGTGGGGCCCTCCATCGCGTCCCCCAGCCAGGACTGCAGCGGCACCTGGGCGGACTTGCCGCAGGCGGCCAGCAGCAGGAGCAGCCCGATGGCCGTCAGCATGGCCTCGCTGGTCTCGCCGGTCGACTCCAGCACCGGGGTGAACGCGAAGGTGCCGAAGGTGGCGAACATCAGCATGACGGCGATCGACAGGCCCATGTCGCCGACCCGGTTGACCAGAAACGCCTTCTTGGCGGCCGTCGCCGCGCTCGGCTTGTGCTGCCAGAAGCCGATCAGCAGATACGAGGCGAGGCCGACGCCCTCCCAGCCGACGTACAGCAGCAGATAGTTGTCGGCGAGGACCAGCAGCAGCATGGCCGCGAGAAAGAGGTTCAGATAGCCGAAGAAGCGGCGGCGGCGCTCGTCGTGCTCCATGTATCCCACGGAGTACAGATGGATGAGCGAGCCGACGCCGGTGATCAGCAGCACGAATGTCATCGACAGCTGGTCCAGCTGGAAGGCGACGTCCGCCTGGAAGCCCTCGACGGGCACCCAGCTGAACAGCTGCTGCTGTACGGTCCGGTCGTCCGCGGCCTTGCCCAGCATGTCGGCGAAGAGCACCGTGCCGAGAAGAAAGGACACAAAGGCGAGCACGGTGCCGATCCAGTGCCCGGCGCCGTCGAGCCGCCGTCCGCCGCACAGCAGCAGCGCCGCTCCGAGCAGGGGCGCCGCGATCAGCAGCGCAATCAGATTGTCCACGGTCAGCGTCCCCTTACAGCTTCATCAGGCTGGCGTCGTCGACCGAGGCCGAGTGACGGGAGCGGAACAGCGACACGATGATCGCGAGCCCGACCACGACCTCCGCGGCGGCGACGACCATCGTGAAGAAGGCGACGACCTGGCCGTCGAGGTTGCCGTGCATCCGGGAGAAGGTGACGAGCGACAGATTGCAGGCGTTGAGCATCAGCTCCACGCTCATGAACACCACGATCGCGTTCCGCCGGATCAGCACGCCCGCAGCGCCGATGGTGAACAGCAGCGCGGAGAGGTAGAGATAGTTGACCGGGTTCACTTGACCGCCTCCTCGTCCCGGCCGAGCCGCTCCTCGGAGCGCTGCTCCAGCGCCTTGAGGTCGTTCAGCGCCTCGCTCGACACATCGCGGATCTGGCCGCGCTCCCGCAGGGTCTTGCTGACGGTCAGCTCGGACGGGGTGCCGTCGGGCAGCAGTCCGGCGATGTCCACGGCGTTGTGCCGGGCGTAGACGCCAGGTGCGGGCAGCGGCGGCAGCTGCTTGCCTTCCCGCACGCGCTGCTCGGCCAGCTCACGCTGGGTCCTGGCCCGCTCGGTGCGCTCCCGGTGGGTCAGCACCATGGCCCCCACCGTGGCGGTGATCAGCAGTGCGCCGGTGATCTCGAAGGCGAACACATAGCGGGTGAAGATCAGCCGGGCCAGCCCTTCGACATTGCCGCCGTGGGCGGTGTTGGCCGCGCCAAGGCCGTTGAACGTCGACAGGGAGGCATGGCCGATGCCGGCGATCAGCAGGACGCCGAAGCCGAGCCCGCAGCCCGCGGCGAGCCAGCGCTGCCCTTTGAGGGTCTCCTTGAGGGAGTCCGCGGCCGTCACGCCGACGAGCATCACGACGAACAGGAACAGCATCATGATCGCGCCGGTGTAGACGATGATCTGGACGACGCCCAGGAAGTAGGCGCCGTTGGCCAGGTAGAACACCGCCAGCACGATCATGGTCCCGGCCAGGCAGAGCGCGCTGTGCACGGCCTTCTTCATCAGGATGGTGCACAGCGCCCCGATGACGGCGACGGCGCCGAGGATCCAGAACTGGACGGCCTCGCCGGTGGAGGTCAGGGTGGCGGCGAGGGTGGTGTTCATGCGTCCGCCACCTCCTCCTGCCGCCGCTCCTGCTCCCGTCCCCGCTCCTGCTCCTGTCCCTGCTGCTTCTCCTTCTCGTCGTTCTCCTGGGACACGGGCCGCTGGCGGACGGTGCCGGGCGCGGCCTCGGTCACCAGCCCCCGGTAGTAGTCCTGTTCGTCCATGCCGGGGTAGATGGCGTGCGGGGTGTCGACCATGCCCTCCTCCAGACCGGCCAGGAGCTGGTCCTTGGTGAAGATGAGGTTGGCCCGGCTGCTGTCGGCCAGCTCGAACTCATTGGTCATCGTCAGCGCGCGCGTCGGGCACGCCTCGATGCACAGCCCGCAGAAGATGCAGCGGGCGTAGTTGATCTGGTAGACGCGGCCGTACCGCTCGCCCGGGGAGTAGCGCTCCTCGTCCGTGTTGTCCGCGCCTTCCACATAGATGGCGTCGGCGGGGCAGGCCCAGGCGCACAGCTCGCAGCCGACGCACTTCTCCAGGCCGTCGGGGTGGCGGTTGAGCTGATGCCGGCCGTGGAAGCGCGGCGCTGTGACCTTCCGCTGTTCCGGGTACTGCTCGGTCAGCCGCTTTCGGAACATGGCCTTGAAGGTCACGCCGAAGCCGGCCACGGGATTGTGGAACGCGGACGCTTGCGCGGATGTGGATGTGGTCTCGTTCTCCTCAGACACCGTCAGCCTCCTTTCCGTCACTTGCAGTATCCGGGCCGCCACTGACAATGAGCTCGCGCTCGCGGCGCGGCCTGCGCCGCGGCACGGGCGGCAGGGTCTGTCCGGGCAGCGGCGGCACGGGGAACCCGCCGGCCATCGGGTCGAATTCGGCCGGCGGCCGCTTGGCCGCCGCCTCCTCCTCCGCCTTCTCCTGCCGGCCGCGGAAGAGGTCCGCGACGAAGGACAGCAGCAGGACGGCGAGGACCGCGCCGCCGACGTACAGCACGATCTCCTGGAAGTCGTAGTTCTGGTTCCGCAGCGCCCGCACGGTGGCCACCAGCATCAGCCAGGCCACCGAGACCGGGATGAGGACCTTCCAGCCGAGCTTCATCAACTGGTCGTAGCGGACCCGCGGGAGCGTGCCGCGCAGCCAGATGAAGAAGAACAACACCAGGTGCAGCTTGAGCGTGAACCAGAGCAGCGGCCACCAGCCGTGGTTCGCGCCCTCCCAGACCGCGGACACCGGGTACGGAACCCGCCAGCCGCCCAGGAAGAGGGTCACCGACACCGCGGCGACCGTGACCATGTTGATGTACTCGGCCAGCATGAACATCGCGAACTTGATGGAGCTGTATTCGGTGTTGAAGCCGCCGACCAGGTCGCCTTCGGACTCCGGCATGTCGAAGGGTGCGCGGTTGACCTCGCCGACCATCGTCACCACATAGATCAGGAACGACACCGGCAGCAGCACCACGTACCAGCGGTCCGCCTGCGCGTCCACGATCGCCGAGGTCGACATCGACCCGGAGTACAGGAAGACGGAGGCGAAGGCCGCGCCCATCGCGATCTCGTACGAGATCATCTGTGCGCAGGCCCGCAGTCCGCCGAGCAGCGGGTAGGTCGATCCGGAGGACCAGCCGGCCAGCACGATGCCGTAGATGCCGACCGACGCGACCGCGAGGATGTAGAGCATCGCGATCGGCAGATCGGTGAGCTGCATCGTGGTGCGCTGGCCGAAGACCGAGACCTCGTTGCCCGCGGGGCCGAAGGGGATCACGGCGAATGCCATGAAGGCGGGGATCGCGGCCACGACCGGTGCGAGGACATAGACCGCCTTGTCGGCCCGCCGGACGACGACGTCTTCCTTGAGCATCAGCTTGACGCCGTCGGCGAGCGACTGCAGCAGCCCCCAGGGGCCGTGCCGGTTAGGGCCGATGCGCCGCTGCATCCAGGCCACCACCTTGCGCTCCCACACGATGGAGAACAGCACGGTGACCATCAGAAAGGCGAAGCAGAACACCGCCTTGAGGGCGATGAGCCACCAGGGGTCCCGTCCGAACATGGACAGGTCTTCAAGGGCCAGGTCCTCAAGGGCCAGGGCTGGGTTCACAGCCGGGTTCGCCGTCATGCCTCCACCTCACTCGCCGCCGTGTCCGGCGCTCCCGGAGCCGCCGTGATGCGCACCAGTTCGCCGGGGCGGGCGCCGGTGTCCGACAGGACGCCGCCGCCCGTGGAGTTCAGCGGCAGCCACACCACCCGGTCGGGCATCTCGCTCACGTGCAGCGGCAGCCGCACGGCGCCCGCGGGCCCGGACACCTGGAGCACATCGCCGTCCTTGACGCCGGTCTCGGCTGCGGTCGCGGCGGACAGCCGGACCACTGCCGCGTGCCGGGTGGCGGCCAGCGCCGGGTCGCCCTCCTGGAGGACGCCCTGGTCGAGCAGCATCCGGTGGCCGCCGAGGACCGCTTCTCCGGGCCCGGGGCGCGGCAGCGGCCGCGCCGACCCCGCGGGTTCGCCCGCCCGGGGCCCGTCCCAGCGGCCGAGCCGGTCCATCTCCCGCCGCACGGAGAGCAGATCGGGCAGGGCGAGGTCGCGGTCGAGGGCGTCGGCAAGCATATGCAGCACGCGCGCGTCCGCTGGAGCGGGCGTACGGGTCAGCTGGTCCGGCTTGAGCGCCGCCTCGAACATCCGCACCCGGCCTTCCCAGTTGAGGAACGCGCCGGGCTTCTCGGCGACGGCCG
This sequence comes from Streptomyces sp. PR69, assembly GCF_026420845.1. Classification (GTDB taxonomy): domain Bacteria; phylum Actinomycetota; class Actinomycetes; order Streptomycetales; family Streptomycetaceae; genus Streptomyces. The sequence continues at coordinate 76,818 of NZ_JAOWCB010000021.1, read as the reverse complement.
CGACCGGGAGGACGACATCCGCGTGTGCGGTCACCTCGCCGGGCCGCAGCTCCAGGGAGACCGTGAACGCCGCGGCGAGCGCCTCACGCGCGCGTGCCGGGTCGGGCAGATCGGCCACCTCGACCCCGCCGACCAGCAGCGCGGCCAGCTCGCCGGTGGCGGCGGCCTCCACGATCTGGCCGGTGTCGCGGCCGTAGCGGTGCGGAAGCTCCCGTACGCGCCAGACGGCGGCGGTCTCCTCACGCGCGCGTGGATCGGTGGCGGGCCGGCCGCCCGGCAGCAGCGAGGGGATCGCGCCCGCCTCGACCGCGCCGCGTTCGCCCGCCCGGCGCGGAATCCACACCAGCCGCGCCCCGGTGGCCGCAGCGGCGCGCACGGCGGCGGTCAGCGCGCCGGGCACGCCCGCGAGCCGCTCGCCGACGATCAGCACCGCGCCCTCGGTCCGCAGCGCCCGGGCCGCCGCCTCGCCGTCCCCGTCCAGGCCGGCGCCCGCGGCGAGCGCGTCCAGCCATTCGGTCTCGGTGCCGGGCGCGGCGGGCAGCAGGGTGCCGCCGGCCTTGACCAGGCCGCGTGTGGCGTGCGTGGCGAGCGCGAAGGTGCGCTGACCGTGTTTCCGGTTCGCCTTGCGCAGCCGCAGAAAGACGCCGGGCGCCTCCTCCTCGGACTCGAACCCGGCGAGCAGCACGGCCGGGGCCTTCTCCAGCGCCGTGTATGTCACACCCGTGGAGTCCAGATCACGGCCGCGGCCGGCGATCTGGGCGGCCAGGAAGTCGGCCTCCTCGCTGCTGTGCACGCGCGCGCGGAAGTCGACGTCGTTGGTGTCGAGGACGACCCGCGCGAACTTGGCGTACGCGTAGGCGTCCTCGACGGTCAGCCGGCCGCCCGCCAGCACCCCGGCCCGGCCGCGCGCGGCGGCCAGCCCTTCGGCAGCCGCGGCCAGCGCCTCTGGCCAGCCGGCCGGCTCCAGTTCACCGGTGTCCCGGTTGCGCACCAGCGGGCCGGTGAGCCGGTCGCGCTGCTGGGCGTAGCGGAAGGCGAAGCGGCCCTTGTCGCACAGCCACTCCTCGTTGACCTCCGGGTCGTCGGCGGCCAGCCGCCGCATGACCTTGCCGCGCCGGTGGTCGGTGCGGGTGGCGCAGCCGCCGGCGCAGTGCTCGCACACGCTGGGCGAGGACACCAGGTCGAAGGGGCGGGAGCGGAAGCGGTACGCGGCCGAGGTGAGCGCGCCCACCGGGCAGATCTGGATGGTGTTGCCGGAGAAGTACGACTCGAAGGGGTCGCCCACTCCGGTGCCGACCTGCTGCAGCGCGCCCCGCTCCAGCATTTCGATCATCGGGTCGCCCGCGATCTGGTTGGAGAAGCGGGTGCAGCGTGCGCACAGGACGCAGCGCTCGCGGTCGAGCAGCACCTGCGGGGAGATCGGCACAGGCTTCTCGAAGGTGCGCTTCTTGCCGTCGAAGCGGGATTCGGCGTCGCCGTGCGACATGGCCTGGTTCTGCAGCGGGCACTCGCCCCCCTTGTCGCAGACCGGGCAGTCCAGCGGATGGTTGATCAGCAGCAGCTCCATCACACCCCGCTGGGCCTTCTCGGCGACCGGGGAGCTGAGCTGCGTCTTGACGACCATGCCGTCGGTGCAGGCGATGGTGCAGGACGCCATCGGCTTGCGCTGGCCCTCGACCTCGACGATGCACTGGCGGCAGGCGCCTGCCGGGTCGAGGAGGGGATGGTCGCAGAAGCGGGGGATCTCGATGCCGAGCTGTTCGGCGGCCCGGATCACCAGCGTCCCCTTGGGGACGGAGATCTCGACGCCGTCGACAGTGAGGGTGACCAGGTCCTCGGCGGGCACGGCGCCCCCTCCCGCGCTGCCGGACGTGGTGACGGTCATGACCGCGCCTCCAGGTGCTTGTCGGCCCACGCCGTGGACTTCGCTGGGTCGAAGGGACAGCCGCCTTGGGTGATGTGCTGCTCGTACTCCTCCCGGAAGTACTTCAGCGAGGAGAAGATCGGCGAGGCGGCGCCGTCGCCGAGGGCGCAGAACGACTTGCCGTTGATGTTGTCGGCGATGTCGTTCAGCTTGTCGAGGTCGGAGAGGATTCCACCCCCGTTTTCGATGGCACGCAGCAGCTGGACGAGCCAGTAGGTGCCCTCCCGGCAGGGGGTGCACTTGCCGCAGGACTCATGGGCGTAGAACTCGGTCCAGCGGGTGACGGCCCGCACCACGCAGGTGGTCTCGTCGAAGCACTGGAGCGCCTTGGTGCCGAGCATGGACCCGGCCGCGCCCACGGCCTCGTAGTCCAGCGGGACGTCGAGGTGTTCGTCGGTGAGCAGCGGGGTGGAGGAGCCTCCGGGGGTCCAGAACTTCAGCCGGTGGCCGGGGCGCATCCCGCCGCTCATGTCGAGGAGCTGACGCAGCGTGATGCCGAGCGGGCCCTCGTACTGTCCGGGGCTGGCGACATGGCCGCTGAGCGAGTAGAGAGTGAAGCCGGGGGACTTCTCGCTGCCCATCGACCGGAACCATTCCTTGCCGCGGTTGACGATCGCGGGAACCGACGCGATGGACTCGACGTTGTTCACCACAGTGGGGCATGCGTACAGACCGGCGACGGCGGGGAAGGGGGGCCGCAGCCGGGGCTGGCCGCGCCGCCCTTCCAGGGAGTCCAGCAGCGCGGTCTCCTCGCCGCAGATATACGCGCCCGCGCCCGCGTGCACGGTGATGTCAAGGTCGAGTCCGCTGCCGAGGATGTTCGCGCCGAGGTAGCCGGCCTCGTATGCCTCGCGGACCGCCAGATGGAGCCGGCGCAGTACGGGTACCACCTCGCCGCGCAGATAGATGAAGGCGCGACTGGAGCGGATCGCATAACAGGCGATGATCATTCCCTCGATGAGGGAGTGCGGATTGGCGAACATCAGGGGGATGTCCTTGCAGGTGCCGGGCTCCGACTCGTCGGCGTTGACGACGAGATAGTGCGGCTTGCCGTCGCCCTGCGGGATGAACTGCCATTTCATGCCGGTCGGGAAGCCGGCGCCGCCGCGGCCGCGGAGCCCGGAGTCCTTGATGTACGCGATGAGGTCGTCGGGCGCCATGGCGAGCGCCTTGCGCAGCCCTTCGTACCCCTCGTGACGCCGGTAGGTCTCAAGCGTCCAGGACTGCTCCTCGTCCCAGAAGGCGGAGAGCACGGGCGCGAGGAGCTTCTCCGGGCTCGCGCCTCCCCCGGCCTCCGGCTGGGACGCGCCCCCGTATTCGGTGGACACGGTCATCACTCCCCCTCCTCGGTTGCGGCGCCGTCGGCGGACGGAGGCTCCTGGACGGTCTCGGCGCGCGGGGAGACCACCCGCGCCGCGGGCTTCTCGCCCCTGGCCAGGCGCAGCCCGATGAGGGAGGCGGGCCCCGCGCCGCCGGTGGCCTCGACCGCTCCGGGGCGCTCGTCGGGGAAACCGGCGAGGATGCGGGCGGTCTCCTTGAAGGTGCACAGCGGGGCGCCTCGGGTGGGCTCGACAGGGCGGCCCGCCCGCAGGTCGTCAACGAGCCGCCGGGCGCTCTCGGGCGTCTGGTTGTCGAAGAACTCCCAGTTGACCATCACCACGGGCGCGAAGTCGCAGGCGGCGTTGCACTCGATGTGCTCCAGCGTGACCTTGCCGTCGTCTGTAGTCTCGCCGTTGCCGACGCCGAGGTGCTCCTGGAGTTCGCCGAAGATGGCGTCGCCGCCCATGACCGCGCACAGGGTGTTGGTGCACACGCCGACCTGGTAGTCGCCGGAGGGCCTGCGGCGGTACATGGTGTAGAAGCTGGCGACGGCGGTGACCTCGGCGGTGGTCAGGTCCAGCATCTCCGCGCAGAACTGCATGCCGGTGCGGGTGACATGGCCTTCCTCGGACTGCACCAGATGCAGCAGCGGCAGCAGCGCGGAGCGGCTGTGCGGATAGCGGGAGATGATCTCCTTGGCGTCGGCCTCCAGCCTGGCCCGCACCTCGGCCGGGTAGGCGGGGGCGGGCGGCTGGGGCATCCCCAGAGATACGTCCGTCATTACCGGTCGACGCCTCCCATCACGGGGTCGATGGACGCCACGGCCACGATCACGTCGGCGACCTGGCCGCCTTCGCACATCGCCGCCATGGCCTGGAGATTGGTGAAGGACGGGTCGCGGAAGTGCACCCGGTAGGGGCGGGTGCCGCCGTCGGAGACGACATGTGCGCCCAGCTCGCCGCGGGGCGACTCGACGGCCGCGTACACCTGCCCGGGCGGCACCCGGAAGCCCTCGGTGACCAGCTTGAAGTGGTGGATCAGGGCCTCCATGGAGGTGCCCATGATCTTCTTGATGTGGTCCAGGGAGTTGCCAAGCCCGTCGGGGCCGAGCGCCAGCTGCGCGGGCCAGGCGATCTTCTTGTCGGCGACCATCACCGGGCCCGGCTGAAGCCGGTCGAGGCACTGTTCGACGATGCGCAGCGACTGGCGCATCTCCTCCAGGCGGATCAGAAAGCGGCCGTAGGAGTCGCACGTGTCGGCGGTCGGGACGTCGAAGTCGTAGGTCTCGTAGCCGCAGTAGGGGTCGGTCTTGCGCAGGTCGTGCGCGAGGCCGGTGGAGCGCAGTATCGGGCCGGTCACGCCGAGGGCCATACAGCCGGCGAGGTCGAGATAGCCGATGTCCTGCAGCCGGGCCTTGAAGATGGGGTTGCCGGTGGCGAGCTTGTCGTACTCCGGCAGGTTCTTCTTCATGGTCTTGAGGAACTCGCGCAGCTGGTCGATGGCGCCGGGCGGCAGATCCTGGGCGAGTCCGCCGGGGCGGATGAAGGCGTGGTTCATCCGCAGCCCGGTGATCAGCTCGAAGACGTCGAGGATCAGCTCCCGGTCGCGGAAGCCATAGACCATGATCGTGGTGGCGCCGAGTTCCATGCCGCCGGTGGCGATGGCCACCAGATGCGAGGAGATCCGGTTGAGCTCCATCAGCAGCACCCGGATGACCCGGGCGCGCTCCGGGATCTGGTCCTCGATGCCGAGGAGCCGCTCCACGCCCATGCAGTACGCCTGCTCGTTGAAGAACGGCGTCAGATAGTCCGCGCGTGTGACGAAGGTGGTGCCCTGCGTCCAGTTGCGGAATTCGAGGTTTTTCTCGATGCCGGTGTGGAGGTAGCCGATGCCGCAGCGGGCCTCGGTGACGGTCTCGCCGTCGATCTCCAGGATGAGTCGGAGCACCCCATGGGTGGAGGGGTGCTGGGGGCCCATGTTGAGGACGATGCGTTCGTCGTCGGCCTTGACCGCGGACTGGACGAATTCGTCCCAGTCGCCGCCGGTGACCGTGTAGACGGTCCCCTCGGTGGTCTCGCGCGCCGAAGCAGATGGCGTTGTCATGAGTACGACCTCCGCTGGTCCGGAGCCGGGATCTGGGCGCCCTTGTATTCGACGGCGATGCCGCCGAGGGGGTAGTCCTTGCGCTGCGGGAAGCCCTGCCAGTCGTCCGGCATCATGATCCGGGTGAGGGCCGGGTGTCCGTCGAAGACGAGCCCGAAGAAGTCGTAGGTCTCGCGCTCATGCCAGTCGTTGGTCGGATAGACCGACACCAGGGACGGGATGTGCGGATCGTCGTCCGGGGCCGAGACCTCAAGGCGGAGCAGCCGGCCGTGGGTGAGCGAGCGCAGATGGTAGACGGCGTGCAGCTCGCGGCCCTTGTCCTGCGGGTAGTGGACGCCGCTGACGCCGGTGCACAGCTCGAAGCGGAGCGCGGGGTCGTCGCGCAGGGTGCGGGCGACGAGCGCCAGATGCTCGCGGGCGATGTGGAAGGTGAGCTCGCCGCGGTCGACGACCGTCTTCTCGATGGCGTTCTCGGGGACGAGGCCCTGCTCCTCCAGCGCGCCTTCGAGTTCATCGGCGACCTCGTCGAATTCCCCGTACGCGTCCTTGCCGCGCGGGCCCCCGTACGGGCGGGCTGCCGGGCCGGGCAGCCGTACGGAGCGGACGAGGCCGCCGTAGCCGGAGGTGTCGCCGCCGTTGTTCGCGCCGAACATGCCGCGCTGGACCCGGATCTCCTCGCCGTGCTCGCCCCGCTGGCCCGGCAGATTCTGCTCGCTGAGCTCCTTCTCGGGGTTCGGCTCGGTGGGCTCGCTCATCGCAGCAGCCCCTTCATCTCGATGGTGGGGAGCGCGGCGAGGGCCGCCTCCTCCGCCTCGCGGGCCGCTTCCTCCGCATTGACGCCGAGCTTGGACGTCCGGATCTTCTCGTGGAGTTTGAGGATCGAGTCCATCAGCATCTCCGGGCGGGGCGGGCAGCCTGGCAAATAGATGTCGACGGGGACAACATGATCAACGCCCTGCACAATCGCGTAATTGTTGAACATTCCACCCGATGAAGCGCAAACCCCCATGGAAATCACCCACTTGGGGTTGGCCATCTGGTCATAGACCTGCCGCAGGACCGGCGCCATCTTCTGGCTGACCCGCCCCGCGACGATCATCAGATCGGCCTGGCGCGGCGAGCCGCGGAAGACCTCCATGCCGAAGCGGGCCAGGTCGTACCGGCCGGCGCCGGTCGTCATCATCTCGATGGCGCAGCAGGCCAGCCCGAAAGTCGCCGGGAAGACGGATGACTTGCGCACCCAGCCCGCGGCCTGTTCGACGGTGGTCAGCAGAAAGCCGCTCGGCAGCTTCTCTTCGAGTCCCATTGGTGTGCTCCTGACGCCGCTTGAGTAGTCCTGGCCCTGTGGTCGCTCAGTCCCATTCCAGGCCGCCGCGCCGCCACACATAGGCATAGGCGACAAAGACGGTCAGAACGAAGAGCACCATCTCCACCAGCCCGAAAAGCCCCAGCGCGTCGAAGGTGACGGCCCAGGGGTAGAGGAAGACGATCTCGATGTCGAAGACGATGAAGAGCATCGCCGTCAGGTAGTACTTGATCGGGAAGCGGCCGCCGCCGGCCGGCGTGGGCGTGGGCTCGATGCCGCACTCGTACGCTTCGAGCTTCGCCCGGTTGTAGCGCTTGGGGCCAGTGAGCGTGGCCATGACCACGGAGAAGATCGCAAACCCTGCCCCGAGGGCGCCGAGCACAAGGATGGGCGCGTAGGCATTCACCCTCCTCGCTCCTTCCAGTCGTCCTTGACCGTTGGACCGCACCGGGCTTCCCCATCGCCGCCTCGCGAAGATCGTGCACATGTGAGGCAGTTCACAAGCCCGACTGCCACGCATCCTATGCCCGCCGGTCTGTGATCTGCGACACGGGGTACCGCAAGGAGTTTGTGATCTTTGACACCTGACGAAGGATCATGAAGCCGGATGAGAAGTGATCTTCATACGCGAAGCGTCCGAGCGGTTGCCATACGTGACATCCGCGCCCGTTTTCGCTGGTCGAAGCGGGGTTGCCATATCAAACGATGGGAGCTACAGGCAAATTCGCAAGGGACCGTTCCGGGTGATATTGGACCCGCGGTCACTCGCGCGAGGGTCCCGGCGGAGCGAAGTGGACAGCCGCCGCCGGGCCGCGCACTCGTTCACACATTCACGAGCAATCGAGCCGCCGCTGGACGGTGACCTTTCTGTGACCTGCGCCACTCGCCCAGGCGGCCGCTGAAAGCGGGCTTGGCCAACGGACCGCGGGAGTGGTAAGCCCCCGGCAATTCGGACGTTTCACAGAAAGCCCATGATCACAGCCGTGATCACCCATGCCCGTTTTGACCGTTACGGCGTCAATAAAGGCGCGAAGGAAACGGATTCACGGGTTCCGCACGCAACTGTGGCGCAACACACGTTTCTTGAAGGGAACCGTCCTGGCTTGATAGCGGTTGTTCTCATGTCCCAGACCGCTCACATACCCAGCCACCGGAAGCCCCGCCGCAGCGCCTCGAAGCTCTCGCTGCGCGCCGGAGTTGCCGGTGGCGTCCTCAGCACCTTTGCGGTGGCCGGTGCGGCCGGTCCGGCGAACGCCGACCCGGTGACCGAGACCATCGAGATGCCCACGATCACCGCCGACCTCTCGGTCGCCGCCGCGCAGGCCGCCGCGGCCACCCAGCGGGTCGCCCTCGACCTCGAACTCCAGGCGCAGCACGACGAACTGCGCGCCCAGGAGGACGCCGCCGCGGAGAAGGCCGCCAAGGCCGCCAAGAAGGCCAAGGAAGAGGCGGACCGCAAGGCTGAGGCCGAGGCGAAGGAGGAGGCCAGGAAGCGCGCCGAGGCCGAGGCCAAGGAGCGTGCCTCCCGCACCGCCGAGCGCACCTCCCTGTCCTCGTACAGCGCCTCCGGCTCGTCCAGCTCCTCCGGCTCCGCAGGCTCCTCGGCGAGTGCCGGCGCCTCCAGCAGCTCGCAGCAGGCCACGGGCAGTGTCGCGACCGTCATCAGCTTCCTCAAGGCGCAGCTCGGCGACGCCTACATCATGGGCGCCACCGGCCCCAACGCCTGGGACTGCTCCAGCCTGGTCCAGGCCGCGTTCCGCCAGGTCGGCATCGAGCTGCCCCGCGTCTCGCAGGCCCAGTCGACCGCGGGCACCCAGGTGAGCCTGTCGAACCTCCAGGTGGGCGACATCCTCTACTGGGGCGCCGCGGGCTCCGCGTACCACACGGGCGTCTACATCGGGAACGGCCAGTACCTTGACGCCGCCAACCCCGGCAAGGGCGTGGTGATCCAGGACCTGTCGGGCTACCCGGCGACCGGCGCGGTCCGCGTCCTGTAGCTCGCTCTCCCACGTCGTGAGGGCCGCCGCTCCCGGAGTTCCGGGGACGGCGGCCCTCACGTCGTATGAGCCCTGTGCGGGAGCCCGGCTCAGGCCTTCGGCGCCGCCTTCGACAGGCCGTTGATGATGCGGTCCATCGCATCGCCGCCCGTGGGGTCGGTCAGGTTCGCCAGCATCTTCAGCGTGAACTTCATCAGCACCGGGTGTGTGAGTCCCCGCTGGGTGGCGATCTTCATGACCTTAGGATTGCCGATGAGCTTCACAAACGCACGGCCGAGCGTGTAGTAGCCGCCGTAGGTGTCCTTGAGGACCTTGGGGTAGTGGAGCAGGGCGGCCTCGCGCTGGGCCGGGGTGCGGCGCGCATGGGCCTGCACGATGACGTCGGCGGCGATCTGGCCGGACTCCATGGCGTATGCGATGCCCTCGCCGTTGAACGGGTTGACCAGGCCGCCCGCGTCCCCGACCAGCAGCAGTCCGCGGGTGTAGTGCGGCTGCCGGTTGAACGCCATGGGCAGCGCCGCGCCGCGGATCGGTCCTGTCATGTTCTCGGGGACGTACCCCCAGTCCTCCGGCATCGAGGCGCACCATGTCTTGAGGACCTCGCGCCAGTCCAGCTCGCGGAAGGAGGCGGTGGTGTTCAGCACGCCGAGGCCGACGTTGGAGGTGCCGTCGCCCATGCCGAAGATCCAGCCGTAGCCGGGCAGCAGCCGGTCCTCGCCGGGCCCGCGGCGGTCCCACAGCTCCAGCCACGACTCCAGATAGTCGTCGTCGTGGCGCGGCGAGGTGAAGTAGGTGCGCACGGCCACGCCCATGGGACGGTCCTCGCGGCGGTGCAGACCCATCGCCAGGGAGATCCGGGAGGAGTTGCCGTCGGCGGCGACGACGAGCGGGGCGCGGAAGACGACGTCCCGCTTCTCCTCGCCCAGCTTGGCGTGCACGCCCGTGATGCGGCCGGTGCGGTCGTCCAGGACCGGGGCGCCGACGTTGCAGCGCTCGTACAGCCGCGCCCCCGCCTTCTGCGCCTGCCGGGCCAGCTGCTCGTCGAAGTCATCGCGCTTGCGGACCAGTCCGTAGTCCGGATACGAGGCCAGATCCGGCCAGTCGAGCTGGAGCCGCACCCCGCCGCCGATGATCCGCAGGCCCTTGTTGCGCAGCCAGCCGGCTTCCTCGGAGATGTCGACGCCCATCGCCACCAGCTGTTTGACGGCGCGGGGCGTGAGGCCGTCGCCGCAGACCTTCTCCCGCGGGAAGGCGGTCTTCTCCAGCAGCAGGACGTCCAGCCCCGCCTTGGCGAGGTGGTACGCGGTTGTGGAGCCGGCCGGGCCTGCCCCGACGACGATCACATCGGCGGTGTGTTCGGAGAGGGGCTCGGTCACGGCGGGGGCTCCCGATTACTCGATTGTGCGTACCGAACGGCACAGGACATGTGCAGTCTATGGTGGCGCGCTGATCACAAGCCGAGGGGCTCCATGCGGGGGCTCCCGCCCTCCAGCCTCAGGCCACCGGCTTGACGCCCCGGTGCAGGGCCACGATCCCCCCGGTCAGATTGCGCCATGCGACCCCCGCCCAGCCGGCCCGCTGCAGCAGCCGCGCCAGCTCAGCCTGTTCGGGCCACGAGCGGATCGACTCGGCGAGATAGACGTACGCCTCGGGGTTGGACGACACGGCCCGCGCCACCGGCGGCAGCGCCCGCATCAGATACTCCTCGTACACCGTCCGGAACGGCGCCCAGGCAGGATGCGAGAACTCGCAGATCACCACCCGCCCGCCGGGCCTGGTCACCCGGTACATCTCGCGCAGCGCCGCCTCGGTGTCCTGGACGTTGCGCAGCCCGAAGGAGATCGTCACCGCGTCGAAGACGTCGTCCCTGAACGGCAGTTTCATCGCGTCGCCCGCGGTCAGCGGCAGCCACGGGTGACGCTTCTTGCCCTCGCGGAGCATCCCGAGCGAGAAGTCGCACGGCACGACATACGCCCCGCGCTCGGTGAACGGCATCGACGACGTCCCGGTGCCGGCCGCCAGATCCAGCACCTTCTGCGCGGGGCGCGCGTCCACCGCCCTGGCGACCTCCCGCCGCCAGCGCCGGTCCTGGCCGAGCGAGAGCACGTCGTTGGTGAGGTCGTAGTTGGCCGCCACGTCGTCGAACATGGAGGCGACTTCATGCGGCTGCTTGTCCAGCGAGGCTCGGGTCACGTGCCCCATTGTGCCGGTCGGGGGCGGCCGGAAGACGGCCAGGGGGCTCAGCGCCGCCGGTATACCAGCCGTCCGGCGAGCACGGTGGCGACGCAGGCGCCCGCGCCGCGTTCGACGAGCGCGGTCTCGTCCGGGACGTCGAAGGCCGCCAGGTCGGCGCGGCCGGCCTCCCGCAGGGGCCCGTGGGCCGCGGCCGCGAGGCCGCCGGCGAAGGGGTCGAGGTGCGGGGGCCGGTCGGCAAGGGCGCTGGGCGCGGGAAGGACTGCCAGGCCGGAGCGGGCGACCGCGGGGCGCACCCACTGAGGGAAGGGCCCGGTCAGGGCGGTGACGCCGTGCGCCAGCATGCGCTGGAGGCCCCGCCGTACGCTGCCCGCCCAGCGTGCCTCGTCCAGCCGCAGCCGCTCCAGCGCCTCCCCTGTGATCGGCTCCGTGCCGAGCAGGTCGGCCTCGCGCGGGTCCGGGTGGTAGGCGCGGGTGAGCAGCTGCCGGGCGTGCGGCTGGCACAGGCCGGGGGTGAGGACGCCCGGCCAGCGCCGTACACGTGCCGCGGGGTGCGCGGCGGCGAGCTCCTCGTACGGGCCGAGGGCGGCGATCCGGTCGCCGTCGAGGAGGACCGCGCCGTCGGCGACGGGCGGCGCGCCGACCGGCAGCAGCAGGGGCGCGGTGTGCAGCGTCAGCAACGCCGCCTCAGCTGGACGCGAGGAGCTTCAGCTCCGGGTGGGCCGTGCCGCCCTCGATGGCCGTGGAGGAGATATGGGAGGCCACGCGCTCGTCGACGGGGTCGTTCGCGGGGTCGTCGTGGACCACGAGGTGCTCGTATGTCGTCGCGCGCTGCGCCGGGACCCGGTCCGCGCGGCGGATCAGGTCGATGATCTCCTGGCGGTTCGAGCGGTGCTTCGCGCCCGCCGAGGAGACCACGTTCTCCTCCAGCATGATCGAGCCCAGGTCGTCCGCGCCGTAATGCAGCGACAGCTGGCCGATCTCCTTGCCGGTGGTCAGCCAGGAGCCCTGGATATGGGCGATGTTGTCCATGAAGAGCCGGGCGATCGCGATCATCCGCAGATACTCGAAGATCGTGGCCTGCGTGCGGCCCTTCAGATGGTTGTTCTCCGGCTGGTAGGTGTACGGGATGAAGGCCCGGAAGCCGCCCGTCCGGTCCTGTACATCGCGGATCATCCGCAGATGCTCGATCCGCTCGGCGTTGGTCTCGCCCGTCCCCATCAGCATGGTCGACGTGGACTCGACGCCGAGACCGTGCGCGATCTCCATGATCTCCAGCCAGCGCTCGCCGCTCTCCTTCAGCGGGGCGATGGCCTTGCGCGGACGCTCCGGGAGCAGCTCCGCGCCCGCGCCCGCGAAGGAGTCGAGGCCCGCGGCATGGATGCGGGAGATGGCCTCCTCGACCGGGACGCCCGAGATGCGGGCCATGTGCTCGACCTCGGACGCGCCCAGCGAGTGGATCACCAGCTGGGGGAACTCCTTCTTGATCGCCGCGAAGTGCTTCTCGTAGTACTCGACGCCGTAGTCCGGGTGGTGCCCGCCCTGGAACATGATCTGCGTGCCGCCCAGCTCCACGGTCTCCGCGCAGCGCCGCAGAATGTCGTCCAGATCCCGTGTCCAGCCCTTGGCAGCGTCCTTCGGCGGTGCGTAGAACGCGCAGAACTTGCACGCCGTCACACACACATTGGTGTAGTTGATGTTCCGCTCGATGATGTACGTGGCGATGTGCTCCGTGCCCGCGTACCGCCTCCGCCGCACCTCGTCGGCCGCCGCGCCCAGCGCATGCAGCGGCGCGTGGCGGTACAGGTCGAGGGCTTCCTCGGGGGTGATCCGCCCACCTGCGGCGGCACGGTCGAGGATGGGCTGAAGGTCGGCCTTCTCGATCACCGGGCGTCCCTTTCGAAGGGTTCTGGACGGACCGGACCAGCCTACGCCAGCGGTTTCGCTCGGTTTTCGCCCCCTCAGCCGCTCGGCTCGGCCCTCTTGGCCAGGGTCGCGGACGGCTTGCCCGCCGCCTCCTCCTGCGACTGGTAGCGCAGGGTGCCGTCGCCGCCGAGCGTGAACGTCAGCTCCGCGAGGCCCCCGGTGCACTTGCCCTCGCCCGCGCCCGGGCGGTCCGGGTCGGGCCGCTCCTCGACGCGGACCTCGCGGGCGGTCGCCGACACCAGTTTGCCGATGCCATGGCAGGTGATCTCCACGCCCAGCAGAGAGATGGAGTTGGTGGTGCGCAGGACGTCCTCCCCCTTCGCGCCTGCCTGGAACTCCGCCGTCACCTGACCGTGCGGCAGCCCGGTCCGCTCCACCGCGGGACCGCTCCAGGTGCCGACGAACGTCTCCGGCAGGGTGTCAAAGGCGCCGTCGCCGTCCCGCGTCGTCGACGGCTGCGGGGAGGTGGCGGGCGGACGGGCCGCGCCATCGCCCTCGCCGTTCCGGCCGCCCGAGCCGAAGTCGGGCCACAGGTCGAGCAGATACGTGCCGCCGACCGTGACGGCCGCGAGCGCGCCCGCGACGGTCAGCGCCACCGTGCAGCTGACCCTCCGGCCGCGGGTGCGACGTCCCGGGGTCTCCGGCTGCCGGTCCCCGGCAGGCGCGGACGTCGGCTCCACCGGGGGGCCGAACACGCCGATCACGGGCCTGGAGAAGTCAACGGGGCCGGAGGCGGGGCCGGGAGCGGAGCGGGACGCGGGGCCGGGTGCGGGCCCGGACGCCGGGTCCGGCTCCGTCACCTCAAGATTCAGCAGGCTGACGGCCGACCGGCTCACCTGCTCCACCAGCGGCCCCGGCAGCCACCCCTGCCCCAGCAGCGCCGCCGCCCCCTCCGGCGCGAGGCCGCGTACGACGTCCTGCGGAGCGGGCCGCGCGGCCGGGTCCTTGGCCAGACAGGCGGCGACCAGCTCCCGCAGCTCGCCCTGGAGCGCGCCCAGTTCGGGCTCCTCGTGCACCACCTTGTACAGCAGCGCGGCGGACGAGTCGCCGGGGAAGGGCGCCTCGCCGGTCGCCGCGTACGCCAGCACCGCGCCCAGCGAGAAGACGTCCGCCGCGCCGGTGACGCCCTTGCCGAGGATCTGCTCGGGCGACATATAGCCGGGCGAGCCGACGGACACACCGGTCGACGTCAGCGAGGCCGTCCCGTCCGTCGCCCGCGCGATCCCGAAGTCGATCAGCCGCGGGCCCTCGGGCGTCAGCAGCACATTGGAGGGCTTCACATCGCGGTGTACGAGATCCAGGGCGTGCACGGTCCGAAGCGCCTCGGCGAGCCCCGCGCCCAGCGCCCGTACGGAGTGAGCCGGCAGCGGGCCGTGTTCGGCGACGGCGGAGGAGAGCGGAGGGCCGGCCACATAGCCGGTGGCGATCCAGGGCACGGAGGCGTCCGGATCGGCGTCGAGCACGGGGGCCGTCCAGCGGCCGCCGACGCGCCGCGCCGCCTCTGCCTCGCGCCGGAAGCGTGCGCGGAACTCCTCGTCCAGCGCGAAGTGGGGGTGGACCACCTTGACGGCGACGGTGCGGCCGCCTGCGCTGCGGCCGAGGTAGACCCGGCCCATGCCGCCCGCGCCGAGCCGGCCGAGCAGCCGGTATGCGCCGACGGAGGTCGGCTCTCCCGGTTCCAGCGGCTGCATCTGCACTTCGCGTCACTCCCCCGAACTCCCCGCGGCGCATTGCCGCGGGGCCAGCCTAGGCCGTGCCCGGCGGGTCTTTCCCCCTCCCCGCCCCTTCCCGTAACTGGGGGGCTCCGCCCCCAGACCCCCGGTACGGCCTTCGGCCGTGTCCTCAATCGCCGGACGGGCTGGATTTTCCAGCCCCTCCGGCGTTTGAGGAGCGGGGGTCCGGGGGCGGAGCCCCCGTAAAGACCCACTGGTCGCCGCCCAGGCGGCCCCCGTGGGCCGCGTCACGGGAATGGTCCCCGCGCGCAGCCAACCAATCCCCCCGCTCCGGCATCTCTTCAGGCGTCCATCCACACATGACCGTATTTCCCGTCATGTCGGAAGATTCGGAGCAACGATGAAACGCCTTCCCCAGGCTCTGATGACCGCCGTCGCCCTCGCCGCGCTCACGCTCGCCGCCGGCTGTTCCAGCGAGGGCGACCCGGTCAGCTTTGACACCCCAGGGGCGAGGGCCGCGGCCGCCGGCGGGGCGGGGGCCAAGGGCGGGCGGGCGGCCGAGGCCGCTGCCAAGACGCAGCTGCCGACCGGGCCCAA
This sequence comes from Streptomyces sp. PR69, assembly GCF_026420845.1. GTDB lineage: Bacteria > Actinomycetota > Actinomycetes > Streptomycetales > Streptomycetaceae > Streptomyces. Next base: position 61,779 of record NZ_JAOWCB010000021.1, on the reverse strand, counting down.
GGCTTCGTTCACCACGGCCAACACGCTGGACGACGGCACCAGGATCGGCGTGACGACGCTGGAGGGCAGGAAGTCCGGCTTCACGGGCCAGGTGTGGGTGTGGGCCCCGAAGGAGTACTTCGACCCCGCCTACGCCTCCAGCGGCTTCCCCGTTCTGATCTCCCTGCCGGGCGGGCACGGCTATCCCACGAACTACTGGATGGGCACGGACCTGAAGCTCCAGGAGAACATCAGCCGGTGGTCGGAAGAGGGCGCGAGCCTGCCGTTCATCGTGGTGATGCCGGTGCTCAACCCGGACTCCGACCACTACTACGACGGCAGCGACATCCCGGGCCAGCCGAAGATGGGCACCTGGATGACCGAGGACGTGCCGGACTTCGTCCGGGCCAATTTCCGCACCTTCAAATCCCGTGACGGCTGGGCGTTCATGGGGTCGTCCTCCGGCGGGTTCGTCGGCCTGAAGTCGGCGCTGGAGCGTCCGGACAAATTCAAGGCGGTGATCGCCTCGGGCCCGGACACTGTGCCCGACTCCCCGCTCTGGTCCGGGCATGAGAGGGAACGCCAGGCGAACAACCCGGAAAAACTCGCGGAATCTCTGTCGACGCGGCCTGACACCAAGGAAAACGAGGTGTTTCTGGCCTTCCAGATCGGCACCAAGGAGTCCGGGATGAACAATCTGAAGAGGTTCATCCGCGACTACGGCAAGGGGCCGGTGAAGACCCGTCTCCAGGTCATCGAGAACGGCGGGCACGACGCCCGCAGTTACGTACGGGGCATGGGGGAAGGCTCACTCAAGTGGATCAGCGAACAGATGCAGGCCCCGATCCGCGTCCCCTGAGCCACGCGCAGTCGCCCGGGCGGAGCCCCGGCCCGGGACTCGGGCTGGGACTCGGCCCGGGAGCCGGGCCGCGGCTCAGGCGGGGCCGAGCAGTTCGACCGTCACATCCGCCGGAAAGCCGGTCGTCGGGCCGGTCCTGCGGGCGAATTCCCGTACCCCGGCAAGCTGTTCGACACCGAAGCGGAAGTCGAGCGTGGTGAAGTAGCGCTCCAGCAGCTCGGCGTCGAACGCCTCCCAGCGGGCGGCCTGCTCTGCGACCTTCCCGACCTCCTCCAGGGACAGATCGCGCGAGGCGAGAAATGCCTCGTGCACCCTCCGTACGACCACGGGCTCGCGCTCCAGATACTCCCTGCGCGCCGCCCACACCGCGAAGACGAACGGCAGGCCGGTCCACTCCTTCCACATCTGTCCCAGGTCATGGACCTGGAGGCCGAGCCGCGGCGCATCGTGCAGCGAGGCGCGCAGCGCCGCATCCCCGATGAGCACGGCCGCCTCCGCCTCCTGCATCATCACGCCCAGGTCGGGAGGGCAGGTGTAGTAGTCGGGGGCGACCTGGTGCCGCTCCGCGAGCAGCAGCTGCGCCAGCCGTACGGACGTGCGGGAGGTGGAGCCGAGGGCCACCCGCGCGCCGTCCAGCTTCTCCAGCGGGAGCTGCGACACGATCACGCAGGACATGACGGGGCCGTCGCACCCGACCGCGAGATCGGGGAAGGCGACCAGCCGGTCCGCGTTGCGCAGGAATTCCACAAGGGTGATCGGGGCGATGTCGAGGTCGCCCTGCACCAGGCGCTCGCTGAGCTTCTCCGGGGTGTCCTTGGTCAGCTCAAGATCAAGCAGCGTTCCGGTCCGCGCCAGCCCCCAGTAGAGCGGCAGACAGTTCAGGAACTGGATGTGGCCGACGCGGGGCCGGCTCCGCAGGGATTTGTCCACATCGTGAGGCTAGACCCGGCCACCCGGCCCGGCGCCGCCGGGTCCGCCGTCAGCGCGGCGACACCCTCTGTCAAACATCCGGGTGACGTGATCTTTCCCTCTACCGCAACGAACACCGTGCGTGCTAGGCTCAACGCAAGTTGCAGTTTGGTTTCCCTTGCAGTACAGAGCCTGCGGAGCATGTAACCCGCAGGCTTTTGTAGTTTTCAGACTTCTTGCAGGTTCTGGAGCAGGGCAACCCTTTGGCCCAAGGAGGGCTTATGGCTACCGGAACCGTCAAGTGGTTCAACGCTGAAAAGGGCTTCGGCTTCATCGCCCAGGACGGCGGCGGCCCGGATGTCTTCGTTCACTACTCCGCGATCAACGCCTCTGGCTTCCGCTCCCTGGAGGAGAACCAGCAGGTGAACTTTGACGTCACGCAGGGCCCGAAGGGCCCGCAGGCGGAGAACGTCACCCCGGTCTAAGCGACCCGGGCGGCTATCGCGTCCTACTTAGCAGTACCCAAGGAGCCCTGTTCCGTACTTTCGTACGAGCAGGGCTCCTGCCTTTTCGGCCCCGTTTCCGGGCCCCTCTTCCCGGGCCCCGGTTTCAGCCCTCCGCGTACAGCCTGTCGACGTCGTCGGCGTACTTCTCCAGCACGGCCCGCCGCCGGACCTTGAGCGTCGGAGTCAGCTCCCCGCCCTCGACGCTGAAACCCCCGTCCAGGACCGTGAACGCCCTGACCCGCGCCGGGCGCGACAGCGTCGCATTGGCGGCGTCCACCGCCTGCTGGACGAGGAAGCGCACGGCGTCCGGGCCCAGACCGCGGACCTCGTCGGGGTCGACCGCGATCAGGGCGACCGGATACGGGCGGCGGTCGCCGGCCAGCACCGCATGCGCCACACAGGGCGCACGCTCGATGGCCAGCTCGGCGTGGGACGGGGTCAGATTCTTGCCGGACGAGGTGATGATCAGGTCCTTCTTGCGGCCGGTGACGGTCAGGAACCCGTCCTCGTCCAGCGCGCCCAGATCCCCGGTGTGCAGCCAGCCGTCCGCGTCGAGCACGGCGGCGGTGGCCTCCGGGTCGCGGTGGTAGCCGGGGAAGACCGCGGGCCCGCGGGCGAGGATTTCGCCGTCGTCCGCGATATCGACCTCGCAGCCGCCGATGGGCCGCCCCACCGTGCCGTACCGCACCGCGCCCGGATGGTTGAGGGAGATCACCCCGCCGGACTCGGTCATTCCGTATCCCTCGTAGACGGCGATCCCGCAGGCCCGCAGAAAGTCCAGCGTGGCCGGTGCGATGGGGGCCGCGCCGGTCAGCGCCCAGCGCAGCCGGCCGCCGAAGGCCTCGCGGACCGGTCCGTACAGGCGCTCGTCTGCCTCCTCGCAGGCGGCCCGCAAGTCGTCCGGCAGCCGTCCCTCGGCCGCCAGCACCCCGATCCGCACCGCCTCCTCGAACCGCTCACGGCCGCCCTCCTGCGACTGGGCCAGCGACAGCACGGCCGAGTGGACCTTCTCGAAGAGCCGGGGCACGGAGGGCAGATGGGTGGGCCGCGCCTCGGCCAGCTCCGCGACGACGTCCTCGATGCGGCCGCCGAAGAAGCACAGCTCGCCGCCGCGGACGAGGGTGGAGAACTCGGTCAGCTGGGCGAGCAGATGCGCAAGCGGCAGATACAGATACGTCCGGTCGCCGGGCCCGCCGTCCTGGAGCGGCAGTGTGGCGTCCAGGGTCGCGCCCAGGCAGCGGTGGGTGAGCCGGCAGCCCTTCGGCGGGCCGGTGGTGCCGGAGGTGTAGACGATCGCGGCGTCGTCCTCGTCCCGTACGCTCCCGGCCCGCGCCGCCAATGCGTCGTCGACCGCCAATGCGTCGTCGAGCGGCAGCACGTCGTCGAGCGGAGCGCCATGAGGCGCGGGGGCGTCCGCCGGGGTGTCCGTGAGCAGCAGCACATGCCGCAGGTGCGGCAGCGCGCCCGCGGCCCTGAGCGCCTCCACCCGTGCCGCCTGGGCGTCGTTCTCGCACAGTGCCAGCGAGGCGGCGGAGTCGGAGAGCACCCAGCGCAGCTCGGCCTCGCCCGCCGTCGGATAGACCGGGACCGTCACCGCGCCCGCGGCGAGCACGGCCAGATGGGCACAGGTCCACTCGGGACGGGTCTCGGACAGGATCGCGACCCGGTCCCCGGCCGCTGTGCCCAGGTCCAGGAGGCGTCGGCCGCACCGCCGTACCAGGGTGCGGAGCCCGGCGTACGACACCGTCTCCCATCCGCCCCGCTCGGATCGCGTCTTGAATCTCAGCGCGGGATGGCCGGCGTAGCGCCCGCCCGCCCACTCCGCGAGCAGCGCCAGCGTCGGGGGACGGTCGTACGTCCGGTCCTGCGGCCGGTCCTGCGTCCGAGGAGGTTCGCATCGCGTCATGAGCCGACGGTAGGGACGGTGTCCCGGCCACCGGGATGACGGAAAACGTCAGCCCCGCTGACCGGGCCGCTCAACCCCGCTACGGTCGATGACCATGGGGAAGCGGACCATCACCGTCCACCATGTGCGGGCCGTGCTGCGCGGGGCCCAGCGGCACGGGCTGGACACGACACCCCTGCTCCAGGCGGCCGGCATCCCGCCGCTGCTGCTCGGCGACGACCGCGCCCGGGTCACGCCCGATCAGTTCGCCCTGCTGTTCCGGGCGCTGTACCGGGCGACCGGGGACGAGTTCCTGGGCCTCGGGTCCGCCCCGAGCCGCCCCGGCACCTTCGCCATGATGTGCCATGCCTCGCTGGGCTGCCGCGATCTGGGCGCAGCCGTCGACCGGGGCATCGCCTTCTACCGGCTCTTCCCCCACGGCCCCGATCTCGCCCTCACGGCGGACGGCGAGGAGGCGACGTTCGCGGTCCGCAACGACCTCGCCCGGGACGGGGAACGCTTCCTCAGCGAATGTCTGCTGATCATCTGGCATCGGCTGTGCAGCTGGCTGATCGGCCGGCGCATCCCGCTCCTGAGGGCCGGATTCGGCTATCCCCCGCCGCCCCACAAGGACGAGTATCCGCTGCTCTTCGGCTGCCCCGTGCGCTTCGGGGAGCAGGCGACGGCCGTCGTCTTCGACGCGCACTGGCTCCGGTCGCCGCTGGTGCGGGACGAGGAGGCGCTTCAGGAGATGCTGCGGGGCTCGCCGTTCGAGCTGCTCAGCCGTCGCGAGTACGGCACGACCTGCGCCGAGCGGGTCCGCCGCGCGCTCGCGCGGTCGCTGGTCTCGTCGCCGCGGCTGCCGTCGCTTGGCGAGCTGGCGGCCCGGCTGGCGGTCAGCCCGGCGACCCTGCGGCGCAGGCTTCAGCAGGAGGGCACCTCGTATCAGCAGCTCAAGGACGCGGTACGGCGGGACGCGGCGATCGCCGGGCTCGTGGAGGGGCGCGAGCCCATCGCGGAGCTGGCGGCGCGGCTCGGCTTCTCCGAGGACACGTCGTTCCACCGGGCGTTTCGGCGGTGGACGGGCACGACGCCGGGCGCGTACCGCAACCGCTACCCGGCGGGCGGGTCCGGTTGACAGAAAGTCAGTAAAGCTGAGCTTCCCGGTCAGGACGGAACTTACCCGCCGGTCACTACGGTCTCCCCAACCGCCCAGCTCATGGACCGTTGGGAGAGCCGCCTATGCGTCTCCGTACAAAAGCGCTGGCCCTGGCCGTCACGCTCGGTCTGTCGGCAGCCGTGCCAGCCGCCGCCTCCGCCGAGACCGGCGCCGGGACCTCTGCCGCGACCGCCGCTGAGACCGCCGCTGAGACCGCCGCGCCCGGCGATCTCGTCGCCACCGAGCCCAGCTCCTTCCACCCCCTGCCCGGACAGCCCACCCGCACCAAGGCCTGGCGCATCGAGTACCGGTCGACCACCGCGCTCGGAGCGCCCAGCGTCGTCTCCGGCACGGTGATCGTCCCCCAGGACGGCCGCGACGCCGACGACGGGCCCAGGCCGCTGATCACCTACGCCGTCGGCACGGTCGGCCTCGGCGACAGCTGCGCGCCGAGCGCGGGCTTCCCGCACGGCACGACGCTCGAAGCCAACCTCATCCAGCAGCTCACCCTGCGCGGCTGGGCCGTGGTCGTCACCGACTACGAGGGTTTGGGCACACCGGGCGACCACACCTACACGGTGGGCCGCTCGGCGGGCCATGCCGTCCTCGACGCGGCGCGCGCCGCGATCGCCCTGCCCGAGGCGGGTCTCGCGCCCGATGCCCCGGTGGGCATCATGGGGTACTCGCAGGGCGGCCAGGCCTCCAGCTGGGCCGCCGAGCTGCACGGCTCGTACGCGCCCGAGCTGAACGTGAAGGGCACGGTCACCGGCGGCGTCCCCGCGAAGCTCGCCGCCCTCGCGCCCGTCCACGACGGCTCGTACGGCTCCGGGCTGCTGTTCATGGCCGCCGCCGGGCAGGACGCGGCCTTCCCGGAGCTGAAGCTCGACTCCTATCTGAACCGGGCGGGCAAGGCGCTGATCGGCTTCCTGCGGAACAACTGCGTGGCGGTCGACACGACGGTCGGCTCCTTCAAGAAGATCTCCGACCTGACCGTGCGCGACCCGCTGCAGACGCCGGAGTGGCAGCGCCGGCTGAGCGAGTCCGACCTCGGCACGCGCGCGCCCGACCACCCCGTGTATCTGTACCACGCCCTCGCCGACGAGCTGATCCCGTACTCGCTCGGCCGCGGGCTGCGTGACGACTGGTGCGCGCGGGGCGCGGATGTGCGGTGGCGCACGATCTGGCTCGGCGAGCACGTCAGCGGCGTGATCACGGAGTCGGTCCGGGCGGGCGACTGGCTTGCCGGCCGTTTCGCGGGCGAACGGACGTCCGGCACCTGCTGACCCCGCACCACACGGTGCGCTCTGGCACTCCCTGGCCGGGATTCACCGCTTCGAGCGGCGGATCCCGGCCATCTGGCACGCCGGGCTCGTACGCTGGAGTCATGACGGAGCGGAAGCCACCCGGTGTCAGCTTTGAATCATGGGTCGACCGGCAGATCCGTGAGGCGACGGAGCGCGGCGACTTCAAGGACCTGCCCGGCATCGGCATGCCCCTGCCGGAGAGCGGCGAGGCCTACGACGATCTGTGGTGGGTCAAGGGCAAGATGCAGCGCGAGGGCCTGTCCGTGCTGCCGCCGACGCTCGCGCTCCGCAAGGAGGCGGAGGACGCGCTGGCGTCCGCGGCCCGGGCCCCCTCGGAGACGGCGGTGCGCCGCATCGTGGCCGGGATCAACGAGAAGATCGCCCAGGCGATCCGCCGCCCGCCGGAGGGGCCGCCGCTGGGGCTCAAGCCGTACGACGTCGAGGAGGTCGTACAGCAGTGGCGCCGACGGCACGGCGACGGCGGAGAATCGGCGGACCGCCGAGCGGCGGCGGACGGCTGAGCGCCGGCCGCTCCGTCCCGCTGAGCGTCAGCGCGGAGGAGACCACCGCCGGTCCTCCATGAGGTTGCCGAGGCCCATCCAGGCGAAGTTCATCAGGGTGCCGGCCGCCTCCTTGGCCGTCACGCCCCCGGTCTCGTTCGCCCAGCCCGCGAGGGACTCCGCCGCGCCCACCAGCGCCTGGGCCAGCCCCGCGACATCGCGGTCGCCCAGCTCCGGGCCGCGGTGCGTCTCACGGGCGGCGGCCCCTATCAGCGCCGTCACAAAGGCCACCAGTTCATTCCGCATCGCCGTGACCACCGCGGCGAACGGCTCGCCGTGCGTACGCGCCTGACGGTGCAGCACCGCCCAGCCGTCCGGGTGCCGCGCGGTGTGCGTGAAGAACGCCGCGAGCCCCGTCCACAGCTGCCGGTCGGCGGGAAGCCCCGGCTCGACCCCGGCCCGCACGGCCTCGATCAGCGCCTGCGCCTCCCGTCGGATGCAAGCGGTGAACAGCTCCTCCTTGGAGTTCAGATACAGATAGACCAGGGGTTTTGACACCCCCGCCAGTTCGGCGATCTCGTCCATCGACGCCGCGCGGTAGCCGCGCTGTCCGAAGGTCCGCACCGCGGCGTCCATCATCTGGCGCTCGCGGACGGCACGCGGCATGCGTTTGCCCTTCGCGCTCGTCGCACTCGTCGCACTCGTCGCGCTGGTCGCACTGGTAGCGCTCTTCGCCGCACCCATCTCAGAACATCCTCCCGCCCCACACGCCACACCTGCTTCCCCCGCTCCCCCTACCGCCCGGTAAGCCTACGGCCCGCCGATGGCCCTGAACCGCTCCTCGCGGCCGGGTGGCCGAGGAGTAACTGAACCTTCCTCACGTTCCCTACGTGTTGCGGCCATAGGAACGCTCAGCGACGCCCGGCGGCGCGCAGGAGACATCACAAGAGAGGCGAGCGGGATGACGACGCTTCAGACGTTCCATCTGCCGGAGTCGGTCCGCGGCGATGCGGCCGACCACGCTCTCGGCCAGGCGCTTCTGCGAGCCTGGCGGACCGACGGCGTCTTCCAGGCCGCCGCGTCCCCCGCGCAGGACGCCCTCACCGGCTCCGCGACGGGCGCCGCGCGGCGGTTCTTCATCAGGCCGCACCTGGCCAAATCGGCGCTCGTCAGCGATCTGTCCTACAGCGGCTATGCCGCCTCGGGCGAGGAGCTGACCGCGGGCGAGCCGGACCGGCCGGAGATCTTCACCGTCACCCGGGACATCCCCCGGGACGATCCTCGGGTACGGGACGGCTGGCCGTGCCACGGCCCCGTGCCCTGGCCGGGCGCGGACTTCCGACAGGCCGTCAGCGCCTTTGCGGCGGGCCTGGGCGCCCTCGCTGAAACGATCCTGCAACTCACGGCGCTGGGTCTCGGTCTGTCCGACCCCGCCGCGCTGACCTCCCTGACCCGCGACGGCTGGCACCATCTGCGCGTCCTGCGCTTCCCGCCCGCACCCGCCGGCGCCCCCACCCCCGCCGGCGCCGTCCGCGGCATCGGCGCGCACACCGACTACGGGCTGCTGGTCCTCGCGGTCCAGGACGGCGTCGGCGGCCTCTACGTCCGCCCGCCCCTCCCCGGCGAGCCCCGGGCCCGCAACTGGCGGGAGGGCGAGAGCACGGCGGGGATGTACGAGCAGGACGCCGGCTGGATCTACGTCCCGCCGACGCCCTCCGCCATCACGGTCTTCCCCGGCGACATCCTCCAGTTCCTGACGGACGGCGCTCTGCTCTCCACCCCGCACAAGGTCCAGCTGGCCGACCGCGAGCGCTTCGCTCTGGCCTACTTCCACGAACCGGCCTTCGACACCACGCTGCGCCCGCTCACCGCGGCCCCCGGCGCGGCCGCCGAAACCCTCCACTACGGGACCCACTTCACCCGGATGTTCACCCGCTGCTACCCGGACCGCGCCGCCACCCGCCGTATCCAGGCCGAGAACCGCATGGCGGTCCTGCACCGCCTCCGGGCCGCCGCCGTGCCGGGCGTCGCGAGCTGACGGCAGCGCCACGGCGTGCCCGCACCCGCCCAACGGCCGGCCGCGGGCACGTCCCCCGCGGAGCGCTGCCTCCGCGGAGCGCTAGGCCGCGACCACCGGAAGCGACGGCTTCCGCTCGGCCTCGCGGACGTCCGTGTCCGTGATCGGGGACGAGGTGGCCGAGTTGTACGCGTCGTGGTCGAGGATCTTCTCGCGGGCCGCGACGACGACCGGGACCAGCGCCTGGCCGGCGACGTTCGTGGCCGTGCGCATCATGTCCAGGACCGGGTCAATGGCCAGCAGCAGACCCACGCCCTCCAGCGGAAGGCCCAGGGTGGAGAGGGTCAGGGTGAGCATGACCGTCGCTCCGGTCAGGCCCGCCGTGGCGGCGGAGCCGACGACCGAGACGAAGACGATGAGCAGATACTCCTGGATGCCGAGCTGGATCCCGAAGATCTCCGCGATGAAGATCGCGGCGATGGCCGGGTAGATCGCGGCGCAGCCGTCCATCTTGGTCGTCGCGCCGAACGGCACCGCGAAGGAGGTGTACTCCTTCGGAACGCCGAGGCGCTCGGTGACCCGCTGCGTGACCGGCATGGTGCCGACGGAGGAGCGGGAGACAAAGGCCAGCTGGATGGCGGGCCAGGCGCCGCGGAAGAACTGCACCGGGCTGACCTTGGCGACGGTGGCGAGCAGCAGCGGGTAGACGCCGAACAGCACCAGCGCGCAGCCGATGTAGATGTCCGCGGTGAAGGTGGCGTACTTGCCGATCAGCTCCCAGCCGTAGTCGGCGATCGCATAGCCGATGAGGCCGACGGTGCCGAGCGGCGCCAGGCGGATGACCCACCACAGGGCCTTCTGCAGCAGCTCCAGCACGGACTCGCTCAGCGCGAGGATCGGCTGGGCGCGCTCGCCGAGCTTGAGGGCGGCGATGCCGGCGACGGCGCCCATGAAGACGATCTGCAGGACGTTCAGCTCGGTGAAGGGCGTGATGACGTCGGTCGGGATGATCCCGGTCAGGAAGTCGATCCAGCTGCCCTCGTGCTTGGGCGCGGCCCCGTCGCGGGGCGTGAGGCCGGTGCCGGAGCCCGGGTTGGTGAGCAGGCCGATGGTCAGGCCGATGCCGACCGCGATCAGCGATGTGATCATGAACCAGAGCAGGGTGCGGGTGGCCAGCCGGGCGGCGTTGTTGACCTTCCGCAGATTGGTGATCGACACCAGGATCGCAAAGAAGACGAGCGGCGCGACGGCCAGCTTCAGCAGCTGGACGAAGATCGAGCCGATCTGGTCGAGGGTGTCCTTGAGCCAGGAGACGTCCTGGCTGCGGGCGAGCCAGCCGAGCAGGACGCCCAGGGTGAGACCGGCGACGATCTGGGCCCAGAACGGGACCTTCGGCAGCCGGAAGCCGGACGCGGGAGCCGGGGCGGGGGAATCGGCCGGGGAGGGGGACGCGGATGGGGTGTTCGCGGTGTTCGCGGACACGGGCACACTCCAGTGACGTATAGAGCTTCAAGTCATACGGACAGAAGGTGCGGCGCCCACGCGCAGATGCGCGGCGCCGCTGCATGATGCCGGGTCAGACCGAGCGGCAACAGACCGCGGACATACAGCGGCAGAGATCGACATGCAGGCGCGCCACGAGCGGGATGCCCGCGGCGTCGTGGTGGCGGCGCACTGCTGTCGTCATGCCGGACACGTTAACACTTGAACTTTGAGAAGCTCAAAGCTCTTCTTTGGGTCTGATTCGAAGGCGGTCACGCCCCAAAACCACAGAGTCCCAGCCAGGGAGCGGGTACTCCCCTGCTGGGACTCCGGAAGGTATGCGGACGGATGTGAGGAAGGTTACGCCCCGTCCTCCTGGGTGCGGTTCGCCTCCAGGCGCGCCTTCGCCCGGTCCACCTGGTCGACGATCTGCTCGGACATCGCCTCCCGCTGCCTGCGCAGCAGCACAAAGCTGAGCGGCGCGGAGACGACGAGCGCCAGCAGCACGACCCAGACGAAGTTGGAGTCGCCGAGCCCCTTGGGCAGGATGCCGAACTGGACCAGCCCGGCGACGACGAGGAACGAGCCGACGAAGACGGCAAGACGCAGGAGTGTGTACCGGATCGCGGCGTTCGGCTTTGCTGCGGACACGGCGGGCCTTCTCTCTTCGTACGACAGGCGATGCCTGTCCAGTGAAGCACGACGCGCAGTGGATCAATCGGGCGGGCGGGGCAGCGCCGCGGGCGGCGGTCAGCCTCGCGACGGCGGGGCAGCCCCGCGCCGGGCGGGTCAGACCCGCATCGGCTGGGGGGACTCCCGGCGGTCCGGGTCCGGCCCCGGGTACTCCCGGATCACCTCGTACCGGGTGTTCCGCTCCACCGGGCGGAAGCCCGCATCGCGGATCAGGTCCAGCAGATCGTCCCGCGTCAGCTTGTTCGGCGTGCCGTAGTTGTCCGCGTCATGCGTGATCTTGTATTCGACGACCGAGCCGTCCATGTCGTCCGCGCCGTGCTGCAGCGCGAGCTGGGCGGTCTGCACGCCGTGCATCACCCAGAAGACCTTCACATGCCGGACGTTGTCGAACAGCAGCCGGGACACCGCGAACGTCTTCAGCGCCTCCGCGCCCGTCGCCATCGTGGTGCGCGCCTGGAGCGTGTTGCGGACCTTGCCGTCCTTCATGTCGACGAAGTCGTGCTGGTAGCGCAGCGGGATGAAGACCTGGAAGCCGCCGGTCTCGTCCTGGAGCTCACGCAGCCGCAGGACGTGGTCCACCCGGTGCCGCGGCTCCTCGATATGGCCGTACAGCATCGTGCACGGGGTCTTGAGCCCCTTCTCGTGCGCGAGGCGGTGGATGCGCGACCAGTCCTCCCAGTGGGTGCGGTGGTCGACGATGTGCTGGCGGACCTCCCAGTCGAAGATCTCCGCGCCGCCGCCGGTCAGCGACTCAAGGCCCGCCTCGATCAGCTCATCCAGGATCTCGGAGGCCGAGAGTCCCGAGATGGTCTCGAAGTGGTGGATCTCGGTCGCGGTGAACGCCTTCAGCGAGACGTTCGGCAGCGCCTTCTTCAACTCGCTCAGCGAGCGCGGGTAGTAACGCCACGGCAGATTGGGGTGGAGCCCGTTGACGATGTGCAGCTCGGTGAGGTTCTCGCTCTCCATCGCCTTGGCGAGGCGGACGGCCTCCTCGATGCGCATCGTGTACGCGTCCTTCTCCCCCGGCTTGCGCTGGAAGGAGCAGTACGCACAGGACGCCGTGCACACGTTCGTCATATTCAGATGACGGTTGACGTTGAAGTGGACGACGTCGCCGTTCTTGCGGGTGCGCACCTCGTGGGCGAGCCCGCCGAGCCAGGCCAGGTCGTCCGACTCGTACAGCGCGATGCCGTCCTCACGGGTCAGCCGCTCGCCGGAGCGGACCTTCTCCTCCAGCTCGCGCTTGAGTCCAGCGTCCATGCGCCCGCCTCCCATACGTCAATCAATCGGGCCCCACCCAGACTACGGCTACGCCTCTTCGGGCAGGTCCCCGACCCGGTTCTCCCACTTCGTGGACAGCACGATCGTCGTACGCGTACGGGACACGCCCCGCGTCCCCGACAGCCGGCGGATCGTCTTCTCCAGGCCGTCGACGTCGGTGGCGCGCACCTTGAGCATGTACGAGTCGTCGCCCGCGATGAACCAGCAGTCCTCGATCTCGGCGAGGTCCTTCAGCCGGCGCGCCACATCCTCGTGGTCGGCGGCGTCGGAGAGCGAGATGCCGATGAGCGCGGTGACGCCGAGGCCGAGCGAGGGCGCGTCGACCGTGGCGCGGTAGCCGGTGATGACGCCCGCGGCCTCGAGACGGTTGATCCGGTCGGTGACGGAGGGACCGGAGAGCCCCACCAGCCGGCCGAGCTCCGCATACGAGGCCCTGCCGTTCTCCCTGAGGGCCTGGATGAGCTGCCTGTCCACGGCGTCCATAAGCCTGAGCCTTCCATTGTTCAGCAATACCGCAAGTTTACGTGTAGAATCTAAGGCATACAGGGCCGACACCCTGTGAATCTTTCAGACGATCAACGACGATCCTTCAGGAGATGAAACCCACCGTGTACACGATCGAGATGGCCTACGCCCAGATGCGACAGCTTCAGGAGCTGGCCGACCGCTCGCGTGCCCACCAGCCCCCGGCCGCCCGCCGGGCCGACAAGACCCGTACCCCGCGCCGCGCCAAGAAGCGCTGACCGGGCTAACCGGTACGAGAGCCGCCCAGCTCTCCCCCCCAACGGCGGTACAGCCGATGCGGCACGCCTGCCGCGTCCAGCACCCGCCCCGCGACGAAGTCCACCAGATCCTGGATGTGCGTCGCCCCCGCGTAGAACGCCGGAGAGGCGGGCAGCACCACGGCGCCCGCCTCGTCCAGCGTCACCAGCGCCTTCAGCGTCTGACCGCTGAGCGGAGTCTCCCGCACCGCCACGACCAACGGCCGCCGCTCCTTCAGCGTCACGCTCGCCGCCCGCTGCAGCAGATCCTTCGAAAGCCCCAGCGCCACACCCGCCACACAGGCCGTCGACGCGGGCACGATCAGCATCCCCTTGACGGGGTACGACCCCGAGGACGGCCCGGCGGCCAGATCCCCCGCCGCCCAGTGCCGTACGTCCGACACGTCCACCGCGCCGCCGTCGAACGCGTCGGGCTTGCTGTCGGCCCCGCGCGCCAGCCACTCGGCCAGATCCTCCCGCCAGCGCGCGTCCCTGAAGGAGATGCCCGTCTCGTCGAGCAGGGTCAGCCGCGCGGCCCGGCTCACCACCAGATCCACGCTCTCGCCCGCGGCGAGCAGACCGCGCAGCACGGCGGCCGCATAAGGGGTCCCCGACGCGCCCGACACCCCGACGACCCAGGGGCGACGCTGTTCTTGTACCGGCTCCACGCCAATGAGCCTATCCGCCGGGGCGGGCCCGGAACTGTGCACGGTGCCCCGGACGTTTCCGCGGAGAAGGCACTGCGACCGTGAGGGGGCTTTCCATGGCGACCGGGGAACCGACCGGATGGAGCCCGAGCGCCCGCGCCCTGGCCGCGGCCAAGCTGATGCTGGGCTGGGTGGCGCTGCTGTGGACCCTTCAGGCCCTCGACCTGGCGACGGGCGGCGGACTTCACACGTACGGGATCACACCGCGCCAGCCCGCCGAGCTGCGGGACGTCATCCCCGCGGCGTTTCTGCACCACGGCTTCGAGCATGTCGCGGCCAACACCGTGCCGCTGCTCATCCTGGGCTTTCTGGCCGCGCTCTCCGGCATCCGCCGCTTCCTCGCGGTCGCGGCGACCATCATCGTCGTCTCCGGCCTCGGCATCTGGCTGACCTCACCCGACAACAGCATCACCGCGGGCGCGTCCGGCGTCGTCTTCGGCCTCTTCGGCTATCTGCTGGTCCGCGGCTTCGTCAACCGCAAACCGCTGGAGGTCGTCATCGGCCTGGTCGTCGCCGCGCTGTACGGCTCCCTCATCTGGGGCGTCCTCCCCACGGACGCGGCCATCAGCTGGCAGGGCCATCTGTTCGGCCTGCTGGGCGGCGCGGCCGCGGCGTTCCTCTTCCGCGACCCGCCGCGGCGTCCGGCCGCCACGGGCCCGGGCGCCTGGTAACCGGGGGCTCCGCCCCCGGACCCCCGCGCCTCAATCTCCCCCAGCTGCCTCCCCCAGACTCCGTCCGGGGGCACCCCCACGGCGGTACCCCCACGGGACTGGATGTGGCCAGTCAGGCCGTGAGCCCCCGCACCAGCAGATCAAGCAGCGCACAGCAGAACAGCGCGATCCCGATAAAGCCGTTCACGGTGAAGAACGCCCGGTTCAGCCGCGAAAGATCATGCGGCCGCACAATCGTGTGCTCGTACACGAACGCCGTCGCCACCACCCCGAGCCCCAGCCAGAAGAACGCCCCCGCGTCCGTCGCCAGCGCGTACCAGACGAACAGCAGCATCGTCACCGCATGGCTCCACCGCGCACCCCACAGCGCCGCCGGAACGCCGAAGCGGGCCGGGACCGACATCACGCCCTGGGTGCGGTCCGCCTCGACGTCCTGGCAGGCGAAGATCAGGTCGAAGCCGCCGATCCAGATGCCGACGGCGAATCCGAGGATCACCGCCTCCCAGGACCATGCGCCGGTGACGGCGAGCCATGCCCCGATCGGGCCGATCGCCTGTGCCAGGCCCAGGATCGCGTGCGGGAAGTTGGTGAAGCGCTTGCCGTACGGATAGACCACCATCGGGATCACGGCGAGCGGGGCGAGGGCGAGGCAGAGCGGGTTCAGCGCGGCCGCCGCGCCCAGGAAGATCACCACGGCGATCAGCGCGCCGGTCCACGCGGAGCGCACGGAGACCGCTCCGGTGACCAGTTCCCGGCCCGCCGTGCGCGGATTGCGGGCGTCGATCTCACGGTCGATGATCCGGTTGCAGGCCATCGCGAAGGTGCGCAGCCCGACCATGGCGACGGTGACGAGGAGCAGTTCGCCCCAGTGGATGCTCTGGTCGATCCGGAACATCGCGGTGAGGGAGGCGATATAGGCGAAGGGCAGCGCGAAGACCGAGTGCTCGATCATCACCAGGCGCAGAAACGCGCGGGTGCGACCGGGTCCGGGTACGGCTGCGGCGGAGGCGCTCACGACAGCCCGTACTCCTTCCAGCGGCGGTCGACAAGCGCCGCCGTCTCCGGGTCGGACTCCACCATGTCCGGCCAGCCCCCGTCTCGCACGTACCCCTCCTCAGGCAGCTTGCGGGTCGCGTCGATGCCTGCCTTGCCACCCCAGAACTGCTGGTAGGAGGCGTGGTCCAGATGATCCACCGGGCCCTCGACCACGGTCAGGTCGCGTGCGTAGTCCGTGTTGCCGAGGGCCCGCCAGGACACCTCGTGCAGATCGTGGACATCGCAGTCGGCGTCCACCACCACGATCAGCTTGGTCAGCGACATCATGTGCGCGCCCCAGATGGCGTGCATGACCTTCTGCGCGTGCTTGGGGTACTTCTTGTCGATCGAGACGATCGCGCAGTTGTGGAAGCCGCCGGACTCGGGGAGGTGGTAGTCCACGATGTCCGGCACGATGATCTTGAGCAGGGGGAGGAAGAACCGCTCGGTGGCCCGGCCCAGCGGGCCGTCCTCCGTCGGCGGGCGGCCCACGACGATCGACTGGAGCAGCGGCCGGCGGCGCATGGTCACACAGTCGATGGTCAGCGCGGGGAACGGCTCCTGCGGGGTGTAGAAGCCGGTGTGATCGCCGAAGGGCCCTTCCGGCAGCATCTCGCCCGGCTCCAGCCAGCCTTCGAGCACGACCTCCGCCTGCGCGGGAACCTGCAGCGGGACGGTCTTGCAGTCGACCATCTCGATGCGCTTGCCCTGGACGAAGCCCGCGAAGAGATACTCGTCGATGTCGCCGGGCAGCGGCGCGGTGGACGCGTATGTCACGGCCGGCGGGCAGCCGAACGCGATCGCGACCGGCAGCCGTTCGCCGCGCTTGGCGGCGACCTGGTAGTGGTTGCGGCTGTCCTTGTGGATCTGCCAGTGCATGCCGATGGTGCTCCGGTCATGGCGCTGGAGCCGGTACAGGCCGAGGTTCCGGACGCCGGTCTCGGGGTGCTTGGTGTGGGTGAGGCCCAGGTTGAAGAAGGAGCCGCCGTCCTTGGGCCAAGTGAACAGCGCCGGCAGCCGGTCCAGATCCACGTCGTCGCCGCGCAGGACGACCTCCTGTACGGGGGCCTCCTTCACCTTCTTCGGCGGTACGTGGACCATCGAGCCGAGCTTGCCGAAGGCCTCGCGGACGCCGACGAAACCGTGCGGGAGCTCGGGCTTGAGCAGGCCGCCGATCTTGTCGCTGATCTCGGAGTACGACTTCAGTCCGAGGGCCTTGAGAAGCCGGCGGTCGGTGCCGAAGACGTTCATCGCGAGGGGCATCGCGGAGCCGCGGACATTCTCGAAGAGCAGCGCGGGCCCGCCGGCCTTGTTGACCCGGTCGACGATCTCCCCGACTTCCAGATACGGGTCGACTTCGGCCTTGATGCGCTTGAGGTCGCCCTCGCGCTCCAGCGCCCTGAGCAACGAGCGGAGATCGTCGTAAGCCATGTGCCCCAGTATCGCGGAGGGGGATGCGGGGGTTGCGCGCGCCCCGCGCAGAACAGACGGCCGTCGTACCGGGGGTCCGGGGGTCGCCCCCGGGCAAACACAGCCCGGAGGGGGACGCGGAGGCTGCGCGCGCCCCGCGCAGAACAGACGGCCGCCGTACCGGGGGTCCGGGGGTCGCCCCCGGACAAACACAGCCCGGAGGGGGACGCGGAGGCTGCGCGCGCCCCGCGCAGAACAGACGGCCGGATACCCTGGGCCGTGTCACCTGGGCCGCGCAGGCCCGCCGCCGCACTCTGGGGGACGCGTCCACCATGCTCAGGGCCCTGATGTTTCTCGTGCCGCTGGCACTGACCATCTATGCGTTCATCGACTGCCTCAACACCCCCGAGGACGAGGCCAAGCATCTGCCCAAGATCGCCTGGGTCTTCATCATCCTGCTCTTCTGGATCGTCGGCCCGGTCGTGTGGCTGGCGGCGGGCAAGACACGCCGTGTGGCGGCGAACGGCCGCACCCCCTCCGAGTGGCACCGCGGCCGCCGGCCGAAATGGGTGGCGCCGGACGACAATCCCGAGTTCCTCCAGTCGCTGCGCGATGAGAAGCAGCGTCAGGAGAGACCGCGTAAGAGCAACCAGGAAGAGAGCGAGCAGGACGAGGGCAAGCACGACGAGGGCAAGCAGGACGAGCGGCGCGAGCGCGAGCAGGGGCAGGGCGAGGACCCCAAGCAGCCATGACGGCGTCCGGTGCGCGTATCCCCACGGTCGATCTGAGCGCCTGGCTCACCGGCGGCCCCGAGACCCGTGCCCGTACCGCCGCAGCCGTGGACGCCGCTCTGCGCACCGCGGGATTCCTGATGGTCGCCGGGCATGGCGTCGACCGGTCGCTGCGGGCGGAGATCCGCGAGCTGGCCCGTGGCTTCTTCCGGCTTCCGGCCCCCGTCAAGGAGGCGTACGCGGTGCGGGTCGGCGGCCGCGGCTGGCTCGGTCCGGGCGCGGAGGCCAACGGCTATGCGGAGGGCACCGAGACCCCGCCCGATCTGAAGGAGTCGTTCTCCTTCGCCTCGTACGAGCCGACCGGCGACCCCGCGGTGGACGCCGAGTGGTTTCTGCCGAACGCCTGGCCGCGTGAGGTCCCCGGGCTGCGCCCGGCCGTGGAGCGGTATCTCAGCGCGATGCGTACGCTCTCCGACCGGCTGCTGGGACTGCTGGGCGAGGCGCTCGGCGAGGAGGAGGACTTCTTCACCCGCCACACGGCGCACCCCACCTGGGGGTTCAACATCAACTGGTATCCGGGGCGCGAGGTGGTCGGCGAGCCGCGGCCGGGCCAGTTCCGGATCGGGCCGCATACGGACTTCGGCACGGTCACGGTCCTCGACCGCCAGTCGGGCAAGGGCGGGCTGCAGGTCTTCACGGAGGAGGGCGGCTGGGAGGACGCCCCGTACGACCCGGAGGCCGATGCGCTGACGGTCAACATCGGCGATCTGATGGCTCACTGGAGCGGCGGCCGCTGGCGTTCCGGGCGGCACCGGGTGCTGCCGCCGCCCGCGGACGCACCGGCCGAGGAGCTGATGTCACTGGTGTACTTCTACGAGTGCGATCCGGGCACCGTGATCCGCGGCATCGACTCCCATGCGCATCTGCGCGCCCAGCTGAACGCGATCACGCTCGGCTGAACGACTGCCGCCTGATCACGGTCGGCTGAGCGACGGCCTCCGGGCGTACTCCTCCCGGAGCTGCCGCCAGCGGTCCATGGTCCAGGCGGACCAGTCCGCGGGCCGCCCGTCCAGCGCATCGTCCAGCAGTTCGAAATGCCGGTGCCATCCGGCGAGGCAGTCGAGCCGGAAGTCCTCGTCGCCGCGGAACTCATTGGTGAAGCGCAGCACCGTCGCAAACGAGTCGGCGGGCGGCGGCTCCATATGGAACCGCATCCGCCCGTGCCGCTCGACCGTGTACTCCGCGACGGACTCCCGCTCCCAGGCGGTGACCCGCCCGGACACGACGGTGTGCCGGTTGTCTGTGTTTGTGTTCAGCCAGCGCAGGGTCACGTCTCCGCCGAGCCGCGGCTCCAGCAGATCCGCGGCCGCCAGCCACTGGGGCAGGCCCTCCGGTGTGGCCACGGCGGCCCACACATAGACGACGGGGTGCGGCAGATGCAGCACGAAGTGCAGCACGTGCTCGCCGTCGCGGGTCTCGCTGGCGCCATAGGGAATCGCTTCACTGCCCATGGCACCAGCGTCACGCCGCCGGAACGCGCCCGCTACCGCAGGACGACCGGTCAGACGCCCGCGCAGCCGGTCAGACGCCCGCGTAGCCGTGGAGGCTGTTCACGAACAGATTGACGCCGTAGTAGTTGAACAGCCAGCAGGCGAAGGCGACCAGCGCCAGACAGGCGGCCTTGCGGCCCTTCCAGCCGGCCGTGGCGCGGGCGTGGAGGTAGGCGGCGTAGGCGACCCAGGTGATGAAGGACCACACCTCCTTGGCGTCCCAGCCCCAGTACCGGCCCCAGGCGTCCCCGGCCCAGATCGCCCCGGCGATGATCGTGAAGGTCCACAGCGGGAAGACGGCCGCGTTGACGCGGTAGGCGAACTTGTCCAGCGAGGCGGCCGAGGGCAGCCGTTCCAGGACGGAGCTGGCGAAGCGGCCGGGGCTGCCGCCGCGGGCGAGCTTCGCCTCGTACGAGTCGCGGAAGAGGTACAGCAGGGTGCCGACCGCGCCGAGGTAGAAGACCGCGCCGCAGAAGATGGCCGTGGAGACATGGATCCACAGCCAGTACGAGTGCAGCGCCGGGACCAGCTGGTCGCTCTCGGTGTACAGCCAGGTGGTGGCGATGCCCAGGTCGGCGAGGACGGTCGCGACGAGCAGCAGCCCCATCCAGCGGATGTTCTTCTTCGCGGCGAGGAAGCCCAGGTACGCGCCGACCGCCACCGTGGAGAAGGTGATGGAGAACTCGTACATATTGCCCCAGGGGGCACGCTGCACGGAGAGCGCGCGGGCGAGGACGCCCGCGGCCTGGATGAGGAAGGCGAGGACGGTCAGGGAGACGGCGATCCGTCCGTACAGATCGCCCTTCTCGGTGCCGCCGTGGGCGCCGGGGCCGTCCGGGACGTCCCGCTGCCCGGCGGCGGAGCGGGTGATGACCTTGGGCCGCTCCAGGACGGCGGCGCCGCCTGCCCTGGTCTGTACGACGGGGCCCGCGGCGGTCTTCGCGGCGGGGCCGGCGTCCGTGGTCAGCGCGGCGGCGGTGCGGCCCACCTTGCTGCGGCTGCCGAAGACCCACTCGGCGATATGGGCGAGGAAGGCCAGGGTGTACACGGCCATCGCCGAGTAGATCAGCACATTGCTGATGCTGGCGAGGTTCTCGTTGGTCGCGGCGGCGAGAGTCACTTCTCAGCCCCTTCGGCAGATGTGTCCACGGTGTCCGCGGAGTTCACGGAGTCCTCGTTGCTCTCTGCGCCCCCGGCCTTCTCGACGCCCGGGGGATCAGGCGTCGCGGCGGTGGGCGTCTCGGCGGTCGGCATCGCGGCGTGCAGGGTCGCGGCGAGGTCGGCCAGCTCCTCCGGCAGCTTCGCCGACTCGCTGCGGCCGAGGGCCGCCATTTCGACGACGGTGACGCCGTCCTCGCCCGTCCGGGCCCGCACCCACACCCGGCGGCGCTGGATGAACAGCGACGCGGCAAGACCGGCGATCGCGGCGATCGCGCCGCCGAGAGCCCAGCCGTTGCCCGGCTGCTGCGAGATCTGGAAACTGGCCCACTCCTTCACCTCTTTCTCGAAGGTGATGGAGCCCGCGCCGTCCGGCAGCTCAAGGGTCTCGCCCGGCAGCAGCGACTTCTTCAGCACATTGCCGTCGGCGTCCTTGAACGGCGTCATCTTGCGGGTGTCGAGCTGGTACACGTTCTGCGGCAGTCCGGAGTCGACGCCCAGGCTGCCGTGGTACGCGCCGACGTTCAGCACCGGGAACTCCAGCCCCGGGAACTGGGAGAACATCTGGCCGCTGCCCTTGCCCCCGTACGTCGGCACGAAGAACGCGGCGAAGCCGAGCTGATCGCGCTTGCCGTCCTTGTCGCGGTAGCCGTCCATCACCTTGATCGCGCCGGTGGAGGACACCTTGTCGTCGATGGGCAGCAGCGGCACCGCGCCGTTGAAGACGACCTTGCCGCGCCCGTCCTTGACGGTGACGACGGGCGCATAGCCGTGGGACAGCAGATAGACCTTGGTGCCGTCGATGACGAGCGGCTTGTTCACCTCGATGGCGGCCTTGTGGTCCTTGCCGTCGCCCTGCGAGTAGGTGACGTCCGCCCGGAAGGTGCGGGGGGTGCCGCGCTGCGGGCCCGTCTTCTCGTATGTGCCGGTGAACTCGTCCAGGGAGATGGAGAACGGCGCCAGCTCGTCGGTGCTGAACAGCGAACCGGACTTGAAGTCGTCGTACTGGGTGAGGGTGTTGGAGAAGCCGGTCCCCTCCACCATCAGCTTGCCGCCCTCGGACTTCAGCAGCTGGCCGACGGCGAACGCCACCAGCATCACGATCAGCGCGATATGGAAGACCAGGTTCCCGGCCTCGCGCAGATACCCCTTCTCGGCGGCCACGGCGTCGCCGACCGTGTGGGCGCGGAAGCGGCGCTTGGCGAGCAGCCTCCCCGCGGCCTCGCGGACCTGCTCCGGCGCGGCCTCCGTACGCCAAGTGGTGTACGCGGGCAGCCGGGTCAGCCGGCCGGGCGCGCCGGGCGGGCGGGAGCGCAGCTGGCCGACGAACTGCCAGGAGCGCGGCACGATGCAGCCGATGAGGGAGACGAACAGCAGGATGTAGATCGCCGAGAACCACACCGAGCTGTAGACGTCGAAGAGCTGGAGCTTGTCGTAGATCGGGGCGAGGGTCTCGTGCTCGGCCTTGAAGTCCTGGACCTTGAGGTCGTTCACGCTGTTCTGCGGGATGAGCGAGCCGGGGATCGCGCCCAGGGACAGCAGGAAGAGCAGGATCAGCGCGACCCGCATCGAGGTGAGCTGCCGCCAGAACCAGCGCAGCCAGCCGATGACGCCGAGGACCGGGCCGCCGGCCGGACCGGCGGCGCCCGGAGTGTCGCCGACGTCGTCCTTCGGGGCGGTGGAGAGCCTTTCCCCGGCTTCGCCGAGGTCGGCCGTGCGCAGTTCGTCGCGCTCTTCGCCCGCCTCCGTCCTGCCCGCCTCGGTCTTGCCCGCCTCGGTCTTGCCCGTGTCTGTCCTGCCCGTCTCGGTCCTGCTTGCGTCTGTCCTGCTCGTGGAACTCATGGGTCAGATCCCCACCGTGAAGCCGTTGGACCACACCTGCATCTGCTGGACCATCGTGTCCCATGCACCTGTGAGCAGCAGCAGACCGGTCGCGATCATCATGCCGCCGCCGATGCGCATCACCCACGCATAGTGCCGCTTGACCCAGCCGAACGCACCGAGCGCCTTGCGGAAGGCGACGGCGGCGAGCACAAATGGCAGTCCGAGACCGAGGCAGTACGCGACCGACAGCAGCGCCCCGCGCCCGGCGCTGCCCTGTTCGGCGGCGAGCGCGTTGACGGCGGTCAGCGTGGGGCCGACGCACGGGGTCCAGCCAATGCCGAAAAGCGCGCCCAGCAGCGGCGCGCCCAGCAGCCCGGTGGCGGGCCGCCTGTGGAAGCGGAACTCCCGCTGAGTCATCCAGGGCATCAGCCCCATGAAGAGGACGCCCATGAGGATCATCAGCACGCCGAGGACGGTCGTGAGGGTCTCTCGGTGCTCCTGGAGCGTCCAGCCCGCGTACCCGAAGAGGGCCCCGCCGGAGACGAAGACGCCGGTGAAGCCGAGGACGAAGAGGGAGGCGCCGGCGACCATCCGGCCGCGCCTGGCCTCCGCGAGATCGGTGCCGGTGACCCCGGTCACGTACGAGAGATAGCCGGGCACGAGCGGCAGCACGCACGGGGAGAAGAAGGAGATCAAACCGGCGAGCAGCGCAATGGGAAGGGCCAGCAGGAGCGCCCCGCCGACGACCGTTTCAGTCATCGGCTACTTCTCCGCGATCAGCGGGTCGATCATCGAGCGGAGTTTCTTCTCGTCCACCCCGCCCGCGGCGCGGGCCGCGATCTTCCCTTCCCGGTCCAGCACGATCGTCGTGGGAATGGACTGCGGGTTGAGGCTGCCCTTGGGGAAGCCATGGACGATCAGCTTGCCGTTCGGGTCGTAGAGGCTGGGGTACTCGATTCCCCAGTCCTTCTCAAAGTTGATCGCGGGGCCCTTCTCGGGGTCGCGGGTGTTGATTCCGACGAACTGGACGCCGTCCTTCTCGGTCTCCTTGGAGACCTTCGCCAGATGCTTGGCCTCGGCGCGGCACGGTCCGCACCAGGAGCCCCAGATGTTCAGCACGACGACCTTGCCCTTGAGGTCGGCCACGTCGAGATGCTCCCCGGTGAGCGTCTCACCGGCCAGCTCCTTGACGGCCTGCCGCTCCCCCTTGGCGACCGTGGCGACTCCGCCGGTTCCGCTGACGAAGTTGGAGTTGCCGCCCCCGCCGGACTTGCCGCCGTCCGCACTGCAGGCGGTCAGGGCGAGCGCGCAGACGGCAGCCAGCGCGGCTGCCGACAGGGCGGCGCGGGGGGCTTGGCTCAGGCTCATGTGAAAAGTTTCGCATGAGCCTCTGGGCGATCTTCCGCGCCCCCCTGCCGCGACCACGGCGTCCGGATGGCCCCTTGTCAAGAGGTCTTAAGGAAAGTGTTCCAGCCGCCCGCCGGGGACTGCCCGACCTCCAGCGTGCGCAGCTTGTCGAGCACCTTCGGGTCCTGCACGTCGAGCCAGTCGCAGAACTGCCGGAAGGAGACCAGACGTACGTCCTTCTTGCCCGCCATCTGCTTGAGCGCCTCCTCGACCGCGTCCATGTAGATGCCGCCGTTCCAGTCCTCGAAGTGGTTGCCTATGTAGAACGGCGCGCGATTGGTCTCGTAGGCGCGCTTGAAGCCCGCGACATAGGCGTCCGTGGCCTGCTTCTTCCACTCCGGGTAGCGCGAGGGCATTCCCTTGGTCGTGTTCTTCGACTGATTGGCAAGCATGTTGTAGTCCATGGACAGCACCTCGAAAGAACGCCCCGGGAAGGGAATCTGCTGCAGCGGCAGATCCCAGACGTCCATCTTCTTCACGGGCCACTTCTGGAAGCCGCCCGGCGAGCTGGCGTCATAGCGCCAGCCCAGCTTCTTGGCGGTGGGCAGCAGCTTGTCCTGGCCGAGGAGACAGGGGGTACGGCCGCCGACGAGCTCCTTGCGGTAGTCGAAGGGCAGCGGGTCGAGATCCTTCCAGCCGGAGTTGGTGCGCCACTCTGTGACAAAGGACACAGCCTGGTCGATCTCGCTCTGCCAGTCCGCCGGGGACCAGTTGCCCACCGAGCCGGATCCGGCGCAGAAATGGCCGTTGAAATGCGTGCCTATCTCATGCCCGTCGAGCCATGCCTGGCGTATGTACTTCAGCGTGTCCTTGATGTGCTGATCGGTGAGATAGCCGATGTCCGACGCGCCGATGCGGTTGTTCGGCGGGCGGTACAGCGTCTTCTTCGACTCGGGGAGCAGATAGATCCCCGACAGGAAGAACGTCATCGCCGCGTCATGGTTCTTGGCAAGCTCCAGGAAGCGCGGGAAGAGGCCGTTGCCCACGTCGCCCGCGCCGTCCCAGGAGAAGATCACAAACTGCGGAGGGGTCTCGCCCGGCTCCAGCGGCACGGGCTTGTCGGGCTGGTTCGGCTGCTTCCCCGTGTCGGAGGTGGAGCCGTCGCCGATAAGCCTCCCCTCCGCCTTGGAGGGCGACGGACTGCCCCCGCCGCCGCCCTTGCCCGTGCCGCTCTTCCCGCCCCCGTCGGCCCCGGATCCGCACCCCGCGATCCCGATCGCCGCGGCGGCCCCAAGGCCCGCCCCGAGCAGGCCCCTTCGAGTGATGTCGCGCATATCGTCGTCCCCATCCGGCCCTCATGGAGAAGAGAGAGCCCATCCAAACCGGCAAAGGGAGAGATGCGGGATGGATGGAGACGGTTCCGGACAGACGTACCCAATTTTGAACACGCGACCGATCGACGCCGGGCCTCTCGGGCCCCGGGAGCGGCTTCTTCCCCCACCGGCCCCGTTGCCAGCGCCTTGCCAGGCGGGGGGGGAGCCCCGGCAAAGGGGACCGCCTACGCGCCGAAGGCCTTCGACTTGCCCTTCACCGGCTTCGCCCCCGCCAGCAAGTGCGCCGGCACCAGATCCCTCGCCGGCTCGCTGTAACCCACGGAAACGATCTTGTTGCCCTGATAGGTGAAGCTCGTCAGCGAGGCCAGGGTGCACTGCCGACGCCTCGGGTCATGCCACAGCCGCCGCCGTTCCACGAAGCTGCGCACGATCCAGATCGGGAGCTGATGGCTGACGCACACGACCTCATGGCCCCGCGCCGCGTCCCGCGCGGCGCTCAGCGCGCCCATCATCCGGACGACCTGCTCGATGTACGGCTCCCCCCAGGACGGGCGGAACGGATTGGTCAGGTGCTTCCAGTTGGCGGGCCGGCGCAGCGCGCCGTCGCCCACGCCGAAGGTCTTGCCCTCGAAGACGTTGCCCGCCTCGATCAGACGGTCGTCGGTGTCGACGGTCAGTCCGTGCGCCTTGGCGATGGGCGCCGCGGTCTCCTGCGCCCGCTCCAGCGGGGAGGCGATGACCCGGGTGATGTCGCGGGAGGCGAGGTGGTCGGCGACGCGGTCGGCCATCTGCCGGCCGAGGTCGGAGAGGTGGTAGCCGGGCCGGCGGCCGTAGAGCACACCATCCGGGTTGTGCACCTCGCCGTGGCGCATCAGATGCACCACGGTGATGTCGTCGCCGCCGACGGCGTCCCCGTAGCCCAGCCCCTCGGCCAGACCGCTCCTCAGCCCGCTCTTCATCCCGCTTCCCAGCTCGCCCGTCATGCGACCGCCTCCGCGGCGGCGCGCGCGGCGGCGGGCAGCGCGGCCGCGATCCGCTCGATCGCCCGGTCGTCGTGCGCGGTCGAGACAAACCAGGACTCGAAGGCCGACGGCGGCAGATACACCCCGTTCGACAGCATCGAGTGGAAGAACGCATTGAAGCGGAAAGCTTCCTGCCGCTTGGCGTCCTCGTAGTCGCGCACCTCGCGGTCCGTGAAGAACACGGAGAACATGTTGCTCGCGGTCTGCAGCCGGTGCGCCACGCCCTCCTTGGCGAGCGCGCCCGTCACCAGGCCCTGGATTTCCCGCGAGACGGCGTCGACCTTCTCGTACGCGGCGTCGTCGAGGAGCTTGAGCTGCGCCAGGCCCGCGGCCGTGGCGACCGGGTTCCCGGAGAGCGTGCCCGCCTGGTAGACGGGCCCGGCCGGGGCGAGGTGCGCCATCACATCGGCGCGGCCGCCGAACGCCGCCGCCGGGAAGCCGCCGCCCATCACCTTGCCGAAGGTCATCAGGTCGGGGGCGACGCCGTCGACGCCGTACCAGCCCGCCCTGGAAGTACGGAAGCCGGTCATCACCTCGTCCGAGATGTACAGCGCGCCGTTCTTCTCGCAGGCGGCCTTCAGTCCGGCGTTGAAGCCGTCGCGCGGCGGGACGACGCCCATGTTGCCCGGCGACGCCTCGGTGATCACACAGGCGATCTCGCCGGGGTGCGCGTGGAACGCGGCGTGCACGGCCTCCAGGTCGTTGTACGGCAGCACGATGGTGTCGCCCGCCTGCGCGCCGGTGACGCCCGGCGTGTCCGGCAGCCCGAAGGTGGCCACGCCGGAACCGGCGGCCGCGAGCAGCGCGTCCACATGGCCGTGGTAGCACCCCGCGAACTTGATCACCTTGGCGCGGCCGGTGAATCCGCGGGCCAGCCGGATCGCGGACATCGTCGCCTCAGTGCCGCTGGACACCAGCCGCACCTGTTCCACCGGCGTCACCCGCGCGACGATCTCCTCGGCGAGCGCGACCTCGCCCTCGCCCGGCGTCCCGAAGGATGTGCCGCGCGCCACGGCCGCCTGGACGGCCTGGGTGACGGCCGGGTGGGCATGCCCGAGGATCATGGGTCCCCAGGAGCAGACGAGGTCGACGTATTCACGGCCGTCCGCGTCGGTGAGATACGGGCCGTCGCCGGACACCATGAACCGGGGCGTGCCGCCCACGGCGCGGAAGGCGCGGACGGGAGAGTTCACGCCGCCGGGCGTCACGAGGGACGCGCGGTCGAAGAGCGTCTGCGAAACTGGGGCGTCATAGGGAAAGCTCACGGAATCCATGGTGGCAGAGGCCGGGACGTTCTCCGAGGACGGGTGTTTCACCGCACGTTGTCGGGGGAGGTGTTTGTCACGATGATCGGGTTGCGCGGCGGGGGCTGCGAGTGGTCGGGTGGAGATATGCATCGCGGTGGCGGACTGGGCGAGGGGACCGACGATCTGGGCCCTGAGCCTGCCCGGCGGGGAAAGCATCGGCGGCACGGCGCGGAGGAGCCCGCGGGAAGCAGGAGCGGCCGAGTGGGGGTGACCTACAAGTACTTCGGGGCTCCCGACGGCGCTACCGCGGCCCGTGTGCCGATCTCGATGCGCCCTGAGGAGCTGGGCGGCGACGAGCTCGGCATGGGCGGGATGTTCACCAAGATCAAGCCCGAGACGATAGCCGCGATGGTGCTGACCGGCATCCAGGGCATGCCGCTGCACAAGGTGCCGCCGCTGGAGCTGGTGGTGCTGCACCCCGACTACGCGGTGGTCAAGCTTCCGATGACGACGGTCGACCCCTTGCGCGACGTCGGCGAGGAGTCGGTGGGCGCGGCGGCGTTCATCTGGTCGACGGTGCCGGACAGGGGCGGGCCGCGGGACGCGTTCGACGTCTATCAACTGCTCCACGAATGGCAAGATTTCAGCCATCGTCTGCACGAGGCGGGGCATCAGCCGTACTGCCTGGTCTGGCCGTAGGCCCTGGAGCCGCGCGGCGGCCGGCGTCCCGCCCGCCGCCTACAGTGCGGGGCATGGACACCAGACCCCCGGCGGTGCGCATCGAGCCGTGGACGGAAGCCGACCTCGGGCTGCTCCGCGCGGCGAACTCGCCCGCGCTGATGGACCACCTCGGCGGGCCCGAGACCGAGGAGCAGCTGCTCAGCAGGCATCGGCGGTATGTCGAGCTGAGCGCGGACACGACCGGCAGGGGCCGGATGTACTCCATCGTCGCCGAGGCCGACGGGGCAGCCGTCGGCACGACCGGCTACTGGGAGCAGAACTGGCAGGGGCGGACCGTGTACGAGACGGGATGGACGGTCCTGCCCGCACACCAGGGCCGCGGTCTGGCCACGGCCGGCGCCCTGGCGGTCGTCCGGGCGGCCAGGGCCGCGCGGCGGCACCGCTTTCTGCACGCCTTCCCGTCCGTCGGCAACGCCGCGTCGAACGCGGTGTGCCGCAGGGCGGGGTTCTCGCTGATGGGCGAGTGCGCCTTCGAGTACCCGCCCGGCCATATCGGCCGCTCCCACGACTGGCGGCTCGACCTGTGGCCCGAGGCGAACGCCTGAGACGGCCCCCGGCCCCGGCAGACGCACCCCGAGGCCGTGAGCCCCCGAGACCGCGAGCCCCACGCCTCTGAGCCTCTGAGCCCCGCGCCGGGCGGAAACGGCGTGGCCGGGCCGTACCCCCCGATGACATCCTGGGCAGCGTGAACGGACCGGTCATCACCCTCGCTGTCGCGCCCGCGCTGCGCCTCTTCGTACCCGCGGAACACCGCGAGGACGGCCCCGCCGACCTGGTCACCGACGGCTCGTCGACGCTCGGCCATGTCGTCGAGTCGCTCGGCGTGCCGCTGACGGAGGTCGGCAGGCTCGTCGTCGACGGCCGGGACACGCCGGTCTCGCACATCCCGCGCGCCGGCGAACACGTCGAGGTGTACGGGGTCGAGCGCCCGCAGCGTGTCCCCGGCGCCCCGCTGCGCTTCCTGCTCGACGTCCATCTGGGCACCCTG
This sequence comes from Streptomyces sp. PR69, assembly GCF_026420845.1. Classification (GTDB taxonomy): domain Bacteria; phylum Actinomycetota; class Actinomycetes; order Streptomycetales; family Streptomycetaceae; genus Streptomyces. The sequence goes on along the minus strand of NZ_JAOWCB010000021.1, from coordinate 32,679 downwards.
GCGCGGCGGCTGCGCCTCCTCGGCGTCGACGCGGCGTACGAGAACGAGGACATCGGCGACGCGGCGCTGGCGGCGCTTTCGGCGCGTGAGCGCCGGGTGCTCCTCTCCCGCGACCGCGGTCTGCTGCGCCGCCGTGAGATCTGGGCGGGCGCGTATGTCTACAACGACCGTCCCGACGCCCAACTGCACGAGGTCCTCGACCGGTTCGCGCCCGCGCTAGCCCCGTGGACGCGCTGCACGGCCTGCAACGGCCCGCTCGTGGACGCCGACAAGGACGAGGTGCAGGACCAGCTCCAGCAGGGCACGCAGCGCACGTATGACGTCTTCGCGCGGTGCACGGCCTGCGGCAGGGTGTACTGGCGCGGCGCACACCACTCCCGGCTGGAGGCGATCGTCCGCAGAGCGGTGCGCCACATGGAGCGGATGGAGCAGACAGAGCAGTCGGAGTCCGCTCAGTCTGCTCAGTCTGCTCAGTCGACGATGTGACGCAGATAGGCCTGCGGGTCGGCGAGATACCGCCGCCAGTGGTCGACGACCGCCAGCTCCCGCCAGGCGACGCGCCGCATGCCGTGCTCGCCGACCTCGACGACGTCCGCGCCCGGCAGGGCCGTCAGCAGCGGTGAGTGGGTGGCGCAGACGACCTGGCCGCCTTTCCTGGCCAGCTGGTCGAGATGGCCGATCAGCTCCAGGCAGGAGGAGAAGGACAGCGCCGCCTCGGGCTCGTCCATCACATACAGCCCGGGCTGCAGGAACTTCCCGCGGAACGCGGCGAGAAACCCTTCCCCGTGGCTGACGGAGTCGGGGCCGAAGCCCTCCCGGTCCAGGGCGTCCAGCGCCGTCTCCGCCCGCAGGAAGAAGCCCTTGCGCGCGGCCCAGCTGCGGGCCATCCGCCGCCCGCGCGGGGAGGCGGCGTCAAATCGGATGTGCCGGCCGAGCGGCGACTTCTCGCGGTGCGAGGCATAGCGCCAGTCGTGGGAGCCGCCGTACGGGTCCAGCCCGAAGGCCTCCGCGAACGCCTCGACCAGGGTGGACTTGCCCGAGCCGTTCTCCCCGACGAGGAAGGTCACGGGCGCGGTGAAGCGCATCCCCTCGTCCAGCAGCTGCCGTACGCAGGGCACGGACCAGGGCCACCGGCGCTCATCGAGGGAAGGGACATGAGCGTATGCGCGTTCGACGATCACGCATCCAGTGTCACCCGTCCGCGTCACCGCTCCCCGGCGAGGCGCTCAGAAGACAGAGGCGCTCAGAAGACGTAGGGGTCGCCGGTCGCCGGGGCCAGCACCTGGTGCTCGTTGTTGGACGGATTGCGGTCGGTCGCGCCGCCGTTCCACATGGTGTCGATCTTCACGATGACCTCGTCCGGCGCGCCCACGGTCCGCAGATCGAGCCGCACCTGCTGGGCGGCCCCGCCGGCCCGCAGCTCGCCGGTGCCGCACAGCACCACCCGGTCGCCGCCCCACAGGCATTGCCCCGGCAGCTTCTGCGCACCCGCGAGCGGCTCGGAGAACCGCAGCCGCACGGTCGCGCCGTCCAGGGAGGCGGGGCCATGGCTCCGGCTGTGCAGCGATACGTCCAGCCGCCCGTCCAGCAGGGTGACGCTGCCGTGGTGCGCCACATCCGCCTCAGGGGCGATCACCCGGCCGCCCGCGCCCGCGCTCGCCGCCGCGCCGACCACGAGCGCGGCCGCCCCGGAGACCGCCCACAGGCCCGCGCGTCTTCCGCTTCTCCACCACATGCCGGGAACATACCCGTATCGTCCGCATATCGCCCATATCATCTGACGGCTCTTCACCCGGCGGCGCGCCGGATTCCCCCGGCTGCCGCATGGGTGCGCACCGCGCGCCCCGTGCTCGGGCCCCGTTGCGGGATCACTATCCTGGCCGCGTAGCGCCGTATCGATCACTTGCACGACAAGCGAGGAGTACGACCATGACCGCCGCCGAGACCGCCGCCGGCTCCCCTGCCGCCCCCGCGGCCCCCGTCGCCGTCGTCACCGGAGCGAGCAGCGGCATCGGCGCGGCCACCGCGCGCGGTCTCGCCGCCGCCGGCTACCACGTCATGCTCGCCGCCCGCCGCAAGGACCGCGTCGAGGCGCTCGCCGACGAGCTGACCGCGGCCGGTCACCAGGCCACGGCCTGCGCGCTCGACGTCACCGACCGCCCGGCCGTGGACGCCTTCGCCGCCGCCCTGGACCGCTGCGACGTACTGGTCAACAACGCGGGCGGCGCGCTCGGCGCGGACCCGGTCGCCACCGGCGACCCCGCCGACTGGCGTCGGATGTACGAGGTGAACGTGATCGGCACCCTCAACGTCACCCAGGCGCTGCTGCCCGCCCTCACCGCCTCCGGCGACGGCACGGTCGTCGTCCTGTCCTCCACCGCGGCCCTCGCCCCGTACGAGGGCGGCGGGGGCTATGTCGCGGCCAAGCACGGCGAGCACGTCCTCGCCGAGACCCTCCGTCTGGAGATCGTCGGCACGCCGGTGCGGGTGATCGAGATCGCGCCCGGCCTGGTCAGGACGGAGGAGTTCGCGACGACCCGCTTCCGCGGCGACAAGGAGAAGGCGGCCAAGGTCTACGCGGGCGTCTCCGCTCCGCTGACCGCCGACGACGTGGCGGACACCATCACCTGGGCGGTGACCCGCCCCTCCCACGTCAACATCGACCTCCTGGTGGTCCGCCCGCGCGCCCAGGCGTCCAATACGAAGATCCACCGCGAGCTCTGAGGCCGCGCGGCTCGCGGCAGCACCGGCGGTCGTACGGGAGATCAGCCCTTCACACAGACGACCTGCTTGAGCTTGGCGACCACCTCGACCAGGTCCTTCTGCTGGTCGATGACCCTCTCGATGGGCTTGTACGCGCCCGGGATCTCGTCCACGACGCCGGAGTCCTTACGGCACTCCACGCCCCGCGTCTGCTCCTCCAGATCGCGCGTGGAGAAGCGGCGCTTGGCGGCGTTCCGGCTCATCTTCCGGCCCGCGCCGTGCGACGCGGAGTTGAACGACGCCTCGTTCCCAAGACCCCGGACAATGTACGAGCCGGTGCCCATCGAGCCCGGGATGATGCCGTAGTCCCCGCTGCCCGCCCGGATCGCGCCCTTGCGGGTGACCAGCAGATCCATGCCGTCGTACCGCTCCTCCGCCACATAGTTGTGGTGGCAGGAGATCACCGGCTCAAAGGTGACCTTGGCCTTCTTGAACTGCTTGCGCAGCACGTTCTGCAGCAGCGCCATCATGATCGCGCGGTTGTGCTTGGCGTACTCCTGCGCCCAGAAGAGGTCGTTCCTGTAGGCCGCCATCTCCGGGGTGTCCGCGACGAAGACCGCCAGGTCGCGGTCGACGAGGCCCTGGTTGTGCGGCAGCTTGCGGGCCTCGCCGATGTGGTGGTCGGCCAGCTCCTTGCCGATGTTCCGGGAGCCGGAGTGGAGCATGAGCCACACCGCCCCGGACTCGTCCAGACACACCTCGACGAAGTGGTTTCCGGAGCCGAGCGTCCCCATCTGCTTCACAGCCCGCTCCTGACGGAACCTGACCGCTTCAGCGATCCCGTCGAAGCGCTTCCAGAAGTCGTCCCACCCCTGTGCCCCGAATCCGTACAGCCGGTCCGGGTCCACCGGCTCGTCATGCATGCCGCGGCCCACCGGGATGGCCTGCTCGATACGGGAGCGGAGGCCGGAGAGGTCGCCGGGCAGGTCGTTCGCGGTGAGGGAGGTCTTCACCGCGGACATGCCACAGCCGATGTCGACCCCGACCGCCGCCGGACAGACCGCGCCCTGCATCGCGATCACCGAGCCGACCGTCGCTCCCTTGCCGTAGTGGACGTCCGGCATCACGGCGAGACCCTTGATCCATGGCAGCGTGGAGACGTTCCGCAGCTGCTCCATGGCGACGCCCTCGACTGTCGACGGGTCCGTCCACATCCGGATCGGCACCTTCGCACCGGGCACCTCTACATACGACATACGTCCCCCTGATCCCCCGGATCACCTGAACATCACTGAACATCGCTGAACATCAACCGAAAAGCCACAAAGCGCAAAATCCCTAGCGAAGGTCCATAAAACGCTCGACGGACCGGCATCCGCGGCTGCGCGTGCGATACACATTGTGTCCATCCGCCGCCAAGAGGCGGCAAACCGTTTTTCACGGCAGTCAGCGTGGAAGGGAGCCTGGGACCGTGCAGCGAAAGGCGTACGTACCCGGCCTGGCGGCGGCGTCGCTGCTCGCGGTCCTCACGGTCGGCGGCTGCACCGCCGACGGCGGCGGCGACTCCGCCACCGACCCCAAATCCGGTGACGCCAAGACCACCGCCGCCCCCGGCAAGTACCGCACGCTCCCCGAGCCCTGCGGGTCCGTCGGCCGCGACGCGCTCCAGGAGCTGCTCCCCGGCGCCGCCGGTCTGTCCGAGGAGGCACGGCAGAAGGTCTTCCGCGGGACGTCGGACGTCACATACGACACCGACCGGCGCGTCGGCTGCCGCTGGAAGGCCGAGGCGGCGCACGCCTCGCACCAGCTCCGGGTGGACTTCGAGCGGGTCGTCTCGTACGACGTCGCCATCAGCGACGACGACCGGGCGCAGGAGGTCTTCGCCAAGAAGCAGACCGCCGCCCTCCCGGCCCCCGTCGACCCGCAGCGCGGCAAAGAAGGCCAAGACGGCAAAGACGCCGAAGACGGCGACGGCGAGGCCGACGGCTCCCCCACCGGAACCACGTCACCCTCCCCGTCCTCCTCGGCCTCGTCCTCCCCGTCCTCCTCGTCCTCCTCGTCCTCCTCCTCAGCGCCGTCCGCGGACGCGTCGGGCTCCCCCTCCGCCACCCCCTCCGGCAGCGCCGACGGCCTCCAGCCGCGCCTCCTCGACGACCTGGGGGACGCGGCCTTCCTCGACGACGACCTCGCCGGGGCCGGCGGGGCCGCCCAGCGCCGCACCGTGAGCGTGGTGTTCCGCACATCGAACGTGATCATGACCATCCGGTACGTGGAGCAGTCCGCGCCGCCCGCAGCGGCTCCGAGCAGCGAGGAAATGCAGGACAGAGCACAGAAGCTGGCCCGCAGGCTGGTCGACCAGTTCGAGGAGTGAGCCAGGAGCGGACGAGGAGTGAGCCGCGGGGACCGGCCGCGCCGAGGGGCCAGGCCCGCGTACCGTGTCGATTCCGGCCCGCCCGAACCCGGCTGGCACGACACTCCAGCACGACGACCGACTGAAGGAACCATGCACCGTTCAGCTCCGCGACTCACCCGCATCATCGCCGCAGCCGCAGCCGTCCCGGCCATGCTCGTCGTCGTCGGCTGCTCATCGGACTCCGGCGGCGGCTCTGCCGACTCGGGCAAGGACAAGGGCGGTCAGCAGCAGTCGGCCGCCGCCTCGGCCTCCCCCGAGGCGAAGAAGACGCCGGCCGTCGCCCCGGCGAAGTTCGCCGGGCTGCCCAACCCCTGCAAGACGATCTCCGAGAAGACGATCAAGGAGCTGGTGCCGGAGGCGAGCACGGGGGGCAAGGCGGGCAAGTCGTCGGACACCTCCATCAGCGGCCACTGCTCCTGGAACGCCCTGGACGACAAGGGCGTCAAGGGCTCCGACTACCGCTGGCTGGATGTCTCCCTGCTGCGCTACGACTCCCAGGAGGCCCTGGGCCTCAGCGGGCAGCAGCGCGCCGAGGAGAACTACGCCAAGGAGATCGACAAGGCCAAGGCCGCCGAGGGCGCGAAGAGCGTGAAGACGTCCCCGGCCTCCGGCGTCGGCAACGCGGCCACGGTGGTCAACTACACGCTGAACAAGACCGACGAGGACTTCACATACGCCGTGGTCGTGGCCCGCACGGAGAACGCCGTGATCACCGTCAGCTACAACGGCGCGGGATACGGCGGCGCGAAGAGCCCCTCCGCCGAGGACATGACGAAGGGCGCCGTGAAGGCGGCGAAGGAAGCGGTGGCCGCGGTGGCCGACGCCAACAAGGGCGGCGGCACGGGCGACGACAAGTCCACGGGCACGCCCTCGGACAAGGCTTCGGACAAGGCTTCGGACAAGCCCTCGGACAAGGCTTCGGAGGACGCCGCCAAGGAGCAGTGACCCGGCGGCGGCCGGGGCGGCAGCCCGGCAGCCGCTCAGCCGGAGTTCCGGAGCCCGTCACTCCCCGAAGGGACGGGCTCCGCCGCCGTGTGTCAGGCTTTGCCCGCTGGATTCGGTTGACGGGAGGGGATCGCGGGTGGCCGCGATGCAGCTGACACGCACACACCGCATACTCGTCGGCGTGGTGGTCACCGGTGCGGTGATCATCGCGGCGATCGGCTTCGCGGGTTCCTACACGGCGGTGCGCGAGCTCGCCGAGCAGAAAGGTTTCGGGGACTTCTCCCTGGTCTTCCCGATCGGCATCGACGCGGGCATCTGCGTACTGCTCGCCCTCGATCTGCTGCTGACCTGGATCCGCATCCCCTTCCCGCTGCTGCGCCAGACCGCCTGGCTGCTGACCGCCGCCACGATCGCGTTCAACGGCGCGGCCGCCTGGCCCGATCCGCTGGGCGTCGGCATGCACGCCGTGATCCCGGTCCTGTTCGTCGTCTCCGTGGAGGCGGCGCGCCACGCCGTGGGCCGGATCGCCGACATCACGGCCGACAAGCACATGGAGGGCGTACGGCTTACCCGCTGGCTGCTCTCCCCCATCCCCACCTTCCGGCTGTGGCGGCGGATGAAGCTGTGGGAACTGCGCAGCTACGAGCAGGTCATCAAGCTGGAGCAGGACCGGATGATCTACCAGGCCCGCCTTCAGGCGCGCTACGGGCGCGCCTGGCGGCGCAAGGCCCCGGTGGAGGCGCTGATGCCGCTGCGGCTGGCGAAGTACGGCGTTCCGCTGGCCGACACCGCCGCGGCGGGCCTGGCCGCGGCCGGGGTGGACCCGGTGCTGCTGCCGCCGAACCCCGTCGTCGAGTCGGCCCAGACGGCCCAGTCATCGCCGGCGAAGCAGCCTCCCGCCGAGCTGACGAAGGCGCCGGAGCGCCGTGAAGAACTGCCGGCGGCCGCAGCGCCCGAGCCCGACCGGGAAGCGGAACCGCAGCCGGAGCCGATACCGGACCCCGGCCCTGAAGCACCCGCCGAGCAGCAGCCCCAGCCGCACCCTCAGCTTCAGCCTCAGCCTCAGCCTCAGCAGCCCCAGGGACAGGCCAGCGGCCCCGTCACCCATGACAGCCCCTGGTTCGCGGCCCAGCACCTGCCTCAGGAGGCGTACCAGCAGGCGTACGAGAGCGCCTACAACCCCACGTACGTCGAGGGCCTGGAGCCCACCGCCGTCCCCGTCCCCCAGGGCCCGGCCCCGCACCCCGAGGAGCTGCCCGTCCAGGACCCGCTCCCCGTGGAGGACGGGCAGTTCGCCGAGCAGGCGTATCCGGTGTTCCGTCAGTACGTGGACCAGTACGGCGCGTTCCCCAGCAACGACCAGCTGGACATACTGCTGACGGACGTCCACGGCGTCACCCACCCGCGCAGCTCCAGCCTGCTGCGCAAGCTGCTCCCCGAGTTCCGCAACCGCTACCAGGCGGACCTGGAGGCCGAACACATCGCCTGACCCCCAGGCGGCGCTGGACAAATCCAGCCCCGCCTGGGGGTACCCCCGGACGGAGTCTGGGGGACTTTGAGGCGCGGGGGTCCGGGGGCGGAGCCCCCGGACACCGCCTACACGGCCAGGAGCTTGCGCACCCGGTCCGCCCCCACCGCGAGCAGCAGCGTCGGCAGCCGCGGCCCGGTGTCCCGGCTCACCAGCAGCCGGTACAGCAGCGCGAAGAAGGACCGCTGCGCGACCTTCAGCTCGGGCGTGGGCTTGGCGTCCGGCTCCAGGCCCGCCATCATCTTCGGCACGCCGTAGACGAGTGTGGTGAGCCCGTCCAGGGACCAGTGCGTGTCCAGCCCGTCCAGCAGCAGCCGCAGCGACTCGCGCGCCTCGTCGTCCAGCGAGCCGAGCAGCTCGGCGTCCGGCTCGGAGCGCACGATCGTGCGCGCCTCCGCCGGGACCTGGGTGGTGATCCAGTTCTCGGCGCAGTCGAGCCGCGGCCGGGCCTCGTCCAGCGAGGTCAGCGGGTTGGCCGGGTCGAGGTCGCTGAGGATGCGCAGCGTCTGCTCGTCGTGCCCCGCGGTGATGTCCACGACGGACGCCAGCGTGCGGTACGGCAGCGGGCGCGGTGTCTTCGGCAGCTCACCGGCGGCCGTGCGCACGGCGCGCGAGTGGGCGGCCGCGTCCGCGGGCAGCACAGACCCCTCCGCGACCTTGGCCTCCAGCTTGTCCCACTCGTCGTAGAGCCGCTGGATCTCCTGGTCGAAGGCGATCTTGAAGGACTGGTTGGGCTTGCGGCGCGCGTACAGCCAGCGCAGCAGCGGCGCCTCCATGATCTTCAGCGCGTCGGCCGGGGTGGGCACGCCGCCGCGCGAGGACGACATCTTCGCCATGCCGGAGATGCCGACGAAGGCGTACATCGGCCCGATGGGCTGCACTCCGCCGAAGATCTCGCGCACGATCTGCCCGCCGACCACGAACGACGACCCCGGAGAGGAGTGGTCCACGCCGCTGGGCTCGAAGATCACGCCTTCGTACGCCCAGCGCATCGGCCAGTCGACCTTCCAGACCAGCTTGCCGCGGTTGAACTCGCTCAGCCGCACGGTCTCGCCGAAGCCGCACGCCGTGCAGACATACGTCAGCTCGGTCGTGTCGTCGTTGTACGAGGAGACGGCCGTCAGGTCCTTCTCGCACTGGCCGCAGTACGGCTTGTACGGGAAGTACCCGGCCGAGCCGCCGCTGCCGTCGTCCTCGCTGGCCGCGCCCGATCCCTCGGCCGCCTCCAGCTCCGCCTCGTCGACCGGCTTCTGCGACTTCTGCGGCTTCTTCACAGGGTTCTTCTTGGTGCGGTACTGGGCGAGGATGCCGTCGATCTCCGCCCGGTGCTTCATGGCGTGCAGGATCTGCTCGCGGTAGGCGCCCGAGGTGTACTGCCGGGTCTGGCTGATCGGGTCGTACTCCACGCCCAGCGCGGCCAGCGACTCGACCATGGCGGCCTTGAAATGCTCGGCCCAGTTCGGGTGCGGGGAGCCGGCCGGGGCGGGCACGGAGGTCAGCGGCTTGCCGATGTGCTCCGCCCAGGAGTCGTCGACGCCCTCGACGCCCGCCGGCACCTTGCGGTACCGGTCGTAGTCGTCCCAGGAGATCAGATGCCGGACCTCGTAGCCGCGCCGCCGGAGCTCGTCGGCGACCAGGTGCGGGGTCATCACCTCGCGCAGATTGCCCAGGTGAATCGGGCCGGACGGCGACAGACCCGAGGCGACCACGACCGGTTTCCCGGGCGCGCGTCGCTCCGACTCTGCGATCACGTCGTCCGCGAAACGGGAGACCCAGTCGGTCTCGGTGCTGCTCTGAGCCACGATCGGCACGTCCTCAAATGCTTGATCTTGTTTCTGTGGATGCTGGCGTTAGCCATTCTCCCAGACGGGGACGGCGAAACTCGGTCCCAGGTTGCTCATGGCCCATGGGACACTTGACAGCCGACACGGACACACACGACACCCACAACAGGAACGGAAGCTCATGGCCTCGGTCCCTTCCCTCGCTTCGACCGTGCAGCAGCGCCTCGCGGACGCCCTCTCGGCAGCTCTGCCGGAGGCCGGTTCCGCGGACCCCCTGCTGCGACGAAGCGACCGGGCAGACTTCCAGGCCAACGGCATCCTGGCGCTCGCCAAGCAGCTCAAGGGCAATCCGCGCGAGCTGGCGGCCAAGGTCGTCGGCGCGCTCGACCCGGGCGCCGTCCTGAAGGACGTCGAGGTCTCAGGACCCGGCTTTCTCAACATCACCGTCTCCGACCAGGCGATCGTCGAGACCCTGGCGGCGCGCGCCGCGGACGGCCGGCTCGGCGTTCCGTACGCGGACAAGCCGGGCACCACGGTCATCGACTACGCCCAGCCGAACGTGGCGAAGGAGATGCACGTCGGGCATCTGCGCTCCGCCGTGATCGGCGCGGCGATGGCGGAGATCCTGGAGTTCACCGGCGAGAAGGTGGTCCGGCGTCACCACATCGGCGACTGGGGCACCCAGTTCGGCATGCTCATCCAGTATCTGGTCGAGCACCCCCACGAGCTGGACCACAAGGACGACAAGGCGGTCTCCGGCGAGGAGGCCATGTCCAACCTCGACCGGCTCTACAAGGCCGCGCGGGCGCTGTTCGACTCCGACGAGGAGTTCAAGGCCCGCTCCCGGGACCGGGTGGTGGCCCTCCAGTCGGGCGACCCGGAGACCCGGGCGATGTGGCAGCGGTTCGTCGACGAGTCGAAGATCTACTTCTACTCGGTCTTCGACAAGCTCGACATGAAGATCGACGACCCGGACATCGTCGGCGAGTCCGGGTACAACGACATGCTCGCCGAGACCTGCCGCCTTCTGGAGGAGTCGGGCGTCGCGGTCCGCTCCGAAGGCGCGCTCTGCGTCTTCTTCGACGACGTCAAGGGCCCGGACGGCCAGCCCGTCCCGCTGATCGTGCAGAAGTCGAACGGCGGCTTCGGCTACGCGGCCACCGACCTGTCCGCGATCCGCGACCGGGTGGCGAACCTGGGCGCGTCGACGCTGCTGTACGTGGTGGACGCCCGGCAGTCCCTCCACTTCAAGATGGTCTTCGAGACGGCCCGCCGCGCCGGCTGGCTGAACGGCGACGTCAAGGCCGTCCAGCTCGCCTTCGGCACGGTGCTCGGCAAGGACGGCAAGCCGTTCAAGACCCGTGAGGGCGAGACGGTCCGGCTGGTCGACCTCCTCGACGAGGCGATCGAGCGGGCCTCCGCGGTCGTCCGCGAGAAGGCCCAGGACCTCACGGAGGAGGAGATCGCCGAGCGGGGCGCGCAGGTCGGCGTCGGCGCGGTGAAGTACGCGGACCTGTCCACGTCCGCCGCCCGCGACTACAAGTTCGACCTGGACCAGATGGTCTCGCTCAACGGCGACACGTCCGTGTACCTCCAGTACGCGTACGCCCGCATCCAGTCCATCCTCCGCAAGTCCGGCGACGCCAAGCCCGCCGCCCACCCGGAGCTGGCGCTGGCCCCGGCCGAGCGGGCCCTCGGCCTGCACATCGACCGGTTCGGCGAGACGGTCGCGGAGGTCGCCGCCGGGTACGAGCCGCACAAGCTGGCCGCGTACCTCTACCAGCTGGCGTCCCTCTACACCACCTTCTACTCGGAGTGCCCGGTCCTGAAGGCGGACACCCCGGCCCAGGTCGAGAACCGCCTCTTCCTCTGCGACATCACCGCCCGCACGCTCCACCAGGGCATGGCCCTGCTGGGCATCCGCACGCCCGAGCGGCTCTGACCGCACCCATCCGCCCTCTGGCCCTGTGAACCCAGTTCACCGGGCCAGGGGTCTATAAGGGAACCATTCCCTCACCTCAGCGGGTGGGAGGTCCTGCCGCTCACCTCGTCGATCTCCTTGTGCGCCTTCTGTAGCAGCTGCGACGCGAGATCCATCATCGCCCGCGCACCCGCGATCTCCTCCCCCACCCGCAACTGCGGCGGATCCGAAGGATGCCGACTGGCCGCGCCGTGCCCGCGGTACTCCGTACCGTCACCGAGCCTGACCAGCGCCGCCGCCCGCGTACGGTCGCCGTCCTCGCGGAACTCCATATCGATGTGCCATCCGACCAGCGTCTGCATGACGGTCACCTCCAGCGATACCCACCTCCAGGGTGCGCCGCCCGTCTGCTGATCGCCACGCGCCGATCTCCCAGTTTTTGCTTGACACGCAATAGGACGAGCGTCCTAATATCCCTTCCAAGGCGGCTCTAGGACGGACGTCCTAAACATGCTCCGCATGGCCGGGCGACACCAAGGAGGGGTGACAGTGGGCGCTGCGACCACCCGGGCGCATATCGTCGAGGCGGCCGATCAGCTGTTCTACCGACAGGGCTACGAGCACACGTCCTTCGCGGCGATCGCCGAGGCCGTACGCATCTCGCGAGGGAACTTCTACTACCACTTCAAGTCCAAGGACGACATCCTCGCCGCGGTCATCGCCGCACGGCTCGACGACAGGCGGCGGATGCTGGAGCGGTGGGAGGCCGACGAGCCCGACCCCGTCGGCCGGATCGGCAGGTTCATCGAGATCGTCGTGACGAACCGCGCGGACATCCAGCACTACGGCTGCCCGGTGGGCACCCTGACCACGGAGCTGGCCAAGCTCGGCCACCCCGCGCTGGACGACGCCGGCGATCTGTTCACGCTTTTCCGGGAGTGGCTGCGGCGGCAGTTCGTGCTGTTGGGGCAGGAGGCTGAGGCCGACGCCCTCGCGATGCACGTCCTGGCCTTCAGCCAGGGCGTCGCCACGCTCGCACACGCCTTCCAGGACGAGGACTTCATCCGCCGCGAGGTCCAGCGCATGCACGACTGGCTGAGCGCCTATGCCGCGAGCCCCGAGACCGCCCCGCACGCCGGAAACGAAGACGCCGCCGGCCAGACGAACGTCTGACTCATCCCCTTCAGCCAACCGAGAGGTGCCCCATGTTCATGGTTCTGCCCGGGGCTCGGCGGCGCGATCCTGGCCGACGGCGCCTCACGGGAGGACCTTGAGCGCCGCGTCGCGGCCGACCCCTTCGTCGTCGAGGACATCGTCAGCTCGGAGATCGTGGAGATCGCCCCGTGGCTGGCCGACGACCGGCTGAAATTCCTGCTCGCCTGAGCCGTCACGCAAGGACAAATCGAGCTCGCCTCAGCCGCTCCGTTCACCCGTACAGAATTTTGGTACGGGTGGACCGGGCATGACCTTTCACCGTGTACGGGGAGTTGACAGGTCATGCACTCCAAGAAGCGACGCCCCAAGAACGCGTCGGCCATGAAGCTCGTGGGCGCACTGGTCGCCCGCCTCCGCGAGGCGGCGGGCCTCACACAGAGGGAACTGGCGGAACGGGTCAGGCTCCATGTGGAGACGATCTCGTCGATCGAAGTGGGACGGCGGGCCCTGAAGCCGGATCTGGCCAGGCTGATGGACCGGATTCTGGACACGAAGGGGGTACTGGAGACGGCGTTGGACAACCTGCCGGAGGCAGACCTGTTCCCGGTGTGGGCGGAGCAGTTCATGGACATCGAACGCGAGGCCATCGCGATCTCGTGGTACGAGAACCAGGTGCTGCCGGGGCTCCTGCAGACGGAGAGCTACGCTCGCGCCGTCTTCCGCTGCAAGGTCCCCATCGTCACCGAGGAAGAGATCGACGCCCTTGTGGCCGCCCGTCTCGAACGCCAGGAGATCCTCCGCTGCCAGACCCCGAGGACAATCAGTTTCATCGTCTCTGAAGCTGTCGTGCGGGACCGGCTGGGCGGCGACGAGGTGTACACGGAGACACTACGGCACCTGCGAGATTGCGCCGACCTGCCAGGCGTATCGCTCCAGATCATGCCGCTCGGCCGGCAGGCCCATGCAGGGCTGGCTGGTCCGTTCATTCTCCTGGAGACGCACGACCACGAGCTTCTGGCCTACACCGAGACTCAGCGCGGCGGTCAGCTCATTTCCGACGCTGACGAGGTCAGCGTCCTTTCGCAAAAGTATGCGATGCTGCGAACGCAGGCCCTCAACCAGGAGGAGACCAAAGGCCTGTTGAGCCAGCTGCTAGGAGAGTTATGAGCATCGCACTTGAGTGGTTCAAGTCCAGCTACAGCAGCGAAGAGGGCGGCGCATGCGTCGAAGTCGCCTACACCTGGCGGAAGTCGAGCTACAGCGGCACCGAGGGCGGGTCCTGCGTTGAGGTCGCCGCCTCCCCCACCACCATCCACGTCCGGGACTCCAAGGACCCCGAGGGCCCCATGCTCACCCTCACCCCCTCCGCCTGGGCGGCGTTCACCTCGCAGGTCGGCTGATTGTCAGTGGCGGCCCCTAGGGTCGCCGCATGGTGATGAACCCGAACGCGCTGGGGCTCGACCTCCAGCCCGGCGCGGTACGCGTACGACCGTCGTTCTGGTACGCGAACGAGCCCGCGCAGCCGCAGACTTGGGCGCAGCTCCAGCGCGCCCGGCAGGCCACCGGCATGCATCCCGTCCTGCTGTCGGACGGGCCGGGAAGGACGCCCGCCTGGGACAGGGACCTGTCCCCCGAGGTCTCGTCCGACCCGGACGACCATGACGCCGAGACGGTGCTCGCCGAGCTCTGGGAGTTCGTACGCTCCGACGAGGACGCGTACGGCGAGGGCCGGTACGGCGACCGGCCGGGTCTCGCGCCCGCGCGGCCCTTCGAGACGGACCCGGACACCGCCGCCGCCCGCGTCGCCGCGACGCTCCTCGATCCGGCGCTGTCCCCGCACTTCCCCGCGCCCCGCGCGGGACTGGTCCCGGCTGCCCGGTCCGCGGACATCCCGTACGCCCTCGGCTGGACGGGCCCGTCCAACCACGCGGAGACGGATGCGCTCTGCGCGGTCCTGCGCTCCTGGGAGGACAGGTTCGGCATACGAGTGGTCGGGCTGTCCTTCGACTGCCTGGAGCTGTCCGTCGCCGCCCCGCCCCGCACGCTCCCCGACGCGCTCGCCGTCGCGGCCGAGCATCACGCCTTCTGCCCGGACAACGTCTGGCAGGGGTCAGGCACCCTCGACGCCTACGCCAAGGAGCTGGTCGGCGGCGACCGCTGGTCCTTCTGGTGGGACTGACTCAGGCAGGCGCGTAGGTCAGGCAGTCGACGTCGCTCTGGTGGTAGCCGACGGCGATGGCGGGGGCGCGGCATTCGTAGTCGCTGTTGTGCCGGCAGTCGGACACCTTGCAGGCCCCGACCCGGCCGGTGGCGGAGGGATCGCCGCCCTTGTCCGATGCGGTGAAGAAGGTGTCGCAGTGGGGATGCCGGGTGTCGCCCACGGTGATGGCCAGCGCGTGGCAGCCGTGGTCCCGGTTGTAGGCGCAGTCCTCGACCGCGCACTGGTTCACGACGGGCATCTCGATCACGGCGTCCTCCTCGTATCGGTACGCCTCCGAGCCTGGCCGCCGGCGTCGTCGACGGCCAGCGGACCTCTGCCGAATGGAGCATGCCCGGCCCCGCCCCGAAACTGACCCTTGGTCAGAATTGGCCTATACCATTGACTCGATCACGTCAACGCGCTTAGCTACCGGCACACCCCCCACCGCGGCCGGGCCCGGTAGCTCAACCCCCTCCCCGGGCACGGCCGTTGACTCTCAAGGAGTGATCGAGTGCTGAGACGGCGCATCATCCCCCTCCTGCTCGCGGCCCTCGTCGCCAGCGGGCTGTCCGCGGTCTTCACCCCCTCCGCCACAGCCGTCGGCTCCGCTGCCGCCGCCGGCGTCTGCGACACCGCGCCCAACTGGCAGCAGGGCGTCTGGTACACCACTGGCAACGTTGTCAGATACAACGGCAGCCACTACATAGCCGAGCACGACAACCCGGGCTATGACCCCACGATCTCCACCTGGTACTGGGACCCGTACACCTGCTCGGGTGACGGCGGGGGCGACACCACGGACCCGTCGGGATTCGTGGTCAGCGAGGCGCAGTTCAACCAGATGTTCCCAAGCCGGAACGGCTTCTACACGTACTCCGGGCTGAAGGCCGCGCTCAGCTCGTACCCCGGCTTCGCCAACACCGGCAGCGACACCGTCAAGAAGCGTGAGGCGGCGGCCTTCCTCGCCAATGTCTCGCACGAGACCGGCGGCCTGGTCCACATCGTGGAGCAGAACACGGCGAACTACCCGCATTACTGCGACTGGGGGCGGCCCTACGGCTGCCCGGCCGGTCAGGCCGCGTACTACGGCCGCGGGCCGATCCAGCTCAGCTGGAACTTCAACTACAAGGCCGCGGGCGACGCCCTCGGGCTGAATCTGCTGAACAACCCGTGGCTCGTCGAGCGTGACGCGGCGGTCGCCTGGAAGACGGCGCTCTGGTACTGGAACACCCAGACCGGGCCCGGCACCATGACGGCGCACCACGCCATCGTCAACGACCACGGATTCGGCGAGACGATCCGCGCGATCAACGGCAGCCTGGAGTGCAACGGGGGCAACCCGGGCCAGGTGCAGTCGCGGGTGGACACCTTCCGCCAGTTCACCCAGATCCTGGGCACGTCCACCGGCTCAAACCTGTACTGCTGAGCCGCTGAACCACCGCGGGCCAGGGAGTCTGAGTCGCCCGGCTCCCCGGCCCGCGGCATCACCGGTCACTTGATCCAGCGCGCGGCCTCCGTCGCCCAGTACGTCAGGATCATCTTCGCGCCCGCCCGGCGGATGCCGGTCAGCGCCTCCAGGATCGCCTTGTCCCGCTCGATCCAGCCCTTCTCCGCCGCGGCCTCGATCATCGCGTACTCACCGGAGATCTGGTACGCGGCGACCGGCACGTCCACGGCGTCCGCGATCTTCGCCAGGACGTCCAGATACGGGCCCGCGGGCTTGACCATCACCATGTCGGCGCCCTCTTCGAGGTCCAGCGCCAGCTCCCGCAGCGACTCGCGCAGATTCGCCGGGTCCTGCTGGTACGTCTTGCGGTCGCCGCGCAGCGAGGAGCCGACCGCCTCCCGGAACGGGCCGTAGAAGGCCGACGAATACTTCGCCGTGTACGCCAGGATCGCCACGTCCTCGTGGTCGGTCTGGTCCAGCGCGTCGCGGATGACCCCGATCTGGCCGTCCATCATGCCGCTGGGGCCGACCACGTCCACGCCCGCGTCCGCCTGGACCTGCGCCATCTCGGCGTAGCGCTCCAGCGTGGCGTCGTTGTCGACGCGGCCGCGCTCGTCGAGGACGCCGCAGTGGCCGTGGTCCGTGTACTCGTCCAGGCACAGGTCCGACATCACTGCCAGCGCGTCGCCGACCTCGGCCTTCACATCGCGGATCGCGACCTGGAGGATACCGTCCGGGTCCGTGCCGGCCGTCCCCGCCGCGTCCTTCTTCGCCTCCTCGGGCACCCCGAAGAGCATGATCCCGGAGACCCCGGCCTCCGCCGCCTCCACGGCGGCCTTCCGCAGCGAGTCCCGCGTGTGCTGCACGACCCCCGGCATCGCGCCGATCGGCGCCGGCTCCCCGATGCCCTCCCGCACAAACGCGGGCAGGATCAGATCGGCCGGGTGCAGCCGCGTCTCGGCGACCATACGCCGCATGACCGGGGTGACCCGCAGCCGACGGGGGCGGGTGCCGGGGAAGGAACCGTACGAAGTCATGACCCCACGCTACCGGGCGGCGTACCGGGCCCGGGGCGGTACGGCCACCCTCGCGAGAGCGGCCGGCCCGGGGTCCGGCCGGGCGCCCTTCTCTCCCGCCCGCCCCCTTCCGACCCCCGCACTCCAAGGCGGGGAGGGGTGGGAAAGCGCCCGCACCCCGCGGGAAAGGACCCGCACCCCGCCAAAGCGGGCGCGCCCAGCCCACGACGCGCACCGCCGCCGGGGGCGTGCAGGGCGAAGCCCCCACACCCCGCAGGCGGGTGCCGGGGGGCAAGCTCCCACACCCCGCAGGCGGCGGGCGCGGGGCCAAGCCCCCGCAGGCTTACGTCGCGCGGCGGCGCCGCCCGCCCGGCCGCTTCTCGCTCGGGCGGAGAATCGCCTCCCCCGCCTCCTTCGCCGCCTCGCGGCGCTTCGCGCCGAACTCCGCCAGCGCCTCCGCCAGCTTGTGCACCGACGGCTCCGGCGACAGGACGTCCACCCGCAGCCCGTGCTCCTCCGCGGTCTTCGCGGTCGCGGGGCCGATGCAGGCGATGACGGTCACGTTGTGCGGCTTGCCTGCGATGCCGACGAGATTCCGCACGGTCGAGGACGAGGTGAAGAGCACGGCGTCAAAGCCGCCGCCCTTGATCGCCTCGCGCGTCTCCGCCGGGGGCGGAGAGGCGCGCACGGTGCGGTAGGCGGTCACGTCGTCGACCTCCCACCCCAGCTCGATCAGCCCGGCGACCAGCGTCTCGGTGGCGATGTCGGCGCGCGGCAGGAAGACCCGGTCGATCGGGTCGAAGACGGGGTCGTACGGCGGCCAGTCCTCCAGGAGGCCCGCCGCGCTCTGCTCCCCGCTGGGCACGAGGTCCGGCTTGACGCCGAAGTCGACAAGGGCCTTCGCGGTCTGCTCGCCGACCGCGGCGACCTTGATCCCGGCGAAGGCGCGCGCGTCGAGCCCGTACTCCTCGAACTTCTCGCGCACCGCCTTGACCGCGTTGACGGAGGTGAAGGCGATCCACTCGTACCGTCCGGTGACGAGCCCCTTGACCGCCCGCTCCATCTGCTGCGGGGTGCGCGGCGGCTCGACGGCGATGGTCGGCACCTCGTGCGGCACCGCGCCGTACGAGCGGAGCTGGTCGGAGAGCGACGCGGCCTGCTCCTTGGTGCGCGGCACGAGCACCTTCCAGCCGAAGAGCGGCTTGGACTCGAACCAGGCGAGCTGGTCGCGCTGCGCCGGGGCGCTGCGCTCGCCGACCACGGCTATCACCGGGCGGTGCCCCTCCGGGGAGGGCAGGACCTTGCCCTGCTTGAAGACCTGGGCGATGGTGCCGAGGGTCGCGGTCCACGTCCGCTGCCGGGTGGTCGTCCCGGCGACGGTCACGGTCAGCGGGGTGTCGGGCTTGCGCCCGGCAGAGACGAGCTCCCCCGCCGCCCCGGCGACCGTCTCCAGCGTGGCGGACACGACGACGGTCCCGTCGGACGCGCCGACCTCGGTCCAGCAGCGGTCGCTCGCGGTGCGGGCGTCCACGAAGCGGACGTCCGCGCCCTGCGCGTCCCGCAGCGGCACACCCGCGTACGCGGGCACGCCGACCGCCGCCGCGATGCCCGGCACCACCTCGAAGGGGATGCCCTCGGCGGCGCAGGCGAGCATCTCCTCGCCCGCGTTGCCGTCGAGCCCCGGGTCGCCGGTCACCGCACGGACGACCCGCTTGCCGCCCCGCGCGGCCTCCATGACAAGATTGGCCGCATCCCTGAGGGCGGGGACTCCGACGACAACTGACGCCTCGTCAGAAGCCGTCAGCTCGGGCGTGCTTACGTTCGCGCGCGCATGGCCGCGCACGACGTCGAGCACATCCGGCTCGGCGATCAGCACGTCCGCGCCCGCGAGCGCCTCCACGGCGCGCAGCGTCAGCAGACCGGGGTCACCCGGGCCTGCCCCGAGGAAGGTGACATGCCCGTGGCCGTGCCCGTATGCGGGAGGGGCCGGATGGTTCGAGACGGTGGTGGGGCTCAAAGAACTCGCTCCCCCATAAGACCGGCCGCACCCTTGGCGAGCATCTCGGACGCGAGCTCGCGGCCAAGCGCGACGGCGTCGCCGTGCGACGTGGGTACGGGACCGGTGGTGGACAGCTGCACCAGCGTCGCGCCGTCGGTCGTGCCGACGACGCCCCGCAGGCGCATTTCGTTGACAACTTGGCCCTCGCCCGACAGATCGGCCAGCGCGCCCACAGGTGCGCTGCATCCGGCCTCCAGGGCGGCGAGCAGGGCACGCTCGGCGGTCACGGCGGCCCGGGTGTACGGGTCGTCGAGCTCGGCGAGCGCGGCGACGAGGTCTGCGTTCGACGCAGGGCACTCGATCGCCAGGGCCCCCTGGCCGGGGGCGGGCAGCACGAAGTCGACCGAAAGGAATTCGGTCACCTCGTCGGACCTGCCGATGCGGCTGAGGCCGGCCGCGGCGAGCACCACGGCGTCCAGCTCTCCGCTGCGTACATATCCGATGCGCGTGTCGACGTTGCCGCGGATGGGCACCGTCTCGATCTGCAGCCCATGGCTGCGCGCATAGGCGTTGAGCTGCGCCATCCGGCGCGGCGACCCGGTGCCGACGCGCGCGCCGCGCGGCAGCCGGTCCAGGGTGAGGCCGTCGCGGGCCACCAGCGCGTCGCGGGGGTCCTCGCGCGGCGGCACGGCGGCCAGCGCGAGCTCCTCGGGCTGGGTGGTCGGCAGGTCCTTCAGGGAGTGGACGGCGAAGTCCACCTCGCCCGAGAGCAGCGCGTCGCGCAGCGCGGTGACGAAGACTCCGGTGCCGCCGATCTGCGCGAGGTGCTCACGCGAGGTGTCGCCGTACGTGGTGATCTCCACCAGCTCGACGGCGCGTCCGGTCAGTTCGCGCACGGCCTGGGCGATCTGCCCGGACTGGGCCATGGCGAGCTTGCTCCGCCTGGTCCCGAGCCGCAACGGCCGCGCGGCGTCACCCGCCGGAGCCGACGCACCCTCGGCCTCGGGCCGGCCTGCGCCACCCGCACCACGCACCGCACCCGCCGCGCCGGCGTGCTCCCCGGCGACGGCCGCACGGGACGGCTGAGTCACCTCGCCCAGCGCATCGCCGGCAGGCACGGACCGCCCGCGGTCCTCGCGACCGGCCGCACGCGACGGCCGCCCGGCCGCCCCCGCCGACGCACCCTCGGCGGCGCGCACGGGCCGTGTGCCCGCCGTGCCGGGCCGCGCGTCACCCGCCTTCCCGGGCCGCCCGTCGGCCGTCTCGGACAGGACGGCATGCGTCGCGGCGTGCACAGCACGCTCCACGGCGCCGCCGACCGCCCTCTCGGTCCTCTCGGTCATACTCGCCCTCGGTTCTTGACGTCGGCGTCATTCAGGTCGGCCCGGCTGACGGAAGCGACCGCCTCCGGGTCGAGGTCGAAGAGTGTGCGCAACGCATCCGCGTACCCGGCTCCGCCCGGTTCACTCGCGAGCTGCTTGACGCGCACGGTGGGCGCGTGGAGCAGCTTGTCGACGACGCGGCGCACGGTCTGCACGATCTCGGCTCGCTGCTTGTCGTCCAGCCCGGGCAGCCGGCCCTCCAGCCGGGCGACCTCGCCGGCGACCACATCGGCGGCCATGGTGCGCAGGGCGACCACGGTCGGGGTGATGTGCGCGGCGCGCTGGGCGGCGCCGAAGGCCGCGACCTCGTCGGAGACGATACGGCGCACCTGGTCCACGTCGGCGGCCATGGGCACGTCGGCGGACGCCTCGGCGAGGGACTCGATGTCGACGAGGCGCACCCCGCCGAGCCGGTGCACGGCGGCGTCGATGTCCCGCGGCATGGCCAGGTCGAGCAGCGCCAGCGGCCCGGCGGCCCGCGCCTCGACCGCCGCCCCGATGACATCGGCCCCCAGCACAAGCCCCGTGGACCCGGTGCACGAGACGACGACATCGGCACGTGTCAGCTCGGCGCCGACCGCCGTCATCTCGACGGCGCGCGCGTCCACGCCCGTGCCGCCCGGCTCGCGCAGGATCTCCGTGAGCCGCTCGGCCCGGCTCAGGGTCCGGTTGGCGACGACGATCTCGGCGACCCCGGCGCGGGCGAGCGTGGCGGCGGCCAGCGACGACATGGAGCCCGCGCCGATGACGAGCGCCCGCTTGTCCTTGGCCCAGGCGTCCACGGACGCACCCGCGGCGAGCTGCTCAAGGCCGAAGGTGACGAGCGACTGCCCGGCCCGGTCGATGCCGGTCTCGCTGTGGGCGCGCTTGCCGACCCGCAGCGCCTGCTGGAAGAGGTCGTTCAGCAGCCGTCCGGCGGTGTGCAGCTCCTGGCCGAGCGCGAGGGCGTCCTTGATCTGGCCGAGGATCTGGCCCTCGCCGACGACCATTGAGTCAAGGCCGCAGGCGACCGAGAACAGATGGTGGACGGCCCGGTCCTCGTAGTGCACATAGAGATACGGAGTGAGCTCTTCCAGCCCGACGCCGCTGTGCTGGGCGAGCAGGGTGGACAGCTCGGCGACGCCCGCGTGGAACTTGTCCACGTCCGCGTACAGCTCGATGCGGTTGCAGGTGGCGAGGACGGCGGCCTCGACCGCGGGCTCCGCGGCGAGGGTGTCCTGCAGCAGCTTGGCCTGCGTGTCGGCGGCAAGGGAGGCCCGCTCCAGCACGCTCACCGGCGCGCTGCGATGGCTCAGCCCGACGACCAGGAGACTCATGCCGGCATCACGGCGGGCATATCCCCGTCGGGTCCCTTCCGGCCGGCACTCGCGCCCGGCCCGGCGCTCTCGTTCTGCTCGGTCGCGGCAGGCGCTCCGGCAGACGCGGCAGGCGCAGCAGCAGACGCAGACGCGGCGGGCGCGCCCGCGACGGCCTCGGACTCCTCGCCTGCCTTCCGCTGCTCGTGGAAGGCGAGGATCTGCAGCTCGATCGAGAGGTCGACCTTGCGCACATCGACGCCGTCCGGCACGGACAGCACGGTGGGAGCGAAGTTCAGGATGGAGGTGACTCCGGCGGCGACGAGCCGGTCGCACACCTGCTGGGCGGCGCCCGCGGGGGTGGCGATCACGCCGATCGACACGCCGTTGTCGTTGATGATCTTCTCAAGCTCGTCCGTGTGCTGCACCGGAATCCCGGCCACCGGCTTTCCGGCCATGGCCGGGTCGGCGTCGATCAGGGCCGCGACACGGAAGCCGCGGGAGGCGAACCCGCCATAGTTGGCGAGGGCCGCGCCGAGGTTTCCGATGCCGACGATGACGACCGGCCAGTCCTGGGTCAGCCCCAGCTCGCGGGAAATCTGGTAGACGAGATACTCGACGTCGTAGCCCACACCGCGGGTCCCGTACGAACCGAGGTAGGAGAAGTCCTTGCGCAGCTTGGCGGAGTTGACTCCGGCGGCGGCCGCGAGCTCCTCGGACGAAACCGTCGGCACGGACCGCTCGGACAGCGCGGTCAGGGCGCGCAGGTACAGCGGAAGCCGGGCGACGGTGGCCTCGGGGATTCCTCGGCTACGGGTCGCCGGTCGGTGATTTCGGCCAGTTGCCACGGTGCTCCTGCGGGATGAGCGAGGCTGCAGGCGGCCGTGTGTCCCAAGACCGCCCCGTCGAATGCAGGCTATGTCTTTGTGAACGCGTGCACAAAGATAGTGTCCGCTTTGTCCGAGCAAAGTGACCGGGGTCACGCGATTCGATCGCCCGTTCCTGGAACCGCGAGCCGCGCCGACCCGTTGACCACGCATTGCGGGCACAGCCGTACACACTCCTCACGATGACACCCCGGGACGCCTCACTCTGCCCTGCGCCCATCGCATTCCGATAGAGCCACGGCACGAGCCCCGATCCTCCAGAAAGAACCGGGCAAAACGCCCTCAAGGGTACCCTCCCGCAGAACCGGAGGCGGACGCTCACGCTCCGCATACGCCTGAGGACCCTGATGCGCCTCAGGCTCCCAGTGCCCGCCGCAGCCGCCCCGCGTCCACGCGCCAGAAGGTGTGCTGCTCGCCGTCGACCAGGACAACCGGAATCTGCTCCCAGTACGCGCGATGCAGCGCCTCGTCCTGAGTGATGTCCTTCTCCTCCCAGGCAGCACCCGTCTCACCGCACACCTCCTCAATCACAGCCCGCGCATCGTCACAGAGGTGACACCCCGGCTTCCCGATCAGGGTCACCAGCCGTTCCCCGGCCTTCTTCTTCGTACGCCGCAGCACAGGACTCATACGCCCATTCTCCGCCCGCGCGGACCGAGCACAGGAGCCGCCGCCCGGTACGCGGCGAATCACCCGTTTAACAGAGCTGCCTTGCAGAGTTCACGTCATCGCATCCCCGCGACTCGGGAACTACCGAACAGACTGGCTATGCTCGCCACATGGCCGCACTGGGATGGCTCACCCCCCGTAGGCGCTCCGCCACCGCACGGAGCGTCCTGGCAGGCGAGGCCGCAGCCGAGGCCGCACGCAAGTCGTCGCGGGAGCTTGAGGAGCTGCAGGCCCTGCGGGAGCGCGAGGCCGCGGCGGAAGCCGCCGCGGCAGAGGAACCGGAATTCCCCGTCGCCGGGGACGAGCGCGCCGCGGCCTTCTTTGACCTCGACAACACGGTGATGCAGGGCGCTGCGCTCTTCCACTTCGGCCGGGGTCTGTACAAGCGCAAGTTCTTCCAGCGCCGTGAGCTGGCCCGCTTCGCCTGGCAGCAGGCCTGGTTCCGGCTCGCCGGGGTCGAGGACCCGGAGCATATGCAGGACGCGCGCGACAGCGCCCTGTCCATCGTCAAGGGCCACCGCGTCTCCGAGCTGATGACGATCGGCGAGGAGATCTACGACGAGTACATGGCCGACCGCATCTGGCCCGGCACCCGCGCCCTCGCCCAGGCTCACCTGGACGCGGGCCAGAAGGTGTGGCTGGTGACCGCGGCCCCGGTCGAGACGGCCACGATCATCGCCCGCCGCCTCGGACTGACCGGGGCGCTCGGCACAGTCGCGGAGTCCGTCGACGGCGTCTACACGGGCAAGCTGGTGGGCGAACCGCTGCACGGACCGGCGAAGGCCGAGGCCGTACGGGCCCTGGCGGCCGCCGAGGGCCTGGACCTGTCACACTGCGCGGCCTACAGCGACTCGCACAACGACATCCCGATGCTGACGCTCGTCGGCCATCCGTACGCGATCAACCCGGACGCCAAGCTGCGCAAGTACGCGCGCGAGCGCGACTGGCGGCTGCGGGACTACCGCACCGGCCGCAAGGCGGCCAAGGTCGGCATCCCGGCGGCCGCGGGCGTCGGCGCGCTCGCGGGCGGCACTGCGGCCGCGGTGGCGCTGCACCGCCGACGCCGCTGACCCGCCGGGCCCAGCCGGCCGCTCCGCCGGCGTCGGCCCCGCCCCCCACGCCCGCACTCGGCGGGGCGCGCGCCGCATGGGAGCCCCGATGAGGGCCGCGAAACGGGCCCGCGAACCGTCTTCCGGGACCCGCACCCGTGTCCAGTCATCCGCGTCACCCGCGCCCGTGATCCCGTACGAAACCGCACACGGACACGCGGCCAATCTCGAAGCCTTACCCCCGCGCGCCGCCGGCCAGTCCTCTTTTCTGCACGCGGCCACAAGCAGCCGCCCGATGAGACAGATCACGAAGTCTTTCGATCAATAACCGTTCACAATCCGCTACTTGATCCGCCGCATAGGCGTAACAGAAGCGACGGAAACGATGATTTGAGCAACTGGGTGTAGCACTGCCTGTACGAAGCGTTATTCTCCTCAGACGCATGACGGACATCACCTGTCCCCACGACGGGTGAACGGTCCCTCACTGCACGTGATGGAAGCTCTGCCTCTGGGAGTCCCGTGTACCCACACGACGGGGTTGACGCCTCGGGCCTGGCTACGCTGCGCGCGACGGTCCTCGACTGCTTGCGCGGCTTCGTCCCCACCGCGTACGCCGGCCCCGCATTCGCCATGCCCCGCCTCGCCGCAAGCGGCGGCCCCGCCGCCCCCTGCTATGCCCTGGCCAACGGCGTCGAGAAGGGCTCGGCGCGCAGCGGCGTCGTCGAGGGGAGGTGGTCGGGCGACGGGCGGGCGGTGGGCAGACGCGGCCGGGGAGCGCTCGGCGGGGCCGGCGCCTCGACCGCCGCCCGCCGCCCCAGCGCCGACAGCGACAGCGCCCGCATGATGGAGCTCGTCGAGCGGGCGCAGGCCGGCGAGGCCGACGCCTTCGGCCGCCTCTACGACCAGTACAGCGACACCGTCTACCGCTATATCTATTACCGGGTCGGCGGAAAGGCGACCGCCGAGGACCTCACCAGCGAGACGTTCCTGCGCGCCCTGCGCCGTATCTCCACCTTCACCTGGCAGGGCCGCGACTTCGGCGCCTGGCTGGTGACCATCGCCCGCAACCTGGTCGCGGACCACTTCAAGTCCAGCCGCTTCCGCCTGGAAGTGACCACCGGCGAGATGCTCGACGCCAATGAGGTCGAGCGCAGCCCCGAGGACTCCGTCCTGGAGTCCCTCTCCAACGCCGCCCTGCTGGAGGCGGTCCGCAAGCTCAATCCGCAGCAGCAGGAGTGTGTGACCCTGCGCTTCCTCCAGGGCCTGTCCGTCGCCGAGACGGCCCGGGTCATGGGCAAGAACGAAGGCGCGATCAAAACCCTCCAGTACCGGGCCGTGCGCACCCTGGCCCGGCTGCTCCCCGACGACGCCCGCTGAGCCGCCTCCACCCGCCACACCGCCGTCCGCCCGCACCGTCCGCCCGTACCGCCCGTCCGCACACTGACCGATGTCCACCTTTCACTAACTCCTCAACTCACCGTCGGTGACGCCCCGATGACGCTCTGGTCCGATCATCTTTCGCGCGTAACCCAAGTGCCGCGCCGCTCGTTGTGCGGGATGCAGGCTCCCTGTGGTTACGCCCTGCCCGCGTCCGCTCACTCGTTCGTGTGGATGTGTTCAAGGCGTGCAACCTTCCAGATCCCCTGGGGAGTCGATCGTCATGACGAGAGGAGGTGCCGCCAGTGATCGCGAACGTTTCGGCGCACCGGCGGGCGAACGCCTTCGCCCAGGCCTTGGAAGACCGGGCGGCCGAACAGCCCGAGGGACCCGAGGCGCCGGACGCGGAGCCGGACGCCGCAGGCCCGGTCGACACCGTCGAACCAGCCGAGCACGGACGGCTGTTGGCGCTGGCGACCGGCCTCAGCGAGCTGCCGAAGCCCGAGCTGGACCCCGACGTCAAAGTGGTGCAGCGGGCCCAGCTCGTGGCCGCCATGGAAGAGATGTTCGCCGCGGGCGGCGCCTCCGCGGGCCGTACGGTCCCCGAGCAGCGCAAGGCGGGCCGCGGCGCCCATCGTGCGTCCGCGCTCCGGAAGCTGCGGCCGCGCTCCCGCTGGTCCAAGGGTCTGGCGGCAGGCGGCCTGACGGTCGGCGTGGCCGCCGGAGCCTTCAGCGGAGTGGCCGCCGCCAGCTCCGACGCCCTCCCGGGCGACTCGCTGTACGGCCTCAAGCGCGGCATGGAGGACTTCAAGCTCGGCCTGGCGGACGACGACTCCGACCGCGGCGAGCTCTATCTGAACCTCGCCTCGACCCGCCTCGGCGAAGCCCGCCGGCTCATGGAGCGGGGCCGCAGCGGCGATCTGGACCATGAGTCGCTGAACGAGATCCGCCGGGCGCTCAACAGCATGCGCCACGACGCCTCGGAAGGGCACCGGCTGCTCTCCGCCGCCTATGCGCGGGACGGCTCGATCGGCCCCATGGCCGCCCTCGACTCCTTCTCCCGCTCGCACCGCGACACCTGGCTCGGTCTCCGCGAGCGGCTGCCCACCCAGCTCACCGACGTCGGCAATGAGGTCAGCTCGGTCTTCGACGCCATAGAGCAGGACGTCGAGCCGCTGGAGTCGCTGCTGCCGCGCCCCCCGGAGACGGAGAGCAGCGTGCAGAGCCGCCCCGGCTCCACCCGTGACACACCCGGCGCAGGCCATGCCGAATCCGACAGCCGCACCTCCCCGGCCGCGCCGTCCTCCGGCCAGGGAGAGTCCGCCGACGGCTCGGCCCAGCCGTCGGGCTCGGGATCCGGCTCCGCCTCGCCCCAGGAGGAGGGCCTGCTCGGCGGCAACACCGGCGGTCTGCTCCCGCCGCCGAACACCCCCGCCCCCGAAGACTCGTCCGGGAACGGCTCGGGGTCGCCGACGCCGGAGGCGGATGTCACCCTCCCGCCGCTGCTGCCGGGCATCCTCCCCGGTCTCGGCGTCGAGGGCGAAAGCGACCAGTAGCAGAAGACAGGCAGGGAGATGGGCGGGCCTCTCAGGAGGCCCGCCCATCTCCCTGCCGTATGCGTGACAAGCGCTTCAGAAGAACGCTTCAGAAGAACACAGACCGGCGCTGCACGAGCAGCTTGTAGAGCGTGTGCTGGATCTGCTCCCGCACCTGGTCGGTCAGATTGAACATCAGCATCGGGTCCTCGGCCGCCTCCGGCGGATAGCCGTCCGTGGGGATCGGCTCCCCGAACTGAATGGTCCACTTCGTCGGCAGCGGCATCGCGCCCAGCGGCCCCAGCCAGGGAAACGTCGGCGTGATCGGGAAGTACGGAAAGCCCAGCAGCCGCGCCAGCGTCTTCGCATTGCCGATCATCGGATAGATCTCCTCCGCCCCGACGATCGAGCACGGCACAATGGGCGTCCCGGCCCGCAGCGCCGTCGAGACGAACCCGCCACGCCCGAAGCGCTGCAGCTTGTAGCGTTCGCTGAACGGCTTTCCGATGCCCTTGAAGCCCTCCGGCATCACCCCGACGACCTCACCCTGCTGCAGCAGCCGCTCCGCGTCCTCCACGCACGCCAGGGTGTGTCCCGCCTTCCGGGCCAGCTCATTGACGACCGGGAGGACGAAGACGAGATCGGCGGCGAGGAGCCGCAGATGGCGCTGGGCGGGATGGTTGTCATGGACGGCGACCTGCATCATCAGCCCGTCCAGCGGAAGCGTGCCCGAGTGGTTCGCCACCACAAGCGCGCCGCCGTCCTGCGGAATGTTCTCAATGCCCTTCACCTCCACCCGGAAGTACTTCTCGTACAGCGGGCGGAGCAGCGACATCAGCACCTGGTCGGTCAGCTCTTTGTCGTAGCCGAACTCATCCACCTCGTAGTCGCCGGTGAGCCGTCGGCGCAGGAACGCCAGTCCGCCGGCGATCCGCCGCTCCCAGCGATCGGGCCGCGCCTCTGCCTCCTGGCCGTCGACGCGGGCGGACCGCTCCTCGGGCTCCGTCTCACCGCCGTACGGCGTGCTCCGCTCGGCCCTCCGCGGCCGTGCGGCGCCGGGCAGCGGGCTCACAGCGGCCTCATGCACCGGCGCCGTCCCCGCCGCCGTGTCGGGCGCGGCGGCGCCGCGGCCGCCGGACGGCTGACGGGGACGCCGCCGTGCACCGCCGCTGCCGCGCTGTGCGCCGCCGCGCTGTGCCCCGCCACGCGAACGGTCGTCGTCGAAGGGAATGACCTTGGCATCCGCCATCGTTGGCTGCGCTCCTTATCCGGCTGTGCGACCGTCGGGCTGTGAGCTCTGTCCCCGGGCTCCGTGTCCCCGGGCTCTGTCTCCGCAGGCTCCTCTTGCGCGCGGCAGAGCCGCCGCGACCCGGTCGACCGCCGCGGCGACGGCGGCCGGAGGCAGCAGCCCGGGCTGCCGGCTGCGCGCGAAGTCCGCGAAGGTCTCCGCGGTCGTGTGCCTGGGGTGGAACCCGAGCGTCTCGCGCATCTGCACGGTGCTGACGACACGTCCATGGGTCAGCAGCCGGATCTGCTCGGGCGAGAAGTCCGTGACGCCGATCGTGCGCAGCGCCGAGCCGAAGCGGGTGACAGCGGGCAGCGGCAGCGGCAGCGTCGGCCGCCCGAGCCTGCGCGAGCACTGGGACAGCAGCAGCACGCCGTCGCCGGCCACATTGAATGTGCCGCTGTTCAGCGTGGACCGGCGCGGCTCGTGCAGCCCGATGCGCAGTACGTCGATCACATCGTCCTCATGGACGAACTGCAGCCGCGGGTCATAGCCGAAGACGGTGGGCATGACGGGCAGCGAGAAGAACTCGGCAAGCGGGGAATCCGCGCATGGCCCGAGGATGTTCGCAAAGCGCAGCACGCACACGGCGACGTCCGGCCTGCGGCGGGCGAATCCCCGTACGTACCCTTCGACCTCGACCGCGTCCTTGGCGAAACCGCCGCTCGGGAGTGATTTGGGCGGGGTGGTCTCGGTGAAGACGGCCGGGTCCCGGGACGCCGAGCCATAGACGCTCGTACTGGATTTCACCACCAGCCGTTTGACCGTCGGCGATTTCTGGCATGCGCCGAGGAGCTGCATCGTGCCGATGACATTCGTCTCCTTGACGGCGGTGCGGCCGCCGGCGCCCAGCGGTGTGCCGGTGACATCCATATGGACGACGGTGTCCACGGCATGCTCGGCGAGAACCCGCCCTATCGTCGGCTGCCGGATGTCCGCGCGGATGAAATCGGCGCCGCCCAGATGGTGCTCGGGCTTCATCGCGTCGACGCCGATGACCCGGTCCACCTCCGGGTCGCGCTGGATTCGCCGTACAAGACGGCCTCCTAGCTGCCGGGCCACCCCGGTGACGAGCACGACCTTGCCCAAGATCAGCGCCTTCCCTTAGGTCCTGTGCGTCACCGTAGCGCTTGGGCGTTGCGCTGTGATGTCCACCCGTCGCACTTACTGCGGACAAGTGGCCTGATCGCCCATATCGCCGTACCGCCCGGCGTGATGGTCTGGGGCCGCCCCGAAACGCGCCGTGGCCCTCCCACACGTCTGGTGGAAGGGCCACGGCTGCGCGAACGGCTCTCGCCGGGCGCGCTTACTTCTTGTTGCGACGCTGAACGCGCGTGCGCTTGAGCAGCTTGCGGTGCTTCTTCTTGGCCATCCGCTTACGCCGCTTCTTGATAACAGAGCCCACGACTACCCTCGCTCACTTCTCGGAACACCCCGCGTCAGCGGGGATCTCGGTGCGGGGCGTCTGGGCCCACACGACCTACGTCGGCCTAGCCTACCTGCCGCCGAGTGAGGGACGTAATCCGAGGGCAGCCATCCGGACTCCGCTATGCGGTTTCCACCCCCACATAGGACTCTCGGAGGTAGTCGTGAACCGCCTGCTCCGGAACCCGGAAAGACCTCCCCACCCTGATCGCCGGCAGATGACCGCTGTGCACCAAGCGGTACACCGTCATCTTCGACACTCGCATGACCGTGGCGACTTCCGCCACGGTCAGAAACACGACCTCGTTAAGAGGCCTCTGGTCTGCAGCCATGACCCACCTGTACCTTCCGCACCCGACGCACACCGGCTTCCCCTCCGGTGACTCTTCGTCGCTGTGCGCTCACTCCCCAGACTAGGGGCGGGTGGTGCGAGTGGGGAAGAGGAGCAGCCATCGGCCGCCTACTGTGACAGACACGCTCGATTGAGTACATAGCGCGTCAGCGGTCGGTAGCAATCAGACCGCACAGCGTCATCAACCGGAACGGTCACGGACACCCGCCCCTCCGCCTCTCCGACGAACAGCGCGGGGTCGTTCACATCTGCCAGGCCGATGGCCTCGATACCCAGCTGACCTGCACCGCAGACCCAGCCGTGGTCACCCACCACCAGCTCGGGCAGCGGCTCGCGGGCGGCGGCGGCCGCGGCCAGGGCCACCCGAATCGGCAGTGGTGAGTGGGTGTGCGCGCCGGGATTGCCCCCGTGCTCCCGCGTGCCCGGTTCGCGCACGAGCGCGATGCGCCGTACGTACGCGAGGTTGTACGTGCGTACGCCGAACCGGGTCGTTATGTCGACACATCGCCCCTGCGCGGGTGTGAGGACAGGGCAGCCAGCTGCCGACAAAGCGTCTGCGAGATCGGCGTAGAAGCCCAGCAGCCGGTGCGGATGCCCGGTCCCGAACAGCACGGGCGCGCGGCGCTCGGCCGCGTCCCCGAGCCGGTCCGCGAAGGCGTCGAGCCCCGCGAGCGTCCGCTCCGGATCGATGACATCGGGCCCGGTCACCTGGTCGGGGTCCGCGGAGACTCCGCATCTGTCAGCCATCAGCGCCAGCAGATCCCGCTCACCCCAGACCCACTCGGGATTCAGCCCGAGGGTGACACGCGGATCGCCAGCTGCGAAGAGCCGATAACTGCGGAGGCTTTGCTCTCGCGTCGTGGCCACTTCCCCGGCCAGCCGAGCCTCCAGCAAATGCGCCCGCAGCGCCCCGGTACTCAACACCTTCCCGATGCTGCCGTACGCGGGACGCCTTCGTGCGAAAAGCCCGAATTACCCCCGCAATTGGCCTAATTACGGAACGGGGGAACCGGCCCCGGTCCTCAGCCTCCGGTCCCGGCCCCGGCCCCGGTCCCTTAGGCCAGCAACCCCCGCAGCGGAAACACCGCACGCCGCGTCGCCAGCACAGCCTGGTCCACCCGGTCCCCCGGGTCGTACCCCTCGTCCCACGGCCGCCACCGCACCGGCCACCGCCCGTCCGTCATCCGCCCCGGCGCCACCCCGCGCGTCCGCGCATACACCTCATCGCGCCATGACTCCGGGATCAACGACTCCGGCCGCACCTCCGCATGGCCGACGATCCCCACCAGGTGCGTCCAGGACCGTGGAACCACATCCGCCACCGCGTACCCGCCGCCCCCAAGGGCAACCCACTTCGCACCGTCCACATGGGCATGGGCTAGCTCATGGCACGCCGCCTGAACCGACCGCTGCGCATCCAGCGACACCGCCAGATGCGCCAGCGGGTCCTCGAAGTGCGTATCGGCCCCGTGCTGCGTCACCAGCACCTGTGGCCGGAAGTCCGCCAGCAGCTCCGGCACCACCGCGTGAAACGCCCTGAGCCACCCCTCGTCCCCCGTGCCCGCCGGAAGCGCCACATTCACCGCGCTGCCCTCCGCCGCGCCCCGGCCTCCGGTCTCCTCCGGCCACCCGGTCTGCGGAAAGAGCGTCTGAGGGTGCTCATGGAGCGAGATCGTCAGCACCCGCGGGTCATCCCAGAACGCCGCCTGCACCCCGTCCCCGTGATGTACGTCGACGTCGACGTACGCGACCCGCTCGGCCCCCAGCTCCAGCAGCCGGGCGATCGCCAAGGACGCGTCGTTGTAGATGCAGAACCCGGACGCCGCGCCGGGCATCGCATGGTGCAGACCGCCCGCGAAGTTCACCGCGTGCGCGGCCTCCCCGCGCCACACGGCCTCCGCCGCCCCCACCGACTGACCGGCGATCAGCGCGGACGCCTCATGCATCCCCTTGAACGCCGGGTCGTCCATCGTCCCCAGCCCGTACGCCTGGTCGGCCTCGCGTGGGTCAGCGGAAGCCGCCCGGACTGCCGCCACATAGTCCTCACGGTGTACGAGCCTGAGCGTCGAGTCCCCGGCCGGCTTCGCCGCCACCACATCGAGCGCACGGTCCAGCTCGTAAGCCCGCACCAATCCGATCGTCAGCGCAAGCCGCACCGGATCCATCGGATGGTCGTTCCCGAAGTCATACTTCGTGACTGCCTCGTCCCACATCAACAACGCGCGGCCGCTCATGCTGGCCACCGTATCGGGCCGTCCTCGTCGTGACCTTGCGGGTCACCCTAAACGCAGAAGAGCCCCGCACCATGA
>NZ_JAOWCB010000020.1 GCF_026420845.1 Streptomyces sp. PR69 | reverse complement strand
GCCGCTCCACCGCGACGAGCATGGGACGGGCGTGGCCCGCCTCGTCCAGGCGCCGCGCGAGGGCGCCGGGCGTGGGCGCCTCGAACACCGCGCGGATGGCGAGGTCGACGCCGAGGGTGGCGCGGACCCGGTTGACCAGGCGGGTCACCAGCAGCGAGTGGCCGCCCAGCTCGAAGAAGCTGTCGTCGACGCCCACGGACCGGGCGCCGAGAATCTCCGCGTACAGGACGCAGAGGATCTGCTCGTTGGGCGTGCGGGGGGCGCGGCCGGAGACACCGGTGTACGTGGGGGCCGGCAGGGCGCGCCGGTCGAGCTTGCCGTTACTGGTCAGCGGCAGCGCGTCCAGTACGACGAACGCCGAGGGCACGACGGCCTCGGGCACGGAGGCGGCGACGTGACGGCGCAGTTCGTCGGCGGGCGGGGCACTCCGCCCGGGCGCGGGGACGACGTAGGAGACCAGGCGCTTGTCGCCGGGCCGGTCCTCGCGCAGGACAGTCGCGGCCTGGCCGACGGCGGGGTGCGCGGTGAGCACGGCGTTGAGTTCGCCGAGTTCCACCCGGATGCCCCGGACCTTGACCTGATCGTCGGCGCGGCCGAGGTATTCGAGGGTGCCGTCGGGGCGCAGGCGGGCGAGGTCGCCGCTGCGGTACATGCGCGCACCCGAGGCGCCGAAGGGGTCGGCGACGAAACGCTGGGCGGTCATGTCGGGGCGGCCCAGGTAGCCGTGGGCGAGGCCGTCCCCGGCCAGGTACAGCTCGCCGGTGATGCCGACGGGCACGGGCCGCAGCCGCTCGTCGAGGACGTAGGTGCGGGTGTTCCAGATTGCGGTGCCGAGGGGCGCGGTGACGGGCCAGGCGTCGACGTCGGCGGGCAGGGTGGCGGCCGTGACGACGTGGGTCTCGGAGGGGCCGTAGTGGTTGTGCAGGCGCAGGTGGGGGCGGGCGCGGTGGAAGTCGCGGACCTTCGGGGTGAGCTGGAGGGCCTCACCGGCCTGGAGGACGTGGCGGAGGGCGGCGAGTTCCAGGCCCTGCTCGGTGGCGGCCTCGTAGACGGCCGCGATGACGAGGTCGGGGGCGAAGAACTCGGTGACCCGTTCGCGGTCGAGCCAGGCGGCGAGCCGGGCCGGGTTGAGGCGGGTGTCCTCGTCGGGGACGCACAGGGTCTTGCCGTTGAGGAGGGCGGTGAGGATCTCGTGCTCGGAGGCGTCGAAGCTCACGGCGCTGAACTGGGCGACGCGTGAGCCCTCCTCGTACGGGAAGACCGAGGCGTTCCAGGCGAGCAGGTTGGTGAGGACCCGGGCGGGCAGGACGACGCCTTTGGGGCGGCCGGTGGAGCCCGAGGTATAGACGACGTAGTTCGGCGTGTCCGGGATGAGGGGGGCCGGCCGGTCGGTGTCGTCCGGGTTGTGCGTCGCGGCGCGTGCGAGGGCGCCGGCGGTAGGGGGGGTGTCCAGGGCGAGGGTCTCGCCGGGCAGGGTGGCCGACAGTTCGGCGGTGGTGAGGACGAGGGCGGGGCGCGCGTCGTCAAGGATGAAGTGGATCCGGTCCTGCGGATAGGCGGGGTCGATGGGCAGGTAGGCGGCGCCCGCCTTGAGGATGGCGAGGTAGGCGACGATGAGCCGGGTGCCCCGGGGCAGGACCACGCCGACCGTGCTGCCGGGGCCGATGCCCTGGGCGAGCATGAGGTGTGCGAGGCGGTTGGCCCGCTCGTCGCACTCCGCGTACGTCAGTTCGCCGTCGGGGGCGGAGACGGCGAGCGCGTCCGGTGTGCGGGCGGCCTGGTCCTCGATGAGCCGGGGCAGGGAGGTGCTGGGGAGCTGGACCTGGGTGGTGTTCCCCTGGGTGAGGACCTCGTCGCGTTCCCCGTCGAGGAACAGGTCGAGGTCGGAGAGCGGCTGCCTGGGGTCGGCGAGGGCGGCGGTGAGCAGGGCGGTGAAGCGGCGGGCGAGGAGTGCGGCGGTGCTCTCCTGGAACAGGTCGGCGGAGTACTCGAGCCGTCCGATGATGCCCGCGGCGGCGCCGTTCGCGTCGTACTGCTCGGTGAAGCTGAACAGCAGGTCGAACTTGGCGGTGCCGGTGCCCAGTTCCTCGGACTCGGCGGTGACGCCGGGGAGGGAGAAGCGGTAGCCGCCGGGGTTCTCGAGCACCAGCATGACCTGGAACAGCGGGTTGTGGGCGAGGGAGCGGCTCGGGTTGACCGCCTCGACGACCCGTTCGAAGGGCACGTCCTGGTGCTCGTAGGCGGCGAGGTCGGTCTCACGGACGCGTTCCAGCAGACGGCCGAACGTCGGGTCGCCCGAGGTGTCGGTCCGCAGGACGAGCGTGTTGACGAAGAAGCCGACGAGGTCGTCCAGGGCGGAGTCGGTGCGTCCGGCGATGGTGCTGCCGATGGGGATGTCGGTCCCCGCGCCGAGCCGGGTGAGCAGGCCCGCGACGGCGGCCTGGAGCGTCATGAAGACGGTGGTGTTGGTGGTGCGGGTGAGGGCGACGATGGCGTCGTGGAGTTCGGGGCCGATCTCCACAGGCACGGCACCGCCACGGGAGCTGGTGGCGGGCGGCCGGGGGAAGTCGGCGGGAAGCTCCAACTCCTCGGGGGAGCCGTCCAGGGTGGTGCGCCAGTAGTCGAGCTGCCGGGCGGAGAGGCTGGCCGGGTCGTCCTCGGAGCCGAGCAGCGTCCGATGCCACAGGGTGTAGTCGGCGTAGTGGACGGGGAGCGGCGGGAGATCGGGGGCGGTTTGGGCGAGGCGGGCAGTGTAGGCGCGTTCGAGGTCGCGGGTCAGGGGCTCCATCGACCAGCCGTCGCTGCCGATGTGGTTCATGGTCAGCAGCAGGACGTACGCGTCGTCGGCGCCGGCCGAGAACAGCCGGGCGCGCATGGGGACGTCCGTGGTCGGCTCGAAGGGGAGGAGTCCGGCGTCGCGGACTGCCGCGTCGAGGTCGTCGACGTGTTCCAGCGGCAGTGCGGGGCGTACCCGCTCGGGGGGCAGGACGACCTGGTGGGGCTCGCCGTCGTACTCCGGGAAGATCGTCCGGAGGCTTTCGTGGCGGGCGAACACGTCGCCCAGGGCGGCCTCCAGGGCGGCCCGGTCGAGTGCGCCGCGCAGATGGATCGCGATGGGCAGGTTGTACGTGGCGGAGCCGCGCTCCAGGCGGCCGAGGAACCACAGCCGGTACTGGGCGGGCGACAGCGGTACCCGTTCGGACCGTTCGGCCGGCAGCAGGGCGGGCCGGGCGGCGGGGGCTTGGGCGACGACCTCGGCGAGGCGGGCGACGGTGGGGTTGTCGAAGACCGCGCCGACGCCCAGGTCGATGTCGAAGGTGGAGCGGATGCGGCTAACCAGGCGGGTGGCGTGCAGGGAGTGCCCGCCGAGCTGGAAGAAGTCGTCGTCGATGCTCATGCCGGTACGGCCGAGTACGTCGCCGAGCAGGTCGCACAGCGTCTTCTCGCGCTCGTCGCGGGGGGCGCGCCCGGCGCTGTCCGGTACCTCGGTGGGCGGCGTGGGAAGGGCCCGGTAGTCGACCTTGAAGTTGGGGGTCAGCGGCAGGTTGTCGATGGCGACGATGGCCGACGGCACCATGTAGGCGGGCAGCTGCTGTTCGAGGTACTCCCGTACAGCGGCGACGTCGGCGGTGCCGGGTTCCTCGGGCACGATGTAGGCGACGAGCCGCTTGTCGCCGGGCTGGTCCTCGCGTACGGCGACGGCGGCCTGGCGCAGGCCTGGGTATGCGGCGAGGGTGGACTCGACCTCGCCGGGTTCGATGCGGAAGCCCCGGATCTTGACCTGGTTGTCGACGCGGCCGACGAAGTCGATCAGCCCGTCGGCCTTCCAGCGGGCGACGTCGCCGGTCCGGTACATGCGGGAGCCGGGCGGGCCGAACGGGTCGGCGACGAAGCGTTCGGCGGACAGGTCGGGGCGGTTGAAGTAGCCCCGAGCGAGGCCGACTCCGGCCATGTACAGTTCGCCGGCCACGCCGACGCCGACCGGGGTGAGGGTGTCGTCGAGGATGTAGGCCCGCATCCCATCGAGGGGGCGGCCGATGGGTACCTGCTCGGGCACCACCGAGGCGTCCGTCCACGGGGACTGGGTGGCGAACAGCGTGGTCTCGGTGGGGCCGTACGCGCCGCGGATGGTGATGTCGGGGCAGACTTCCAGGACGCGGCGGACGGCGGCAGACGAGATGACGTCACCGCCGGTGATGATCTCGTGGACGCCGGTGAAGCACTCGGGGTGCTCCTCGGCGATCACGCGGAACAGTCCGGCGGTGATGTCGACGCCGGTGATCCGCTCGGCGCTGAAGAGGCGGGCGAGACGGTCGATGGTGAGTTCGTCCTCGGCCGCCACGACTACCGTCCCGCCGTGGAGCAGCGGGTACCAGAAGGAGTACGTGGAGGGGTCGAAGGCGTACGAGGCGACGAGGAGGACCCGGTCGTGGGCGCCGGGGACGGTGAACATGCGGTCGTTCACCAGGTCGATGATGTCCTGCTGGGTGATGGCGACGCCCTTGGGCGTTCCCGTGGAGCCCGAGGTGTACATCACGTAGACGAGCTGGTCGGGGAAGGCCGGCACGGCCGGAGGGGTGGGCGGATGGTCCGCGCACTCCTCCGGCCGGTCGACGAGGATCGTGACCGGGGCGTCGGGCAGCCAGCGGTCCCGCATCGTGGTGTCGGCGAGGAGGACCGGGGCCTGGCTCTCTTGGGCGATCCACTGCATGCGCTCCTGGGGGAACGCGGTGTGCAGCGGCAGGTAGAAGGCACCGGCCTTGAGCACGGCCAGCAGGCCGACGACCAGTTCGACCGTACGGTCCGTGAGCACGAGTACGGGCCGCTCGGGCCCCGCGCCCTCGGCGATCAGCCGGTGTGCCAGCCGGTTGGCCCGCTCGTCCAGTTCCCGGTAGGTCAGGCTGCGGCCCGCGCACCGTACGGCGACGGCGTCGGGTGTGCGGCGCGCCTGCGCCTCAAAGGACTCCTGCACCGAACCCACGATCATTCTTCTGTGCTCCCCGTTGTGGTGGTCGACTGGGTACTAGAGGTGGTTGTCGTCGACGCGGACGACGGGCGTGGTGTCCCTGCTGACGAGGAATTCCGGCCTGGTCGGGTGGGCCGGGGCGTTGCTGACCTTGTTGTAGGTGATCAGCAGCATGGAACGGCGGTAGTCCGACAGGTTGTTCGACGAGGAGTGGACGAGGTTGGGGTGGAAGGCGACGACACTGCCGGCGCTTCCGGTGAACCGCTGGGTGCCGTAGGTGGCGGCCAGCGGCTCGGCGACCTCGTCGGGGACCGTGTACTCCAGCTTCGCGGAGACGTGGGCGTGCCAGTCGTGGCTGGGGCCTTCCCCGGACTCGGCGGTCACGTCGATGAGTCCGAGGTGGTGGCTGCCGGGGATGACCTCGAGCGGGCCGTTGGTGTCGTAGACGTCGTCGAGGAAGACCGCGATGTTCACGGCGTGGGGGTCGGGCATGCCGTCCTCGCGGTGCCAGAACACGAAGTCCTGGTGCCAGGGCCAGGCGGCGCCCTCCCGCGCCTGCTTCATGTTGACCTTGAACTGGTAGACGTAGACGGGTCCGCCGAGGATCGTCTCGGCGTAGTCCAGGAAGACGGGCAGGCGCACCAGGCGGTGGCAGACGTCGTCGAAGTCATGGCATCCGTGGAGCGCCCGGACGACCGGGGAGTCCTCCTCGTACACCACCTCGGGGCGGCGCTGGGTGCTGATCTCCTCGATGCGGTCCCGCAGCTGCTTGACGTCCACGTCGCTCAACGCGAACGGCAGCGGCAGCCAGCCGTCGCGGCCGTAGCGGACCTTCGCGTCCCGCAACTCTGGTGTGGATACGGACATGTGCTCCCCCAGTCGTTTTTTCCGTTGATTCCGTTCAGGAACCGGCCTGCTCCAGCTGTGCGACGAGGCTGCGCGGGCGCATGTCCTGCCAGGTGGCGTTGATGTGGTCGACGGCGGAGGTGCGGTCCGACGGGCCGAAGGAAACGGTCCATCCGTCGGGAACGTCCGCGAAGTCCGGCCAGAGCGAGTGCTGGCCTTCCTCGTTGACCAGAACGAGGAAGCGTCCGTCGGGGTCGTCGAAGGGATTGGCCATCAGAAACTCCTCTGTGGTGGCCTGATCTGGTGGGTGGCGGAAAGGAAACCCGCAGGGCGGAACAGCGGGCACGCCGAAGCGGCGTGACGGGGCCACGGAACGGAAGGAAAATGCCCCATGGAAGGGCGGAAGGTGCGCGAACGCGCTGGGGTTGCGCACCCTCCGCCGATTTCGGCACCGTCGAGGGAGCCGTCGGGAGGGCCGGTTACTTGGTTCCCATGCTGAGCCCGTGCTCATAGGGGAGGCCGTGGACGGTCCGGACGCCGTGGAATCCGGCCTTCGCCAGCCATGCCTCGTAGTCTCGGGCGGGATAGGCCATTCCCTGGCCGCTGGCGAGGACATTGAAGTACAGGCCGAGGCGTGCGCCGAAAATGCCTTCGGTCTCGTCGTCGGAGACGTTGTAGCCGTAGATGAAGACGCGCCCGCCTACGGGAAGGGCATCGTATGCCTTCCGGAGCTGCCCGAGGATCTGCTCCTCGGAGAAGATCTCCAGTACATGGCTGAAAAGCACCGTGTCGGCGCCGCGCGGGAACTCGTCCCTGAAGATGTCGCCCGGGTGCAGCTCGACCCGGTCGGGGAAGCCCCCGGCGGCCTTTTCCTCGCCCAGCTTCGACACGCTGGGCATGTCGAAGACCGTGGACCTGAGGTGGGGGTGGCGGGCGGCGAGTTTGGCCGAGGTCGTACCGTCGCCGCCGCCGATGTCGAGCAGGTGGCGGACCTCGGCGAACTCCTCACGCTCGACGAGCGCGTCGACGGAGCGGAGAGTGAAGGCGCTCATCGCGCGATGAAAGACGGCTTCCAGCTCAGGGGTGCGGGACAGTCGCTGGTAGAGCGTGGGTTCGTCCCCGGGGAAGGCGTCGAGGGCAGTGTTCGTGCCGGCCTTGAGGGCCTTCGTCATCTGCGCGAATGCGGGGTAGTAGACCTCCTTCCAGCCGATGAGGATGTGCCCCCAGCTGTCCTCGGCGTCGGACGCCAGAAGGTCTTCGGCGACCACCGAATTGAGGTAGGCGCCGTTCTCGCGGCGCAGCAGTCCGGTGGAACAGACCGCCTGGAGGAGCACCCTCAGCTGGTGCGAGGGAATCCGAACATGCTCCAGAATCTCTTCGAAAGCTGCTTTCGGACGTTCGGCCAGAAAGTGAAAGATTCGGAGCTCCACCGCCGTGGTGACAGCATTGAAGAGCGCCGGAGCATTCACCAAAAAGTTGAATTGCTGGTAAACAGGGTCACCTTCGCGCGAGATGTCCAATTTGTTACCTATCCCCCATATTCAGCATACATAGCTCAACCTGGACTGATTTCACATCTCCAGAAAAGCAAACGAGCTGCAACCTTGCCGTTTTGAAGAAGTGACGTCAACGACGCCCTGATGTGACGTGAGCCACATGATCATTTTCGTTGCAAAGCCCCTAACCTGTGTGCTTCGATGGACGGAGAAGCGCCCCGTAGTCGCGCCGCCCTTGCGACTCTCCCGGCCACGCGATGAATGCGGAAAGACCCGGCTTATCAGCCGCTTCCTGCCGCGCCACACGTTCTGCATCGTGCCGGGCATGCGCCGATCCGCTTGCTAATAAGTCCACCGGGGGAAACAGTGGAGTTGAACAGTTATGACGAATGGTCGCAGCTCAGGGAAGTAATTGTCGGCTCCGCCGAGAATTACGTCTCCCACGAGCGGGAACTCTCCTTCGACCTGTTCTTCCACGACAACATCGCCAACGATAATCCCACCAAGTCCGAGTGGTACTACCCCCGGCTGTCGAGCCGGACCGGCGACACGGGCCGGGACGGCCGGCGGGTACCCATCAAGCAACGCTACGTGGACGAACTGAACGAGGACCTGCGGGGCCTCGTGGACACGCTCACCGAGCTGTCGGTCACCGTCCACCGGCCGCTGGACGTGGACGCCGCCACGTCCGAGGTGCGCACCCCGGCCTGGTCCGCCTCAGTGGTGCCCCCGCTGAACGTACGGGACAACACCCTCGTCCTGGGTGACGAGATCATCGAGACGCCCCCGATGATCCGCTCGCGTTACTTCGAGACCCAGCTGCTCAAGCCGGTCTTCCAGCGGTACTTCCAGCAGGGCGCCCGCTGGACGGTCATGCCCCGGCCCCATATGACCGACGCCTCGTTCGACCTCTCCTACGTACGCGGCCCCATGACGGCGGGCGGCCCCACCGAGCCGATCGAGGACCCGCAGCCCTCCTGGTGCGACGTGGGCCTGGAGATGATGTTCGACGGCGCCCAGTGCCTGCGGCTCGGCCGGGACATCGTCGCCAATGTCTCCACCGTCAACCACGCGCTCGCCGCCGACTGGCTGGAGCGCCATCTGGAGGGCCGCTTCCGCGTCCACCGCGTCGACGCGCTGAGCGACAGCCACATCGACAGCATGGTCCTCGCGCTGCGCCCCGGCACCCTGCTCGTCCGGTCCCGCGACGTGGCCGACAAGCTGCCCGCGCCGCTGCGGAGCTGGGACCTGATCGTGCCCCCGCCGCCGGAGCGCGACAACTTCCCCTCGTACGACGACAACGACCTGGTTCTCACCAGCCCGTTCATCGACCTGAACGTCCTCTCCGTCAGCCCGGACACGGTGCTGGTCAACGAGGCGTGCCCGGAGCTGATGCGGGAGCTGGAGCGGCACCGGTTCACCGTCGTACCGGTCCGCCACCGCCACCGGCGGCTGTTCGGCGGCGGCTTCCACTGCTTCACCCTCGACATGGTCCGCGACGGCGGGGCCGAGGACTACCTCGGCTGACCCCGGGCCCCGGTGGGCGCGCCCCGCGCCCACCGGTCGGCCGCGCGGCTCGGCGCCGCACCCGGATCTTCGGCGCAGTACCGGATCTCGGCACCGTCCCAGTCTTCAGCACGATGCCCGTGTCTGGCGCCGTACCAGTTCTCGGCGCGTTCCCCATGCTCCCTCATCGATCCCGCATGGGGACACGCGCATCCGCCGCGGCGGTATGACCGCGGTGTCGTTCCGACGCAGACGCACATCGGGAGCAGACGTGAAAGTGATGGACAGACCACTACCTCGTATCCGGGGCGCGGGTACGGCGGTGCCGCCCACCACGTACACCCAGGGGGACATGCTGGACGAGTTCGACATCACGGACCCCCGTATCCGGTCGATCTTCCTGAACAGCGCGATCGAGCGACGCGGGCTCACCCTGCCCCCGGTGGGCCCGGACGGCTCCAGGACGGAGGAGTCCCAGGGGGATCTACTCCACAAGCACGTCACGACCGGCCTGGCCATGGGGCGGGAGGCGGTCGAAGCCTGCCTCAAGGACGCCGGCGCGTCCCTCGCAGACGTGCGCTACCTGACGTGCGTCACCTCGACCGGACTCCTCACACCGGGATTCTCCGCTCTGCTGATCAAGGAGCTGGGCATCGACCGGCACTGCTCCCGGCTTGACGTGGTGGGGATGGGCTGCAACGCCGGGCTCAACGCCCTGACCGCCGTCGCCGGCTGGGCCGCGGCACACCCGGGCGAGCTGGCGGTCATGGTCTGCGTGGAGGCCTGCTCCGCCGCGTACGTCTTCGACGGCACGATGCGCTCCTCCGTGGTCAATAGCCTCTTTGGTGACGGCTCGGCCGCCATCGCGGTGATGGCCGCCGAGGAGGAGCCGGAGACAGCCGAGGACAGGGACGGCCCGGCGCTGATGCGGTTCTCCAGCTGCATCATCCCGGAGGCCGTCGACGCCATGCGGTACGACTGGGACGACCTCCACGGCAAGTTCAGCTTCTACCTGGACCCGGAGGTGCCCTATGTCGTGGGCGCCCACGCGGAACTGTCCGTGAACCGGCTGCTGAAGGGCACGGGGCTGCGGCGCTCGGACATCTCGCACTGGGTGGTGCACTCCGGCGGCAAGAAGGTCATCGACTCCGTCAGGGTCAACTTGGGGCTCTCCCGGTACGACGTCCGGCACACCACGGGCGTGTTGCGGGACCACGGCAACGTGTCCAGCGGGTCGTTCCTGTTCTCGTACGAGCGTTTGCGCGCCGAGGACATCGCCGCACCCGGCGAATATGGCGTGTTCATGACCATGGGTCCTGGTTCCACGATCGAAATGGCTCTGGTGGGCTGGTGAGGAAAGGAAACGCAGCGGCGATGCCGACGAACCTTGTACGGGAGCAGCTGACCGACGGGCTGGCCCTGACGGCGACCATCGACGGAACACGGCCGCTGGCGGAACTCACCGCCACGGTGAACGCCGTGTGCGACGGGGTGGAGGGCCGCCAGGACAGGACGGTCGTGGTACTGCTCCTCGATCCGGAGCCCCGCGACAGCAGGGAATGGCCCGTAGGGGTCAGCGTCTCGGACGTGAACCGCTGGGAGCGGGCTGTCCGTCGCCTGGAGAAGCTCTCCGCCATGAACATCGCGGTGGTCAGGGGCGCGTGCGGCGGGCCCGCGCTCGACCTGCTGCTCGCCGCCGACTTCCGCGTCGGCACCCCGGACATGCTGCTGATGCCGCCGGTCAACGATGGGCATTTCTGGCCCGGCATGTCGCTCTACCGGCTCGTGCAGCACCTCGGTGTGGCACGCGCCCGGCAGCTGGTGCTGTGGGGCGACGACATCTCCGCCGAGAAGGCGAGCGCGCTGGGCCTGGTCGACCAGCTCTCCGACGACGTCGACACCGCCGTCCACACGGCGACCGTCCTGATGGGCCGGATCTCCGACCGCGAACTCGCCATCCGCCGTCAGCTGCTGAACGAGGCCGTCACCACCGGCTACGACGAGGCACTGGGCGTGCACCTGGCGGCCTGC
The DNA here is from genome assembly GCF_026420845.1 of Streptomyces sp. PR69. Taxonomy (GTDB): domain Bacteria; phylum Actinomycetota; class Actinomycetes; order Streptomycetales; family Streptomycetaceae; genus Streptomyces. The sequence continues at coordinate 99,057 of NZ_JAOWCB010000020.1, read as the reverse complement.
GACCGTGAGCTGCGGCGCCTCGACGACCGCGACGCCTCGTCCGGGGACGCGCAGCTGGCGGGAAGTGCCGCCCAGTGACCGGAGCAGCGCACAGCGATCCGGCCACGGACTGGGCGGCCGGCGCAGGTCCGGCTCCCGTACAGCCGATCGGTGACCTGGACGCGGACGCGGCGGCGCTCGACCGCTACGCCGAGGCGGCCGAGGACGTCCTCGCCGCGCTGCCGGCCCCGGCGAAGCGGGACCCCGCCCAGCGGGACCTCGCGGACCAGGTGTTCGCCGGCACCCGGGCGGCCCGCCGCGCCTTCCTGGCCGCGCACACCGAGGCCGTGTACGACGCGGTGACCGCGAACCGCTCGCGGCACCTGCGGCTGCCCGACGTGGTGTACGCCGTGGCCGACCGGTTCCCCGGCCTGGCGCCGACCCGCGCCCAGATGGACGCCGAACGCGCGTACATCCAGGCCGACAAGGAGGGCAGGGAGATCGACCAGGGCCTCCTGTGCGGCGCCCTCCTCCGCTCCCCCTCGGTCGGCCGGCACCTCATCGACGCGATGCTGATGCCGACGCCCCGCGCCCTGGAACTGCTGGAGGAGTTCCGCGCCACGGGCCGCGCGGCCCTGGACTCCCTCGTGGTCGAACGCCGGGGCGGCGCCGCACACGTGACGTTCCGCAACACCCACTGCCTCAACGCCGAGGACAACCGGCTGATCGCCGACCTGGAGACGGCGGTCGACCTAGCCCTGCTGGACGACCAGGTGTGGGTCGGTGTGCTGCGCGGCGGCGAGGTGGACCACCCCAAGTACCAGGGCAGGCGGGTGTTCAGCGCGGGGATCAACCTCAAGGACCTGCGCGACGGCGCCATCTCGTTCCTGGACTTCCTGATGGGCCGGGAACTGGGCTACCTCAACAAGATCCTGCGCGGCCTGTGCGTGGCGCCGGAAGCGGCCGCGTGGGCCGAGCGCACCACGCAGAAGCCGTGGGTCGGCGCCGTCGACACCTTCGCCATCGGCGGTGGCATGCAGCTGCTGCTGGTCCTGGACCGGGTGATCGCGGAGGAGGACGCCTATGTGAGCCTCCCCGCCGCCGAGGAAGGCATCGTCCCCGGCCTGGGCAATCTGCGGCTGGGCAGGCTGACCGGGGCCCGGCTCTCCCGGCAGGTGATCCTCGGGGGCCGGCGCATCGCAATGCGGGACCGCGAGGCGTCGCTGGTCTGCGACGAGATCGTGCCCGCCGAGGAGCTGGACGAGGCGGTCGAGAGGGCCGTACGCGACCTGTCCGCGCCCGCCGTGGCCGCCAACCGGCGGATGCTGAACCTGTCCGAGGAGCCGCTGGACCTGTTCCGCGAGTACCTCGCCGAGTTCGCCGTGACCCAGGTGGCGAGGGCGTACAGCGATGACGTCCTGGCGAAGGTCGAGCGCCGCTGGCAGCGCTCCCGTTCCCGGAGGTGAGGGCGCGGTGTTCATCGACCACCTTTCCCTGCACGGCTCGCTCCAGGACCCTGTCATCGGGTCGCTGTCGTTCCTCAACGAGGTGATGGGCCGCTATCCGGAAGCCATCTCCTTCGCCCCGGGCGCCCCGCACCCGAACACGCTCCCGGACGGTGACATCCAGCGGTACGTCGACACCTTCCTCGGCCATCTGGTCCAGGAGGGCCGCAGCCCGGACCAGGCGCGGCGGCTGTTGTTCGAGTACGGACCGAGCCGTGGCCTCGTCAACGGCGTCGTCCACGAGGCGCTGCGCCGGGACCACGGCATCGAGGCTTCCCCCGACGCGTTGGTGATCACCGTGGGCGCCCAGGAGGCCCTCCTCCTGGTGCTGCGGGCCCTGTTCCGGTCGCGCGACCAGGTGCTGGCGGTGGCCGACCCGTGCTTCGTCGGCGTCACCGGGGCGGCCCGGCTCCTCGACCTGGACGTGGTGCCGGTCGCCGAGACACCGCTCGGCATCGACCTCGACGGACTCGCGGAAGCCTGCCGTGCCTCCCGGCGCGCGGGGCGGCCCATCCGCGCCCTGTACACGGCGCCGGACTTCTCCAACCCCGGTGGCGGCCGGATGTCCCTCGGCTGCCGTCGCCGTCTGCTGGACCTGGCCGAGCGCGAGGACTTCCTCGTACTGGAGGACAACGCCTACGGGTTCACCGCCCCGGCCGGGTCCGAGCTGCCGCCCCTGAAGGCCCTGGACACGGGCCGGCGGGTGGTCCACGTCGGCACGTTCGCCAAGGTCGCCTTCCCCGGTGCGCGGGTGGGCTACGTGGTGGCCGATCAGCGGATCACGGGTCCGGAGGGGACGGTACGGCTCCTCGCCGACGAGCTGGCCACGCTGAAGACCATGGTCACCGTCAACACCTCCCCGCTGTGCCAGGCGGTGATCGGCGGGATGCTGCTGGAACACGGCGGCTCGCTGGCCGAGCTTAGCCGCTCCAAGTCCGAGCTGTACCGGCGCAATCTGACGCATCTCATGGACGCGCTGGACCGGCACCTCGGTGAGGGGCTGCCGCCGGGCATCCACTGGAGCCGTCCCGAGGGCGGCTTCTTCGTCCGTCTGCGTCTGCCGGTCGCCGCGGACACGGCGCTGCTGGAGATCTCGGCGTTGAAGTACGGCGTCCTGTGGACGCCGATGACCCCGTTCTATCTGAGCGGCGCGGGCACCCACCAGCTGCGACTCTCGTGCAGCTACCTCGGCTCCGAGGAGATCAAGGAAGGGGTGCGACGGCTGGCCGCATTCTTGAGGAAAGAGATCCCGACATGACGCAGGTCGAGGCCCACCCCACCGTGCGGCTCACCCCCTTCGACCCTCCGCCGGAACTCGCGCGCTACCGCGAGAGCGAGCCGATCCGCCGGATGCGCTACCCCGACGGCCACATCGGCTGGCTGGTCACCAGCCACGCCCTGGCCCGGAGCATCCTGGCCGACAACCGCTTCAGCGCCCGCTCGGAGTACAAGCGTGCCCCCGTCGCCCGCCCCGGCGCCGACCCGTTCTACGGCCAGCCCGCCCTCCCCGGCTGGCTCGTCGACATGGACGCCCCCGAGCACACGCGGCTGCGCCAGCAGCTGGCCGGGCGCTTCACCGCACGGCGGATGAAGGACATGCGCCCCCGCATCGAGGAGATCGTCGGGGAACTCCTCGACGCCATGGTCGAGCGCGGCGGCCCGGTCGACCTGGTGGAGTCGTACGCCCTGCCCGTGCCGTCGCTGGTGATCTGCGAGCTGCTCGGGGTGCCCTACAGCGAGCGGGCCCAGTTCCAGCGCAACAGCGAGACGCTGTTCGCGCTCAAGTCCACCGCCGCAGAGGCCGCGCAGGCCATGGACACGCTGTACGCCCTGCTCCACGGCCTCGCGAAGGACGGGGGCGGCGACGGCCTGCTGGCCATGCTGGCCGCCGACGGCACCCTCGACTCCGACGAGATCGCCGGGGTCGGTGTGCTGCTGCTGACTGCGGGCCACGAGTCGACGTCCAGCTCGCTGAGCCTGAGCACGTTCGCCCTGCTCTCCCACCCCGAGCAGCTGGCCCTGTTCATGTCCGACCCGGCTCTGGTGGACAACGCGGTCGAGGAACTCCTGCGGTATCTGTCCGTCTTCCACTTTGGTGTGCCGCGCACCCCGCTCGAGGACGTGGAGATGGCCGGGCACCTCCTGAAGGCCGGGGAGTCCGTCACCGTGTCCCTGCCCGCCGCGAACCGGGACGAGGTGTGGTTCGAGGACCCCGACCGCCTGGACATCCGCCGGAAGACCGCCGGTCACACCGCCTTCGGGTTCGGCATCCACCAGTGCCTGGGCCAGAACCTCGTACGGATGGAGATGCGCACCGCGCTCCCGGCCCTCTTCCACCGCTTCCCCACGCTCGAACTGGCCGTACCGGCACAGGAGGTGGAGCTGGCGGCCGACATGAGCGTCTACGGCGTCCACCGGCTCCCCGTGACCTGGTGACCCACCCGTACCCCTGGAGGACACACGTGCGCATCAGTATCGACCAGCCGGCCTGCGTCGGGGCCGGCCAGTGCGCGCTCGCCGTATCCGAGGTCTTCGACCAGGACCTCGACGACGGCACGGTCGTCCTGCTCGACGACCGACCGGACGAAGAACTCCATTCCGCCGTGCGGGATGCCGTCGGGCTCTGCCCGGTCCAGGCCATCTCCGTCACGGACTGACCACCCACGTTCAACGACGTACGACCCCTGTGCGAGAGAGGCCACCCGGATGCGCCTGAACAGCTTCGACGACTTCACCCCCCTCAAAGAGATCATCGTCGGCTCGGCCGACAACTACGCCGAGCGCGTGCGCGACCTCACCTTCGAGATGTTCATCAGCGACAACCTGACGGGCGCGCGCGGGTACTACCCCACGATCAGCGTGTCCGGCGAGGCCCGGCTGGACGAGTCGCCGGAGCGCATCGCCTTCCGTCAGCGCCTCGCCGACGAACTGGTCGAGGACGTTGAGGGCATGGCGGCGGCGCTGGAGTCGCTGTCGGTCACCGTGCACCGGCCGATGGCGCTGGAGAAGGTCGACCGGGGCGTCACCGCCCCCGCCTGGTCCGCCCCCGTGACCCCGCCCCTGAACGTCCGGGACAATACCCTCATCCTCGGCGACGAGATCATCGAGACCCCGCCGACGCTGCGCGCCCGCTACTTCGAGACCAAGTTCCTGACGCCGGTCTTCATGTGCTACTTCGAGCAGGGTGCCCGGTGGACGACCATGCCACGGCCGATGATGACCGACCACTCCTTCGACCCGGCCAACACGGACGCCGCGCCCAACATCGAGCGGCCGGTGGACCCGCAGGCGTCCCCGTACGACGTCGGCCTGGAGATGATGATCGACGGGGCGAACGCCCTGCGCCTGGGCCGCGACCTGATCGTCAACATCTCCAACGCCAACCACGCCCTGGCCGTCGACTGGCTGGAGCGTCATCTGGAGGGCCGCTTCCGGGTGCACCGGATGCACAAGCTGACGCAGAGCCACATCGACAGCGTGGTGGTCGCGCTGCGGCCGGGCACGCTGCTGCTGCGCTCCGAGGGTGCGCTGGAGTACCTGCCGAAGGAGCTGCGCTCCTGGGACACCATCATCGCGCCGACGCCCGCGCTGGAGGACTACCCGCAGTACGAGAACGGCGACCCGATCCCGCCGAGCCCGTACATCGACCTCAACGTCCTGTCGATCGACGAGTCGACCGTCATGGTCAACGACGCGTGCAAGACGCTCATCCGCACGCTGGAGGACCACAAGTTCACCGTGGTCCCGGTCCGCCACCGCCACCGGCGCCTGTTCGGCGGCGGCTTCCACTGCTTCACCCTGGACACAGTCCGCAGCGGTGGCGGTGAGGACTACCTGTCCTGAGGGCCCGTGACCCCGAGGGGTCCGCGTGACACGGGGTCCGGCGTACGAGGCGTGGGAGGCGCCTCGTACTGAGGGGCCCCGAAGATCCCGGACAGGGACCCAATAGGGTTGTCCTGTAAGGAATCGCGGGAAGCAGCAAGTGGCACGTCCAAGTCCGTACTTGCCGGAGTTCCGTGAAGAAGCGGTCCAGTTGGCGTTGAAATCCAGCAAGCCGGTCGCTCACGTCGCCCGGGAACTCAACGTGAATCCCGAGACGCTCTGCACCTGGGTGCGCCAGTATGAGCGCGAGCACGGACAGCAGGACGGGCCGCTGCCGGTGGACGAGCGTGCCGAATTGAAGGAGCTGCGACGCCGGAACCGAGAGCTTGAGCAGGAGAACGCCTTCCTGAAAAAAGCCGCAGCGTACTTCGCGAGGGCTCCCCGGTAAGGGCTGTCCCGTAACTGCTGGTCACGGGTGAGATGATGTTGTTGTGGCTGGTGTGATCACGGCGTCGGAGCCGTCCTGGATAGCCCCGTTCACCGGGCTGAGCCCGCGGCAGTTCGGCAAGCTGGTGACCGTGTTGCGCCGCGAGGGTGCAGACGCGGTCCGCATGGGTCGGCCGTGGAGCCTGCCGCTGGAGGACCGGGCACTGCTGGTCGCTACGTACTGGCGCACGAACCTCACCATGCGGCAGCTCGCGCCGCTGTTCGGGATCTCGAAGTCGGCGGCGGACCGGATCATCGACCACCTCGGGCCGATGCTCGCGCTCCAGCCCCGCAAACGGTTCGCCAAGGACACCGTGCTCATCGTCGACGGCACCCTCGTGCCCACCCGCGACCACACGATCGCCGAGCGGTCGAAGAACTACCGGTACTCCACCAACCACCAGGTCGTCATCGACGCCGACACCCGCCTGGTCGTCGTGGTTGGCCGACCGCTGGCCGGGAACCGCAACGACTGCAAGGCATGGGAAGAATCCGGCGCCAAGGCCGCCGTCGGCAAGACCCTCACGATCGCCGACGGCGGCTACCCGGGCACTGGACTCGTCATCCCTCACCGCCGACAGCGCGGCCAGGCCGAACTCCCGGACTGGAAAAAGGAACACAACAAGTCCCACAAACAGGTACGCGCCCGCATCGAGCACGTCTTCGCCCGCATGAAGACCTGGAGGATCCTCCGCGACTGCCGCCTCAAAGGCGACGGCGTCCACCACGCCATGCTCGGCATCGCCCGGACGCACAACCTCGCCCTCGCCGGATAGGCCAGCGGGCCGTATCGCGGCCTACTCCTCCCGAGGCAACCCAAAGATCATTTACGGGACAGCCCTTAGCGAGCAAGTACGAGTTCATCGATTCGATGCGGCTCGACGACGCGGAGTGCGCGTACTCCGTCGAGTTCATGTGCAGAAAACTCGGCGTGTCCAAGACCGGCTACTACGACTGGAGAAACCGGCCCGATTCCGCAACCGCCCGGCGGCGCGAGGAATTGCGACTGCTCATCAAGAAGGCGTTCGACATGTCCGGCGCCACCTATGGATATCGGCGCGTCCACGCGCAGCTGCTGCGCTGGGGGTCGCCGCCGGCCCGGAGCTGGTCCGCCAGCTGATGCGCGACGTGGGCCTGGTGTCCTGTCAGCCGCGGCCGAAGCGGTGGTCGCTGACCCAAGGGGCGCCGGGGTCGGTGCCGGACCTCGTGGGGCGCAACTTCACCGCGCAAGCCCCGGGCGAAAAACTCGTCGGCGATATCACCTACGTTCCCACCGGCGAGGGGTGGCTGTATCTAGCGACCATCATCGACTACTGCACCAAAGAGGTAATCGGCTACGCGATGGACGACCACTACCAAACGCCGCTGATATCCCGGGCCATCCGCAACGCAGCACGGAACAGGGAGCTGGTGAAGGACGCCATATTTCACTCGGACCGGGGCAGCAACTACATGTCCGCCGAGTACGCCAAGGTCCTCGAAGGGCTGAGCCTTCGCCGGTCGGCCGGCCGAACCGGGATATGTTTCGACAACGACATGGCGGAATCGTTCTTCGGGACCTTGAAGAACGAACGTGTATCTCGGGTGACGTACTTGACCCGCGAGGCGGCCCGACACGACATCAGCCAGTACATCGAATTCTGGTACAATCGCGAACACCTTCACTCGGCTGTCGGCTATCGCCCTCCGCGAGAAGTGCACGCCGAACATGTGAAGTTGCGAGCCGTCGCGTGAATTAGAGAGTCAGCTCCCTGTCCGAAGAAGGCGAGGCCCCTCACTGGTCTTCTGGCCCCGCTGCGGCGGACGGCATCCACCGGCTGGCGCGAGCATCTCGTGGCTTACCCGCTGGTTTCCTCCGGCAGCCAGACCCCCGCTCCCCAGCCGTCCAGTTCATTGCGGCGGCGCTCATAGTCGGTCAGCGCACGTCCGACGGTGCGCCAGAAAGGCGGAGAGTGGTTGGCGTGGCGGAGATGGGCGAGTTCATGGACGAGGACATAGTCAATCAGGCGGGCGGGGAGTTGCATGGTGGCCCAGTGGATGTTGACGGTGCCATGGTGTGAGCAGGAGCCCCAGCGGTACCCGAGGGGGCGGACGTTTAGGTCGGCGTCAGGGATGTCCATGCGCTGGGCCCAGGGATGCATGCGCCCAGGTAGCCAGTCCCGGCCGCGGGTGACGTACCAGGCCACAAGGTCCTGCTGTGCGGTTTCGTAATGGTCGCGGCGTAGGAGTAGCCGTCCGCCCTTCAACGCCACGGGTCTGGTGCCTTCGTCGGTGAGCTTGAGGCGGTGGCTGCGACCGAGGTACCAGAAGCCCTCGCCGTCGATGAAGCGACGGCGAGGCCGCTCAGCGGCCTCGGCGCGACGGGCGTTGATTTTGGCGTAGAGCCACGGAAGTCGCCCTCGGATGAGCGTGGCCAGTTCGTCGCGGTCGGCGTCGGCGGGGACCTTGGCGATGACGCGGGCGTCGCGTTCGACCGTGATGCGGACGCTGGTGCGTGCACGATCGGGGTCGAGCTCGATCTCCAGTCCACCGACCTGGAGCGGACCAACGCTCATCATGGCGAGATCAGGCACGAGGGCGGCCGAGCTCCTTCTGGTTGTGCTGGATGATGTCGCGGAGCGCGTCGGCAAGGAAGTCGGCCTTTTCACGGGTGTGCGGGCAGGTCACGACCTCCAACCAGATGTCGCTGCGGAAGTCGTGCAGGGCTGCGGGGTTGGTCCAGAAGCCCGGTTTGACGCTGTGGCGCACGGCAAGATCGTGCACCTTCTGAGAGAGGGTGACGAAGGCACCGCGTATCGCGTCGTCGATGACGCCGTCGGTGAGGACGGCAGTGAGCTGCTGGTACAGGGCTTGCTCCAGGGAACTGAGGCCGCGTACGTCCTCCGGCAGGTCACGACCCGCGCCTTTGTCCACGTCTTTAGCTTCCTGGGCAAGCTGCTCGAAGGCTGCGAGCTGGGCCTCCCAGTCGTCGGCGTGCTTCTTGAGGATCTCCTCCACACGCTGACGGAGCTTCTCGTAGGCGACGGGGTTCTTCCCGAAGTGCAGGTCGATGTGGTTGCGCAGGGCATGTTTCATCATGGACGCCTTGGCACGGCTCCCCGGGAGCTGCTCAACCCTGGTCTTGAACTCCTCTGAGGTCAGCCGACTAGGTTCGATCATCTTGTCGACACCCAATGCGCGGACGTGCTGGTTGATGAGCTGCTCAACTTTCTTGCCGTAGGCAGCCGGGTTGAAGCCGTCCTCCTCACTGAAGCGCTGCTTGGCAAGGCCCGCGACGAAGGTGAACAGCCGCACGGCTGCCGCGTAGGGACGGGCTGACTCGCGCGGAGTGACCACCGCATAGGTTTCCAGGAAGTCGCGCAGCAGGCGGCGGAACTCAAAGCGGTGCTTGTCTTCCTCCAGTGTGTCGACCAGGCGGTTCACCGCGTCCACGTCGTCGGGGTCGATGAGCTCCCTCGGCAATTGGAAATGGTGGCGTAGGGCGGCGCACTGGGTCTCCAGCCGGTTCTCCTCGACCTCGAAGTCGATGGGCTTGCCCTCGCGCTCATCGGCAGCGTAGACGGCCATCGCATCCACAAGGGCCTTAGCGACACCCGCGTAGTCCACGACGATCCCGGCGGTCTTGCGGTCGGCAGTGCGGTTGACGCGGGCGACGGCTTGGAGGAGCTCTGCCTCCTTCATCCGCCGGTCCAGGTACATGACCTGCTCTATTGGGGCATCGAATCCGGTCAGCAGCATGGTCCGCACAATGAGGAACGCGACCGGCCTGCTGGTCTCGTCTATCTGGTCCGCAGCAGGGAAGGGGCTGCGGAAGGACTTGATGGCCTTCTTCTGATCGGACTCCTTCGTCCACCTTTGCCAGGACCTGTCGTCGTTCTCGCCCTCGGAGATGACGGGCACGAAATCGATGGCCTTCAGCAGCCGCAAGTTTCGGTAGGCGGACACCAGAGTCTTCTGCTTGGGCTTGAGGTCCTCCGGCCGCGTATCGAGCAGCCGCTTGAGCCGGCTGTCCGAGAGTGCCTCCACCTCGTCCACGAGTTCGTCGCGGGCATCCTGGAGAGCTTTGCGGTAGCAGACCGCGATGCCCCGCGAATGAGCCACTACCTGCGCCTTGAAACCCTCGGGCAGGACGCTCTGCACGTAGTGGCGCAGCATGTGGCGGGCCTTGCGGCGGATCATGTGGTCCGCTCCAAGCACCGCGGTGGAGGTGGCATAGCGCTTCTGAAGCTCGTCATACTGCTCGTCGGTGAGTTCCTCGAACTCCTCCTCCATCGCCTCATCCAACGCGTCGCCGTCCTGGACCGCCCCCTTGGCGATGTGGCCCTCGTAATAGATTGGGACGATCGCACCGTCCAGCTCGGCGTCCGCAATGCGGTACTTGTCGATGAAGTCGCCGAACGTGGTCTCGGTCAACTTCCGCCGGTTCATGATGATCGGCGTGCCAGTGAAGCCGATCCGCGCGGCGTTCGGCAGCGACTCCATGAGGTTTTCGTGCAGGTCGGAGCCGTGCGAGCGGTGCGCCTCGTCAACGAGGATCAGAATGCCCTCGTCATCGTTGACCAGTCCCCAGCCTGGCACCTTCGTCTTCGGACGCACCGATGCCACCGAGGCGGCCCTCTGAGCTTTAGCCTTCTCGGCGTCCTGCTGCTTCTGAATCATCACGAAGACCAGGCCGGCACCCTTGCGTGCGAGCACAACCGGCACCTGATCGGCCCGGGTAACGGTGTCTGGCTTCTCCCCCGTGAGGACGGCTGTGTCCGAGAGCTGTTCCTGAAGCTGCTTGCGGTCGGTGACCACCACGACCTTCAAGTGCTCCAGCCCGGGGGTCGCTCGCAGCTTTCGTACCAGGAACACCATCGTCAGCGACTTGCCCGAGCCCTGGGTGTGCCAGATGATCCCGCCGCGCTTGTCATCTTTGCCGTGGACCGCCTTGGTCTCGCCGCGATGCAGCCGCTCGACGGCCTTGCAGACCGCCCGGTACTGCTGATATCGGGGGCCGATCTTCACCCGGGCCGTGCGCTCCTCGGCGACCTCGACATCTCGGAACAGTACGAAGTTCCGCACGATATCCAGTAGTCGCTGCGGGTGCAGTACGCCAGCAGCGAGGATCTTCTGCGCGGCGAACAGCCGGTCCGATGGGTGGTAGCTCCTCGCGGCAACCTCATCGGCCTTCAGGGGATACGGATCACGCCACAGCACGTAGTCCTGGCGGCGTGCAGTGAACGTCCCCAACAGGGCCTTGTCGCCGGTGGTGGCCACCGTCAACTGCACCGTACGGAAGAGCCGGTCACTTCCACGCGGAAGGATGGTGTCCTCCGTCTGGTTCGCGTACCGGCGCAACTGATCCACCGCACGAAAGACGTCACCGCCAACGGCAGCGGGCTTCTTGCACTCGATCACGGCGAGCGGGATGCCGTTCACGAACAGCACCACGTCCGCAACCATTGTCTCGCCCTGGCTACCGGGAATCGCCATTCTGAACTGCGAGACCGCGAGGAAGTCGTTCCGCTCCGGGTTCTGCCAGTCGATGAACCGCACGGTCTGGTTTCGGCCGCCGTCCCAGTCTTCGAGTCCCGGAACGTCCGCTCCCTCCAGCAGCACCCGGGTAGCCGCCTCGTTCGCGGCCACCAGTCCCCCGCCGGCCGCCACCGCCCCCCGTGTCAGCGCGGAGATCGCCTGATCCGCCCGCGCCTCATCCACCCAAGGGGTGCCGTCTGGCCGCCGGTTCAACTCCACGAGCTTGGCCCGCAGAATCCTCTCCAGCACCGCGTCCTCGTATCCGTCACGGACATACAATGGCATGCTGGGAGCCTGCAACTCGACACCCGTAGTCCCGCGCACATGCCGCCATCCCATGTCTGAGTTGGCCAACTGGGCAATCAGGGGAGCCTCTACGTAGCGGTGCTCAGGATCAGACTCAACCACTGGTGACTCCTTCACGCTGGTGATGGCAGAGATGCCACGTTCGAGGGGGTAGTGCAGCAGGCGGTCGAATCACTCAAAAGCTCACTCAACAAACCTTGCTTCAAGGCCGCCACCTTCACGATCTCCTGATCAGCTACGGCAATCCTCTGCTCCCACTTTTCGATTGAGGCAAGTACGCTCCTCTGCCCGCCCAGCGGAACGAGTGGAATGGGAACGCGTTTCACCTGAGTCGAGTTAACACTTGCCAGATTCGTCGTCTGCTTTGCGACGCCGAGGAAGTAGCTCTTACCGGATGGCGATGCCAGATACTCGGCAAGGAATCGCGGAAGAATCCTGTCTCGGTCACACCGAACCTTGAAGATGTGGTTCTGATGCAGACAGGGATCGATCCGCCCCTCCCATACTCCCCCCCGCCCCAATTTGTCGAGGTCGCCACCCTCAGTTAGAAGCACGTCACCGGCGCGGAGTCGATAGCGCTCAACTTCAGCACATCGAATCGTGACGTACTTAATGTCGGCGGTGTCGATATAGCCATCCTGAACGTTAGCGACACGCAGGTATGGCAGAGTCACCGCAGCAGCTTCCTGCTCATCGTTGCCAAGCGTTACACCAGCCGAGATGGCAGCCACTTGGTCGAGAGTGGTCCACTCAACACTCGAAACAGAAGAGACGGCATGCAGGATCGCGGCAACATCGGCCGACGCGGCGACAGCCAACTTTTCGCGCTGCCGCATCGCACGATCAAGCTGGAAATCCACTTCATCGAGGATCTTGACGATGCGTCGCTGCTCCTCGAGAGATGGGAGGTCAACTTCGATTCGCGAGAAGTCGCGATAGCGAACAGCTCCGCGGCGATCGACCGAAGCTTGATCATGAAGTCGATACTCTGAAACGAGTCTCTCGCTCTTCAGAACTCGAAATAGGAAGGATGGGTCGACCTGCGGCCCGCAAGAAAAGACCGTGTAGATTGGACTCACGCAACCGTAATCGAATCCCCTTTGAAGGCCAATCGACCCTTCATTAAGGTGATTGGTCGCATAGGCGAACCATCCGCGTCGGACCAGTTTATAGTGAGAGATATCATCACTGTAAATCTGGCGATTCTTAAAGTACTCGTCTGAGCGGACAAGTCCATGGTGTTTTGTCGAAGACAGCACGACGGCACGATCCGCAAGCTCTCCGACCCTGTCGCCCATTTCCCGAGTGATCTGTCCGAGAGTTACCCGCCGCCATCCGTTACGCATAACCCAGATCCTTCAGGTACGCCCGAAGCCGCTTTGCGGAGGCTTCCCGTTCCCGCTCCAGGTCTTCCAGGGTGACCGCGTACTTCTCGCCCCAGTTCCGGTACGCGTCGATCATGGCGCGGCGGTCGGTAGCGAGGAACCGGTCCATGCGGGCACGGAGATCGGCTTTGAGGAAGCCGAGGACGATGTGCTGGGCTTGATCGGCGGTGAGGTGTTCGGCAGCGTCGCGCAGTTCGGTGAGGAAGTCGGCTTTGACGACCGCCAGGTCCTTCTTCGCTTGTGTCAGCTGCTTCTTCAGCCGGGTGAGTTCCTTGGGTGACAGAATTCCCGTGTGGTCAGGCTCTTCCTCGTCGTCTACTTCGGCACCCTTCGCCTTCTTCGGCGGCGAACCAGCCTTGATCTTCGCGTCGAGTTCGGCGACCAGCGCCTCCGCCGTCTCCAGGCGTTCCACGTACGCGGGGATCAGTTCGGGGACGAGCCGGTGGTCGCGGGCTTTACGCTGGGCGGCGCGGATGCGAGCCTTCGCCTTGGCGTCGGCGTTCTCCGGTGCGTCGGCGAAGGCCGATTCGATACCGATAACCCAGCGGTCGATCACGCCGGAAAAGCCGGTGAGGGCAAGGCTGCGCAGGTCGTTGCGGGAGTCGAACCACCAGGCCGCGACCGTGCCGGCGAGCTGGTACCAGTCGAGGACCTTCAGCGGCTCCAGAGCCTCGGTGAAGGTGGTGAGCAGCTCAGCTCGGGTGTCGGCGAGCTGCTGGTGCTTCGGCAGTTCGTCCAGACGGCGCCGGTGTTCCAGCCACCACTGTTCGAAGGCATCGCCGAGCTCGGCTTCACGCTTGCCTGCGAGTTCGGGGATCCGGGCTGCGACGGCCTCGAATCCCTCCTCGGGGAAGGCGTAGTAGTCCTCGTCTCGTTCGCGGAAGAGCTGGGCGCCCGGGTCGATGCCGAAGGCTCGGAACTGGCCGGCTCGGCCGCGGACTTCCGACTTGGGGACGCCGCCGTACAGGTGTGCCCGCACGTCCTGCGGCTCGGGGGGCGGAGAGTTGTCGACGTAGCGGCGGATGTTGAGGTTGTAGTCGTTCTTCTCCAGCTCTTCGAACGGGACGACGCGGGCGAAACCCTCGACGTTCTCCCATTCGCGGTAGGCGGAGACGATCTTCTCGGCGTGCTGGGCTTCGAGGAGGTTCTGGGCGCGGCCGGCGGTGATCTCGCGGTCGGCATTGATGAACAGGACACCGTCCCGGCGACCCTCGGGAGCACCGTCGCGGCCGCGCAGGATGAGGATGCAGGCGGGAATGCCCGTGCCGTAGAAGACATTGGGCCCAACGCCGATGACGGCCTCCAGACGCCCTTCTTCGATCATCTGCTGGCGAATCTTCTGTTCTTCACCGCCTCGGAAGAGAACACCGTGAGGCATGACGGAGGCCGCGATGCCGTCCGGCTTGAGGACGGCGAGTACATGCTGGATGAACATGAGGTCGGCCTTCTTGCCCGACTCCGGGCACCAGCCGTAGCGCATCCGCTCAGGGTGCCGCATCTCCTTTCGGCGATAGTTCTGTGCGAAGGGCGGGTTTGTCAGGATACGGTCGAAGCGCATCAGCTCGCCGCTCGTGCTGGTGTGCTTGGGGTCGGCGAGGGTGTCCCCGTGCCGGATGTCACCGTCGGCGACCTCGTGCAGCAGCAGGTTCATCCGGGCCATGGCCCAGGCGCTGCCGTTGTCCTCCTGACCGTAGACGGACACGTGGGCGGCGTCGCCACCGTGCTCCTGCACGTATTCCTTGCTGAGAATGAGCATGCCACCGGAGCCGCAGCACGGGTCGTAGACCGACATGCCCTCCTGCGGCTGGACAAGCTGAGTCATCATGCGGATGACCGAGCGCGGGGTGTAGAACTGCCCACCCTTCTTGCCACCTTCGTCGGCAAACTCGCCGATGAGGTACTCGTACGCGTATCCGAGCAGATCGGGGAACTCGAAGTCGTCGTTGCTCAGTCGGTACTGGTCGAAGTGGTCGATCAACGCCTGAAGGACCGGCCTGCTCAGCTTGGTGTTGGCCGCGCCGCGCTTGAAGTCGATGTACTCCAGCACCCCGTCGAGCGACCGGTTGTCGGCTTCCAGGTTGGCCAGGGCGACGTTCAATGCTTCGGCCGGGTCCTTGCGGGAGGCCTTCTTGATCGTCTCCCAGCGTGAGACGTCGGGAACGAAGAACTGGTGCGAACGGTACGCCGAGGGGGACTCGGCCTTCAGCTCGGCCTCGGCTCGGTCCATGCCCAGCTGGACGAATCGCTTGATCGCGGCATTCCGGGCTACCTCGAACTGGTCGGAGGCCCGCTTCAGGAACAACATTCCGAAGATGTAGTCCTGGTACTGCGCGGCGTCCATTTTGCCGCGCAGGATGTCCGCAGCGGCAAACAGATGCCTCTCCAACTGCGGCAACGTGAGTTGCGCCACGAGTGTTTTCTCCTTGATCCGTATCCACTTCGCGCCGTACGCGATCGGTTCCTGGCCGAGCCGCCCCAAGAATAGGGGCGACCTACGACAATCTCCTCGTGCGCGGCCCGCGCCCCGAACGCCGGGCCGGCTCGAGTGCGGTAGTCGGTACCGGCAGGCGCTCGCCGGGGACCTCACCGCCGAGCATGTGGGTGATCAACGCCGGGCGCAGTGCTTCCAGCCGCGCCAGCGACCGCCGACAGATGTCCATCTGGGTGTCCACTTCCCCCAGTGCCCCGGCGAGCAGCCGCTGCTCAGCGATCGCGGGCACCGCCACAGGCAGCTCAGCGACCATGCGCGTCGTCACCGTCGCTACGGTACCGACGTTGGCCTGCGCGAGAAGCTGGTCCAGTACTTTCGGATGCGACAGGTACGCGATCAGGAAGCCGGGGTCCACCAGCTCGCGGCGCGGCCTGATCCGGACGCACGCAAAGTGGTAGAGCCAGCCGCGCGAGCGCTCTTCCACGAGTGCCATGCGCCCCACCGCACCCTGTCGAACCATGATCAGATCTCCGGGCTCCACCAGGAAGCGCTTCAGCCCCTCGGGCACCACGCCAAGGCAGCGCATCCGCGAGCGTTCCGCAACCTTCCCGTCCGCCAGGTCTCCCGGAGAGATCACGGGTGTCCCGTGAAGAGCCTCACCCAACCCCTCGAACTGATCACTGGAGGGGCTGGGGGTGACATCGCTCAGCTCACCGAGCCGTTGTATACGGGGCACTGCGCATCCGTCCTCTCCCTTGCCGGCCAGCACCATCGCCTGAACAGATCCCGTGTATCCAACTACCCTCAGGGGGTGTTCTGCTTGAAGGTGCATCAGGACATCTGTACTGTTCGTAGAGCCCAGGGGGGATCCTAGCACGCATGGGGCTCACCCCAGCTGCCCCTGCCTGCCCGAAGCTGCGGCCTCGCATGCCTCCGGAACAGGGGCCCGTCCGAATACACCGACACCCTGGAAGGGGAATGCCCGTGCCCGAGGATAGCGGGAACCGCCAGGACGAGCCGCCGCGCGAACCGCGGTGGCAGAAGCTCCGCAAGTCCGCGTCCGTCATCGCCGCAGTGAGCGCCGCCGTGTACAACCTCGGCCGCCTCGTGCTGTGGCTGCGGAAGTGGACGTGACCGCCAGCCCCCAGATTCGGTTTGCCCTCCGAGGGGACTGACAGTCACTCCATCTGGGTCCCGCCGCAGCCAGCGGCGGGGCCTTCAGTTGTATCGAACTCCGTACGCCGCTGACCACCCCGCGCGTCCCGGAATCCCAGCCGGCATACCCAAAGGCGGGGGAACCGCCTGGAAACTGCAAGTCAGACGCAGGGCTCACTGGGATAAATTTCGGCGTTTAGCAGGATGAAACCTCCGTTAAGGGTCAAATGGCAGACGGGTGACGCTGTGCGGGGCGGCTTGATCACCACCCACAAGGATGATGCTCTGGGCGCCCACGACACTCACGGGATCGCCCCGCACCCGCACTGTGGCGCAAATCCGCAGATCAGCACCCCGTGGTTCCGGTGCCCCTGCCCCGAAGTCGAACCTACGCACGGCTATCGCTGTAGCTGAACGACCTCCTGGATGACGAGCTCTCCGCCGGGCGTCAGCCGGTCACCCCGTTCCCATCCAGTGCTCCCTCGCCGAGGGTTCGAGGCTGTACAGCACGAGAAGCACCAGCGTGATCAGCGTGTCAGCCGACCCGCGTCTTCGGCAGATGCCTCGACGTAGTCACGACGAGCGAATCTCCGCACGTCACGGGTGGTGTGGCCCGACCTGCCCTTGGTCGCGGCTCCTGCCACCAGTCATTGTGATGTCCGGCACGGCGATGAGCCGACAGGCGGACCGCCCTAGCCTACGGAAGCAAGTGGCCCTCCGGTGCCACAAGGGATGTATCCGAGCTTCCGATCCACCAAGAACGTCGTCGTCTCGCCCTCATCCCCACGGGCATGCGGCAACCAGCAAGGGAGCGCTGCGGTGCTGCCTGGGAACAGCGGCGGCACCCTCTTGCAGGGCCCAGCCATGGCGCGGCTAGGTTCGACGTGTCGCAACGCCTCACCGCGGCCCCGGATAGCCGCCGAAACTTCCCCTACGCGACCGAGTATGTGCCGACGGTTACGGCCATGCGGACCCGCTGGAGACGAAGCAGGCCACCAGACGACGGACGTTGAGGCGTGGCGCACACACGCCTGGAGGGGGCAGACAGGCCGTGGCCGCGCTGGACGCCGCGTCGGGCATGCCCTTTCTGGCCGATACACACCCCGGTGTCAGAGCCATCAGGTACAACCGAGGGGTGCGCACAGGATGGCCGCGTCGGAGCCGGCAGATTGGGTGTGGGGATGAGCGAGGGCACGCAGCAAGGGCTGCACGGCAAGGACCACGCGGTCCGCGAGCTGTTCACCAAGCAGTACGTGCTGGAGTCCTACCAGCGGGAGTACACCTGGGAGCGGCGCCACGTCGTGGAGCTCGTGACCGACTTGGCCAACGCCTTTCTGCGCGACTGGAGGGTCGACCACGACGGGCAGCGCTACGCCAGATACCGCCCCTACTTCCTCGGCCCGTTTGTCTGCCACACCGTCGGAGTGAAGAAGAACCTAATCGATGGGCAGCAACGCTTCACCACGCTTCACCTCCTACTCATCCACATCGAGCGGCTGCTCAAGGAGCAAGGCAACGAAGGCGCCGCCGGCATGGTGGGCAGCATGGTCCGAAGGTACGCAGCTGGGCAGTACCACTACGCAATCGATGTGGAAGAACGTCGAGCATGCTTGGAGGCTCTTCGCACTGGAACCGATTTCGATCCCACCGGTTCCACCGTCTCAGTGCAGAACCTGTGGCAGCGAGCCCAGGACATCGCCGAGGCCCTGCCCACGACGCTGCGGGATGAGTGCCTTCCCATATTCGCGGACTGGCTGGCGGATCGCGTCTTCCTCGTCGAGATCTCCGTGGATGACCGGGATCTGGGCTGGGAGATCTTCGAGACCATGAACGACCGTGGCGCCGGTCTTACCTCCCTCGACCTCCTGAAGAGCTTCGTCCTCTCTCAAGTGGACCGCGAGCAAGATCGCATAAACGATGCCTGGCGGAAGATGGTCACGGACCTCAGCACCTTCGGGCGGCACTACCCCAGCAAGTTCTTTGAGACCCTCTTCCTCGCCCGTTATGCAGCACCGGATGGAAGCGATGACGAAAAGATCGAGCGCGCTTTCCATGAATGGGTACGAAACAACCCGCAACGTGTAGGCATAATGCGCCGGGGCCAGGACTACAGCGACTTTGTCCTGAAAACCGTCGCCCGTTCCGCAGAGCAGTATTGCAACCTTCTTGAGGCCGCTCAGACTCGAACCGCCGGCCTTCATAGCGTCTACTACAACGCGACCAACGGAATCGAGTCACAGTTTCTTCTCATTCTGGCCGCCTTGCAACTAGAGGACTCCGAGCAAGCGGTTCGCGATAAGGCACAACTCATCGCCAACTATCTCGATCTGTTCTTCGTTCTCCGTGTCGCCAACAACGACAACGCCGTGCAGGTGCAGGACTTCCGAGAGGAGGTCCAGCGGCTCCTGCCAGCCGTTCGCCGCGCATCGAATGTCGACGATCTGCGTGTTCTACTGGGACGCGAGGCTGCAGGCCTTCCAGACGGGTTCGCAGGCATCGAAAAGCTCAGCCTCCACAACAACCGAAAGCATCTCCGCTACCTGCTTGCACGAATCACGGCCTTCGTTGAGGCAGAAAGCGGGCGACCGGACGAAGCTGACCGGTACCTCGGGTCACCGGCGGCCATTACACAGGCTCTTCCTCCGTGGGAGATCGAACACATCTGGGCGAATAAATACACTCTCCACGTTCAAACGGGAGTGGCGAATGAGGAGGACTTCAAGCGGGAAAGAAACCGACTGGGAGCGCTACTCCTACTCGAAAAGTCAATTAACGCCAGTTTCGGTGCGGACATCTACAGCGAAAAACTGCCCCATTACTTCCGGCAGAACCTGCTCGCCGCGTCGCTGCACCCCAACGCCTATAAGCGCAATCCAACATTCGAAAAGTTCCGGAAGAAATGGAACCTCGAACAGTCCTTCATTCCATATCCGGACAGTTTTGACAGGAAGGCAATCGACCAGCGCGGCGCCCTGTACCGGCAACTCTGCGAACGAGTGTGGCGCATTGACCGACTCGGCTTCGTCGAGGAGACATTGCCTGCCACGCAGCGGCGAAGCTCATCACCCCGAAAGAAGCCTCGCTACGGCGTACAAATCATCGACTTGATTCGCGTCGGCCTCCTTAGTGAGGGTACGAAGTTGCGTGGCGAACTAAAACGTTCGCGGCGTGTATTCGACGCCACGGTGGCCAGTAACGGCCGGATTCGTCTCGAGCCGAGCGGTGAGGAGTTCAAATCCCTATCAGCCGCCGGCGCCGCTGCTACCGGCAGCGGGTCCAGCCCAGGATGGGATTTCTGGCACATCGCTCAGCCCGACGGCAACCACATTCCGCTCGCAGCAGTTCGTAAGAAGGCGATTGAACGAGGGCTACTCGATCAGACCTCGTAACGCACGGGGCACCCAGCAGCCGAAACCTGAAGAACTCGCTCGGCTGCTGGGGTTCGTTGACAGGACTCGAATCCGCCATCGCTAAAGCCGGACGCTCTCCCGGATCACGAGCTCTCCGGGCGTCGACCCGTCCCCCCGTTCCCATGTTCCGGGTCCCCTGCCGGGGGCACTTCGCATCGAGTGCCTGAAGACCCCGCCACCAGCTTGAACGCTGAGGACGGGGTCTTGTCGTATGCGCAGACGGATGCCGCCGAACGCAGCGCCGTGACAGTGATCACTTAAAGGTCCCCGCCCGCTGCGCGACCACGCCCGCCGGTCCGTCATGTTCGTCGCCGCTCCCTCTGCTGTACGTGTACAGGGCCGCTGCACTCGCCTCGGTTGTCCAGTCGGCAGGAGGTGGCGCGGCGCAGGAGCTCCGCCAGCCGTTCGGCGGTCTCGGGGGACACTCGGCCCAGCTCGATCAGCCCGTGGCCGAAGGCGTTCAGGTCGGCCCGGAGGTAGGGGAAGTCCTTCTCCATGCCTGCGGCGGTCAGGACGTCGCGCAGTGCGCTTGTCGCGTCGCGGGCGGCGTACCACCCCTGGCTCTCCAGTGGCGACCACTGGGCGAAGTCGTGGCAGTCGTTGATGTCACTGCTCATCGGAGACCATGCCTTTCCGCGCCAGGGACGCGACCGCCGCCGGAGTCGGGTACTGCTCGCCGTAATGGTCGACGCGAGCGATCAAATCGGCAGCGGCGACGAGCATGGTCGCCAGCGCTGCCGGACGCAGGGGGTTCGCCTCAGGGCGGCGGAGAGGGGCGCGGAGCCACTGGTAGCGGTCGCCGGACATGGGCAACGGGCCGGGAACGACCACGAGCGAGCCCTCGCTCAGGTATTTGTATGGGGGTGGTGCGTCGGTCGTGCGACGGACCAGTTCGCTGAAGCGCTCCTGCCAGCGGGAGTTGAGGAAGAAGCCGACGCGGCGCGCATGGTGGTCGACGAGGACCGGTCCGAGCGGCATCTCCCGGCGGACCAGCTGATCGAACGCTTCCAGGCCGATGCGCTGATCGACCGTGACCACGTCGAAGTATCGTCCGGCCGGCAGCATGCACGGCGTACGCGGGTCATCCGCCCAGCGCGCCCGGCATGTCTCCGGATCGTCAGCCGCAGCGGACAGCCACTGGACTCCCCTTCGGGTCATCCCCTCCACGTCATCCCACCTCAGTCGGAGTCGACCGGCGGCCGCTCTGCCACCGTGACACCAGGCTTATGGAGAAGCCCCTGAGCAGGGCAGATGACAACAGGTGACGAGGGATGACGAGGGGCGGCCGTGCGCGTCATCCTCCGTCACCCATCCACCGCGGAGGGATTGGCGACTACGGGCAGTGTGCGAGGGCTGTCTGCGCGTGGATTCGGCTGTGAGACTGAGTCGTCGTACCGCGCATGCGCACGGAAGGACGGTCACGTCTTCGACGCAACCGACGCAACCGACGCAACCGACGCAACCGACTGGAGCACGCTTACGCGAAGCGCGCACCAATCGCGGGCGGAGCCAGCCCCGCTTGGTACGGGAGCTGAGACAGGTAGCCGCGTGTCGCGGGCACCAGCTTCCCTCCGATGCGAGCGTGAAGCGCCGTATTGCCAGTTGGGAGAACTCGCACAGCGTCCCGGACGACTTCTACGGGCCGCTGCTGAGCGAGGCGCTGTGTGCCGGAGCGGCGGAGCTCGGGCTCAGTTCAATCGGTGCGGGAGACACCAGCCTCCTGGAGGCCGGCTATCCGACCAGTCCGGATGCCGCTATCGAGAGCGTGGGGCGGTTATGGCGAGCCGACCTCAACGGCTATGAGCCGCTGGTCCAGGCGGAGCCCGCCGAACCCGCGTGGAACGAAGCGTCACTGAGGTGGCTGGTCGCCCCCGAGCCGTCGTTCCCCGCCGCTCAAGCACGCGATGCGGTGCGGGTCGGACTGGCCGACGTCGCCACGGTCAAGACGACGGCTGATCTGTTCGCTCAGCTCGACGACCGGTTCGGAGGAGATCACGCGCGCCATGCGGTGATCCAGTTCCTCAGCCGTGATGTGGCTCCTCTGCTGAGCGGGCAGTGCACCGAGGCCATCGGGCGCGCGTTGTTCTCCACGGTTGCCGAGGCGACGCTGCTGGCCGGCTGGATGTCGTACGACGCCTGCCATCACGGACTCGCCCAACGGTACTTCCTCCAGGCGCTACGGCTCGCGCAGGACGCCAACGATCGGCGGTTGGCCGGGAGCATCTTGTCGGCCATGAGCCACCAGGCCACCTTCCTGGGCTACTACACGCAGGCGGCGACCCTCGCCCGTGCGGCGCTGATGGGCATCTCTCCGGTCGCCACGCCGACTCTGCGGGCCCAGTTCCATGCGATGGAGGCCCGCGCCCTCGCGCGTACCGGTGACCGTCGCGCGTGCGAACTCGCGCTCGCGGCAGCGACACAGGCGCTGGAGAGCCGGAACAGCGACGACGAGCCGGAGTGGATCACGTACTTCGACGAGTCGGAGCTCGCCGCCGAGGCCGCGCACTGCTTCCGCGACGTCAACAGTGCCCGCCAGGCAGTCGAGCACGGACAGAACGCGAGGAGCGGCAGCCATGTCCGCAGCGACTTCTTCGCGACCATGGTTCTCGCGGACGCCCACCTGCATGCTGGGGATCTGAACGAAGCCTGTCGCGTCGCCCTCGTTGCCCTGGACCTGGGCGAACAGCTCAAGTCGTCCCGATGCGCCAGCTATCTGGCCGAGTTCCGGCAGCACCTGCCACGCGCCGAGGACAGCAGCGCCGTACGGGAGCTCCAGGAACAGGCCGCGGAACACAGGCTGTGGATAGCGTCCGACGCCCTGTGAGCCGTCAGCTCAGAAGGGGCTCCATGCGTCGCGGCCCTCCCCCGTTCGCAGTGAGTGGACACGTCGGCTGAACTCCACGGCGGACTTCTCGCTCACGGCGACCTGGTGGCCGATCCAGGCCACCATCATGACTTCGCGCAGATCGGCGAGCACCTGATAGCCGGGCCAGTTCATCAGGTCGAAGCCGTACCGGTGCACGAACTCCTCGTACTCAGAGCGTGTGTGCCAGCGATATCGCTCGTAGTACATGGCCGTCTGGATCAGATCCCACTCGCGTGGGGCAAAAGCGACGCCGTCAAGGTCGATCAGCACCGCATGCCCGTCGCGGTGGCGGATCACGTTGCCTATGCTCGCGTCTCCGTGGATCATCCCGAAGGGCAGGACGAAGTCCAGCCGGTCGTACTCCTTGGCCAGCCGATCGGCCCGCTCCTCCAGGAACGCGCGGTCGTCGTCGTCCACGCCGTCCATCTGGCGCAGTGAGCCCCACAGCTTGGCCAGGGGATCGAAGTACGGCAGCCTCAGGGATTCGGGTTCTTCGAGCCAGTGCAACCGACGCAGCAGGTCTGCCAGCTCCGCGACCGTGCCGTACTCCTCGCGCTCCTGGACGCTCTCCCAGAAGGTCACCACCCGGCCGCCGACAACGAGTGGTTGGCCGCCGGCACTCAGCGCGCGGACGGCCGGCAGGCGCTCCGCCTCCAGCCATCGGGCCACCCGCACGGCCCGTTCCATCTCGGGCAGGGCGTCAGGGTCTCGGGCGATGCGCACGATGACGGGGGCGGACGATAAGCGGTAGACGGCGTTCGACCCGAGCCGCAGCAGCTCGGCCCCGGACGGGTCCAGTCCGGCAGCCGCACACGACTCTCGGAGGACCGCGCCCACCCCGTCCGCCGTGAACTCCACGCTGCCGCCGTCGCCCGAGATCATGTCTTCGACGATACGGGGGCCCGTCATGCCCCGACAGAGCCCCCGCGTCTTAGGGACGTAATGATCTTTTCGGGCGGGTCCGCGCTCCGTTGCCGCCGTGCGGGTCAGCGGCGCAGAGCCGGTCCGGGCTCAGCTGGGCTCTGGAGCCGTGTGCGCAGGTTTGCAGTTCACCGCTCGCGCCGGTGGTGGGTCGGCGCGAGCGGTGGGGCGGGGCGGCGGGGTGGGTGAGTTAGCAGGGGCCGTTGACCCAGCGGTTGGCCTCGCCCTGGTCGTTCGCCACGCGGTCCCAGGTGTTGCCCCAGCCCTTGTCCAGGCAGAAGGAGTTCCCGCCGTAGCCGTTGTCCGCGTAGACCACGACGGAGCTGTACGAGGTGCCGGTGCCGTTGTTGAACCAGGATGAGTCCTCGTGGGCGATGTACGCGTTTCTGGTGTCCGACCAGATGGGGTTGTCGTACTTGAACATGGCGATGCCGACGCCGCCTTGCCCGTAGTTGGCGTCCTTGTAGACGCACAGCTGCCCAACCGGGCAGTTGCCCGGGTTCCACTGGCTGTAGGTGGGGGTCGTGCCCCCGGCCTGGGCGGTGGAGGCGGCGATCGGAAGCAGGGCGGCGGCCAGCGCCAGCCCCAGCAGGGCGCGCTTGCTGGTGCGCATGCTGTTCTCCTCTTGGTGGGTTTCCTCCGGCGTGCGCCGGGGGTCGGCGCCCGGTCGGCTGCGGCCGGGCGCGCGGGTTCGGCAGGCGGGTTCGGTAGGCGGGTTCGGTGGGCGGGTTCGGTGGGCGGGTTCGGTGGGCGGGTTCGGTGGGGCGGTGCGGGCTCAGCCGGAGTCGATGACGGAGCGGGCTCGGTCGAGCGCGGTCGTGACCGCCTGGGTGTAGTAGCGGGTCTGGCGCGCGAACTCGTCACGCGCGGCGTTCTGTACGTGCTGCCGTTGCAGGCGGTCGCCCGTCCTGGCCAGCCCGGCCGCGCGGTTGCACTCGGCGTCGGCGACGGCGACGGTCACCTCGCGCTTCCACGCGTCCTCGGCGGTGCGGGTCCGGTTCTCCTTCGCCACGGCGCCGATGGCCTCCGAAGAGTTCGGGTAGGCCAGGCCGCGTGCCTTCATGCAGGCGCGCCAGTCGGCCAGTGCCTTGGTGTACCGCGGTTCCGCCACCACCTCGTCGAAGGTGAGGTACTCCAGGTTCACCACGACCGCCTTGGCCTCGGTCCACTTGCGCAGATCGCCGTAGAGCCGTCCGCGCGCGTCGGCCTGGCAGCCGTCGGCGCTGGTGAAGATCCGGCCGCGGCCGGGCACCTGGACGACGATCGCGGCGCGGTCGGCGCCGTTCAGGGCACGGTCGAATTCGGCCCTGCGCCGTGGCGGGAGGGATGCGAGGTAGCGTTCCTGGGGGCTGTTCTCGGCCGCGGCCTTCCCGCCCCGGTCTTTGGACCGGGCCGCCTCGGCCAGACCGTAGCCATGGCGGCGGGCCCAGTCGACGTCGTCCAGGCCGAATCGGCGTTCGGGCGCCTCGCTGCGCGGCCCGGCGGGGTCGCGCCGGTACTGGAAGCCCTTGTCCCGCATACAACGGGTGATCAGCCGCTGCTCCGCTTCGCCGAGCAGCGTGCGTTCCGCCTCGTTCAGTCCTGTGCGCAGCGGGCCGCCGGCGTCCTGGGACGGCCAGTCAGCCGGGGAGCAGGCCGTGACGAGCAGCAGGCCCGTCACGGGGATCATCCGGAGCAGATCCTTTCCGCTCATCGAAGCTCCTCATGTCGTCGATGGTGGCCGCCGCCGTCCGGAAGCTCGCGGGATGACGTCCTGCGGTACGTCCCGGGGCGGCGGCCGTGGGGCGGTCAGGTGATCGCGGGGCCGGAGTCGTTCAGCCAGGCCCATTTCGACCAGGTGGCGAAGCCGGTCTGCCACCGGTGGTAGACGCCGGTGGGGTTGGTTCCGAAGACTTCGATGCGGCCGTCGGCGTTGTTGGCCGTGCCGATCGACGTGCCCTCGCCGCCGAAGGTCTCCCACTGCGAGAACTCCGCGTTCGGGGCGGTCTGCCAGGCATGGCTCGCGGTGCTGGAGTTGATCGCGAACACCTCCACCCGCCCGTCGACCGAGCGCGATGTGGCGAGCTCGGCGTTGCGGGGCCCGCCGGTGCCTGTCCACTTCGACCACGACGTCGGGCTGGTCTGCCAGCGGTGGAACACGCCCTCGGAGTTGGAGGCGAACACCTCAAGCCTGCCGTCCTGGTTGTAGCTGGCGGCGACGGCGTGTCCTCCCTCGCCGAAGCCCTCCCAGGCGGACCACCCGCCGTTGACGCTGGTCTGGTACAGGTGCTCGAACGTCGAGTCGGACAACGCGAAGACCTCAAGACGCCCGTCGGGCGCGTTCTCCATGGCGAGTCGCGCGTTGGGCGGGCCGCCGTGGGTGCCTTCCCATTCGTCCCAGCCTCCGCTGGGCGCGGTCTGCCAGCGGTGGAACACACCCTCGGAGTTGGAGGCGAACACCTCGATCCGGCCGTCGGCGTTGTTGCCCGCCGTCAGCCGGTACCCGCCGGTGCCGAAGGTCTCCCAGGACGACCACCCGGCGCTGGGCCCGGTCTGCCACATATGCTCGAACGTGCTGTCCGACAGCGCGAACAGCTCCAGTCGGCCGTCGGCGTTGGCCGCCACCGCCAGCTGGGCGTCGCGCGGGCCGCCTGCGAACCGCCACTGCGACCAAGCGCCGTTCACCTCGGTCTGCCATGCGTGATAGACGCCGTCCGCACCGGCGGCGAAAGCCTCAAGACGCCCGTCCGCGGACTGCCCGGAGACGACCCGGCCGGAGGCGTACGGGTGCCTGGGGCCGCTCCTGGCACCGGACCACAGGGCATTGGCGATCAGCGTGGCGTCGCCCGCCTCAAGCGCGTACAGGCCGCGCAGGTCTTCCCTCGGCCTCTGTACACGCCAGCACACGTCACCGATCTGTGCGGTGTTCCACGAGCCGTTCGGAAACTCCTGTTCCATCGCGTCGAGGAAGGCGTTGGTGGCGTAGACCGGGTCCAGACGCTGCTCCCGGGTGCCCCACCAGTCCTGCTGCTGGAACAGTCCGATGCTGGTGTGGTCGACGGCCTGGGAGTAGTTGTTCATGCTGGTTTCCACGATGATCGTGGCGATGGCGATCGCCGCGGCTCTCGGGTTGAGCCCCCGGTCCTTCACCGCCTGTGTGACCATCCGCGCGCAGGACATCTTGTACGCGTTCAGATAACCGGCCATCTTCGCGTTCAGCTGCGGGTTGAGCTGGTCGGCCATGACGCCGTCGAGGGCGGACGGACCGGCCGGATCACACGGCGCGGTCGCGATGGCCATGCCCTGCGGGCCGCTGAAATACCGGGAGACGCCGGTGCGGTCGTCCTTCGGCCGCGGATCAGGTTTGGGCTGGGCGACGGCGACCGAGGCGGTCGTCCCGATGACCAGCGCCCAGATGCCGACCATCCAGGCCAGTCTGGTGAATATGCGGTGCAGGCTGGTTCTTGCCACGGAGTGCCTTTCCCTCGTGAATTCTCAGATGCCGTACGGCGATACGCCCCACGCCGTACGGGGCGGCCTGTCATGGAGCGGGAGCTCCTGACCGCAGGGGAGCTGCCACCCGGTCGCCGAACGGGATCCAGGGCTGCCAGCCACTGCTCGGGCGGACCTGCACGCGGGTGCGCACCCGGCCTTCGGCGGTCACCGCGAAGACATGGACCCGCCCGGTCGCGTCGGCCGCGGCGGACGGTGTGGCGGCGAGCACGACGCCTGGTTCGCCGAACTCCCCGCCGGGGTCCCAGCCGCCGCCGGGCGCGGTCTGCCAGCGGTGATCGAGCCGGTCGCCGCCGGGAGACAGCGCGAACGCCTCCAGCCGACCGTCGGCGCTGGGAACGAGCAGCGGGGCCGCGGCGGACCAGCCGAACAGCGGCCGCCAGTCGCCCCATCCGCCGCTCGGCTGCGCCTGGCGGCGGTGGAAGGACGCCACGCCGGACGGGGCGATCGCGGTGACGGTGAGCCGGCCGCTGCCGTCGCGCAGCACCCGCGGAGCCGCGCCTGCCGCGGTGCCGAATCGTTTCCACGCGGACCAGTCGCCGCCCGGCGCACGCTGCCACCGGTGGCGGATCTCCGCGCCGCCGGGTTCGAGGACGAACACCTCCAGGCGGCCGTCCGCGTTCACCGCGACGACGGGCGGTGCTCCGGCCGGGCCGCCGAATCCGGCGTCCCATGGGTCCCAGGTCAGTGACCCGGGCGACCGCTGCCGCCGCCGGGCGATGACAGCGCCGCCGGGGCTCAGCCCAAAGACCTCCAGCCGGCCGCCAGCGTCGCGGGCGACGGCGGGGGCGGCCCCGGCCGGTCCGCCGAACTCCTCCCAGTCGTGCCAGCCGCCGTCCGGTCGCTGCACCCGGTGGTGCAGGTTGACGCCGCCGGGAGCGAGCGAGAACACCTCCAGCCTGCCGTCGGCATTGCGGCCGAGCGTGGGGACCGCGCCGGCCGGTCCGCCGAACTCCTCCCACTCCGACCAGGTGTCGGCGTCCGGGTCGAGCTGGACGCGCCGCAGCATCGAACGGTCGCCGGCGTCGAGGGCGAACACGGTCAGGCGGTCCCGGACGTCCAGGGCGGCGACCGGGTTGTCCGGGCTCTGCCACGGGGGCGGCGTGTCCCGCCAGTGCAGCGGGGCCAGGTACAGGCCGCGCCGGAACCAGCCCGCGGCGCTCGCGTACCACCGGTTCCCGTCGGTGACCGGTTCGACGGCGTGACCGGGCACATGACCCGCCGACCCGTCGAGGGTGAAGCGGAAGGGGTCGCGGGAGGCGAGGACGTCGGTGCCGTCGTATCCTCCCCGTGGCCCGATGAACAGGTAGTACCAACCGTTCCGTTCGACCACGAAGGGCGACTCGGTGACGGAGACTCCGGTGGCGTCGGTGATCTGGTCGGCGTATGCGACGCCGGGCTCGCTCCAGTGCAGCAGGTCGTCGGACCGGCGGTAGCAGACCAGGTGACGGCCGTCGGCCGCGGAGAGCTCGGTGTAGTACATGACCCACTCGACGCCGATCCGCACGACCATGGGGTCACGCGCGGCGAGCCCCCGGAACAGCGGCCCCGACGGCACACGGGTCCAGGTGAACAGGTCGGCAGAGGTGGCGAGGTTGATCGCGGCCCCAGTGCTGCCGCCGGCGGCGTAGAACATCCAGTACGTGCCGCCGGCTTCGATGACGTGCGGGGCCCACAGGTGCTCCTCGCCGTGGTAGGAGGGGGCGACGGTCAGCGCGTCGGCGTGGGTGGTCCACGGGCCGTACGGGTCGGGCGCGGAGGCATGGGCGAAGGCGGCCTCGGCCGCGCTGTCCGGGGCCTCGCCGGGCGCCGCGCTGTCGCCGACGATGCTGAACAGGTGCCACCGGCCGTTCGCCCGGATCAGGCTGTGGTCGTTGAGGTAGCGACGCCGGCCGGGTGTGGACGGGTCGTGGACGTGGGTGAAGGAGCCGGCGCCCACCCATGGGCGGGACGGCCGGTCACCGGGGGAGGCGGCGGCCGCGGTGCGGCCCGTGAGCGGGAGCACGAGGGCTCCCGCTCCGGCCGCCCCCAGCAGACGCCGCCTGCTGATCGGATGCACGAGGCTGCTCCAGAGGGACCCTGGCGGGTCAGTCGAGTCCGGGTCCCGGGGTGCTGTTGAGCCAGGTCCACCCGGACCAGGTGGAGAATCCGGTCTGCCATCTGTGGAAGACGCCGGTGGGGTTGGTGCCGAACACCTCGATGCGGCCGTCGGCGTTGGCCGTGGCGGTGATCTCGGTGCCGCCCTCGCCGAAGGACTCCCATGTGCCGTACGGGGCGTTCACATCGGTCTGCCATATGTGCTGGGCTGTGGCGCCGTTGATGGCGAACACCTCGACACGGCCGTCGGCGGCGCGCTGGCTGGTGAGCTGGGAGTCGGCGGGACCGCCGAACTTCTCCCAGCCGGACCAGCTGTCGGGGCTGGTCTGGTATCGGTGGAAGACGCCTTCGGGTCCGGAGGCGAAGACCTCAAGGCGGCCGTCCTGATTGTGGTCCAGGGTCAGGTCGTGTCCGCCTTCGCCGAAGGGCTGCCAGGCCGACCAGCCGCCGCTGACGGCCGTCTGGTAAAGGTGCTGGAACGTGCCGCCGTTGAGTGCGAAGACCTCCAGCCGTCCGTCGGGGGCCTTCTCCATCTCGATGCGGCTGTCGGCGGGTCCGCCGCCGGTGCCCTCCCAGCCGGACCAGCCGCTGTTGGGTGCGGTCTGGTATCTGTGCAGCACTCCGTCCGGGCCGGAGGCGAAGACTTCGAGGCGACCGTCGCCGTTGGCGCCGACGGCGATGTCACGCCCGCCGCCGCCGAAGGATTCCCAGCCGGACCAGCCGCCCGAGGGCTCACGTTGGTAGCGGTGCTGAAAGACGTCGCCGTTGATGGCGAAGAGCTCAAGCCGGCCGTCGGCGTTCGGCCCGATGGCGAGCCGCGCGCCGGGCGGTCCGCCGAGCGGCACCCAGTCGGACCATGCCCCGTTGGCGCTCTCCTGCCAGGCGTGATGGACGCCGTCGGACCCGGCGGCGAACACCTCAAGACGCCCGTCCGCCGACAGCGCCGACACCACGCGCCCCGACTCCGCCGGATGCTCCAGCGGCGCCGGACGGGGGTCGCCGGGTGTGCAGGGCATCTCGACGCCGCGTTCCGCCAGGTAGGGGATCGGGTCGGTGTGCACACGCGTGTCCACGTTCAGCCAGACCCGCAGATGGAGATGGGGCCCGCTGGACTGGCCCTCGCTGCCCATCAGCGCGATCCGCTGCCCGGCTGTCACCCGGTCCCCCGCCTGGACGTCCCGCTGGTACATGTGGCCGTACTCGGTGGTGCTGCCGTCGGGGTGCAGGATGCGGATCCACTGGCCGTAGCCGCCGGGGTCGTACCCCGAGATGGTCACCTCGCCGTCGCCCACGGCGTAGATCGGGGTGCCGTGGTCGTCGCCGATGTCGATGCCGTTGTGGCCCTGGCTGTAGCCCTGGGTGATGTCACCCGTGGCCGGGCAGGCGGCGGCGAAGCCGCCTGCCCGGGCGGGGGTTTGGGCGGAGGCGGCCCGCGCCTCGGCTGGCGACGCCACCGCGAGTCCCGGCAGCAGGGCCGCGACCGCAGTGAGAAGCGCGCCGACAGCACGTCTGTGCCTGTGTCCCGTCAGGCGTCGGGAAAGACCGAGCAACACGTGACGTCCTCCCGTCACGCCTTGCGCAGGCGCGCGATGACGCCGTTGATGTCGCGCTCCAGCATTTCGGGGCGGACGAAGTGGCCACCGCCCAGCTCATGCGCCTCGTGCGGGATGCCCACCCGGTCGAGGTGGTGCCGGAACTCCCGCTGGGTGGCGAGCACCATTCGCTCGTTGGCCTGGTCCCACCAGTTGATGGGCTCGGGGCTGGTGCCGGCGACCAGGAAGACCCGCTTGTTGCGGTAGCTCTCGATGCGCTCCACCGGGTTGTCCGCGCTGACCCTGGCCTGGTCCCACGGCACCCCGTAGACCGTGCCGCCGCCCAGTTCCACGGCCGCGGAGGACGCGTTGGCCCAGTGCGTCACCACGTCGCCGTTGGGCCCGCGCAGATGGGCCGGGCCGGAGTGGGCGCTGACCGAGGCGAAGTGGCCCCAGTACTTGGCCGCGTACTTCAGCGCGCCGAAGCCGCCCATGGAGAACCCGGAGACGGCGCGGCCGTCGTACTCGGCGTAGGTGCGGAAGTTGTCGTCGATCCACGGCAGCAGCTGCGCCATGTGGAAGTGCTCCCAGTTGCGGGGGCCGACGGTGGAGCTGACCGGGTTGGAGTACCAGCCCGCGCGTCCGCCGTCCGGCATCACGACGATGAGGTCCTTCCAGGCGGTCAGACCGCGGATGTTGTGATGCGCGTCGAAGGTGATGAAGTCCTGCTGGCCACCGTGCAGCAGGTAGAGGACGGGGTAGCGGCGACCGCTGGTGTGGTAGCCGTCGGGCAGCAGCACATTGACAGCGGGGTCCCAGGCGATCGCGTCGGTCTGGAACCGGTAGTACCACATCCGGTGGTCTCGTTCGTCGCGCTGCACGATGCGCAGGCCGCGGCCGTCGCCGACCGCAGCGGCCGTGGTCGCTCCCGCGAGGACGCCTCCGGCGCCCAGGGCCGCCGCGGCGGTGAGTCCGCCGGCGGTCCTGAGGATGCTCCTGCGGGTGGGATTCTGCGCGGTCACGGTGACCTCCTGTGGGCAAGCATGGCTGGGGAGCCGGCCGCAGTCCCGGCGGCACGGGCGGTTCGGAAGGTAGCGATGCCTGCCGGGCAGGAGTATCCGGAACCTTACGGGCTGACAGACACGACTCGTGTCCGTTACGCGCGGTCAGGCGGCAGATGAGTGCGGCCTGCTGACGGCCGGCGGCTCATCCCGCGCCCCGGCTTCGTCATCGGCCTGCGACCGGCCTGCATCGGCCCGCATCGACCTGCCGCAGGCCGACCGCAGGCCGACCGCAGGCCGACCACAGGCCGACCGCAGGCCGGTCGGCAGGGCGACGCATCACCCGGCGGCCTCAAGGTCCGCTTCACAGGCCGTGGTCGTCCATCAGCCGCATCAGGTTCCGCTTGCGTCGTTGGGCGGTGCGCAGGGTGGTGACGTACGCGGTGAAGTCGTCATGTGTCCCCAGGCGGCAGTGGCAGTCCCGGATGCTCAGCAGCAGGCTGACCAGGTGCTCGTAGACCGTGTTGCCGGTCTGCCGGGTCAGCGGCTCGGCCAGCCGCAGATAGACGGCGAGGGCGTCGGCGGGGCGAGTGGCGCGGGTCTGGTCAGCGAGGGTGCGCCACTGGGCGTCGGAGGCGCCGGTGGCGGCTGCGGCCTGCCAGGCGGCGTCGGCGTCCTCGTCGTCGAGCAGGGCGTCGACCAGGACGGGGCCGCCGTGCCGGCCCTGTTGGCGCTCTGCGTCGGCGCGCAGCAGGGTCAGTGCGCCCGCACGCTCGGCAGGCCAGCAGTCGGCGGCCCGGGCGGCGGCGCGGAGCCGCTGGTAGGCGAGCAGGGAGCGGCGGGCGCGGAAGTGGTCGCGGCGCAGGGCGACGGCGTCGGCGAGCCGGCCGGCCGCCCCGTAGCGGTCGCAGAGATAGTCGACGAGGGCGGTGTCGACGGCGGAGAGTTCACGGGTGTCCCGGATGCCGCGTTCCGCCCAGCGCAGGGCGTCGTCGGAGCGCCGGGCGGCATCGAGCTCGCGGGCGATGGTCAGGTGGGTGTGGCCGTTCGGCGCGAGGTCGGCCGCGTACACGGCGATCATCGTGTCGACATCGCCTCCCGCCTTGGCCAGACGCTCCATCAGGCACTTCTCCGCCCAGCCGCGGCGGTTGCCCCGCCATGCCTCGACGGCCAGCTGCCGTAGGACGGTCATTCCCTCGTCGCCGAGGACGTCCTCGTAGTCGAGCGGGTCGATGTCGGTGAGGCCGTCGTCCAGGCCGCCGAGAGCGTGGCCGACCAGCCAGCGCGCGAGATCCCCGGGGTCGGGGCGTGCCGCACGGCAGGCGTCGAGGTGGGCGTCGGCAAGGCCGGCGCCCAGCTGTCCGAGCCAGCCGTCGGAGTCGTCGACGCTCTCCGCCGCCTCCGCCAGCAGCCGCATCGCCTCGCGTGACAGCGTGATCGCGTCGTCGGCCCGGCCCGAGCCGGTGAGCCCGCGGATCGCTGACAGCGCCTGCCCTGCCTGGTCGGCATAGGCGCGGGCGTCGGCGTACTCGACGTACCCGTACCGCGCGAACGGTGAGACGTCCAGCAGCTCGCGGACGCGGGCCCGGACCCCGGCCAGGTCCCCTCGGGCGCTCGCGGCCCGCAGCTCCAGACGACGCCGCAGCTGCCGGTCCTCGGCGATCAGCTCCCGTACGAGGGTGAGCAGTTCTTCCCTCGGCAGGCCGGACAGCCAGGCGTCGAGGTCCTGCGCCCGGTCGCGGGCCGCCTTCCGCTGCCGCGGCAGGCTCTCCCGCTGGGCGAGCACGGTCAGACCGAGCGCGACCAGGTGTTTGCAGAAGTTGCCCTCCATGCCGTACGGGCAGTCGCACTCGCCGGTCACGCCCCGGGGCCCCCGGAGCCCGTCCAGAGTGAGCTCCACCTCGTACCGCTCAGTGCCGTGGACGGTCGCGGTGACCCAGGAGTCACCGACCTCGACCCCGGACACCGCGTCGAGGTACCCGAGCCCGCGCTCGAAGGAACGGGCGCCGGCCAACGCCCTGAGATCCGCCTCGGTCAGGCCGTCCACGACTCGTCCAACCCCTGCCGCCAGCTTCGTTTGTGACGATCCTCAGCATAGGGCCGCCGGTCAGCCCGTCCCCCTGCGAGCCGCCTGGAGAACAGCCTCACGGGTGACCCGTACGGCGCGGCTACCCGGCGTCCGGCCAGCTCTCCGAGGGCTCTGGCGACGGTGGGTCCGCCTGGCGGTCCGCCCGCCGTGCGTTTTCCGTGCGGAGGGTCGTCAGCCACGGCCAGAGGTCCGGCAGCGGCTGTGCCGAGCAGGCCAGCCGGTGTTCGATGCGGCACCGCTGGAAGGGGTCCGGCGGACACACCGCGTAGACGGCCACACGTCCGTCGGAGAGCATGATCCACCGATGCTCCGCCGGCACCGTATGGGCCAGCGGAGCCATGTCCGGCTCCAACAGCACCCAGTCGTACTCCAGCGTCGCCGCCCGCTCCTGGGGCAGCCCGCAGTATGAGCAGCGCGGCTGCTCCTTACCCAGTCGTCGCGGTTGCTCCTCGAAAACCCCCATACGGCGAGGGTCGACAACCCGGCGGCATATGCGTAGAGCGCACACCGGACAGAACGCCTGGGGCGGACGTTCACCGGTGAAACGGAAAACAACGCGCCAGGCGCCACCGGCAACCTTCGGCTGACGACGACGAGGCCGAGATGAAACGCGGCCCGGACCGTTGAATTCTGGACGGTGGAGGTCATCCGGACAGCACGGCAGGACCACCCCCTTTTATCTCAGTTCATCTGACGCGGCCTATACTCCAGTACTCCAGAGTCGACTCAGATCAATCACAGCCGGGAGGCCCTCGTGCCGGAGGACAGCTTCGGTGAGCGACTGAACAGGCGTGACGGGGAAGGGCTGCCCCGCGGCTCGTCCGGCGCGAGCGTCGCGGGCGACGGGCCGTGAGGGGCCGGGACACCATGCGGCGGGACAGCCGCCGCTTCGTTCAGAGCCTCGGCCTGCCCCCGGCGGGCAGCATCCGGGAGTTGCTGCCGGTCATCGAGCAGCGGACGGGCTACCCCATCCACCTCCTGCCCGCACCCGCCGGCAGCGCGTTCGGCGTGTGCGGCATGTGGATACGGACCGTGGAAGACATTGACTACATATTCATCCACGAGAATACGAGCCGCGCGCACCAGGATCATATTCTCGCGCATGAAATTGCACATATCCTGCGCAACCATCATGAAAGTCCGGGATTTTCAACGGTCAGTCCGGTTCCGGAGCGGCTGTTCACTCATATCGACCCGGAGGTGGTGAAGATGATGCTGGGCCGCAGTGAATACGCCTACCGGGACGAGCGGGAGGCCGAACTGATCGGCTCCTATCTGCAGCGCCATGTTCACCGGCACACCCGGCAGATCGCGGATCACGACCGCGCGGCGGAAACGCTGCTGCGCAGGAGGAGACAGTAAGCCGTGCAGCAAATCCTCCATCCCATATGCCTGGCGCTGGCCGTCACCGGTTTCCTGCTGCTGTGCTGGCCCCCGCGGCACTTGCGCCAGGACCGCGCGCTGGCCGCGCTCGCCGGTGTCTACGGCTTCTCCGCCCTCTCCTTCCTGGTGTCCCTGGAGCCGGTCTGGCGGCTCCTGGACGACATCACCGGCCGGCCCTCCACCGGAATCCTCGGAGCGTTCGGCTCCGTGGTCGCACTGCTGGCCCTCCAGCCGGTCGTCCTCGCCTACTGGGCGCTGCCCCCGGAGCAAGCACGGAAGCGGGCGCGCCTGTGCCTGGCGGCGGGGGCCGTGGTCATCCTGGCCCTGGCGGTGCTGTTCTTCCAGCTCACCCCGGCCGGCCGGTCGACGCCGCAGGGTTTCACCGCCAACTATCTGCACACCGGCGCGTATCAGGCGTATCTGACGCTCTACATCGTCGCCTACACCATCGGCGAAACCGTGCTCGCCGTGGGCTGCTGGACGGCCGCCCGCCGTACGGACCAGGTGTGGGTCGCCCGCGGGCTGCGGGTCGTGGGCGTCGGCGCGGTGCTGACCTTCGGCTACAGCGGCGTACGCCTCGCCGGAGTCGGCTCCTCCCTGCTGGACCTCACCCCTCCGTCGGCGGCCGCCGAGAACTTCGCGTGGATCTGCGCGGACGGCGGCACCACGCTCACGCTTGCCGGGTTCTTCATCCCGACGCTCGCCGTACACGCCGTCCCGCAGACACGCGCCTGGCTGCGTGCGCACCGCGACTACCGGCGGCTGGCCCCTCTGTGGAAGGCCGTGCACCACGCCATGCCCACGATCGCCCTCCAGCCCTCCCGCGCCGACGCCGTGACCGGGCTGCGCGTCTGGGACATCACCTGGCGGCTGTACCGCCGCGCCGTGGAGATACGGGACGGCCAATGGGCCCTGCAGCAGCATCTGGACGAATCCGTACGCAGCGCGGCCGAGCAGCGCCGTCGCGCCGCCGGTCTCACCGGCGTCGAACTGGCCGACGCCGTCACCGCCGACCAGCTGCGCGCCGCGCTCGCCGCCTACAGCCGCGGCGAATCCCCGCAGCGCCCGACCGAATACGCCGACGCCGCGACCCGGGAGGACGTGCGCACCCCGGATGACGATGTGCGCGCGCTGCTCCGTATCGCCGTCCACTTCACCTCCGCACCCGCCGCACCCGACGCACAGGAAGCCGCTCCTTCATGGACCTGACGCACCACTCCGCCTCCGAGCAACTGCACGCGCTGGAAAGCGGAGAGGTCTCCAGCCGCGAACTGACCGCCGCGCATCTGGAGCGCATCGCCCGGCACCCCGAGTACAACGCGGTCGTCACCGCCGACCACGAGGGCGCGCTGGCCGCGGCCGCGACCGCGGACGAGCGGCGGGCCCGGGGCCGGGCGGACGGGCCGCCGCCCGGCCCGCTGCTCGGGCTGCCGATCGTCCTCAAGGACTCGCTGGAGACCGAAGGGCTGCGCACCACGTGCGGAGCGGCAGACCTGGCCGCCCACATACCCGCACGGGACGCCGACGCCGTGGCGCGGCTGCGTGCGGCCGGCGCGGTCATCCTGGGCAAGACCAACACCCCGCCGATGTGCCAGGACCTCCAGACCGGCAATCCGCTCTTCGGGGCCACTCCCAACCCGCACGACCCGCGGCGCACCGCAGGCGGCTCCTCAGGCGGCGCGGCGGCGGCCGTGGCGGCCCGGCTGAGCTCCCTGGGCATCGGCAGCGACCTCGGAGGGTCACTGCGGCTGCCGGGCCACTACTGCGGCGTCTACAGCCTGCGCCCCAGTTACGGCATCGTGCCGACCCGCGGCCATATCCCCCGCCCGCCCGGCTGGCTGTCGGCCTCCGACATGCTCACCGTGGGCCCTGTCGCACGCAGCGCGGCCGACCTCGATCTCGCCCTCGGCGTACTGGCCGGCCCGTCCCCCGACGACAGCGCGGCCTGGCGGCTGGAGCTGCCCGCCCCCCGCCGCGAGCGGCTGCGTGACTACCGCATCGGCATCTGGGCCGATGACCCGTACTGCCCGGTGGACTCCGAGACCCGCGCGCTGCTGGAAGGCGTCTGCAAGACCCTGCGCGACACCGGCGCCCAGGTCGACGAATCGACGCGGCCGGTCGGCATGGCCGCCTCCGACCGGCTCTTCCAGACCCTGATGTTCGCGGGCTCGTCCGCCAGCGCCTCCCCCGAGGCGTTCGCCGGCGAGCTCGCGGCCGCGCGGGACCTGGCCCCCGACGACCTCCACCCCGGCGCTGCATACCTGCGGGCCCGCACCATGCCGCACCGGGACTGGCTGCTGGCGAACGAGGAACGCCAGCAGCTGCGCAGGCAGTGGGCGGCGTACTTCGGCGACGTGGACGTCCTCATCACGCCCGCCGCCCCGACGGCCGCCGTGCCCGACCAGACCGGCGTGCCCGTCCCCGAGCGCTACATCACCGTGGACGGTGAGCGCCGCAGCTACTGGGACCAGACCTCCTGGCTCAACCTCGCCGGCCCCGCGAACCTCCCGGCGGCCACCCTCCCGGCGGGCAGCACGGCCGACGGCCTGCCCCTGGGCCTCCAGATCATCGGCCCCTACCTCGCCGACCACACCGTCACCCACCTGGCCGCGCTGCTCGCTCAGGCGGGGTGCGCGCGCCCCGGGCAAAAGCGCTGAGGGCACGGGACTCCTCCCTGCCGGGGCAGACGGTCCGCCGCGGCCAGGGGCGGCGGGCCCATGGGTCCGCCGCCGGCCGGGTCAGCGCGGTGGTCAGTCGGCCTGGGTCTCCTTCTCGTCCGCCGGGTCGAAGCCCGGGCTGCAGACGATGACGAGATCGGCGTCATCCCCCTCAAGCGTCACTTCCTCTCCCGGGTGAACCATCAGCAGGTCACGCGGTTCGAGTGACACCTCCTTGGCAGGGGTCCTGGCGGTCAGCGAGCCGCTGAGCAGCAGGTAGACCTTGGCGCTGCGATGGTTCACCCGGGGGGCGTGGAGGCCGTTGAGGCGGCCGGTCACCAGGCTGACGTCGGGTGAGTCGGTCGAGGGCAGGAGGTCGGTGATGGTCATGGCGTCGTCCGCGGCGAAGCGAGGAGCTTCGGAGCTCAGTCGATTGATCAAGACAGCCGCCTTCGTTGATGGTTGTGCTGGTGGTTGGGTTGATGAAAATGACCAGATTGCGGTCAGCGAACGGCCACAGCGTGACCTTCGTACGGGCATCGCGAGAGGGGAACGGCCAATTCTCGGCAAGAGTTCAAGCTCGAAAGGGTGAACCGCACCCACGGGCACTGCGGACGGAGTACCTTGGGCCGCTCTGATGCGAAAAGCGCTGGGAGGGTTGGCCATTGGAGAATATCGATGGCAAGGTGGCCGTGGTCACCGGGAGTTCACGCGGGATCGGCCGCGCGTCAGCCGTGGCTCTGGCCGGTCTCGGCTGCGACGTCGCAGTGACGTACCGCGAGCGACGCGAGTCGGCCGAAGAGGTCGTTGAGCAGATTCGTTCACTGGGCCGCAAGTCCTTTGCCTACCAGGTGGAAGCCGCCGAATCCGGCCGTTTCACGGAACTGCGCACGGAAGTGGAGCGCGATCTCGGCCATGCCGCAATTCTGATCAACAATGCGGGCACGATCCTGCGTCCAGGAGAGTGGAACGTACAGGAACCGGATGAGATCCGACGGACGCTCGCTGTGGATCTGGAATCGGTCATTCATGGGATGCGCGCCTTCTCTCGGCCGATGGTGGAATCCGGATGGGGCCGCATCGTCAACATCACGACGACGTACTCGTTCAACGGCGCTGCCCCGGTGCTCTCGTATACGGCTGCCAAGGCCGGTGTGAACACGGTGACGCGGGCCATGGCCGCCGAGCTCGGTCCTCGGGGAGTTCTGGTCAATGCGGTGGCTCCGGGGAATATCGATACGGAGCTGACGCGATCGGCCGGTGAGGATCTGGTTCAGTGGTCGATCGACACCACCCCCCTGGGAAGGCTGGGCACGGTGGAAGAAGTGGCCGAGGCGGTCACGTTCCTCGTCCGCACGACCTTCATCTGCGGGGAGATCATCGCTGTCGACGGCGGACAGCTGCTCAAGATCTGACATCGGGGGGCCGTCCCGTGTGTGCCAGGTAGTTGCGTAACTGCTCGTCAAGGTCGTCAGGGGTCAGCCGGGTGATCGGAACGTCGACTCCGGGCCCCAGGTCGCGGGCGGTGTAGACATGGGTCTGTGAGCGGCGGGCCGTGCACTGAAGCATCAGGCTCGCCGTGAACCGCCCAGGGTCGTTGATCACACGGTGCGGCACCTCGGCCCGCAGCACATAGGAAGTGCCCGCCGTGAGCGTGGCGTCGAAGACGCAGCTCAGCCTCTGGCGGCCCAGCGAGGTGAGCGGAAAGGACGAAGCGTCTCCAGGTGACCGGTAGGTGTACGCGTGATACGTCTCCGCCGAGCAGCCAGAGCCTACCGAGCCGGGATGGAACTCCTGATATCTGTATGACCCGGCCAGCAGACAGGACGCGAAGTCCCAGCGGTGATCGTGGATATCCTCGACGTCGCGACCGCCAAAGGCGGCGCCCGGCCACCAGAGATGAAGCCGCAATTTGTAGGACTCCCCGGCCAGAAGAACAATCTTCGTAAAGCCGTTGGCATGGAGATACGAGCGTTCGGCGGCGGACGAGAGAAGCTCGGGAGTCGCCCGCACGCTGTGGATGAGCGTATGCGGCATCTCGGCTTCAGTGAGGCCGTGCATCGCATCCGACAGAGCCTGGGCACTGCCGTTCTCATGAGAGCGCACTGCTTCAGCAAGCCGCCCCTCCAGCTCGTGCAATCGCACCGACAGCCTCCCTGATCCGGATGTGTGCGGCAGTACGCAGGCCGGCGGTCACCAGCCGTATCCGCTGAGGCGATTGAAACCGAGGCGGCGCGCGAGAGCTACGTCTCGATTCAGCTGAACCGATTCGAGGAATCTCCGGCGCGCGGGTTCCTGGGCGATCGAGGCGGATTTTCGCCGGATCTCCTCCCAGGCGCGATTCAGCCAGTGACGGGCGTCGTCGGCATTGCCGTCGGCATGCAGAATCCACGCATGGTGAAAGAGGATCTCCTCGCTGCGGACAGTGGACAAAGGGCCGCAGCGCTCCATGATTTCCACTGCCGACGTGCTCAGCGGCAGGGCCTCCGACGGCTCGCCGTGATAGCGGCGCAACCGGGCGAGCAGGGAAAGCGCGTTGACCTGGCTGCGCGGCAGCCCTCCGCTGCGAGCATCGTCCAGCGCTGCCCTCAGCATGGTGTGGGCGCTGTCCCACGCGGCGGCGTCGGGCAGCATCCGCATCGACACCTCAGCGTGGAAGATGCGCACGATCGGGACGATGTTGATCAGCCAGAGGCGCTGGGCGTCCGCCCAGGCGGCGTCGGCCAGCCGCCGTGCTTCGTCCAGTTCGCCCTGCTGGGCGAGCGTGCGGGCGAGCAGTCCCAGATTCCACGCGAACCAGCCGGTCCGCTCCTCGTCCCGGCTCTCCTCGGAGGCGATGGCCTCACGCAGCGAGACGACCGCCTGCGGCAGCTCGCCGAGGGCCAGTTCGATCTGCGCCCGGTAATTGAGCGCCCCGGCCAGCTCGGCACGTCGGTCACGGGCCCGCAGGCTGCTCACGCAGGCGTCGATGCGGCGCGTGGCGTCCTGGAAGTCGCCGACGTCAAAGCTGTTGATGCCCAGCTGCATCCGCGCCTCGTCGAGTATATGAGCGACCGTCGGGTCGTCGCTCGCGGAGAGCACAGGGCTTCCGTCATACAGCGCTTCGGCGCGGTGCAGCAGGTCCAGCCCGGCCCGTAGGTCCTGCTTGGCCAGCTGATGCCCGTACTCGGCGGTGACGATGAACCGGGTGACGACATCACAGCCCGCCTCGGCGAGCGTGACGGCCTCCCGCAGCCGGGGCAGCGCCTCGTCCACGCCGGAGGTGCGCAGCAGGGTCTTGCCCTCCAGGAAGAGGGCACGGGCGCGCAGGGCGGGATCTCCGGTGCGTTCGGCGGCCGCGCTCGCCTCAGAGGCGAGCTCCGCCAGGACGAGACCGCTGCGCCGCTGCAGGTCCGACCGTCCGCGCCAGCGCAGGGCCGTGACGACCAGCAGCAGCTCAATGGCTTCGACACGGAGGCGGTCCGCCTCTCCGGACGGCGGGACCACGGACCGGATCTCCTCCAGAGCCCGCCGGCAGAGGCTGGCGGCTTCACTGAACGAAGAGCTTCGCGTGGCCAGATCACGGGCGCTGCGCAGGGCATGCTGTGCCGCAGTCATCGGTTTCCGCCCCAGGTGGTAGTGGTGACAAATGTCTAGAACGAACTCCTGTGGTATGCCGGGTATGCGAGACCTCATGTGCTGGAGAATCGCCCCGATGGCGGCATGCCGGTCCCGCTTGGTCTGGGGGCTTTGCAACTCGTAGAACGCCAGCCGGAGCAGGGCATGCTCGAACGCGTAGTAATCCGAGCCGCTCGCCGTCACCCAGGGGGGCGCGGGTGTCGGCCGGATGACGCCGTAGTCCTGGTGTACCCGGTAGAGCCGGTCCAGCACCTCGTCCCGGCCCTGTCCCGACAGCTTCTGGACAACCGCCGACATGAACTGCTCGCCCTGGGTGGCGCCGATGGTCAGCAGCAGCCGGGTCTCGGGGTCGATGTCCTTGGTGCGTTCATGCAGGACGCTCTCCACCGTGGCGGGCAGGAGGGAGAGACCGCGGGAGGGCGTCCCCGGGGAAAGGACCAGCTCCGTGGTGTCCGGTGACCGCAGTGCCGCCAGAGCGCTGAGTGCGGAGCGCTCCTCCAGCAGGGTGAGGTACTGGTCGAGGAAGATCGGGTGGCCGCCGGTGAGGCGCAGCAGCCAGTCGACCGCGGCGTCGTGACTCCGCCTCTGCAACCGCCAGGACAGATAGTCCGAAACCGTCTGCCGGGAGAAGCCGTCCAGGGGCATGGAGGTGTGCCGTCCGGTGGTCTCGGCGTCCGCGAGGACCTTCAGCAGGGCGTGTCCGTGCCCGGCCTCTTCCGCCCGGTAGGCGACGACGAAGCTGAGCGCGTGCTCGTGGAGCTGGCGGGTCAGGCTGCGCAGGACGAGACTTGAACTCACGTCGATGCAGTGTGCGTCGTCGATGGCCACGACCAGCGGGCGCCGTCTGTGGGCCAGTTGCAGCACGGCTTCGCAGACGGCCTGCCGGACGGACCCCGCCAAAGGAAGCACTTCCCCCTCGCCCCCGGCGTCGAACGCGGCCTTCGTGACCACGGCCCCGGCTTGCAGGATGCGGCCGATGCCCGGGACGAGCGCCAGCAGATCCGGGGCCTCTCGCAGCAGGGCACGAGCGCTTCTGCGCCCGCGGCTGCGCCGGGCCCGCTGGAGGAGTCTGAGCAGCTCCAGAAACGGCCCGTAGGCGTTGACCTCCCCGATCTCGCCGTAGCACGGGACACGCACC
Organism: Streptomyces sp. PR69; assembly: GCF_026420845.1. GTDB lineage: Bacteria > Actinomycetota > Actinomycetes > Streptomycetales > Streptomycetaceae > Streptomyces. The sequence goes on along the minus strand of NZ_JAOWCB010000020.1, from coordinate 56,267 downwards.
ACCCGGCAGCGGCGGCGGCCCGCAGCTGTGGCGGCCCGCCGCTCCAGCTCGCGTAACAGCGTGGACTTTCCCACCCCGGCGGGGCCGGCGATGGACGCGATCCGCCCCTGCCCCCGCACCGTGTCCGCGAGTAACCCGTCAAGCACGGCCAGCTGCCGGTCACGGTTGATGAAGGCAGCCGTCACCGGGTGCCCCCACCATGACAGTTCCCCCCCGGGCATCGGTCCCCCCTCAGCCTGCCGATGCTGTCCGAAGGCACAAAGGGTAGGGGAATCCAGCATCTGACGCAGCATCGCGTCTCAGCATCCGGGGGGGCTGAGGTCCCATCAGCCCGTCACATCGGAGCGTCGGGCGGCAGCGGCGACGGCGACGCGGCCGGGTCGGCGACCAGGACCGAGCTGTGGGGAGAGCGGGGCTTCGTGCGGGGCACGGTGCGCGTCGAGGGGCGGTGCTCCGGGGGGTACAGCAGGTCGTGGCAGCGGCGGGCCTCCCGCTCGGCGTCGGCGCGGCGGACGAGGATGCGGTCGGCCGCGCCGTCCTCGCGGAGGGTGGTGATCAGGCACAGGTCGTCGTGGAGGCGGGCCGCGGCCAGGGGGCCCCGGGATGGGTTGGCTTCGCGCGGGGTCACCAGATATGCGCCGCTTCTGGTGTCGACCGGGATCGTCCGCAGCTCGCGGGCGTGGAGGTCCTCGGCGGCGCGGCGTCGCTCGGCGGGGGTGCGAAAGCGCCAGACCTCGTCCGTCTGGTGCACGATCACCGCTGCCGCGGACGGGCCGTCCGGGGCCACGAGGGTTCCGGCGTCCGGGCCCGCGGTCCAGGGGAAGGGGCGGCAGTGGAGCCGGACGCCCGTGCGTTCGGCCCAGTCGACGGCGCTGTCGTGGACGACCTTCGCGCCGTGGCGGGACATCCGCCGCAGGCCCGTGTAGCCGATCCGGTCGAGGGTCCGTGCGTCCGGCACCAGATAGGGGTCGGCGGTGCACACTCCGGGCACGTCGGAGTAGAGCTCGCACACGGCGGCGTCCAGCGCGCCCGCGAGGGCGACCGCCGAGAGGTCCGAGCTGTTGCGGCCGAGCATGACGGTGCGTCCGGCCGGGTCGGCCGCCTGTCCGCCCGGTACGACCACGACCCGGCTGCCGCCCTCGCCGCCGGGGCCGCCCTCGCCGTCGGGGCCGCCGTCGCCGCCGAGGCCGTAGAGGGCGGAGCGCAGCGGCCCGGGGTCGGCGCGGTGCAGACGTGCCCGGTCGGACAGCCGGTCGGCGAGCAGCCCGGTGTCCGTCGCCGCCAGCGGGCGGGCGGGGACGCCCTCGGCGTCGAGCGCCGCCGCGAGGAGGGCGACGCTCACCGTCTCGCCGCTGGTCAGCAGCATGGCGGCGGCGTCCGCGGGCGGATCGGGAGCCAGTGAGTCAAGGAGCCGGCGGAGTCTGCCGGTGGTCCCGGACATGGCGCTGACGACGACGACCAGCGGGCGCTCCTCCTCCGCGCGGCGTCGCGCCGCGTACCGGGCCACCCGGGTGAACCCGTCGAGTTCCGCGAAGGCCGATCCGCCGAACTTCATCACCAGGGGAGGCGGCCCGGCGTCCCGCGCGGTCAACTGAGCCATCCCTGCTTGACGGCCAGCTCGACGATCTGGAGGGCGTTCAGCGCCGCGCCCACCCAGAGGTTGTCGGCCACGACCCACAGCGCCGCCGCCCTCGGGTCCTCGGGCTCGACCCGTATGCGGCCGACGTGGACCAGCGCCCGGTCCTCGTCGCGGGCGAAGACGGAGCGGGGCATGGGGTACGAGGGGCTCTGCGTACGGCGGTAGACCCGCAGGCCCGGCGTCGCGGCCAGCGCGTCCTCGACCGCTTCCGCCGTGACCGGCCGGCGGAGTCTGATGTGGACGGCTTCGGAGTGGCAGTGGAAGACCGGGACCCGCACCGCCGTCGCGCTGACCGGCAGTTCCGGCAGCCCGAGTATCTTGCGTGGCTCGCGGGCGAGTTTGCGCTCTTCGTGGCTGAGCCCGGTCTCGTCCTGCAGGCCGATCTCGGGTACGAGGTTGAAGGGCAGCGGCTGTCCGAAGCGGCCGCCGGCCTCCCCGCCGGCCTCGCCTCCTGCCTCCTCCGGGGGCGCGCCGGGGTCGGCCAGCACGCGCGCCGAGCCGTCCGCCAGTTCGGCCAGTCCGCGCACGCCGCCGCCGGAAGCGGCCTGGTAGGTCGCCACCACGACGCTCTCCAGACCGGCGAGTTCATGCAGCGGGTGCAGTGCGCGGACCAGCTGGATCGTCGAGCAGTTCGGGTTGGACACCAGATTGCCCGCCGGGCGGTCCGCCAGTGCGCCGGGGTTCACCTGGGGGACGACGAGCGGGACGCCGGGCCGCATCCGGAACGCGGAGCTGTTGTCGACGACCAGTACGCCGCCCGCCGCCAGCCGCTCCGCCTCGCGCCTGCTGACCTCCGCGCCCGCGCACAGCACGGCCACGTCGACGGCGTCCGGATCGAGGTCCTCGACTGCGGTCAGGGGGGCCAGCGGCAGGGACAGCCCCCACTCGGCTGCCAGGTCGCGTCCGACGCTGCGCGCGGAGGCGGCCGGCACCACCTGGCCGACTGGCACGATCCCGTCGTCGAGCAGGGTCAGACACTCCCTGCCCACGGCTCCGGTGGCGCCGACGACCGCGATGCGTAACATGCATGTCCTCCTGTGGGGCGGCGCGGTACGCGCCATGGGTGGCGACCGCACCCGGTGTCAGGTGCGGGAAGGCCCCCGGAACGCACGCCGGTAGGCGTTGGGGGTCGTGTTGAGCGAGCGCACGAACTGGTGCCGCAGAGCGGCCGCGTTGGGGAAGCCGGTCCGGGCCGCGACGGTCTCCACGGTCTCGTCCGTCCTCTCCAGGAGCCGCTGGGCGCTGAGCACACGCTGCCCCAGCAGCCAGCGGTAGGGCGTGGTGCCGGTCTCCATCCGGAAGCGGCGGGCGAAGGTGCGCGGCGACATGCACGCGCGGGCGGAGAGCAGCTCCACCGTCAGCTCCCGGTCGAGGTTGCGTTCCATCCAGGCGATGACGTCGCGGATTCCGTCCTCGCGGTACTCGGCCACCGGCCGCTCGATGTACTGGGACTGGTCGCCGTCCCGGTGCGGGGGCACCACCATGCGGCGTGCGATGGCGTTGGTGACCTCGCTGCCCTGGAGTTTGCGCACCAGATGGAGGCAGGCGTCGATGCCCGCGGAGGTGCCGGCCGAGGTGATGATCGGATCCTCGTCGACGTACAGCACGCTCGGTTCGACACAGGCCTTGGGGTAGCGCTCCGCGAGGGCGTCGGCGTACCGCCAGTGGGTGGTGCAGCGGCGGCCGTCGAGCAGGCCCGCCGCACCGAGGACGAAGGCGCCGACGCAGACGCTGAGCACCCGGGCCCCCCGTGCCACGGCCTGGCGCAGGGCCTCCAGGAGCTCGGGGGGAAAGTCCCTGGTGTGGAAGTCGTCCCCCACCGGAATGGTGATGAGGTCGGCTTCCGCTAATCGGTCGAGGCCGTGCGGCGTGCTGATGGTGAACCCGGGTACGGCGCGCACCGACGAGGACTCCGCGGCGACGAGTACGAAATCGTAGGCGGGCAGGCCCTCGGCCCGGCGGTCGATGCCGAACACTTCGCACACGACGCCCAGCTCGAAGGGATGGACGTTGTCGAGCAGCACGGCGGCTACGTTCTTCAGCATGGGGCCCAATATGGCAGGGATTCGCTGTAGGGCGACAGTCCATCCACTGTGCATCGGCCACCGGCTGCCGCACACTTAGGACATGCCTCATATAGAAGGTCCTGGAGATCCTGGAGATCCTGGCGGTTCGGCTCGCCCTTCCGGTGTGCTGAAGGGAAGTACGATGCCCGGGCCGTCACATATCTCGACGACGCCGCCGCGGATGCCGAATACCACGGCCTGTGTCCGGTCGGCAGCTCCAATCTTTGAGAAGAGCGCGGACAGGTGATTCTTCACGGTCTTCTCTGATATGCCGAGAGCGTTGGCCACTTGACGGTTGGATTTTCCCTGCGCCACCAGAATGAGCACCTCGCGCTCGCGCGGTGTGAGAAGGTCGAGCGCCTGCCGGCATCCCGAGTCGAGCACCGGGACCACCGGCTGACGGCTCCGCTCGGCGGCGGGCGCCGGTTCATCTGGTTCATCCGGGCGGCCCGGTACCGCGTCGCCCAGCAGGCACTCGATCATCCGCTCCTGGGCGTCCAGGGCGCTCTGCACGGCGCTCAGCGCCACATTGATGCGTTCGACATTTTCGGCAAAGGCCGCGGCGGGCTGGGCCGGTCCGCCGCACCACTGACAGAAACCCCGGTCGCCGAGTTCGGCGACCTGCGTCGTTTCAGCACGCTTCATCGGGTTGACTCCCCCTCGGCTGACGGCGAGCTCGTTGAATGACGAGGTTCCGTATGGAGCGCGACCGTCTTGCACCGCGTGTATTCCCGCAGCGCCTCAAATCCCTTTTCCACCCCGATGCCGGAGTTCTTGTAGCCGCCGAACGGCAGTTCCACCCCGCCGGCCGCGCTGTAGTTGTTGATGAAGACCTGACCCACCCGCAACCGCTGAGCCAGCCAGTGGGCCGCACCCACATCGGAGGTCCACACACCGGCGCTGAGGCCATACGTCGTGTGCTCCGCGAGTCGCACCGCTTCTTCGAGGGTCCCAAAGGTCGATACACAGAGAACGGGGCCGAATATCTCCTCGTTGAAAACCCGGTGCGCGGGGGTCACCCGGTCGAGAATGGTGGGCTCCACATAGAAGCCGTCCGCGTACTCCCGGCCTTCGGGCACACCGCCGCCGGTGACCACGGCGCATTCGCGCCGCGCCTCCTCCAGATACCCGAGCACCCGGTCCCGCTGCTTCGCGGAGATCAGCGGGCCCAGATCGGGGTCGCCGGCCCCGGGGCCGATCCGCAGGGCGTCGAACGCCTTCGTCAGCGCCGCCACCAGTTCATCGTGCACCGACTCATGGACCAGCAGCCGGCTTCCCGCGGAGCAGTTCTGCCCGGCGTGTTCGGTGATCGAGCGGACGATCAGCGGCACCGCGCGCCCGGCGTCGAAGTCCGGCAGCACGATGTGCGGCGACTTGCCGCCGAGTTCCAGGGTCACCGGCACGATGTTCCGCGCCGCCGCGGTCATCACGGCTTCGCCGACCTCGCGCGACCCGGTGAAGGCCAGATGGTCGACGTCCGGATGGGCGGTCAGCGCGGCACCCGCCTCCTCCCCGTATCCGGGTACGACGTTCAGCGCCCCCGCCGGAAGACCCGCGGCGAGCGCGATCTCGGCCAGCCGGAGCGCGGTCAGCGGTGCGTCCTCGGCCGGTTTGAGCACACAGCAGTTTCCGGCGGCCAGGGCTGGTGCGAGGGTTCTGGCGGCCACCTGCAGGGGGTAGTTCCACGGGATGATGTGACCGCACACTCCGTACGGTTCGCGGACGGTGAAGGCCAGCAGGTCCGCAGCGGGAAGGAACGTTTCACCGCTGAGCGCCTCCACCGCGCCGGCGTAGAAGTCGAAGTACCGTGCGGCGACGTCGACATCGGTCAGCGACTGGCTGACCGGCTTTCCGGTGTCGCGGGTCTCCAGTGCGGCCAGTTCGCCGCGTGCGGAACGCACTCCTTCGGCGATGCGGCGGCAGACGAGAGACCGGTCGGCGGGTGCGGTGAACCGCCAGGCGGTCTCGTACGCGGACCGGGCAGCTCCCACCGCCTCCGCGATATGCGCCGCGCCGCACCGGGCCACCCTGGCGAAGATCCGGGCGTCGGCCGGGTCGAGGACATCGATCCAGCGGTCGGCCGGGGCTCCCTTGCCGTCGATGAAAGCCACATACTCAGCCGCGACCGGTGTTCCAGGAGAATCCGGCGGTTCTGGTGAACCTGGTGAATCTCGAATGTCTGGCGTGTACGGCGTGCATCGCGTGTAGGGCGTGCATGGCGTGTCTGCTGTTTCTGGTGCATGGGATCCGCTCACGAGGACATCAGCCTCCTTGATGCCTGACCTGGGGGAGTCAGAGCTGAGTGCTCAGCCAATCTCAACGCGCGCTGCTCAGCCAGTGATGGAATCGGTCAGAATCCGCTCCAGATCGCGGGCGCCGACGTCCCTCGGACAGCACACCAGCAGCCGCTGCTGTTTGAGCGCGCCCTCGACGAGCGCCGGGAGATCCTTGCGCGAATAGCCGAAGCGGGACAGGCCAGTGGGCCCTTTGGTGTCCGCCACAATGCTCAACAGGGTGGCAGGGAGCACATTCGCGCCATTGGCCATGGTGATGCCGTTGAGATTCGCTCCCAGCAACTCCGCGGCGCGTAAATGCCGTTCCGGGGAGGTCGGATAGGTGAACTCGAATGCGGCGGCCGCGGTGGCCACGACGGCGGAGCCGTGCGGGACCAGCGCGTGGCCGGCCGGGTAGCCGTCCGGTCGGTAGTCGCGGACCAGACCGGCGATCGGATACGCGCAGGCGTGCGGGATATGGGTGCCGGCGTTGCCGAAGCCCATCCCGGCGAAGCACGCCGCCTGGCTCATCCCCGTACGCGCCTCCAAGTCGTACGGGTTGAGCACGGCGCGTCTGAGGTGCCGGCCGACCAGCCGCAGCGCCTGTTCCGCCCAGATGTCGCTGATCGGGTTGGCCCCGACGTACAGCGGGCGGTCCGCGGGCGTGGGATACGGCGGACGGCGGTCATAGGCGCGTGCCGTGTAGGACTCACAGGCGTGGGTGAGGACGTCGTACCCCGAAGACGCCGTCACGGCCGGGGGAAGCGTGAGGGTGTTGGCGGGGTCGACTACGGCCAGGGAGGGAAGGAGCCGACTGTCGCTGATCCCGGTCTTCACCCGCAGTCCGCTGACGCCGAGCGCCACCATGGCGGTGCACTCGCTTCCGCTGCCGGCCGTGGTGGGCACCGCCACCAGCGGCTTCAGCGGTCCGGGTATGGGGGCGCCGGCGCCCACCGGCGCGTTCAGATAGTCGCGCACCCCGCGGCCGGGATGGCTGAGCAGGAGATTCACCATCTTGGCCGTGTCGATCGAACTGCCGCCGCCCAGGCCGATATAGCCATCCACGTCGAGGGAGGACAGTTCCGCGGCCGCCTGTTCACAGCTGGCGTCGGTGGGCTCGACGGCGGACCGGTCGAAGACGGATACCGAGATCCCCGCCTGCTCGATGGATTTGGCCACCCGGGAGGGGAGTCCCAGAGCGGCCAGCGAGGGGTCCGTCACCAGCAGCACTGAGCGAATGCCGGCCCGGGTCAGCTCATAGCCGATTTCCCGGGTGGCGCCGACGCCGAACTTCAGCGGTGGCGCCTGCCAGCCGATGATCTTCTCGTGGTCTGGCGTGTTGTTGCCCAGTAACGCAACCGGCTCCACCGTCTGCCCTCGCTCTCGCAGTTGGACTCAGCGATCCGACCAGGAACAACAGGTTCGATCAAGGTGCGGGTGTCGGGGTCCGAGGCCGCGGGGTGCGTGGTGTGGGTGGTGTGCGGGTGTTCAGGCGGGATTCCGCGGCGGACTGAGGATTGACTCTAGTTGACGGTGCTTCGTCCCCGACATAGGACTGTTGTCCTATGCGGTCGTCAAGGACCTACGGCCTATGGGCTGCGGGCTGCGGGCTACGGGCTACGGCCCATGGGTCACCGGCTAGACCCGCTCCACGCTGAGCCGCGACTCGATCTCCTTCACCCGCGCCGTATCGGCGTCCACCGCCTCCTGGCTGGGCCCGCCCAGGATCACCCACCCCAGACTGGTGAAGAGATCCTCCGTGCAGGGCACCAGATCACCCGAGGCGTACGGGGTGCCGAGCCGGTGGAACGTCTCCAGCTCCTCCACCGCCCTCAGCGCCTCGGCGTTGCGCAGGATGCCCTCCCGGGGGCTCGACAGCCACACCACCCGGACCGGCTGGAGGATCTCGTAGCCCGGGGTGAAGGAGCCGTCCAGGACGTGCCGGACCGTGCGGTCGATCTGGGAGTCGCCCGTGGCCAGCCTCGCCGAGTACTGGAGGCAGCTGCCGGCCAGCCTGGCGGCGATCTCGATCAGCCGCGGCCCGTCGTCCGTGAGGACGATCTCGGTGTGGGTGCAGCCGTTGCGCACGCCGACCGCCTCGGCCACCCGCCGCGTGTACGCGCTCAGTTCGCGGGCGACCGGGTCCTCGGGCGGGAGATAGTCGAGGGCGTCATAGATCCCGATGCGGTCGTTCTTCGCCGACTTGCTGTAACGGGAGACGGAGACCACTCCGAACGCGCCGTCCACCGAGTAGGTGTCGACGATGTACTCCGCTCCCTGCGCGAACTCCTGCACCAGCACGGTGTCATTGCGGATGTCGAAGCGGTTGACGGAGCCGAGGAGGCGGTGGAAGTACGGCTGCCAGTCCTCCCCCGCGGCAGCCAGGTGCACATCGTCCGTGCCTCCGCTGCGCCGGGGCTTGAGCACGAGCGGACGGCCCTCAAGGCCGCAGTCGCCGATCCATGCCGCCACCTCCCGGGGGTCGGCGGTGGCGATCTGCCGCAGATGGGGGATGCCTGCCTGCGCCACGGCCCGGGCCATGGGCCACTTGTCCCGGCGCGCCTCTGACAGTTCGAGCACATTGCCCGAGCCCGGCATCAGCTCCGCGACCAGCCGGTCCACCAGCATGACCGCGGACTCGTTGCCGGGGACGACGGCGACGGGGTCATAACTCTTCACCGTGGCCAGGAGATCGCCGAAGTCGCCGTCGAAGAAGTGAGTACGGAGGAAGGTGTCCGGCGCCCAGGTGCGCCGGTAGGAGTCCAGCGGCGCCGGTGTGCTCAGCACGGCGACGGGCTCGATGCCCCGCGCCCGGAATGCCTTCGCGTACTCGGCCGCACCGGAGTAGGGGTCGACGAGGATCACATGGCGTTGCATGGCAGTTCCCTTCTGGTGGTGCCACGGCACTCGGAACGTATGTGTGCAGGGCTGCGGGCCTGCTGACTACTGACCGCTGATGACCGCTGACAGCCTCTGATGCATGACGCCGCCTCATCTCTCGGCCGGCGTTTCGGCGGGGCTCGCGGAGCCGGCGGACTCCTTGGAGTCCTTGGAGTCCTTGGAGTCCTTGGAGTCCGCGGGTTCAAGGGGGCGTACGCCGAACCATGCGGCGGCCACCGCGAGCAGGCCCACGGCCCCGCACCCCAGCCACAGCCCTTCCTCGAAGCGGTTCCAGAGCATGACCCCGACGAAGGGGCCCAGCGCCGTGCCGAGCCCGTACAGCGAGTTGGACGCGCCCAGATAACGGCCGCGCAGGTGGGGCGGGCCCGCCTGGGCGGGGTAGGCGAAGAAGAGGGTGGGATAGCCGACGATCTCGCCGAGCGACCAGACCAGTGTGGCGATCACCAGCGCGGCCAGGCCCAGCGGCAGGGCGTACAGACTCATTCCGACGCCGGTCAGCGCCACGCCCGCGACGACCGCGATCCGGGCGGGCCAGCGCTGCACCACCTTCGCCACCAGCAGCTCGCAGGTGATGACGAGAAAGCCGTTCAGCGCGACCAGGACGGCGTACACCGTGGTGCTCATGCCCAGGTGGCGGACCGTCAGCGGCAGGGTCGACACATACTGGATGTAGATCATGGAGCTGGCGAACATCGCCACCAGGAACAGCAGATAGCGGCGGTCCGCCAGCACGGTCAGATAGCTGGCCTTGCGTGCCTTGGCCGCCCCTTCCGGAGTGCGGACCGCGCCGCCCGGGTCGCCTGCGGACACATCGGCCCGGTCGGCTCGCTCGGCCTGCTCGTCTTCGCCGGAGCGGTGTCCGTGGGGCAGGGTGGCGGCGGCCACGGCCGCGAACGCCAGGATCGCGAGGGACTCGCCCCAGAAGAGGAAGTCCCAGGACACCTGGACCAGGGCCGCGCCCAGGAGCGGAGCCGCCGTGGTGCCCAGATTGATCGCCAGCCGCACCATAGCGAAGATCATGACTTGGCGTTCCGCGGGAACGAGCTGGCTGATCATGCTGGTGGACGCCGGACGGTACGCCTGGCTGAGCGCCCCGCCGACGCCGATGACCGCGAGGATGGCCAGATAACTGTCCAGGTAGAGCACGGTCGGCAGCAGCAGCGCCGAGGTCACCAGGGTCGACATGATGGTCAGCCGCGGGCCGACCCGGTCGGACATCCAGCCGCCCGTCAGCACACCCAGGACCGTCCCCGCGCCGTATACGCCGAGCGCGCCGCCGGCCTGCGCCGCGGTGAAGCCGCGCTGGGTCATATACAGCACCATGAAGACCTGGACGAACCCGCCGAGCCTGTTCACGGCCGTGCCGACCAGCAGGGACTTGACGGCTGTCGGCGCCTCGCGCCAGACCTGCTTCACTCCGGCATGAGCGGCCTTCGTGCCCTGTGTCGCGTCTGAAGCATCTCCTGCGTCTCCCGACGTGGTGGACGTATCGCTACTCGCCATACGGTCACTCTGCGATGGAGATCGCGGACACAACAGTGGCAAGACCGACCGGGAACCACGAATTACTGCCATGCGTACGGCGCATGGGCGCGCCGTCGCCGCTCCTCCCTCGCCCTCCCCCGTCCTTCCCTGCGGAAATCTGAGTCCATGGGCCCAGACTTTCCGGAGGGGACCATCGTCCTATGGTGCGGAACAACTCCCGGAAGCCAGAGTGATTCCCACGGCGAGGCCCGGCCGTAAAAGGCCATGACGGGAGTGAACATGTCGGTACAGATTTCCATCGACCCCGGACGCTTCAGCCAGTTTGGCGAGGCCACTGGCAGTACATTCTGTCTGGTCACAAATCCCGAGCTGGTCGACGGGATCGAGGTGGTGAAGACCGCCTCCTACGATCGTTTTCTCACGATTCCCATGGGTACCGGAGACCGCTTCGAGGATCTGCTCGAGAAGAACATCCCGGAACCGTCGCACGTTCTGGTCATCTCTCCGTACCGATTCTTTGAATCACCCGACCCCGCACTGGTCGGGCAGCGGAAAATCATGGGGATGGCGTGCAATTCGACCCCCACATCACTCGAAGAGATCCGGCATTTCCTCGGGGTGATGGAGCGGACCTCGGCCGCCGAACAAGAGGCGTTCTGCGATACGTTCTTCGAGATCGCGGAGGAGTCGGAACACCTCGCGTACGTCGATCCCGTGCACGGCACCCGCGCGGTCCTCGACCATCTGCGCGACGGCCTGGTGTGGAACCAGCAGGCCGGGCCGCTGGACTGGGGCGACCAGCAGATCGTGCCATCGGGCGAGGTGAGCGTGCTGCCCGTGGAGATCCGGGAGTTCGACGAGGCGCTCAAGCTGCCGCTCGAAGGGGAGATCACCCTCCGCGGCTACCCGATCCTGCACAACGGGACCCCGTCCTTCTCCCGTGCCGACCAGGCCCGTGTGCACTCCCGGCTCTGGGCGATGAAGGACAACGCGATCAAGGCGACCGTCGTGGACGGCAGGATCACCGCCCTTGAGGCGCTGGACGCGGGGGCCGCGCCGGCCGTGGAAATGCTGGAGCACATGTTCGCCGTCGACTCCCGCTACCGCATCGTCTGGGAGATCGGCCACGCGCTGAACACCTCGCTGGACATCCTGCCCGGCAACCACGCCATGAACGAGGTGTACGGAGGCACGGAGGGCTGTCTGCACTACGGCCTCGGCCTCACCCCGTACACCCAGTACCACCTGGACATCATCTCGCCCGACACGCGCGTCCTGAGCAGCAATGGGCTCGCGCTGATCGGACACCCGGACCGCCCCACGGTGGAGAGGGTCGTCACCGCTGACCAAGCGGCTGAGGGTCAGTGAACCGCCGCCGGGGTGAGCACAGAAACCGCTGCCGACAGGAGGTGAAGGGCATGAAGAAGATCAAGGTTCAGAAGAACCGCAACTACCTGGGCACGCTGCTCGGCTGAGTGGGCTGAGCACACCGACCCGCGGCAGGGCGCTGCACAAGCCCTGCCGCGGGGTTCCCGCCATGTGCTGTCGCAGAGCAGAGCAGAGCCGAGCCGAGTGTGCATCACGTCTGACGTCTCAAGGAGTGCTGTCGTGTCGTCGCCGCTGGAACTCACCGCGTCCTCTTTCGGCCAGTTCGGCGAACCGGCCGGGACCTTCTGTCTGATCACAAGTGAGGACGGCGGCGACGCCTTCGCCCTGCCCGCGGAGGCGGGCGGGCATTCCGGCTACTCCGACACCCTGCGGCTGACGCTGCCCGCCGGACGGAGCCTGGGCGAACTGCTCGCCCAGAGCGTGCCGCCGGACGCGCATGTGCTGGCCGTCTGCCCAGGCCGGTTCCTCGACTCCCCGTCACCGGAGCAGCTGGGCAAGCGCAAGCTGGCCGTCCTGCCCGCCGGGTCCACCCCGCTCACGATCGAGCATGTGCGGTACTACCTGCGGTCCGCCGCCGAGACCGACGCCGGCCTCCAGGCCAGGACGGCCGACGACTTCTTCGAGCGGGTCGGGGCGAGCGAGCGGCTGACGATCGTCGACGACTCCAGCGGGAGCGAGGCGGAGTTCGACCACACCGCGAGCGAGTGCGTGTGGAACCAGCAGGCCGGGCCGCTGGAACCGGGCGAGCAGCAGATCTTCCCGCCCGGCAAGCTCAGCGTCACGGCAAACGAGATCACCGCCTTCCGGTCCGACGCACGGCTCATCGGGCTGAACGGCGAGCTGACGCTCCACGGATGGCCGATCGTGCACCGCCACGCTGACCCCGCGGACGCCGCCGGCCAGCAGAAGCTCTTCGAGGCGCTGTCGGCCGTCGTCTCGCACCCGGTGACCCTCCGGGTGGCCGCCGGAGCCATCGAGCAGATCACCCCGCAGACCTCAGGGGGCCGGCCCGCAGCACAGGCGCTGCAGCGGCTCCTCGACGACGATCCGCGCTACCGCGTCATCTGGGAGCTGGGCTTCGGCATCAACGCCGCCACGGAGGTCATCCCGGCGAACTGCGGCCCCAACGAGGTGTACGGAGGCCCGGCCGGAGCAGTGAACCTGGGGCTGGGGATCACCCCGACCACACGGTTCGCCCTGGCCTTCCTCTGCCGGCGCAGTTCGCTGCTGACGGCGGACGGTTCCCCGGTGCTGGGCGCCCGCAAGGCGGTGCGGCGGGGCCGGATGCAGCGAGTCTCCAGCGCCGGCTGCGGATGCCACTGACGACACGCCGCCCGAACCGTACGCGCGTCACCCCGCACGCGCCGCCCGGCCCCGTACGCGCCGCGTCCCTGCCCCTGTGCGCGTGCCACAAGCCCCGAGCACCGAACCCCGAGCCCCGAGCCCCCGAGCCATCGGTTGCACCAGGAGGGAAGCAGACCATGACGACCAGCCCCGATCTGCGCCGGCGAGTCGACGCCATCCTCGACTCCTTCATCAAGGACTTCTACGAGACCGTGCCCTTCGCCCGGCACCAGAAGGACGCGGCCGAGCTGAACCTCGAGTACTACAAGCGGCACAACATCGAGACCATCCTGCGTCTGCGCCGCAAGCGGACCGTCGACGCGCTCGCCATCAAGTACTTCACCAAGGTCGACCCCGTCCAGGCGAAGGCATGGGCGCACTACACCGACGACGAGATGCTGCACGACCGGCTGTTCGCCGCCGACCTCGCGAAGGTCGGCGTCAGCAAGGAGGAGATCTACTCCACGGAGCCGCTGCTGTCCACCAAGCTCCTGACCGGCTATCTCCAGTACGGCATGGAGTTCGAGGACAGCCCGCTGGCGCTGATCACCAGTGTGTACTTCGTCGAGTATGTGACGACCCGTACGCAGCCGGACTGGCTGGACAACCTGGAGAACGTCCTCGGCCGGGAGCATGTGAAGGGCGCCAGGGCCCATGTCAACACCGACCTCGACGACGATCACGACGACTTCGTGTGGCGGGTGATGGCCACGCTGATCTCCGGCGAGGAGGACGAGAAGAAGGTCGTCGAGCATCTGAACCACATCTACTGGCTGTGGAAGCTCTACTTCGTGGAGCTGCACCAGCTGACGGTGCTCGGCAAGACGGACCCGCAGATACCGCTGCCCAGCTCGGCGGACGTCTGAGAGGGCGGCGCGGTGCGGAAGACCGGGCACCGGACGCCCCGGCCGGACGGACGCAGAAGCGCCGAGGTGCTGGCGCTGCCGCCCGGCCGGGAGCTGCCGTCCGGGACCGGGACTTGGATCGTCGACGGCCTGGTGAAGACCATGCCGGGCCTGCGGATGCGGGAGCTGTTCGCCCTCCGGCGCGACATGCTCGCCGAGGCGGAGTACATCGTCGTCGGGGTGGACCGGGAGCGGGACCGCGCCGTCTCCCTGCTGACGTCCCGATGGGCGGAGCTTCCGTCGGGACGGCGGTGTCTGCATGTCATGGTGCAGTTCGTGGGGGACGCGTACCGCCACGGTTCGGTCTTCGGCGAGAGCTGGTCCGCCCACTTCGCCCGGCTGCTGGCCGACGGCCGCCCGTTCCCCGAGGTCATCGCGCTCAAGACGTACAACCCCGTGGTGCACTGCGCGATGGCGGCCTTCAGCGGGCACCCCGACATCACCCTGTATCCGGACCTCGCGGGGCGGCCCGGCTCCGGTGCGGCCCCGCTCGCGGCGGAAGTCGCCGGCGCGCTCGCTCCCGGCGCGCCCTTCGACCCGGTACGGGGCGTCCTGCGCGGCATAGGACGGCCGGTGGACCTGTACCGGGAACGGCCCATGAGTTACGCGCCCGAGGCGAACGCCTACTTCGCGGCGAACGCGGCTCCGGGCGACAGGGTGCTGTGCCTGCTGCACGTCCCCACCCGGGCCGGTGCGGACTCGATCCTCTCCGCCCTGGGCGTGCCGCTCCCCTCGGGGCGCGTCTGACAGACCCATTCCTGCCGACGGCCCCCGGCCCTGACTCTGGCCCTGCCTCCGGCCCTGGCCCAGGAAGCGAGAGACCGCGATGGCCTACGCATTTCCCTTTGACTACGCCCAGGCACGCAAGGAGTTCCTGCACGCCGCCGACTCCGCGGGCGCCCGGCTGCGCACGTTTCCGCTGCCCGGGCGCCGCGGCCCGGACGGCGGCGAACTCCGTGTCGACACGGCGTACCTCGGGCCCGCCGCCCCGGCGACGCTGCTGGTGACGGTCTCGGGCACACACGGCATCGAGGGGTTCTGCGGCTCGGCCTGCCAGACCCGCATCCTGCTGGGCGAGGGCATGGCACAGTCGGCGGCGGCCCGGGGCGCCGGCGTGCTGCTGGTCCATGCGCTCAACCCGTACGGCTTCGCCTATCTGAGGCGCGTCAACGAGGACAACATCGACCTCAACCGCAACTTCGTCGACCACAACCGCCCGCCGCACAACGACCCGTACGACCTGGTGCACTCCGCCCTCACCCCGCAGGGCGACGACGCCTTCCACGCGGCCGACGTGGCCGGGGCCCTGACCCGGCTCCGCGACCGGCTCGGCCCGCAGACGCTTCAGGAAGCCGTGACCCGCGGCCAGTACCGCCATCCCGACGGCCTGTTCTACGGCGGACGCGGGCCCTGCTGGTCACAGCGGGTCTTCCGAACGATCGTCGCCGACCAGATCGAGGGATCCGGCGCGGCGCACATCGGCTATATCGACCTCCACACCGGCCTCGGCGAACGCGGCCTCGGCGAACCGATCTTCCGCGGCGGCCGGGACGCCGACGCCTACCGGCGGGCCCGCCGCTGGTACGGGGACGCGCTCACCGCGTCGGAGAAGGGCACCTCCTCCTCCACCCCGATCGTCGGCAACACGGCGACGGCGGTCGCCGACGGCCTCGCCCGCGACCGCCGGCTCACCGCCATCACCCTGGAGTTCGGCACCCGTCCTGGCCCGGAGGTGCTGCTCGCGCTGTGCGCGGACAACTGGCTCCATCTGCACCGCGAACCGGCGGACGCCGCACGGTCGGACCTCAAGACGCTGATCCGCGCGGCCTTCAGCCCGGCGGACGACGAAGAGTGGCGCACCAGCGTGTTCCGGCGCGCCCGCGAAGTCTTCACCCAAGCGCTCACCGGCCTCGCGGCGGACGCGGCGGACCGCGCGTAGCACTCGTCGACGGCCGGCCGCCGCCGGCCCGCACTCGCGATGTGGTGTGCTGACCCCCATGGATGGTGCTCTCTCGGCTCTCATCGCCGTCTTCGGCACGGTGCTGGGCTCTACGGTGGCGTATCTCTTCCAGCGGAAGACGGCGGCGCGGAACGAGGGTTTCGCCCATCGGCAGCAGTTGCGGGCGGAGCGGATGGCCGTCTACAGCGACTTCGCCGGGGCCGTGACCGAGTACCGGCGCAGCCAGTACGACCGGTGGCACCGCACGGACGAGGACCCGGAGGGCCCTGCCGCCGGGGAGGCACGGCGGGAGTCGTACCGGCTCAAGGGGGCCGCGCAGCACGCGATGTTCCGGGTGCGTCTGATAGCCGGCTCCACCGCCGTGGCAGAGGCCGCTCGCGCCGCTCTCGACGCGGCGTCCGGCATGCATGAGGCCTCCGGCAGGACGCGGGTGCGCGACAGCGGCGACGAGGCCAGGGAGGCCGTGGAGCGCTTCGTCTCGGTGGCCTCCCGCGATGTCCGGTGACCCGGCACCCCCGCCGGAGGGCTCAGGGCTGCAGCCGCTCCACCCGCCAGACGCCGTCGCGGCGTGTGTACCTCAGGCGGCGGTGGAGGCGGTCGGAGGCCGCGCACCAGAATTCGGCGGTCTCGGGGGTGAGGAGGTAGCCCGCGAAGCGGTGGGGGCGCGGGAGGGGGGTGGCCGGTGCGGCGAGGCGGTGGGCCTCGGCGCGCAGGGCGGCGGGGTCGGTGAGCGGTTCGGACTGGCGGGAGGCCGTGGACATGGGGTGCAGCGGGGTGGGGCGGGCCGTCCACAGGGCCTCCGACTCGGCGGCGGGCAGCTCCGCCGTGGGTCCTGCCAGGGCGATCTGCTGTCCCGTCTCCCGCCAGTAGAGCAGCGCGGACGCCCAGCCGGTTGCGGCCAGCTCGCCGGCCTTGCGGCTGGTGGTGTGGGTGGTGAACACCAGCCCTCGGGGCCGTACTTCTGTGATCGTGACGATCCGGGACGAGGCACGGCCGCGGGCGTCGGCGGTGGACAGCGCCGTGGACAGGGGTTCGCGCACGCCGCGTGCCGTGGCTTCGGCGAGCCAGCCGCGGAAGAGGTCCATGGGGTCGGGCGGAGGACTGTCGTACTCGGGGAAGGGGAGGTCGGTCTCGCCGCTGAGGGACTCGAATCGGCTGGTGTCCGCGGTCACGGGGCTCCCTTCGGTACGCATGGCTTCTGGCGTACCAGGCGGCGGGTGCAGCCCGGTCGAGAGCACGTGGAGTGATGCGCCGCCGCGGTGTGTGCCGCGGTGTGTGCCGGGCTATGCGCTGCGCTTCCGCGACCGCTGGGCAGTCTTCTTCGCGGGGGCCTTCTTGGCAGCGGTCTTCTTCGCGGCGGCCTCCTTGGCGGCCGTCTTCCCCGCTGCCGACTTCTTGGCGGCGCTTGTCCTGGCAGGGGTCGTCTTGGCTGCTGCCGTCTTCCTGGCGGCGGGCTTCTTCGCCGCGGCCTTCCTGCGCGAGCCGATCGGGGTGACCTCCGCCTCCTCGCCCCGCGCCTCCTTCGCCGCCCTCACACTGCCCTCCAGCGCCGCCATCAGATCGATGACCTTGCCGCCCGGCTCGGCGGGGGCGGCCTCCGGGGCCACCTCGCCGCCCTCTGTCTTGGCCGCGATCATCGCCTCGACGGCTTCCCGGTAGTCGTCGTGCAGCGAGTCGAGGTCGACGTCGCCGAGCGTGTCCATCAGGGCGTCGGCCAGGTCGAGTTCGGCCTCCCGCACGGTCACCTCGGTCTCCGGCGCGACGCCCACCGGCTGCCGGATCTCATCCGGCCAGAGCAGGCCGTGCATGGCGATGACGTCGTCGACCACGCGCAGCATGCCCAGCCGCTCCCGCCCGCGCAGGGCGTACTTGGCCACCGCGACCTTCTGGCTGCGCTTGAGCGCCTCACGCAGCAGGGTGTACGGCTTGGCCGCGGGCACGCCGTTGGCCGAGAGGTAGTACGCCGCGTCCAGCTGGAGCGGGTCGATCTCCGAGGCCGGGACAAAGGCGACGATCTCGATCGTCTTGGCCGTCGGCAGCGGCAGGGAGGCCAGATCCTCGTCCGTGATGGGGATGATCGTGCCGTCGGCGTCCTCGTACCCCTTGCCGATCTCGGCGGCGGTGAGCTCCTTGCCGTCGAGCTCGCATACCTTGCGGTAGCGGATCCGGCCGCCGTCGGCCGTATGGATCTGACGGAAGGCGATGGAGTGGCTCTCGGTGGCGTTCACCAGCTTGATCGGGATGCTGACCAGGCCGAAGGAAATCGCGCCGTTCCAAATGGATCGCACGTTTCATCCCTTCCATCCGTTGATGTGTGAATCATGAGATTCTCATCGTATGACGCCGATCACAGAGGTGGCGGGGCGGCGGCTGACGCTGAGCAATCTCGACAAGGTGATCCACCCGGCCACCGGGACCACCAAGGGCGAGATCCTGCATTACTACGCCACCGTGGCGGAGGCGCTCGTCCCGCATGCCGCCAACCGCCCGGTGTCCTTCCTCCGCTACCCGGACGGGCCCGACGGCCAGCTCTTCTTCACCAAGAACCCGCCGCCCGGCACCCCCTCGTGGGTGCGGACCGTGCCCGTCCCCCACTCGGACGACCCCCGTGCACGCCAGGTGGTCGTGGAGGATCTGCCGTCGCTGATGTGGGCGGCGAACCTGGTGGTGGAGTTTCACACTCCGCAGTGGCAGGCCGATGCTCCGGCCGTGGCCGACCGCATGGTCTTTGACCTCGACCCCGGTGCGCCCGCCGCCGTCCCCGAGTGCTGCCGGGCGGCGCTGTGGCTGCGGGAGCGGCTGGCGGCCGACGGACTGACCGCTTACGCCAAGACGTCCGGCTCCAAGGGGCTGCATCTGCTGGTGGGGCTGGAGCCGACGCCGTCCGAGGAGGTCTCCGCCTATGCGAAGAGCCTGGCTGTGGAGGGCGAGGCGGCGCTGCCCCGGCTGCTGCTGCACCGGATGAAGCGCTCGCTGCGCCCGGGGAAGGTGTTCGTCGACCACAGTCAGAACGCCGCGGCGAAGACCACCGCGGCCCCCTACACCTTGCGGGCACGGCAGGAGCCGGCCGTCTCGACGCCCGTGACCTGGGAGGAGGTCGAGCACGGCCGGGAGGGCGGGGAGCTGGCGTTCCTGCTGGGCGACATCGCGGAACGGCTCGCGCGGCACGGGGATCTGCTCGCACCGCTCCTCGACCCCGGCCGGGCCGGGCGGCTGCCGGGCCGGGCGGGGAAGGCGGGGAAGGCGCGCCAGCCGGGGAAGCCCGGGAAAGGCGGATGACGCCGGGCGGGCGGACGGCGGCACAGCCGCTGCGGCCGCCGCTGAAGGTCGCGCTCGCGGAGCCGGTGAGCGAGCTGCCGCGCGGGCCGGGGCTGGCATACGAGCCGAAGTTCGACGGCCACCGGATGGTGATCTTCCGGACGGCTGACGAGGTGGCGGACGGAGCGGCTGACGGGGCGGCCGGCGGGGCGGCCGGCGGGGTGCTGCTCCAGGCCCGCTCGGGCCGGATCGTCACCGCCGCCTTCCCCGATCTGGCCGAGGCGGCGCGGCGGCTGCCCGTCGGCACGGTGCTGGACGGCGAGGTGGTCGTGTGGCACGAGGGGCGTACGGACTTCGCAGCGGTGCAGCGGCGGGCCGCGGCCACCCCGGCCAGGGCGCCCGCGCTGGCGCGTCGGCTCCCCGCCTCGTACGCCGCCTTCGATCTGCTGGCAGAGGCGGGCCAGGATCTGCGGCCGCGGCCGTACGGAGAGCGGCGGGCGCGCCTGGTGGCGCTGCTCGGGCCGCTGGGGCCGCCGCTCCAGCCGGTGCCGATGACCCAGGACGCGGACGAAGCGGGGACCTGGTACGACAGGCTCCCGGCGGTCGGCCTGGAGGGGCTGGTGGTCAAGCGCCTGGACGAGCCGTACCGCGGCGGGGTGCGCGCCTGGCGGAAACTGCGGCACACGGACGCCCATGACGCGGCAGTGGTCGGCTTCACCGGTCCGGCCGCACGGCCGTCGGCCCTGGCGCTGGTGCTGCCCGACGACGACACACCGGTGCTGTCCGCCCCGCTGAGCCCCGCTCTGCGGGCCCAGGCGGGGGCGGCGCTGAAGGCTCCGGGCCGGGTGGGAGAGGACACGGGCACGGTGGTCGCGACCGGGCTGGGGGAGGTCGGCTACCGGGAGGTGCGGCCGGGGCTCACGGCCGAGGTGGAGCGCATCACGACCCGGCACACCGTCACCACCGTGCTGCGGCTCCGGCTGCCCGCGGATCTCGGTGGCCTGTGACCGTTCTCCCCGGCACCGGGTACACCCCGACCGCCGAGGACCTCGCCTCCGTCGAGAAGTGGTTCGCCGCCTATGACGCGGCGAGCGGCCGGCGCGACATGCTGGAATGTGCAACCCCGGCCTGGGGGCGGAGCCCCCAGTTGCGGGGAGGGGAGGGGAGGGGAGGGGAGGGGAAAACCAACCGCCCGTCACACCCGCAACCACGTCCGCCGGTCACGCGCCACCGCATACACCGCCTCGACGTCCGCCGGCTTCAGCACCCCACCCATCCGCGCCAGGCCCGGCAGCTCGCAGTCCCTCATGATCCGTACGTCGGACGGCGCGAGGCGCACCACGTCCAGCCGGGCCGCGCCCACCACGGCGAGGACCGGGCGGACGGGGGTCGTCAGGGCGTTGGCCGCGCGTGTGGCGCGGCGGCGGGTGAGCCGCAGCAGCGGGTCGGGGCGGCCGCGGGCCGTGCGCACGTACGGGTCGTCGACCCGGACCCGGGCGCGGCGGGCCCGGACGGTGTGCACCGCCAGCACGCCGCCGGGCCCCACGGCCAGATGGTCGACGCGGTCCGCGCCGGGCAGCGGCACGGAGTGCAGAATCCGCCATCCCGCGTCCGTCAGCCGGTCGAGCGCGCCGCCCACCTGTTCCTGGGCGGCGAGTTCGCCGCGCCGCGGGTCCCGCCGTGAGCGCCACGACCGGATCGGGTGACCCCCTGTCATCCGTACGGTCATCACCGATCGAATTCGGTCGACTTCTGTTGGGGATTCGGTGCCGTCGACGGCGGCCGCACCGGCATGTCCGGCGTCGGAATCCGGGTACAGCGCCTCTCCCGGGCGGTTGGGGGCGAGGTCGTCGTCGGGGTGGAGGGCCAGCCGGGCGAGGTCCGCGGCGGTGGGCACGGGCGGCGGGCCGATGCTCACCTCGCCCGCGAGATACGGCGCCAGGGCCTGGAGCACCGCGTCCCGTCTGCGGTCCGACACCAGGCTGACGCGATTGCCCGCCCGGTCGTACCAGGCGACGACGTCGCCGTCCGGCAGCGTCACATAGAGCCGGTCAAGGCCGCCCGCGCCCGACGGCGTCACCCGCAGCCGGCCGCCGCCCGGCCGCCCCGTCGTGCGCTTGAGCGGGTCCATACCCCATCACCCCCGACCATGGAACAGGCGCGACGCCATCGGGGCAATATCCGCGCGATGTCGGAGCGTTGGTGCACACTCTCCCCAAGCGCAAGGTTCTTGGGAGGGGGCAAGCGTGTTCGGGGGAATCGACGAGGTCGACTGGGCCTCACTGAAGCATGCGTACGGCCCGGCCGACGATGTGCCGGAGCTGCTGCGCGGACTCGCCTCGGCCGACCCCGCCGAGCGGGAGAAAGCGCTCGACGGGATGTACGGCGCCGTGCACCACCAGGGGGATGTGTACGACTCGACGCTGGCGTGCATCCCCTTTCTGCTCGAACTCGCCGCGGCGGACGCCGTTCCGGACCGCGGCGGCGTCATCGAGCTGCTCACCAGCATCGGCGGCATCGACTTAGACGGAGACGACGAACTGGACCCGGAGGACGAGGAGTTCGAGTGCGCGGCGAACTACGCGATGGCTGCCTCCGCCGTCACCGCGGGCGCGGATGTCTTCCTCGGCCTGCTTGACGCCGACGACAGGGGCGTGCGGCTCGCCGTCCCGGTGGCCCTGGCCACCCTGCACCCCGACCCCGCGAGGGTGCTGTCGCTGCTGCGCACCCGGCTGGCCGTGGAGCCGGACGCGGAGGTGCGGTTCGCCTGCGTCGAGGCCGGCGGGCGGATCGCGCTGCGCCATGGGGAGCTGGCCGCTGAGGTGGTGGACTGGCTCTCCGGACTGACCCGGGTGGCATACGACGCGGGGCTGCGGCTGGCCGCGCTCGCACAGCTCGCCCGCTGTGCGCCCGAGGCGCTGCCGCACACCGTCGTGCCGTGTGTGACCAGCCTGCTGCGCGAGCTGCGCGCCGACCCGGTGGTGATCGCCGTCCCCGTGGCCGAGCGGACTCCTTCGCCGTCCGCCGAGCGGTCGTCCGTAGCGGAACGGTCCGCCGCGCCCGAGCGGACTGCCGCATCAGACCGGTCCGCCGCACCCGAGCGGCTTGCCCCATCAGACCGGTCCGCCGCACCCAAGCGGCCTGCCCCATCAGACCGGTCCGCCACACCCAAGCGTCCCAGGCCGCACGAGCGTCCCGGACCACCCGAGCAATCCGGCCCGCACGACCGCAGCGCCGCGCACGAGCGGTCCCGCCCACAGGACCGGTCCAGCGCATGCGAGCGACCCGGCCCACACGGGCGGAGCGCCGCGCAGGAGCGGCGCTCACCGGTCGAGGGGCGGCCGCAGGAAAGACCCGAGCGGCCGGGGGCGCAGGCGCCCGACGAGCGCCCCACTTCGCCGCCCACCCTGCTGAGCGGGCTGCGGCAGGCGCGCGCCGCGGACACGGCCGGCCGCGGCGCGCCGCCCTGGACCGCGAATCTGCTGCGCATGCTCCACGCCGGCCTCGGCGACCGGGTGGACGACCGCATCGCGCTCCTGGCCGACCAGCTGTGCAGCCCCGACTGGGGGCAGCGGATCGACGCCGTGCGGATGAGCAGCGCCTTGCTGCGCACCTGGCGCGGCGCGTACGACGAACTGGTCGGCCTGATCGGGGAGCAGCTGGCCGACCCGGAGCCGCGGCTCGCCGAAGCGGCCGTGGACACACTGGCCGAGCTGTTCTCACTCGCCGCGCCGGCCGCCGACGCGCTCGCGGACCGGGTCGCCGCCGATCCCGCCGGATGGCTGCGGAGCTGGCCCGGCGGCCCCGTGGCGCTCGGCGGCGCGCTCACCGCGCTCGCCCGCACCGGCGACCGGCGCGCGGCGCACCCGCTCGCCAGGCTGCTGGAGCTGGCCGAGCCCCCGCAGGGCCTCGGCCATGCGCTGGGCCATCTGGGCGCGGCCGCCGGTCCGCTGGTGCCCGCGCTGCGCGCCCGGCTGGGCGCGCTGCCGCTGGACGACCGGCTGTACGACCGCGCCGCCCCGCTGCTGCACGCTGTCACCGCGCTGCGCGCCGCCGACGCGCTGCCCGAGGTGCTGCGGGTGCTGCGGGGCGCGCCCGAGCATCGCAGGGAGTGGGTGGTCGAGTGCGCGCTGCGGGCGCTGACCGCCTTCGGGCCCGCCGCCGAGGAGGCCGCCCCCGAGCTGCACCAGCTGCTGCGCGACCCCTCCCCCTCCCTGGCCGCGCTTGCGGCCCAGGCCGTGTGGGCCGTCGAGCACGACGCCGGGGCCGCACTGGGCGCGCTGCGGACGGCGCTGGAGGCATCCCAGCCGCTGGCCCTGCGCTCCGCCGCGGCCGCGCTGGGCACGCTGGGGCCGGCCGCCGCGGAGGCCGCCGGAGAGCTGGGCCTGCTGCTCCGCTCGCCAGAACCGGGGATCAGGGTGGACGCGGCACAGGCCCTGTGGCGGGTGACCGGGGACCGGGAGCGTGCCTGGCCGGTGCTGCTGACCGCCTGGGACGAGATGCCGCACACGCGGGTGCCGATCGCGGAGTGTCTGGCTGAGCTGCGTGCCCGGGGCGTGCAGCGGCTGCTGCTCGCCGAACTCACCGCCGTACGCCGTCATAACGCGCTGGACGGCGGGTACGGCAGCCATGACATCTTCGCGGACGAGAAGCTGCTGGCGCTGTGCCGGCGCGCACTGAGCAGTGGCTGACGCGCGGCGTCGCGAGCGGGGGCGCGGCGGTGACGGAGGCGACGGAGGCGACGACGCCGGGGACAAGCAGCGGTGACCGGATTGCGCGAGGTCTTATGCAGGGCTGTTACAAACCTGTCGAAGCTCCGCAATGGCTGACACTTAGCTTCTTTACTGTCATCTGCTCCGCACAGAGAAGTTGAGGATCCGCCGTGCACCCCGTCCGCCGCCGCAGCCTCGTCCGCACCGCCGTTGTGAGCGTCGCCCTCGGCGGGGCCCTGGCGGCGCCGGTCTGCGCCTTCGCCGCGGACGTCGCGCAGCCCGGGGACCTGGCGGGACCGGCCCCCGAGGCCGCGCCGGTCACGGTGGTGTCCGTCAGCGACGGCGCGTACGGCGACGACGGGCGGGGCGGCAGCGCCGGGACGCCGGACACGGGTGCGGCGACGGACGCCCACGCGGGCGTGGCGGGAATCTCCGCCGGGCGGGACACTGCGACCATGATCGCGGCAGGAGGCGGACTGGCCGCGGTCGGCGCGGCCGGGCTGGGCTTTGCGATGATGCGCCGAGGCCGAACGGACGACTGAGGAAGCCGACCCCATTGGACAAAATGGGACTTCCCGCAAAATAAGGTTGATGCGTAGGCTGATCATCGTCCGGTTCGCCGCCGGCCGTCACGCCGCCCCGTCCGCCGCCCGCTAGGAGTACGTTGAGCCCGAGCTCGCACCGCACGGCCTGCGCCGCACTGCTGGCTGCGGCCGCGGCCGCCGTGCTGTCCGCTGCGCTGTCCGGCTGCGGCGATGCGGGCGGGATCGAGAGCGCGGGCCCCACCCCGACCGCCGTCGGCCCGGTGCGCCTCTGGCCCGATCTGCCGCCCGTCACCTCTCCCCCGTACGACTTCGGCGAGGGCGAGACCGAGCGGGTGCCGGGCGTCTCCGTGCCCGGCGACGACGTACGGCGCGTCGACCCGGTGGCGGTCGTGCAGGCGGAGATCCGGGCGCACCCGGAGCAGTATTCGGGCGCGGACGGGCTGTACGAGGAAACGGCACAGCAGATCGCGGCGTGCACGGAGAAGCCCGAGTCCTGCCCCGTGCTGGAGCCCGCCTACTACCGCGATCTCACCGGGGACGGCAAGGAAGAGCTGATCGTGGGCATCACGATGCCCGAGCAGCAGACCGTGGTGCGCTGCTATATGCCGCAGAACGGCACGCTGATCCGGATCATGTCCACCTCCGACCAGCTGGTGAGCGTGGAGCTGGCGGACCGGGACGTGATCCTGCGGTCGGTCTCCGCGGGCATCCCCGGATACGAGTACCGCACGCACTGGTCCTGGGACGACCAGCAGCAGGCGATGCTGCCGACGCGCGACGAGATCGTACGGGTCAAGCCGTCCGCCCCCACCCCGCCGGACGACGCCGCCGGCCCTGCCGGCTCCCCCGCTCCCGGGAGCACGCCTGAGACCACGCCCGAGGCCACGCCCGGGGCCACGCCCGGGACTGCCTCCGGGGCTTCCCCCGGCGGCGCGGCGGGCACGCCATGAGACGGCCGCGGCTGCCCGCCTGGACCGCGACGCTGACCTGGAAGGCCGCGGTCTTCATCACCGTCATGTGCTGTGCGCTGGCCGCCCTGCTCGGCGCGCTGGTCCATGTGTCGGTGACCCGTCAGACGGTCGACCAGGCGAGGACGGAGGCGCTGTCCCGGCTGGAGCAGGCGACTCGCGCGTATGTCGCGGGCGAGCCGATGCCCCCGTACGCGGCGGTGGACCCGCCCGGACTGCCCGCCTCGCTGCGCGCGCTGGCGCTGCGCGGCGAACGCGGCACGCTGGTCGCCGACCACGACGGCAGCCCCGCCATGTGGGCGGCCGGGCCGGCCGACGGACGGGCGCTCGCCGCCCGTGTCGACTACACCCTCGCCGCCGAAACGATCAGCGGTCTCGATCAGGCCATCGTGGGTTCCTCGGTGCTGGCGATCGGGGCGACGCTGCTGGTCGGGGCGTTCGCCGTCACCCGCGTCACGCGCCGGCTGCATCTGACCGCGCAGGTGGCGCGGCGGATCAGCGCGGGCGATCTGGACGCCCGGGTGAACGACCCGCGCACCGAGGACCCGGCACGCTCCAAGGACGAGGTGGCCACCGTCTCCGGCGCGCTGGACACGATGGCCTCCTCGCTCCAGCGCAAGCTCCAGAGCGAACAGCGCTTCACCGCCGATGTGGCGCATGAACTGCGGACCCCGCTGACCGGACTGTCGGCAGCCGCCGAGCTGCTGCCGGAGGGACGTCCGGCGGAGCTGGTCCGCGACCGGGTGCGGGCCATGCGGTCGCTGACAGAGGACCTGCTGGAGATCTCCCGGCTGGACGCGGGCGGCGAAACCGTGGACCTGGACGTATACGAACTCGCGCCGCTGGCGGAGCGCGTGGTGCGGGCCTCCGGCACGGACACCCAGATGAGGGTCGTGCGCGAGACGACCGTGGAGACCGACAGACGGCGACTGGAGCGGGTGCTCGGCAACCTGATCGGCAACGCCCACAAGCACGGCCGGCCGCCGGTGACGCTGACCGTCGACGGCCCGGCGGTGACGGTCAGCGACAGCGGGCCGGGCTATCCCCGGTATCTGGTGGAGCACGGCCCGCAGCGGTTCCGCACCGAGGGCGGCGGCAAGGGACATGGCCTCGGGCTGACCATCGCGGCGGGCCAGGCCGCGGTGATCGGCGCGGAGCTGACCTTCGCCAATGCGCCGGAGGGCGGCGCGGTGGCACGCCTTGTGCTGCCCGAGTACGTACGGCTCGACGCCGACGGGCCCGATGCCGACGGCAACGATGTCAGCGGCCAGGGCGCCGCGGACGGCAGAGGGTCCGCCGACGGCCACTCCGGCGGCACGGCGTACGGCACGGGGACCGGCACGGGGACCGGCACGGGGACCGGCACGGGGACCGGCACGGGGACCGGCACGGGGACCGGCACGGGGACCGGCACGGGGACCGGCACGGGGACCGGCACGGGGACCGGCACGGACGGGGGCTGACGCACACGCCCGGCGCACCGGCACGCTGAGCCGACCAGCCAGATATAACCGGACATAACGCACATAGTTGCTACGTTGCCCGGCATGACCACAGCGACGGTCACACGCCGGGGCCGCCGGGGCGTCGAACTGAGCCTCCTCGTCTGCGCCGTCCTCATCTGCGTCTGCGGCTATGTCACCGTGGGGCTGGCCAGAGACCACCGGGTGCCGCCCGACGTCGCCGGATATGGCGCGGGCCTCGGCGTGCTGGCGCTCCTCGCCCATCTCGCCGTACGGCTGCGCGCCCGCTGGGCCGATCCGCTGCTGCTGCCCATCGCGGTCCTCCTCAACGGCCTGGGCCTGGTGCTGATCTACCGGCTCGACCTCTCCACGCCCGGGGAGCGGGCCGCCCCCGCCCAGCTGGTGTGGTCCACGCTCGGCGTGACGCTGTTCATCGTGGTCGTCGTCCTGCTGCGCGACCACCGGGTGCTCCAGCGGTACGCCTATCTCTTTGTCGTCGCAGCCCTCGCCCTGCTGACCGTGCCGATCTTCTTCCCCGCCGTGAACGGGGCGAGGATCTGGATCCGCATCGGCGGGCTGTCCTTCCAGCCCGGCGAGTTCGCCAAGATCCTGCTCGCCGTCTTCTTCGCCGCGTATCTGGCGGCCAACCGCCAGGCGCTCGCCTGCACCGGCCGCCGCGTCTGGCGGCTGCAGCTCCCCGTCGGACGGGTCCTCGGCCCGCTGGCGGCGATCTGGCTGCTGAGCGTCGGGGTGCTGATCCTGGAGCGCGATCTGGGCACCTCGCTGCTCTTCTTCGGACTCTTCGTGATCATGCTCTATGTGGCGACCGGGCGCACCGGCTGGGTGGCGGCGGGGCTGCTGCTGGCCGGGGCGGGGGCGTTCGCGGTCGGCACGCTGGAGCCGCATGTGCACGGCCGGGTGGAGGACTGGCTGGACCCCTTCGCCAGCATCGCGGCGGGCCGCGGGCCCGGCCAGCTCGCCCAGTCGCTGTTCTCCTTCGCGGCGGGCGGCATGCTGGGCACGGGCCTCGGTCTGGGCCACTCCCCCCTCATCGGCTTCGCCGCCAAGTCGGACTTCATCCTGGCCACGGCGGGCGAGGAGCTCGGGCTCGCCGGGCTGACGGCGATCTTTCTGCTGTACGCCCTGATGACGGCCCGCGGCTATGGCGCCGGGCTCGCCCTGCGTGACTGCTTCGGACGGCTGCTCGCCGTCGGGTGCTCCTCGATCCTGGCGCTCCAGGTGTTCGTCATCGCGGGCGGGGTGATGGGGCTGATTCCGCTGACCGGCATGGCGATGCCGTTCCTCGCGCAGGGCGGTTCGTCCGTCGTCACCAACTGGATCATCGTGGCGCTGCTGATCCGGGTCAGCGACTCGGCCCGCGCGCCGGACCCCGAAGCCGTGCCAGACCCCGAAGCCGTGCCAGACCCCGAACCCATGGCGCAGGGCGGCCTTGCCGCGCCGACGCCGCCCACCGCCGCCGCCGAGGAGAGCCGGTGATCCCCTGTATCCGGCGCGCCGCCGCGCTGCTTCTGCTGCTGCTTCTCGCCCTGCTGGCCAACGCCGTCCGGGTGCAGGTGATCGAAGCGGACGCCCTTGACTCCAACCCGGCCAACCGACGCCCGGCGATCTCCCGCTATGCGCAGCCGCGCGGCGACATCCTGGCCGGCGGAAAGCCCGTGACCGGCTCCGAGGACACCGGGGAGCAGCTCCGCTTCGAACGCACCTACGCGGACGGGCCGCTGTACGCCCCGGTGACCGGGTACGCCTCGCAGACGTACGGCACCTCGCTCCTGGAGGAGGCGGAGGACGCACTGCTGTCCGGCACGGACCCGGCCCTCGCCCCACTGCCCTTCCTCGGCGACATCAGCCGCTCCCGCCCGCCCGGCGGGAACGTCGTCACCGCCATCAGTCCTTCGATGCAGCGGGCCGCCTTCGAGGGCCTCGACGGGCGGCGGGGCGCGGTGGCCGCGCTGGAACCGGCGACGGGCCGCATCCTGGCGCTGGTGAGCAGTCCCTCGTACGACCCCGGGGCGCTGTCCGGCACGGGGACGAAGGTCCGTGACGCCTGGGCGGAGCTGACCGCGGACGACGCCGAGCCGATGCTCAACCGGGCGATCCGGCAGACATATCCGCCCGGCTCGACCTTCAAGGTCGTCACGGCCGCCGCGGCGCTGGAGGCGGGTGTGGTGACCGACGCCGAGGCCCCGACCCGCACCCCGGAGCCGTATACGCTGCCCGGCACGGCGACCGTGCTCCCCAACGAGGCGGTGGGCTGCGAGGACGCCTCGCTCGCCTATGCGGTCCAGTGGTCGTGCAACACGGTCATGGCGGAACTCGGGGTGCGGGTGGGGCTGGCGGGGATGCTGGACGCGGTGGCGGCGTTCGGTTTCAACGACGGCGCGCTGCGCATCCCCTCGCAGGTCGCGCGGTCGAACTTTGACACGGATATGACGGAGGACCAGCTCGCGCTGTCCGCCATCGGGCAGTTCGACACCAGGGCAACGCCGCTGCAGATGGCCATGGTCGCCGCTGCGGTCGCCAACGGCGGCGAGGTGATGCGCCCTTATCTGGTGGACCGGGTGACGGAGGCGGACGGCGACCTCGTCTTCCGCGCCGCGCACCGCACCGGTCCAAGCGCTTACCGGACGGCCATGAGCCCCGCGACGGCGCAGGTCATGCGGCGGCTGATGGTGACCGTGGTGGAGGAGGGCACCGGCCACAACGCGGCGATCGAGGGCGCGACGGTGGGCGGCAAGACGGGCACGGCCCAGCATGGCGTGGGCAATGCGGGCACCCCGTACGCGTGGTTCATCGCCTGGGCCCAGGCGGACGGCGCGGCCCGGCCGGCGGTGGCGGTCGCGGTGGTGGTCGAGGACGCCTCGGCCTACCGCGAGGACATCAGCGGCGACAGGATCGCCGCCCCCATCGCCCGGAAGGTGCTGGAGGCGGCGCTCAAGGGCTGATCAGTCGGTCTTCCGGGGCCTGGGCCTGCGAAGGGAGGTGAGGTCGATCTCCAGCGGGAACGGGCGGTCCAGCCTGAGCTGCTTGCGGAAGACGCCAGCGGGCATGTACGCGCCGGTGCGGCGGTCGAGTTCGAAGGCGTAGACGACGGGCTCGCCGTCCTCCTCCTCCACCCGCCAGTAGTGCCGGATGCCGTACAGCGCGTACTTGCGGGGCTTGGTCTCGCTGTCACGCTCTTCGGAGTCCTCGGAGACGATCTCCACTGCGAGGAGGATGTCCTCGGGGGCGTACCAGGTCTGCTTCACATCGGTCAGGGCGCTGAACGGCACCACCATCAGATCGGGCTCAGGCCGGTCCCGCTTGCTCAGCTTTATGGTCATCTCGCGGATCACTTCGAGATCCTCAGGCACCTGCCTCAGCAGGGCGTTCTCCAACAGGCGCATGGCCGCCATGTGGAAGTACGTCTGAGGACTCATAAAGACGAGGCTCCCGTCGATCAGCTCCGTGTGCGGAGGAAGATTGGGAAGCCTGTCGAGATCGTCCGCCGTCCAGCCGCCTTCCGGCGGGACAGGCCACTTGTGGTCCTCATCCAGCCCGTAGTCGCGTACGGCGCTCATGGTTGCTCCCATGCGACGGAGTCTGACTGACACTGCCAGCGTACCCAGGGAATACAGCTCAGCACCCCTCGCACGAGCGAACGACGCGCTCGCATTGACGGGGACGCGTTCAGACGGCCCCGTTCCCGTCCGTGCCGTCCGCACCGCCCGAGCTGCCCGCCGCCTCCGCGATCGTGTCCCGGACCTCCTGAACGCGGTCCCGCTCCTCCGCGGCGAAGCGTTCCTCGTCGAGGCGGTCGGCGATCTCCTCGTCCTGGGTCATCAGCTGGTCCAGGCTGGCGTCGCCCAGGTCGAAGACGCCCATGTCGACATAGGCCTTCTGCAGCCGCTCACCCCACAGCCCGATGTCCTTCACACAGGGCACGATCCGGCTGAACAGCAGCTTCCGGAAGAGCTGGAGATACTCCGAGCGCTCCGACAGCTCCGCCGCCTCCTGCTTCGGGATGCCGAAGTTCTCCAGGACCTCGACCCCGCGGAGCCGGTCCCGCATCAGATAGCAGCCCTCGATGACGAACTCCTCGCGCTCCCGCAGCTCCGCATCGCCGAGCTGCCGGTAGTAGTCGCGCAGCGCCATCCGCCCGAAGGCGACATGCCGGGCCTCGTCCTGCATCACATACGCGAGGATCTGCTTGGGCAGCGGCCGGTTCGTGGTGTCGCGGATCATGCCGAAGGCGGCCAGTGCGAGCCCCTCGATCAGCACCTGCATGCCCAGGTACGGCATATCCCAGCGGGAGTCGCGCAGGGTGTCGCCGAGCAGCCCCTGGAGATTGTCGTTGATCGGGTACAGCAGTCCGATCTTCTCGTGCAGAAAGCGGGCGTAGATCTCGGCGTGCCGGGCCTCGTCCATGGTCTGGGTCGCGGAGTAGAACTTGGCGTCGAGGTCCGGCACCGACTCCACGATCCGCGCCGCGCACACCATCGCGCCCTGCTCCCCGTGCAGAAACTGGCTGAACTGCCAGGAGCAGTAATGGCGGCGCAGCTCGCCCTTGTCCCGCTCCGTCAGCTTGGACCAGTGACGCGAGCCGTAGAGCGTCATCGCCTCGTCGGGGGTGCCGAGCGGATTGTGCGGATCGACCTCCAGCTCCCAGTCGATCCGCTTGACGCCGTCCCACTGCTTGTCCTTGCCCTTCTGGTACAGCGCGAGGAGGCGCTCGCGCCCGTCTCCGTACTCCCAGTTGAAGCGCGCGGCGCCCGATGCCGGGATCTCCCAGAGGGGGTCCCCGGGAGCACGGACGTAATGCCGATACGAAGAAGACGGGGCGGACGGGGCGGACGGGGCGGACCGGGAGGTCGGGGCGGGTTCTGCCGACGCTGTCACGGACGGCTCCTTCGTCTGATGACCCGTACTGATGACCCATGCACACGTACAACAGTGGACTGTTGGCAGACTCACACGCTGATAGACGGTTCGTCAACAAGTGGCGCGCAGGGGATTGACGGTCTTGCTGACAAGCAGTCTCATAACCCCATGACCTCCACGCCGACCACCCCGACCACGCCGACCGTGACCGATCGCGGCATACAGGTCCTCCGCGACGCCCTCGGCCCGCTGCGGGACCGCGAGCAGGTCGCCGCGCGCCTGCTCGAATCCTCCGCGAAGCACTCCTTCGACCCCGACAAGGAACTCGACTGGGACGCGCCGCTGGAGGACGGCCAGTGGTTCTGGCCGCCTGAGCTGCTCTCCCTCTACGGCACCCCGCTGTGGCACCGGATGTCCGAGGAACAGCGGATCGAGCTGTCGAAGCACGAGGCGGCGTCACTCGCCTCGCTCGGCATCTGGTTTGAGATCATCCTGATGCAGCTGCTGGTGCGCCATATCTACGACAAGCCCGTGACCAGCAATCACGTCCGTTATGCTCTGACCGAGATCGCGGACGAGTGCCGGCACTCGATGATGTTCGCCCGGATGATCCAGAAGAGCGGGGCGCCCGCCTACCCCGTGCCGCGGCTCTACCACAACCTCGCGCGCGTGCTGAAGACCATCTCGACGACCCCCGGTTCGTTCGCGGCCACGCTGCTCGGCGAGGAGATCCTCGACTGGATGCAGCGGCTCACCTTCCCGGACGACCGCATCCAGACCCTGGTGCGCGGCGTCACCCGGATCCATGTGGTGGAGGAGGCGCGCCATGTGCGGTACGCGCGCGAGGAGCTGCGCCGCCAGATGGTCACCGCCCCCCGCTGGGAGCGGCATCTGACCCAGGTCAGCTGTGGGGAGGCGGCGCGCGTCTTCTCCGTCTGCTTCGTCAACCCCCAGGTGTACGAGAACGTAGGCCTGGACCGCAGGGAGGCCGTCGCGCAGGTCAGGGCCAGCGGGCACCGCAGGGAGGTCATGCAGACCGGGGCGAAGCGGCTGACCGACTTCCTCGACGACGTCGGAGTGCTGAACGGCCTGGGCCGCAGGCTCTGGAAGAGCTCCGGGCTGCTGGCGTAGGGGTGGCGACCGGTGGCCGTCGGGCAGTGGCCGACGGGTGGCGGCCGACGGGTGGCGGCCGACGGGCAGTGGCCGACGGGTGGGTGCTCGACTGCCGGGCGCACACGGTACGGGGCTACGCTGCCGCCATGACCAGTCCCGCTCGCGTTCCGGCCAAGGCCGCGGCCCAGGCCCCCGCGCCGTCCCGCGCGTACCGGCGGCTCAGCGTCGAGGAGCGCCGCACCCAGCTGCTCGACGCGGCGCTGAACCTCTTCGCGCACCGGGCGCCGGACGACATCTCACTCGACGATGTGGCCGAGGCGGCCGGGGTCTCGCGGCCACTCGTCTACCGGTACTTCCCGGGCGGCAAGCAGCAGCTGTACGAGACGGCGCTGCGCTCCGCCGCCGACGAGCTGGAGATCTGCTTCGCGGAGCCGCAGTCCGGGCCGCCGACCGAACGGCTGGCGAGGGTGCTCGACCGCTATCTCGACTTCGTCGACGAGCACGACGCCGGATTCAGCGCGCTGCTGCGCGGCGGGAGCGTCGCCGAGACCTCCCGGGCGACCGCGATCGTCGATGAGGTGCGGCGCGAGGCGGCCGAGCAGATCCTGATACACCTGGGCGCCGAGCGGCCCGGCCCACGGCTGGCGATGCTGGTGCGCACCTGGATCGCGGCGGTCGAGGCGGCGTCGCTGATCTGGCTCGACGAGGGCAAGCAGCCACCCGCCGAGCAACTGCGGGACTGGCTCGTCGACCATCTCGTCGCCCTGCTCACGGCCACGGCGGCGACGGACCCGGAGACGGCCCGGGCCGTGCGCGGCCTGCTGGCGCTGGAGCGCCCGGACGGCCCTGTGGGACGGCTGGCGCGCGGTGTGCTGCCGGTGGTCAGTGAAGCAGCGCACTTGCTGTGAGACTGGTGCGGTGAAGAGCGAGAACACCCCCTTCGTCGGCGGGCCGCTGGACGGCCGCGTGCTGCCCGTGCTGGTCGGGCCCACGGGACATCCGCCGAAGTGGTACCAGGTGCCCGTGCCGGACGACGCGGGCGGGCCGCCCACGGTGTACGCGTACAAGCGCGTGCCCGCGGGCTACAGCAAACGGCTGGGGCTCCAGCGCGGCTGGCAGTACGAATACGCACCCGGCGGCCGGGAACGGCGCGAGCTGAAGTGGCCGTGGTCAAAGCCGAAGGCCCCGCCGGCGGACGCGTCCCGCGCGGACGAGTGACCTGATTGCCCCGAATCGCCCACCGGAGCGGCGCACGGGCCTGACCGGTCCGATGATCGGCCTCGTCGGTTCCCCGCAACGGAGGTGATGAGGTGTCAGTCTGCGGAGTGCGGCGGTCGCTGAGTGTCCTGGGTGCGCTGGCGCTGTCCCTGGCGTGGGCTCCGCCTCCGCCGGCGGCGGCCGACCCCCCGGAGTCCGTCGCCGAGCTGCTGACGGAGCTTCAGTCGCTGTACCGACAAGCCGAGGAGGCGACCGGGACCTATCGGGACACCTCCGTACAGCTGCGCACGCAGCAGGCCGAGACCGCGCGGCTGGACCGCGCGCTGGCCAAGGCCCGCAACGCGTACGCGGCGAGCCGGGACGAGGCGGGACGGCTGGCGCGGGCGCAGTACCAGGGCGGCTCCGAGCTGTCGTCGTATCTCCGGCTCCTGCTGGCCCGCCATCCGCAGTCGGCACTGGACCAGGGCCATCTGATGGACCGTGCCGCACGGAACCGGATGGCCGCGATGAAGCGGCTGGAGGCGGGCGCGGACCGGGCGAAGACACTTGCCGCGGCGGCCCGCAAGGCACTGGACCGGGAGCAGGTCCTGGAGGCGGAACGCAAGGAGGCGCAGGAAGAGGCGGCGACGCGGCTGAAGGACGTCGAGGAGCGGC
The DNA here is from genome assembly GCF_026420845.1 of Streptomyces sp. PR69. GTDB lineage: Bacteria > Actinomycetota > Actinomycetes > Streptomycetales > Streptomycetaceae > Streptomyces. The sequence continues at coordinate 21,496 of NZ_JAOWCB010000020.1, read as the reverse complement.
TCGCCGCCCTCTCGGCGGAGGAGCTCACCGCGCTGGCGGCGCTGGAGGGCGAGCGGTCGGGAACCGAGTCGGCGCAGGCGGAGCTGATGGCGTCCGGCGTGCTGGACGGGGAGCGCACGCCGTCCGAGGGCGGCGGCGAGGCGCTGCGGTATGCGGTGGACCAGATCGGCAAGCCGTACGAGTGGGGGGCACAGGGGCCTCACGCCTACGACTGCTCGGGGCTGACGTCGCAGGCGTGGGAGGCGGCGGGGCGGGAGATCCCCCGGACGTCGCAGGAGCAGTGGCGTACGCTGCCGAGGGTGCCGCTGGAGGCGCTGCGGCCGGGGGATCTGGTCGTGTACTTTCCCGGCGCCACGCATGTCGCGCTGTACCTGGGCGACGGCCTGGTGATCCAGGCCCCGCGGCCGGGCACGCGCGTCAAGGTCTCGCCCCTGGCGGCCAACCCGCTGCTGGGCGCGGTGCGCCCGGACCCGGGCGAACCGGCGCGGGAGGCGTTCACGCGGCCGGAGCTTCCGGCTGATGCGATGGCGGGGCCGGATGCGGGGTTCAACCCGGCGTGACCGTACCGCGCACGGTGCCTTCCCCCCACCCACCCGCCCACCAAGCGGGGGCTCCGCCCCCGCACCCCCGACCTGCCCGGCCCTCCGCGCGGGCCCGTGCCGCCCCGCCCCGGCAGGCACCGGGGCGACCGGCGATTGGGGCGGAGCCCCTGGTTTCAGGGTGGTTTCGGGGTGGGTCCACCACGCCCTCCCAGGCGTAGGGGGACCCCCCATTTCCAGGAACTGGGGGCTCCGCCCCCAGACCCCCCTTCGGAGGAGGGGCTGCGGGGCTGGCGCCCCGCGGCCCCCCCCTCTGGCAGGCGGCAGCTTCGCGCCGCCGCCCCCGGTACGGCCTGAAGGCCGTGTCCGCAAACTCCCCCAGCTACCTCCCCCAGACTCCTCCCCCAGACTCCGTCCGGGGGTACCCCCACGGAGGTGCCCCCAACGGGCTTAATTTGGCTGCGCCAAATCCCAGCCCGCCTGGCGTTGGAAGCGCATGTCCAGCCTCGCCGGCGATTGAGGCGCGGGGGTCCGGGGGCGGAGCCCCCGCACGGGTTCTGGGGCTTCAGCCCCAGTTACGGGAAGTGGGGGTCCCCGCACGCCCCCAGGGCGTAGGGGGAGGGGTGGGGGAAAGACCCACCGGCCGCCGCCTACTGGGCCGCCGCCCCCTCCAGCAGCGCCTCCGTCTTCTCCGGATCGTAGAAGTAGTTCTCGAAGTCCGCGGGGTCGTTGAAGCCGTTCGCGAACCGGTCCGCGACCGCCGGCAGGCCCCCCGCCGCGCCGATGAGGTTGAGGACGTGCTCCGGCGGGGCGCCCAGCATGGCGTTGGTCCACTTGGTGACGTGCCGCGCGGTGTCCCAGTACGCGTCGAACGTCGCCCGCATCCAGGCCTCGTCGAAGGGCTCCTCGCCCCGCTCCACGATGGCGGCGAGGTAGGCGGCCGCGCACTTGGACGCCGAGTTGGAGCCCTGGCCGGTGATGGGGTCGTTGGCGACGACCACATCGGCTACGCCGAGGACGAGGCCGCCTCCGGGCAGCCGTCCGACGGGGTTGCGGACGGTCGGGGCGTACCGCCCGGCCAGGGTGCCGTTCGCGTCGGTCAGTTCGGCCTTCGTCGCCCGTGCGTGCTCCCACGGGGTGAAGCGCTCCATCAGCTTGAGGGTGAGCGACAGATGCTCGGCGGGGTCCTTGACGCCGGAGAAGACGTCCAGCGGCCCGCCGGGGATGCCCTCCCAGAACAGGATGTCGGCCCGCCCGCTCGTCGTCAGCGTCGGCATGATGAAGAGTTCGCCCACGCCGGGCACCAGATTGCAGCGCACCGCGTCGAAGCCGGGGTGTTCCGGCCGCGGGCCGAGGCCGTGGACATAGGCGACGGCCAGTGCGCGCTGGGGCTCGGTGTACGGGGAGCGCTCCGCGTCCCGGCCGAACATCGACACCAGTTCGCCCTTGCCCGCCGCGACGAGTACCAGGTCGTAGGTGCGGGAGAAGTAGTCCAGGTCGGAGACTGCCGCGCCGTGGATGACCAGCTGTCCGCCGCGCTGCGCGAACGTCTCCATCCAGCCGGCCATCTTGACCCGCTGGTCGACGGACTGGGCGTAGCCGTCCAGCCGCCCCACCCAGTCGATGGGCCGCGCGCCCTCCGGCCCGGCGACGGAGACGCCGAGGCCCTCGATCTTCGGGGCCTGGGACTCCCAGAAGTTGAGGCCGAGGTCCCGCTCGTGCTGCAGCGCCGTGTGGAACATGCACTGCGTGGACATGACCCGACCGGTCCTGATCTCGTCCGCGGTGCGGTTGGACATCAGGGTGACCTCGTACCCCTGTGCCTGCAGCCCCAGCGCGAGCTGCAGCCCGGACTGCCCGGCCCCGACTATCAGAATCTTCCGCATAGACCTGTCCCTCGTCCCTTTCACTGCGTGGGGCTATTCGGGGGTGGCGTCCAGCGCCTGCGCGACCAGCGCAAGCAGCGACTCGACCACCGTGACCCGCTTGCGCGCATCCATGATCAGAACCGGTACGTGCGGCGGCACGGTCAGCGCCTCCCGCACATCCTCCGCCTCGTAGGAGGCGGTCCCCTCGAAGTGGTTCACGGCGACCACGTACGGCAGTCCGCAGCTCTCGAAGTAGTCGAGCGCAGGGAAGCAGTCCGACAGCCGCCGGGTGTCGGCCATCACGACCGCGCCGATGGCGCCGCGCACCAGGTCGTCCCACATGAACCAGAAGCGCTGCTGGCCTGGCGTGCCGAACAGATACAGGACCAGGTCCTCGTCCAGAGTGATCCGGCCGAAGTCCATGGCCACCGTGGTGGTCAGCTTCTCCGGCGTCGCGGACAGGTCGTCCGTGTCCTCGCTGGCCTGCGTCATCAGCGCCTCGGTCTGCAGCGGAGTGATCTCCGAGACCGAGCCGACGAAGGTGGTCTTGCCGACGCCGAAGCCGCCCGCGACCACGATCTTCGCCGCCGTCGGGGCCCGGGTCAGATCCAGCTGCCAGGCCTGCGCGCCGTCTTCGGGCTGCGGGCGCCGGTCCGGCCGCGGGCCGTCGGCGTCGGCCGCCGCTGTGTCGCGGGGGCCGGCCTCGGGGTGGGAGCGGGCGGGGAGCGTGTCAGAGGCGGCGGAGTCCACTCAGCACCCTTTCGAGCAGCGCGCGGTCGGGTCTGCCGGGCCCGTGCCCGGTCCCGTACACACGGATCTTTCCCTGGTCGGCCAGGTCGCTCAGCAGCACCCGGACGACGCCCAGCGGCATCTTCAGCAGCGCTGAGATCTCGGCGACGGTACGCATACGGCGGCACAGCTCGACGATCGCGCGCAGTTCGGGCATGACGCGGGTGGCGAGGCTGCCGTTGGGGAGTTCCTTGCGGTCGGGCGGCGCGTCGAGCGCGGCGACGAACGTCTCGACGAGCAGGACATGGCCGAAGCGGGTGCGGCCGCCGGTGAGCGAGTACGGGCGGACACGGGCCGGGCGGCTGCCCGCGCCGCGCACGGGAAGGCCGGGAAGGGGCGTCGGCGTCATCGAGCGGCCTCCCTCTCCGCGCGGCCGGGGCCGGCTCCATGGCGGCCGGGGCCGGCCGCCATGGACTTGCGCAGTTCGCTGCGGAGTTCGGGGGTGAGCACATGGCCGGCCCGGCCGACGAACATCGCCATGTGGTAGGCGACGACGCTCATGTCGCAGTCGGGGGCCGCGTGCACGCCGAGCAGCGAGCCGTCGCTGATGGACATCACGAAGACGCTGCCCTCCTGCATGGCGACCATGGTCTGTTTGACCTGGCCGCCGTCCATCAGCTTCGCCGCGCCGACGGTGAGGCTGGCGAGGCCGGAGACGATGGTGGCGAGGTCCGCGCTGGAGCCCCTGGGGCCCTTGGGGCGGGGGGCGGCGGGGGCCGCGTTCTCGCCGGGGTCCGAGGAGAGCAGCAGGAGCCCGTCGGACGAGACGACGGCGACGGAGCGCACCCCTGGCACCTCCTCGACGAGATTGCCCAGCAACCAGTGCAGATTGCGGGCTTCCTTGCTCAGGGCGAACGTGCCGGTCGCAGTCAACTGCGTGCCTCCTCGACTGTGTCCCCCGATTCTTCTTCTGGCGCCTCATCCGTGGTTGTCGTCGCGGTTGTCGCCGCGCTCGCTTCGATCTCGGCCGCGGCGTCCCGGCGGCCGTCCTTCGCACCCTGCTGGAAGCCGCCGAGCCTGCGGCGGAGGTCTTCCGCGTCCACGCTCTGGGTCCGGTCGGCGTCGGCCGCGGCGGTCTGGACGGACTGCGGGACGCGCTTGGGCAGTCCCTTGTCCGTGAGCCGATACGAAGACTCCGGCTCCGGCTCAGGCACCGGGTCGGCCTCCGCGAGCGGCCCCGGCGCCAGCTCCGGCTCCGATCCTGGCTCCGATTCCGACACGGGCTCCGGCGCGCGGGCGGGCTCCGGCAGCCGGATCTCCACCGTCTCCTGGTCCACCAGGTCAGGCGTCCGCTCGTGCGTCGCCTCCCTGGAGTCCCGCGGCTCCACGGCACGGCGCGGACTCGTCGGCAGCGCATTGGAGTTGGCCTCGGCCTGCGAACCCGGCAGCTGCACGGCGGGGGCGGCAGCGGCGACCGGAGCCTGTCCCTCAGGCAGCAGCGCCTGCGGAAGGACGACCACCGCCGTGATGCCCCCCTGCTTGTGCTCGCGCAGCTGGACCCGTACGCCGTGCCGAGCGGCCAGCAGCGCGGCGACCCGCAGGCCGAGCCCCTCGCCCTCGTCGTCGCCGGGCCCGTTCTCGTACGGCTCCGGGTCCGCCAGGCGCGCGTTCAGCTCCTCCATGCGGGCGGGCGTCATCCCGATGCCCGCGTCCTGCACGGAGAGCATGACCTCGCCGTTCTGCAGCAGCCAGCCCGACAGCTCGACGCCGGCGTCGGGCGGGGAGAAGGAGGTGGCGTTCTCCAGCAGTTCCGCGACGAGATGGCTCACATCGTCCGCGGCGAACCCGGCGACCCGGGTGTGCGGGGGCACGGACTGGATGACAACCCGCTCGTAACGCTCGATCTCGCTGACCGCGGCGCGCAGCACATCGACGAGCGGCACCGGCCCCGGGTGGCCGTGGCCGTGTTCGGCCCCGGCCAGGACGAGGAGGTTCTCGCTGTGGCGGCGCATGACCGTGGCCATGTGGTCGAGCTTGAAGAAGGTGGCGAGCCGCTCGGGGTCCTGCTCGCGCTCCTCCAGCTTCTCGATGACGGAGAGCTGACGGTCGACGAGCCCGAGGTTGCGCAGCGAGAGATTGACGAAGGTGTGCTTGACGGTGCGGCGCAGCCGGAGCAGTTCGGCTGAGATCTCGCCGGTGCGCTCCTGGAGTTCGGCTCGGGCGGCGGCCAGTTCGGCGGTGAGGGCGTCGCGCTCGCGGGCCAGGTCGACGCGTTCCGCGACGCCTGCGGCCTGTTCGCCGTCGAGCCGCCGTACGCGCGCGGAGAGCTCGCGCAGCTTGCCGTGCAGGGTGTTCAGGGACCGTACGACCTGCGCGAATTCATCGTTGCGGCCGGTGAAGCGCACCGGCTCTGCCGTCTCGGGCGCGGGAGCGTCGGCGAGCCGCGCGGCCCCGATGCGCACCGCGGCGAGCGGGCGGGTCAGCGTCCGGGCGATGGCGGCGCATGCGCCGACGGTCAGGACGATCACCCCGCCGAGGAGCGCGATACGCAGCTCCAGCGCGGTGACGTCGTCGTCGCGCAGCTCCTCGAACCGCTCGACCTGGTCGGTGGCGAGGGACGACTCGACGCCGCGCATCTGCTCGATGCGCGCGGTGAGCGCGGCGGCGACGTCCTCGGGGTTCGTCTCCAGGTCGGTCTCGCTCAGCGCCGGCCGGCCGGCGAGACGGGCGAGATGCCCCTCCGCGGCCTTGACCTCCGGCCCGCTGACGGTCGCGGCGAGCGAGTCACGGGCCTCCTTTCCGGCGGCCTGGTCGAAGTCGGCGAGGGCGGCCAGCTCCCGGACCCGGGCCTGCTGGGCGGCGGCGCTGAGCGCGTCGCGTGCCTGGTCGTCGGCGTCGGGCTCGTCGCTCTGCACCGGCAGGCCGGTGACGGGGTCGAGCGTCGGGGTGCTCTCCTCGCGGGGCACGGCGAGCGCGGCGAGCAGCAGTCCGCGGGTGGCGCCGGCCTGTTCGACCGCCCGGCCGAGGGCGGCGGGCGCGCGGGGGGTTTCGGCGGCGCGGGCAGGGGTCTTGTCGGCCAGTTCGCCGGCGAGGGCCTGGAGGCCCGCGATGATCTGGGTGTAGGCCCGGTGGGCGTCCTCCGCGGAGCCCTTGCCGGTGAGCGCGGTGCGGCGTACGGAGGTCAGGGCGGCCAGCTCGCGGCCCAGCTCCTCGTGGTCGCCGGTGAGTTCGCCGCGGATTTCCTCGATCTGCCGGTCGACGCGGGCGCGGTGGTCGTCGGATGCCTTTTGCCGCTCGCCGCCGCTGTCGCCGTTGTCACCGGACTCTTCGCCGGACCGGTCCTCGCGGCCGGCCGCGATGTACACGGTGACGTCGTCCCGCTCGTCCGCGAGGGAGTGCGCCAGGGTGACGGCCTGGCGGTTGAGTGCGGCCAGGGTGGCCAGCCGCTGGGACTCGGTCAGCCGGTCGGCGGCGGCGAGGACGCCGGGCGCGCCGGCCCCGGCGACGGCGAGGGTGATGACGGCGACGCCCGCGACGAGACGGCGGCGGACGCGCACGTGGCGGCCACGGCCGACGGGGACGTCGGCGACGTCGGGGCTTGTGCCGCCCTGGTCCGGGGTGACGCCCGGCTCCGGCCTGCCGCCGTTGTCCTGAGGCCGCTTCTTCTGCACCGGTGCTCGCAATCCTGCTTGACTCGTCCACCCATGAAGCAGAGATGACGACCGGTCACACGCGAGATCCCACCCCTGGCACGGTTGACGACCATTCCAGCGCACTTGGGAGGGAGGCGCGCATCGGCCGCTCCGCCACCTGAACGAGTGAACAACACTCGGGAGTTGGCGAACAACTCGCCCGTGCGGCCGCATCGAGGCCGTACGGCACGTTGGCTGGATCTTCCGCGTAACCTTTGGAAAGATGCCCGCCCGCATTCCCGGCGAGCCGGCCTTGGGAAGCCGCGGCAAGCGTCTGACCTGCAGGTATGGACCAATGGCGCAAACCGGCAGACCCTGCGGAGGCGTCATGAAGGTCCGCTGCGCGACTCGTGCAGACTTGAGATCATGCGCTTTGAACTCGCCACCTCCCCCGGCGCGCCCGAACGCCCCAATGAGGACTGGGCTTCTGCGGCCCTTCCCGCCACTGGCCGGGGCGGCACGCTGGTGCTGCTGGACGGCGTGACGCCGCCCGCGGGGGGAGACGGCTGTGTACACGGCGTGCCGTGGTTCACGGCCCGGCTCGGCGGGGCGCTGGTCGAACTGTCCGGTTCACGGCGGGATCTGACGCTGACCGCGATCCTGGCGGAGGCAATCCGGCGCACCGCGGACTCCCACCGCCAAACCTGTGACCTTTCTCACGTGCGTACGCCCCAGGCGACCGCGGTGCTGGTGCGCTGGGGCGGCCCGGCGGACCCCGTGGAGCATCTGGTGCTGTCCGATTCGACGCTGCTGCTGCAGGCCCCGGACGGCGCGGTGCGGGCGGTGCTCGACGACCGGCTCGACCGGCTGCCCCGCGAGGCCCTGCGCACCCACGCCTCGGCGGACGCGCTGCGGAACGCGGAGGGCGGCTTCTTCACCGCCGCGGCCGACCCCGCCGTCGCGGAGCGCGCGGTGACCGGCAGCACCCCGCGGGCGCGGGTGCGGGCGGTCGCGGCGCTGACGGACGGCGCGTCCCGCTGGGTCGACATGTTCCAGGAGGGCGACTGGAGCGCGTGTATGGCCGTGCTCCGGAAGGAGGGGCCGCAGGGCCTGATCGACCGGGTTCGGGCGCTGGAGACCTCCGCGGCGGAGCAGCGCACGCAGGTCATCCGCTGGAAGCTCCACGACGACGCGACGGCGGCCATCGCGGAGCTGTAGCCGCGAACCGGCGGATCCGCGCAGACGCGCGACGGCGCGACGGCGCGACCGCGGTGACGACGGCCCGGCGCGACGCGCGGCCGTTGACGTAGGACACGGCCGCCGCACGGCGATGCGTTCCCGCGTGACGCGGCGCGGTCCGCATGACACGCCCCCCGTCGGCGTACGGACACGGCCGCCGCCCAACCGCACGTACCCGCATGACGGGGCACAGCCCGACGCTGCCGCGACCGGCGCCAACGACGCGCCCCCACACGACACGCCACCCTCGGCCGTACGACACGACCGCCGCGCGGTCACGCGCACCCGCGTGACGAGGCGCGGGCCGGGCGACGCGGCGTGGGCCGCGCAAGGCGGCTCCGCGTGGTGCTCGGGCGTCAGCTTTCCGCGCGCTTGTTGAGCTGGTGCAGCAGGCGGGCCAGCTCTGCGACCTCGCCGGGGTCCCAGCCGGCGAGCTTGCGCACATAGCGGTCGCGGCGGGCGTCCCGGACCCGGCGGAAGCGGTCCAGGCCCTCGTCCGTCAGCCGGACGAGGGAGGCGCGGCCGTCGGCGGGGTCGGGTTCGCGGGTGACCAGGCCGAGGTGTTCCAGGGCGCGCAGCTGCCGGCTCATCGTGGCCTTGCCCACGCCGAAGTAGCCCGCCAGCTCGGTGGCCCGCTGCTCCCCCGCCTCCTCCAGCCGTACGAGCAGCCCATAGGCGGCGGGTTCCAGCTCGGGGTGCACCTCGCGCGCCATCTCGCCGGAGGACGCCCGGGCCCGGCGGAGGAAGACGGCCAGTTCCCGCTCCAGGGCCAGGAATTCGCGGTCGGCCTCATCACCCGTACCACCGCCCATGCCCTCGCCCGCGCCACTGTCCGTGCCGCTGTCGTCCGTACTGTTGTCGTGCACGTCGGCGCTCCTCATGCGCTGCTGCCCCACCGCTCGGGATCTGCTCACATCTGCGCGGCCAGTATCCAGGTCAGCGGTCCGTCCAGTGCGCGGGCCGGGCCAGTGCCGCGGGCAGCCGGGTCGCGTCGTCGCCGTGGGCCGCGTTGAGCTGCATCTGGGTGAGGAAGAAGGCGTCGGTCAGATCGGCCCCGGCGAGCTGCGCGTCCCGCAGGTCTGCCCCGATGAAGTCGGCCTGCCGCAGATCCGCACCCCGCAGATCGGCCGCGATCAGATACGCGCCGCGCAGCTCCGCGCCCCGCAGATCCGCCCCGCTGAGCCGGGCTCCGATCAGATCCGCGCCCCGGCGGCTCTTCTTCCGTCCGCCCGGCGCCTGTGCCCGCACCAGCTCGCTGGTGCGCAGCAGCAGGCCGTTGACCTGCTGGCGGTGCTCGGCCACGGCCAGTTCCGCCAGCTCTTCCGGCCTGCCCGCCGCGAGCCCTTCGGTCTCGTCCCGCAGCCGGCGGAGCTCGGCGTGGAGGGAGCGCGCCGGGCGCAGGGCCAGTGCCTCGTTCAGGTACCAGAGCAGCTCATGGAGCTGTCGTACGACGGGGAACACGGCGAACATCCGCTCCGCCGCGTCCGGCGCCTGCCGCCAGTCGCGGCCGCCGAAGGTGATCTGGGAGACCCGCTGCCCCGCGCCGAAGCAGTCGTAGACGGTGCAGCCCGGGAAGCCGCTCTGTCTGAGCCTGGCGTGGATGCCGCAGCGGAAGTCGTCCTGAAGGTTGCGGCAGGGGACGCCGGCGTCCTTGTCGACCGCGAAGTCCGCGGATGCGGAGAAAGGCAGGGCGACACAGCACAGCCCGAAGCAGCTCCCGCAGTCGGCCTTCAGATCGGTGACCATGGCAACCATTGTGCGGGATGCCGGGAAGCCGGGAAGCCGGGAAGCCGGGAAGCGGGGAGGCAGGGGACGACGGGGCGGACCCCCGGCACATGGGGCGCGCCGGGGGTCCGCAGTGTGGTTCAGCGCATCGGGGTCGCCGAGGGAGCCGTCAGCCGCAGCGGCCGGCCGGGCGCTCGCGGGTGACCAGATCCGTCCAGCCGGTGGTTCCGTCGAGCCAGACCACCTGGCGGCCGGAGACCGCGGCCGGGGAGATCTGCTCGCCCCGGTTGCAGGAGACCCGCTCCTGGCGCGAGCCGTCCGTCGTGAGCTGCCACAGCTTCGACAGCGCCTCATTGCTCCACTCAAGGGCCGGCGATGTGCTGCTGACGGTGACGGCCGTCTCGGAGACGGTGAGATCGTCGGGGAAGAGCGCGCGGGGCTTGCGCTCCGGACTGATGTCCACCGTGTCCTTGCCGTCGACGCCGGAGCGCCGGATGGACATCTGGCCGTCGTCCTGGACGTTCTCGTCCGTCAGCCAGAAGGCGTGGGTGCTGTTGAGGCCGGTCTGGCCGAGCGTCCACGGGTCGTCGAGCTGTTCGGCAAGGATCTTCTTCCCGGACTTCGGGTCAAGGATCTCGACGCCCAGCTTGTAGTCGCCGCCCTCGGGGTAGAGCTTGGCGTACGCGATCTTCCCGTTCCTGATCGAGGGCAGTGCCGTGAGCACCGTCCAGCCGCCGCCGTCGGCCCAGGTCGGCTTGCGGTCGCCGGGCCGCAGATAGCCGACGTGACGGTCGCCGAAGAGCCCGAAGGTCTCGAAGACGACGGTGCCGTTCTCCACCCGCAGCCCGCTGACGTCGGTGTCGGTGGTGTAGAGCCGCTTCGTCGGTCCGCCGGCGGCGGGACGGGAGAGGATGTCGATGCCCGCCGCGCCGTACGCGGCCCACACCACGGTCTTCCCGTCGGTCGCGGGCATCACGTGGTAGCGGCCGTCGTTGGGGCTCATCAGCTTGGGGTGGCCCCTGCCGTCGGTGCGTCCGGCCCAGACGGTGTACGGCTCCGAGCCGTCGTCGTTGGACTGCGAGACCACCCAGCGGCCGCCGCCCGCCTGAGCGCCGGTGCCGGCGATGTTGAGCCGGCCGAGCAGCCGGTCGGTGTCCACGCCGAGGGCGTTCTCCCAGCCGGGCACGATGCCGTGGGCGTTGAAGGACCGCTTCACGACGCCCAGCCGCTTGCCCGCGACGCCGAGGTCCCGGGCGGCCGCGAGCACGGCGTTGCGGCCGTCGGTGAAGCCGTCGAGCGGGGTCATGTACTCGGTGAGCGCCTTGTAGACGATCTTGTCTGCGAGGGCGCCGCCGAGGTCCTCGCGCATGTCCCACAGCGCGCCGGAGAAGATCGTGGAGTTGAGGTGGACACCGCCGTTGTCGGTGCCGAAGGCCACGCCGAGGAAGTTCTTGGAGGTGCTCGCGCCGTCGTTGAGGTCGCGGAAGGCGCAGTCGCGCGGGGCGGCGGCGCGGCACAGGTCCTCGCCGATCAGGCCGGCGTCCGGGTGGTCCATGGACATGCCGGAGGCGGCCAGGTCGATCGCATTGCCGAAGTAGTCGGCGACGGCCTCGTTGAGCGCGCCGGACTGGCCCGCGTACACCAGGTCCGCGGAGTTGTCGACGATGCCGTGGGTCATCTCGTGCCCGACGACGTCGAGGTCCGCGGAGAGCGGCTTGAAGTCCTCGTCGCCGCTGCCGTACACCATCTTCTGGCCGTCCCAGAAGGCGTTGACATAGCCGAAGCCGAAGTCCGTGACGCCGACGAGGGAGTTGACGGCCATGCCCTGGCCGTCGAGGCTGTCGCGGCCGTGGCGGTCCTTGAAGTAGTCGTAGACCCGGCCGGCCGCCCAGTGGGCGTCGACCGCCCCCGACTCGGTCGCCTCCTTGCCGAACTCCGGAGAGGGGTGGGCGAACTCGCCCAGCCCGGACGGCCAGGCCCCGGCCACCTCGCTGACGTCGCGGTCGCGGGCGTCCCAGGTGGACAGCGCGTTCTGGCTGCTGCCCCACATGCGGGAGAAGTCGTTCATCAGAAACCGGTCGCCCGAGGGGGTGCGGGTCAGCTCCAGCTCGGTCCGCGCGCCGTCCAGCCGCTCGCCCTGGCCCTTGACTCCGGGGAACTCCTTCGGCGCCGGGTCGTCCGCCCCCTCCCCGGGCGCCGCGGCGGCCGCGGCGCGGCCCTTGGCCTCGGCCCGGTCCGTCATCGTCTTGATGCCGCTGAACTGCAGCACCGGGAAGCCGGCGCGGGCGTCGATGAAGACCTGCTGGAGCACCGGCTCGCCGGTGGCCGTGTCGGTGCCGCGGACCGTCACCTGGCGGGCGAGGATTCCCTCGCCGCGCGGGATGACGACCAGTCCGCGGGCCGTGCCGGTGAGGGCGGCGGCCCGCTCGGTCCGCCGCTCGCCCTTGCGCGGGGCGTCCGCCTTGGCCAGCCGCTTGTCCGCCAGCCGGGCGGCGGTGGCCGCGACGGCCCTGCGTACGGCGGTCTCCTCGCTCACCGTCGCCTCGGTGCCGGTCTTCAGGCCGGTGAAGTACTTGCCCGAGGTGCCGGTGACGAAGCGCTTGCCGTCCCCGGTCTCCATCCGTACGACGTACTGGCCGCCGAACACCGGTATGCCGCGGTGCTTCTGCTGCAGCCGCACGGTCTCCTCCGCGCCGCGCCTGACGGTCTGGAGAGGGGCGAGATCGCGCCGGGCGTCGGAGATCCGGTAGCGGCCCTCCCTGGCGTCGAGATGCTTGCGGGCGGCGTCCGCGGGGCTGGCCTTCGGGTCGGCCGTTTCACGGATTCCCTCGACGAGAGACGGGGTTTCCGTCTCCGCGCCGGGTACGACGTCGGCGGGCGGCGCGGTCGCGGGTGCGGCGGCGGCCTGGGCGGGCACCGCGGTCAGCAGCAGCCCGGCGGCGGCGAGCAGCGCGGCGGCGCCTGCGCCTGCGCCTGCGCCTGCGCCTCTGCTGGAACGTCTCGCGCCCGGCTGTAATGCGGCCTTGCCTGGTATGGACGTGCGCACAGTACGTACCCCTCTCACGTGCCTGGTGAGCCGTAAAGGTGGTCGCGCACATGCAACCCGCCCGGACGCCAACCGATCAATGTGGTCAGCGTGTTGACAAGTGGACATGCACACTTGTGTGCCACTTGAGCGCAGAGTGAGAATCCGTTGCATGAGCAAGGGGGAATTAGGGGAGCTGCACACCCTCGGTCTGGGGGAGACCGAGGAACGCGCCTACGAGGCCCTGCTGACCAGACAGGCCTCCGGAGCGGAGGAACTGGCAGCCCTGCTGGGGCTGCCGGAGGACCGGCTGAAGGCGGTGCTCGGCCGGCTCGTGGAGCACGGCTTCGCGCTTCCGCCGGCCGACGGCGACGGAGGGCTGCCGCATCCCACGGCCCCGGACGCGGCGATCCGCACCCTCATCCACCGGCGGCAGGCCGAACTGCATCTGCGCTCCGCGGAACTGGAACGGCTCCGGATGAGCGCGGACCGGCTCGCGGGACGGCTGATGTCCGACGCGCCCGGGCCGCCCGCATACGGAGTCGAGGCCGTGACCGGGGCCCGCGCGATCGCCGAACGCACGGCCCAGCTGCTGGCGTCCGCCGAACGGGAGGCGGTCCTGCTGCACCCTCCGCCCGCCCTCGACCTGGCGGGCCCGCTCGCCCGGGGCGTCACCGTGCGGGTCGTCCTGGACCGCGACGAGCTGGCCGCACCCGGCCGGGTGCGGGCGCTGACCGCCCTCGCCGAACACGGCCTGCGGATACGGGCGGCGGGCGGCGGGCCCACCCGGCTGCTCACGGTGGACGGGCGGGTCACACTCCTGCCGCCCGCGGACGACACGGGCCCTCGGGCGACGGCGCTCGTGGTCCGGGACGGGCTGCTGCACAGCGCGCTCACACCGCTCTTCGAGGCCGTCTGGGAACGCGCCACACCACTCGGCGGGTCCTGCGCCGCCCCGCAGCGCGACCTCCTCGCCCTGCTGTCGGCGGGCCTCAAGGACGAGGCGATAGCCCGCCGCCTCGGCGTCCATGTGCACACGGCGCGCCGTCGCATCAGCCGGCTGCTGCGGTCGCTGGACGCGGAGACGAGGTTCCAGGCGGGAGCGAAGGCCGCGCTGCGGGGGTGGCTGACCTGAGCGCCCCCGCGGGGCGCGGGGCCGGGGAGCCCTGGGGTCGTGGCCGCCCATCCCCGCGGGTCGCCCGCGGCCCGGGCCGGTACCTCTCCCAGCCACCCTCCCCCTACGCCCTGGGGGCGTGGGGGACCCCCACGTGAGCCGCCTACGCCACCGCGGAAACCCCCACCGGCGCCAACGCCACCTCCAGCACCTGCCGCACGTCCGTCACCGCGCGGACGTCCAGCTTCTCCAGCACCTCCGCCGGCACATCGTCCAGATCCGGCTCGTTCCGCTTCGGGATCACCACGGTGGTGATCCCCGCCCGGTGCGCCGCCAGCAGCTTCTGCTTCACGCCGCCGATCGGAAGCACCCGGCCGGTCAGCGACACCTCCCCGGTCATCGCGACGTCGGTCCGGGCGAGCCGCCCGGACAGCAGGGACGCCAGCGCGGTGGTCATGGTGACGCCGGCGCTTGGCCCGTCCTTGGGCACGGCCCCGGCGGGGAAGTGGACATGGACGCCCCGCTCCTTGAGGTCGGTGACCGGAAGTTCCAGCTCCGCCCCATGGGACCGCAGGAAGCTCAGCGCGATCTGCGCGGACTCCTTCATCACGTCGCCGAGCTGTCCGGTGAGCGTCAGCCCCGCCCCGCCGGTCTCGGGGTCGGCGAGCGACGCCTCGACGAAGAGCACATCGCCGCCCGCGCCGGTGACGGCGAGCCCGGTGGCGACGCCCGGCACGGAGGTGCGCCGTTCGGCCGGGTCCTGGGCGGACTCGGGCACATGGTGGGGCCGCCCGATGAGCCCGCGCAGCTGATCCGCGCCGACGGTGAACGGCAGTTCCCGCTCGCCCAGTTCATGCTGTGCCGCCACCTTCCGCAGCAGCCGTGCGACGGACCGCTCCAGGTTCCGTACGCCCGCCTCCCTGGTGTACTCCCCCGCGAGCTTGCGCAGGGCCGACTCGTCGAGGGTCACCTCGCCCGGCTCAAGACCGGCGCGTTCGAGCTGCCGCGGCACGAGGTGGTCGCGGGCGATGACGACCTTCTCGTCCTCGGTGTAGCCGTCCAGCCGGACGAGCTCCATCCGGTCGAGGAGCGCCTCGGGAATGGCCTCCAGCACATTGGCGGTGGCCAGGAACACCACATCGCTGAGGTCGAGCTCGACCTCCAGGTAGTGGTCGCGGAAGGTGTGGTTCTGCGCGGGGTCGAGCACTTCGAGCAGCGCCGCGGCCGGGTCGCCGCGGAAGTCGGAGCCGACCTTGTCGATCTCGTCGAGCAGGACGACGGGGTTCATGGACCCCGCTTCCTTGATGGCGCGCACGATCCGTCCCGGCAGCGCGCCCACGTAGGTGCGCCGGTGCCCGCGGATCTCCGCCTCGTCCCGTACGCCGCCCAGCGCGACCCGTACGAACTTCCGCCCCATCGCGTGCGCGACGGACTCGCCGAGCGAGGTCTTGCCCACGCCCGGCGGGCCGACGAGCGCCAGAACCGCGCCCCCGCGCCGCCCGCCGACCACGCCGAGCCCCCGGTCGGCGCGCCGCTTGCGCACCGCCAGGTACTCGGTGATCCGTTCCTTGACGTCCTGCAGGCCCGCGTGCTCGGCGTCCAGGATCCGCTTGGCGCCCTGGATGTCGTACGCGTCCTCGGTCCGCTCGTTCCACGGCAGTTCGAGGACGGTGTCCAGCCAGGTGCGGATCCAGCTGCCCTCGGGGCTCTGGTCGGAGGCCCGCTCCAGCTTGTCGACTTCCTTGAGCGCGGCTTCGCGCACCTTCTCCGGGAGGTCGGCGGCCTCGACGCGCGCCCGGTAGTCGTCGGGCTCGCCCTCACCGTCGGCGGGCTCGCCGTTGAGCTGCCGCAGCTCCTTGCGGACGGCGTCCAGCTGACGCCGGAGCAGGAACTCGCGCTGCTGCTTGTCGACGCCTTCCTGGACGTCCTTGGCGATGGCCTCGGCGACATCCTGCTCGGCGAGGTGCTCCCGCAGCTGCTCGACGGCCAGCTTGAGGCGGGCCACCGGGTCGGCGGTCTCCAGCAGGGCGATCTTCTGGGCGGTGGTCAGGAAGGGCGAGTACCCGGAGTTGTCGGCGAGCGCGGAGACGTCGTCGATCTGCTGCACCCGGTCAACGACCTGCCATGCGCCGCGCTTCTTCAGCCAGTCCGTGGCGAGGGCCTTGTACTCCTTGACCAGCTCGGCCACCGCGCCGGGCAGCGGGTCGGGCGCGTTCTCCTCGATCCGTGTGCCCTCCACCCACAGCGCGGCCCCGGGCCCGGTGGTGCCCGCCCCGATGCGCACCCGCCCGCGCCCGCGGATCAGGGCGCCGGGGTCGCCGTCGGAGAGCCGGCCGACCTGCTCCACGGTGCCGAGGACACCTGTCGCGGCGTACGTCCCGTCGACCCTGGGCACCAGCAGCACCCTCGGCTTCCCGCCGTCGGCCCGCGCCGCGGCCTGGGCCGCCTCGACCGCGGCGCGCACATCGGCGTCGGACAGATCGAGGGGCACCACCATGCCGGGCAGCACAACCTCGTCGTCGAGCGGCAGCACCGGCAGAGACAGTGCGGTGACGGCGTTGGACTCAGCAGCCATGATCTCCCCTTCGGCATTCAAGTTGAGCTGTACCGACTCAATGCAGGGGAGGCAGCAGATGTTCCCCACCGCCCGTTCGCCCACAGCGATCAGCCCACGGCGGCCAGCCGACGCCGGTCACCGCACCGCGCCGCCGACGACGCCACCTGAACCGATGCGGTCGGGCACAGCCCCCGGGCCGGTCCGACCTCGATCTGCTGCTCGCGCTGCACGTTGAGCCGGACACCGCCGACCGGGCGGACGCGCGGAGGCTCGAAGCAGCGCTGGACGGGGCGTTCTCCCAGATCGACGGCGTCGGCGTCCTGCTGTTCGGCACCCGTACGCTGCTCAGCGATGTCGAACGGCACGACCTGGGCTTCTTCGTGGCCTGTCTGTGCACACCGCCGCTCGGCGACGATCTGGGCGAGCGGCTCCCCCGCTACCGCCCCAGCTCCCTGCTGGCACGCGAGACGAACGGCGACCTGGGCCTCGCACTGCCGCGGTGGCGACGCTTGGCGGCCGACGCCGCCGCCGACGCGGATTCCGCCGCCCTCGGCCAGCTCGCCCGCCGGGCTGCACGGCGGACCGTGCGGACCGGTTTCACTCTGGTCATGCCTCGCTGGGGCGGCTGGACCGACGACCTCGCCGAGGCCGCGGCGGTGTTCGGCCGCTACTACCCGGCGCAGGCGGAGCAGATGCGCGCGGTAGCCGCCGCAGCCTCGTGTGCGGCCATGGACAGCTCCGCCGCGGCGGCGGTGGCCGGCATGCTGCTCGACGATCTGGGGCCGTGGCTCGCTGCGGAGTACGAGGCCACGCACGGCCTCAAGCAGTGCCGCGACCCGCAGAAATCCCTCGCCTCTCCACCTCCGCCCATGTAATATCCATAAATTGAAGTCATCTATTACAGGGGTCTGATGCCGTTCTCGTCCGTCGCCGACGCCGTCACCGCCTGGGTGGACGGCTGGGCCGTCTCGCGCGGTGCGGCCGATCCGGTCGCCGAGCCGTGGGGGTTCACCGTCCATGTCGGGCAGGTCACGCACGCCACCCGGCATGTGCTGACCGCCCGGGACGAGGTCGCCGTGCGCAAGGTCGCCGAGGCCGTGGGCGCGCCCTCCGTGTGGCTCAAGGTCTTCGCGGACCCCGAGCGGGTGCGGGCCTGGGCGGGGCCGGCGTGGCGGGAGGACGAGCCGGGCTTTCTGATGGCCACGGAGCTGCGCGGGGGCGCCGCGGCCGTGCCCGACGGCTACACCCTGACGACCTGGACCCGGGGCGGCGTCGTCCGCGCCCTGGTGACCGCCGCCGACGGCTCCTTCGCCGCCCGCGGGCAGATCGCCCCCACTGGGCGCACCGCCGTCGTCGACCAGGTGGAGACCTCGGCGGCGCACCGCCGCAGGGGTCTCGGCAGCTTCATCATGCGCACCCTCCACAACGCGGCCCTCGACCGGGGCGCCACGGTCGGCGTGCTGGGCGCGACCACACAGGGCAGGGCGCTGTACGAGTCCCTCGGCTGGCGCGTCCAGGCCCCGCTGGTGAGCCTGTTCTTCGACGCTTCGGCCGACCCGGCGGCTGGTCCGCCGGCCTGACGGCCGCAAACCGGTTTGTCGCAAGCCGCGCCGCACGGCCAGGATGGCCTCCCGGACGCCTACGACCAGCGCCTGGAGGCCGTCAGCATGTCAACGCCCGACCAGCCCGGACATCCCCAGCAGCCCCAGCACCCCGACCAGTCCGACCACCCCGACCACCCCGTCACCGTCGACCGCCGCACCGGTCCGTACGGAGAGGTCGCACTCCGGCGGCACGGAGAGCGGTACGAGATCATCGCCAACGGGTGCTTTCTGATGGACACCTCGGACGGGCGCTCCGAGCGGCTGCTGATCGACGCGGCGCTCAACGCCCTCGACCGCGCCCGCGGGGCGCGGACGACGGGCGCGTCCGTGCTCATCGGGGGGCTCGGGGTCGGCTTCTCCTTCGCGCATGCCGCCGCAGAGCCCCGGTGGGGGCGGATCGCCGTCGTGGAGCGCGAGGAAGCGATCATCGACTGGCATCGCAGCGGGCCCCTCAAGGCGATCTCGCGCGACGCGCAGGACGATCCGCGCAGCGTGATTCTCCACACGGACCTCATCGAGCACCTCCGTACCACTACGCACCGCTACGACGCACTCTGTCTGGACATCGACAACGGTCCGGACTGGACGGTCACCGACGACAACGGCGCCCTCTACTCCCCGGCCGGACTCGCCGCCTGTCAGAGGCGTTTGACGCCCGGCGGAGTGCTGGCCGTATGGTCCGCCCAGCCGTCCGCGGCTTTTGAAGAAACGTTGCGGAATGCCGGGTTCACCCAGGTGAGGGCCGAAGAGATCCCCGTTGCCCGAGGCGTACCCGACGTGGTCCACCTCGCCGTTCGCCCTGCGTAGCCGGGACGGCTCGACTGCCCTTACGCTGCTGACCTACACACGGGATCTACGTCGATTCGCAGCACGCGAACGAGTGCGTCAGGGGCGGGCGATGGAGCAGACACACACCACCCACAACGGCGTCGCGACCACGCCCGGGGCCCAGCGCCGGGTGCTCGTCGTCGAGGACGACGTCACGATCGTCGACGCGATCGCCGCACGGCTGCGGGCCGAGGGCTTTCTGGTGCAGACCGCGGCCGACGGCCCGGCCGCCGTCGACGCCGCCGAGGCATGGCAGCCCGATCTGATGGTGCTCGATGTGATGCTGCCCGGCTTCGACGGGCTTGAGGTGTGCCGCCGGGTGCAGTCGCAGCGCCCCGTGCCCGTCCTGATGCTCACCGCGCGTGACGACGAGACGGACATGCTGG
The DNA here is from genome assembly GCF_026420845.1 of Streptomyces sp. PR69. Taxonomy (GTDB): domain Bacteria; phylum Actinomycetota; class Actinomycetes; order Streptomycetales; family Streptomycetaceae; genus Streptomyces. The sequence goes on along the minus strand of NZ_JAOWCB010000020.1, from coordinate 2,250 downwards.
TGGGCCTCGGCGTCGGCGCCGACGACTACATGACCAAACCGTTCTCCATGCGCGAGCTCGCGGCGCGCGTCCATGTGCTGCTGCGCCGGGTCGAGCGCGCCGCGCTCGCCGCCGTCACCCCGCGCAGCGGCATCCTCCGCCTGGGCGAACTGGAGATCGACCATGCCCAGCGGCGGGTGCGGGTGCGCAGCGAGGACGTCCATCTGACGCCGACGGAGTTCGATCTGCTCGTCTGTCTGGCGAACACCCCGCGCGCCGTCCTCTCCCGGGAGCAGCTGCTGGCCGAGGTGTGGGACTGGGCGGACGCCTCCGGCACCCGTACCGTCGACAGCCATATCAAGGCGCTGCGCCGCAAGATCGGCGCCGAGCGGATCCGCACCGTCCACGGTGTGGGGTACGCGCTGGAGACGCCCGCGCCATGAGCGCGCGCGGGTCCGGGCGGTCCGGGCGGCGGCGCTCGTTCTCGATCTCGATCAAGACCAAGCTCGGCACGCTGGTGGTCGTCTCGGTCTTCATCACGACGGGACTGCTGCTGGTCGCCCTGCGCACTGAGACCGAGCTGCGCTTCATCACCGTCTTCTCGGTGATCGCCACGCTGCTGATCACGCAGTTCGTGGCGCACGGCCTGACCGCCCCGCTGGACGAGATGAACACCGTCGCCAAGGGCATCTCCCACGGCGACTACACCCGCCGGGTGCGCGGCGCTGACCGCCGCGACGAGCTGGGCGACCTGGCCCGCACCATCAACCGCATGGCCGACGACCTGGAGGCCGTGGACCGGCACCGCAAGGAGCTGGTCGCCAATGTCTCGCATGAGCTGCGCACCCCGATCGCCGCGCTGCGCGCCGTGCTGGAGAACGTGGTGGACGGGGTCTCGGCCGCCGACCCGGAGACGATGCACACGGCGCTGAAGCAGACCGAGCGGCTCGGCCGGCTGGTGGAGACGCTGCTGGATCTGTCCCGGCTGGACAACGGCGTCGTACCGCTGCGCGCCCACCGCTTCGAGGTGTGGCCGTATCTGTCCGGGGTGCTGAAGGAGGCCAATCTCGCCGCCACCCGGCGCAGGCTGCCCTCGTCCTCCGGTCTGCACACCCGCACCGACGTCCATCTGCACCTCGATGTCTCCCCGCCCGAGCTGACCGCGCACGCGGACGCGGAGCGGCTGCACCAGGTGGTGGCGAATCTGATCGACAACGCCGTGAAGCACTCCCCGCCGCACGGCCGGGTGACGGTGCGGGCGCGGCGCGGCCCGTCCCCGGAGTCGCTGGACCTGGAAGTCGTCGACGAGGGGCCGGGCATCCCGGAGCAGGAGCGCCACCGCGTCTTCGAGCGGTTCAACCGGGGCGGCGCGCCGTCCCCGCAGGGGCCGGGCAGCGACGGCGGGACCGGGCTGGGGCTCGCGATCGCCCGCTGGGCCGTGGATCTGCACGGCGGGCAGATCGGAGTGGCCGAATCGGCCCGGGGGTGCCGCATCCTCGTCACCCTTCCGGGCATCCACTCGGCGCGCGATTGACGTAGGGTTCGAAGACGTGGGTTCGAAGCGGAATCAGAGATTCTGCGTGCTGGCAGGCATAGACGCAGTGATCCGCGGACAGACACAGACAGACGAAGGCAGAGTCACGCCAGACCCTGTCAGACGTAGAGCAGAGAAAAGCCAAGAAGGACAGCGGAGCGCAGAAGACGCCGCCACACGGCTTCGGGGGGTGCGGGCCACAGGGCCGTAGCCACTGCTCCGCGCACCCTCACCGAACTGGAACCTCGCTTGTTTCCCGCCATTCACAGCGCCGAAACCAGGCTTCCAGTGTGACTTGCGCGACGATGGCCCGCCCGGCCTGCACCTCCCGGCCGCGGAGGCGTAGCCTTTATTTCCGCTGTCCATCACCTTGTGAAGCGGAAGAGGGCGGTTGCCGCCGTGTCGTCTCAGTCCCCCAGTAACTCGAGTACCTCGACCGACCCAGGCGAGCCGGGTGCCAACCCCGCCGCCGCATTCGGTCCCAATGAGTGGCTCGTCGACGAGATCTACCAGCAGTACCTCCAGGACCCGAATTCGGTCGACCGTGCCTGGTGGGACTTCTTCGCCGACTACAAGCCGGGGGCGTCAGCCAAGCCCGGCACGGCGGAGGGGCCCGCGGCCGACGCCGCAGCCGCGGGGGCTGCGGTGACGAAGCCCGCCGCCCCGGCGCCGGCGCCCGCAGCCGCACCGGCCGCACCCGCACAGGCGGCCGCTCCGGCGCCGGCGCCGGCCGCCAA
>NZ_JAOWCB010000002.1 GCF_026420845.1 Streptomyces sp. PR69 | reverse complement strand
CCGGTCCCGCGCCGGGAGCGGGCGCTCCGGGCGCCTGCTGCCCCGCCGGCGACTGTGACGCACTCGACGCCAGCGTGCGGCTGCGCACCCGGTACAGCCCGGTGTCAAGGTCGTCCGCCTTCTCCAGGTGCACCTTGATCGGGCCCATGAAGGTGTAGCGCTGCTGCTTGGCGTAGTCCCGGACCAGCCCGGCCAGCTCGTCGCCGAGCTGCCCCGAGTACGGGCTCAGCCGCTCGTAGTCGGGCGCGCTGAGCTCCACGATGAAGTCGTTGGGGACGACGGTCCGCTCGCGGTTCCAGATCGAGGCGTTGTTGTCGCACTCACGCTGGAGGGCGCCCGCGATCTCCACGGGCTGCACCTCCGACTTGAACACCTTGGCGAAGGTGCCGTTGACCAGGCCTTCGAGGCGCTGCTCAAAACGCTTCAGGACTCCCATGGGGCACCTCCTCCGTCGTTGTCGTCCTGGTACTGCTTACTGATCGTATCCACGCGTCGGGAAATCGGCTGGTTCCCCTTGTCTGCCCCGTCGATGAGTGTCACCTCTCACACGGATCGTAGAGGCGGCCTCCTGACAGTGTCCCGCACCCGCGGCGCTCGCTGGAGGGGGCCGTCCGGAGGGGCCTCGGGGAGAGAGAGTCCACCCCCTTGGTCCGCACTCCGTCCCCGTACCGGTTCTGTTCCCTGTCTGTCTCGCTTGTGCGCCTGTGAAACAAACGGATGTGAATCCACCCCGAGCAGCGTGCTAATGTTCTGGATGTCGCCAGGCAGTCACACCGACGAGGTGAGGCCGCCAAGCAACACCCAATGCGCGGGTGGCGGAATAGGCAGACGCGCTGGATTCAGGTTCCAGTGCCCGAAAGGGCGTGGGGGTTCAACTCCCCCCTCGCGCACCACGGAGCACCGACGGATCGGTGTTCTGAGCAACGACGAAACGGTCGTCATCGTGATCACGATGGCGGCCGTTTCGCTGTGTCCGGGGGGTGTCTGGGGTGCTTGGGTTGGTGCGGGGTTGGTCAAGCATGACTGCCGGCGACCCTCTGGTCGCCGGCAGTCATGCTTGAGGGTTTTGCACAGGCCCGGTCAGGCCTTGCCCGCCAGTTGCTCCCGCGCGGGCTCGTCGGCGCCGCTCGACTCGGGGTCGCCGGCGGTCGGCTGGGAGAGCCAGCGCAGGGCGACGGCCCCGAGCGCGGCATGGAGCAGACTGGCCACCACGACGGCGGCGTGCAGGCCGGTGACGAAGGCGCCCTTCGCGTCCTGGAGCGCCGCGGGCACGAGGCCCGGCAGCTGGAGCGTCTCGTCCAGGGTGGGGGCGAGGTCCGGCCCCTGGAGGCGGAAGATCAGTGCGGCGAGCGACCCGAGGATCGCGATGCCGAGGGCGTTGCCGATCTCGTTGCTGGTCTCCGCGATCGCACCGGCCGAACCCGCACGCTCCGCGGGGACCGCGCCGACTGCCGTGTCGGCGACAACGCTGAAGGAGATGCCGTAGCCGACTCCAGCGACCATGGTCGAGGCGACGTACCAGCCGATGCCGCCGGTGACGGTGGTGGGCAGGAGCAGCAGCAGGCCGCCGGCGATGGTGAAGTGGCAGCTGATGAGCGCGGCCTTCTTGCCGATGCGGTCGACGAAGGCGGGCGTGACGATGCAGGTGATGGTGAGCACTGCCGCTCCGGGGAGCGCGAGCAGCGCCGCGTGCAGGACGCCCAGGCCCAGGACGGACTGAAGATAGATGCCGGACAGGTACGCCGCCGCCGACCACGCCGCCAGCGGCAGCAGCCCGGTGGTGATCGCGATCGTGAAGGTGCGGTCGCGGAACAGGGAGAAGTCGATCAGAGGGTGTTCGAGGCGCCGCTGGCGCAGCGCGAAGAACGTCAGGACCGCAAGGCCGAGGAGCCCCGTCACCGCCGGCAGGACCGAGAAGCCGTCCGCGGCCAGGTGTTTGATGCCGTAGATCGTAAGCAGCAGGCCCCCGGCAGAGGCCACGACGCTGACCGGGTCGACGCGACCGGTCCGGGTCGCCCGGACCTCGCGCAGCAGGACCGGCGCGAGCACCAGGAAGACGGCGATGACGGGCAGGTTGACCAGGAACACCGAGCCCCACCAGAACTGCCCGAGCAGGGTGCCGCCGACGACCGGGCCGATGGCGAACCCGGCCGCGAACGCGGCGGCGAAGATCCCGATCGCTCGGGCGCGCTGCTTCGCGTCGGGGAACAGTTCGCTCAGCACCGCGAGCGCCGAGGGCAGCAGGGTCGCGCCGGCCACGCCCATGAGCGCCCGGCAGGCGATGAGAAGCTCCGGGTTCGGCGCGAACGCCGCCCCGGCGGATCCGATGCCGAACACGGTCGCGCCGATCATCAGAAGCTTGAGCCGGCCGTAGCGGTCGCCGATGCTGCCGAAGGCGACCAGCAGGGAACCCACGGCGAAGCCGTAGATGTCCAGCATCCACAACGCCTGGTCGGCGGTGGGCGAGATGGCCTCGGTGATGCTCGGCATCGCCAGGAAGAGGATCGAACCGTCCATCGAGACCAGCAGGACCGGGCCGAGGATCACCATGAGCCCGAGCCAGGCCCGCAGGCCGGGTGAGGTGTGCGCATGCTGTTGAGTCATGCCCTCGACGGTCCGGCGCCGCGAGTGCGACAACTGTGAGGATCGTGATGTGCCGCAGGGGGCCGGAGCCTGACCCGTGCGACAACTGGCCGCAGCTGCCTTGGAGTGGAACTGTCGGCCCCGGCCTCCTGCGGTGCGTACTGCCGCCGGCCCGGTGAACGTGTCCCGATAGGGGCTTTGCTGCACAAAGCACCGTCACAGTTCTGACCGCCCACCGGACCGGTGTCAGCCACCAGCCCCAGTCCAAGGAGCCTCGTGACCGTCACCAGCATGCCCCAGCCGACGCTGCCCGCGCAGCAGGTCCCTGGGGCGGCGGAGGAGGTGATCCTCGGGGTGGACACCCACAAGGACATCCACGTCGCCGCTGTCATCACCACCCTGGGCGCCTCGCTCGCCCACCAGGAGTTCCCGACCACCGCCGTCGGCTATCGCCAACTGCTTTCCTGGGGACGGTCGTTCGGCGTTCTGCACCGGGCAGGGGTCGAGTGCACGGGATCCTTCGGGACCGCGCTGACCCGGGTCCTGCGCCGGGAGGGCATCGACGTCGTCGAGATCAACCAGCCCGACCGTGCCACCCGGCGCAAGCGCGGCAAGACCGACGCCATCGACGCGGACGCGGCCGCCCGCGCGGTGCTGTCCGGACGGGCCACCACCGTGCCGAAGAGCGCGGACGGGCCCGTGGAGGACATGCGGGTCCTGCGGCTGGCCAAGGAATCGGCCGTCAAGGCCCGCACTCAGGCGCTGAACCAGCTCAAGGCCGTCCTCATGTCCATCGACCCAGATCTGCGCGAACTCCTCACCGGCCTGAGCAACCCTGCGCTGGTTGCCACCTGCGCGTCCCTCGACGTCGATGACCGGGGCGAGGCCGTCTTCACGATGCGTCTGCTTGCCCGCCGAGTCCAGCACCTGTCCGACGAGGTCAAAGAGCTCACCCGGCGCACCACCAGGGCCGTCCGCGCCTGCCGGCCCCAGATGCTGGACCTGGTCGGTGTCGGGCCCGACAGTGCCGCAGTACTCCTCATCGCCGCAGGTGACAACCCTGATCGGATCACTGACGAAGCATCCTTCGCCGCGCTGTGCGGCGTCAGCCCGGTCGAGCAATCCTCCGGCAAGACCCAGCGCCGACGCCTGAACCGCGGCGGCAACCGCCAAGCCAACGCCGCCCTCTACCGCGTTGTGATGACCCGCATACGCTGGGACGAACGTACCCAGAAGTATCTGGAGCGACGCACCGCCGAGGGCATGTCCAAGCGCGAGATCATCCGGTGTCTGAAGCGATACGTCGCCCGCGAGCTCTACCGGCACATCCAACCCCTGGCCGCGAGTCAACTCCCTTCTGCCGCTTGACGAAACATAGGGGCTTCCATCCCCGTGCCGTGGGTACACCCGACAGGTACACCCACAGGCCTGGCCCGCGTCTTAGGCTCGAACGCATGGAGAGCCTCGGAACGTTCCTGAAGAGCCGCCGTGACCGGGTCACTCCGGCCGAGATCGGCCTGCGCACCTACGGCACCTCCCGCCGGGTCCCCGGCCTCAGGCGTGAAGAGCTCGCTCAGCTCGCCGGAGTGAGCGCGGGGTACTACACGCGCCTGGAGCAGGGGCAGGCCGACACGGCGTCCGAGCAGGTGCTCGACGCGCTGGCCCGGGTGCTCAGGCTCGACCAGGTGGAAACCGTCCACCTGCACAATCTCGCCCGGCAGCCCACGAAGCCCGGCCTGAGCGAACCGCCCCCCGAGGAGCCGCATCCGCGCGTCCTCACGCTCCTGGAGTCACTCGGCGAGGCCATCCCCGCGATCGTCCTCGGCAGGCGTGGGGACGTGCTCGCGTGGAACCGCACCGGGCACGCGCTCTTCGCCGAGCACATCTCCTACGAGGCGCCGCGGGAGAAGGAGCAGCGTCCGTCGATCCCCCGGATGTTCTTCCTCGACCCCCACACCCGCGACATGTACCGCAACTGGCACGAGCTGGCCCGCGTCCATGTCGCCTATCTGCGGCTCACCGCGGGTCGGTACCCGACTGACGCCCGGCTCGCGGGCCTGATCGGGGAACTCACCATGCGCAGCGACGACTTCGCGACGATGTGGGCAACCGGCGACGTCTCCGACTGCACCGTCGGGGCCATGCACCTGCAGCACCCCACCGTCGGCGCCGTGAACGTGGACTACCAGGTGTGGCTCCAGCCCGACAGCCCCGACCACCGGGTCGAGGTCTACACCGCGAACGACTCGACCTCGGCCGACGCGGTGCGGGTCCTGACCCAGCAGAGCGGCCGGGCCGGCGAACCGGAGCCGGACAGCACTGACCAGGCCGTACTGACCTGACCGTACTGACCAGACCGTACTGTCGGCACTGAGCGGACTGTCGGCACTGAGCGGACAGCGCGCCGAACGGCCGCTCCCGTACGACGCCCGGAAGGGGTGGGCGTCGTACGGGAGGGAGTGTGCCGGGTGTGCGCCGGTGCGCCAGAGCTCAGGACACCGCCTGCTCCTGCCGGCGCGGGAACTCCTCAGCAGCCGCGTCCCGCTCCTCGCGCGGCAGCCAGCGCACCGCGAGGAAGCCAAGCGCGAAGGTGAGCGCGGCGGCGACGCCGATCGCCGCGTGCAACCCGGTGACGAAGGCCTCCTTGGCCTGGTCCGCGTCCTCGGCGGAGAGGCCCGGGACGCCCAGGGTCGTGTCGAGGGTGCACGACGGCCCCGCCGCCCAGGGCGAGCACTCCGGAGTGTTCGCGCAGTGCCGCGCGGATCGCCTCGTGCTCAAGGGAGCGGAAGTACGGCTCGCCCCGCTCGGCGAAGATCTGGCTGACGGAACAGCCCGTGAGCCGGACGACGTCCTGGTCGGTGTCGCGTGCCGTCGTCCCCGTGCGGGCCGCGAGGATCTTCGCGACCGAGGTCCTGCCCACGCCGGGCGGTCCGATGAGCACGGCGAGAGGGAAGGTCATGCGATCTCCAAGTGGTCCAGAAAACCGGTGACGTTGCGACGGGTCTCGGCGGTGCTGTCGCCGCCGAACTTCTCCGCCACCGCGTCGGCGAGGACCAGCGCCACCATCGCCTCCGCCACAATCCCGGCGGCCGGCACGGCGCAGACGTCCGAGCGCTGGTGGTGGGCGGCGGTCGCCTCACCGGTGGCGACGTCCACGGCGGCCAGTGCGCGCGGCACGGTCGCGATCGGCTTCATCGCGGCCCGTACACGCAGGAGTTCCCCGGTGGTCAGGCCGCCCTCGGTGCCGCCGGAGCGGCCGGGCCGGGCACCGCATCGACCGCGTCGACGACTACGACGACTGGCTCGCCCGGTTCGAGACGGCCCTGCGTGCGGCTCCCGAAGCACAGCGGAAGCACTCGATACTCCCGCTCCTGGACGCACACCGGAAACCGGAGGCCGTCATCAACGGATCCGCGATCCCCTCCGCCCGTTTCCAGGCCGCAGTCGAGGGCGCACGCCTCGGCCCGGCGGGCGAGATCCCGCGGCTGTCGCCGGCCTTCATCGAGAAGTACGCGAACGACCTCGCGCACCTGACGACAGCGTGACGGCAGCGTCTCCTCCCCCGGCCGCCGGCCAGGGGAGGAGACCCCGGGACCAGCACTGCTCCCCGGGGGCTGACGATCCACGGCGAAACCTGCGCCGCGTAGGCGCGCGCCATCCCGTACGCACGCCGATACGCTGCGGAGCCGACCCGCGCGGCGGCGGGCACAGGCAGCGCAGCCCCTTACGCATCACCGGTCCCGCCGCGACGATGATGCCTAGTATTGACGGCGGCACCCAGCAACCACGCCTATCGTCAACGGCGTTCGGCGCAGCCGCGCGCCGGGCGGAGCGCGACAGACGCCGACCGGGTCCAGCGAACCTGCCGCCGACCAGGGGGAGTGAAGTGGGCACGAAAGGCGCCATGCGCGAGCTGCGCGACGAACTCACGGGTGCGCTGGCGGGGCTGGCCAGGCCGTCGACGCCCGAGGAGGTGCTCGACGCGCTCTGCGCCCAGCTGCAGAAGCGGCGCGGCAGGCCCGTCCTCTGGCGCGCAGTGACGTTTCCCCCGGGCACCGCAAGCGGGCTGTACCTCGATCTGGCCGACCGCGACATGATCTGCGTCCAGGAGCACACCAGCCCCTGGCACCAGCTGGTGATCTTCGGCCATGAGGCATGGCACATGGTCGCCGGGCACTGCGGGCAGCACGAGGCGGGCACCGCGGTGGCGGCACGGCTGCTCACGGAGGACGCCGACCTCAACGCCGCGCTCCAGGTGGCGGCGCGCACCGACTTCCGCGAGGCCGAGGAGGCCGCCGCGGAGTTCTTCGGGCTGAACCTCGCGACACGGCTGCGCGGCTGGCTGGAGGACGCGCCGGACGAGGAGACCCCGCGCAGCGAGCTGGCCCGGCGCATCCAGGCCTCGCTCGGGCGCCGCCGGGGATGACACGTGCGGAACACCGACTACTACGTGCCCGCCGTGGCCCTGGGCATCGCCTTCCTCGCCAAGCTGCCCGCGCTGCGGCGCGGCTGGCGGGATCCGCTGGTGCGCTCCGTGAACTTCCTGATCTTCACCGCGGCCTGCTGCTTCTTCTTCGCCGCCCCGCCCACCATCCGCGCGGTCAACGACCTGACCGGCGTCCCCAATGTCTCGGCGCCCCTGGTCTACAGCCTCACCTCCGCCTTCAGCTGCGCCTGCCTGCTGCTCATCGTCAACTGGCGCGGCGGGGCCCCGGAGGAGGTCCGGGCCAGGTCGCGTGCCTGGTCCGCCGTCTACGCGGCGGCCATCACCGCGCTGCCCGTCTTCTTCTTCCTGGGCGACGCCCCCGTCGAACGGCTGCGGGACCTGGACACGTACTACGCGACCACCCCGTACATCCGGGAGATGATCGTCACCTATCTCACCGCCCATATGGTCTCCGCCGTGGTGACGACCACGCTGTGTCTGCGCTGGGCGCGCGAGGTGCGGCAGTGGCTGCGCGCCGGCCTTGTCGTGCTCGTCGCCGGCTTTGTGCTCAACCTCCTCTTCGGGATCGCCAAGCTCGCCGCGGTCGCCGCCCGCTGGACCGGACGGGACTGGGACGTCCTGAGCACCTCGGTCGCGCCGCCCCTCGTCGCCGCCGGGGGGCTGACCGTGACCGTCGGATTCCTGCTGCCGCTGCTGGGGCCGCAGCTCAGTGACGCCTGCCGGGCCTGGACCGGCCACGCCCGCCTTGGCCCGCTGTGGCGGCTGCTGCGCGGCCCGGCGCAGCAGCGGGCCGCGATGCCGCGGATCCCGTGGTGGTCGGCGCCGGACATGCTGCTGACCGTGCGGGAGACCGTCATCCACGACGAGCTGCTCAGGCTCCAGCCGTACCTCGACGACCTCGTCCGGCGGCGCGCCCATGACACGGCCGCCGCCGGCGGGGCGAGCGAGGACCGGGCGGCCGTGGTCGGCGTGGCGGCCATGGTGGCCGCCGCCGTGGAGTCGCGGTCCCGCCGCCCGGAGCCGGGCTCGGAGCTGGACCGAGGGCCGGGCCCAGAGCCGGACGGGGGACCGGGCCCGTCGCCGGTGAGCGAGGAGAGCGCCGCCACGGCGGCCATGGCGCTCACCGCGGTCCTCAGCCCGGGACGCCGCCGGCTGGTACAGCTGTCGAACGCCCTGCAGTCCCCCATCGTCGCCGCCGCACGCCAGGAAGCGGCCCCGAGAGAGAGCAGCCCGCGATGACGCCTCCCACCCCGCCCGCCCCTTCCACCGCAGCGCGCCGTGCCGTGGTCATCGGCGGCGGCCTGGCCGGCATGCTCGGGGCGGCGGCACTGGCCGGTTTCGCCGACGAGGTCACGGTCGTCGAACGCGATGTGCTGCCCGAAGGGCCTCAGCCGCGCCGGTCCCTGCCCCAGGCACGCCATGTGCATCTGCTGTGGTCAGGCGGGGCGCGGGCCTTCGAACAGCTGCTGCCCGGCATCACAAGCCGCTGGCTGGCCGCCGGCGCCCGGCGCATCCCGCTGCCCACCGGCCTGGTGTCGCTGACCGCGAAGGGCTGGCTCAGACGCTGGCCGGAGATGCAGTACGCCATCGCCTGCTCCCGCGACCTGCTGGACTGGGCCGTACGGGAGCGGGTGCTGAGCCTGCGCGGCGTCCGCGTCCTGACGGGCCACGACATGCTGGCCCTCACCGGCACGGGCGAGCGGGTGACCGGAGTGCGGGTGGCCGGCCCCGACGGCCGGGAGCGCCTGCTCGACGCCGACCTGGTCCTCGACGCGAGCGGCCGCGGCTCCCGCGCCCTCGACTGGCTGCGGGCGCTGGGCGTGGACGGCATCGAACAGGCCGAGGTCGACTCGGGTCTGGTGTACGCCAGCCGCGCCTACCGGGCCCCCGCCGGCAGCGAGAACTTCCCCATCGTCAACGTCCAGTCCGACCCCGGCGACCCGGCGCCCGGGCAGACGGCGACGATCGTCCCGGTGGAAGGGGGACGCTGGCTGGTGACGCTCTCCGGCACCCGCGGCGGCGAACCCACCCGCGACCCGGACCAGTTCGAGGCGTTCGCGCGTGCGGTGCGGCACCCGGTCGTCGGCGAGCTGATCGCCGGGACCGAGCCGCTGACCCGGGAGGTCACGCTCTCCCGCAGCACTGTCAACCGGCGGCGGTACTTCGAGCGGGCCCAAAGCTGGCCCGAGGGGTTCGTCGTGGCCGGGGACGCGGTGGCCACCTACAACCCGCTGTACGGCCAGGGGATGAGCGTGGCCGCCCAGAGCCTCGTACACCTCCGCGACGCCCTGCGGCACGGCGGGCTGCGCGCTCCGGGCCTGGCCCGTGGCGTCCAGCGGGCCATCGCCCGGCCCACCGGGCTGGCCTGGGAGCTGGCCACCTCGCAGGACATCCTGTACCCGGGCGCCCTGGCCGAGGGCCGCCCGCCCCGGCCGGGCGCGGCGCTCGCCAACCGGTACGTCGACCGGCTCGCCCTCGCGGCCACGGGGCGCGCCCAGCTGACCCGGGCCTTTCTGGGCGTCCTCACCATGTCCGAGCCGATCACCTCGTGGCTGCACCCGGACATCGTGGTGGGCGCCCTGCGCGGCCCCGGCAGAAGCCCGCTCGCCGGCCCGCCGCTGACGGCCGCGGAACGGCGCGCGGCCACCGGGCCCGACGGCTTCATACCGGCCCGGGCGGCCGCCGCGGGGGAGGTCGCCGCGGGGTGAGAGGCCGTGGGATGCGGGCGCGGGGTGAGAGGCCGTGGGACGCGGGCGCGGGGTGAGAGGCCTGTGGCGTGAGGGGCCTTTGGCGTGAGGGGCCCGCGGGGCCCGGCGCTAAGCGCGTGCGGGCGGGCGCGTAAGGCGCTTGTGCGGAGGTGCGGGCCAAGGGGTCGTGCTGACGGGGGCGTGCTGACGGGACGCGCGGACCGGACATGCTGACGGGGCGCGCTGACGGGGGCGCGCCTTCGGGACGAAGCGGCGACGATCGTCTCGGGTGGGCGCGACGAAAGTGGGCCGTCGGCGGATGCGGGCGCTGCCTAGGGTGCCCGGGTGGACACGTCATCGAACGCCCGGCGAGGGCACGGCCGGGGAGAGAACGCCCGGCGCGCGGGGGCCGCATGGGGCAGCCGGATCCGGGACAGCCGGATCCGGGACGGCTGGAAGTGGCTGGCCCCTCCCGACATGTGGTCGCCGCGGCGGACCGCCGTCGAGGCGGTGGTCGCGCTCGTCCTCGGCGTCATGGCCGCCGGCACCGAGGAACTGCTGACCAGCGGCGGATTCCGGACCCTGGCCGTCGCCCTCGCGGCGGTGTTGCTCTCCCTGCTGCGGCGGCGGCTGCCCGCCACCGTGCTGATCGTCACCGCCGCGCTCATCCCGCACCTCGGCGGCTTCATGCCACTGCTGGTCGTGGTCGGCTGGTCGGCCGGGCGCAGGATCGCCGGGCCGGGCCGCGCACTGGCCGCGTTCACCGCCGCGTACGCCGTCTGCATCGGCGTCACGCTGCTCAACGAAGAGGGCAGACAGGCTCCGCTGTTCCTGACGCTCCTCATCACCCTCTACTTCCTCGCGACCGCGGTCGTGCCCGGCCTGGCCAGCCGCTACTGGACGCAGCGCCGCACCCTCCTGCACGCACTCCGGGAACGCAACGCCCAGCTGCTGCGCGAGCGCGCCATGGTGGCCGGGCAGGCGCGGCTGCGCGAGCGCCAGCGGATCGCCCAGGACATGCACGACAGCCTTGGCCACCAACTGGCGCTGATCTCCGTGCACACCGGCGCCCTGGAGGTGGACCCTGAGCTGACCGAGCGGCAGCGGGAGGCGGTCGCCGTGCTGCGCGGGGCGTCGGTGACCGCCATGCACGAGCTGCGCGAGGTCGTCGGGATCCTCCGCGACGGAGTCGAAGCCCCGGAGCCGCCGGGGGCGGCTCTGGCGGGGGCATCGGGGCCGTCGGCTTCGGCGGGGGCGCATCCGGCGCCGGACGAGTCCGGGCGAGCCGGACGCGGCGCCGCGGGCATCGACGCGCTGGTCGAGGCCGGCCGGGCGGCCGGAAACCGGGTGGAGCTGCGCCGCGCGGGGGAACCCCGGCCGCTGGCGGCGGCCGCCGACCACGCCGCGTACCGCATCGTGCAGGAGGCGCTGACCAACGCCTACAAACATGCCCCGGGCGCGGCGATCTGCGTCGAACTGAGGTATGAGCCGGACTCGTTCGTGATCGAGGTTGTCAACGGCCCGGCGGACGGCGGCGGGACGCCCGGCGCGGCCGTCAGCGGCGGGCAGGGGCTGACCGGGCTGCGGGAGCGGGCACGGCTGGTCGGCGGCATGGTCTATGCCGGGGCTGCGGACGGCGGTGGCTTCCGGGTCGCGGGCGTGCTGCCGTACGGAGGGGTGGAGGCCGCCTCCCCGTTCCTCGATGCCTCCTCGGCGGGGGCGTCGGCCACCGACCCGGACGCTGATCTGCTCGCGGCGGGGGAGGCCGGCGCGGCGCACCCCCGCCGCCGGGTCGGCAATGTGCTGCTCGGATGCGGCATCGCTGTGGCGGCGATGGTCGCGCTGGCGGCCGTGGCCGTCTTCGGAATGGTGTTCCTCGCAGGGGAAATGGACAAGGGGATGATCGAGCCTGCCGAGTACGCGCGCGTGCAGGTGGGGGCCGACGAGAACGAGGTGCGGGAGCGGCTGCCGGACGGCGAGACGATCGCCACCCTGGGACTGCAGGGCAAGGGGCCGAAGCCGCCGGAGGGCGCGGAGTGCCTGGTGTTGATGTCGTCCGAGGTGGGGGAGAGTATCGACACCGAGCCGGTGTTCCGGTTCTGCTTCAAGGACGGCAAGCTGATCGAGAAGAAGACGTACGAGGTTAGAAGATAGGGCGTGTGACGCGACGGGTGTGCGGTGTGGCCGTGGCTGGTGCGGCTGTGGCAGGTATGGCCGTGGCTGCGGTGACGGAGATGCGAGTGGTGCGATGACCGGGTCGGCGGGGCCGGGAGAGTCGGCTGGGTCCTCTGAGGCTGTCGAGGCCTTCGGGTCCCCTGGGCCCTCCGGGTCCTCCGGGTCCTCCGGGGCCGCGATCAAGGTGGTGATCGCCGATGACGAGCCCCTCATCCGGGCCGGCATCCGGATGATCCTCACCTCGGACCGCGCCATCGATGTGGTGGCGGAGGCCGCGAACGGGCGCGAGGCCGTCGAACTGGCCCGTTCCCACGACGCCGATGTGGTGCTGCTCGACATCCAGATGCCCGTCATGGACGGGCTCACCGCCCTGGGCGAGCTGCGCCGGGCCGCTCCCGCGACACGGGTCATCGTGCTCACCACCTTCGGCGAGCGGGAGAACGTACTGCGGACCCTGGAGCACGGCGGCGCCGGATTCCTGCTGAAGGACACCGCCCCCGCGGAACTGATCCGCGCCGTGCGCGCGGCCGCGGCCGGGGACGCCTACCTCTCTCCCGGAGCGACCCGGCATGTGGTGGACCAGCTCGCCTCGGGGCGGGCGGCGGCCCGCGCCGAGCAGGCCCGCGCCCGTGTGGCGGCGCTGAGCGAACGCGAGCGGGAAGTGCTGGCGCTGCTCGGCGAGGGGCTGTCGAACGCGGACGCCGGGCGGCGGCTGCATATGAGCGAGGCCACGGTGAAGACCTATGTGAGCCGCATCCTGGCGAAGCTTGAGTGCGATAACCGGGTGCAGGCCGCCCTGCTCGCGCGAGACGCGGGCCTGTAGGCGCTGCGGCCCTTCCGGGGCCGTCGCGGGGTTATCCACAGGGGCAGACGGCCGCGGGGCGGCGGCGGTACGGTCGGGACCCGTTGATGTTGGTTGTGGCGGTACGGAAACGGATCGGGGGCGGCACGCCATGTACGAGGCCGAGGACGCGATGGACCACGCCATGGGCGGGACGGCTGGTGAGGCGGCAGGTGCGGCGGAGGGCGATGCGGCCGGCGGTGCGGTCGGCGGCACGGCCTTGGGCGGCGGGCGGATCCCGCACGTACCGGGCTTCGCCCCGCGCCGGCATGGGCGCGGGAGCGGGAGAGACGCGGAGCCTGGGGCGGCTCCGGCGGCCGAGGAGCTGTCGCCGAAGGAGAAGGGGAAAGCGCTGCGGGCGCGCGTGCCGCGGTCCTCGCACGATGCGCTGACCCTGCCGCACGGGAGGCCGGATGCGGTCCAGGCCGTCGAGGAGTCCAGCCGGGGCCGGGTCCCCGGGCTGACGCCGATACGGGTCGGCCGGATGGCCGCCTCGCCCTTCGCCTTCCTCCGCGGCTCGGCCGGCCTCATGGCGCACGACCTGACCGGCACACCGGTCACCGGGGTGGGCGCGCAGATATGCGGCGACGCCCACGCGGGGAACTTCGGGCTGTACGGCGACGCGCGGGGCCGCCTCGTCATCGATCTCAACGACTTCGACGAGACGGTCGTCGGCCCCTGGGAATGGGACCTCAAGCGGCTCGCGGTGTCGCTGGTCCTGGCGGGCCGGGTGACCGGCGCGGACGAGACGCTGTGCCGGGCCGCCGCCCATGACGCGGTCGGAGCGTATCGGCGCACCATGCGGTTGCTGGCGAAACTCCCGGCGCTGGACGCCTGGAACGCCATCGCCGATGAGGAGCTCGTCTCCCACACCGACGCCCGAGATCTGCTCGGCACGCTGGAGCGGGTCTCGCAGAAGGCCCGCAACAACACCAGCGCGCGGTTCGCCGCCAAGTCGACACGGCGCACCGAGGACGGCGGCCGCCACTTCGTGGACGCCCCGCCGGTGCTGCGGCGCGTGCCCGACGAGGAGGCCGCCGCCGTCGCCTCGGCACTGGGCGGATACCTGGACACCGTCTCCGAGGACCGGCTTCCGCTGCTCGCCCGGTACGCGATACACGATGTGGCCTTCCGCGTCGTGGGCACGGGCAGCGTGGGGACGAGGTCTTATGTGGTGCTGCTGCTCGACCACCGGGGCGAGCCGCTGGTGCTCCAGGTGAAGGAAGCCCGCGCCTCGGCGCTGCTGCCGTATCTGCCCGCAGCGGGCTTTGCGGCGCCCCAGGTGGAGCACGAAGGTCGCCGGGTCGTCCTCGGGCAGAAGCGGATGCAGGTCGTCAGCGACATCCTGCTGGGCTGGACGACGGTCGAGGGGCGGCCGTTCCAGGTGCGTCAGTTCCGCAACCGCAAGGGCAGCGTGGACCCGGCCGCGCTCACCCCGGACCAGCTCGACGACTACGGCCGCATGACCGGCGCCCTGCTGGCCCGGGCCCACGCCCACAGCGCCGACCCGCGGCTGATAGCCGGCTACTGCGGCAAGAGCGAAGAGCTGGACACGGCCATAGAGGCCTTCGCGGTCACCTACGCGGATCGCACAGAAGCCGACCACGCGTCCCTGCTCACCGCGATCAAGACCGGCCGCATCGCCGCCGAGCTGGGCGTGTGACGCTTACGGAGACAGCGCGGCCTACCGGGGGAGGGAGGGGGGAGGGGGAGGCCCCCAGAGCAGTCGGCGGGTGTGATCCCGGGTGGGGCGGTCGTAGGGTGGGCGGGTGACTCAGGATGTGCCCGGTGGGCCGGCGGCCCGAAATGACGATCATGCGCAGGAGCCGGAGCATGACGCCCAGCCCAGGCCCGAGGCCCGGCTGGAGAAGGCGGTGCGCGCGGCCGAGCAGGCGCTGATCGAGTTCGAGATCGCCCTTGAGACGTTCCGTGTGGAGGTGGAGAACTTCTCCCGTCTCCACCACCAGAAGCTCGGCCCCATGTATGCGCGCCTGGACGAGCTGGACGCGCAGATCGCGGAGGTCCGTGCGGCGCGCAGCGGCGATCCCGAGGATCTGCGAAAGGCGCAGGAGGCACGGGCCATGGTGCAGCCGATGCCCGGCGTCGATGAGCTGTTCCATGACTGGATGGACTCCGACGGCATGTCTCCGGAGGCCACGGCGATGCTGAACGATCAGCCGGTGCGGGCGCCGAAGCGGGTGCGGCCCAGTGAGGAGGCGCGCAAGCTCTATCGGGAGCTGGCCCGCAAGGCGCATCCCGATCTGGCCCAGGACGACAAGGAGCGGGCGCGGCGCGAGGAGTTCATCACCCGGGTGAACGCCGCATACGCGCTGGGTGATGAGCCGCAGCTGCGTGAGCTGGCCGAGGAGTGGGCGGCCGGTCCCGTGCCCGCGACGCAGCAGTTGAGCGAGAGCGAAGAGCTGTATGCAAGGCTGGAGTGGCTGGCGCGGCGCAAGGAGCTGCTGACGGCGGTCGCCCGGGAGCTGGAGGAGAGCGCGATCGGCTCGATGCTGCGGCTGGCCCCCGAGGACCCCGACGGGTTGCTGAACGAGATCGCCGAGCAGCTGCTCGCGCAGGTCGCCGAGCGGGAGGCGGAGCTGTCCGCGCTGGTGCAGTAGCGTTTCCGGGGAACATCGCGGACCGCCCGCCCGGTCTGTACACGCTGTACGAGAGAAGGCATCGACCATGAATTTCGCCCCGCTGCCCTCGGTGGACGCCGCGGCGGTACCGTCCGACGCCCTCGTGCTGGACGTCCGGGAGCACGACGAGTGGGCGGCCGGTCATGTCGAGGGCGCCGTCCATGTGCCGATGAGCGACTTCGTCGCCCGCTTCGGCGAGGTGACCAAGGCGCTGGCGGACGGCCGTCAAGCCTTTGTGATGTGCCGGGTCGGCGGCCGGTCCGCGCAGGTCACGCAGTATCTGGTGCAGCAGGGCTACGACGCTGTGAACGTCGACGGGGGCATGCTCGCCTGGGAGAGCGCCGGACGGGCCATGGTTGCGGACACCGGTGAGCCCGCCTTTGTGCTGTAGTCCGTCGGCGCTGTAGCCCGCCGCAGTGCTCGGGGCTCAGCCGAGCGGGTGCGCGGCCAGCAGGTCGCCGAGGGTCTCCTCGTGGGCCGCGGCCGGGCCGAGGGAGAGCTCAAGCTGCTTGGCCCAGGCGTGGTAGCGGTGGAGTGTGTAGTCGGTGTCCGCGCCGAAGCCCCCGTGCACGTGCTGCGCCGTCTGGACGACCCGGCGCACGCCTTCCGAAGCCCAGATCTTCGCCACCGCCACATCGCCCGCCACCGGCAGCGGCCCTCCGACGGCCGGGCCCTGACGGGGTGCGGACAGCCGCCAGGCTGCCTGCCAGAGCGTCGCCTCCATCGCCCGCAGATCGATATAGCGGTCGGCGGTCTGGACGGCGACCGCCTGGAATGTGGCGATCGGATGTCCGAACTGCTCGCGCTTGCCGGTGTAAGCGCTGGTCATGGCCAGTACGTTCTCGCCGAGGCCGAGGGCGAGCGCACAGGTGCCGGTGGCGAGCAGCAGACGCAGCCACTCCCAGGCCCCGTCGGCGTCGATCAGCTCATGGGCCTCGGCCCGTACGGCGTCGAGGGTGAGCTCCGCGTACCGCTCTCCGCTGGTGGAGAGCTGTTCCGCGAGGGTGAGGCCCTCCCGGTCCCGCGGTATGAGGGCGAGGACGGCGTGTCCTTCGCCGTTGTGCGCCGGCACGGCGATGCGGTCCGCGGAGTGCGCCCAGGGCACGGCAGTCTGGACGCCGTCGAGCAGCCGGCCCGCTGTGCCCGCGGGGTCCGGGCGGACGGTGACGGCCAGTTCGGCGGGGTCATGGCCGGTGCGGCCGCTGGCCGCGGCCGTGAGGACCAGGCTGCCGCGGCCGACCGGGGGGAGGACTTCCCGGTGCAGCTCGGGTGCGCCATAGCGCTCTACGGCCATGGC
The DNA here is from genome assembly GCF_026420845.1 of Streptomyces sp. PR69. Classification (GTDB taxonomy): domain Bacteria; phylum Actinomycetota; class Actinomycetes; order Streptomycetales; family Streptomycetaceae; genus Streptomyces. The sequence goes on along the minus strand of NZ_JAOWCB010000002.1, from coordinate 352,531 downwards.
GACGGCACTGGTCTCCAGCAGCGGGACACGCGCCAGGACCTTCGCGGACTCGCGCAGCACCAGGCACAGGGCTATGGGGTCGAGCCCTGACCCGCCGTGGTCCGGTGACAGCACAAGGCCGAGCAGATCGGCCGCGGCCAGCTGTGCCCACAGGGGGCGGTCGAAGTCGTCTGCGACCGCGCCGGGGGTGAGCGCGGGGCTGGGCACCGCGTCCGGCCGGACGCCGGAAAAGACTGCCCGTGCCGCTTCGACTGCCGCTTGCTGCTCCTCGGTGAAGGTGAAGTCCACAGCTCGTCCTCCCGCGCCCAGAAGATCTGACGGACCGTCAAGATAGAGCAGGGCGTGGGAAAAGAACATGCCTCAGCGGTCGAAGTCCAGCTCCACGTCCGATGTCGCCGGGTGGGACTGGCAGGCCAGTACATAGCCGGCGTCGGTCTCGTCCGGTTCCAGGGCGAAGTTGCGGTCCATGCGCACCTCTCCGGAGACCAGGAACGCCCTGCAGGTGCCGCAGACGCCGCCCTTGCAGGCGTAGGGTGCGTCGGAACGGCTGCGGAGCACCGTCTCGAGCAGGGTCTCCCCTTCCTGGACGGGCCAGGTGCCCGACCGCCCGTCGAGAGTGGCGGTCAGGGTGGCGTGGGCGGGAGCGGCCGCCGCGGCCGGTGCCGTCCCCCGGCCGTCGTCGATGTGGAAGATCTCATGGTGGATGCGGTGCCGGTCCACGCCGAGGTCCTGGAGCGCGGCTTCGGCGCTCTGCACCAGCCCGAAGGGCCCGCACAGATACCAGCCGTCCACGTCCGCCGCCGGGAGCAGCGCGGGCAGCAGCGCCGCTAGCCGCTCTTTGTCGAGCCGTCCGGACGGCAGCCCGGACTGCTGCTCTTCCCGCGAGAGCACGGTGATCAGCTGGAAGCGGTCCGGATAGCGGTCCTTGAGGTCGGCGACTTCCTCCAGGAACATCGTCGAGGCAGCGGTCCGGTCGCTGCGTATCAGGCAGAAGCGGGCCTCCGGCTCCTGCGCGAGGACCGTCGCCGCCATGGACAGCACCGGCGTGATGCCGCTGCCGCCGACGATCGCGGCGAAGTGCCCGGGCCGGGGGGCGAGGAGGAAGCGGCCCATGGGGGGCATCACCTCGACCGTGTCGCCGACGGCCAGTTCCTTGAGGGCGTAGGTCGAGAACTCGCCGCCTTCGACGAGCCGGATGCCGACGCGCAGCACCGGGTTGACGCCCGAGGGGGCCGCGGGGGCGCAGATCGAGTAGGTGCGCCGGATCTCTTCGCCGTTCACCGTGCGGCGCAGGGCGAGGTGCTGGCCGGGGCTGTGCCGGAAGGCATCCCGCAGCTCGGGCGGCACCTCGAAGGTGACGGCCACGGAGTCGTCGGTGAGCGGTTCGACCGCGCTGACCCGGAGCGGATGGAACATCTACAGCTCCTTGAAGTGGTCGAAGGGTTCGCGGCAGGACGTGCAGCGGCGCAGCGCCTTGCAGGCGGTGGAGGAGAACCGGCTGAGCAGTTCGGTGTCGGTGGATCCGCAGTGCGGGCAGCGTACGGAGAGCGTGACCGGCACCGGTCCCTCGGCGGTGTGGGGGCGGGGCGGGGCGATGCCGAATTCGGCCAGCTTGCGCCGCCCTTCCGCGCTGATGTCGTCGGTCGACCAGGCGGGGGAGAGGACGGTGACGACCGAGACGTCCGCCATTCCGCGGTCGTGCAGGATGCGCTCTATGTCGGCGGTCATGGTCTCGATGGCCGGGCAGCCGGTGTAGGTGGGCGTCAGCTGGATCTCGACCCGGCCGGTGTCGTGGAGGTGAACCCCGCGCAGCACTCCCAGCTCTTCCAGGGTCAGCACGGGCAGTTCGGGGTCGGGGACCGAGCCGGCGAGTCGGCGCAGCTCTGCCTCCAGCGGTGTCTCGGCCGCCGGGAGGCTTCGCGCCGTGGCCGCGCTGGCCGCGCTGGGCCCCGCGCCGGTTGCGCTTGCCGCGGTGGTGTTCGGGGCGGGGGTCCTGGTCACCATGACGCCCCCGGGTGGCTGCGGTGCAGATGCTGCATCTCGGCCAGCATCCGTCCGAAGGGCTCGGTGTGCAGGCCCTGCCGCCCCGCGCCTGCGGACCACGCGCCCGACTGCGGCCCGGTCGGCATGGTCAGCGTGGCCCGGCCGAGAACATCGGCCATGACCGACAGCCAGGTGTCCCGCAGCGTCTGCCAGTCGACGTCCAGTCCCTCGACCGGCTGGAACATCTCGCCGGTGTACCGCCACAGCGCCTGGCAGGCGTGCTGTATCCGCTCATGGCTCTCGGGGGTGCCGTCGCCGAGCCGCAGGGTCCACTGCTCGGCGTGGTCCTGGTGGTAGGCGACCTCTTTGACCGCCTTGGCCGCGAGGGCGGCCAGCTCGCCGCCGCCTGCCGCGAGGCGCTCGTACAGCAGCCGCTGGTAGACGGAGAAGTAGAGCTGCCGGGCGATGGTGTGGGCGAAGTCGCCGTTGGGCTGTTCGACGAGCTGGAGATTGCGGAAGTCCCGCTCCTCGCGGAGATACGCCAGCTCGTCCTCGTCGCCGGCCATGCTGAGCAGCACGCGTGCCTGCCCCAGCAGGTCCAGCGCGATATTGGCGAGGGCGACTTCCTCCTCCAGCACGGGCGCATGGCCCGCCCACTCCCCCAGCCGGTGGGAGAGCACCAGGGCGTCGTCGCCGAGCGCCAGCGCCGCCGTGTGCGCGGCGGTCGTGGCCGAGGGTCCGGTCACAGGTGCTTCACCCCTTCCGGGATCTCGTAGAAGGTGGGGTGCCGGTAGGGCTTGTCGGCGGCCGGCTCGAAGAAGGGATCCTTCTCGTCGGGGGAGGACGCGGTGATGGCTGCCGACGGCACGACCCAGATCGAGACGCCTTCGCTGCGCCGGGTGTACAGATCCCGGGCGTTGCGCAGCGCCATCTCGGCGTCCGGGGCGTGCAGGCTGCCCGCGTGGGTGTGGGAGAGACCGCGGCGGGAGCGGACGAAGACCTCCCACAGCGGCCAGTCGGTGGAGCTGCTCATGCCGTCGCCTTCCCGTCCGTCTGTGCGTGCTGCGTGTGCTGTGCGCTGTGTTTGGCGGCGTACGCAGCTGCCGCCTCGCGGACCCAGGCGCCCTCCTCATGGGCGCGGCGGCGCTGGGTGATGCGCTGCTCATTGCAGGGGCCGTTGCCCTTGAGGACTTCCTGGAACTCGGTCCAGTCGATCGCGCCGAAGTCGTAGTGTCCGCGCTTCTCGTTCCAGGTCAGGTCGGGGTCCGGGAGGGTGAGGCCGAGTGTCTCGGCCTGCGGGACGCAGATGTCCACGAAGCGCTGGCGCAGCTCGTCGTTGGAGTGGCGCTTGATCTTCCAGGCCATGGACTGCGCGGAGTGCGCGGAGGCGTCATCGGGCGGGCCGAACATCATCAGCGACGGCCACCACCAGCGGTTCACCGCGTCCTGCGCCATCTCGTGCTGGGCGGCGGTGCCGCGGGAGAGGGTGAGCAGCAGCTCGTATCCCTGGCGCTGGTGGAAGGACTCCTCCTTGCAGATGCGGACCATCGCCCGCGCATACGGCCCGTAGGAGCAGCGGCAGAGGGGGACCTGGTTGGTGATCGCCGCGCCGTCCACCAGCCAGCCGATAGCGCCGACGTCGGCCCAGGTCAGCGTCGGGTAGTTGAAGATGGAGGAGTAGCGCTGGCGGCCGGCGTGGAGCTTGTCGAGCAGCTCGTCGCGGCTGGTGCCGAGCGTCTCCGCGGCGCTGTACAGATAGAGGCCGTGGCCGGCTTCGTCCTGCACCTTCGCCATCAGGATGGCCTTGCGGCGCAGCGAGGGTGCGCGGGTGATCCAGTTGGCCTCCGGCTGCATGCCGATGATCTCGGAGTGAGCGTGTTGCGCCATCTGGCGGATCAGCGTGGCCCGGTAGGCGTCCGGCATCCAGTCGCGAGGCTCAATGCGCTCGTCGGCGGCCACGGCGGCGTCGAACGCCGCCTCGGGTGAAGCCTTGTCGTGCGCATTCGTCGTCACCGTCGAAGTCACTGCCGTCATACCGGCCCCCTACCGACCGATCGTTCGGTTCATTGGCTTCAATGGTGAGTCGGCGGCCCGTAAGGTGTCAACCCTGTGGATAACTGAGGCGGACCGATGGGGACGGGGCGGATGGACTCCTTTGAGCGCGAGGACGCCGGAGCCGGGGGGTCGAGCCCCGGCCACGCACCGGCCCGCGGCTCCCTGCCCGAGAACCTTCCGCGTCAGCCATCTCAGACATCACAGACACCGCAGTCGGAGCCCACGGCCGGGCCCGTGTCCCCGTCCGGGCCGGAGCCCCGGCTCCAGCCTGCCGCCGGTCCGCTCCCCGCGCCCGTCCCGCTGGGCCGGGCGGGCGAGCAGGTCCGGCACGGCGACGGCGGTGACGGCGGCACCCGCGATCGCGGCATCGCGGGGCTCTCCCTCCCGTACCAGGTGGCCGCGGCGCTCTCCCTCGCCCTCATCGGCGCACTCGCCTGTGTCCACCTGGGCATGGTGTTTCTGCATGTCGCCCCGTCCAACACCGTGACCAAGCAGCACGGCGAGGCGGTCGACTGGTGGGTCTACCCGGAGTTCGAGCAGAACTGGAAGCTGTTCGCCCCCAATCCGCTGCAGCAGAACGTCGCCGTACAGGTGCGGGCGGAGTACACCGCCGCCGACGGCGGCCGCAGGAGCACCGACTGGATCGATCTGTCCGCCGAGGACGGCGCGGCCATCCAGGGCAGCCTGCTCCCCAGCCATGTCCACCAGAACATGCTCCGCAGGGCCTGGGACTTCTATGTCACCTCCCATGACGGCGACAACCGTCCCAATGGCGTCCGCGGGCAGCTCTCCGAGCGCTATGTCCGCCGCATCGCGATGGCGCGGCTGATGGAACGCGACCTGGGCGGGCCCGTCGAGCGCATTCAGCTGCGCTCCGCCACCAGTGCCGTCGACCCTCCTGAGTGGAGTGACGAGAAGATCGACGCGAAGCCCGTCTACCGGGTGCTTCCCTGGTGGACGATCACCGCCGCCGACCTGCCCGAAAACGCCGACCCGGATCGCGCGGGGGCGGAGCGGTGAGGCGAGGGAAGGGGCTCGACCGCAAGGCCGCCGACGCCCTCCAGCGGATCACCGCCGCTGCCCTCGGGCCGTACCAGAGCGCCATTGTGCGGATCGGCTTCGCCGGGGCCTGGCTGTTCTTCCTGCTGAGGGAGCTGCCGCACCGCCGTGAGCTCTACGGCCCCGACAGCCCGTGGGCCTGGGACATGGCGCGCCGCCTCGTCGGCGGCAATGACGCCTTCACCGTGCTCGTCTGGGGCGACGGGGTCCTGTGGTTCGAGTCCGTGTACGCCATCTCTGTCGTATCCAGCCTGCTGCTGATGCTGGGCTGGCGCACCCGCGCCATGTCGGCTCTGTTCCTGGTGGGCGTGCTGTCGCTGCAGAATCGCTCCATCTTCGTGGGCGACGGCGGCGACAACGTCATCCATCTGATGGCGATCTATCTGGTCTTCACCCGCTGTGCGCAGGTCTGGTCGCTGGACGCGCGCCGGACCGCCCGGACCGCCCGGGCGGCGGCGGACAAAGTGGCCTCCCGGGATCGGACCGGGCCCGTGCTGTGGTGCCTGCTGGGCTTCGGACTGCTGGTCACCACCTTTCTCAGCCTCTCGCACCGTCCGGGTCTCTTTGTGCCGGTGCTGCTGTGGGCGCTGTGGCTGGCGCAGGGGCTGTGGTGGGCGGTGAGCCGGTATGCGGCGCGCAGCCAGTCGCACACGCTCCTCGATGTGATCGCGAATCTGGTGCACAACACCGCCCTTGTCGTGATCATGGCCGAGGTCTGTGTGATCTATGCGACTGCCGGCTGGTACAAGGTCCAGGGCTCGCGCTGGCAGGACGGCACCGCGCTGTACTACCCGCTCAAACTGGACTACTTCACCCCCTGGCCCGCGCTCTCCGAACTGCTGGCGGCCAGCGGCACCATGGTGATGCTGCTGACCTACGGCACGGTGATCGTGCAGGTTGCGTTTCCCTTCACCCTGTTCAACCGGCGGGTGAAGAACGTCCTGCTGGTGGTGATGATGCTGGAGCACGCGGCCATCGCCGTGGTGCTCGGGCTGCCGTTCTTCTCGCTTGCGATGATCGCCGCGGACGCCGTCTTCCTGCCGACGGCCTTCCTGGTCTGGCTGGGGGCCGCCGTCGCCCGCGGGCGGGCCCGGCTGCGGCCGCGCGTGCGGGGCCGCGAGGCCCCGCATCGGCACGAGCACCAAACCGCGCACCGTACGCTCGTCGGGTGAGCACTGCCGAGAAGCCCATGCGGGACGAGCCGCTGCCGGACGAGCCGCTCCAGTACGACGAGGGGTACGGCTCCGAGGTCGGCGTCGGGCCCCATCCGCAGCCCTGGCCGCGGGAAGAGCGGTACGACCCCCGGCTGCTGGCGGAGGGCGACCGGCGCAATGTCGTCGACCGGTACCGGTACTGGACGCGTGAGGCCATCGTCGCCGACCTCGACACCCGGCGGCATGACTTCCATGTCGCCGTGGAGAACTGGAGCCATGACTTCAACATCGGCTCGGTCGTGCGCACTGCCAACGCCTTTCTGGCCAAGGAGATCCATATCGTCGGCCGCAGGCGCTGGAACCGGCGTGGAGCCATGGTCACCGACCGCTACCAGCATGTGCGCCACCACCCGGACACGGCGGCGCTGACGGCCTGGGCGGGGGCCGAGGGGCTGCCGATCGTCGGGATCGACAACCTGCCCGGCTCGGTGCCTCTGGAGACCACCGAGCTGCCGCGGCGCTGTGTGCTGCTCTTCGGGCAGGAAGGGCCCGGACTGACGGCCGAGGCCCGCCGCCACGCCGCCATGGTCTGCTCCATCGCCCAGTTCGGGTCCACCCGCTCCATCAACGCGGGCGCGGCCGCGGCGATCGCGATGCATGCCTGGGTGCAGCGGCATGCGCAGATTCCGCCCGCTTCGTAGCCGCTCGCAGCCGCTGCCGTCCAGGAGGCGGATGCACAGGGTGTGACTCCGGGACTGAGCCGTTCGTTCACCCTGGCGGGCGGTCACGGGGGCCGCAGCTGCCGATGCCGCCCTCGGGAGGAGCGCCGATGTTCGCGGAACAGGCTCTGCTGGGCTCGCGGGCCCTGCGTGCCGCGCTGTGTGCGCGGCGGGATGTGCTCGACGAGGTGAAGCGGCTGCCGCTGCTGCCGGACCGGGAGCATACGACGGCGTCGATACTCGCCGACTACTTCGAGGTGGACACCGTACTGCTGCACCGGGTGGTCCGCAGGCATGCCGGGGAGCTGCGGAGCAATGGCTACCGGCAGCTGAGGGGAGGCGAGCTGCGCGACTTCCTCACCGTGAATCTGCCCGGCCGGCGCACGGCCGGGCGGCTCCTCGGAGTGTTCACCCCGCAGACCGCGCTGGTGCTCGCGATGCTCCTCGCGGACAGCGGTGTGGCGCATGCGGTGCGGCTGCGGCTGCTGGGGGCGCTTGCCGCACCGGGTGCTGCCGCCCCGGCGGCACGGCGCGCCCTGTAGCCGGCGAGGCGGCCGCAGCAGCCCGGGCCGGCGGCCGGGTCCGCCCCGGCGGCACGGCAGGAGCCCGGCGCTCCAGGACGCCGAAGGCGGCGGTCAGCCGCCTCGCGGACATTGCGGCCCTCCGCCACGGCGGGCCGCCGCCGGGTGCCATGGTCGGCCGCTGACTCTCGGCGGCTCTTGGCCGCGCCGTGCGGTCATCGGCCGGCGGTGGGCGGGCGGTTAGCCGCGCCCCCGCTCGGTCGGCACGGCCGGGCAGGCGGTCGGCGCCGAGTCGCGCCGGGTGCCATGGTCGGCCGCTGACTCTCGGCGGCTCTTGGCCGCGCCCTGCGGCGGCAGGCGACCGGGTGCCCGCATGCCCGGTCGGTCGGCGCGGCCCGGCAGGCGGCCGGCGCGCGGTGCCGCGCGGAGCCTGCCCCGTGGACGGGCCCCCTCAGCGGCCCGTCCCGGCCGCGACTGCCTCGGAACGCTGGACCGGACCCCGCTCCGCCGACCCGGCGGGGCAGGTCAAACGCCGTTGCCTTGCCCAGCGGCCCTGGGCCGGTGAGCTGCGGAAGGCCGCCCGGCGAGACCGCGAAGGTCTGTCAGCGCAACGGCATGGGGAGCGGGTTGCCAGGGGCCGGGTGTACGGCCCCCGGCCTCGCGTATCGCCGGGAGGTGCGGCCCTGCCCGGTGTGGCAGGGCCGGTGGATTCCGGTGCTGGCCGGTTGGCATTCCCCCGCCTGCCGCTGGGCCCTGGTGGGAGGAGGCCGTACTTCCCGGACCGGGGCTCTGCGCCGCAAGCCCCCTGACCAGGGGCGAAGCGCCCGGCCCGGGGAAGGCCGCCCCGCACCGGCGCCCCGCCGTCCGGACTCAGGCCGGGCGGCGGATCTCCACCATGCGGAAGCGGTTGGAGACGAACGCCCCGTCGCACAGCGCGGCGTTCGCCGCCGGGTTGCCTCCGGAGCCGTGGAAGTCGGAGAACGCGGCTGTCTGGTTGACGTACACCCCGCCGGTCAGGTTCAGGGACAGCTGGGCCGACTCCTCCAGGCAGACCTCCTCGATCGCCCGCTCCACCTCGGGGGAGGTCGTGTACGCGCCGACCGTCATCGCGCCCTTGTCGCGGATTGTGCGCCGCAGCAGCTCCAGGGCGTCGGACGTGGAGTCCACGGAGACGGCGAAGGACACCGGGCCGAAGCACTCCGACATATAGGCGGCCTCGGCGTCCGGCTTGGAGCCGTCGAGCTTGACGATCACGGGGGTGCGCACCACGGCGTCCGGGAAGTCCGGGTTGGCTACCTCGCGCGACGGCAGGGCGACCTCGCCCAGGCCCGCCGCGGCCTCCAGACGGGCCTTGACGTCCGGATTGACCAGCGCGCCCAGCAGGGCGTTCGCCCGGGCGTCGTCGCCCAGCAGTCCCTTCACCGCGCCGGCGAGGTCGGCCACCACCTCGTCATAGCTCTTGGGGCCCGCGTCCGTGGCGATGCCGTCTCTCGGGATGAGCACATTCTGCGGGGTGGTGCACATCTGGCCGCTGTAGAGGGAGAGCGAGAAGGCCAGATTGGCCAGCATGCCCTTGTAGTCGTCGGTGGAGTCGACCACGACGGTGTTGACCCCGGCCTTCTCCGTGTAGACCTGTGCCTGGCGGGCGTTGGCCTCCAGCCAGTCGCCGAAGGCGGTCGAGCCCGTGTAGTCGATGATCCTGATCTCGGGGCGCACCGCGAGGGTCTTGGCGATGCCCTCGCCGGGGCGCTCGACGGCCAGACAGACCAGGTTCGGGTCAAACCCCGCGTCGGCTAGCACTTCGCGGCATACGCGCACGGTGAGGGCGAGCGGCAGCACGGCGCGCGGGTGCGGCTTGACCAGGACCGGGTTGCCTGTGGCCAGGGAGGCGAACAGGCCCGGGTAGCCGTTCCACGTGGGGAAGGTGTTGCAGCCGATCAGCAGGGAGATGCCGCGGCCCGCGGCGGTGAAGGTCTTGCGCAGCTCCAGCGGGTCCCGCTTGCCCTGGGGCTTGGACCAGTCGGCCGCGGCGGGGGTGCGGGTCTGCTCCTCGTACGCATACGCCACGGCCTCCAGGCCGCGGTCCTGGGCGTGTGGGCCGCCGGCCTGGAACGCCATCATGAAGGCCTGGCCGCTGGTGTGCATCACGGCGTGTGCGAACTCGTGGGTGCGGGCGCTGATCCTGGCGAGGATCTCCACGCAGACCAGGGCGCGGGTCTCGGGGCCCGCCTCGCGCCAGGCGGCCATGCCGGCGCGCATGGCGGGCAGCAGGACGTCCATGTCCGCGTGGGGGTACTCGATGCCCAGCTCCGGGCCGTACGGCGACACCTCGCCGCCCGTCCAGCCGTCGGCGCCCGGCTGGTCGAGCTCGAAGCGCGCGCCCTTGAGGGCTTCGAAGGCGGCCAGCCCCTCGGCGGGCGCGCTCTCCCCGTATGCCTTGGGGTGCTCGGGGTGCGGGGACCAGTAGGCGCGGGTGCGGATCGCTTCGAGGGCCTGGTCGAGCGTGGGCCGGCGGGTCTCGGTCAGCTGCATTGCAGACCAACTCCTCGTCGAGCTGGGCAGGGAACGGATGACAGAGTTAGAGTAACCGAACGATCGGTCGGTACAAGGGGGCCTGGCGAAGCTGTGGAAAACTCATCGGGGAGGATCGCTCCCATGACCGCCATCGACGCCATCGGGCGAGACGCCGCCGGACCCGGCGACGCCGTCGGTCCCGGCGATGCCGTCGCCGTCGTCGGCGCAGGCACCATGGGCCAGGGCATCGCCCAGGTCGCCCTGGTCGCCGGGCACCCCGTACGCCTTTACGACGCCGTCCCCGGCCGCGCCCACGAGGCCGCGAAGGGCATCTCCGCCCGTCTGGACCGGCTCGTGGAAAAAGGCCGGATGCAGCCGTCGCAGCGCGCCGCGGCCCTGGAGCGGCTGCACCCCGCCGCCGAGCTCGCCGAGCTGGCGGACGCCGCGCTCGTCGTCGAGGCGGTGCTGGAACGGCTCGACGTCAAGCAGGAGTTGTTCACCGCCCTCGAAGGGATCGTCTCCCGCGACTGCCTGCTGGCCACCAACACTTCCTCGCTCTCCGTGACCGCCGTGGCGGGAGTGCTGAAACACCCCGGGCGCTTCGTCGGGCTGCACTTCTTCAACCCCGCGCCGCTCCTTCCGCTCGTGGAGGTCGTCAGCGGACACGCCACCGACGAGGCGGCCGCCGCCCGCGCACGGGCGACCGCGGCGGCCTGGGGGAAGACGCCGGTGAGCTGCGCGGATCTGCCCGGCTTCATCGTCAACCGGATCGCCCGCCCCTTCTATGCCGAGGCCCTGCGCGTCCACGAGGAACGGGCCGCCGACCCGGCCACCATCGACGCCGTGCTGCGCGAGTCCGGCGGCTTCGCCATGGGGCCGTTCGAGCTGACGGACCTGATCGGCCAGGACGTCAACGAGGCCGTCACCCGCTCCGTCTGGGAGTCGTTCTTCCAGGACCCCAAGTTCACGCCCTCGCTGGCGCAGCGCCGCCTCGTCGAGTCGGGCCGGCTGGGCCGCAAGACCGGCCGGGGCTGGTTCCCGTACGGCTCCGAGGCCACGCCGCCCCGCCCCCGCACGGCCCCGCCCGCTCCCGCGCCCGGCTCCGTTGCCGTCCACGGCGATCTGGCCCCGGCGGCCGCCCTGCCCGGCCTCATCGAGGAGGCGGGCATCGCCGTCGTCCGGGACGAGGGAGCCGGTGCCACCCGCCCGGGATGGATCGAGCTGCCAGGCGGCGCCCGACTCTGCCCGGCTGACGGGACCGCGGCCGGCGAGGCGGAGACGCCTGTCATCCACTTCGATCTCGCCCTCGACTACGCCCGAGCCGGCCGCATCGCCCTGGCGCCCTCCCCGGCGGTCGGCGACGCCGACCTGAAGGAGGCGGTCGGCCTGTTCCAGGCGCTCGGCAAGGAGGTCAGCGTGATCGCCGGCATCCCCGGGCTGATCGTCGCCCGGACCGTGGCGATGCTCGTCGACTTCGCCGTCGACGCCGTCGCGCGCGACGTGGCCGCAGCAGAGGACATCGACACCGCGATGCGGCTCGGCGTCAACTATCCGCGCGGCCCCCTCGCCTGGGGCGAGGAGATCGGCCTGGACCGGGTGCTCACCATTCTCGACGGGCTCCACAAGGCCTGCCCGACAGGCCGCTACGCCCCCTCGCAGGCGCTGCGCAGGAGGGCGGCCGCCGAGCGTGCGGCGGCGCGGAAGAGCAGGCAGGAGGACGCCTCATGACCACTCCTAGGCGCGATACGTACACCCCGGAGACGCTGCTGGGCGTCGCCGTGGAGATTTTCAACGAGCGCGGCTACGACGGCACCTCCATGGAGCATCTATCCAAGGCCGCCGGCATCTCCAAGTCCTCCATCTACCACCATGTCTCGGGCAAGGAGGAGCTGCTGCGCCGCGCCGTCAGCCGGGCGCTCGACGCGCTGTTCGCGATCCTCGAAGAGCCCGGGGCGCAGCGCGGGCGCACCATCGAGCGCGTCGAATACGTCACCCGGCGCACCGTCGAGGTGCTGATGGCCGAACTCCCCTATGTGACGCTGCTGCTGCGGGTGCGCGGCAATACGCAGACCGAGCGGTGGGCGATGGAGCGCCGCAGGGAGTTCGACCACCGCGTGGCCGAACTGCTGAAGGCGGCCGCCGCGGACGGCGATCTGCGCGCCGACGTGGACCCCAAGCTGGCGACCCGACTGCTGTTCGGCATGGTCAACTCCCTGGTGGAGTGGTACCGGCCGCACCCCGGCGCCAGCCATGACGAGAACCAGGTCGCCGAGGCGGTCGTGCGGCTGGCCTTCGACGGACTGCGCACGGACGGCCTCTAGGCCCCGTAGGCCCCGCGGGGCCTTGTGGGCGGGCAGCTGGGCTTCGGGCGGGGCTTCAGGCAGGCTCAGGCAGGCTTCAGGAGTCGCGCAGCGGGTCGGCGGCCGAGCCGGGGCCGGGATCGAGGTCCGTCTCCTCGAAGACCAGCAGCGTATGGGTCGACAGCACCTCGGGGATGGACTGGAGCCGGGTCAGGACCAGTTCGCGCAGCGTGCGGTTGTCCGGGGTGTGCACCAGCAGCAGTACGTCGAAATCGCCGCTGACCAGGGCGATGTGGGCGGCCCCCGGCAGCGCTTGCAGCTGTTCGCGCACGGTGCGCCAGGAATTCTGAACGATCTTGAGCGTGATGTAGGCGGACGCGCCCTGGCCCGCTCGCTCATGGTTGATCCGGGCGCTGAAGCCGCGGATGACCCCGTCGTCGATGAGCCGGTTGATCCGTGCGTAGGCGTTCGCCCGCGACACATGGACCCGGTCGGCCACGGAGCGTATCGACGCTCTGCCGTCCGTCTGCAGGATGCGCAGGATGTCCCGGTCGATCGCGTCGAGCGGACGCGCCGGCGGCAGTTGCTCCATACGGTCCCCGCCCTCGGCCATTTGTTCAGCTGGCATGTCCCCCCGCCTCTCTCGTATGGACGACCTGTCTCCATGACAGGCTGTGGAGAACCGTTTGTCCACAGGGTTGAGTCGCCTGTAGCCAAAATGCGCCCACGACCGAACAATCGGTAGGTGAGGCACGCCACACTCCCCGTGCCGCTTCGTCGTCGCCCCCACGAGGAGGTGCTCGCGTTGAGAAAGAGCAGCATGTCGGTGCAGGAGCTGCCCGGCGCCACGGTCTACCGTCCCACGCCGCCCCCGGCGTGGCGGCCCCGCACGGACCCCGCTCCGCTGCTCCCGGACCCGGAGCCGTACCGGGTGCTGGGCACGAAGGCCGCCGGCGCCGCCGACCCCGAGCTGCTGCGCAGGCTCTACCGCGAGCTGGTGCGCGGCCGCCGGTACAACGCGCAGGCGACGGCGCTGACCAAGCAGGGCAGGCTGGCCGTCTACCCCTCCAGCACCGGCCAGGAGGCCTGCGAGGTGGCCGCCGCGCTGGCCCTCGAAGAGCGCGACTGGCTCTTTCCCAGCTACCGCGACACGCTCGCGGCCGTGGCCCGCGGCCTCGACCCGGTGGAGGCGCTCACGCTGCTGCGCGGCGACTGGCACACCGGCTACGACCCCCGCGAGCACCGCATAGCGCCGCTGTGCACCCCGCTCGCCACCCAGCTGCCGCACGCCGTGGGGCTGGCGCACGCGGCCCGCCTCAAGGGGGACGATGTGGTCGCCCTCGCCATGGTCGGCGATGGCGGCACCAGCGAGGGCGATTTCCACGAGGCGCTGAACTTCGCCGCCGTATGGCAGGCCCCGGTCGTCTTCCTGGTGCAGAACAACGGCTTCGCGATCTCGGTGCCGCTGGCCAAGCAGACCGCCGCGCCCTCGCTCGCCCACAAGGCCGTGGGCTACGGCATGCCCGGCCGCCTCGTCGACGGAAACGACGCGGCAGCGGTGCACGAGGTCCTCGCCGACGCCGTCGCCCGCGCCCGGCGCGGCGGCGGGCCGACGCTCATCGAGGCCGTGACCTACCGCATCGACGCCCATACGAACGCCGACGACGCCACGCGCTACCGGGGCGAGAGCGAGGTTGAGACCTGGCGGGCGCACGATCCGATCCGGCTGCTGGAGCGGGAGTTGACGGAGCGCGGACTGATCGACGAGGACGGCGTCAAAGCGGCGGCCGACGCCGCGGAGACGATGGCGGCCAAGCTGCGCGAGCGGATGAACGCCGACCCGGTGCTGGACCCGATGGATCTGTTCGAGCACGTCTACGCCGAGCAGACCGCCCAACTGCGCGAGCAGGCGGCCCAGCTGCGGGCGGAGCTCGACGCCGAAGGAGAGACCCGATGAGCACGGCCGCGGTGCAGCAGCCGGCCGGCGTCAAGCCGGCGACCATGGCGCAGGCCCTGCAGCGCGCCATGCGCGACGCGATGGCCGAGGACCCGGCAGTCCATGTGCTGGGCGAGGACGTCGGCACGCTCGGCGGGGTCTTCCGGGTCACGGACGGTCTCGCCGCGGAGTTCGGCGACGACCGCTGCACGGACACGCCGCTCGCGGAGGCGGGCATCCTCGGCACAGCCGTGGGAATGGCGATGTACGGGCTGCGGCCGGTGGTGGAGATGCAGTTCGACGCCTTCGCCTATCCGGCGTTTGAGCAGCTGATCAGCCATGTGTCGCGGATGCGCAACCGCACCCGCGGCGGGATGCCGCTGCCGATCACGGTGCGCGTTCCGTACGGCGGCGGGATCGGCGGAGTCGAGCACCACAGCGACTCGTCGGAGGCGTACTACATGGCGACTCCGGGGCTCCACGTCGTCACGCCCGCGACCGTCGAGGACGCCTACGGGCTGCTGCGCGAGGCCATCGCCTCGGACGACCCGGTCGTCTTCCTGGAGCCCAAGCGGCTGTACTGGTCCAAGGCCCCGTGGGCGCCCGACGCCCCGGCGGCGGTCGAGCCGATAGGGCGCGCCGCGGTCCGGCGCACCGGCCGCAGCGCCACGCTCATCACCTACGGCCCCTCCGTGCCGGTCTGCATGGAGGCCGCCGAGGCCGCCACCGCCGAGGGCTGGGACCTCGAGGTCGTCGATCTGCGCTCGCTCGTCCCCTTCGACGACGAGACGGTGTGCGCATCCGTGCGGCGCACCGGGCGCGCCGTGGTGGTGCACGAGTCCACCGGCTTCGGCGGGCCGGGCGGGGAGATCGCCGCCCGGGTGACCGAGCGCTGCTTCCACCATCTGGAGGCCCCGGTGCTGCGCGTGGCCGGCTTCGACATCCCGTATCCGCCGCCGATGCTGGAGCGGCACCATCTGCCCGGGGTGGACCGGGTTCTGGACGCGGTCGCCCGGCTGCAGTGGGAGGCGGACAGCTGATGGCCCAGGTGCTCGAATTCAAGCTCCCCGACCTCGGGGAGGGCCTTACGGAGGCGGAGATCGTCCGCTGGCTGGTGTCCGTGGGCGACGTCGTGGCGATCGACCAGCCGGTCGTCGAGGTCGAGACGGCCAAGGCGATGGTGGAGGTGCCGTGTCCGTACGGGGGCGTGGTCACCGCGCGCTTCGGCGAGGAGGGGACCGAACTGCCCGTCGGCGCACCGCTGCTGACGGTGGCGGTCGGCGCGGGTGACGGCGCCGAAGGCGGCTCCGGCGCCGGCTCCGACGCGGTCCCGCGGGCAGACGGCGGACCGGTGGAAGCCGGGCAGGCCGGGGCTCCCGACGCCTCCGGCGAGTCCTCGGGCAATGTGCTCGTCGGCTATGGCACGGGCGCGCCCGCGGCCCGCCGCCGGCGTATCCGGCCGGCACATCCGGGAGCCGCCCCGGGACGACCGGCGAACGTCCCGGACGCGGGCGGCGCAGGCCCGGGCGGCGTCGCCCAGTCCGCCGCTTCGGCGCACGCCCCGGCGAGGCCCGCGGCGCGCGGCGCTCAGGCGGCCGGTATGGACGCTCCCCGGCCGACGGCTGGCGGACGCAGGGCGGCGACGGACGCTGTGGCGTCGCAGGGCGGCCGGGACGTGCCCGGCGGGGACGTGAGCCGGGGCGCGGCCGGGACAGCGAAGGCAGGGGCCCTCGCGGGGCCTGCCGCCGTCCAGACGTCCCCGAGCGGCGTGGCGGCTCCGCGGCGTGAGGCCGAGGGGCCTGTGCCCGTCATTTCGCCGCTGGTGCGCAGGCTCGCCCGCGAGAACGGGCTGGATCTGCGGCAGCTGACCGGATCCGGGCCCGATGGACTGATCCTGCGGGCGGACGTCGAGAGCGCACTGCGGGCCGCCCGGAGCGCACCCGAGCCGGCTGGGACCGCCGCCGGAACCGCAGCCGCCGGGACCGCCGCCGCCGTCGCCAGGGGCGTGGGCATCGAGCGCATACCGCTGCGCGGGGTGCGCGGAGCCGTGGCGGACAAGCTGTCGCGGAGCAGACAGGAGATCCCCGACGCCACCTGCTGGGTCGACGCGGACGCCACGGAGCTGATGGCCGCGCGGGCCGCGATGAACAGCGCAGGCGGACCGAAGATCTCGGTCCTCGCCCTGCTCGCCCGGATCTGCACGGCGGCGCTCGCCCGCTACCCCGAGCTGAACTCCACCGTCGACCTCCAGGCGCGGGAGATCGTGCGGCTGCCCGAGGTGCACCTCGGATTCGCGGCGCAGACCGAGCGCGGCCTTGTCGTCCCCGTCGTCAAGGACGCGCACGACCGCTCGGCCGAATCGCTGACCGGGGAGTTCGCCCGGCTGACGGAGGCGGCCCGCGAGGGCAGGCTGACCCCGGCGGATCTCACGGGCGGCACGTTCACGCTGAACAACTACGGGGTGTTCGGGGTCGACGGCTCCACGCCGATCATCAACCACCCCGAGGCGGCGATGCTCGGAGTCGGCCGGATCGTGCCCAAGCCATGGGTGCACCGGGGCGAGCTGGCCGTCCGCCAGGTCGTCCAGCTGTCCCTGACCTTCGACCACCGCGTATGCGACGGCGGAACGGCCGGCGGTTTCCTGCGGTATGTGGCCGACTGCGTGGAACAGCCCTCCGTGCTGCTGCGCACGCTGTAGCTCACAGCCCGCCCGCGGGCTGTGAGAGATCCACAGGGGTCCACGGCCGGGCGTTCGGGGACCATACTTTCAGGGGTGAGCGTCAGCATCCCGCACCCCGTGTCCCCCGTGCTCCCCGCGTATGACGCCGTCGTCCTCGCCGGAGGCGCGGCCAGGCGGCTCGGCGGGGCGGACAAGCCGGCCGTGAGCGTGGGCGGGCGCGCCCTGCTTGACCGTGTGCTCGCCGCGTGCCGGGGAGCCGGGCGCACCGTCGTCGTCGGCGGGCGCAGGGCCACGGCCCGCCCCGTGCTCTGGACGCGGGAGGAACCGCCCGGCGGGGGGCCGCTCGCCGCGCTCGACGCCGGGGTGCGGCAGACGGACGCCGCGACGGTGCTGGTGCTCTCCGCCGATCTGCCGTTCCTCGGGGCGGAAACGGTGCGGCGGCTGCTCGACGCACTGGAGTCGACCGGGCGAGAGGGGGCCCTCCTCACCGATCCCGCCGGCCGCGACCAGCCGCTGGCGGCCGTCTACCGCGCGGAGCCGCTCCGCCGGGAGATCGCACTGCTCGCCGCAGAACACGGGCATCTCGCCGGGCTCCCGCTGCGTCTGTTGACTCAGGAGCTTCAACTCGCCCGGATCGACGCCGAACCGTCCGCCTCCTTCGACTGCGACACCTGGGAGGACATTGCCGCAGCCCGGGCCCGCATCAGGGAGCATGGGAGCGTGCTGGACGAATGGATCACCGCTGTCAAGGACGAGCTGGGCGTCGAACTCGACGTCGACGTCAAGGCCCTGCTCGACCTCGCCCGTGACGCCGCGCACGGCGTCGCCCGCCCTGCCGCGCCCCTCACCACATTCCTGGTGGGATACGCGGCGGCCCAGGCAGGCGAGGGCGGTGCGGAGGCGGTCGCGGAGGCTGCGCGCAAGGCCGCCGCACTCGCCGCACGCTGGGCCGCGGAGACCGACGGGCCTGCCGGGGCCGCCGGGTCTGCTGGGTCTGCCGGGTCTGCTGGGACTGCTGGGACTGCTGGGACTGCTGGGACCGCGGAGGGTGCGGCAGGTGATGAGAGCGGGGCCGACGCAGGATGACCGGGCAGGATCACCAGGACGGCGCCAAGGCGGCGCATGGCGGGGACGCCGAGGCTCGCGACGTACGAGCCGAGGCCGCAGCCCCGGACGCGGCTGAAGACGCCCATGGCCCCGCTCAGGACGCCGGCCACGGCGTCACGCAGGACATCGACGGCGTCGACGACGCCCTCGCGCTCGTCGCCCGGAGCCCACGGCAGCCGGGCGGGCCGGGACACCCCGGACGGCCGGACCACGAGGGACACACAGGTCACGAGGCGCATACGGGCCACACAGGCCACGAGGAACGTACGGGCTGCACCAGTGACACGGCGCAGGGACAGGGGCGCGACCTCGCCGGAGGCGATCCCCGCGGCTCCTCCGGGCACCGGGCTGCCGCATGGCCCGACGCCCGTGCCCTCGCCGCCCGGCTCGGGCGCGCCGCCCCGCCCCGCACCCGGCCGACGCCCCTGGACGACGCCCTCGGGCAGGTGCTCGCCGAGCCGCTCCCCGCGCTCTGCGACCTGCCGTCGTTCGACACCTCCGCCATGGACGGATGGGCCGTCGCAGGACCGGGCCCATGGACCGTACGCGAGGGGGACTCGGTCCTCGCGGGCCATGACACGGACCGTGCGGCCGCACTGCCCGACGGCTGCGCCGTGCGCATCGCCACCGGGGCACGCATCCCCCACGACGCCACTGCCGTGATCCGCAGTGAGCACGCCCGCGTCGACCCCGGCAAGCGGCAGCTGCACGCCCTGCGCCGGGTGGTTCCCGGGCAGGACATCCGGCCGCGCGGCCAGGAGTGCCGCATCGGGGACCAGCTTCTGCCGGCCGGCGCCGCCGTCACCCCCGCCGTACTGGGGCTGGCCGCCGCCGCGGGGTACGACACGCTGCCCCTTGTGCCCCGGCCCCGTGTCGAGGTGCTCGTCCTCGGCGATGAGCTGCTCAGCGCCGGGCTCCCCCATGAGGGGCTGATCCGCGATGCGCTGGGGCCCATGCTCGGCCCCTGGCTGCGCACCCTGGGCGCGGAGGTGACCGCGGCCCGCCGCCTCGGCGATGACGCGGAGGCTCTCTACGAGGCGGTCACCGGCTCCGCGGCGGATCTGGTGCTCACCACGGGCGGCACCGCGGCAGGACCCGTCGACCATGTCCACCCCGTCCTGCGGAAGGCTGGGGCGGAACTGCTGGTGGACTCCGTCGCCGTGCGCCCCGGGCACCCCATGCTGCTGGCCCGTCTCGCCGCGCCCGGCGCGGACGCGGGGCGGGCCCGCTATCTGGTGGGGCTGCCGGGGAACCCGCTGGCCGCCGTCTCCGGGCTGCTGACGCTCGCCGAACCGCTGCTGCGGGGGCTGGCCGGCCGCCCCGCCCCCCTCCCGTATCGTGCTCCCGTCCGTGACGAGGTGCATGGACATCCGTACGACACCCGGCTGGTGCCCGTCGTCCACCGGAACGACCGGCTGGTGCCGTTGCACTACAACGGGCCTGCCATGCTGCGGGGCATCGCGGGTGCGGACGGGCTGGCCGTGATCCGGCCGGGCGGTGCGCGCCCGGGAGACATGCTGGAGGTCCTCGACCTGCCCTGGACGGCCGGGACCGGCGAAGGAGGGTGTTTCACGTGAAACTTCCCGGTCAGGACGCCATGGCCCGCCAGGCGGAAGAGCGTCTGATCACCAGCCGGGTGAAACTCCCCCGCCGGGTTGTCGAGCGGCCGCTTCGGCAGGTCGCCAAGCGGCTGCTGATGGCTCTCGGCGTTCTGATGCTGACGGTGCTGATCACCTGGTTCGACCGGGAGGGCTACAACGACACCGCAGACGGCAACGTCGACTTTCTCGACTGCGTCTACTACGCGACGGTCACGCTCTCCACCACCGGCTACGGGGACATCGCGCCCGTCAGCGAAGCAGCGAGGCTCACCAATGTGCTGTTGGTGACCCCGCTGCGCGTGCTTTTTCTGATCATTCTGGTCGGCACCACGCTTGAGGTCCTCACCGAGCGGACCCGCGAGGAGTGGCGGCTGAACCGCTGGAGGCAGCGCTTGCGAGATCACACGGTGATCGTCGGATTCGGCACCAAGGGCCGTTCGGCGATCAGGACGTTGACGGCCACGGGGCTGAAGAAGGAACAGATCATCGTCGTCGACCCCAGCAGCAAGGTGATCGACACGGCGAACGCCGAAGGGTACGTCGGCATCATGGGGGATGCGACGCGCAGTGATGTGCTGCTGCGGGCCGAGGTGCAGAAGGCCCGTCAGATTGTGATCGCCACCCAGCGGGACGACACGGCGGTGCTGGTCACCCTGACGGCGCGCCAGCTCAACCGCGGGGCGAAGATCGTCGCAGCCGTGCGGGAGGAGGAGAACGCGCCGCTGCTGCGCCAGTCCGGGGCGGACGCGGTCATCACCAGCGCGAGCGCGGCGGGCCGACTGCTGGGCCTGTCGGTGCTGAGCCCCAGCGCGGGCACGCTGATGGAGGATCTGATCCAGCAGGGCAGCGGGCTCGACCTTGTGGAGCGGCCGGTGATAAAGGCCGAAGTCGGCCGCAGCGTACGGGAGACGGACGATCTGGTGGTGAGTGTGCTCAGAGGCCACCGGCTGCTGGGCTATGACGATCCGGCGGCCAGTCCGCTGCAGCTGACGGACCGGCTGATCACGATTGTGCGCGCCGCGAACGACACGACCGTGGAGTCGCCGGAGTAGCCTCGCCGGCATGCATGCGATCACGATTCCCCAACCCGGCGGTCCCGAGGCGCTGATCTGGGCGGAGGTGCCCGATCCGGCGCTCGGTGAGGGCGAGGTGCTTGTCGATGTCGTCGCGAGTGCGGTGAACCGGGCGGATCTGCTGCAACGGCAGGGGTACTACGACCCGCCGCCCGGGGCGTCCCCGTACCCCGGCCTTGAGTGTTCCGGCCGGATCGCGGCCGTGGGGCCCGGGGTGTCCGGATGGGCGGTCGGCGACGAGGTGTGCGCGCTGCTGGCGGGCGGTGGTTACGCGGAGAAGGTCGCCGTGCCGGCGGGGCAGCTGCTGCCGGTGCCGCAGGGCATGGACCTAGTGACGGCGGCGGCGCTGCCGGAGGTCACCGCGACGGTGTGGTCGAACGTGTTTATGATCGCGCATCTGCGGCCGGGTGAGACGCTGCTGGTGCACGGCGGTGCGAGCGGCATCGGAACGATGGCGGTCCAGCTCGCCAAGGCGGTGGGCGCGAGGGTTGCGGTGACGGCGGGCGGGCCCGAGAAGCTGGCGCGGTGCGCGGAGCTGGGCGCGGACATCCTGATCGACTACCGGGAGCAGGACTTCGTCGCGGAGATCCGCAAGGCGACGGACGGAGCCGGGGCGGATGTGATCCTCGACATCGTCGGGGCGAAGTATCTGGACCGCAATGTGAAGGCGCTCGCCGTCAACGGGCGGTTGGCGGTGATCGGCCTTCAGGGCGGAGTCAAGGGCGAGCTGAATCTGGCGGCGCTGCTGGGGAAGCGCGGGGCGATCACGGCGACGTCCCTGCGGGGGCGGCCGCCGGGCGAGAAGGCGGCGATCGTGGCGGCGGTGCGGGAGCATGTGTGGCCGCTGATCGAGGCGGGGCGGGTGCGGGCGGTGGTGGATCGCACGGTGCGGTTGAGGGAGGCGGGGGAGGGGCATCGGGTGCTGGAGGCCGGGGTGCACGTGGGCAAGGTGCTGCTGGTGGCGGAGTAGGCGGGGGGCACCCGCCGCGCCCTGGGACCTTACCGGGGCGGGCCCCGCGCCCCGGGAGCGGGTTTTCCCACCCTCCCGCCCTTTCCCCCGAAGGGGGTTCTGGGGGCGTAGCCCCCAGTTACGGGAAGGGGGCGGGGCAGGGGAGAGACCACCGCCCGGGGAACACGCGGCCGCTTCGCCGCACGGTCGGGCGCGCGCCGCACGGTCAGGGGTGCCGCACGGACGGGGTGCCGCACGGTCAGGGGCAGTGGGGGGTTTCCCGTCCAAGGCGGAGGCGGCGAAGGGGCAAGGCAGGGGAAGCGGGCGGCCGGGAGGGGGCCGGTGGCCGCCCCTCCCGGCGCGGAGGTCAGAGGTACGGGCCCGAGCGGGCCGAGGTGTGGGGGTGGGGTTCGTCGTCCTCGTGGTGGACGCCCGGGGGGAGGGCGCGGCGCATCTGTTCGAGTTGGGCGCGGGCGGCCATCTGCTGGGCGAACAGCGTGGTCTGGATCCCGTGGAAGAGACCCTCCAGCCAGCCCACCAACTGGGCCTGCGCGATGCGCAGTTCCGCTTCGGTGGGGACCGAGTCCTCGGTGAAGGGAAGGGAGAGGCGTTCGAGCTCTTCGACCAGCTCGGGGGCGAGGCCGTCCTCCAGCTCCTTGATGGAGCTGGAATGGATCTCCTTCAGGCGGGCCCGGCTCGCTTCGTCCAGAGGGGCCGCGCGGACTTCCTCCAGCAGCTGCTTGATCATGCTGCCGATGCGCATGACCTTCGCGGGCTGTTCCACCATGTCCGTGACCGGGACCTCGCGGGACCCGTCGTCGGTGTCGCCGCCGCCCAGCGCCATGCCGTCCTGGCCTACTACCAGGACGTGCGGACTCTCCTGCGGCCGTTCATTCCTCGGCATCTCCATGCCGCCATTCTCTCGCACGGGCACGTCTGCACACGGTGTGCCCCCGGGGGAGAGTGATCCACCCTCCCCCGGAGCCCGGAGCCCGGAGCCCGGAGCCCGGAGCCCGGAGCCCGGAGCCCGGAGCCCGGAGCCCGGAGCCCGGAGCCCGAGGACACAGAACGCCGTCAGGCCGTCTCGCGGCGGGCCAGCGCGCCGCGCGAGCGGGTGACCAGCGCGGCCAGCAGGGCCGCGCCCACCGGGACCGCGACCAGCAGCGCCGCCAGCGTCGGCCAGGGGATGACGACCGGCACATAGGGCTCTGTGGCGAAACCGCCCCAGCCGTTGTCCAGCGCCTCCTGATGCCACTTGAGCTGCTCGCGCCGCTCGGTGAGCCGCAGCCCGATCGCCGGCAGCACACCGGCGGCCGATCCGAGCAGCACTCCCATCGCGGCCACCACGCCGCACTGGAAGCCGCTGAGCGTCCGCCGCACCCGTGGGGGCGCACCGACCGCGGCGAGCGTCTTCAGATCGGCTTCCGCGTCGGCCTGCGCAAGACCGGTCGCGATGCCCGCCGCGCCGATGGTGATCAGTCCGGCGAAGACGGTCAGCGCCAGCAGGATGATGCTGTTCTCGCTGGTGTAGCCCTCCTCGATATGGAGCGCCACTGACGATCCGGTCTTGTCGAGCTCGCCTTCCAGCCGCTGGCGCTGCTCGGTGTTCGGCAGTGTGTCGGTGGAGTAGTACGCACCCAGCGGAAGGGTGGACAGTCCGGCCGCCTTCGCCGCGGACGGCGGCACGATCACCGACAGGCCGTAGGCGTCGACGCCGTCCGCCGCCTGCTGGGCACGGAACGACTTGATCTCGCCCGGCGCCTCCTTGCCCTCTTCGAACGCCCTGTCCGCGGCCTCCGTGTCCGTGATCAACTTGATCCGGACCATGCCCGCCTTGTCGGCGTAGCGCTTGTCGAAGACCACGGGCTGTCCGCCGGCCAGCGCCTTCGCCGCCGCCGGGTCGTCGATCTCCAGCACCTTCAGCAGGGCGGCGTCGGCGACCACCACACCGTCGGGGACGTATCCGCCCCGTCCGCTCGACTGCTCGCAGCGCCAGTCCTCGGCGAGCTTGCGGCGCTCCGCCTTGCTGAACCGTTCCGCCGGATCGGCGTCCGGGTTCGCCGGATCGGTCGCCCACAGCGGACACTCGTTCTGCGGGGGTACGAGGACCTCATAGCGGCCGCAGCCCTCGGATCCGCCTTCCCACACCGAGCAGTTGGCGTTCCCGACCGAGATCCGGTCCATGTCCGCCCGTACGTCGACGGGCAGCAGCTTCTGCACCGTGGAGCGCACCCCGGGCACGTCCCGCGCCGAACCCGCCTCGTCCAGGATCACCGACACCGCGCCATGCGGCAGCTTCGCCTCATACTCGGCACGCTGCTGCGCGTCCCTGCTTGCCGCATAGGTGGCCACCGCGACCGTACCGGCGACGGCGGCCAGCACCGCCGCGACGGCAGGCGCCGTACGGCCCCGGTTGCGCACCGCGTCCCGCAGCGCCAGCCGCGGCGAGAGCGGCAGCAGCCGCCCGGCACGCCCGAACAGGCCCACCAGAGCGGGCGTCATGGCGACGACGCCCAGCTCGGCGAGGGCGCTGCCGCCCGCCACGATGGCGAACTGGTCGGAGAAGACCGAGCCGTAGAGCGCGATCGCCGCGCCCAGCAGCGTCGCCGCCAGACCGATCACCGGCAGCACCCGATTGCTCCGGCGCACGCCGCGGCGGCCGGTGAGCGAGGCGAGCACCGTCTGCCGGGACGAGGTGACAGCCGGCACGACCGCGGCCAGCAGGCCGGTGAGGACGGCCAGCAGGCCGATGCCCAGCAGTTCCAGCGGGCGGATGTCGAAGTGGCCGAAGCGCTGCCCGATGTACTCCTCCAGCACCGGACGCAGCGCATACGTCAGCGCCAGCCCGAGGACCGTGCCGACGACAGCCGCGGCGAAGCCGATGACCAGACCGCCGGACAGCACGATGGCCCGGATATGGCGGCGCTCACCGCCGTTGGCGCCCACCAGACCGAGCTGGCGGCGCGAGCGCCGTGCGCCGACCGCGAAGGCGGGACCGGCCAGCAGACAGATTTCCAGCATCGCCAGCCCGACGACCGTGCCGATCGCGGCGAGGGCGGTGGCCCTGGCGCCCGCGCTCATGCCGAAGCCGGTCTGGTCGTACTTCTGGTAGAACGGCACATCCGCCCTGGCCGGCGGGGCGAGGTCGACGGCCCGCGAATGGACCACCACGCCCTTGGCGTTGGTCTCCTTGACCATGTTCCACGTGAAACCACCCGGCAGGCTCACCAGATAGGTGGCGTCGCCCCCCGTGCCGGGCAGCCCGTCCGCCTTCAGCGCCTTGTCGAGCGGGGCAAGCATCGCGCCGGGAAGGGCGTTGACCTGGTCGGACTTCAGCGAGTCGGGGAGCTCATACGACCCGACGACCGTGTACTCGCGGTCAAATCCGCGTGCCTTCAGCGTCGAACCGACCTTCAGCCCGCTGGAAGCGAGGAAATGCGTGGTCGCCGCGACTTCGGTGTCGCCCGCCGGGAAGCGGCCGCTGATCAGGGTCAGCGTGCCCTTCGCCATCGGGTCGGCGGCCTTCAACTCCCGTATCTCGGTGTGCAGCAGACCGTGCTCGGTGTGCAGCTTCGCCGAACCGGTCACATCCTTCAGGGTCTTGGCGCCCGCAGGAACGGCCTTGGTGACATCGGTGCCGCCTTCCGGGTACGGCTTGTCCTCGAAGTCGTCTGCGGGCGCGTAGTTGTCCCCCTTCGGCGTCTGCAGGATGGGGGCGCCGCCGTATCCGGGGTCGGACAGCCGGGCGTCGGCCGCGCCCAGGGAGCGCTCCAGCTTCTGCTCCGTGGACAGTTCGGCGCTGCGCACCGTCAGATCGGCCGCGCTCACCCCGAGGATGGGCAGGGCGATCATCGCCAGGACGAGAAAGCTGCGTCCCTTGGAACGCCAGGCGTCGCGGCGGGCGATCCGGATCGCGGCGCGCCAGGAGTGGTACCAGGTGATCACAGTTCGGCCGCCTGGCCCGTCAGCAGAGAGTCCGCCTGGCTGCGTACGGTCTGGTCGACGACCGCGCCGTCGCGCAGGAAGACCACGCGGTCCGCCCAGGCCGCGAAGCGCGGCTCATGGGTGACGAGGATGCCGGCCGCGCCCGCGTCGCAGCGGGAGCGCAGCAGGGCGAGCACCGACTCCCCGGTCTCGGAGTCCAGGGCGCCGGTGGGCTCGTCGGCGAGGACGAGCCGGCGGTCGCCGACGAGGGCGCGGGCGATCGCCACCCGCTGCTGCTGGCCGCCGGACATCTCGTCCGGGAAGCGGTCGGCGAGATGCCCCAGCTCCATCTCCTCCAGCGCGGCGAGGGCCTCGCCGCGCGCCTTGCGGGCCGAGACGCCGTCGAGTTCGCGCGGCAGCGCGACGTTCTCGGCCGCGGTCAGGGCCGGTATCAGGTTGTAGTCCTGGAAGACATAGCCGATGCTGCGGCGGCGCAGCGCGGCGAGCGTCTTGCGGTCGGCGGCGGTGATGTCGGTGTCCTCGACGATGACGCGTCCGGACGTCGGGGTGTCGAGGCCGCCCGCGATCGTGAGCAGTGTGGACTTCCCGGAGCCCGACGGGCCCATGACCGCGACGAGTTCCCCGGGGAAGACGTCGAGGTCGACGCCGCGCAGGGCGTGCACCTCGGTGGCCCCGCTGCCGTGGACACGGCTCAGCTGCTGAAGCCGCAGCACAGGTCGCTGTTGCCCCTGTGACGTGTGGGGCGATTGTGTGGACATGGAGGGTCCCCCCTTGTGCGGTTGCGTATGGATGCACGGGGGCGTGCCCGGTCAGATGGCGCGCCCATGCATGAGCGGTGGTACGGAAGACGGTGGTACGGAAGACGGGGCCGGCCCCTGCTACGAGGAGCGGGCCGGATGCGCGGGGCTTACAGCGCCGGCGCCGGTGGTGCTGGTCGTGCTGGCGGCGCTGGTGGTGCTGGCGGCGCTGGTGGTGCTGCTCTGCCGGGGCTGCGATGCGCCGTGGGCGGGTGGTGTGCCGTGGGGAGGCGGTACGCCCGGCCCCGGCCCTGGCCCCGCCGCCGCGGAGAGCCGGATGAGCCGGGCCTCACAGTGATCGAGCCAGCGTGCCTCGGCCTCGGTCTGGAAGATCAGCTGCTCCAGCACCAGCAGCCATGCCACATCGTCCCGTTCCTTCGGGCCCTTGCCCTCGACGGCGGCCAGCGCCTGCGCCTTGAGCCGGGTGTAGTCCTGCATCGCCTTGACCGTGTGGCGGCGCTGGGACTGGATGACATCACGGATGTCCACCCCTGACGCGCCGACGGCCATGGCGAGCTTGATGGCCAGTTCGTCACGGGGCGGGCTGCTGCGGTCCACCGGCGTCTCGAACCAGCTCTTCAGCTCGCTGCACCCCGCGTCCGTGATCACGTAGAGCGCGTGTCCCGCGGAGTCCTCGCCGTCCTGGACGACCATGCCGTCGCGCTCCAGGCGGTTGAGGGTCGTATAGACCTGCCCGACGTTGAGCGGCCAGGTGGCGCCGGTGCGGGACTCGAACTCCGTACGGAGCTGAGAGCCGTACCGGGGGCCCCGTTCAAGCAGGGCGAGAAGACCGTGGCGGATCGACATACTGAGTATGTATACCGGGTATGCCGACGGGGGCCAACCGTCCTGAGACGGACTGTGCGGGTAGGCCCTGAGGCGGACGGACGGTCTCACGGCGGACGGCCGAGGCGGGGGCGGCCGCGCGGGGGGCGGCCTCGCGGCGTACGGCCGAAGCCGGGGCCGGATGTCAGCGGCCGCGGGTCAGCGGGCGGATGTCAGTGGCCGCGGGCCAGTGGGCGGCTGTCAGCGGCGGCGCAGCCGCAGACCCAGAAAGCCCAGCCCCAGCCCCATCAGCGTCATCCCGGCCCCCAGGGACAGCGGGGAGATCCGGTGCCGCTCGGCCTCGGCGAGAGGGCGGTCGTCCCGGTTGCGGGCGTCCGCCGATTCGGTGGTGCCCGCCCCCGGCGGAAGGGGGCCGACGGCGCTGCCCTCGCCGTCCGGAGTCGGGTGCGCATCGTCGCTGCCCGGCGTCTCTTCCTCCTCCCCCGGAGGGGGCTTGTGCCCATGCGGACGCCTGAAGTCCCCGGACGGCCGGGGGGCGGCGTCCGTCTCCCGGCCGTCCGGCCGCGTATCAGCCGTGGACGTGGCATCGCCCGACGCCGCGGGGGAGGCGGCGCTGGGAGAGCCGGAGGGGGCTGCGGTGCCGTCCGCGGCCCCGTCCGGCTCCGGGCTCACCGGTGCGGAGGCGCTCTGCTCGTCGGGCGGATGCGGGCTGCGGCTTCCCGGCCGCCGTCCAGGACGGGGGCGCCCCTCCCCCGCCGGCCGCCCCGCGAAGGACGAGGAGACGGTCGGCGCCGCGCCGTCGGGCGACTCGTCCGCGGCGGCGGCCGGGGTCTGGGTCGGGGCGGCCACGGCGGAGGGGGGCGTGGACTCGGCGGCGTACTCAGGCGGTGAGGCGGCAAGGGTCAGCGCCGCCGTGGCCGCGGCGGTGACCACGCACCGAATGCCGAGCCGCCTGCGTGTCACCGGGTGACCCTCCCGTGCCGAGCCGCCGAGTTCCGCTTGGTGAACTCAGCGTCACATGACGTGACACATCCGGCATCTCGGGCACGGCGTCCATGTCTGGCGAGGGCTCAGCTAGACGAGTGGGCGAGGCGGTGAGGGGACGAGGCGGTGAGGGGACGAGAAGCAAGGGGGTCAGTCGGGCGGATTGCCCGTGGAGACCTCAAGGGTGAAGGTCGCGTTGTCCTCGGAGATGTCGGTGTCGGCCAGCGGGAACTGGGAGATCACGATGTCCTCGCCCCACTGGGCGTTGTCGACGCGCCTCTCGTTGATCTTCCAGCCCTGGGTCTGGGCGCACTCCTTGACCGAGAGGATGTCCTTGTAGACAAAGTCGGGCGCCTGCACCTTCGAGGGGTCGTACGAGCTCTCCCGCGCGTCCGAGCAAGCGGTCTTCTTGATCGTCCGGTGTCGCTCCGGGCCCTTGTACCCGGCCTTCGCCGACTCGCTGGCGCTCGCCTCGCCGCCGGCCCCGCCCCCGCCGCCCGGGTTGTCGTCCTTGTTGAGCGCGACCGCTGTGATCACACCGCCGACCGCGAGCGCCGCCACGGCGATCGCCCCCACGATGAGCGGCATGTTCCGCCGCCCGCCGCCGTTGCCGCCGCCCGCGGGGGACGGCTGGGGCGAGATCGTGTACGGGGGCGGGGTCGCCGCGCCGTGCTGCTGCTGGTAGCCCGGGGCAGGCGCGGGTACGGGTGCGGGCGCGGCGTTCTGCGGATAGCCGTAGTGCGGCTGGGCATGCGGCTGCGGCTGGGTGTGCGGCTGCTGGGGCGCGGGGGTCCCGTAGGGGCCCTGCGGGGCCGGTCCCGGCTGGTAGGGCGTCTGCACGCTCTGTGGGCCGGGCGGCGGGGCCGACTGGTCCAGCGGCGGGAACACGGCGGAGCCGACCCCGGCGCCGCTGCTGACCGGGCCGCCCGCGACGATCGCCGGCGCGCCGGTCTGCCCGGCGCTCGCGACCCGGGCGCATTCGTCGCGCATCGCCTCGGCGCTGGGGAAGCGCTCGTTCGGGTTCTTTTTGAGCGCCCGCGCCACCAGTGCGTCCATCGCGGGTGTGAGGGAGCGGTTGATGCTGGACGGAGCGACCGGCTCCTCCTGCACATGCGCATACGCGATCGCCAGCGGCGAGTCCGCGTCGAAGGGCAGCCGCCCGGTCAGCAGCTGGAAGAGCATGATGCCGACCGAGTACAGATCGGAGCGGGCGTCGACGCCGCGGCCCAGGGCCTGCTCGGGAGACAGATACTGCGGCGTGCCGACGACCATGCCGGTCTGCGTCATCGACGTGACGCCGGACTGCATGGCGCGGGCGATGCCAAAGTCCATCACCTTGACCACGCCGCGCTTGGTCATCATCACATTGCCGGGCTTGATGTCCCGGTGGACCAGGCCCATTTCATGGCTGGTCTCCAGCGCGGCCAGCACATCGGAGGTCACCTTCAGGGCCTTGTCGGCCGGCATCGCGCCGTACTGCCGGATGTCGTCCTGGAGCACGGAGCCGAGGGGCTTGCCCTCCACGTACTCCATGACGATGTACGGCATCAGCGCGCCGTCCAGCGTGTCCTCGCCGGTGTCGAAGACGGACACGATGTTGGTGTGCGACAGCTTGGCCACGGCCTGCGCCTCGCGGCGGAAGCGCTCGCGGAACGACTGCTCGCGCCCCAGCTCCGTATGGAGCGTCTTGATGGCGACCTGCCGGTCCAGGGCGGAGTCATAGGCGAGGTACACGGACGCCATGCCGCCCTCGCCGAGGAGATCGCGCAGCTGATAGCGGCCGCCCGCGACGGAACCGCCCGCATGGCGGCCCTGTGCGCCGTCCTGGCTCATGACTTGCTTCCCCCTAGGGCCCGCCGTGCCGGGGCGCGGCGACCGCGATGATGTACGGGGCCAGTCTGCCCGAGGGGTCCGACACGTCAAGCCGGACGCCCGTTCCGTGACCGTACGCACAAGAAGCGTCTCGGAAGCGTTACAGGAACCGCATGGTTTCGCGTTATCGGGCATGTGCGGATCGTCTGGAATCCGCATCGTCACGCGGAGGCTGTAGCGTGACGTGGCACAGCACCCTGAGATACGACGGCGAGGACTGATGGCACCCGAACCCGAAGCAGGCGGCGGCGGAGTGCCGGATGCGGCGGACTCCTGGGGCATCGACGGACTGGTCGGCGACGGCCGCTACCGCCTGACGCACCGCCTGGGCCGCGGTGGCATGGCCGAGGTGTTCGCCGCGGAGGACGTACGGCTCGGCCGCACCGTCGCGGTGAAGCTGCTGCGCGCGGACCTCGCGGAGGACCCGGTCTCCAAGGCCCGCTTCACGCGCGAGGCGCAGTCGGTCGCCGGTCTCAACCACCACGCGGTGGTCGCGGTGTACGACTCCGGCGAGGACGCCGTGGGCGGGCACACCGTCCCCTACATCGTGATGGAGCTCGTCGAGGGGCGCACCATCCGCGATCTGCTGGTCAACGCGGAGGCGCCGCCGCCGGAGCAGGCGCTGATCATCGTGGCCGGGGTGCTGGAGGCGCTGGCGTACTCGCACCAGCACGGCATCGTGCACCGGGACATCAAGCCGGCGAACGTCATCATCACCAACTCCGGCGCCGTGAAGGTGATGGACTTCGGCATCGCGCGCGCCCTGCACGGCGCGCAGGCGACGATGACACAGACCGGCATGGTCATGGGCACGCCGCAGTATCTGTCGCCCGAGCAGGCGCTCGGCAAGGCGGTCGACCACCGCTCGGACCTGTATGCCACGGGCTGTCTGCTGTACGAACTGCTGGCGCTGCGGCCGCCGTTCACCGGTGAGACGCCGCTGTCGGTGGTGTATCAGCATGTGCAGGACATGCCGGTGCCGCCGTCGCAGGTGCTGCAGTCCGTGCCGCCGGAGCTGGACGGGCTGGTGATGCGCTCCCTGGCGAAGGATCCGGACGACCGGTTCCAGAGCGCGGAGGAGATGCGGGGGCTGGTGCAGTACGCCCTGCAGATGCTGCACGAGCAGGGCGGCCACACCGGAGTGTGGAACACCGGCCCTGTCGCGCTGCCCGACGCCGGTCCGGCGGGCGGGCGCACCGGCGGCGCGACCCCGGCGACGGGGACGACCGGCCCGACGGCCGTGATGGGCTCCGCCGGGCAGGGGCGCGTCGGACACGGGGACACCTCGCAGGGGCCGATCCTGCCGCCGATGAACCCCGACGACGGGGCATACGGCGGTTACGACGACGGGTACGGCGGCAGCCGGCCCGGCCGCCGGGGCGGCCGCGGCAAAGTGATGCTGTTTGCGGCGCTCGCGGTGATCGCGATCGTGGCGGGGGTCGCGTTCGCGCTGGACCGCGCGGGGGGCGAGGCGGGCGGTACGACGGACAGTCCGTCGGTCTCCGAATCGCCGTCGCAGTCCGACAAGACCTCGCCGACGCCGAGCGAGGAGCAGAGCGAGCCGGACGGGCAGGACCAGCCGGACACCTCGTCCGGCCAGAACCAGGAGCCGCCGCGGCGGCCGTCCTTCACGCCCTCGTACACCCCGTCGTTCACCCCCTCGAACCCGACGGGCGACCCCACGGGCACCCCCTCGACGCCCCCCACCGGCGACCCGACGGACGACCCCACCGGCGGCCCCACGAACGACCCCACGGGCGGCACCGACCCGGACCCGGGCGACCCGGATCCGGGCGGTCCGGGCGGGCCCACGTCGGGGGGCGACGGGGGCGCGACGTCGGGGAGCGACCGCGGCGGCGACGACGGCGCGGAGTAGCCGAAACCGGGGGGCTCCGCCCCCCGGACCCCCCTTCGGGGGGAGGTTGTTCGCGGGGGCTTCGCCCCCGCGCCCCTGAGAAGCGGCGGCTTCGCGCTGCGCGCGGGTCCGTGGTCCCCTCCGGGGGAGGGGCGTTCCCGGGTTTTGCCCGCTGCCTCCGGGGCTGCGCCTTCGGCGCACCCCTTATGGCGGCCGTTTCGGGTGCGGGGGCTCTGCCCCGGCCCCCCTCCGGGGGAGGCTGTTCACGGGGGTTTCGCCCCCGCACCGTTGAGAAGCGGCAGCTTCGCGCCGCGCGCGCGTCCCTGGCCTCCTCTGAGGAGCGGCTCCCCGGGGCCCGCCTCCGGTGCACCCGGAGAGGCGGCCTGATTCGGGCGGTGTGCGGGGCGTGCGGCTCTCTCCGCTGCCGGGGGGTCCTGTGGCTGTCCCGAGCCCGGCGATGGGCGGCTGCGTGCTGCGGGGCCGGGGTCGGCGCGGACCTGGGGCGGCTTTCGGGGGTGTGGGGGCGGAGCCCCCGCAGTGGGGGAAAACAGCCGTCAGGTGGTGAACGCCTCGCGGACCGCGTCGTATTCGTGCGTCCACCAGACCGCGAGCGCGGACGTCGCCGGGAACTGGGGGTCCGCCCGGCGGTCGTGGAGTTGGTAGCGCCAGCGGAGGATCCAGAAGTCGTTGAGGCGCTCCCACCACACGCGGTGCACGGCGGCGGTGAGTTCCGCCGGGTCCGCGCCCGTGGTGCGGCGGTAGGCGCGGGCGTAGGCGCGGACTTTGGGGAGTTCGAGCTCGCCCGTGGGGCGCACGAAGAAGATCGCGGCGGCGCGGACCGCTTCCTCGGCGCGTGGATGGACCCCCAGCCGGTCCCAGTCGACGATCGCCGCGGGTTCCTGCCCCCGGTAGAGCAGGTTCAGCGGATGGAAGTCGCCGTGCACCCAGCCGCGCGCCGAGCCCGGCGGCGGCCGCCGGTCGGCGTGGCGGCGCAGCAGAGCGCGCCGTTCGAGCAGCCGGTGCTCGGCGAGCGCGTCGAAGGCGTCCTGCGGACGCGACCCCCGCACCAGCCCCAGCAGTTCGTCGATGAGCGTGAACGTCTCCTCGGGGTCGGCGCTCGGGTGCTCGTAGGCCCGGCCGCGCTGTTCGAGGTCGGGCGACATCACCCGCTCCAGACAGGTGTGCACCGCGCCCAGGAGCGCCCCGAGCCGCCGGGACTGCGCCGTCGTGAGCTGCGCGCCGTCCCGGTGGCGGCCGTCGACCCATGGGTGCAGGGCATAGCAGCGGCCCTGGATGACCGCGACCGTGCGGCCCTGAGCGTCCTCCACGGGCGGCGCGACCGGCACTCCGAGGGCCTGCAGCCGCTGGGTCGCCCGGTGTTGACGGTCGATCGCCTCCTGATCGCCGTCGAGGTGGTGCTTGAGGAAGTACGCCCCGCGGGTCGTCGCGAGGCGGTAGCCGCGGTTCAGCAGCCCCTGGGTGACGGGCAGGCAGGAGAGCGGCTCGCCCGGGTTCTCGTAGCGGCGCAGCAGCGCGCCGACGGGAGGCGGAGCAGTAGCAGATGAGCGCGGCACCCGTCAGATGTTAGATCACTCAGCGTGGCGCAGTGGACGCTCTTCGGAAGAGCACGGCCCCGCGGCTCCGGCCAGCGCGCTGCAAGCACCTCCCCGCGGGCCGCAAGCACCTCCCCGCGGCCCCCTGCCCGGGCTCGGCGCACTGCCCGGACCCCGTGCCCCCCGTCCGGGCTCTGCGCCCCGCCGGAAGGGCGGTGTCGGATCTGCGGGCCGTCGGTGGGCTGGGTCGCGGCCTTGCGGCGGAGAGCCGCACGGCGCTTCCGCGCCCGCGGCGTGCGCCGGGTGCGGCTGCCCGCGCCGTCAGGCGTCAGTGGTGCTGCTGCCGCTCCGCCTGCATCCGCGCCACGAACGCCGCCGCCTGCGACCGGCGCTCCATCCCCAGCTTCGACAGCAGGCTGGAGACATAGTTCTTGATCGTCTTCTCGGCGAGATGCAGCCGCTCCCCGATCGCGCGATTGGTCAGCCCCTCCCCGATCAGATCCAGAATCCGGCGCTCCTGCTCGGTGAGGTTCGCCAGCCGGTCGTCACCCTTCGCGACGCCGCCGTCACGCAGCCGCTCCAGCACCCGCGCCGTGGCCACCGGGTCCAGCAGCGACTTGCCGGCCGCCACATCCCGCACCGCCGCCAGCAGCTCGCTGCCGCGGATCGCCTTGAGCACATATCCGGCGGCCCCGGCCATGATCGCGTCAAAAAGGGCCTCGTCATCCGCGTACGAGGTGAGCATCAGGCATTTGATGTCCTCGTTCTGGGAGCGGACCTCCCGGCACACCTCGACCCCGCTGCCGTCCGGCAGCCGTACGTCCAGCACCGCCACATCCGGCCGCGTCGCCGGAATTCTGACCAGGGCGTCCGCCGCCGTTCCCGCTTCGCCCACGACTTCGATATCGCCCTCCGCCGAGAGCAGTTCATGGACGCCACGCCGGACCACTTCATGGTCATCGAGCAGAAAAACGGTGATTTTTCCTTCTTCGCGCACGGAAGCAGTCTCACACACGGACTCTTCCCGTGCCCCGGGTGACCGGGATAACGTGCCGGTGTTCCGGCCACCTGCAAGGCTGTGACCAGTGATTGTTCCCGACTTTCTCGATTTACTTGGAAATCCAAGCAAAATCGCAGGTCAAGTAGGGTTTCGCAGGAATGCTGCACACTGGGTAACGTGCCTTTGCAGACTCGTGCCGGGGCGCCTTCCACACCTGTTCCCGGCCGAGTCGCACCCACCCCGTGCACGGGTACGGACAACAGGGCGAGCCGCACTGGCCTACCCGGCGAACCCGGGGGCCGGACCGACGGAGGAGCACGCACGTGACCGTGGAGAGCACTGCCGCGCGCAAACCGCGACGCAGCGGCGCCGCCGGCAAGCGCACCGGCGCTGCCAAGAAGCAGCAGAGCCCGAAGGCCTCCGAGCCCCAGCTCGTTCAGCTGCTCACCCCTGAGGGGGAGCGGGTCGAGCATCCCGAGTACGACATCGAGCTGAGCGCACAAGAGCTGCGCGGGCTGTACCGGGACATGGTTCTCACCCGCCGGTTCGACGCCGAGGCGACCGCCCTGCAGCGCCAGGGCGAGCTGGGCCTGTGGGCCTCGCTGCTGGGCCAGGAGGCCGCCCAGATCGGCTCGGGCCGCGCCCTGCGCGACGACGACTATGTCTTCCCGACCTACCGTGAGCACGGCGTCGCCTGGTGCCGCGGGGTCGATCCGACCAATCTGCTCGGCATGTTCCGCGGCGTGAACCACGGCGGCTGGGACCCGAACAGCAACAACTTCCAGCTCTACACCATCGTCATCGGCTCGCAGACGCTGCACGCGACGGGCTATGCGATGGGCGTGGCCAAGGACGGCGCGGACTCCGCGGTGATCGCGTACTTCGGCGACGGCGCGTCCAGCCAGGGCGACGTCGCGGAGGCGTTCACCTTCTCCGCCGTCTACAACGCGCCGGTGGTGTTCTTCTGCCAGAACAACCAGTGGGCGATCTCCGAGCCCACCGAGAAGCAGACCCGTGTGCCGCTGTACCAGCGGGCCGAGGGCTATGGCTTCCCGGGCGTGCGCGTGGACGGCAATGACGTGCTGGCGTGTCTGGCGGTGACCCGCTGGGCGCTGGAGCGCGCCCGCCGCGGCGAGGGCCCCACGCTGATCGAGGCGTTCACCTACCGGATGGGCGCGCACACCACCTCCGACGACCCGACCCGGTACCGCCACGACGACGAGCGCCTGGCCTGGGAGGCGAAGGACCCGATCCAGCGGCTGCGCGCCCATCTGGAGGCGGCGGGCCACGCGGACGACGCGTTCTTCACCGCCCTGGAGGAGGAGAGCGACGCGCTCGCCAAGCGGGTGCGGGAGGCTGTGCGGGCCATGCCCGACCCCGACGACATGGCGATCTTCGAGAACGTCTACGCGGACGGGCACGCGCTCGTCGACGAGGAGCGGGCGCAGTTCGCGGCGTACCAGGCGTCGTTCGCCGAGGAGGGCAACTGATCATGGCGGTGCAGAAGCTTCCCCTCGCCAAGGCGCTCAACGAGTCGCTGCGCACGGCGCTGGAGAACGACCCCAAGGTCCTGATCATGGGTGAGGACGTCGGCAAGCTCGGCGGCGTCTTCCGGGTCACCGACGGACTGCAGAAGGACTTCGGCGAGGACCGGGTGATCGACACCCCGCTCGCGGAGTCCGGCATCGTCGGCACGGCGATCGGCCTCGCGCTGCGCGGCTACCGGCCGGTGGTGGAGATCCAGTTCGACGGGTTCGTCTTCCCGGCGTACGACCAGATCGTCACCCAGCTCGCCAAGATGCACGCCCGCGCCCTGGGCAAGGTCAAGCTGCCGGTCGTGGTGCGCATTCCGTACGGCGGCGGGATCGGCGCGGTCGAGCACCACAGCGAGTCGCCGGAGGCGCTGTTCGCGCATGTCGCCGGGCTGAAGGTGGTCTCGCCCTCGAACTCCTCCGACGCGTACTGGATGCTCCAGCAGGCCATCCAGTCCGACGACCCGGTGATCTTCTTCGAGCCGAAGCGGCGGTACTGGGACAAGGGCGAGGTCGATGCGGACGCCATCCCCGGCCCGCTGCACGCCGCGCGCACGGCCCGGCCGGGCACGGATCTCACCCTGGCCGCGTACGGGCCGATGGTGAAGGTCTGCCTGGAGGCGGCGGCCGCGGCCGAGGAGGAGGGCAAGTCGGTCGAGGTGCTGGATCTGCGGTCGATGTCCCCGATCGACTTCGACGCGATCCAGACATCCGTGGAGAAGACCCGCCGGCTGGTCGTGGTGCATGAAGCGCCTGTCTTCTACGGCTCCGGCGCGGAGATCGCCGCCCGGATCACCGAGCGGTGCTTCTATCACCTGGAGTCGCCGGTGCTCAGGGTCGGCGGATTCCACTCCCCCTATCCGCCGGCACGGCTGGAGGAGGAGTACCTTCCGGGACTCGACCGGGTGCTCGACGCCGTCGACCGCGCGCTGGCGTACTGAGGAGAACTGCTGTGATCCGCGAGTTCAAGATGCCCGACGTGGGCGAGGGGCTGACCGAGGCCGAGATCCTCAAGTGGTACGTCCAGCCCGGCGACACCGTGACCGACGGGCAGGCCGTCTGCGAGGTGGAGACGGCGAAGGCAGCCGTGGAGCTGCCGATTCCGTACGACGGGGTGGTGCAGGCGCTGCACTTCCCCGAGGGGGCCACGGTGGACGTGGGCGCCTCGATCATCGCCGTGGACGTCGCGCCGGGCGGCGGCGCGGCGGCGCCCGAGGCGTCCGAGGCCCCAAAGGCCGAGGCCCCAAAGACCGAGCCGCAGGCCGAGCCGGAGCCCGAGGGGCGGCAGCCGGTCCTCGTCGGCTATGGCGTCGCCCAGTCGTCCACCAAGCGCCGTCCGCGCAAGCAGGCCGCACCCGCCGCCCAGGCACCCGCCGCCGCCCAGGCTCCCGCCACAGCGGCCCCCGCGGCCGCCGCGGCCGCGATCCAGACGGAGATGAACGGCCACGGACCCGCGGCGGCGGTCCCGGCCCCGCGGCCGCTCGCCAAGCCGCCGGTGCGCAAGCTGGCCAAGGACCTGGGCGTGGATCTGACCCAGGTCACCCCGACCGGCCCGGACGGCATCATCACCCGCGAGGACGTGCACGCCGCCGTCGCCCCGGTCCAGGCCCCGCCCACCCTGGCGGCCCCCGCCCCGGAGCCCGGGGCCCCGGCGGCCGCCCCCGCCGCGGCCCCGCCCGCGGAGGCCGGTGCGCGGGAGACCCGTATCCCCATCAAGGGCGTACGGAAGGCCACGGCCGCGGCCATGGTCGGCTCGGCGTTCACCGCGCCGCATGTCACGGAGTTCGTCACGGTCGACGTGACGCGCACGATGAAGCTGGTCGAGGAGCTGAAGTCCGACAAGGACATGGCGGGGCTGCGGGTCAATCCGCTGCTGCTGATCGCCAAGGCGCTGCTGGTCGCGATCAAGCGCAACCCGGACGTCAACGCCTCCTGGGACGAGGCCAACCAGGAGATCGTGCGCAAGGAGTACGTCAACCTGGGCATCGCCGCGGCCACTCCGCGCGGTCTGATCGTGCCGAACGTCAAGGACGCGCACGCCATGACCCTGCCGCAGCTCGCCCGGGCCCTGGCGGAACTGGTCACCACCGCCCGCGAGGGCAAGACCACCCCGGCGGCCATGCAGGGCGGCACGGTGACCATCACCAACGTCGGCGTCTTCGGCGTCGACACGGGCACGCCCATCCTCAACCCCGGCGAGTCCGCGATCCTCGCGGTCGGCGCGATCAAGCCGCAGCCATGGGTCCACAAGGGCAAGGTGAAGCCGCGTCAGGTCACCACCCTCGCCCTCTCCTTCGACCACCGGCTGGTCGACGGCGAACTGGGCTCCAAGGTCCTCGCCGACGTCGCGGCGGTCCTGGAGCGCCCCAAGCGCCTGATCACCTGGTCGTAACCGGGAGCAGCCGAGCGGCAGACGGCCCCGTCCGCATCGCGGACGGGGCTGTGTCTTGTACCTGTCTTGTATCTAAGCTGTGCGCATGCCCTCCGCGCCCGTGACGCCCAGTAGACAGCCCGCTGCCGCCGACCGTGTCTATGTGCACATCAAGCAGGGGGTGCTGGACCGCCGTTACAAAGGCGGCACGCTGCTCACCGAGGGCGAGCTGGCGCAGGCCGTCGGGGTGTCGCGGACGCCCGTGCGGGAAGCGCTGCTCAAGCTCGAAGTCGAAGGGCTCATCAAGCTTTACCCCAAGAAAGGCGCGCTGGTCCTCGCCGTCTCCGCGCAGGAGATCGCCGATGTCGTGGAGACCCGGCTGCTGGTCGAGGAGTTCGCCGTGCGCAAGGCGGTGCCCGCGCCCGCCGCGCTGCTGCTGCGGCTTCAGGAACTGCTCGACGAGCAGAAGCAGCGGGCCGAAGCGGGCGATCTGAGCGCCGTGGCCGCAACCGACCGCTGCTTTCACGCCGAGATCGTCCGCCATGCGGGCAATGAGATCCTCTCCAAGCTCTACGACCAGCTCCGCGACCGCCAGCTCCGCATGGGCGTCGCCATGATGCAGGCGCAGCCCGACCGGGTCGCGAAGAACATCACGGAGCACGCCGAGATCCTGGGCAGGCTCAAGCAGGGGGACGCGGAGGGCGCCGCGGAGTGCGTCCGGCTCCATCTGGGACGGGTCCGGGACCTGGTCCGGGGTGAGGCCCGGTGAGCCAGGCCGCCTCCCCCGCGGGTCCGGGCCTGCCCGGCGACCCGCCCGGCCTGCCCGGCGACCCGCCCGGCGGCCGGCGCGCCGCGGCGATCTGGGGCATAGGCGTCGCCGTCTACTTCGTCGCCGTCACCTTCCGCACCAGCCTCGGCGTCGCCGGACTCGACGCCGCCGACCGCTTCCACGTCAACGCCTCCGCCCTGTCCGCCTTCTCGATCCTCCAACTGCTCGTCTACGCGGGCATGCAGATACCCGTCGGCCTGATGGTCGACCGGCTGGGCACCAAGAAGGTCCTCGTCCTGGGCATCGTGCTCTTCACCGCGGGACAGCTCGGGTTCGCGCTCTCCCCCTCGTACGGCATGGCCCTCGCCTCCCGCGCGCTGCTCGGCTGCGGCGACGCCATGACCTTCATCAGCGTGCTGCGCCTGGGCGCCCGCTGGTTCCCCGCTCGCCGCGGCCCGCTGATCGGCCAGGTCGCCGCGCTCTTCGGCATGGCGGGCAACCTCGTCTCCACGATCGTCCTCGCCCGGATGCTGCACCACCTCGACTGGACGGCCACCTTCGCCGGCAGCTCGCTCGCCGGGCTCGTCGTGCTGGCGCTGGTCCTGCTCTTCCTCAAGGACCACCCCGAAGGCCAGGAGCCGCCGCCCGTCCACCACGCCGGCGTCGCCTTCGTACGGCGGCAGATCGCCGCGTCCTGGCGGGAGCCGGGCACGCGGCTCGGCATGTGGGTGCACTTCACCACCCAGTTCCCCGCGATGGTGTTCCTGCTGCTGTGGGGCATGCCGTTCCTGGTCGAGGCACAGGGGCTGAACCGTCAGACCGCGGGCGAACTGCTCACCCTGGTCGTGCTGGCGAACATGGCCGTGGGCCTGGTCTACGGCCAGCTCATCGCCCGCCATCATGCCGCGCGGACCCCGCTGGCCCTCGGCACGGTGGCGGTGACGGCGGCGCTGTGGGCCGCCGTCCTGTTCTGCCCCGGCGACCGGGCCCCTCTCTGGCTGCTCATCGCCCTCTGCACGGTGCTGGGGGCGTGCGGGCCCGCCTCCATGATCGGCTTCGACTTCGCCCGCCCCGCGAACCCGCCGGAGCGCCAGGGCACGGCGTCCGGCATCACGAACATGGGCGGCTTCATCGCCTCGATGACGACGCTGCTGGCCGTGGGCATGCTGCTGGACGCGACCGGGGACGACTACCGGGTCGCCTTCTCCTCGGTCTTCGCCCTCCAGGCGCTGGGCGTCTGGCAGATCCTGCGGTTGCGGGGGCGGGCGGTGCGCAGGGAGCGGGAGCGGCTGGTGGCGAGCCGCGTGGAGACGGTGCACGTCCCCGCGTAGGCCGTCCCGGGGGTCTTTCCCCCACCCCACCCCTTCCCGAAGCTGGGGGCAGGCCCCCAGACCCCCTGTATGGCCTTCGGCTGTGTCCTCAATCGCCGGACGGGCTTGATTTGGCTGCCTCAAATCCCAGCCGTGCCCGGCATGTGAGGCGCACATCAAGCCTCGCCTGGGGGCACCTCCCAGCGGTAGCTGGGGGAGATTGAGGCGCGGGGGTCCGGGGGCGGAGCCCCCGTTACGGGGTGAGCGCGAACTTGTTCAGGATCGCCGTCGCCAGCGCCCCGTCGCCCTCCACCTTGACCTTGTCCTCCACGGCGCCCGCCCGCACCCGTCCGCAGGCGAGCCGCATATACGTCTCCCAGTCCATCGCGAGCGTCACCAGCGGACCGAGCGAGGGCGAGCCGTCGATCGTGCCGTGGCCGTTCTCGTCGACGCGGACCGTGCGCAGGAACTCGAGCGGGCCGTGCACATCCACCACCACCGCCGAATTCGGCGGTGCGCCCGCATCCTTGGCGACCACGCGCGGCAGACCGCTCAGCAGGACGTCGCGGGCGACATGCGCGCCGGGGGAGTCCAGATTGCCCGGCTGGCCGAGGGTCGTCCGCAGATCCTGCTCATGCACCCAGACGTCGAACGCCCGCATCTTCATGGCCAGTTCCAGGGTCTGCTCAGCGCCGAGCGGGGCGCGGACCTTGGTGTCGGGGGCGCGGTTCTCATTGCGCAGCTGCCGGGCCCGGCGGATGATCGTGTACTCCAGCTCGGCGAGCATCTCCGGCGCGGTGTGGTGCCGCCGCACATCGACCTGCACCTCCATATAGCGGGCCAGTTCGCCCTGCATATGGAACAGATCGCGCGGCAGCGTGTGGATCGGCCGTGGATCGCCCAGCGTCTCGCACTCCATGCCGATGATGTGGGAGACGACGTCGCGCACCGACCAGCCCGGGCAGGGAGTTGGCTGATTCCATTCGCTCTCGGCCAGTGGCGTCACCAGCTCGGATATCGCTTCGATGGAGTGGGTCCAGGCATCGGCGTAGGTCTGGAGGCTGGAATGGACGGTCACGGGACCCCTCGGCGGTTCAGCGGGTGATACAGCGGATTCGGCGGGACACAGTGTCGTGTGGGGGGCGGGTGGCAGCTTCGACAGTTAAATTACGCTGCCCGGCAGGGCAGTGGCATAGCTTTCGTGTGACGATCGTAGGCCCGAGTTGACGGCTCGAATGCCAGGACGGTGGTAGTGTGCGCGCTTCGCTGATGCAGATCGCGGTAAACCCGGAGGAATCGGTCGACTCCCGGCGGCAGCGAGTGGCTTCGCTCGTACGGGAACAGTCAGGCGTCGATCTGGTGATCCTTCCGGAGCTGTGGCCGGTGGGCGCGTTTGCGTACGAGGCGTTCGCCGAGGAGGCGGAGCCGCTGGACGGCCCGACCCACGAGGCGATGGCGAAGGCGGCGAGCGACGCGGGGGTCTGGCTGCACGCGGGCTCGATCGTCGAGCGGGCCGCGGACGGCACGCTCTACAACACCTCGCTCGTCTACAGCCCGGCCGGTGAGCGGGTCACCGCCTATCGCAAGATCCACCGCTTTGGGTTCGACCAGGGCGAGGCCACGCTGATGGGCGCGGGCACGACGCCGGAGACGGTGGCACTGCCCGAGCTGACCCTGGGCCTTGCCACCTGCTATGACCTGCGCTTCCCCGAGCTGTTCCGGCAGCTGACGGACGCGGGCGCGCAGGGCTTTGTCGTGCCCGCGGGCTGGCCTGCCCGGCGGCGCGGGCACTGGACGCTGCTGGCCCGCGCCCGCGCCGTCGAGAATCAGGCGTATGTGCTGGCGTGCAGCACGACGGGCACGCACGCCGGGGTGGAACAGGCCGGGCACAGCCTGGCCGTCGACCCGTGGGGCGAGGTGCTCGCCGAGGCGGGCACGGCGGAGGAGGTCCTGACCGTCGAGCTCGACGCGGCGAAGGTGGCGGCGACGCGGGAGCAGTTCCCGGCGCTGAAGGACCGGGTGCTGGGCGTTGAGCCCCCGCGCCCCGCGTCCTGACCGGCGGCGCGCCCCGCGTCCGGCTCGCGCCTCTCGTCCTGCCCGGCGCCGCGGATCTGAACCCGCGCTGTGCGTCGGCCGGTGCAGTGCGTCGACCTGTGCAGCGCGTCGGCCTGTGCAGCGCGTCGGCCGGTGTCGCGCGTCCGACCCGCGCCGGTGCCGCGCGGCCTGCGGGTGCCGTACGCCTGACCTGCGCCGTTATGCCCGGCGGGGGCGGGATTCGTACAGCAGGGTGTAGTACCGGCCCTCGCTCTCCAGCCCCGCCGGGTCATGCCCGGTCAGCCGGAGCTGTTCGAGGGCGTTGCGCTTTTCTTCCGGCCCGGTGAACAGGCGCTGCGGATACACCTGCGACGGGTCCGACACCGTCGTCAGACCGTGCTCCGCGAGCGTCGCGGCGATCGCGTCGTACGAGACGGTCCGCAGGGCGAACGCACTGACCCAGACGCGCCCCGGCGTGGTGCCGGACATCAGCGCGTCGAACGTGGTGTGGGTGACATAGCCGATGCCTCCCGTGACCGTGATCAGGTCGACGCCGGCCAGGGTCTTGCGGAGCCGGTCGCTGGGCGGATGTCGCTCCAGATTCTCCGCGAACGCCGCGTCGAGGAGCCCCACCGCCTGGGCGTAGCGCACCGCCCGGTCCGCGGCGTCGAGGCCGATGACGGGGACGGCGTCGGAGTGCCGGCGCGAGGCGTAGAACTCCTTGTCCCGTTCGATCAGCTCCGCCGGGGTGAGGGAGGCCGCCTCAGGACCGGTGTAGTGCGCATACAGGTCGGCGAGCGTGAGGTCATGGTTGAGCAGCGCCGCGTTCACCCCGTATGAGCAGCACAGATCGAGCACCGTCACCGGGCCTTCGGCGCCGGGCGCCCTGGCCCGCTCGGCCAGGACCCGCCGGAAGACGTCCTGGGCCTGGTGCGGAATCTCGTACTCGAAGGGCTGCAGCCGCCGGAAGTACGGCCGCGGGTCGGGCTCGTTGTAGATGTCGTCGAACCGGCTCTTGCCGGGCGTCTCCTCCGACGCGCCGGTCGGGTCTGGCGTCATGGAGCGCACCTCCGTTGGGCTGGGGGCATTACTGCTGCGCATGAAGCTCTATCGGGCCGGTGGAGCAACCCGACAGGGTGCGCGAAATGAACCAGCCACAGGGCAATTGTCCCGGAGAAATGCCCCAAGCGTCCTCCCTTGCTCACCCATCCGGAGTCCGGGCCCCCGCACCGCAATGGCACCCTTGTTCCCATGAATGCTGCCTCGGCCGCCTCCTCCGTTCCCGCCGCTTCCCCCGCCTCTGCTGCCTCGCCGCCGCCCCGCCGCGCCCGCGTCCGCGCCCCTGAGCTGGCCGGCAAGGGCGGCTGGCTGAATACCGGCGGGAAGGATCTGAAGCTCGCCGATCTCCGAGGTCGCATATTGATCTTGGATTTCTGGACCTTCTGCTGCATCAACTGCCTGCACGTCCTGGATGAGCTGCGGGAACTGGAAGAGAAGCACCGCGACACGCTGGTGATCGTCGGGGTTCACTCGCCGAAGTTCGTGCACGAGGCCGACCACCAGGCCGTCGTGGACGCCGTCGAGCGGTACCAGGTGCACCACCCCGTGCTCGACGACCCGGAGCTGGCGACCTGGAAGCAGTACGCCGTGCGGGCGTGGCCGACGCTCGTGGTGATCGACCCCGAGGGGTATGTGGTCGCCCAGCACGCGGGCGAGGGGCATGCGCATGCCATCGCGGCGCTGGTGGCGGAGCTGGAGGCCGAGCATGAGGCCAAGGGGACGCTGCGGCGCGGCGACGGGCCCTATGTGCCGCCGGAGCCCGTCGCGACGGATCTGCGGTTCCCCGGCAAGGCGCTGGCGCTGCCGTCCGGGCACTTCCTCGTCTCGGACTCCACCCGCTGCCAGCTCGTCGAGCTC
Organism: Streptomyces sp. PR69; assembly: GCF_026420845.1. Lineage (GTDB taxonomy): Bacteria > Actinomycetota > Actinomycetes > Streptomycetales > Streptomycetaceae > Streptomyces. The sequence continues at coordinate 308,155 of NZ_JAOWCB010000002.1, read as the reverse complement.
GCCGAGGACGGCGAGAGCGTGGTGCGCAGGATCGGCGAAGGGGACTTCAAGGAGCCGCAGGGGCTTGCGCTGCTGCCCGACGGCCGGGTCGCGGTCGCCGACACCGTCAACCACCGCATCCGTGCGTATGACCCCGGGAGCGGGGCTGTCGAAACGCTCGCCGGGACCGGCCGCCAGTGGTGGCAGGGCGAGCCGGCCGCCGGACCGGCCCTTGAGGTGTCGCTGTCGTCGCCGTGGGACGTGGCCTGGTGGGACGGGAAGCTGTGGATCGCGATGGCCGGGGTGCACCAGCTGTGGACCTACGACCCGGAGGCGGGGACGGTGCAGGCCGCGGCGGGCACCACGAACGAGGGTCTGGTGGACGGGCCCGCCGCCGAGGCCTGGTTCGCGCAGCCGTCCGGGCTCGCGGCCGCCGGGGACCGGCTGTGGATCGCCGACTCGGAGACGTCCGCGCTGCGCTGGATCGATACGGAGGGCGTCGTCCACACGGCGGTCGGCACGGGCCTGTTCGACTTCGGGCACCGGGACGGCGCGGCCGGGCAGGCGCTGCTGCAGCATCCGCTGGGAGTGACCGCCCTGCCGGACGGGTCGGTCGCGGTCAGCGACACCTACAACCACGCCCTGCGCCGCTACGACCCCGCCACCGGCGAGGTGACCACGCTGGCCACGGATCTGCGCGAGCCCAGCGGCGCGGTGCTGGCCGGCGGCGACATCGTGGTCGTCGAGTCGGGACGGCACCGGCTGACCCGGCTGCGGCTCCCGGAGGAGGCGGTGCGCGTGGAGGCGGTGGCGCACCGCACCCAGCGCGCGGCGACCGAGGTCGCCCCCGGGACCCTGCGGCTCGACGTGATCTTCCAGGCCCCGCCCGGCCAGAAGCTGGACACCCGCTTTGGCCCCTCCACCCGGCTGCTGGTCTCCGCGACCCCGCCGGAGCTGCTGACCGACGGGGCCGGGCAGGGCACCGATCTGAGCCGTGAGCTGGAGCTGAACGCGGAGGCCGGGGAGGGCGTGCTGCATGTCTCCGCGATGGCCGCGTCCTGCGACGACGACCCGGACAACCAATATCCGGCGTGCCATGTGCACCAGCAGGACTGGGGCGTCCCGGTCACGGTGACGCAGGGCGGGGCCTCCCGGCTGCCCCTGGTGCTGGCCGGGATGGACGACCAGGGGTGACCGGGGGCCCGGCCCCGCGGAGTCAGGGCTTGGGGAGGGTGTTCACATAGCCGGTGCCGTCGGCGGCGAAACCGGTCACGGCCTTGTGGACATCCTCCAGCGAGACTGCCTTGTCAGCCTGGTAGTAGAGCCAGTCGACCTGCATGTCCCAGGTGCGGCGCTCCCCCTGGAAGGGCAGGTCGATGAACCACGAGCTGAAGCGGATGCCCATGCTCTCCCGCGGGAAGTGCCTGCTGCCGCTGGTGAACAGCTTGCGTCCGTCGATGGAGTAGGTCGCCTTCCCGTCCACGGCGGTGATCACCATGGTGTGCCAGCCCTCAAGGCTCTTGGTGCTGGCGCTGGTGACCCGGTCTCCCTTCTGGCTGTTACGCCAGCTCGTGGTGTCGAGCCTGGGGCCCGGCGCACCCCATCCGCCGTTGGGCATGTACTCGTAGTCGAGTTCGCTGTACTTGGTCGATGTGTGATCGGGCGAGATCGTGAAGAAGGACTGGCTGATGTGGTCGCCGTCGAGGCCGCTGGTGGGCTTGTCGGTGAGATAGACCCGGGCGGCGAGGGTTCCCGTGAAGAAGACGGGGTCGCTGCTCTGCAGCTCGACCTGGCGGGTGCCGCCCTTGGTCCCGTCGGTGCTGGCCCGCAGTTGCAGGGCCTGACCGCCCTGACCGCCCTGACCGCCCGCACCGGCTTCCTCCCGGTCGGTCTCCCCGGTCTCCCCGGACTCCGATGACGACGACTCGTCCGACGGCAGGCCGGATGACGGGACAGGGAAGCTGACGCCTGACTTCGTCCAGCTGTCGCGGACTCCCGGTCCCCCTGCGCTGTCGCGGATCTGCCAGCCGTTGGCAGAGAGGGCGGGGTCGTCGGGGCCGGTGTAGTTGAAGTCGTCGAACAGGACGCCGTCGCGCGGCGCAGCCACGGCCGGCCCCGCGGCGGGGGAGGGGGAATCCTGTGCCGGCGGTGCGGGGGTGGCGCCATCCGGCTCCTCACCCCAGGCGAGCGTGCCGCGCAGATACGCGGTGACCAGCTTCGACGGTGTGTAATGGGAGTACTCGGCGTTGAACGAGCGGTCGTCCGCCTGATCCAGCTTCTCGCGGTCCAGCCGGTAGAGCTGGAGGCCGATCCCCTCGCTTGTTCCGCCTGGCGCCAGGCTGCCGGCCGCCGCTGTGAACCCGACCTCCAGGTAGTGGTCCGCGGTGGACGTCGCGCCGGCGGGCGCGTCGATCTTTTTGATCCTCTGGGTGAGGCTTGTGCAGCCGAGGGACGTCTGGACGCAGTTGGACCCGTACGCCGAGGCGTCATCTGCCGTGAAGTAGTACCGGAGTGTCACGTCGCTCAACTCCACGGTTTTCCCGGAGTTGTTCTTGACTTCCAGCCATGGCTTGGCCACATCGGCCGAGGCCGGCGTATCGGTCCGGTAACGAACGGATAGCGTGGCGGACTCAGCGGCAGACGAATCGGCGAATTGCCACTTGTAGATGGCCGTGCCGCCGCCCGCGAGTATGCCCAGGAGCAGCAGTGAACTGAGCGCGCCCCGCACGCGCGAGTGGGAACGGGTGCGGCGACGGCTCACGGAGGCTCCTTGGCGAGATGTACTGACGGCGCTGGATGCGCACGCCACGCATCAGATATGCGAATGGTCATTTTGGGGCGTCATGGTAGCCAAGGTTCACCGGCGTGCGTGAACCGCCGATAAGCGTGTGAGTTCGTCGGCTCCGCCGCGTGCTGCCGGGTTGTGGCCGCTCGGCGCATACTTCAAGAGGGCTGACGACGCGGCGGGGATTCGGAATTCGTGGTTACGGTTCCGTATTGTGCAGTGACTTCCGTCACTTCTCGATGTGACTCTCGGTGCCGGTGGCGCACGAAATATCCCTGTTTTGCAAGTCGGCAGCGGGGTGTTGAGTCCGCCTGCGTGACCATCGGTGCACGTCGGGCGCGTTGATCGAGATCCATGGACGCCGCACATATGAGGTATTTTCTGGGGAGCCTTCACGGGGACAGGGTGATGTGTGGGCTCTGCACATTCAACGTTTGACGGGGGAGAGGGACTTGTCGCGCAACGCTGTGCGCAGATCGCGCACGGAATCGCGTCGCGGATCGCGCAGTCGGCACCGCAGAGGGCGCGGCTCGCACACCGAGGCCCCCGGCACATTCATCTACGAAACCGTGGTCCTCGTTCCCGCGCGGAATGAAGAGGTCGGGGTCTTCACCTCACTTGAGTCCCTGTCCGCGCAGAGCCACCGTCCCGACCTCATCATCGTGGTGGTCAACAACTCGACTGACCGCACTGAGGAATTCGCCCGTCAGTTCGCGGACGACGCCAACACGCCGCCCACGGTCGTACTGAACTTCGCCAACAACCCGCACAAGAAGGCGGGAGCCCTCAACTACGGCCTCGACTGGCTCCGGCAGTCCGTCGGCGGCCGGCTGAACGGCAGGGTCGGGCACGTCCTCGTCATGGACGCCGACACCGAGCTCCACACGAAGTTCATCGAGCGGGCCCGCAACGTCATCGCGTCCGACCCCGAACTCGGCGGCGTGAGCGCGGCCTGCCTGGGCCGCACCGACCTGTGGCGCAACCCATGGCAGCGCTTCCTCCTCGGCATGCAGATCATCGAGTACGGACGGGCCGCCAACGCGCGCTACCGCAGAGACGTCCACACGATGTCCGGGGCGGGCTCCTTCTACCGGGCGGAGGCCCTGCAGGGACTGCTCGACTGGCGGGGCGAGGTCTTCTGGGAAGACCACAGGAATCTGGTCGAGGACTACGAGACCACGCTGGCGCTCAAGGAGTCGGGCTGGAAGGTGACGGCCAACCAGCTCTGCATCGCGTACACCGACCTCATGCCCACGCTGCGTGAATTGATCCAGCAGCGAGAACGATGGAGCCGGGGCACCGTGGACACCCTGCGCGGCCGCGGCTGGACGAAGTTCACCTGGCACTCCATCGTCACCCTGATTCTGGGGCTCCTCGGCTTCGTCTACATCCTCGGGTGGGGCACGACACAGGTCGTGCTGGCCGCGAAGTACGGCATCTCGCACAAGTCGCTGTTCCTGCTGCTCATCTCTTTCTGGATCATCTATCCCGCGCTCCGGGTACGGAATCTCGGCTGGAAGGCAATGCTCGTTGAGGCGCTGCTGATCCCTGAGTTGGTGTACACGGTGGTGCGGGCTTACTGGCTGGTGTCGTCCATCGTGAAGTCCTACGTGACCCGCGTTTCCGCGTGGAAGTGAGCCAAGGAGACCGATGAATTCCCTGAAGGGCCTGGGGGTCTGCGCGATCATCGCGGGCCTCGCCTATGCGATGACCCGAGTGGCGGACATCTACACGCTGTTGCTCTACTTCAGCATCACGATCGTCGTGCTGTCGCTGCTCGGCTATGCGGCGTCCATCAGGCGACGCCGCAGGGATCGTCGCGTCGCCGTGGGCGCGACAGGTCGGCGCGCCGGCAGGCTGGCCGGTTCCGCGAGGTAGTCGCCTTTCCTGAAGGCGTCATGCCAACCCCGCGCGGAGAGCGGGAACGCACCGCAGAAGCGCCGGAGGGCATGTCGGCCCCTGACGCTCCTGCGGTGGCTGCCTGTTGGCACCCCTTGCGACGCCCTCCTGCCCCCGGTTTCTCAGCTTTCCAGGAACGCCGTCAGCGCGTTGGCCAGCAGATGCGGGTCGTCCGCGCCGCACAGTTCGCGGGCGCTGTGCATGGACAGGATCGCCACGCCGATGTCGACGGTCCGGATGCCGTGCCGGGCCGCTGTGATCGGCCCGATGGTGGTGCCGCAGGGCATCGCGTTGTTCGACACGAAGGTCTGCCAGGGCACCCCGGCCTTCTCACAGGCCGCCGCGAACACGGCGCGCCCGCTGCCGTCGGTTGCGTACCGCTGATTGACGTTGACCTTGAGGATGGGACCGCCGTTGGCGCGCGGCAGATGTGTCGGGTCGTGGCGCTCGCTGTAGTTGGGGTGCACCGCGTGACCGGTGTCCGACGACAGGCAGATCGTCCCGGCGAAGGCGCGGGCCCGGTCCTCGACGTTCCCGCCGCGTGCGAAGACCGAACGCTCCAGCACCGAGCCGAGCAGCGGCCCCTCCGCGCCGGTGTCGGACTGCGAGCCGTTCTCCTCGTGGTCGAAGGCGGCCAGCACGGGGATGTACGAGAGGTCTCCGGAGGCGGCCGCGGCGGTCAGGGCCGCCGTCCCGGCGTGCACTGAGATCAGGTTGTCCATGCGCGGACCCGCGACCAGCTCCCGGTCCCGGCCGAGGTATGCGGGCGGCTCCACGGAGTGCGTCATCAGGTCCCAGCCGGTGACCGAGCCCCGCGCCAGCCCCGCCTCCTGCTCCAGGAAGCGGATCAGATCGCCTTCCCCGACCTCTCCGAGGCCCCAGACCGGCTGCATATGCTTCTGCCGGTCGAGCTTGAGGCCCTCGTTGACCTGCCGGTCGAGGTGGATCGCGAGCTGCGGCACCCGCAGCAGCGGCCGGTCCACGTTGATCAGCTGCTCGGTGCCGTCGCGCAGTGTGAGCCGCCCGGCCAGGCCCAGATCGCGGTCGAGCCAGGTGTTGAGCAGCGTTCCGCCGTACACCTCGACGGCGATCTGCCGCCAGCCGTGCGCACCGGAGTCCGGCAGCGGCTTGACCCGGAGGTTCGGGGAGTCGGTGTGCGCGCCGACGATCCGGAACGGCGTGTGCGGTTCGGCCCCCTCGGGCACGTACCAGGCGATGACCGCCCCGCCCCGCAGCACGTATTTCCCGCCGCTCGACCCGTCCCAGGCGTCCGTCTCCCGCACCTGCCGGAAACCGGCCTTCTCCAGCCGCTCGGCGGCGGCGGCCACGGCGTGGTACGGCGAGGGCCCGGCCGCCAGGAAGGACAGAAGGTCGTCGGTGTGGCCGCGGTCGAACCGGGCGGGTGTTCTGCTCATGCGCTCAGCCTAAGAGGCGTCGGGCCAACGCCTCCAAGCGGTTGCGGGGCCCCGGCGGGTCGGCCGGAACCCGGGGCCGGTGCGCGAAGGCCGTCTGGGGCCGTTCTACAGCGCGTCGAAGGCGGAGAGGTCGATGTCGATGTCGTAGGGGACGGGGAGCTTGAGCCGGTCGTGATGGGTGCCGGTGCTGACGTAGGCCTTGGTCACCGGGTCGTACTGATAGGTGCACACCATTGGCCGGTCGTGGTCGCCCACCATCTCGACCCGCCAGAAGTAGGGGATGCGCGCGCCGGCGTACTTGTGCGGCTTGGTGTCGCGGTCCCGGTCCTCGGAGTCGGGGGAGACCACCTCCACGGCGAGGACGACGTCCTCCGCGTTGAAACGGGTCTGCCGCTGGCCGGTCACGGCCTCCGCCTTGACCACGAGGATGTCCGGCTCGGGGGCGTTGCGCTTGCCGAGCACGACGGCCATCTCCCGGCGTACCCGCAGATGCTCGGGGACGGTCTGCCGCAGCCCGCTCTCCAGCAAATACATCGCCAGCGTGTGGAAGTTGCGCTGCGGACTCACGAAAACCAGGCTCCCGTCGATCAGCTCGGTATGCGGCGGGAGGTCTTCGAGCGCGAAGAAGTCGTCCACGGTGTATCCGCCGGCAGGCGGTACCGGCCACTTGGAACTCTTCGCCTGCCGGAGCCGACGCGTGGAGCCGTCCGGCTGCCGGTTCTGCGAGTCGGGCAGTGCTTCGGCGGTCATGGTTCCTCCCATGGACGGGATTCTCGGCCGTGTACTCAGCCTACCCAGGCGATACGACACAAGGTCACCCGAACGGGGAACGGCGGCGGTGTGAGCCGAGGAGAAAGACGGACGGCCCGCCTCCGTTTCGTGCCGGAGGCGGGCCGCCCGTGATCAAGCGGCGAGAGCCGTCTGAGCCCTCTGAGCCGTCTGAGCCGTCAGAACGCGGCCTCGTCCAGGTCCATCAGCGCGCTGTCCACGCCCTCGGCGAGCGCGCGCTCGACGGAGACGTGCGGCAGGACGTTCGCGGCGAAGAACTTCGCGGCGGCGATCTTGCCCTCGTAGAACGCCTTGTCCTTGGCGGAGGCGGTCTGCAGCTTTTCCGCGGCGACGGCCGCGCCGCGCAGCAGCAGATAGGCGACCACGACATCGCCGGAGGCCATCAGCAGGCGGGTGGTGTTCAGGCCCACCTTGTAGATGTTCTTGACGTCGTCGCCGGTGGCGATGAGGTCGTTGGTCATCGCGCCGACCATCGCCTCCAGGTCCACCGCGGCCTTGGCGAGCGCGTCGCGGGCCGGGGCCAGCTCCTCGCCGCCGGTGCCGACCGCCAGGAACTTCTTGATCTCCTCGGAGAGGGCGTTCAGCGCCTGGCCCTGGTCGCGGACGATCTTCCGGAAGAAGAAGTCCTGGCCCTGGATCGCGGTCGTGCCCTCGTACAGGGTGTCGATCTTGGCGTCGCGGATGTACTGCTCGATCGGGTACTCCTGCAGATAGCCGGAGCCGCCGAAGGTCTGCAGGGACTGGGCGAGCTGCTCGTACGACTTCTCGGAGCCGTAGCCCTTCACGATCGGCAGGAGCAGGTCGTTCAGCGCGACGAGCTGCTTGGCGTCCTCGCCCGCGGCCTCCTTGAGGGCGATGTCGTCCTGGAGGGAGGCGGTGTAGAGCACCAGCGCCCGCATGCCCTCGGCGTACGCCTTCTGCGTCATCAGCGAGCGGCGGACGTCGGGGTGGTGGGTGATGGTGACCTTGGGCGCGGTCTTGTCCATGAAGTTCACCAGGTCCGAGCCCTGGACGCGCTCCTTGGCGTACTCCAGCGCGTTCAGGTAGCCGGTGGACAGCGTGGCGATGGCCTTCGTGCCGACCATCATCCGCGCGAACTCGATGATCATGAACATCTGGCGGATGCCGTCGTGCTTGTCGCCGATCAGCCAGCCCTTGGCGGGGTGCTTGTCGCCGAACGTCATCTCGCAGGTGTTGGAGGCCTTGAGGCCCATCTTGTGCTCGACGTTGGTGGCGTACACGCCGTTGCGCTCGCCCAGCTCGCCGGTCTCGAAGTCGAAGTGGTACTTCGGGACGAGGAACAGGGACAGGCCCTTGGTGCCCGGGCCCGCGCCCTCGGGACGCGCCAGCACGTAGTGGAGGATGTTCTCCGACATGTCGTGCTCACCGGACGTGATGAAGCGCTTCACGCCCTCGATGTGCCAGGAGCCGTCCTCCTGCTGCACGGCCTTCGTCCGGCCCGCGCCGACGTCCGAGCCGGCGTCCGGCTCGGTGAGGACCATGGTGGAGCCCCACTGCTTCTCGACCGCGATCTGCGCGATCTTCTTCTGGACCTCGTTGCCCTCCGTGAAGAGGATGCCCGCGAAGGCGGGGCCGGACGAGTACATCCAGATCGCCGGGTTCGAGCCGAGCAGCAGCTCCGCGTACGACCAGATCAGCGAGCGCGGCGAGGTGGTGCCGCCGATCTCCTCGGGCAGGCCGAGCCGCCAGTACTCGGAGTCCATGAACGCCTGGTAGCTCTTCTTGAAGGACGCGGGCACCGGCGCGGTGTTGGTCTCCGGGTCGAAGACCGGCGGATTCCGGTCGGCGTCCTCGAAGGACGCGGCCAGGTCGTTCTCCGCGAGGCGCGCGATCTCCTCAAGAATGCTCTTGGCGGTCTCGACGTCCATCTCCGCGAACGGGCCGGTGCCGTACAGCTTGTCGCGGCCGAGCACCTCGAAGAGGTTGAACTCGATGTCGCGGAGATTCGACTTGTAGTGCCCCATGGCGACGGCTCCGTAAGGATCGGGAGGCAGGGTTCCTCATTTGCATACCAGCAAGTAGCTCCGATGATGCTACCCGTCGGTAATAAGAAGCAACCCCTTCCGGGCATCTGTGACGCGCCTCGCCGGAACCGGTACGGAGGGTCGTCGTGCGGTCGCGGGGGGTGGCCGGTTTCCGGCGGTCCGTCTGCCGCCGGACGACGCTGTGCCACCCCCGGTGACGCGATCGCGCTCACCTGGACGGCGACCTGCCGGGCACTTCGCACCAGACCGTTTTGGCCGCCGGGCCGTGCGTGACGCCCCAGCGGCTCGCGGTGGCCGCGAGCAGTGCGAGGCCGCGGCCCGACTCGTCGCTGCCGGCGGCGCGCCGGGGCGCCGGCCAGGCGTGGGGGTCCGGGTCGGTCACCTCGATGCGGGTGCGGCCGCCGTCCGCGGTGGATGCGATCCGGACGGTCACCGGGGTGCCCTCCCCGAGGTGCGTGATGACGTTCGTGACCAGCTCCGTCAGGCAGAGCTGTACGTCTGGGCAGGGCCGCCCGAGGTGCCCGCTGACCGCGCGGCGCAGCTCGGGGACCGCCTTGGGGAGGGCCAGCAGGTCGAGCGTGAGCGGCCTCATCGATCGCCGTCCGCGACGGCCGACTGTTCCAGCGCTTCCGTCAGCCGCCGCGCGGTGGCGAGGTTGCAGTTGCCCAGCGCGACGAGCGGCGGCACGTGGTAGCTCGCGTACGTGGGCAGGTCCAGCCGGAGCGAGGGCAGCAGGATGCCGTGCGCGATGAGCGCGGCACGGAGGCTCTCGACGCAGGCGTCGGCGTCGCGGGCGTGGTCGGGGCCGGTGTTGGTGTTGGCGGGGGTGTCGGTCATGGGGGTACGCCTTCCAGTGCGTGCTGTGACGAATCGCTCACACAGTGGCGTGGCGGTCCGTACCGTGGAAGGGGTTTGAGGACCACGGCACTGGGTGTGAAAGGCGATCACTGATGGCTGTGCGCAAGGAGATTGACGGCTCGGCGAGCGTCCCGGAGTTCTACGGCGCGGAGTTGCGCTACCAGCGGGAGGCGGCGGGGCTGACGCTTCAGATGGCCGTGGAGGGCAGCTTCTACGGCGTCAGCTACCTCAGCGAGATCGAACGGGGCGAGCGGCGCATGCCGGCGGCGCTGGCACGGCATATGGACCAGGTGCTGAAGACGGACGGCTTCTTCGAGCGGCGTTGTGAAGACGTACGGAAGGCGCGGAAGCGGGGCCATGCCCCGTACTTCGAGCGGATTCTGGAGGCCGAGAAGCACGCGGACACCATTGAGCAGTGGGCACCGACAGTGTTCCCCGGACTGTTGCAGACGGAAGCCTACGTACGGGCGCTGTTCCGAGCGGAGTGCCCCTTCGAGCAGCACGAGAAGACTGAGGAGAAGGTCCAGGCGCGATTGAGTCGGGCCAGCCTCTTCAAGGATGACCGCACGACTCCCGCATACTGGGTGATCCTGCACGAATCGCTGCTTCGGCTGCCGATCCTGCCGCCGGAACAGATGGCCGAGCAGCTTGAGCGCGTCCTCGTCCTGGGGCGGCGAGGCAGACTTCTTGCACAGGTCCTCCCGTGGAATGCCGGGGCTCATCCGCTGATGCTCGGCAACGCGATGACGCTGACCTTCGCCGACGCGCCGCCGCTCTTCTACACGGAGTCGCAGCACCATGGAACAACCGTGGACGACCCGGGGCTCGTGAAGCGGTATCAGAGGTCATACGATCTGCTGAGGGCCGCCGCACTGCCGCCGGAGGCGTCCCTCGCCATGATCGAGGCGACTGCAGAGGACTACCGAAATGGTAAGCAGACACGTTGACTTGAGCTGCGCCACTTGGCGTAGGAGCAGCTACAGCAACACCTCTGGCGGCAACTGCGTCGAAGTGGCGGAGGTCTTCCCGGGCGCGGGCCGCTGGCGTAAGAGCAGCTACAGCAACACCTCCGGCGGCGACTGCGTCGAGGTCGCCGACCATCTCCCCGGCCTCGTCCCCGTGCGGGACTCCAAGGTCCCCCACGGCCCCGTCGTCACCGTCTCCGCCCGCGCCTGGGCCCCGTTCATCAGGGCGCTGCGGGCGGAGCAGTGACACAAAGGGTCAGTCCGCGGACTGGCCCGTCGTGAGTTCCCGGGCGTCCGGGACCCGGCGGATCGGGCGGCGGGCCAGCGGCTTGGCCGAGGTGATCCACTCGTAGGCCCACTCCGCGGACATCACCGCGCCCTCCTGCCAGCCGGGCAGGGCGGAGACCTGGTCGCCGATGACGAGGAAGTGGTTGTTCTCGCCCTGCGGGTAGATCAGGGTGGAGTACCAGCCCTTGTGCTCCGGCTTGCTGGGCCGCCAGTCGGCCCAGGCGGTCCGCATGTACGGCACCTTGTGCCAGGCGATCGACATGCCGAGGTCGTCGGGCACGATCGCGTGGTTGGCAAACTCGTCATGCAGCTTGGTCGCGCCGTCGCGGGCGACGCGCAGCCGTTCCGCGTGGGGGCGGTCGCCCAGCGTGGTCGCGCGGGCGTAGGAGCAGTACGCGCCGGTGAGCGTGCCTTTGTCGTCGGGAGAGAAGTAGTCGTTGGACGGGTACCAGATCTGCTCGATCTCGTGGTCGACACGGCTGATGCCGCCGTAGATCTCGTACTTGTCGGACTCCCAGAAGCGGCGGTTGGCCTGCCAGCCGACCTTGCACGCGGGCGCGAAGGGAGCCTTCTTGACGGCTGTGAGGAAGTCGCCGGAGAAGCCGTCGAGGGCGATGCCGTCCCGCAGGACCGGGAGGGGGATGTTGCTCAGGCAGTAGTCGAAGCGGTCCGACCGCTCCTCGCCGTCTTCCGTCCAGGTGACGCGTACGCCGTCGCCGTCCAGCGCGATGCCGTCGACGGGTGCGTTGTAGGTGATCGTGCCCTTGGGCAGCGCGGCGGCCAGCATGCGCCAGATGGTGTCCATGCCGCCGACCGGCTGGAACAGGGTCGTATGCCAGTGCCAGTGGCAGTCCTGGTAGAAGCCGTGGTCCCAGAATGGGGCGGCCAGGAGATCGCTGAGCGCCAGCGGGTCGGCCGGCTCCTCCATCTGCGTCACGCTGATCGGCTTGGCCAGGCCGGAACGGGTGGAGCCGGAGTAGCTCCGGTCGGTCTTGTCGAGCGCGCCGAACCCGATGAGCAGCTTCACAAAGCGGTCGCGCTGCTGCGGGGTGAGCCCGTCGTCGGACTGGGACGCCTTGGACACGACCCGTGCGAGGTACTCGGCGATATGGCCGCGGGTGTCGTTGGCGATGCGGCGGTTGTGCTTGGGCGCGCCGTGCCATGCCTGGTCGGACTGGTACAGATTGGCCGTGGTGGTGTGGATGTACGGCTCCAGGGGGACTTTGAGCTTCCGGCAGAGCTTGATCACCCGCCGGTGGTGGTACGGGATGCGGCCGGCCCCGAGGTTGAGATAGAGGCCCTCGCTGAATGCGCAGGTCTGGGTGTGGACGGAGCCGTCGTCCCAGACTTCGGTGATGGTGTCGCCGGGGCGCGCGGTGAGGGTGCGCCCGCAGACGCGGCCCGTCGCCTCCAGGACGGTGACGCCGTAACCCGCCTCCAGCAGTCTCAGCGCGGCGGTCAGCCCGGCGGGGCCGGCGCCGAGGACCGCGACGGTCTTGCCGTCGCCTTCGCCGCGGCCGGGCGGAACAGGCCGTCTGTGGCGGGCGCGGCGTCGGCGGATACGGCTCCGGTCATGATCTCCAGCAGGGTCGCGGTGGCGGCGGCTGCTCCGGCCATGCCGAGGAATCTGCGGCGTGAGGTCATGGTGCTGTCCTCCAGAACTGTCGAACTGAGGGTCGCTGACCGTGCGTCACTGCGTACCGTCACTGGCAGTCGCAGAGGGTGATCAGGCTAGGGGCTGGGGCGGCATAGTTCGGAGGCGTAGTCGCTGATTGGCTGCCGTTCGCCAGGCAGGCGCGCAATCCGGCTGCCGGTTGCGCGCGGGGCGCAGTGGCCGCGTCCCGTTCTCGCCGTACGCCGGTCATGGCGGCGGGCCGGACTCAGTACGCTTGCGTCCATGTACGGCTACGACCAGAACCTGGGCGCCCAGCAGCAGTACGGCCAGCCCCAGCAGCCCATGCAGGGCGGGTACGCGCAGCAGCCGCCGCTGTACCCCGAGCCGTCGCCGCCGTCGCTCGCCGACGCCGTGCGGGCGTTCACGACCGGGTCGCTGTCCGCGGAGGACTTCCAGCAGATCTTCGCGACCTCGAAGGTGTACTGCCCGAGGGGCGACAACCCGGGCTTTCTGGCGCTGCACAACACCCAGCAGCCGGTGATCCCCATGTTCACGTCGCTGAAGCAGCTGCGGCGGTACGCGGGCAAGGAGTCCAAGTACTTCGTGATCACCGGGGCCGAGGTGATCGACCTGCTGCCGACCGGCTACGGCTTCGTCCTCGACATGGAGGGCGACCACCGCATGGTCTTCGACGCGAAGGCCGTTGAGCAGATGGTCGACTTCGCGATGCGCCGCATGTACGGCTAGCCGCTCGTGTCCTCGTCCGGGTGCAGGGTGCCTGGCCGGGGCCCGACCGTCTGGGGGCGCTTGGTGAGAACGTACGAACGGAGTTTTCTGAACATCTCGGCTTTGCGTGCCATGAGGTAGACGCGGTTGCGGCTGCGCTGGACTTCATGGAGCAGCTGGAAGCCCTGGGTCTCGTAGTACCTGACGAGGCCGGAGAACATACAGCCGCGCCGGACCCACGTCCTGCCGGTCCGGGCCGCTCGGTCCACGGCCCATAGCGCGATCACGGTACCGGGCCGGTGCTTTCGGTCGGCGGGATCGGTGACGGTCGAGTACAGGTAGTCGGCGGGCTCGGCGAGCTCTTGTTCTGTCCATCCCCAAGGCGGGGCCTGCTGCTGGACGGTCGTGCAGCCCACGACGCGTCCCGTCCCGCTCTCGACGAGGAGCCACATCGAGCCGTCGCTGTTCTCCGCCTGCTCGGCCAGGTTTTCCGCGCTGTTGCGCCAACTGGGCAGACCGCGCTCCTCCAGCCATGCGGAGCGGGCGAAGACCACCGCCTTGATGGCGGCAGCGTCGTCGGCGGTGGCGGGACGCATGACGTACACGGCCGGTCTCCTCGTCGAGCTGGGGCTACAGGAATGCTTGGGTGGCGAGGTGGAGGTCGATGACTTCCAGGAGCTGGGCATCGCCATCCTCCCGGTACGGGCCGGTGTCCAGCCGCCGCACGGCGCGCTGTAGTCCGTCGGCGTCGACCAGCCCCTCCTCGAAGAGTGGCGATCCTTCGTGCAGCATGCGGACAAGCAAGGCGCGCGCGTGTGCGGTGAGCGTGTGCTGGACGACTTCGGCGAACGACTCGCGCTCCCGGGACTCAATGACATCAGGGCCGAGTCCGAGCGTGGCCAGACGTCGGCGCTGGAGCTGCTTGAGCTCACGCCAGTGGAAGGGAAGCCACTCACCGAGTTGGATCATGCCAGGGTCGGCGAAGGGATGCACTGGCCAGATACCGGCGCGTAGCAGTACGGGAGCGGCGGTCTCCAGCGACAGCAGCGTCATGGAATTGACGATGGCCGGCGGCGCGATTGAGTCATCCGCATACTCCAACGCCTCCCGTGCGCGCTTGCCGACCCACGGCAGTTCATCGCCGATCTCGCCCATGGACTTGTGCGGGTGCTCCTGCTGGGACAGTGCGACCATCTCGTCGCCGCCGAGTCCAGTGAGGACGGTGCGGGTCCCGTGCTCCGCCAGCAGCGTGGTGAGCTGGGTGAACGGGTGATGCAAGGGTCCCTCGTACGGACTGATCCGCTCGCCGCGCACCCGTGCGCACCGTGGGTGCAGCGGTGGGTGTTCCATGGCGTCGACGACGAAGTCGTTGCCGAGGAAACTCACCGCATCCCGGATCTGTTTGCGACGCCGGAGCTGGGAGTCACGGCCTGGCCCGCCAATCAGCAGCGTTGATGTGGCGAACCGATGAGGGAAGCGTTCAGCGGCGCGGGTTGCCACGGTGCCCGAGTCGAAGCCTCCTGTCAGGTGGAAGACGGCGGTTGCCGAGTCCAGAGGGCGGATGTCTAGCGCGTCGTCCATCGCGGTCACGAAGGCGTCCAGGACGTCGGCGTCCTCGTGGAGGTCGCGCGGCCCGCTGTGCAGGGCTGGTTCGGGATAGCGGATATGCAGGTGGCCGCCGTAGACAGCGGTGGCGCGTTCGGTGATCCGGTTGATGCCGCGGAACACGGTTTCGGTGCTGTACCGGGGGCGGTAGATCAGCAGGCGGGCGACTTCACGGGGGCTTAACCCGTCGGCGTGGTCAGCGAGGTCGGCCATGTCCCAGGAGCCGTACAGGCTTCTGTCGTCGTGGGCGACGTAGAGGGGAGCGATGCCGGAAGGGCCGACGGACACCCGGACTGGGAGCTCTGCGGCGGTCTCTACCAGGACGTAGTCTGTCGGCCACTGCTCGGCGAGAGTACGGGCTTTGTCGAGATCACCTGGCGACGCGGCATGCAGGGCTGTGGCGGGTGGCTGCCTGCCGGAGACGCGCTCGCGTACGACGAGGAGCGTACGGGTGCCGTCGGTGATGGCGATGTGCTCCAGCATGGGGTGCCGGTACGGGACGACTTCGCTCGTGCCATCGGCGGTGACATAGCGACGGCCGTCCCATTCCCAACAGCTGTCCGCATACGGGGTCAGACGCAGCTTGATCAATATGTGCCTCCAGAGGCAACGCCGGAGGGCGCGGCAGCCGCTCCGCTGCGCCCACCGATACGCGGAAGGGGGTCAGACGGCCGTGGTGTCGTACGTCTTGGCGCCATCCGAAGAGCCGGAGACCTTCTTGTACTCATGGCATTCCGCCGGTGTCTGCACCCTGCGATGGGCCTTCGTTGTGAACAGGCTCTCGAAGCTGGTAGTGCGTACGGGCGGAGGCGCGAGATCGTCCATAGTGGCGGTAACTCCTTACTCCGTGGCTCGGTGGCTGCGTGGTGAGTCTCAGGCGAGGGCCAGGTCAGCCGGTCCCCGCCAGGCAACCAGCCGTCTCGGTAGGCACGTGACTCCAAGACATGACTCCAACCCGGAGTCATGTGAGCCTGGTTCGCTCTACCATCAGAGAGCCGACATCGTTGGAGAGAGGGCCGCGTGGGCACCCGACCGCCGGATCTGCGAGGCGTTGTCGCTGGGCTCCTGGGCGATCAACGCTTCATCGCCGCTTGCACGGAGCGGGACATGGGCACTGTGTTCCGTCTGCTCAACCACCGGGGTATCAGTACGCGCCGCATCGCCGCTGCTGTGGACATCGCTCAAGGCAGGCTTTACGAGTACATGAACGGCAAGAGCCGAGTCGAAAAACTTGCACTCTTCGAACAGATCGCCGATGCGTTCCACATCCCTGGTTATCTCCTGGGGCTGACACCTCGCTCTTGGGAGCAGCAATCGACTGAGCTGAGAAGGACTGACCGGGAACGGTTGGCTGCCGATGCTGCGGAATCGGCACAATTCGCCCGCTTCCTTACTGCACGCAACGTGGACGCGACCGTGATCCATCAGCTCGACAGTGATGTTGCCCGCCTTGCACGCCAGTTCGTCAGTCATCCGTTGGAGGAACTGTTCGCCGACATCCGCGACCTCCGTCGCGAGGTGTTCAGCTTGTTGCATGGTCGGCAACTGCCCAAGGAGACGCTGGATTTGTACGTGGTGGCGGGACGGCTATGCGGTCTGTCGGCGCATGTGTGCTTGGACGTGGGTGACTATTCCTCGGCTGCGACCCATGCCCGTGCGGCCTGGGTGTGTGCTGCAGCAGCCGACCACAACGGCCTGAAGGGCTGGGTGCGCGCGGTCGAATCTCTCATTGCCTACTGGGACGGCGACCCTCTCCGGGCCGTTCAGCTGGCGCGAGTCGGCCAGCAGCACATGAGCCCCGGGAGCATTCGGGTGCGTCTTGCGAGCCTGGAGGCCAGAGCGCTTTCTGCAGTCGGTGACACGAAGGAGACCACCAGGGCTCTGCGGGCGGCTGAGGATGCCCGGGGGGCGGTCAGCGGTGAGGACGAGGTGTCTGGCCTCTTCGCCTTCCCTATTGCCAAGCAGCATGCCTATGCCGCCACGACTCGGCTCGCGCTCGGAGGGCGGCGCAACATCCTCCTGGCAGTGGAAAGCGCCCACCAGGCTGTGGCGGAGTACAGCAAGGTCGAGGACGACGATCAGTCGACGGGAGACCTGCGGGCTGCCCATCTGGACATCGCGCGCGGGCACATGCTGGAGGGCGAACTAGAAGGAGTCGAGTCAGCTCTCGGCTGCGTGCTCGACACCCCCCGGGCCGGTCTCTCCGCGAGCATCGTCAAGCGGCTCACTGCGCTCCACCGCGACCTCGGGGCCCATCAGTACCGTGGATCGTCGCAGGCCATCCGACTGCGTGCGCGCATCAAAGACGCCGGTGCATCAGGCCTTGGCCTGCCCGCCGCCTATCCTCGGAGCCGATGACATGACCGATGACGAGACCGCCGTCACCGACCGTACCCTGCTCGCCGGGTGCGCGTACCACACCGAGCATGCCCTGGCCGCCCGCCAGTCGCTGTACGCATGGCAGACCCCGCGCTACGACCTGCCGGGCATGGTCGCCGAGCGGCTCCGCTGGGTCCGTGGCACGGTCGCTGACATCGGGTGCGGGAACGGCAAGTTCATCCAGCGCCTGCGGAGCGAGCGGCCGGACCTGCGACTCCTCGGCCTCGACGTGTCACCCGGCATTCTCGCGAGTGTTCCGAGCCCCGTGGCCGTCGCCGATGCGGCACAACTCCCCCTCCGTGACCAGAGCGTTGATGCCGCGCTCGCCCTGCACATGCTGTACCACGTCGAGGACATGCCCGCGGCGATCGGCGAACTGGTCCGCGTCCTCACCGGCGACGGAGTCGTGATCGCGTCCACGAACAGCCAGCATGACAAGCAAGAGATGGACCGGCTCTGGGAGCGGGCTGCTGGGGATGTGCTGGGTGTTGGGAAGGGGCCATCGCGCATCTCACTCAGTGCCCGTTTCTCACTGGAGAAGGCCCCGCTGCTGCTCGGCGAGCAGTTCGGCAGAGTCGAGACGGTCGAGCTGCCGGGAACCGTCACCGTCCGCGACCCCGGCCCGGTGATCGCGCATATGGAGTCCTACCGTGCATGGGCGGGTCGGCATGGTGTCCCATTCGAAGACACCATTGCGAGGGCGCGGGAGCTTCTCACGGCCCACATTGACCGCCATGGGGCATTCGAGATCACATGCTTGGGAGGTCTGTTGTTCTGTCAACGCTGATGCCGTCCGCGCGATGCGCCGCATGTACGGCTAGCCGCATGTGCGGCTAGGCGCTCGTGTCCTCGTCCGGGTGCAGGGCGTCGAGGATGAGGGTGAGGCCGAAGGTGAATTCGTCGGCGTAGTCGTAGCCGGGTTTGAGGGCGTGTTCGGTGGCGAGTTCCGTGAGGTGGGGGTAGGCGTCGGCGGGCATGTCGCGCAGGATGGCGTCCGCGACCTCGTCCAGCTCCGCCGAGTTGGAGAACGGCAGGCTCAGCTCCTGGAGCACGAAGCCGTACAGATAGCTGTCGATCAGTGAGAAGGCGTGCGCGGCCATCGGGACGGAGAAGCCTCCGGCGCGCAGTGCGCCGATGACGGCGTCGTGGTGGCGCAGGGTCGCCGGGCCGGGGCGGGTGCGGGAGTCCATCAGGCCGATGGCCCATGGATGGCGGCGGAGCGCGGCGCGGGCGGAGTCCGCGCGGCAGCGCATGGCGGTCTTCCAGTCCGTGTCGCGCGGCGGCAGGTCGATCTCGTCGAACACCGCGTCCACCATGCCGTTGAGGATGTCCTCCCGGCCCGTGACATGGTGGTAGAGCGACATCGCCTCGACGCCCAGCGGTTCGGCGATGGCCCGCATGGTGAGCGCGGCCGATCCCTTCTCGTCTGCCACAGCGACCGCTGTGCGGATCACGCGCTCGCGGCTGAGCGGGGTGCGTGCGGGCGCGCCGCGTGCCGACCGCCCGCGCGCGGTCGCCCCGCGCCCCGAAGCGCCGCCCGCCGAGGTTCCGCTCCCCGGCGGCTTGCGCCGGCCCTTGCCTCCCTCGCGCATCCGCTCTGCCCCTCCTTCTTCGCTGCTCTTGCTTGCCTTACAGCATAAGGCTACCGTGCCTTACAGCATAAGGTTGACGCTGCGGCGAAAGGGCTGCGCCATGGGCACGGATCACATGAAGAAGGTCTGCATCGTCGGGGCTTCGGGGAAGCTCGGGCAGTACATGGTCCGGCACGCGCTGGACCGCGGCTACGAGGTGGTCGGCGTGTGCCGGGAGCGCAGCGTGCCGAAGCTGGCCGCGTTCGAGGGCCGGATGACCGTCGTGCCCGGACCCACGAACGACCCGGACGTGATCCGGCGTGCCGTCGCCGGGTGCGACGGGGTGCTGACGGTGCTGGTGCCATGGGGTGTGCAGCAGTACTCGTCCGGCACGGCGCAGGCGGTGCTGGACCACGCACGGCCGGGCGCGCGCCTGGTCTTCTCCTGCGGCTGGCACATCACGCGCGACGGCAAGGACCGGTACTCGTGGATGTTCAGAACAGCCCTGAGGGTCGTCGCCCGGCTGGGCAAGCTCGTGCGCGCCGTCGAGATCGACGACCAGGTGGAGGCGTGCCGCAGGGTGTTCGCCAGCGACACCCGGTGGACCGTGGTGCGCGGCAGCGATCTGGAGGAGGGCGAGAGCCAGGGCCTGCCGGTGTGGAGCCGGCATGTGGGCGATCCGGTGCTGGCCGGCAATCTGACGCGGCGGGTGGACTTCGCGCTGTTCATGGTGGAGGCGCTCACCGATGACGCGCTGATTCAGGAGGCCCCGGCGATTGTCGGCTGCCGCACGCCGAGCGCGCTCGCGCACGCCGGAGGGGCGGCCGGGCGCGCGTAGGCCGCCGTCCGCAGCTTGAGGCCAGGGGGTCCGGGGCCCGGAGCCCCCGGTGGAAGGCCGGCGCGGGCCTCAGCCCGTGCTCTGCCTGAGCCAGATTTCGAAGTGGCCGGTGCCCATGGAACTCTGGTACGGCAGTGAGCTGGTGAGGCGGTAGCGTCCGGTGGCGCGCATCTCCTGGCGGACGGCCTGCTGGGCCGGGGGGAGGCCGTCGGCGTAGTTCAGTACGACGCCGTCGAAGTGGCCGTCGCGGATGGCGGCGCGGTAGCCGGGGATGCCTGAGAGGTGTGTGCCGTCGGGGGTCTCGTAGTCGATGAAGAAGAAGGACACCCAGTCCTGGTACGAGGTGCGCCGTTCGCGGCTGAGGTAGTAGACCGGGGCTTCCTTCGGATCGCCGAGCCAGTGCTGTCCGGGACGCACCGTGTAGGACAGCTGCGGGATCAGATAGCGGGTGTCCGGCCAGCTGCCGAAGGAGGCGGCGGACTGGCTCAGTCCGAGGGTGAGGGCGACGGCCCATATGGCGATGCCCCACTGGGGGAACTTGAAGTGGGCGCCCATCAGCCGGGTCACCCCGACGCCCGCCATGGGGGCGGCGAAGAACAGTCCGAAGCCGATGTGCTTGTGCAGGGACGTGTCGGTGCTCAGCTGGATCTGGTAGGCGGGCGCGAGCAGCGCGGTGCCGGTGAGGAGCGTGCCCAGGCAGGTGCGCCAGCGCCGTCCGGGGACGGCCCTTCGCCAGCCGGGGATCTCGCTCAGCCGGGCGTTGCGGGCGTAGGCGACCGTGCCGATCACGGCGACGGCGATCAGCAGCCCCGCCCAGCGGGCGGTGTCATAGAGGATCTGCCAGGCGGAGGTGTCACCGTGGGCGCGCGCCGTGGTGGTGCTCTGGATCGCCGTCAGATAGCCGCTGCCGAGCAGCGCGACCGCGAGCGCGGCGGCGGCGGCCGCGGCGAAGAGCCCGCCGCGCAGCAGGGCGCGGCGCACGCCGTGGTGGCGGTAGGCGGCCAGTGCGTACAGGAGCGTCAGGGTGGGCAGATACAGCGCCGAGGCGTACTTCACGGCGACCGCGAGCGCGGCGGCCAGCGCGATGAGCGCGGCGAGGCTCCAGTGCCGCGGCGCGATCACCACCAGGAGCCAGGCGGTCAGGCCCAGCAGGCAGACGGCCATGGCGTCGTATGTGGCGAGGTGGCCGAGGAAGAGCGTCGGCATGGAGACGGCGAACAGCGCGCCGGCGCACAGCCCCGCCCGCTCGTTGAACAGCCGCCGTGTCAGCCCGTACAGACAGGCGGTGGCCGTGAGCATGAACAGCAGGCTCAGGGCGCGGACGCCGGCCAGGCCGAGGACGGAGTCCACAGCGGCCGCCAGTACGGGGTAGAGGACGGGGGCGCCGGAGAAGTAGGTGTCGAATCCGCCGAAGTCCGCTTCCCCGAAGAAGAGATGGCCGATCTGCACATGCCCGGCGAAGATGTAGAGCGCTTCGTCCTCAAAGGCGGAGTTGTCGAGACGCAGCGACAGCGCGGCCTGGACCAGCAGGATCACGGCGAGCAGCGCCAGGCCGACCATGCGCCGTCGCCGTCCGGTGTCGGCGGCCCAGCCCATCCGGGCGGGCGGCGGCAGCGTCCAGCCGGGCAGGGGCTGTTCGACGAAGGAGAAGCCGGGGTCGGCCTCCGGCGGCAGCGGCGGCAGGACCCGCAGATGCAGGGTCTCCTCGTGCACCGGCGGTGCGGGCGCCGGCGGTTCGTGCGCCGGCGGTTCGGGCGGCGCGGCATCGCCGCCGTGGCTGCCGTCGTCGTCGAACCAGCCGAAGCGGGGGCTGCCGTTCCGGGCCTCGGCCGGGGGCTCCGTATGAGTCATCGCAGTTACTGTCTCGTCTACTTCAGGGCGGAGAAGTCGAGGTCGTACCGCTGATCCCGGGCGGCCTCGCGGAACGCGGCCAGCGTCTCGGGACTGCTGTCGACCCGCCAGTCCGTCTCCTTGTCCAGGTTGAACCAGATGAAGCCCACGATGTCGTCGCGCGTGGCGACGGTCTGAAGCAGTTCGGTGATCTGCTCGCTCTTGCGCGGGCTGGGCTGCGCGCCCGTCTCGGCCAGCAGGAAGGGGCGCTCGGTGAAGGTCCTGACCTGGCGGAAGGTGGGGTCGAACAGCTCCTTGAAGTCGCGTGCCCCGGTGAGCGCGTAGTAGCCGACCACGCCGATCCAGTCGACATAGCCGTCGCCGGGGTAGTACGGCTCCAGGGCGACGTCGGGCACGGGGTTGACGATATTCGGGCTCCACACCCAGATGACCGTGGAGACGCCCTCGTCCTGGAAGACATCGTGCACACGACGCCACGCCTCGACGAACTGCTCAGGGGTCGCCTCCTGTGCGCCCCAGGGGTACCAGAAGCCGTTCATCTCGTGGGCCAGGCTGATCGCCACGGGGATGTTGAGGGCGCGCAGCGTACGGGCGGTGCTGACGATGTACGCGTCCTGGCTGCCGTCGGCGATCTGCGCGAGCGTGGCCTTGTGCGGCTCCCAGGCGATGTACGGCAGCTGGCCGTTCTCCCACACCGCCCGGGTCTGGTCGGCCTGCAGCTCGTCGCCCCAGCCGAGGTAGTACTCCAGCATGGTCGGGGTGCGGCCGACCATCGAGGCGTACTGCTCGACCGGGCCCAGGTCCTTGGGGACGCCGTCGAAGGTCGCGCCGAAGTACTTGGCCTCGGGGTGCAGCAGCGGTGTGACGTCGTAGGGCTGCACCGCCGCGTAGGTCGTATCGCCGCCGGGCAGCGTCTGGGCCGGCTGGGCTCCGTCGCCGCCCGCGCCGATGGGCGCCGGGCCGTTGGCCACGCAGCCCGCCAGGCAGACGACCGCGGTGAGCACGCCCGCCAGAGCGCGCGCGAGGGGTGCGGCAGCCTGCACGCGGGGCTTCCCCCGGGTCTTCCCGCGGGCCTGAGCACGGGCCTTCACGCGGCAGCCTCCTTCGGCTGGATCAGCACCCGGGCCACCGCCACCGCGTAGAACAGACCCAGGGCCAGCATCAGCGCGAAGTCCTCCGGGTGCGCGCCGGTCATACGCCACAGCGCGAGGGCCGGCCACAGCACCGCCGTGGGGGCGCTCCACAGCCACATGCCTCCCCAGAAGCGACGGGTCTTGTTCTTCTTCGCGCCGCCGGAGCCGGTGGGCTGCCAGCCCATCGGGCGGCGGCGCAGGAGGTCCCAGATGGCGAAGACATGCGCCCAGCCGTACATCACGCGGGTCGCCCAGGCCTCCAGCCGGTAGGGGTTGCGGTGCCACAGCGGGTAGACCACGGTCAGGTACAGCACGCTGGGCAGGATCATCCAGTAGTTGGCGGCCTCCAGCTGGTCGGGATAGCGGACCAGCAGGGTCAGGGCGATCAGAGGAGCGGCGAAGGTGAGCAGGGCCGTCTCGATGTAGTAGACGAAGCCGGAGATGTAGCACAGGCGGCTGACGAAGCGCATACGCACCCGCCAGAAGTCACGCAGGCTGCCGAGCATGCTCATCGACGCCATGCACCAGCGGTACTGCTGGTTGTAGTAGGCCCCCACGGTGTCCGGGCAGATGCCGGTGGACAGCGCGAGCGGCACATAGCGCAGGTCCCAGCCGCGGGCGCGCAGATCGAAGCCGGTGTGCATGTCCTCGGAGTGCTCGATGAGGCTGGTGCCGCCGATCTCGTCCAGGGCGGAGCGCCGGTAGACGGCGCTGGAGCCGACGCAGATCGAGCCGTCGCTGCGCTGCCGGGACACCTGCACCGAGCGGTAGAACAGCTCCTGGACCGCGCCCGCCCCGCGTTCGATCCAGTTCTGCTGGTCCAGCACCCGGAAGAACTGCGGCGACTGGACGATGGCGCAGTGCGGGTCGTCGTCGAGGTACGGCATCAGCTCGTGCAGCAGGTCCGCGCGCGGGGCGAAGTCGGCGTCCAGGATGAGGATCGCCTCACCGGAGGAGCGCTCGAAGCCGTGGCGGAGGTTTCCGGCCTTCTTGAACCAGCCCCGGTTGGGCCGGACCAGATGGCGGAAGCCGAAGTCGGCGGCCATGGCGGCCGCCTCCGCGCTGTCCCCGTCGTCCAGCACCAGGACCGACACCTCGCCCGGATAGGCGTCGGCCAGAATCCGCACATGACGCCAGGTGTTGTGCAGCACCTCAAGGGGCTCGCCGCAGACCGGCAGGAAGACGTCGACGCTCGGGTAGCGGCGCGGCCGCCAGCCGCGCACCAGGCGGCGGTGCGCCTTGAGGTCGAAGCCGGGGGCAAACGCCTCAAGGCGCATGGATATGGCGAAACTGATGACGGCCAGCAGCAGAGAGGGCGCGAACACCCAGATCCACGCGCTGTTCCGCGCGGTCTCGAACTGGCTGATCAGCACGCAGGCGAAGCCGATGAAGGAGCTTGACGTCAGCACCCAGGTGTGGCGCTTGACGTAGCTGTACTTCTCCCGTTCGTCAGGCGGCGTGGGCAGCAGCCCTTCCGGCTGCCGCAGCTGCCCGGAGCGTGGTGCGCGCCGCCGCCCTCCGCTGCGTACATCGGCAGTACGGAGCGTCACAGCTCAGGGCCCCCTCGGTGACTTTGAGTGATTACACCGGGGGAATGCTATAGGACAGACATTTACTTCAGGAACACGAGTTCGTCACGGCTGGGGTCCAGACGGGGGCGGGGGCTCCGTGGGAGGCGGGTGGCGGAAGCACACCGCAAGCGCGGCGTGACGCCGGTTCAGAAATCGCCGGTTCAGAACTCCGGGCAGAGATGGGTGTGCGCGGCGTTCAGGATCTGCTCCGCCGTCGCGACGCCGTGGCCTCCGGGGTGGGCGGGGCTGGTGAAGCGCGTGTTCGTCATGTCGATCAGCGCCTCGCGGCCGCCGGGCACGTCCGTCGTGAGGGTCTGGCAGGTGCTTCTGCCGCGGCTGACGGCCTTGTCCTCCTTGCCGTGCACGATGTCCGGGTCGATCGCGTCGAGGGCGTCGAGGTAGGCCTGCCGCTCGGCGGGCGTGGGCGGGTCGGGGAAGATTCCGGTCGCGTCGGAGCCCGGGGCCTTGCCGACGGTCTCCACGGTGGTCGCCTCGGGGTCGGGGCTGCCGTCCGTCCCGGACTGGCTGCCGCAGCCGGTGAGGGCGAGGAGCGCGGCCGCGGTGATGACGGCCGCCGATGTGCAGTGGCGCATGGTCCCCCCAGGGGCGCTCGGGATGAGAGGGGGCCCATCATCGACCACGGGTGTGCCTGAAGTGAAGGAATGTTGCCAACCCTTCATCAGCGCGACCTGACTAAGTGGTTTCCGGCCGATTGAGGCTGGATCCTGCTGGTCCGAGCATCGTACGCACCATTGCTCCCTGTGAGAGGAAGCCAGATGCTCGCGCTGTCCTGGACCACGCCCGTCATCGTCCCCGGGGACCCCGCCACCGCACGTGACCGGCTGTGGAAGGCGATGCTGCGGAAGGCGGAGTTCCCGGTCGAGTACGTCCCGGCGATCACCGAGTGCGCCATCCTGGAGCGCTATGCCGACGGCGGCTTTCTGCGCCGGGCGTCCCGCGGGGAGCGCACGCTCGTGCAGCGGGTCTTCCCCGACGAGGCGGCCGGCCGGATCGCGTTCGTGCATGAGGACCACACCGACCTCGCGGAGATCTACGACCAGATCGGCGAGGACGAAAGCGGCGGCCTGACGCTGACGCTCGGGCTGCGGCTGACGCCGCGGGCGACCGAGCGTGCGCTCACGGAGAGCGGCTATCTCAGCACGCTGAACGCCGACTTCGACGCCACCCTGGCCGATATGACGGGGAAGCTGATCGAGGCCGCGGCGTCCTTCGAAACGCCAGCCGTCGCGGCCTGACCCGCGGTCGGGGCGTGAGCCGCGGCCGGGGCCGTACGCCGGTCAGATCCGCCCGCGGCCGCCCCGCCGCGCGGCATGGCGTTCCCGGCGGTCCGCCCGCGGCCGCCCCGCCGCGCCGCACTCCTCTGATCTGCCCGCAGCACGGGCTTCCTTGATTCACATCGGAGTAGGCATGACCAT
Source organism: Streptomyces sp. PR69 (assembly GCF_026420845.1). GTDB lineage: Bacteria > Actinomycetota > Actinomycetes > Streptomycetales > Streptomycetaceae > Streptomyces. The sequence continues at coordinate 282,446 of NZ_JAOWCB010000002.1, read as the reverse complement.
GCGAGACCTCCCCAGCAGAATCCGGAAGGGCCGCGCCGTCCGGCGCGGCTCGCTCGCCGCGGCCCTGGTTGCGGCCGTACTCTCCGCACTGCTCTGGCCGGTCGGCGAGACGGCTCAGGCCCGGAGCGAAAGCACCGCGCCCACCACGGTCTGCTTCGCGGCCTCCGGCATCCCGGGCGGCGAATGGACCATACGCGTCAGCGAGTTCGCCGCAGACTTCCTGTACCGCGAGACCCGCTCGTACTCCGGTCCCTGCGCCTCGTACGGCGCCCCGGCCGCCCTCGGCGACGGATCGCTGCGCACCTACGCCCAGCTGTCCGGCGACCGACCGCTGAGCGTGGGCATCGTCTTCCCGCGCTCCACGCTGGACAATCTGCCGACCGCCATGACCGAGGGCAAGCACTGCTACGACATGGACGACGACGGCACAATCGACGGGCACGCCGAGTGCGTCGGCGGCCATGAGCGGGCGCTGGATCTGCCGCCCGCCCTGGCGCAGCGCCCGGACAACCCGCTGACCTGGGCGCTCGTCAACTACAACCCCATGGGCCATGGGCCGGAGCACATCTACGACCGGGCGCACTTCGACTTCCACTTCTATATCCAGCCCAAGGCCGAGCGGGACGCGATCCGCACCGGGCCCTGCGGCCTGGCCATCCACTGCGACGACTACGCCACCGCCGTCAAGCCGGTGCCTCCGCAGTACCTGCCCGAGGGGTACCGCGACCACGGGGTCGCCGAGGCCGCGATGGGCAACCATCTGCTCGACGGGTCCTCTCCCGAGTGGCACGGCGAGGACTTCACCCACACCTTCATCTATGGCGCGTATGACGCGAAGATCAGCTTCCTGGAGCCGATGATCACCAAGGAGTTGTTCGACCGTCTGGCCTCCGGGGCGGTGGACAGCGGGTGCTTCCCGGTCAGGCAGCCGCGGCAGTGGCAGGTCGGCGGCTGGTATCCGCAGGACTACTGCATCCGCCACCGGGCCAACCGGGACGACTTCACGGTCTCCATGGAGAACTTCCGGCTCAGCCCCGCGGGCTGACACACCGGCCCCGGCCCCCCGGCCCCGGCGATGGCCCCCCAGCCCCAGCCCCCGGCCGTGCGCCGGGAACCACGCGCCGGGTACCGCCCGCCGTCTACGCCGACAGCTCGGCGACCACCTCGTCGCCTTCGGATTCGTCCGTGCGCCGGAAGCCGAGCGAGGTGTAGAGGCGGGCGGCGGCCGTGTTGTCCGGGTGGTACGAGAGCCGGATCGCCTCGCAGCCGTCCTGCTGGGCGAGCCAGGTGATGAGGGTGCGGACGGCGGCGCGGCCGAGGCCCTTGGCCTGCTCGGGGCCGTCGATGACCATCCCGCCGAGCCAGTACGAGCCGTCGTCGTCACGTGCCCACATGACATGGCCGACGACGGTGTCGTCGGCCTGGACCGCGAGCGAGTGCCAGACGCCCTCGCGCATCGACAGCAGCAGATAGCGGGCCGCCAGCGCGGCGACATGGTCCCGCTGGCCGTCCAGGGGCGCTATGTCCGCGACCGCGCGCCAGTTCTTGTCGTCTATCTCGTGCAGGGCGACATGCCGCCCCGTTCTGTCCAGAAGTCCGTAGTCGATCATGCCGAGAGAGTACGGGGTCGGGGTCGCGGCGGGAATGCGGCGCGGGCGGGCGGCGTTCCGGGTGCAAGAAGTTCATTCTTCAACTAAACTCGGGCGCACAAGGAGGTCACGTCCATGCCTGCAGTGACTGTTGAAAACCCGCTCACCCTGCCGCGCGTCGCCGCGCCCGCCGGAGCCGTGCCGCGGCCCGTGCTCGCCGTGACGACGGCGCCGACCGGATTCGAGGGCGAGGGCTTTCCCGTGCGGCGGGCCTTCGCGGGGATCGACTACCGGTACCTCGACCCGTTCATCATGATGGACCAGATGGGCGAGGTGGAGTACGCGCCGGGGGAGCCCAAGGGGACCCCCTGGCATCCGCACCGGGGCTTCGAGACCGTCACGTATCTGATCGACGGAACGTTTGTGCACCAGGACAGCAACGGCGGCGGCGGAACCATCCGGAACGGCGACACCCAGTGGATGACCGCGGGCTCCGGCCTGCTGCACATCGAGGCCCCGCCGGAGTCCCTCGTCATGTCCGGCGGCCTCTTCCACGGGCTCCAGCTGTGGGTGAACCTGCCCGCGAGCGACAAGATGATGAACCCCCGGTACCAGGACATCCGCGGCGGCCAGGTGCGGCTGCTGACCTCGCCCGACGGCGGGGCGCTGCTGCGGGTGATCGCGGGCGGGCTCGACGGGCATCAGGGTCCCGGCATCACTCACACCCCGATCACGATGGTCCATGCGACGCTGCGGGCGGGCGCGGAGGTCACCCTGCCCTGGCGGGAGGACTTCAACGGCCTTGCGTACATCCTGGCCGGCCGGGGCGCGGTCGGCACGGAGCGCAGGCCCGTCCACATGGGCCAGACCGCGGTCTTCGGCAACGGCGGCGCGCTGACGGTGCGGGCGGACGCGTCCCAGGACTCGCACACCCCCGACCTGGAGGTGATCCTCCTCGGCGGCCGCCCGATCCGCGAGCCGATGGCCCACTACGGCCCCTTCGTGATGAACAGCCGCGCCGAGCTCCAGCAGGCATTCGATGACTTCCAGGCGGGCAGGCTGGGCGCCATCCCCGCGGGCGACGCCTGAGGCCGCATTTTCGTTCGATGCGGCATGGGTGATAGCAATGGTCACGCCAATGTGTTCCAAGCAACCGGAACGTGCGTCGCAACGGGGGAGTTGACGATCCGTCTCTGGAAGATCTGGCATGCCGTCCTTGCGGCGGCTCCGCGTCCGCCCGGTCACCGGGCGGACGGCGGGCGGTCTTCAGCCTCCCCGCAGGCAGCAGACCGGCCGCTGGAGCCTGTACCCGCCTCAAGGAAATGGTCATGAGACCCAGACGACCCGCCCGCACCGCCGGGCTCGCCGCGCTTGCCGCGGCGCTGATCGCCGCGCCGCTGGCGGCGCCCGCCCATGCCGTGACCGGCACGCCCGACGCCGACAACACCCTGGCGTTCACCGTGCGCCTGGACATCGGCGACGGCGCACGCGCCTGTTCCGCCGCGCTCGTCGACCGGGAGTGGCTGCTCACCGCGGCCAGCTGCTTCGCCGACGACCCGGCCGCCAGCCCGGCCGTGTCCGCGGGCAAGCCGAAGCTGAAGACCGTCGCCACGATCGGCCGCGCCGATCTGTCGGGCACGGCCGGGGGCACCCGCACCGTGCTCCAGCTCGTCCCCCACCCGTCCCGGGACCTGGTACTCGGCCGGCTGTCCAGCCCGGTCAAGAACACCGCGCCCATCGCCCTGAGCAGCACCCCGCCCGTCGCCGGGGAGGAGCTGACGGTCGCGGGCTACGGCCGCACCAAGGACGAGTGGTCGCCGCTGCTGCGGCACAGCGGCGTCTTCACCGTGGACGCGGTGAACGCCGACACCATCGCCATCACAGGCCAGGACGGCGCGGCCGTCTGCATGGGCGACACCGGCGGCCCGGCCGTCCGCACCACCGGCGGAAAGACCGAGCTGGTCGCCGTCAACAGCCGCTCCTGGCAGGGCGGATGCTTCGGCTCCGACCCGGCCGAGACCCGCACCGGCGCGATCGACACCCGCGTCGACGATCTGCGCGACTGGGTGGCCGCCGCGGTCGGCGCGCCGCGCGTCGCCGACTTCAACTGCGACGGCGTCGAGGACATCGCCATCGGCGACCCCAAGGCCACGGTCGGCGGCGACAAGAACGCCGGCCTGATCCGGGTGATCTACGGCGGCGGCAAGGGCACGGCCGAACTCCACCAGGACCTCGACGCCGTCCCGGGCGGCGCGGAGGCCGAGGACTGGTACGGCGAGACCCTGGCGGTGTTCGACCACGACAACGACGGCTGCAGCGACCTCGCCGTGGGCATACCCGCCGAGGACATCGGCTCCAAGAAGGACGCCGGCGCCGTGCACGTCCTCTACGGCGACCCGGCCGGGCTCGCCAAGGGCCGCGCCTCCCTCGACCTGGTGCAGGGCAAGGGCTCCGGCGCGATCGGCGCGTCCGCGTCGGAGGCGGGCGACCGCTTCGGCCACTCCCTCGCCGCGGGCCACACCGCGGACTCGGAGCCGTATCTGCTGATCGGCGTCCCCGGCGAGGACCTGGGCTCCATCAAGGACGCGGGCAGCGCGATCTATCTGCGCGGCAGCGTCAACATCGCCGTCCACCAGGACAAGCCGGGCGTCGGCGGGGGCGCGGAGGCCGGTGACAAGTTCGGCGCGTCTGTGGCCGGCTCGCCGAACCATCTGGCGATCGGCGCGCCGGGCGAGGCCATCGGCAGCGTCGCCGACGCCGGTCTGGTCGCCGTCTTCAAGCACACGATCAGCTCGGCCGGCATCCCCTCGCATCTGAAGTCCGTGCACCAGGACACCGCCGGCATCAGCGGCGTGCCCGAGGCGGGCGACCGGTTCGGCGCGTCCCTGGACATGGCCGAGTACCGCCCGGCCGGGGCCGCGTCCGCGGCCGACTCGCTGATCGCCGTCGGCACCCCCGGCGAGGGCATCGTCAAGAACGGCAAGAACCGCAACAACGCCGGCTCCGTGACCGTGCTCCGCGCGGCCGCAGGCGGCGCGCTCAGCCAGCACATGGTCGCCCACCAGGATGTGGAGGGCGTCTCCGGCGGCTCCGAGACCGACGACAAGTTCGGCGACAAGGTCCTCCTGGTGAACACCGCCCCGCGCGAGGTGAGCACCAACTCCACCATGGCCCTGGCCGTCGGCATCCCGGGCGAGGACCTCGGCAGCGTGGTCAACGCCGGCGCGGTGCAGACCTTCGGCCTCTTCGGCCCCGTGGGCGAGACCGACTCCTGGGCAGAGGCGGGCAACGCCTCCGGCCTGCCCGGCGCACCGGGCGCGGGCCAGGTCGTCGGCCGCTATATGCAGGCCACCGGCACGCATCTGTATGTGGGCATGCCGTACAAGGCGTACCAGTACGGCGCGGTGCACGTCCTGCCGTGGGGCAATGTGACCGCCGGGCGTCTGGGCGACAAGGGCGCCGCGGTCACCTACCAGCCCGGCCAGGGCGGCCTGCCGGCCGCGGGCGTGGCCTTCGGACGGGCGATCGGCTGACGGCCGCCGCGGCCGCCGCGATCGCGCGGCGCTGACGGAGGTCCGTGGCCCGTACGGACGGCCCGGGGAGGAGCGCCCTCCCCGGGCCGTCCGGTTTTCCGGGCCGCAATCTCCAGGGCCGCGCTCCAGGGCCTGGCACTTCTCGGCCGCGCACTTCTCGTGACGGTCCGTATCACATAGAGATCAACTGTGGCACGGCAATGGCGTGTTATGTAGCGTGGCGGGCGCAATGCTGTCGGAGCGGCAATTCAACGGGGGAGTTACATGTCTTTTGACAGCGAATGGGCCGAGGCGAAAGCCGTCAGCATGCGGCTCAACCAGGCCCCGGCCATGGATCCCGGGGGCCCTGGCCCCCAGCCCGGGTCCGCCGACTACATCATTCACGATGATGAACTGGGCGACATCGGACATGCCGCTTTCGGTCTTTTCAACGGGCTGGAATCGGGCGGCAAACACGCCCGCACCGCGAGCCAGACGGCCGGCACAGCGCTGAAGGGCGACGGCTTCGAGACCGGATCAGCGCTCAGCGAGGTATCCGACACCTGGGACACACAGGTCAAAACACTGCTTCAGGCGTGTGCGCATATTTCCAACCATCTGGACCACACCAAAAAGTCCCGGAAAGAAGACGACGACTGGATCGAGACCCAACTGCGCATCATCGGGCCGGTCGCGCCCGGCGCCGACGCGTCGGTCTCCGCCTCGCAGATCAGCAAGTTCTTCTCGTAAGGAGCCGTCATGCCCACATTTGAACAGCTCCTCAACGCGAACCTCGGTCCCCTGGACACCGCGGTCACCCAGTGGTCCGAGATGGTCACCAAGCTCAAGGAGCTGAAGACCGAGGCCAAGGCCATGAAGGCCAAGTCCGACCGGGCCACCTGGAACGGCGAGAACGCCTCCGTCACCAAGGAGTTCGTCACCAAGACGGCCAAGGAATTCAGCGACGCCGTCACCGAGGCCGAGTCGATCCGCGACCTCCTCAAGGACGCCCACGGCAAGCTGAAGTCGGCCAAGGACGACCTCAGGACGGCGTACGAGAACCCGCCCAAGGGCATCATGATCTACCCCAACGGCGTCCTCAGCCACACCGTCCACCCGGACCGCCGCGGCACGGGCAACACCCAGGAGCCCGCCACTCAGGAGGAGTTCGACGCCTACCGCAGCAGGCTGGAGGCCATCCTCAAGCGCGCCGCGGAGGCCGACGACCTCTGCGCATGGGGGCTGCGCGCCCTGGTCAAGTACCACCCCAACGACTTCGGCAGTACCGACCTCAACAACCTCGACGACGCCAGGCGCAAGCGCGAGGAGGAAAAGCGGCAGGCGGAGACCGGCCGTGAGGCCGCGAAGCTGTACGCGCGCTGGGAACACCTCGACGACGGTGAGCGGGAGCGGCTGCTGAGGCTGGTCGAGGGCGGCAAGAACGCGCCCGCGTTCGCAGCCGAGCTGCTGCAGAACCTCAAGTACCGTGGCCGAGAGGATCAGGAAGCGTTTCTCCTGCTCGCTGGAGGGATGGAGAGCGGGGTCCGCTACGGTCATGCCTCCGAAGCGGACAGCCGGCTCTACCGAGCGCTGTCGGCGAGCCTCGCCACCGCCATGGGGCCCGAGTCCCCCATCGGCGGGCCGAACGCTCCATGGGCCAATCAGCTCCTCGACCTGGCCCGAAACGGAAACGGTCTGCCTAACCGGCACCCGGCGCAGCTCGTGGGAGGACTGGAGGGTCTCGGCACGCTCACCACCCTGATGGCGGCCGACGTCGGGGACCCCGTAGCGGACCCGAAGAAGCCCGAGGACCACGCATGGGACAAGGACAAGGGCGACCCGCGCTTCGATGCCGCTTTCCTCACCGCCGTAGGCGACACCATCCGCGAGTGGGAGACGAGCACTGACGATCCGTACCGGGGCTATGACAAGAACTGGAAGGGCACTCAGGTGGACCCGATGGGCGGCCTGATGAACGCGATGAGCGTTAACCCGTCGGCCGCCACCGCCTACTTCGATCCGCACACCAGCGACAATCTCGACTACTTCCTCAAGGAACGCGACTGGCCGGGCAGCAGTGTCGAGGACAAGATGCCCGAGGAGACGATCCAGGCCTCGGCGCGCCGGGAGTTCGGCCACGCACTGGAGGCCGCGGCCACCGGCCGCGCGCCGGGCACGCCCTTCACCGAGGTCCCGGCGCGCCACGACGGCGCTCAGTCAGCGATCTTCGAGAAGACGATCCAGCACTACGGCCATGAGACGCGGGGCGAGCAGGGGAACATGCCGGCAGCCTTGCGCAAGTCGATGGGCTACATGATCGGCGACTACTCCGGCGACGTCCATGAAATCCTCGGCAAGAACCTCAACGCGCCGACCACATACAACGACCTCGACTTGGAGCGCGGGGATCTGGTCCGGGTCCTTCGAGCCGCATCAGAAGACGGCGAGGCGTTCGCGACGGTCCATCGGACCCAGGCGGCACTGATCGCGGACGGTATGAAGGATTACCCGGCCGACTCCTTCCGGAACGAGGACCCGGAGCTGCGGGCTTGGGTCAAGCAGGGCGCGTCCGTGCTCGGCCATCTCGACGGTGTGCGAGCCGACGTCCTCTATGACCTGGGCCAGGCCGAGAAGGACCGCAACGGCTGGGACAAGATGATGCGATACCACGTCATCGGTACCCCGTTCACGCTGATTCCCGGCGTAGGCGACGGGATTCAGCGCATGGTGGACGTGGGAACCGCCGAGTACTTGAACGGTGCGAACGCCGAGGTCGACAAGGCGACTCGGGAGAACCTGGTCGACCACTTCGACAACGGGCAGCGAGAGATGGACAGCCTGCTGGAGCAGTTCGCTCTGCGTGCAGGGCTGGACGAGAAGGAGCTGGACGCGAGCCCAGGCGAGTTCGAGGACCACCTCCAGCAGATCGCGGAGGAGTCGTATATGGACGGCCTCAAGGACTCGGACCTGAAGATGGGCGAGCGGTAGAGATGGACAAGAAGTATCTGGTTCTGCCCTGCGTGCTTGTCGTCGCGGCGGCGGTGATGGCCACGATCACCCTGTGGCCCAATGAGAAGAAGGAGCTACGGGAGAAGAACCTCTGTGTGGGGGCGCTCACCAAGGAGACGGCCGGTCTGCTCAGCGACGGCAAGGGCGGTCGGCTCATCGTCGAGGAAGACCCGCCCGTCAAGTCGGTCTCCGAACCCGTCTTCACCAGCTGTGACGTCTACCGGGCGAACTCCGACGGAGAGACCATGCGGCTGCAGTACACCATTGGCTTCGGACAAAGCCCGGAGCCAATGGAAGCCCCGAGCAGTGACGCCGCGTCCATCGGGGGCGGACGGACGGGCTGGGTGACGGTGAGGCATGGCGGGATTCAGCTGCCCGAGTCGTGTTCGGAGCCGATGGGGGCCGCAGTCGGGTCACGGTTCGTCAATGTGTCACTACAGGTCTTCCCGGCCGTGAACGTCCACGAGGACTGGAGCGAGAAGTCGGTCATCCCCAAGATCCGCGCCATCCTCACGGAGAGCGCCGACAACCTCGCCCAGCAGTACGACTGCGCCTGAGCGTCACCCTCGCGGGTCTCACCGCGCGACGACGCCCCGCGGCCGTGGTCCGCTGGGCGTGTGCGGAGTGGGAACGGCGGCGGCAGCGGGCGCGGGCTGCTGCCCGAGGCGGTGTGGCGGGTGGGGGCCTGGTGTGCCGTCGCTCTGCTGGTCGCCGGGGTCGTCGGGGTCGGTGTGTGGCTCGCCGGGGTGTTCCAGACCGCCGTGACGCCCGTGCTGCTGGCGATTCTCGGGACCGCGCTGCTCGGGCCGCTGCACCGGCGGCTCATCCGGATGAAGGTCAACCGGTCGTTGGCGGCCGGGCTCACCTGCGCCGCCGTGGTGGCGGTCTTCGGCGGGGCCACCTATATCGTCGTCAGCGCGCTGATCGAGACCGGCGACCAGATCGTCGCCTCGCTGCGGCAGGCCGCGGAAGATCTCGCCCGGCACTTCGGGGCGGCCGGTACCTCGCTTGACGATCTCGCGGCGAACGCCAGGGATCTGCTGGGGCGGTTCGGGTCGACGGCCGCCTCCGGGGTGATCAGCGGGCTGAGCGTGGTCGGCGAGATGATCGCGATCGCCGTGCTGGCGCTGCTGCTGAGCTTCTTCTTCCTGCGGGACTCGCACAAGGCCGCCGATGTGCTGCGCTCGCTCGCGCCCCGCTCGTCCGGCGATCTGGTGGAGGCCATGGGACGGCGGGCCTTCGAGGCGGTCGAGGGCTTTATGCGCGGGACGACGCTCATCGCCCTCATCGACGCCGTCGCCATCACCGCGGGGCTGCTCATCCTGCGAGTGCCCGGCGCCGTCGGGCTCGGGGCGCTCGTCTTCGTCGGCGCGTACATCCCGTACCTCGGCGCGTTCATCTCGGGGGCCGTGGCCATCCTCGTCGCCCTCGCCGACCGGGGTTTCGTCATCGCGCTGTGGGCGCTCGGGGTGGTGCTGGCCGTGCAGGTGCTGGAGGGGCATGTGCTGCAGCCGGTGATTCAGAGCCGTACGGTGCAGATGCACCCCGCCCTGGTCATGCTGGCGATCACGGCGGGCGCGTCCGTCGCCGGGATCCTGGGGATGCTGCTGGCCGTGCCGCTGACCGCCGCCGCGTTCGGGGTGGTCGGCGAGCTGAGGAATCGTTACGCCACCGAGCCGTCGGCGTCCGGAGCGGAATCCGGGCCAGGAACGGGATCAGGGCCAGGAACGGGATCCGGGCCGGGAACGGGATCAGGGGCGGACGAGGACGGCGGCTCGTAGAGCTCGAACCAGATCGACTTGCCCGCGCCCCGCGGGTCCACGCCCCACGCGTCCGCCAGCATCTCCATCAGCACCAGGCCCCGCCCGGACGACGCCAGCTCGCCGGGCCGCCGCTTGTGCGGCAGCTCGTCGCTCCCGTCCGCGACCTCCACACGCAGCCGCCGCCCGCCGTCCGAGCCGTTCCCGGCGTCTCCCCCGTCCGAGCCGTCCACTCCCTCCCGGCGGCAGATCACCTCCGCCACCAGCAGCGCGTTGCCGTCCGTGTGGACCAGCACATTGGTCACCATCTCGGAGACCATCAGCACCGCCGAGTCGATCTGCTCCGGGTCCGCCCAGTCGTGCAGCAGCTCCCGCATCCGCCGCCGGGCCGCCGCGATCCGCTCCGGCTCCGCCTGCGCCACCGTCAGCGCCGTGCGGCGCGGAGCCTCCCGCACCCGCGCGACGCCCTCCCGGGAGAGCAGCAGCAGAGCGATGTCGTCCTCGCGGCGGTCCGCCAGCGGGCCGGTCGTGTAGTGGGAGGCGGGGCCGTGCACCGCATGGACGAGGCTGTCCGCCAGCTCCTCCAGCGAGGCGTCGGGGTGCTCCTCCGCTTGCTTCTCCAGGACCGTGCGCAGCCGCGCCCAGCCGGACTCCAGATCGTGCCCGCCGGTCTCCAGCAGCCCGTCCGTGCACATCAGCAGGATCTCGCCGGGCTCCAGCACCAGCCGGGTCGTCGGATAGTCCGTGTCCGGGACGATGCCCAGCGGCAGCCCGCCCTCGGCGGGGTGCAGCAGCACCGTGCCGTCGGCCGTGCGCACGGCCGGCTCCGGATGGCCCGCGCGGGCCATCTCCACGCCGCCGGTCGCCGGGTCCACCTCCAGATACAGACAGGTCGCGAAGCGGGGCGCCGCGTAGTCCGCCGTGTCCCCGGCGGACGCTGTGTCCACCGGGTCTCCGCGGCCGAACTCGTCCGTCGCGTCCGTGATCCCGTGCAGAAAGCGCGAGGCCCGCGAGAGCACCGCGTCGGGCCGGTGCCCCTCGGAGGCGTAGGCGCGCAGGGCGATCCGCAGCTGGCCCATCAGCCCGGCGGCGCCCACATCGTGGCCCTGTACGTCCCCGATGACCAGGGCGATCCGGCCGGACGGCAGCGGGATCACGTCGTACCAGTCGCCGCCGACCTGGAGCCCGCCGCCGGTGGGGACATACCGCGCGGCCACGGTCATCCCCGGGACGGCGGGGCCCAGCACGGGCATCATCGACCGCTGCAGCCCCTGGGACAGCTCCCGCTCCGACTCCGCGACCCCGGCGCGGGCCAGCGCCTGCGCCAGCATCCGCGCGACCGTCGTCAGCACGGAGCGCTCGTCGGGGGTGAAGGCCACCGGGTGCTTGAACGCCGCCATCCACGCGCCCATCGTCCGCCCCGCCACGATCAGCGGCAGGAACGCCCAGGACTGGCGGCGAAAGCGGCGGGCCAGCGGCCAGGCCGACGGATAGCGGCGGCGGTACTCCTGCGGCGTGGGCAGATAGACCGCCCGGCCGGTGCGCACCACCTCCGCCGCCGGATAGTCGGTGTCCAGCGCCATGTCGGTGAAGGGGTTCTCGTCGCCCTCGTCGTGCCCGTGGTGGCCGACGATGGTCAGCCGCTCGCCCTCCGCCCCGAAGACCGCCAGGCCGTCGGGCGAGAAGCCGGGCATGGACAGCGAGGCGGCGACCCGCAGCACCTCCGCGGTGGACCGGGCCTCGGCCAGCGCCCGGCCCGCGTCCAGCAGGAACGCCTCGCGTGAGCGCCGCCAGTCGCCCGTGATGGGGGTCTGGGCCGCGGTGCTGCCCGGCTGCGGCTCGGTGACCTCCTGGAGCGTGCCGATGAGCTGGAACCTGACCCGGTAGCCGGAGTCCTCCGACGGCGCGGGGGCGCCGACGACCGGCTTCGTACGGCTGCGCACGGTGCGGACCACCCGGCCGGACTCGTCGACGATCCGCAGCCGGGCCTCGGCGAGGGTGCCCTCGGCGACCGCGAGGCTGATGATGCCGTTGACCTCGTTCCAGTCGACGGGGTGGAAGCGGGAGCGCACGGCGGAGGTGGGGAAGACGCCCGGCTCGGCGGGCAGCTCCAGCAGCCGGGCGGCCTCGGCGTCGAGGGTGACCGTTCCGGTGACGTTGTCCCAGCGCCACAGGCCGGTCGCGATCGCGGCCAGGACGTCCTCGGTGCGCATGGCCTCAGACTATTCCGAAGACCATTCCGAACGCTCTTCCGGTGAGGTGTCCGGATCTCCGCCGGGGCCGCGGCCCCGGCGGTGGCATGTCAATGCCAATGAGAGCAGCGGGGGCCGGACGGTAACCTTGCAAAGGTTGTGCCCACCTCGAAGCCCGAAGACTGGATGAACGACGATGCATCGGTACAGGTCCCACACCTGCGGCGAGCTCCGCGCCTCTGACGTCGGAAGCGACGTCCGGCTGAGCGGCTGGCTGCACAATCGCCGAGACCTGGGCGGCATCCTCTTCATCGATCTGCGCGACCACTACGGCATCACGCAGCTTGTGGCCCGCCCTGGCACCCCCGCCAACGAGGCGCTGAGCCATCTGTCCAAGGAGTCCGTCGTCCGCGTGGACGGCACGGTCTCGGCCCGCGGCGCGGAGAACGTCAACCCGGACCTGTCCACCGGCGAGATCGAGATCGAGGTCTCGGCGGTCGAGGTGCTGGGCGCGGCGGGCCCGCTGCCCTTCACGATCAACACGGACGACGGTGTGAACGAGGAGCGGCGGCTGGAGTACCGCTTCCTCGATCTGCGCCGTGAGCGCATGCACCGCAACATCATGCTGCGCACCGCTGTGATCTCCGCCATCCGGCACAAGATGACCGCCCTCGGCTTCAACGAGATGGCCACCCCGATCCTCACCGCGACCTCCCCCGAGGGCGCGCGTGACTTCGTGGTGCCCTCCCGGCTGAACCCGGGCAAGTTCTTCGCGCTGCCGCAGGCCCCCCAGCAGTTCAAGCAGCTGCTGATGATCTCCGGCTTCGACCGGTACTTCCAGATCGCGCCCTGTTTCCGCGACGAGGACGCCCGCGCCGACCGCTCGCCCGGCGAGTTCTACCAGCTCGACGTGGAGATGAGCTTCGTCGAGCAGGAGGACGTCTTCGCGCCGATCGAGCAGCTGATGACCGAGCTGTTCGAGGAGTTCGGCAACGGCCGCCATGTCACCTCGCCGTTCCCGCGCATCCCGTTCCGCGAGGCGGTGCTGAAGTACGGCAACGACAAGCCGGACCTGCGCGCCATGCTGGAGCTCGTCGACATCACGGACGTCTTCGAGGGCTCGGAGTTCAAGGCGTTCGCGGGCAGGCACGTCCGGGCCCTGCCGGTGCCGGACACCGCCGCCCAGCCGCGCAAGTTCTTCGACGGCCTCGGAGACTTCGCCGTCGAGCAGGGCGCGAAGGGCCTGGCCTGGGTGCGCGTCGGCGACGACGGGCAGCTCACCGGCCCGATCGCCAAGTTCCTCACCGAGGAGAACGTCAAGGTCCTCACCGAGCGCCTGGGCCTCGTCCCCGGCCACGCCGTCTTCTTCGGCGCGGGCGAGTTCGACGAGGTCTCCAAGATCATGGGCGCGGTCCGGGTGGAGGCGGCCAAGCGGGCCGGCCACTTCGAGGAGAACGTCTTCCGCTTCTGCTGGATCGTCGACTTCCCGATGTTCGAGAAGGACCCCGACACCGGCCGGATCGACTTCTCGCACAACCCGTTCTCCATGCCGCAGGGCGGCCTGGAGGCCCTGGAAACCCAGGACCCGCTGGACATCCTCGGCTGGCAGTACGACATCGTCTGCAACGGCGTCGAGCTGTCCTCGGGCGCGATCCGGAACCACGAGCCGGACATCATGTTCAAGGCTTTCGAGATCGCCGGCTATGACCGCGAGACCGTGGAGCGCGAGTTCTCCGGCATGCTCCGCGCCTTCCAGTACGGCGCCCCGCCGCACGGCGGCATCGCACCGGGCGTCGACCGGATCGTGATGCTCCTCGCCGACGAGCCGAACATCCGCGAGACGATCGCCTTCCCGCTGAACCAGAACGCGCAGGACCTGATGATGGGCGCGCCGACGGAGCTGGACGAGGCCCGGCTGAAGGAGCTGAACATCGCCCTGCGCAAGCCGCCGGCGGCGGAGGGCAAGTCCGCGGAGTAGTCACCGCGACGGCGCACCCCCGACTGAGGGGCGCGCTCCGCAGAGCACGAAGGTCCGGAACCGTGGTTGGTTCCGGACCTTCGGTGCTTCGGGCTCGCCGGCGCGGGCTATGACTTCTTCGGCTCCTCCAGCCGCGGGAACAGCACCGCGCCCTTCGTCACCGTCGCGCCCGCCGGGAGCCTCCCCCACTCGCCCGCGCGCTGGACCCGCTGGCCGGCGAGCGCGCCCAGGGACGCCTCAGCGCCCAAGGAGTCCCACAGCGCCTGGGAGGTCTCGGGCATGACCGGGTTCAGCAGCACCGCGACCGCGCGCAGCGACTCCGCGGCCGTGTAGAGGATGCTCGCCAGCCGGGCCCGGCCCTCGGCAGAGTCGTCCTTGGCGACCTTCCACGGCTCCTGCTCCGTGATGTAGCCGTTGACCTGCTTGATGAAGTCGAAGACCGCCAGGATGCCGCCCTGGAAGTCCAGCTCCTCGCCGATGCGGCGGTCGGCCTCGGCGACGGCCTTCGCCAGGCCCTCCTGGATCGCCTTCTCCGCGTCGCCGGACGCCGTCGCCTCCGGCAGCGTGCCGCCGAAGTACTTGCCGACCATGGCAGCGACGCGTGAGGCCAGATTGCCGTAGTCGTTGGCCAGCTCGCTGGTGTAGCGGGCGGTGAAGTCCTCCCAGGAGAACGAGCCGTCCTGCCCGAAGGCGATCGCGCGCAAGAAGTACCAGCGGTACGCGTCCACGCCGAAGTGCGAGGTCAGGTCCTGCGGCTTGATGCCGGTCAGATTGGACTTCGACATCTTCTCGCCGCCGACCATCAGCCAGCCGTTCGCGGCGATCTTCCCCGGCAGCGGCAGGCCCTGCGCCATCAGCATCGCGGGCCAGATGATCGCGTGGAAGCGCAGGATGTCCTTGCCGACCAGGTGGACGTCCGCCGGGAAGGTCTCGTCGAACTTCGCCGGGTTCTCGTTGTAGCCGACCGCGGTCGCGTAGTTCAGCAGCGCGTCGATCCACACATAGATGACGTGCTTGTCGTCCCACGGGACCTTGATGCCCCAGTCGAAGGTGGAGCGGGAGATCGACAGGTCCTGAAGACCCTGCTTGACGAAGTTCACCACTTCGTTGCGGGCCGACTCGGGCTGGATGAAGCCGGGGTTGGCCTCGTAGTGCTCCAGCAGCTTCGGGCCGTACTCGCTCAGTTTGAAGAAGTAGTTCTCCTCCTTGAGGATCTCCACCGGCTTCTTGTGCACGGGGCACAGCTGCTGACCCGCGTACTCGCCCTCGCCGTCCAGCAGCTCGCCGGGGAGCTTGTACTCCTCGCAGCCGACGCAGTACGGGCCCTCGTAGCCGCCCTTGTAGATCTCGCCCTTGTCGTACAGGTCCTGGACGAACTCCCGGACCCGGTCGGTGTGGCGCTTCTCCGTGGTGCGGATGAAGTCGTCGTTCGCGATGTCCAGATGCTCCCAGAGGGGCTTCCATGCCTCCTCCACGAGCTTGTCGCACCACTCCTGGGGCGTGACCTTGTTCGCCTCGGCAGTGCGCATGATCTTCTGACCGTGCTCGTCCGTGCCGGTGAGGTACCACACCTTCTCGCCGCGCTGGCGGTGCCAGCGGGAGAGCACGTCGCCTGCGACGGTCGTATAGGCGTGGCCCAGGTGAGGAGCGTCGTTGACGTAATAGATGGGGGTCGAGACGTAGTACGCCTTCGCCCCCTGCTTCTCGGATCCAGTGGCCGCCATGGTCGAAATCCTATCGGCCCTGTGAAGATCCACTCACCCGCATAACCGGGGAGGCCCGCGGCGGCAGGGTGACGGCACGGTGACGGCGCGGGCGGGGCCGTCACCGTGCCGAAGCCCGCTGCGGGCGCCGGCTCAGGGCTTCCAGCCCGCCAGCACGCCCTTGAACAGCGCGGAGTGCGCCAGCTCGCCGGGGGCCGGGCCCGCGTGGAAGAAGCCGGCGTTCGGGGCCTGGAGCCTGCGCAGATAGTCGAAGGCCTTGGCGTCGTACTCGCCGAACGCCACGAACTGCCAGAACACCGGGCGGTCCGCCGCCGCGGAGAGCGCCGCGGTGGCGGCGGTCTTGGACTCCGGCGCGCCGTCCGTCTGGAACAGCACCAGCGCGGGTGTGTCGTCGCCGTGGTTCTTGGCGTGCAGCGCGAGCACCTCCTCGACCGCCAGGTGGTAGTTCGTACGCCCCATCCGGCCGAGGGAGGCGTGCAGCTCGTCGATCCGGCCCTCGTACGAGGCGAGGCCCAGCTCGCCGGTTCCGTCGACCTCCGTCGAGAAGAACACGACCTGCACCGTCGCGCTCTCGTCGAGATGCGCGGCGAGCGCGAGCGCCTGCTCGCCGAGGCGCTGGGCGCTGCCGTCCTTGTAGTACCCGCGCATCGACCCGGACCGGTCCAGCACCAGATACACCCGCGCCCGCACCCCGCCGAGCCCGGCCTTCTTCAGCGCGCTCCCGGCGGCCTTGTACGCCTCGACGACCCCACCGGCCTGCGCCTTCACCCGCGCGAGCGACACGGCGGGCGCGGGGGTCGCCTCCGGCGGGGAGGCGGGGGCGGCGTCCGCCGCGGTCGCCGCCGGGCCGTTCGCCGCACGGGCGCGGGCGGCGCTCGCGTCCGCGGCGTCGGCGGTGGTCGCCGGTACGGCCGCGGGGTCGCCCGTCGTGCCCGCGGCCGCGGGAGCCGTCGCGGGCTCGTGCGCGGCGTCCGGCGCGGCGCGGTTGTCCGCTGCTGCCGTGGTGGGCTGCGGCGCGGGGCCGCTCGGGGTGCTGGCATCCCCGGTGTCCGTGACGGGAGCCGTCGTGGGCTCGTGTGCGGGCTGGTTCTCGGTGGCCGCCGCTTCGGCCACGGCGGCGGAGGGGGCGATTCCTGCGGCGGCGGGCTCGTCGGTCGCGCCCGCGGCGGTTGGGGACGGTGTGTCAGTGGGGCTGGCCGTGGGGGTCGTCGCGGGCGCGGGGCCGTCCGCCTCGGCGGACGGGGGCTCGTCCGCATTGGCGGCAGACGAGACTCCGGCCGCTGCCGCGGGCTCCGCGCCCACAGGAACGGTGTCCTCGGGCGCGGACGGGGACACGGGCGTGGCTGCCGGGGTGCTGTGGTCGCTCGCGTCAGGGGCCGCCGGTGACGGCGTGTCGGCGGTGTCCGCCGTGCGGGGGGCTGCGGACGCGGGCAGGTCCGCCGGGGGCTCGTCGGCCTCGGGTGCAGGCCCGGCCGGGGCCGGCGGCTGCGTGTCCGCCCCGGCCGACGCGGCCGCGGTTTCGACGGCGTCCGCAGGGTCGCCCGGGCGTGCTGGCGACTCCCCTGCCGGACCCGAGGCGTCCGCGGGCGCCGCCCCGGCCGCGCGGCCCTCCTCCCGGGAGGAGGGGGGCTCAGCGGTCGCCGCCCGTTGCCGCAGGGCGGGCGCGTCCGCAGCCGGAGCCGTATCCGCGGCGGCGTCCTCCCGCTCGGCGTCCGGCTGGGGCGGGATCGCGGTGGCGTGGGGCGCCGGGTTGTCGAAGGCCGCGGAGACCAGGTCCGCCGCGCTGGACCCCGTGGCGCCGGGCTCCGGCTTCGGCGTGCGTTCCGGGGTGGGCCAGGGGACCCGCCGTGCGGCCGTGTCCGCCGTGTCCGCAGCCGCCGCCGTGTCCGCGGGTGCGCTGCCCGCGGACACGGACTCCTCGCGGCGTTCGGGCTGCGGCGGGACGGCCGCCGCCGTAGTCGACTCCTCGCGCCCCGTCGCACGGTCGCGTCCGCCAAACACCTTGCGCAGCAAGCTCCGAATGCCCATGGGCGAGGCCTTTCGCATGAGTTGATTGCGGTGGTTCGTCCGCACTCCGGCCGTACGGGCCAGGGGATCGCCGCCCTGTTCGACGCAGACCGACGGCCATGGCGGACACGTAAGGTTAGCCGCCGCCCCGCCGGAATCGCCGCAGGGGCGGGGCCGACCTCATTCACACCACGCGCACGATGTCAACCCCGCCTCAGACCCGCCGGATTCACGCCGTGTTCATCGTTCGTCCGCCACGCTGCGCCCCGTCGCGCCTACCGTCATCGCTGGACTTATTCCGACAGACTGTCGATACGTTCGGCGCGGGTGCGCCGGAGGAGGAAGAAGCGAAGTGCGCAAAATGCTGCCGCTGTTGAACGTCAACCGCCATTCGGGTGGTCGTTCCGCTCTCACCTGCCGCTACCGCTGCGGCGACGCCTGCTTCCACGAGGTGCCCAACACCAGCGACAACGAGTACGCGGGCGATGTCATCGCGGGCGCCCTGTCGCGCCGCTCGATGATGCGCGCCGCCGCCGTGGTGACCGTCGCCACCGCCGCGGGCGGCGCGGCCGTCGTCCAGGGCGCGTCCTCCGCCGAGGCCGCCGCGCCCGCCGCGCCCGCCGCGCCCGCGGGCAGAGACCGCTGGCACCGCCCCGGCAGGG
Source organism: Streptomyces sp. PR69 (assembly GCF_026420845.1). Lineage (GTDB taxonomy): Bacteria > Actinomycetota > Actinomycetes > Streptomycetales > Streptomycetaceae > Streptomyces. Next base: position 264,013 of record NZ_JAOWCB010000002.1, on the reverse strand, counting down.
CCGACGGAGCCCGGGGTCTGCGCTTCACCCCGGTCGCGCCGAACACCGACGACAAGGTGACCGTCCCCGAGGGCTACGCCCAGAACGTCGTCATCCGCTGGGGAGAACCGATTCTGCGCGGCGCGCCCGCGTTCCACCCGGACCGGCAGAGCGCCAAGGCGCAGGCCGGTCAGTTCGGCTACAACAACGACTTCCTCTCGCTGCTCCCGCTGCCCCGCGAGTGGCGTCGCCAGGTGCTCGTGGCGAACCACGAGTACACGGACGAGCAGCTGATGTTCAAGGACTACGACTCCGACAACCCGACCCGTGAGCAGGTCGAGATCGCCTGGGCCGCCCACGGCCTGTCCGTCGTCGTGGTCCAGGAGGAGTGGCGCAGCGGCAAGCTCACCCCGGTGACCCGCCACTACCTCAACCGCCGGATCACCGCGACCAGCGAGTTCGAGCTGACCGGCCCGGCCGCGGGCAGCGATCTGCTGAAGACCTCCGCCGACCGCTCCGGCCGCAAGGTGCTCGGCACGCTCAACAACTGCGCGGGCGGCACCACCCCGTGGGGCACGATCCTGTCGGGCGAGGAGAACTTCAACCAGTACTTCGCCCATGGCTCCAGCCCGTCCGACAAGCGCTACGGCATCCGCTCGGGTGCGACCTCGCGCAAGTGGGAGCGGTTCGACAAGCGCTTCGACGCAGCGCAGGAGCCGAACGAGTCGCACCGCTTCGGCTGGGTCGTCGAGGTCGACCCGTACGACCCGCACTCCACCCCGCGCAAGCGCACGGCGCTCGGCCGCTTCAAGCACGAGGCCGCGCAGCCGCGGCTGACGTCCGACGGCCGCCCGGTGGTCTACATGGGCGACGACGAGCGCTTTGACTACTTCTACAAGTTCGTCTCGTCCAAGCGGATGAAGAAGGGCAACAGCCGGCACGCCCGCGAGCACAACGCCACGCTCCTCGACGAGGGCACGCTGTACGTCGCCAAGCTGACGGGCGACTCGCCGCAGGACGTCGACGGCAGCGGCAAGCTGCCGAGCGACGGCGAGTTCGACGGCTCCGGCGTGTGGATTCCGCTGGCGACCGGCGACACCTCGCATGTCCCCGGCATGACCGCGGAGGAGGTGTACGTCTTCACCCGGATGGCCGCCGACAAGGTCGGCGCCACCAAGATGGACCGCCCCGAGGACGTCGAGCCCTCCCCGCGCACCGGCCGCGTCTATGTCGCGCTGACGAACAACACCAACCGCGGCAAGGACGGCTACCCGGCCGCCGACGAGGCCAACCCGCGCAACCAGAACAAGCACGGCCAGGTCCTGGAGCTCGCCGAGCACTGGGACGACCCGGCGAGCGACGGCTTCGCCTGGCGGCTGTTCCTGGTCGCGGGCGACCCGGAGGACCCGGCGACGTACTTCGCGGGCTTCCCCAAGGACAAGGTCAGCCCGATCTCCTGCCCGGACAATGTGGCCTTCGACGACCACGGCAATCTGTGGATCTCCACGGACGGCAACAAGCTCGGCTCGCACGACGGACTGTTCGGCGTGGCGACGCGCGGCGAGCGGCGCGGCGAGATCAAGCAGTTCCTGACGGTGCCGGCGGGCGCGGAGACCTGCGGGCCGATCATCCAGGACCGCCGTGTCCTGGTCGCCGTGCAGCACCCGGGCGAGGTCGACGGCGCGACGGTGGAGAACCCGGCCAGCGTCTGGCCTGACGGCCCGGGCCGGATCGTCCGCCCGTCGGTGGTGGCGGTCTACCGCAAGGACGGCCGCGGCATCGGCGTCTGACCCGGAGCCCGGAAGGGGTTCCGGCGCGGCGGGTCAGCCCAGCGGGCCCGCCGCGCCCACCGCCTTTCTGAAGCGGGTGAACTGCTCGGCCGGGTCCCCGGTGTACGACCAGGGGACCCGGGACGCCTGCCGCCCGAGCAGCGCGAACAGGGAGCGGGCCTGCTCCTTCAGCCCCGCATGGCAGGCGGCGTGCGTCAGACAGTTGAGGTCGCCGACCTCGTACGGGGCCGGCGGGCCCGGCGGACGGCCGAGGATCCAGCGGTGCCAGGTGCGGCGGACCTCGACCTCCGCCAGCTCGTGCTTCCAGTGCTGGTCGAAGCCGCGGACGGGGCGGCCGCGCGCCATGTCGGAGATATAGCGGTACTCCTCCACACGTGCGATCTGCACCAGCACCGGCAGCGGCGAGCCGAGCGGGGCCGCGCCCGCCGCGTCGCGGGCGAAGTCGTACATCGTGCCGTGCGTGCCGTGCCAGCGGGCAGAGTAGTAGCGCAGCAGCTGCACATGGCCCTCCATGCTGTACGGGTCGCGGCGGCGCAACTCGTCCTGCCAGCGCCACAGTTCGCGTGGTGAGACCCCGTCCTCGTACAGCCGTGCAAGCGTCAGCAGCGACACCCAGGGCATGGGGTCGGCGGGCCGGGCGTCTGCGGCCTTCAGGCAGGTCAGCACCGCCCTGTCCAGCACCGTACGGTCGGCTGCGCACCCGCCGGGGCCCGTGCTGTGTCCGCATGCGGCGACCGCGCTGTGCAGGACCCGTACGACCTGCGTCGCGGCCCCCAGCACCGCCGCGTCCGCGCTGTCCGGCTCCGCGGCCCGCCAGCTCTCGGCGGCCGAGGTCTCCGCGGCGGTGTGCGCCAGCAGCCGCAGCCGGTGAGTGCGCAGCGGCCAGTCGTCGCCGGTCTCGTACAGCAGGTCGCGGGCCGTCTGCCAGCGTCCGATAACGATGTCGTGCAGCGCGGCGGCGAGAGGGCGGTCCCCGAAGACCGGGTCGAAGTCCGGTGCGAAGCGTCGTCGGCGTGCGGCCATCGGCAACCCCTCAGAAGTCCATGGCGAGCGAGCGGATCGGATAAGCCGATGAGTTGGATGAGATCGAGCGCATCGTAGTGGGACGCACGGGGAGGGGTGAGGGGCGGGCGGCTGCCCTGCGGAACAGACGGCCCTCCGTGACAGCCCCATGATCCGGGGCCCTGCACCGGCCTTGGAGAAGTCGGAGGATCCGGCGGCCCCGGCGTCGTACAGTCGGGACCATGGCAGCAGACGCGACGGATGAGGGCCCGGTACGGGTCGACGCATGGATCTGGTCCGTACGGCTCACCAAGACCCGGTCCCAGGCCGCCACGGCCTGCCGGGCGGGCCACGTCCGGGTGAACGGCGACCGGGTCAAGCCCGCGCATGCCCTCCGCCCCGGCGACCAGGTGCGGGTCTTCCACGCGGGCCGCGAGCGGATCGTCGTCGTCTCCAGGCTGGTCCGCAAGCGGGTCGGCGCGCCGGTCGCGGTCCAGTGCTACGAGGACAAGAGCCCCCCGCCCCCGCCGCGCGAGTTCACCGCCCCCGTCGCCGTCCGCGACCGCGGCACGGGCCGCCCGACGAAGCGCGACCGCCGCGAGCTGGAGCGCCTCCAGGGCCTCGGCGGCCCGCGCGGCCCCGAGGCCCCGAGCGGGCGGGGCCGCTGAGCCCTGCGCGGTGTCGCCCGCCTCCGGTTCGCCCGGCGTCAGCGGCGGGTGGGGGAGGCGATCGCGCGGGCCGCCGTCACCTCGTGGCGGAGAGGGGCCAGGATGCCCTTCTCGTCGCCCTCCAGATCGGCGCGGACCGTGACGAGCACATCGCTTGAGCGCAGCCCTTCGGCGAGTTCGCGGAGCTGCCGGGCGATGGCGGCGACCTCGGCGGGGGACGGGGGCGGGGCGCCGTGGGCGACCCGGACGCGGGCGGCCGTGGTGGCGTCCATGATGCGTTCGACGGCGATGACGAGCGGCTGCCAGGCGGCTGCCCGTGTGCCCGTCGGCGGGGGTTCGGTCAGGGCGCGCTGGAACTCGGTGCGCACGGCGGACAGATCGCGGTAGATGCGGCGGCGGGCGCGGACCCGTTCGGCGTGCGCCGCCGGGGTCTCGGCGTGCGCCGCCGGCGCTTCGGCGGCTTCGTGCGGGAAGGCGCGTGCCACGTACTCCGAGATGTCCTGGACCGCGTCCGCGAGCCGGTCGCCGATGCGGGCGTGCCAGCTCTCCGGCCACAGCAGATAGCCCGCGATCAGTGCGATCGCGCAGCCGATGAGGCTGTCGGTCAGCCGGGGCAGGATCAGATCGAATCCCTGGTGGTTGATGAGGTCGGAGAGCACCAGGATCACCGGGGTGATGGCGGCGGTCTGGAAGGCGTACCCCTTCGCCGTGAACGCCGGGATGAGCGCGGCGAGCGCCATCGTCACCGGCACGTCCCACCAGCCGCGCGGGACCTCCGCCAGGACGGGGATGGCGATCAGCAGCCCGCCCGCGGTGCCCAGCGCGCGCAGCACGGCGCGGGAGAAGACCGAGCCGAAGTCGGGCTTCAGCACAAAGGTGATGGTGAGCGCCACCCAGTACGAGCGTTCCACCGGCACCAGCGTCACCAGCGTCTGCGCGAGGCCGATGCAGAGCGCGAGGCGCAGGCCGTACCGCCAGGAGGCCCTGGAGAGCAGGACGCTGCGGGCGGCGCGGCGGACGCGGATGCGGAGGGCCGCGGGGCGGCCGAGCCGGTCGTCGACGTTGTACGGGTCCGGGTCGGGCTTGTGGACCGTCGTCCAGGCGTGGCGCAGCGCGGAGTCGACGGCGCGGTCGGCCGGGCCCTCCGGTTCGGGCAGGGGAGGCGGCTCGTCGGCGGCGCCGGGCGCGGGGCCGGTGCAAGATCCCGGCTCGTTGCGGGGCGCGGGGCCGGTGCGGGGCGCGGGCCCCGTGCGGGAGGCGGCGACCGCGTCCGCCAGATCCCGCACCGCGTCCGCGATCTCGGGCCGCCGCGAGGCCCGCCCGTACAGATGCGCCGCCGCGGCCGCCTCGACCAGCGGGATCAGCGCGTTCAGCTGCGCGAGCAGCCGGACCATCGGGCCGCGCCGCTCCTGGGCGCGGGCGCGCCGGGCGAGGATCAGGTCGTACGAGGCGTTCAGGGCCTGGGTGACGGCCTGGCGGCGGTCCGGGTACGCGTCCGTGCCGGCCGCGGCCAGCAGCTCCGCGACGCTGCGGTAGGCGTCGGCGACCGAGGCCCGTTCGGGCTCCCGGCCGCGCCACGGCCAGCCGAGCAGCGTCAGCGCCAGGACGAACAACCCTCCGGCGCTGAGCAGCAGCGGCGCCTTCCACCAGGGCTCGGGCAGCGGGAGGCCGGATCCGACCACCGTGTTCAGCAGAAGCAGCAGCCCGGATACGGAGGCCACCGCGCCGATGGAGGAGATCATCCCGGAGACCAGCGCGACGAGCGTCAGCACGACGACGGCCGCCCACCCCTCCCCGTACACCAGCGTGCCGAGCGTGACGCCCACCGCGCCGAAGAGCTGCGGCACCGCGATATTGAAGACGCGCATGCGGTAGGCGTCGGCGGTGTCGCCGATGACGCCGGAGAGCGCGCCGATGGAGGCCAGCGCTCCGTACGCGGGCCGGTCGACGGCGAAGCCGGCCGCCAGCGGCGCGGACAGCGCGACTCCGGCGCGGGCCACGGCGGCCCAGGGGACGGGCGCGCGCTGCGGGCGCAGCGCCTCCATCAGCCAGTCGGGAGGTGTCATCAGCCCGGTCGTGCGTTCGCGTTCGCGCATGGTCAACAAAAGACCCCGAAGGGTGCGATCGACGCAAGTCACTCGGTCCGCATGTGGAGATCGAGGGTGACGAGCAGTGAGCGGTGGTCGGTGTCCGCGAGGTCGAGGAAGCGGGCGTCGCGTACCGCGAAGTCTTCGCTGACCAGCACATGGTCGATCTGGGCCCCGAGCGGGCGGCGGACCGCGGCCGGCCACGACGGGGTGCGGGCCGCGCCCGCCAGCGTCGCGCTGTCGCGCAGCTCGCCGGCTTCGAGGAGGCGGCGGAAGGCGGCGTGGTCCTGGGTGGCGTTGAAGTCCCCGGCGATGAGGGTCGGACGGCCGCTGTCCCGGGCGTCGGCGGCGTATGAGGTGAGCCGGCCGAGCTCGCGCCGCCAGTCGTCTACGGCGTCGGGGATGGGCGGCAGCGGATGGGCGAGCTGGAGGTTCACCGGCAGCTCGCCGACGGTGGCCGTCGCGCCCGGCATGGCGAGGACGGAGTCCACTCCGGGCGCGGGCTTCAGCGGATGCCTGCTGAGGATCGCCGACCCCTCCGCGGGGTCGCCCTCGACGATGTTCCGGTACGGGTAGTCGGCGGTGGAGACGCGCGACTGAAGGGCCTTGGCGCACGTCAGGCTGCACTCCTGGACGAAGACCAGATCCGGCCGCTCGCGGCGGAGCACCGTCAGCAGCCCCTCGGTCGCGCCGCCGAACTCCAGATTGGAGGTGAGCACCGTGAGCCGGGCGGCGACGGGGCCGGGCGGGTCTTCGGTCAGCCCGGTGTCGTACGGCCTGACATGCCAGCCGAGGAGCGCGAGCACCGCGGCCGCCCACAGGGCGACGGTGCGCCGCCGTCCCAGGAGGGCGAGCGGCAGGGCGACGCCCGCCGGGGCGAGCATCCAGGGGAGGAAGGCGAGGAGCTGGGGCAGGGGGGTGACGGCGTCGACGTCCGCGACGCGGCAGGCGGCGACGGCGGTTGGGACGAGGAGGAGCGCGCCGGCCGAGAAGGCGGCGAGTCGGCGCGGGCCGCCGCCGCGGTGCGGGGCGGTGTCGTCGTCGGCGGCCTCCGGGGCCGCCGGGGTGATGGTGCCGCTCTTCACGCCGCCGTCCTCCGCGCTGTGTCGTCCGCGTGCTCGCCTTATGAAGACGTCAGTCTGCGCGCCCGCGTTGCTCGGTCTGTCCGGGCTGTTCGGGCTGCTCGGTCTGTTCGGGCTGTTCGTGCTGTTCGGGCTGCTCGGGAGGCGCGTGTTTGCGCAGCCCCTCGATCAGCGTCTCCACCCCGAACGCGAACTCCGCCTCATGGTCGATCACCGCGAGCGCCGGCGCGACTCTGGCGACCGCGGGGAAGCCCGACCCGGCCAGATAGTCCGTGCGGGCGCGCGCCGCCGCGTCGCCCTCTCCCGGCGGCGACGCGGACGAGGAGCAGAACTCCCGCAGCAGACACCCCACCTGGTACGCGGTGAACATCCGCAGCGCGCTGACCGCCGTCTCCTCTTCGAAGCCGTGGTCGAGGAGGACGGCGAGGGAGCAGTCGATCGGTGCGAGCGCGGTGGGGGAGGTGAGCTGGCGGGTGAGGACGAGCTGGCAGGCGCGCGGATGGCGCAGGGAGGTCAGCCGGAAGGCGTGGGCGATCGTCCGGATGCGGTCCTCCCAGCCGCCCTCCAGCGGCTTCGGCAGCCGCATCTCGCGGGTGACGAACTCCGCCACCCCGTCGATGAGATCGGCCTTGCCGCCCACATGGTTGTAGAGCGACATCGCCTGTACGCCCAGGGTGGCGGCGAGCCGCCGCATGGAGAGGGCGTCCACCCCGTCGGCGTCGATGATGCGGAGCGCGGCGGCGATGATCCGTTCACGCGACAGCGGCATGGCCGTCGCCTCGCGGCGGGACGGAGGTGCGGCGGACACAGGCGGCTCCCGACTCCTTGACGGCCTACAGCGTAAGTGCTTCCCTACCCCCTGTTACCTCGCACTTACGCTGTAAGTCTCCGGAGGTTCGACATGTCCGTGCCCGCGGTCCACCACCTCGACTGCGCGCCGATGAGCCCTCTGGTCGGCGTGGACCGGCTGGCCGGCCACTGCCTGCTGGTGGCCACGGGCAGCGGCCTCGTCCTGATCGACACCGGCCTCGGAGCCGCGGATGTGCTGGAGCCGCACCGCCTCGGGGCCCTGTTCCGCACGCTCGCGCGGCCCACGCTCGACCTCTCCCGCACCGCGGCGCACCAGATACGGGCGCTCGGCTACGACCCCTACGACGTACGGGACATCGTCCTGACGCATCTGGACCTCGACCACACGGGCGGCCTCGCCGACTTCCCCCACGCGCGGGTCCATGTGACGGCCGACGAGTACCGGGCGGCGATGCGCCGCGAGAGCCGCCTCGACGCCGACCGCTATGTGCCCGCTCACTGGGCGCACGGCCCCCACTGGGTCATCCACGACACGGCCGACTCCACCTGGCACGGCTTCGCCGCCTCCCCCGTCCAGCGCTCCCCGGACATCCTGATGATCCCGCTGCCCGGCCACACCCGGGGCCACTGCGCGGTGGCCGTGCAGCGGCCGGACCGCTGGCTGCTGCACGCGGGAGACGCGTACTTCTTCCACGGCGAGATCGACCTGCGCCGCCCCCGCTGCCCCCGTGCCCTCTCCCTCTACCAGCGCTTCGTCGCCGACAACCACGGTCAGCGCCTGACCGCCCTCAGCCGCCTCCGCGAACTCCGCCGCGCCGACCCGCGGCTGATCCACGTCTTCTCCTCCCACGACGCCACGGAGTTCGCCCGGTTCACCGCGGAAAAGCCCGGCCGCGTGCGCTGACCGCCGCTCGCGGGGCTCGCGTACGAGTTGCCCGCCGCCGTGTGCGGGTGTGCCCTGGGAGAAGGACATGGGGTGGACGTGAGCGAAGGAGTTCCGCCATGGCCGCACACGCAGCGGCGCCCACGCGCCGGCAGCACGGGCATCTCGGGTGGGCGCTGCCCCTCGTGCTGGGCATCTCATACGGGGCCTACGCGGCCTTCATCGCCCGCGACGGCGGCCCCGGCTCGGTCGGGCAGGCCGTTCTCGCGGTGGTCTCCGGCGCCGTGCTGGCCGTGCTGGCCTATCTGCTGGGCCGCTTCCAGGCGAGCCTGCCGCGCGAACTGCGCGCCCTGGCATACGGCGCACTGTCGGCGGCGGCGATCGGCTTCCTGGTCAGCCTGACGGGGTCGAGCGTGCTCAGGTCGGCGGGGCTCGGGGTCGCGGTGGGGGCGGGGGTGACGGTCGTGGCCTTCTATCTCTTCTACACGCACGAGTAGCCGCAAGCAGCCGCCAGATTCGATCTGGCGGCCGCGCGTCGTCGTCTCGCGCCTTACGGGTGAGGCACGGGAGGGAGGCGACGACCCATGCGGGACCCGGATGAGGACCCGGACGAGAACGCAGTCGGCAGCGTGGACGGCAGCGCGGGCGGCAGTGCGGGCGACCGGACGGGCGACGGCGCACCGCCGTTGCGCGTCGCGGTGATCATCGGCAGTACGCGCGAGGGGCGCGTCGGCGGGAGCGTCGGGCGCTGGTTCATGGAGCGGGCCGCCGGGCGGGGCGGGCTGGAGCTGACCGTCCTCGATCTGGTCGACTATGACTTCCCCGCCCGCTATCCGGACCGGGCGACCGGCCAGGTCCGCCGGTTCACCGAGCAGATCGGCCGGGCGGACGCCTTTGTGGTCGTGACGCCCGAGTACAACCGCTCCTTCCCCGCCTCCCTCAAGCAGGCCATCGACTTCGCCTACGACGAATGGCAGACCAAACCCGTCGCCTTCGTGAGCTACGGCCACGGGTCGAGCGGCCTGTACGCGGTCGAGGCGCTGCGCTCCGTTTTCACCGAGCTGCACACCGTCACCCTGCGCAATGGCGTCCATCTGAATCTCCTCGACGACGCAGCCCCGGCGGAAGGCGGCGACCGCGCCGTGGGGCGCATGCTCGACCAGCTCGACTGGTGGGGCCTGGCCCTGCGGGAGGCCCGCGCCGCCCGCCCGTACGTCTCCTGACGCACGGCCGCACGTACGTCTCCTGAACACCACGACTGAACACCGCGACCCATAAGGATCACCGGCAACCATGAGCACAGAACCGGCAATCGAGACAGACGGCCTGGTGAAGGCCTTCGGCGGCAAACGCGCCGTGGACGGCGTCGATCTGACCGTCGCCGCGGGCGCCGTCTACGGACTCCTCGGCCCCAACGGCGCGGGCAAGACCACCACCGTGCGCATGCTGGCCACGCTGCTGCGCCCGGACGGGGGCCGCGCCCGCGTCTTCGGCAAGGATGTCGTCAAGGACGCCGACGCCGTACGCAGCCGGGTCAGCCTCACCGGCCAGTACGCCTCCGTCGACGAGGACCTCACCGGTCTGGAGAACCTGATCCTGCTCGGCAGGCTGCTGGGCCACTCCAAGCCGGCCGCACGCGAGCGGGCCGGGCAGCTGCTGGAGGCCTTCGGGCTGGCCGAGGCGGCCGACAAGCAGGTCAAGAACTACTCGGGCGGCATGCGCCGCCGTATCGACATCGCCGCGTCCATCCTCAACACCCCGGACCTGCTCTTCCTGGACGAGCCCACCACCGGCCTCGACCCGCGCAGCCGCAACCAGGTGTGGGACATCGTGCGGGCGGTCGTCGCCCAGGGCACGACGGTGCTGCTGACCACGCAGTATCTGGACGAGGCCGACCAGCTGGCCTCCCGGATCGCCGTCATCGACCACGGCAAGGTCATCGCCGAGGGCACCAAGGGCGAGCTGAAGGCGTCGGTCGGCTCCGGGGCCGTCCATCTGCGGCTGCGCGACGCGGCGCAGCGCCCGGACGCCGAGCGGGTGCTTGCCGCGGCGCTCGGCGCGGAGGTGCTCCTCGACGCCGACCCGGTCGCCCTGACCGCCCGCGTCAACGGCAGCGGCACCCAGCAGGGCGCGGCCGAGCAGGCCGCGCGCGCCCTGGCCGAACTGGCCCGCACCGGCATCACCGTGGACAACTTCGCGCTGGGCCAGCCCAGCCTGGACGAGGTCTTCCTCGCCCTCACCGACAAGAAGGGGACGGCGGCATGAGCACCGCGACAACGGCCAAGGACACCGACGACCTCACCCTGGAGGCCCCCAGGACGGAGGACCTCGCCGCGCTTCTGATCGCCAAGCAGCGCCCGCCGCGCCCCACCGCCCTGTCCGCCTCGCTCACCTTCGGCTGGCGCGCCATGCTCAAGATCAAGCATGTGCCCGAGCAGCTCTTCGATGTGACGGCCTTTCCGATCATGATGGTGCTGATGTACACGTACCTCTTCGGAGGCGCGCTGGCCGGCTCGGTGGACGCGTATGTGCAGTTCCTGCTGCCCGGCATCCTCACCATGAGCGTCGTCATGATCACCATGTACACGGGCGTCGCGGTCAACACCGATATCACCAAGGGCGTCTTCGACCGCTTCCGCACCCTCCCCATATGGCGGCCCGCCCCGATGGTCGGCTACCTCCTCGGCGACGTCATGCGCTATCTCCTCGCCTCCGCGGTCATGCTCGCCGTCGGCCTGCTCCTCGGCTACCGCCCCGGCGGCGGCTTCGTCGGCGTGCTGCTCGGCGTGGTCCTGCTGGTGGTCTTCGCGTTCGCCTTCTCCTGGATCTGGACCATGTTCGGCCTGCTGCTGCGCACGGAGAAGTCGGTCATGGGCGTCAGCATGATGGTGATCTTCCCGCTGACCTTTCTGAGCAATGTCTTCGTCGACCCGAGGACGATGCCCGGCTGGCTCCAGGCATTCGTCAACAACAGCCCGGTCACCCATGTCGCCACGGCGGTCCGGGAACTGATGGCCGGCCACTGGCCCGCGGCGGACATCGCCTGGTCGCTGGGCTGGGCGGGTGCGCTGGTCGTGGTGTTCGGCTCGGTGACGATGCGGCTGTACAACCGCAAGTGAGGTGAGGTGAGGTGATGTTGGCGTGAGGGGCGGGGGCTGTCGGTTCACAGCCGCCAGTCGACCGGTCGCCGCGGGCGGTAGGAGCAGCGGGAGCCCGTGGTGACCGACTCCCTCAAGTGGGCGGTCAGGGCCGGATGGAGCGGGGCGAGGCGGCGGAGGGTGTCGCGGATGCGGGCCGTGACCGCTTTGCGGGCGCGTTCCGACGTCTCGCCCAGGCGACGGGTGCGGCCGCCGAGGCCCGCGGCCGTCCGCAACTCCTCCAGCAGGGCGGACCGTTCGCGGTCGAACTCGGCGGCGCGGGCCTCGTCGCCCCGCTCGACGGCGCGGTCGATCTCCTCGTCCAGAAGGGACAGCCGCCGGCGGTAGCGGGCCTTGGCCTCGTCGTCGAGGACGGGGTCGCCGCCGAAGCGGTGGGCTGCCGCGACGGCTTCGCCGCCCGCCGGGTCGAGCAGCTCGGCGGCGGGCACGTCCCGGCCGGGGCTGGAGAGCAGGGTGTGCAGATCCCGCAGGCCCTTGGCGTCGGGCACATGGACCGACTGCCCGGCGAAGGTCAGCGCCCACACCGAGCCGTCGCGGCGGAATTCCTCGGCAGGGGGCGGGGGTTGGGGAGGCCCTGCCTCGGCCCCCGCCGGGGCCGCCTTCGCGGTGGCGCCCTTTGCCGGGGCCTCGTTGGCGGGGAGGCCGTCCGCGGGGATCCCGCCTGCGGGAACCGTCTTCGCCGGGGCCGCCTTCGCGGTGGCGCCCTTTGCCGGGGCCTCGTTGGCGGGGAGGCCGTCCGCGGGGATCCCGCCTGCGGGAACCGTCTTCGCCGGGGCCGCTTTCGCGGTGGCGCCCTTTGCCGGGGCCTCGTTGGCCGGGAGGCCGCCTGCGGGAACCGCGTCCGCGGGGGCCGCCTTCACCGGGGCCTCGTCCGCGGGGGTCTCGTCCGCCCGGGCCAGGGCCGCACGCGCGCGCAGCGACCAGGGGCGGGCCCGCAGGCGGTCCGCCGATTCGGCCGCGGCGGTCAGATGGGCGGCGGACTCCTCGCGGCGGCCCGCCGCCGCGGACAGCAGACCCAGCCAGAGGTCGACCGGGCCGCTGATGTCGCAGCCGTACAACGCGACGAGCCACTGGCCCGCGTACGGCATCAGCGCGTCCCGCGCCTCCGCGATGCGCTGCGGGTCGCCCGAGGCCATCGCGGCCTGTGCGCGCAGACGCAGCAGCAGCGGGGCGAAGACCCTCGGCAGCGGCTCGGGACGGGCCTGCAGCTCATCCGCGATACGCACGGCCAGCTCGCCCTCCCCGCGCTCCGCCGCCGTGATGCCCTCCAGCAGCCGGGGGAACGGATACCCGATGTCGTCGAGGCGGCCCACCACGGCTTCCGCCTCCTCCAGCCGCCCCCGGAGCAGGGCGAGCGCCCACTCCATATGGGCGGTGATGTAGGCGAAGGCCGTGTGCCCGTGCCCCATGCCGAGGACCTGCGCAAGCAGCCGCTCGGCTTCGTCGAACGCGCCGTGAAGGGCGTGGATGAGGGACTGGTCCACGGTCAGCGCCAGCTCGAAGAGGCGCAGCCGCGACTTCCCCGCGAGGGCGACGAAGGTGCGCAGCTGCTCCAGATAGCGCGGGTCGCCCTGTTCCAGCAGGGTGACCCAGCGCATCGAGGTGGCGTGCAGCTCCATGCTGCGGTTGTCGGTGCGGCGCGCGACCTCCGCCATCTCGTCGGTGAGGGTGAGCCGCTCCGCCGAGGTGCCGAGCCCCCAGATCGTGTCGTGCCGCGCCCACAGCGAGAACGCCAGCGCGTCGTCGTCCTCCCCGCTGCGCGCCAGCGCCGTGGCGCGCACCGCCAGCTCCTGGGCGATCCGCTCGTCCGACAGTGCCGCCGGGTCCTCCCGGGCGCCGCCGATGAGCGCGCGGTGCGCCTCTCGCAGCAGCTCGCGCGTCTGGGGCCGCTTGCCCGGCACGTCAGCGTGCTGATGCAGGGTGATCGCGACCCGTGCCAGCAGCTCCGGATCACCGCGCAGCCGGGCGATTGCCTCGGCCCGGTCGAAGGCGAGCCAGGCCGCGCTGTCGTCCCCGCTGTGGCGCAGCTGGCCGCCCAGGTCCAGACAGATCAGCGCGGCCTTGCGGGAGTCCGGCTCCGCCGCCTCCAGGGCGCGCCGGTAGTGGCCCACCGCCTCCTCCCCGGCCAGCCTGCTGGAGGCGTCGCCGGCAGCGGCGAGCAGCAGCTCCACCCGGCGCTCGCGGGCCAGCTCGTCCCCCGCCAGGTAGGCGTGCCGGGCCAGATCGGAGGGGATGGCCTGTTCACTCAGGGGCTGCCCGCCGAGGGGCTGCTCGCTCAGAGGCTGCCCGCTCAGGGGCTGCTCGCTCAGGGGCTGCCTGCTGGGGGAGGGCGTACCGTCCAGCGCCCGTATGACGCCGGCGTGCCGGGCGCGCGCCTCGTCCTCCGTGAGCGACTCGTACAGCGTCTCCCGCACGAGATCGTGGACGAAGGCGAACCGGCCGCCCGCGCCCGCGGTGACCAGCCGGGCGGCCGCCGCACGCGCCAGCAGCCGGTCCACATGCGGCACCGGCAGGCCCGCCACCGCCGCCAGCACCCGGCGGTGGAACTCCCGGCCCAGCACCGCGGCCGTCACCAGCAGCTCGCCCACGGGCTCCGGGAGCAGCGCGAGCCGCCGCCGGACGGCTTCCCGCACCCCCGGCGCGACGGCGGTGACCGGCGCGCCGCTGTGCCAGATGCGGGCGGTCTGCTCCACGAAGAAGGGATTGCCCCCGGTGCGCCGGTGCACTTCGTCGACGAGGGCGGGCTCGGGCTCGACCCCTGCCGTCAGCTCGATCAGCGCGCCCACCTCGTCCCGCTGCAGCCCGGTCAGCGTGACGGTGGCGGCGGCCCGCGCGGCCAGCGGCAGGATGAGCTGCTGGAGCGGGTGGTCGGGGGCCTCGACCTCCGCGTCGCGATACGTGCCGACCAGCAGCAGCCGCTCGAACCAGGCGTGCTGCGCGGCGAACTCCAGCAGCCTGAGCGAGGCCGGGTCGGCCCAGTGCAGATCGTCCAGCACGACGACGAGGGGCCGCCGCTGGGAGACCGTGACCAGGGCCGTGGTCACCGCGTCGTACAGCGGAAAGCCCTCCCCGCCGGCGTCCGCCTCCCCGGCGGCCTCGCCGAGCAGCACCGCCAGCCGTCCGCCGGCCGCCCGCTCCGCCTCCGCCCATGCGTCGCCGCCCGCGCCGCGCCTGAGCCCGCGCACCACCTGCACCCACGGCCAGTAGCCTGGCGCGCTCTGCGAATCCCAGCAGGAGCCGCCCAGCACCAGCGCACCGCGCCGCCGCGCCTCGTCCGCCGCGTCCATGACCAGGGTCGTCTTGCCGATGCCGGCCTCGCCGGTGACCAGCACCAGACCCCCGTGGCTGCCCGTCGCCCGGCCGATCTCCGCCCGGAGGACGCCTGCGGGGTGGTCGCGCCCGATCAGTGCAGGGGTCATGCCGAAAACCATAGGAGCAGGCACTGACAACGACACATGGTTAACGCGGTCCAGGCGAAGTGCCCAGGTCAGGCGGCGGGGATCGCGCCCCGCACCACGACCACCGGGCACGGCGCGTGCTGGGTGACATGCAGTCCTACGGACCCGAGCAGCGCCGACGTGAACAGGCTGTACCCGCGGTCGCCGACGACCAGCAGCGACGCGCCCTCGGCCCGCTCCAGCAGGATCTGCGCGGGGCTGCCGACGGTGACCGTGCGGGTGACGGCGGCTGCCTCCTCCTTGGTGAGCGTGCCCTCAAGGGACTCGTCCAGGATCTTGGCGGCCAGCTTCTCGGGGTCGAAGTCCTCGGGCATGCTCGGCACCATCGAGGCCCAGCCCGCCGCCGGGTACTCCCAGCTGATCACGGCCTCCACCGTGTCACCGGTCAGGCCGGACTGCCGTACGGCCCAGCGCAAGGCCTTGAGCGATGGCTCGGAGCCGTCCACGCCGACCACGATCCTGCCGTTTTCCTTCTTCGCTGCTGCCCTTGCTGCTGCCTTCGCTGCTGCGCGCGGAGCCATGGCGGCCACCTCCGTGTGTGACGTATGTGTCGCACACTGCAAGCCTACGCAAAAGTGAACAGACCGGTCGCCTGGTCGTCCGGTCGGGTCTCTTCACCGTGTCGTGGGGTCTCGTACCCTTTTCCGGACGGCACGGACAGCTACGGCACGGACAGCTGAGGAGCGGCGGTGGGCGACGAACGCGAGAGCGAGAGCTGGAAAGAGCGCGGTGTCGCGCTGCGCGTCTTCGTCTATGTCTTCGCCACCCACCTCTTCGCCGGTTTCGTGTACCTGCTGTTCTACGTCGGCGGGCAGGGGAAGTAGCCGGGCGGGGAGCGGGGGCGGCGGTCAGTCCTGTTTGCCGAGCGCTCCGCCGAACAGCTGGTGGAACGCTTCCGCGGAGTCCGCGCCCGACCGCCCGAACGGCGCGTCGAAGTCCCAGACCAGGAACAGCAGAAACGCGATCAGCGCACTGAACAGGCCCGCGAGCAGCAGCTCACGCGGTGAGCGCTGGATCTGCAGGGTGAAGATCAGCCCCACGGTGACCAGCGCGCCGGTGATCAGCCCGAACCACACCACCCCGGGCAGCGTCTCGCCCGCGTTCGACTCGCGTGCGTTGCGCGCGTCGCTGGCGACCGCCACCTGGTCCACCAGCGGCTGGTAGGCGTGCGCCTCCAGCTCATTGGCCGGGACCCGCTCGGCGATGCCCGCGCGCACGGCGTCGAGCAGCTCGTCGCCGTGGCCGCTCAGCTCGTTGTGGTCGATCATCCGGGGCCACTCCTGGTGGACCACATGGGAGACATACGCGTTGATGTTCTTGTGCAGTTCGTCCTGCACCTCGGGAGGGTAGACCTTGGCGCGCTGGGTGATCTCATGCAGCGCCTGCGCCTCGCGCCGTACGTCGTCCTGGGCGGCGCTGCGTGCCTCCCACACGCCCGCGATGGCAAGGCCCAGCACGATCGCATAGACGACGCCGACCATCATCGTCATGTATTCGAGGACGTCAGGCGTCTCCGAGGGGTCGACCGTCCCCTCGGTCCTGTTCAGCCTGCGCTGCCTGAGGACGACGATGACCAGGACGACGGCGCAGGCGGCGGCCATCGCGGCCGCCAGGACCAGCCATTCGGACATGAAGGCTCTCCGAGTCTTCCGAGTGCGGGTGAAGCGGGGTGAGGGGCGAGGGTGAGGGGCGGCGGGTGCGTCAGGACGAGCGGGCGCCGCGGCCGCCCGCGGTGCTGCGTGAACGCGGGCGCAGCAGGGCGGCGGCCAGGACGGCCGGGGTGGTGGTCACCATCGTCAGGACGACGAGCGAGGTCCCGGTGTCCGGCGCGGCGCGGGCGCCGCTGTAGCCCCGTACCGCGAAGTCCTGGGAAGGCTCGGGCGGTTCGGGCGGTTCTGGAGGGTCCGGGGGTGGCGAGGGCGCGCGTACGGTGGGCCGCGGCGCGGCCGGTTCGGGCTCCGGCTCTGGCTCCGGGGCGGCGGGCGCCGGAGCCGGCGGGGGCTCGGGCGGCGGCGTGGGCCGTTCAGGCTCAGGCGCAGGCGGATCTGGCTCTGGTTCTGGTTCCGGTTCCGGGGCGGAAGGTTCCGGCTCCGGATCGGGCGGCTCCGGTTCCGGATCGGGGGCCGGGTCCGGCGTTGGCTCCGGCTCCGGCTCCGGCGACGGACACGGCGGGGGAGGCGGCGGCGGGCAGTTGGTCACTTGGACGACGACCGACACCTCGGGCCCGCCGCCCGGCGTCCCCACCTCGACTGCCGCCCCCTGTGGGCCAAGAAGCACTGCGATCCCCAGTGCGCCCAACTGCTCCCAACCAGCCACAACTGCACGCTAAGGGGCGTCCCACCTGCACTGATGCCGACTTTGCGCCGTGTGGGTGACCTGAACAATTTTCTGATTGTCACTCCAACGGGCGAGTCAGCACATAAACCGTGCGGATCACCACAGCGGCCGAAAGCACCAGCAGGTGATAGCCGATCAGCGCGTACAGACCGAGGGCATCGGTCACCTGCGGCCCGCCCTGTGTGCCCAGCAGCTGGACGCCCGCCACCCCGAAGAAGATGCCGAGGAACGTCAGCAGCACCCGGCTGAGCAGCTCCCCCGCCACGCGCCGGTCCCGCGGATCGGCCAGCAGCCGTACGCCCACGCCGAGCCGGCCCTCTTCCAGCGCGCTGCCGATCCGGTCGAGCCGTCGCGGCAGCCGCCGCAACACCGGCAGCACGGCGAGGAGTTCGTCGCGGACGGTGTCCCGGGCGGTCTGCGTGCCGAGCCGCCGGGTCAGCTGCCCGGCCGCGTACGCCCGCGACGCGGCCAGCATGTTGAAGCCGGACGCGACCCGCTCCAGCGTGCCCTCCAGGGTGCCGAGCGCCCGGAACACGGCGGCGACCTCCGGCGGCACTGCCAGGCGGAAGTCCGTGACCAGCCGGAACAGATCCGTGAACATCGCGGTGTCCGGCGTCGACCCGTGTCCGAGATGCCGGGCGCTGAACTGGCCGAGCGCCCGCTGCAGCCGCTGCTCGTCCACGTCCTCCGGCCGGTCGGTGACCTCCAGCAGCGCATCGCGCAGCGCGGCCGGGTCGCCCCGGTCCACGGCGAGGAAGAGCCCGGCCATCGCCTCGCGCAGCCCCGCGTCGATCCGGCCCACGGAGCCGAAGTCCAGCAGGGCCGGGGTGCCGTCGGGGCGCAGCAGGATGTTGCCGGGGTGCGGGTCGGCGTGGAAGACGCCGTCGTGCACGATCTGGTTGAGCAGGGCGGTGAACAGCGTGTCGGCGAGTTCCTTGCCGTGCTCGGGGCCGTCCGTCTCCGCCTGGCCGAGCGGCACCCCGTCGATCCGGCTCATCACCAGGACGCGCTCGCTGCTGAGGCGTTCGTACAGCTCCGGCAGGGTGACGCTGCGGTCGCCGCGCGCCGCGGCCGCCTGCCGTACGGCCGTCATATTGCGTGCCTCGACGCGGAAGTCGAGCTCTTCGCGCAGGGCGACGGCGAAGCCCTGGGCGAGTTCGGGCAGCCCCAGGGCGCGGCCCCAGTCGGTGCGGGCCTGGAGGGTGGCGGCGAGCCGGTTCACGATGTCGAGGTCGCGTTCGACGGCGTCACGGATGCCGGGGCGCTGCACTTTGACGATGACGCGTGCGCCGTCGTGCAGCACGGCGGCGTGCACCTGGGCGATGGAGGCGGCGGCGAGCGGCATCCGGTCGAAGGCGGCGAAGACCTCCTCGGGCGGCGCCCCCAGCGAGGCGAGCAGCGCCTGCTCCACCTCGGGCCAGGGTGCGGGCTCCACCCGGTCCTGGAGGCGGCTGAGCTCCTCGACGTACACGGCGGGCAGCAGATCGCGCCGGGTGGACATCAGCTGGCCCAGCTTGACGAAGGTGGCGCCGCCCGCCTGGAGGGCCTGGCGCAGCTCCTGGGCGAGCAGCTCATGCCGGATCTCGTACGGCCGGCCGCGGCCGCTCAGATACGGGCCGAGGCCGTGCCGCCCGGCGATCCGCACGATCCGGGAGTAGCGGCGTACGCGCGCGACGCGCCCGCGCAGCCGCCCGGCCCAGGACAGCGGGCGCAGTCCGCCGGGCGGGGCGGCGAGGTCGAGCACGACCAGCGTCACCATGGCGGCGAGCAGCCCCACGCCCGCCATCAGCGTGAACAGCTCGACACGGGCGCCCTGCTTCTCGAACTGCGGGGCGATCAGGGACCCGGAGACGGAGATCCCGGCGAATCCGGCGACCAGCGTGCGCAGCGGACCGGCCTCGATGCCGAGCAGTCTGCGGCCGAGCAGGGCGGGCAGCACCATCACCGTGAACGCGCCTGCCACGGCTCCCAGGATCCACATATCCCATCCGCCCCCTTCCGCCGCCTGGCGACACCCGGCTGATCATCTCGCAGCGCGCTCAAGGCGTGGCGGAGCCGATCTTTTGCACCTTGTTGCAAAATCGGCGGCGCACGGCTACAAAGGCTGCTGACGCCCCCTGACCGAGGCCGAGGAGTGCCGCCGTGAGCCACCCGTATCCGCATCTGCTGAGCCCGCTCGACCTGGGGTTCACCACGCTGCCCAACCGTGTGCTCATGGGGTCGATGCACATCGGCCTGGAGGAGGCCGAGCGAGGCTTCGAGCGGATGGCCGCCTTCTACGCCGCCCGCGCCCGCGGCGGCGCCGGGCTGATCGTCACCGGCGGCATCGCACCCAACGACCGGGGCCGCCCGTACGAGGGCGGGGCCCGGCTCACCACCGAGGCGGAGGCCGCCGAGCACCGTGTCGTCACCGACGCCGTGCACGCCGCGGGCGGCCGCATCGCGATGCAGATCCTGCACTTCGGCCGGTACGCCTACCACGCCGATCTGGTCGCCCCCAGCGCCCTGCAGGCCCCCATCAGCCCCTTCGTCCCGCACGCCCTGACCGACGCCGAGGTCGAGGAGACCGTCGAGGACTTCGTACGGGCCGCGGCGCTCGCCCGGTCCGCCGGATACGACGGCGTCGAGATCATGGGCTCCGAGGGCTATCTGATCAATGAGTTCATCGCCTCCGCCACCAACCAGCGCACCGACCGCTGGGGCGGGGCGTACGAGAACCGCATCCGCTTCCCCGTCGAGATCGTCCGGCGCACACGCGAGCGGGTCGGCCCCGACTTCATCCTGATCTACCGGCTCTCCATGCTGGACCTGGTGCCCGGCGGATCCACCCTCGACGAGGTCGTCACGCTCGCCAAGGAGATCGAGGCGGCCGGCGCCACGATCATCAACACCGGGATCGGCTGGCACGAGGCCCGCATCCCCACCATCGCCACCTCCGTGCCGCGCGGCGCGTACAGCTGGGTGACGCAGAAGCTGATGGGCACGGTGTCCGTACCGCTGATCACCAGCAACCGCATCAACACCCCCGAGGTCGCGGAACAGCTCCTCGCCGAGGGCCGCGCCGACATGGTGTCCCTGGCCCGGCCCTTCCTCGCCGACCCCGACTTCGTCGCCAAGGCGCGGGCCGGGCGCGCCGACGCCATCAACACCTGCATCGGCTGCAACCAGGCCTGCCTGGACCACACCTTCAGCGGCAAGCTGACCTCCTGCCTGGTCAACCCGCGCGCCTGCCATGAGACCGAGCTGGTGCTCTCCCCGACCCGGCTGCGCAAGCGCGTCGCCGTCGTCGGGGCCGGGCCCGCGGGGCTCGCCTGCGCCGTGTCCGCCGCCGAACGCGGCCATGAGGTCGTGCTCCACGAGGCCGCGGACGAGATCGGCGGCCAGCTCAACATCGCCAAGCGGATTCCGGGCAAGGAGGAGTTTGAGGAGACGCTGCGCTACTTCCGCGTCCGGCTGGCCGAGCTGGGCGTCGAGGTGCGCCTCGGCACCCGGGTCACGGCCGCGGACCTGACCTCCGCCGCCCCCGCCTCCGCCGCCCCCGTCTCCTCCGCCCCCGCCTCCTCCGCCCCCTACGACGAGATCGTGCTGGCCACCGGCGTCACCCCGCGGACCCCCGGCATCGACGGCGTCGACCACCCCAGCGTGCTGAGCTATCTGGACGTGCTGCGCGACGGCGCGGCCGTCGGCGGGCGCGTCGCGGTGATCGGAGCGGGCGGCATCGGCTTCGACGTCGCCGAATTCCTCACCGACGGCGGCGAGGGCCTCAGCCAGGACCCGGCGGCCTACTTTCGCCAGTGGGGCGTCGACATGGACTACGAGGGCCCCGGCGGGCTGACCGCCCCCCAGCGGCCCGCGCCCCCGCGCCAGGTCCACCTCCTCCAGCGCAAGACCAGCAAGGTCGGCGCCGGGCTCGGCAAGACGACCGGCTGGATCCACCGCACCGAGCTGAAGCACCGCGGGGTGACGATGACGGCGGGCGCGACGTACGAGCGGATCGACGACGAGGGCCTGCACCTCACCGTGGACGGCGAGCGGCGCGTCCTGCCCGTGGACACGGTCGTGCTGTGCACCGGCCAGGACCCGCAGCGCACGCTGTACGAGGAGCTGACCGCGGCGGGCCGCACCCCGCATCTGATCGGCGGCGCGGACGTGGCGGCGGAGCTGGACGCCAAGCGCGCCATCGACCAGGGCACCCGGCTGGCGGCCGCCCTCTGACCGCTCCGGCCGATTTCCCCCCTCCCTAGGATCGGGGCCATGTCCCTCCCGCACGCGATCCTCACGGCCCTGCTCGAAAAGCCCTCCTCGGGCCTGGAGCTGACCCGCCGCTTCGACAGGTCGATCGGCTACTTCTGGTCCGCCACCCACCAGCAGATCTACCGGGAGCTCGGCAAACTGGAGCAGGCCGGCCAGATCCGCGCGCTCCCCTCGGCACAGCCCGCGCGCGGCCAGAAGAAGGAGTACGAGGTCCTCCCGGCCGGCCGCGCCGAACTCGCCTCCTGGGTCGCCAGACCCGAGGATCCCAAGGCCGTCCGCGACCCGCTGCTGCTGCGGCTGCGGGCCGCGGCGGTCGTCGGCAGCGCCGGCATGCGCGAAGAACTCGCCCGCCATCTGGACCTCCACCGCCGCCAGCTGGAGCACTACCGCTCCATCGAGGACCGCGACTTCCCCCCGGAGCGCCGCACCGCGGAGACGGACCGGCTGCGCCATCTGGTCCTGCGCGGCGGAATCGAACTGGAGACCTTCTGGACCAAGTGGCTGACGGACGCCCTGACGGCCCTGGGCCCGGAGGACCGGGGGAACCCGTCACTCTGACCCCCCGTCACCGATTCGGCTGTTCCCGGCATGCGCCTCCTGACGCCCCGTGAGAACCTCCCAGCGTGATCGACACGCTCCTCGCCGCCTTCTCCGCCGCCGCCCTCGCCCTGCTGCTGCGCTCCGCTGTGGGCCTGGCCCGCCCCTCGGCCCCCGACCCCTCGTCGGAGGCCCACGCCCTCACTCTGGCCCTCTACGGGGCGCTGCTCGCCCTGCTGACCCTGGCGCTCTTCATCACCCTGCTGTGATGGCCCCCGGGGCCCCTGCTCAGCTTCTGCGGGCGCTCCCGGACGCACCTCGTCACCCCCCGCGTGCATGAAAGTCCGTGCGCCGTGCAGGCTTTGGCCGTGGCTTCACTTCCTCAGCAGACTTCTTTCCGTGCTTCGTCGTCGCAGGACCGGTACGGCGCGCCCGCCGACGGGCACATGATCGTGTGTGGGGACGATGCGCTCGCCCACCGGCTCGGGGCCGAGTTGCGGGAGGTGTACGGGGAGCGGGTCACCCTTGTCATCGATGCCGCGCCGGAAGGGGTGAGCACGCCGCTCACCGTGCCGGGGCGGGGACGGGCGTCGGTGCTGCTGGAGCGGATGTCCGCGGTGATGGGGCGGGCCGCGCAGGCGGCGGCCGCCGTCGAGGGGGTGCCCGAGCAGGCCGCCGACCGGCTGATCGAGGCGGCGGAGCCGACCGAGGCGGTGCTGGCGGAGGCGGGGGTCGAGCAGGCGGCCGCCCTCGCGCTCGTCTATGACGTCGACGAGACCAATATCCGCGCCGCGCTGACCGCCCGAAGACTCAACCCCCGGCTCCGGCTGGTCATCCGGCTCTACAACCGCAAGCTCGGCCAGCATCTGGAGGAGCTGCTCGACCAGGCCGCCGCCGTCGCCATGCCGGATCTGGACGCCGCAGCGCTGGACGCGTCGACGACCGTGCTGTCCGACGCCGACACCGCCGCGCCCGCGCTCGCCGCCACCGCCGTCGCCGGCACCAGCAAGATCGTGCATGCGGACGGGCTGCTGCTGCGGGCCGTGGAGCGCACCCCGCCCGCCGACGGCGAGGTCGCCGACCCCGGGCTGTGCACGCTCGCCCTGCTGTCGGCGACCCGCAACGACCCGGCGGGCACGGAGGGTTCGGACGCCAGCGGCCCCGAGGGCCCGGCGCTGCTGCCCGACGACCGCAGTGCGAACGCCGCCGTGGGCCGCGGTGCCGTCGTGCTGGAGGCCGTCAGCCACGCGGGCCCCGCGCTGCCCGCCGGGCGGCTCGGCGGGCGGTCCGTGCCGCTGGGCGAGCTGTTCTCCCGGCGGCTGCGCTGGGCCGTCGCCGGCATCGGGCTCGCCGTGCTCGCGCTCACCGTGGCCTCCATCGTCACCACCGACGAAGGCCCGCTGCACGCCGCGTACATCACGATCCTCGACCTGTTCGCCATCAACGACCCGGCCGTCGGGGAGAAACCGGCCCGGCAGATACTCCAGCTGCTGTCCGGGCTCGTCGGGCTCGCGCTGCTGCCGCTGCTGGTGGCGGGCGCGCTGGAGGCGCTGGGCGCCTTCCGCTCCACCTCGGCGCTGCGCCGCCCGCCGCGCGGCCTGTCCGGGCATGTCGTGCTGCTCGGCCTCGGCAAGATCGGCACCCGGGTGCTCGCCCGGCTGCGTGAACTCGACATCCCGGTGGTCGTCGTGGAGGAGGACCCCGATGCGCGCGGCATCCCCCTCGCCCGGCGGCTGCGGGTGCCGACCGTCCTCGGGGACGTCACGGAGGAAGGCGTCCTGGAAGCCGCCAGGGTCCACCGGGCGCATGCGCTGCTCGCGCTCACCAGCATCGACACCACCAATCTGGAGGCCGCGCTCTACGCGCGCACCGTCAAGCCCGATCTGCGGGTCGCGCTGCGCCTGTACGACGACGACTTCGCCACCGCCGTGTACCGGACGCTGCGCGCCGCCCACCCCGAGGCGCTGACCCGCAGCCGCAGCGTCTCCACCCTCGCCGCGCCCGCGTTCGCCGGGGCGATGATGGGCCGTCAGATCCTCGGCGCGATCCCCGTGGAGCGCAAGGTGCTGCTGTTCGCCGCGCTCGAAGTGGCGGGCCACGCACAGCTGGAGGGCTGTACGGTCGCCGAGGCGTTCAGCCCCGGCGCATGGCGGCTTCTCGCGCTGGACACCACGGCCCCGGACGACCGCCGCCCGGATCTCGCCATGCCCCATCCCGCGGACGGCGAGGACCACCCCACCGGCCTGGTGTGGAATCTCCACCCCGGCTATGTGCTGCAGCCGCAGGACCGGGTGGTGCTGGCCGCCACCCGCCGCGGCCTCGCCGAACTCCTCGGCCGCCGCCCGCGGCCCGACACGTCGCGCGTGCCGCGCTGACCGGTCGGTCGGCCGACGGCGGTCAGGGCGTCCGGTGTCTGATCAGCAGCATCGCCGCGTCGTCGTGCGGCGGGCCCTCCGCATAGCGGTTCAGATCGTGCCGCAGCGCCTCTAGCGCGGCCTCCGGGTCGGGGTCCTTCAGCAGCCCGGCCCGCTCGGCCAGCGGATAGAAGTTGCTGTCCCGGTCGCGGGCCTCGCTCACCCCGTCCGTGTAGAGCAGCAGCTGGTCGCCCGGCGCGAACGGCGCGCTGTACGGCTCGGGGCCGGACGCCCCGTGCGCCCCGAGGCCGAGCGGCAGCGCGTACTGCGGCGGCTCGGCGAACCGGGCGGCGCCGTCCGGCCGTACGATCATCGGCGGCGGGTGCCCGTAGTTGAGGAACGTCACCTGCCCCGCCGACGTGATCTCGGCGAGCACCGCGGTGACGAACTTCTCTCCCCGCAGTGTGCGGTCCACCGACCGCTCCAGCCGGGCGCTCACCGACATCAGGTCGGGCTCGTCATGCGCGGCCTCCCGGAACGCGCCGAGCACCACCGCCGCCGTCTCCACCGCCTCCAGGCCCTTGCCCTGGACGTCCCCCACCACGACGCGCACCCCGCCGGGGGAGGTGACGACCTCGTACAGGTCCCCGCCGATGCGGGCCTCCGCGACCGCCGAGGTATACGAGACGGCCACCCGCAGATGTCCGGCGCTGCGCGGCACGGGCCGCAGCAGCACCCGCTGGGCGACCTCCGCGATATTGCGCACCCCGGCCAGCTCCGCCTCGCGCCGCTGCCGCATCACGGCCGCGGCGACGCCGGCTGCGGTGACCCCGGCGACGGAGGCCATCGAGATGTAGCCGCGCCGGCTCGCGAAGAGGCCGTCGTACAGCCCGAGGCCCAGACACAGGACCAGCGCGAGCCCTCCGACGAGCACCGTGCGCCGCCACCCCCCGACCAGTCCGGCGAAGGCGGGCCCCAGCGACACCAACGGCAGGAAGCCCACGCTTGGCCCGGCTGTGACGTCGATGACGGCGACGACGGCCATGACCGCGAACGGCAGCACGGACAGCAGCAGGTGGTACGGCGGCGGACGCTCCTCGGCCAAGACCTACTCCAGATGATCGCTCCGACTGCCGGCGGACGCGCTCCGGGCATCAGCGCCTGGCGTACGCCCCGCGTCAAGGACAACGATTGCCCCCGACGCATCGTGCCAGGGGCGCGGCCGCGACACAGACGGCTGGCGAACCCGCGGCTCTCCGACCGGACAATGAGACTATGCAAAGGTTCCACAGGCGAATCTTTCCGATCGTTCCCGCTCATCTCTCCGTTATCGAAAAGAAGGCGGAACCGTGACGTCCGATCCTCTGGAAGGGCACTGGCCGAAACGTCTGACGGGCTGGCGGCGCGTCGCGGCCCGGCTGCCGAACCAGCTCTTCCGCATCGGTCTCGGCCCGCTGTTCCGCGGGCGGCTGCTGCGGCTGGTGCACACCGGCCGCAGCACGGGTCTGGCCAGGGAGACGGTCGTCGAGGTCGTCGAGCACACGCCGGGCTCCGCCAGCTGGGTGGTGGCCTCCGGCTTCGGGCCGAAGGCCGACTGGTACCGGAATCTGCGGGCGCATCCGCAGGCCACGATCCAGTCCGGCCGACGGTACCGGCTGGTCACGGCGCACTTCGTGGAACCGGAGGAAGGCGGAAGGATCATGGCCCGCTATGCGGCGGCGCACCCCAGGACCGCGCAACGGCTGTGCCGGTATATGGGGCTGCCGGTAGACCGTGCCGACCGTGCCGGCGGCGCCGCGGAGTCCTATCGCGCCGCCGGGGAGCGGATTCCCTTCGTACGCCTCCAGGAGGACGACGTCCCCCGACGAGGCCCGGCCCCGGACGGCTAAGCGCCCGGCTTGGCGTCCGGCTCGCTCCCCCCGGGGCGAGGGGAGCCCCCTTCGCTGAGAAAGTGGCTCACCAGGCGCGCCGCGGTGATCGCGCCCAACAGCCGGACCCCCTGCGCATCGCGCTCGATCACCGCGACCAGCGGGCTGTGGGTGCGCGCCATCAGCGCGGCCACCTGCAGGGCGCCCGCGTCCGGCCCCACGAACGGCGGCGAGTAGGCCCGCCGCGGCAGCCACTCGGCGACCGTCAGCTCGGCGATCGCGTCGATCAGCCCTTCCTCGTGCCGGTCGCCGATCACGGAGGCGAGCAGCGGGTCCTCCATGACGTACTCCGGCACCAGCTGCCGTACGAGCTGGGAGCCGGGCACGATCGCATACGGCTGGCCGTCCGCGTCCAGCACCAGCAGCGCGGGCAGCTGCTGCTCGGCGAGCAGCCGTGCCGCGTCGGACGCCGGATCGTCCGTCGTCACCGAGGGATAGGGCTCCGCGAGGTCATGTGCGCGCACGTCCGCTGCTCTCCTTGCTGCCCTGCTCCGGCAGCGGGGCCGGCGGGGCGTCGTCATGGCTGGCGTCGGTGTCGGGGTGGGTGTCGGGGTGGGTGTCGGTGCGGGCGCCGGGGCCGGAGTCGGCGCCGGTGCGGGAGTCGGCAGCCGTACGGGAGGGGGCCTCGTCGCCGCCGTCGGGGATGCCTGCGAGCTTCTCCACACGGAAGACGCGGGCGATCGGCACATCCGTGCTGCTGTGCGCGATGATCGAGAAGGCGATGCAGACGGCGATCAGCGTGAACGCCTCCTGGCCCTGCGGGATGCCGGCCTGCAGCACCAGCAGCCCGTACACCACCGAGGCGAAGCCCTTGGGCCCGAACCAGGCCGCCACCAGCTTCTCCCTGCGGTCGAAGCGGGTCCCGACGAGGGAGAGCAGCAGCGAGGCGGGCCGGATCAGCACGATCGCCAGGATGACGGCGACATAGCCGCCGAGGGACAGATCGCCGAAGAGCTGCGGGGTGAGCAGCGCGCCGAAGACCAGCAGCGCCGCGAACTTGGCCAGCTCCGCGAGCGCCTCGCCCAGCGGCTCGAACGCATGCTTGGCCTCCTCGGAGGTGGCGGCGAGGACCGCGCCCGCGGAGAAGGCGGCGAGATACGGGTTGGCGTGCGTCAGATGGCACACCCCGTACAGGATCACGCCCGTCGCCAGCGGCAGCAGCGGCTGCAGCTTGGGCTCGGCCCCCAGCAGCCGGAACCCTGCGAGCCAGTGCACCAGCAGCGGCGCGGCGACGCCGAAGGCCAGACCGAGGGCCAGCTCCAGGCCGATCGCGCCGAACGACATCTCGGCCGTGTGGCCCGCGGTGGGTCCGGCGGCGGCGATGAGGATCAGGACGACGGGCAGCGCGAGGCCGTCGTTGATGCCGCTCTCCACATTGAGCAGCTGACGCAGCTTCGAGGGCACTTCCTTGCGGCCGATGATCGCCGAGGCGAACACCGGGTCGGTGGGCGCGAGCACCGCGCCGACCAGGAACGAGGTCGTCCAGTCGAGGCCGACGACATAGTGCGTGATCAGCGCCATGCCGACCAGTGCCAGTGGCATGCCGAGCGCGAGGGCGCGGGCCGGGTTCTTCCAGTTCTCCTTCAGCTTGGGGAAGGAGACATGCATGCCGTCCGTGAACAGCACGGCGAACAGGGCGAGGTCCGCGGTGACGGCGACGATGCCGCTGTCCGGGGTGATGTGGATCAGCCCGAGGAATCCGTCGCTGACGAGCGCGCCGCCGACGAGAAAGAGAAAGGAGGTGGACAGCACCGTGCGGGCCGCGAGGCCGGAGAGCAGGACGGCGATGAGCAGAGCCACACCGAAGACGGCAACGAGCACCATGGGTTGTGGGTCCCCCGATTCGGCGAGAGGTGACGCTTGCGGACACGGGCGGAGACACCTGCAAGAGGGAGGCGTCTCCTGATCGCCGACCAGACTTCCCGGCACTCCGCCGGGGACTTTACACGTCGCATATGGTTCGTTGACAGGATCCTGGCGGCATGACCTGAGGGGCATTCATTGCCGGGTTCCGGCATGGTCCGTCCGGACCGCCCCGGCTGGGGCCGGGAACACGCTGCCCGCTTGGGACCTGGCTTCACTGCTTCAGCGGTGCAGTGCTTCAGCGCTTCAGCGCTTCAGTGAAGCGGCCACCCATGGGGCGATGACGGGAGAGACGGGGAGAGACGGGGAGAGGGGCCGCGTATGACGGGGCGGGAGATTCCAGAGGAGTATCTGGCCGGGTACGACAAGATCCTGGCGGAGGCGGCGGACACCGGACGGCGGCTGACGCGCGACGAGTTGGAGGAACGGCGGGCGCTGGGGGAGCAGGCCGCGGAGGCGGGGCACACACTGCGCGCGCTCGTCTCGGCGTATCTGTCGGCGACGCGCGAGCACTGGCCCGCGCGGGCCAGGGGCGCCGTGGCCGGGTCGGGGTCGGCGTCCGGGTCCGGGTCGGGGTCGGGGTCTGTGGGGATGTCCTCCGGGACGGACCGGGTGCTGGCGGCGGTCGAGCAGGCCGTGGACGCGCTCGCCGAAGGGTACGAGCGGGCCCAGCGGCTGGCGGTGCGGCAGGAGGTCGCGGACCGCCGGGAGTTCATCGACGACCTGCTGCACGGGCGCAGCGACCTGGGGCGGCTGGCGCAGCGGGCTGAGCGGTTCGGGCTGCTGCTGTCACATGCCCACGCGGTGGCGGCGGCGGAGGGCGACCGCTCCTACGACGACACCCATCCGGTGACGCGGCGGGTCGACCAGGCGGTGAGCGCGCGCTTCGGCAACCGCAGCATTCTGATCGCCACGAAGGACGGGCGGCTGGTGTGCATCGCGCCCGGCGACCAGACGGATGTGCTGACGTACTTCGCCAAGCAGGCGCACGCGGCCACGGACGGCGGACGCGTCGCGATCGGCCGCCCGCAGCCCGGCGCGGGCGGCATCGTCCACTCGTACGAGGAGGCCCTCACCGCGCTCGACCTGGCGCTGCGCATGGGCATCGACGAACCGCTGCTGCGCGCCGCGGATCTGCTGGTCTTCCCGGTCCTGGCCCGCGACCGCCAGGCGATGGCGGACCTGGTGCGGTCCACCCTCGGCCCCCTGCAGAACGCCCGCGGCGGCGCGGTGCCGCTGCTGGACACGCTGACCGCGTACTTCGACTCGGGCTGCGTGTCCGCGGAGGCGGCGCGGCGGCTGTCGCTGAGCGTGCGGGCGCTGACGTACCGCCTGGAGCGCATCCACAAGCTGACGGGGTCGAACCCGGCGGATCCGATGCACCGCTACACGCTGCAGACGGCGGTGATCGGCGCGCGCCTGCTGGACTGGCCGTCCCAGGCGTTCTGAGTTCTCCCGGTGGCTCCGCCCCCGGACCCCCCTCCGGGGGAGGGGGGTTGTTTGCGGGGCTGCGCCCCGGCCCCCCGTGCGCGGCAGCTTCGCGCCGCGGGGAGGGTCTTGCGGGACCGCTGCCCCCGCGCCCGTGCGAGGCGGCTTCGCGCCGCGGAGGGTCTGCGGGGGCTGCGCCCCGCACCCCGCGCGGTGGCTTTGCGCCGTGCGGCGGCCCGCTGGTGGTTGTGGCGGGGGTGGCTTCGCCGCTGTCGAATCGTGGGTGCTGGAATGCCCCGCAGTTCCCCGGCGGCGGCTTCGGTCCGCGGAGGAGGGTGGTTTGCGGGGCCGCGCCCCGCGCCCCGCGCAGTGGCTTTGCGCCGTGGGGGCCGCTGGTCCGCGGGCCTGGTGCGGTGGCTTCGGTCCGCGGGTTCGGGTTCAGGGATGCCCGGCAGTCTCTCGGCAGGGGCTCTTGGTGTCGCGGGCTTGGCTCGCCGGAGGTTGCGGCGGGGGTGCTCCGCGCGCGTAGTGGCGTTCCGCCCAGTGGCGTAGCCCATCCGGACCGTGCCGGTCCGGATGGCCTGTGATCGGCCGGCCCGGCCGAAGCTCCGCGGCGCCGCGCGAGCCGGTCAGGATGGCGGAGGCCGCCCGGGCCCCCGGGCGGCCTCCGGCCGAACTGCGCCGCCTGCGGAGCCGCCAAGGCTGACCGGCCACACCACTCGGCGGGACACCACCGGGCTTCGTGCCCATTGTGCGGCGGCTTCGCCATTGCAGAAGCGCGGGTTCTGGGGTGCCCCGCAGCCTCTCGGCAGGGGCTTTGTGTCGCAGGGGCACATGGGTCGTCGGGCGTGCGGGTGACGCGGGGGTGCGCGTCCGCTTGTCGGGGGCGGGTGGGAGGCGGGGGTGGCGATGATGCGGGGGTGGGCTCTTCGCGTACTGACCGACGTCTCGTCCTCCTCGCCTGCGGGCTGGCCCTCGCGGGTCTGCTGCCCGCCGCCCCCGCCCCCGCCGCGGAGCAACCGCGACCACACCCCCGCCCGC
Source organism: Streptomyces sp. PR69 (assembly GCF_026420845.1). Lineage (GTDB taxonomy): Bacteria > Actinomycetota > Actinomycetes > Streptomycetales > Streptomycetaceae > Streptomyces. The sequence continues at coordinate 233,354 of NZ_JAOWCB010000002.1, read as the reverse complement.
GCCCCGTCACGCCCGCAGAGCGCCGGGTCGACGCGTATCTGGAGGGGGTCCAGGACCGGCCGGACGCGCTGCGGAGGTTTTTCCGGGCCATGCCCAAGGGGGGCGAGCTGCACAGTCATCTCGGGGGCGCGGCCACGACCGAGTTGCTGATCCGGATCGCCGGCGACGACGGGCTGTGCGTCGAGGAGGAGACGCTGACCGCGGTCCGGCCGCCCTGCGAAGGGCCGGGCAGACGGCCCGCCGTCGACGCCCGCACCGACGCCGCCTTTCACCGTGCGCTGCTGCGTGCCTGGTCCATGCAGGACTTTCCCGCGGGCGCGCCCCCGGGCCAGTCCGGCCACGACCACTTCTTCGCTTCCTTCGGCAAGTTCGGCGAGGTGCTCAAGGGCAACGGCGGCAGGCTGCTCGCAGAGGTCGCCCAGTCCCTCGTCGACCACAACCAGCTCTATCTGGAGACGATGGTCAACCCCGCGTCGGACGGGGCCGCGGCCCTGGCCGCCGAGGTGGGCTGGGACCCCGACCTGCGGCGGCTGCACCGCACGCTGCTCGCCGGCGGCAGGATGGAACGGCTCGTCGCGCAGGCCCGCGCCGAGGCGGACGAGGAGACGGCGCAGTTCCGCAGGGCCGCGCACTGCGACACCGCCCGCCCGCAGCCGAGGGCCTGCCGGCTGCCGGTCCGGTACATCTACCAGGTGCTGCGCGAGACGCCTCCGGAGCAGGTCTTCACCCAGATGGTGCTGGGCATGCGGCTCGCCGAGGCCGACCCGCGCTTCGTCGCCGTCAATCTCGTCCAGCCCGAGGACGGCGAGATCGCGCTGCGCGACTACCGGCTCCATATGCGCATGCTCCGGCTGCTCCGCCCCGTCTACCCCGGCGCGCATCTCACCCTGCACGCCGGGGAACTGGTCCCGGGACTGGTCAAGCCCGAGGACCTGCGCTTCCACATCCGGGAGGCGGTGCTCACCGCAGGCGCCGAACGCATCGGGCACGGCGTCGATCTGCCGTACGAGGACGACTGGCGGCGGCTCGCCCGGACCATGGCCGCGCGGCGCGTGGCCGTCGAGGTCCCGCTCACCAGCAATGAGCAGATCCTCGGCGTCGCGGGAGAGGACCACTCCTTTGCCGCGTACCGCGCGTACGGCGTGCCGGTGGTGCTGGCCACCGACGACCCGGGCGTCTCCCGGATCGACATCTCGCATGAGTACCAGCGCGCCGCCCGCACCTACGCCCTGAGCTATCCGGAGCTGAAGGACCTCGCCCGCGCCTCGCTGGAGCACGCCTTCCTGCCCGGCGGCAGCCTGTGGCAGGACCCTGTCGCGTACCGCATGGAGAGCGTCTGCCGTACCGCGGATCCAGGGGGCGCGCATCGGGGGGCCGCCGACCCGCGGGTCTTCGGCCCGCCGCCGGCCGCCTGCGCCGGATTCCTGGCCGCCAGCCCCAAGGCGGCCGTGCAGTGGCGGCAGGAGAGAGCCTTCGCCGCCTTCGAGACCGCCGTCGAGGCCGCCGTCGACGCTGACGCCGCCCGCTCGTAGCCGCAGGCTTTGACTGCCGAAAGAATTTATCCCGCAAATATGAGCGAAAGGGCACAATCGAGAGAGGAGGGGAAGCGTATCTGAGCTGAGGCAAGCCCGGCGGCAGCCGGGGCAGGAGCAGAAGGGACATCCGATGGCAGCAGCCCGGTCCCACACCCGCTACGCCCCCGACCGGGGCCTGACGGCCCGCATGGTGACCACCATGTTCCTCATCGGGCTGCTCTATGTCGTCTTCGTCGGCGTGCTGATGGCCCTGATGCGCGGCGCCTGGCCGGTCATCCTGCTGATCGCGGGCGGTCTGTTCATCGTCCAGTTCTGGTTCAGCGACCGGATCGCCGCCTTCAGCATGGGCGCCCGCGAGGTCACCCCCCAGCAGGCCCCGGAGCTGCACGGCGCGGTTGACCGCATCTGCGCCCTCGCCGACATGCCCAAGCCGCGGGTGGCCATCGCCGACAGCGATGTGCCCAACGCCTTCGCCACCGGCCGCAACCAGGAGACCGCTCTCGTCTGCGCCACCACCGGGCTGCTGCGGCGGCTGGAGCCGGAGGAGCTTGAGGGCGTACTGGCTCATGAGCTGTCCCATGTGGCCCACCGCGATGTCGCCGTGATGACCATCGCGTCGTTCCTCGGCGTGCTGGCCGGCGTCATGACCCGGGTCTGGCTCTGGGGCGGCTTCGGCCGCAGCAGCCGGGACGCCGGCACCGCCATCGCCATGATCCTGATACCCGTGATCAGCGCGGTGGTCTACTGCATCAGCTTCCTGCTCACCCGCGTCCTCTCCCGCTACCGGGAGCTGTCCGCCGACCGCGCCGCCGCGCTGCTCACCGGCCGGCCCTCCGCGCTCGCCGCCGCGCTCACCAAGGTCGACGGTGAGATGGCGCGGATACCGACCAGGGACCTGCGCAAGGCGGAGCCGTTCAACGCCTTCTTCTTCGCGCCCGCGTTCTCCTCCAAGGAGAGCCTGGCCCGGCTGCTGTCCACGCACCCCACCCTGGAGCAGCGCCTCGACCAGCTCGGCCGCATCTCCGCCCAGCTCGGCCGCTGACCGTCGCTGACAAGGAGAGACCCCCGTGGGATTCCTCGACGCCCTCCTGGGGCGCAGCAAGCCCGTACGCCCCGACCTCGACCAGCTCTTCGCCCTCCCCGGCGCGGCCATCACCCTCCAGGCCGCCGCCGGGTTCACCCCCACCGGCGTCGGCTCCGTCTGCTTCGCCAGCGTCGAAGGCGGGGCCTTCGGCCGGCTCCAGAAGGACGTACGGGAGCTGCTCGACGCCGACACCGCACGCGGCGGCGTTCCCGTCGAATTCAGCCAGGACGCCTACGGCTACACCTGGCTGCTCGCCCGCCACCCCGCCGAGGACACGGCCGCGCTGGTCAACGATCTGCATGCGGTGAACACCCTCCTCCAGGAGGCCGGCTTCGGACCGCAGCTCCTCTGCTCCCTGATGGGTTTCAAAGAGCGGAAGGAAGAGCGGGCGGGCGGCCGCGCGCTGGCCCTCGTCTACCTCTACAAGCGCGGTGCCTTCTACCCCTTCGCCCCGCTCCCCGGCGCCGCCGAGAAACGCGACAACGCCCTTGAGCTCCAGATCAGGTCCCTCCTCTCCGACGATCTGCGCATCGAGAAGGACCTGTCCCGCTGGTTCCCGGTGTGGGGCGCGCCGGGACTTGCCGTGTAACGGATAAGTCCGTACAGGTAGGGTCTCTCCGGCCCTGTCGCGCGGCAGGGTTCTGGCGCATGAGATTTCCGGAAAGGCCGGCAGGTGGCGGGACGCGTGACGCGGGTGTGGCAGAAGCTGTTCACCACACACCCGGCCCGTACGGTCGTGATGGCCTTCGCCGCGGTGATCCTCGCGGGGACCGCGCTGCTGGCCCTGCCGGTCTCCTCCCAGGGCGGCGGCGCGACGGACTTCGTCACATCGCTGTTCACATCGACGTCGGCGGTCTGTGTGACCGGTCTGGTCGTGGTGGACACCGCCGGATACTGGAGCGGCTTCGGCGAAGGCGTCATCCTCGCGCTCATCCAGGTCGGCGGCTTCGGCATCATGACCATGGCGTCCCTGCTGGCGCTGCTGGTGTCGGGGAGGCTGCGGCTGCGGATGCAGCTGACCGCGCAGGCGGAGACCAAGAGCCTGGGCATCGGAGACGTACGCCGGGTGCTGCTCGGAGTGGCGGGCACGACCGTCGCCGTGGAGCTGGCCATCGGCACCGTTCTCGCGCTGCGCTTCCGCTTCGGGTACGGAGAGTCCGTGGGCCACTCCGTGTATCTGGGGTACTTCCACGCGGTCTCCGCGTTCAACAACGCGGGCTTCGGGCTGCACGCGGACAGCCTGACCCGGTACGCCACCGACCCCTGGGTGACCCTGCCGATCGCCGTCGCCGTGATCCTGGGCGGCCTCGGCTTCCCGGTGCTGCTGGAGCTGCTGCGGCACCGGCGTCGTATGCGCACCACCGGGCGGCGGGGCTGGTCGCTGCACACCAAGCTGACCCTGGTCACCACGGCTGCGCTGCTGGCGTCGGGCACGCTGTTCACCGCGCTGCTGGAGTGGGGCAACGAAGCGACGCTGGGCCCCTTCACCTGGGGCGAGAAGCTGCTGGAGAGCTTCTTCCACTCCGCGATGAGCCGCACCGCCGGCTTCAACGCCCTGGACATCGGCGCGATGGAAGCCTCCACGCTGCTGATGACCTGCACCCTGATGTTCATCGGCGGCGGCAGCGCGGGCACCGCGGGCGGCATCAAGGTCACCACCTTCGCGGTGCTGGCCGCGGCCATGCTGGCCGAGGTGCGCGGCGAACCGAACTCCACCGTCATGAGCCGCCGTCTCGCGCCGCACGCCCTGCGCCAGGCGCTGACGGTGGCGCTGCTGGGCGTGGGCCTGGTCATCAGCGCCACGCTGGCGCTGCTCACCGTCATCCGGGCGCCTTTCGAGGATGTGCTGTTCGAGGCGGTCTCCGCCTTCGGCACGGTCGGTCTGTCCACCGGCATCACCGCAGAATTCCCGGACACCGGCCGGCTGATCCTGATCATGCTGATGTTCGTCGGCCGACTGGGGCCCATCACCCTGGTGTCGGCGCTCGCCCTGCGCGAGCGCACACGCCGCTACCAGCTACCCGAGGAGCGACCTGTCATTGGGTAACTATCTGCACCAACTGCGCCGCCGTCGCCGCAGGCGGCTCGTCGAGCAGCATCCGGAGCTGGGCGACCAGCGGGTCGCGGTGATCGGCCTGGGCCGGTTCGGCAGCTCGCTCGCCCATGAGCTGACCCGGCGCGGCTGGGATGTGCTGGGCATCGACACCGACCCCGGGCTCGTCCAGCGGCACAGCGACGTCCTCACCCACTCCGCCGTCGCCGACTGCACCGACCCGGAAGTGCTGCGGCAGCTCGGCGTGCACGAGTTCACCAGCGCGGTCGTCGGCATCGGCACCGACATCGAGGCCAGCATTCTGGTCACCTCCAACCTGCTGGAGGAGAAGGTGCCCAATATCTGGGCCAAGGCCATCAGCCGCCAGCACGGCCAGATCCTCGAACGCCTCGGCGCGCACCATGTGGTGCTGCCCGAGCATGAGATGGGCGAGCGGGTGGCCCATCTGGTGACCGGCCGGATGCTGGACTTCATCGAGTTCGACGATGACTTCGCGCTGGTCAAGACGGTCGCACCGGAGATCGCCACCGGGGTGCCGCTGGGGCAGAGCGCCGTGCGCAGCAAGTACGGCGTCACGGTCGTCGGCATCAAACGGCCCGGACAGGACTTCACCTACGCGACCGCCGAGACGGTCATCGAGAAGGGTGATGTGATCATCGTGACCGGCAAGACGCGCGCGGTGGAGACCTTCTCCGAGCTGGGCTGAGCCGTTCCGCCCGCCCCGGGACCGGACGGAGCCGCCTCAGCCGTGGGTGAAGTCCTAGCCGTGGGTGAAACCCTTGCCTGTGCGGTCCAGCGGATCGGGCGGCAGCGACAGGAACCGCTCCCGCAGCTCGTCCCAGGCGGCGAGCCGGCCGAAGTCGGGCGTGTCCAGGATGGACTGGCGGTCGCTGAGGAACGGATTGGGCAGCAGGACCGTCATCATCTGCTCATCCCGGCCGTTGAAGAGCCGCAGGCCCCAGCTGACCGGCGCGCCGTCCCGGCCGATGGTGCGGTACAGCTCGGCGCGCGAGCAGCGGCGGATACGGCCCAGCTCCGGCCCGGACGCGGTGTGCTCGCCGATGCACAGATGGAAGTGCCAGGGCCCGAAGTCGACGGTGGCATAGCCGTCGTTCACGGTGATGCGGGTCGGCGCGTTCGGCGCGCCGACCTCCCAGGCGGCGCCCTCGATGATGGGGCCGAAGTGGATGTGCTGCCAGTGGTCGGTGAAGACGGCGGTGATCAGGTCGAGGAGGGTGGACTCGTCGGCCGGCAGCGCCCAGACATGCTGGACGCCGCCGCCTGGGGTCTCGACGACGGCGTACTCCGAGGCGGTCATGACCGTTTCCTTTCTCAGCGGCTGGGGCGGGCGGCGCGGGTGGTCCGGCTGGTCCGGCTGGTTCGGCCGGTCCCGCTGGTTCGGCTGGTGAGGACGCAGTCGCCGCAGACGCCCGCGCCCGGCACGCGGTAGTACAGACAGCAGCTGCGGCGGCGGAAGGAGATGTTCCCGTCCGCGTCGGCGGCGAAGTCCCCGGCCCCGGCCAGCGGCTCCCGGTCGAGGAGATCGCGTACGAGCGCCAGGGCGGCCGCCCGGTCGGCCTCCGGGACGCGGGCGAGCAGCACGCGCAGGGAGCCGATGAGGGCGGAGGCGGCGTTGCCGCGCAGGATGTGCGGAGAGACGCCGAACGTGCGGTGCACGGCCTCGGCGAGAGGGCGGAGGTTGTCCTCGGCCACGGTGCGGTGCACGGCGTCAGCCGGGTCCTCCGGGGCGCCCGGATCGTACGCGGACGTGTACGGCAGCTCCCGCGGCACGGGCAGCCAGAGCTCGGCCGGCCCCGAAGCGCCCGGCCGCCACCACAGCGTCCGGGGATGCAGATCCGGCGTCCGCCCGCCGACGGCGGCGGCGAGGGCGATCGACCACAGCCGGGAGGCGGTGCCCAGCTGCACGGTGGAGGCGGCGACCCGCGGCTGGTCGACTCCCATGCGCCGGCGCACCGTCTCCGTGTACGAGGTGAGCGCGTCGCCGTCCTCGTACAGCTCGGTCAGCGGACGGAAGCCCGCGGCGTCCGCGTCCGGCAGATCGCCGCAGCGGACGGCGAAGTACGGTCCGACGGCGCTGATCCGCTCCAGCCGGCCGGCCAGTCCGGCGGCGGTGGTGGTGTGCACGGTCTCCCTCACCATGTCCGCACCTCCCGGGCCAGCTCCTGGAACGACTCCGTCCGCACGGTCCTGCCGCGCCCGCGCAGCGTCAGCGTCCCGTCGGAGTCCGCGGTCACGAGGGTGTCGCCGTCCCCTATGGCCAGATCCTCCCGCGCCAGCGCCCTCTCCAGCAGCGGGCGCAGCGCGGGCGGCGCGTCCACGGCCACCGTCGCCCGCGCCGGGCGGCGCAGCCCGAAGCTGCCCGAGGCGGCGTCAAAGGCCAGATGCTCGGCGTCGAACGCGGCGGCGACCGCCCCGCGGGCGATCAGGTCCTCCGGCGCGCCCGCATGCACCCGGGAGGAGCGGTCGACCAGCCAGACGGCGTCGGCGACGCGCAGCGCCAGCTCCAGATCATGGGTGCTGACCACGACCGTCAGGCCCCTGCTGCGGGCCAGATCGCGCAGCAGCACGGTCAGCGCCACCCGTGACGGCACATCGAGAAACGCGGTCGGCTCGTCCAGCAGCACGGCCGACGGCTCCTGGGCGAGCGCGCGTGCGGTGAGCACCCGCTGACGCTCGCCGTCGGAGAGTTCGGCGGCGGGCCGGTCGGCGAGATGCCCGGCGGCCACCGCGTTCAGCGCCCACTCCACGGCCGTGTGGTCGGCGGCGGAGAGGCGTCCGGTGAACCCGGTGTGGGGATGGCGGCCCAGGGCGACCAGTTCGCGTGCCGACAGCAGCCCCGCGTCCACCCGGTCGGTCAGCACGACCGCGAGACGGCGGGCGAGCGCCGCGGAGGACTGGCCTGCGATGTCGAGCCCGCCGATGCGCACGGACCCGGCAAGCGGCGGCAGCAGTCCGCACAGGGTGCGCAACAGGGTGGACTTGCCCGCGCCGTTGGGGCCGAGGAGCACGGTCAGCTCCCCGGCGCGCGCGGTCAGCTCAAGCCCGCCGAGCACGGCACGCTCGCGCCGTCGGCCGAACGCGCCGCGTGTGCGGTAGCCGACGGTGAGCCCGTGGGTGCTGATCCCCTCCCGCGGCGCGTCCGCCGGGGCGGAAACGGCCTCGGCCGGCGCGGTCTCCATGAGTTCCGTCATGGCGTCACCCCTTGCAGTCCGCGGCGGCTCCGCACCAGGAAGGCGATGACGACCGGCGCGCCGAACAGGGAGGTGATCGCGTTCAGCGGCAGCACCGCGTCCATGCCCGGCGGCTGGCTCAGCAGCGCACACGCCAGCGCCAGAAACGCGCCCGCGAGCATCGACGCCGGGATGAGCGCCCGGTGGTCGGAGGTGCCCAGGGCGACCCGCGTCAGATGCGGCACGGCGAGCCCGAGGAAGGCCACAGGACCGCAGAACGCGGTGGCCGCCCCCGCGAGCAGCGAGGTGCCGAGCAGCGCGAGGTCCCTGCTGCGGCGTACGTTGAGGCCCATCGTGCGGGCGTAGTCCTCGCCGAGCAGCAGCGCGTTGAGCCGCTTGGCCGTCAGCAGCGCGGCCAGCAGCCCCGCGCCGATCACGGGCAGCATCACCGCGAGGTCGGGCCAGGTGGTGGCGGAGAAGCTGCCCAGGCCCCAGATGACGAACTGCTGGGCGCGCTCCGGCCTGGCGTACACCAGCAGTACGCTCACCAGCGCGGTCGCGGCCGAGCCGATCATCACGCCGATGACCAGCAGGGTGACCGCCGACCGCACCCAGCGCGACAGGGTGAGCACCAGCGCCAGCACACAGGCCGCGCCGAGGGCGGCCGCGGCGATGACGCCGATGCGGCCGAGCCCGGCCAGATCGCCGGTGAAGCTTCCCGCGACGCCGCCGGTGGTGACGACGACCGCCGCCACGCCCATGCTGGCCCCGCTGCTCACACCGAGGGAGAACGGGTCGGCGAGGGCGTTGCGGAACAGCGTCTGCATCTGCACCCCGGCCACGGCCAGCGCCGCGCCCACGGCGACGGCCGTCAGCGCGCGCGGCAGCCGCACCTCGTGGACGATGACGGCCCACCGCGGATCGGCTCCGTCGTCCCCGAACAGCGCACGCACCACTTCCCCGACCGGGACCTGGTACGAGCCGACGGCGATCGTCAGCACGAACAGCGCGGCCGTGCCCGCCGCCAGTGCGCCGACGACGAGCAGCCGCCGCCGCGCGGGCCCGCGGGCCGGTTCGGGGACCGGCTCGCGGGCCGTGGGCGGTATGCCGGTGACCGTCGTCACGCCCTGGGAACCTTCTGGTGGAAGGTGAAGGTGTGACCGGCCGCCTCCTCGGGGTGCAGGATCGCGAAGAGGTCCGCGAGCACCAGATCGGGCCGCAGCACACCGCGCTCGAAGTAGTCGTTGCCGCCCTCGGGGCCGAGGGCCTTGGTGTTCGTCCAGATCTCGCCGTCCTTGACGGCCGCCAGCTCGCCGTACCGCCGGTCCGCCTTGACCGCGTCGGCGGAGGACTTCCACTGCTCGCCCATCAGCCAGATCTTCGCGTCGCCGCCCTTGGCGTACACGGCTTCAAAGCTGAGCTGGAGGTTGCCCGTGCCCTTGTCGTCCGCCCAGGGGTACGTCCCGCCGGCGTCCTTGATGAGCCGGCCGAGGTAGCTGCCGCCGGAGGCCATGCTCCACTGGCCCTGGTACATGGCGCCGGGCAGCACCTTCACCGGCTCGCTCTTCTCCGCGGCCTTGGCGGCCCTGGCGGCGACCTTGCCGTAGTCGGACTCGATGGTGTCGAACAGCTCGCCCGCCCGCTTCTCGGCGCCGGTCAGCGCGGCCATCGCCTTGACCCATTCGGCCCGGCCCAGCGGACTGGGCTCCAGCCACTCGGCGTTGGCGACGACCGCGATGCCCGCCTGGCGCAGCTTGGGGTACTGCGGGTCGTCGGTGCCGCCGGTCATCAGCACATCGGGCTTGGCCGCGATGACCTTTTCCGCGTCGATGCTGTTGTCGGCCGCGTACACCGCAACCTTGCCGGACTTCACCCGCTCACGCACCTCGGGCGAGCTGATGTAGCTGCTGTTGCCGACGCCGGTCAGCACATCGAGCGTGCCGGTTTCGGTCAGCAGCGGCAGATGCGTGGTGGACGCGGAGTACAGGCTCTTCACCGGGGTGGTGAGCTGCGGCGCGTCCGCCAGCTCACCGGTCAGCTCCGGCTTGGGCGCGCCGCATTTGACCAGGACGTAGGTCTCCGGCTTGCCCTGGGGGTACGGCTCCTTGACGGTGAGGACCTGATAGCTCTTCTCATAGCGGAGGGTGAAGTTCTCCGCGTGCTCCACCCGGGACTTGACGGGGAAGTAGTCCTTGGCGGGGTCGAAGTCCTCGATGCAGCCCTCGCCGCCGCTCCTGGCGGCCTTGGCGTCCGCGGCGGGGGGCGGGGAGTCGCCGCCGCAGGCGGTGAGCGCAAGGCTCAGCGCGAGCAGCGACGCGGTGGCTGCGGCGGCGGTGGCGGCGGTCGGGCGGCGCGCGGGCGTGCGTCTGCGCGGCAGGGATACGGGCACGGTGGCTCCTGGCGTGCGAAAAGGAAACGCCTGACGGCGTGGGGGAAGTGAGTGAAAGACGTCCGGTGCCGGGAACCGCTCAGCAGCGGTTCGGGGACGGCGCGGCGGTCAGCACGAAGGAGCTGTCACAGAAACGCGGGCACACAGGTGCCACCGTCCTCTCTCGGGGAAATCCGCCCCGGAACGTCGAGGTGCGACGGCGTGAGTCTCCTGACTCGGGATCGACGCTTCCCCTGCCTTCCCACCCTCAAGCGGGCGGTGGCCATGGCGGAGTCGCTCCCCCTTCACAGTGGCGGTACCGTGCCGGAATCTCACCGGCTTCCTCGTCCGCCGTCGCGTTGTCGCCAGGAAGCATCGCAGAGGGGGACCCGGTGCGCTAGGGCCTGGCTCACTCCGCGCTACCGTGCGCCCCCGTGCCCGCGCTCCCCGCGCGGCCCCCCGCGCGCCCCCCGTCGGGTCGCTTGCCGGGCCGCTTGCGCCGCCGTACGGCCATGGCCCCGGCGGCGGCCAGCAGCGCCGCGAAGACCACGGCGGCGGTGCCGGGGCCGGCCGCGTCCAGGGTGTCCGCGATGGCCCGCTGGACCGTGCCCGCCGCGTCGATGACCGGGTCCTCGGTGGCCGGGTCGTGCCGCACCCGGATCTCGTACCAGCCGTAGTACGCCACATACGCGCCGATGAGCAGCAGCAGTACGCCCCCGATGCGGGGCGCGAGCCGGCCGAGGCCGCGCAGCCGGGTGACGGCCGCGCTGCGGGTGAGGGCGACGGTCAGCGAGGCCGCTCCGACGACGATGCCCATTCCGGCGGCGTACGCGAGGAACAGCGCGATCCCCTCGCCGGTCGAGCCGCTGCGGAAGGCGGAGACGACGATGGCGAGAAACGGCGCGATGGTGCAGCCAAGCGAGGCGGCGGCGTACGCCATCCCGAACAGCGCCATCGACGGCGCCGAGCGGGTCACGGACGGTGCGCGCCGCACCTTCGGCGCGAGCGCGGGCAGTTGGCGGCCGGCGGCCAGCCAGGCCCCGGCGGCCGCCATCAGCGTGCCGAAGCCGATGGTGAACCACGGGAGCTGCTCCTGCACCCGGCCCGCGACGGGCAGGATCGCCAGCCCGAAGACGCCGAAGAGGGCGGCGAATCCGGCGGTGATCGCGGCGGTGGCGGTCAGCGCCCGGCCGACGGCCGCCGTACGGCCGGGGGAGCCGTCGCCGAGGACGAGGAGGGAGAGGTAGGCCGGAAGGAGGGCGAAGCCGCACGGGTTGACCGCGGCGAGCATTCCGGCGCTGAGCGCGAGGGCGAGAGGGAGGTCGGCCATGGCGGTGTGGGCTGTCCTGTGCGGGGTGTCGTGGGCTCGGTGTCCGGCCGCCGCTCAGCCGACGAGCTTCTCGATCTTCTCGGCCAGGCCCTTGCCGCCGGGCAGCACTCCGCTGTAGGTCTCCTTGCCGTCCTTGTCGAGGATGACGTACACGCTCTGCTGGGTCACCTTGAAGCGCTTCCACACCTCGCCGGACTCATCGGAGACATGCGGGAAGGTCCCGGCGCCGGTCTGTGAGACGAAGTCGCGCATGGCGTCGTTCTGGTCGAGTCCGGCGACGCCGACGACGTTCGCCCTGTCGGCGAAGCCGGCGGCCACTTTGGTGGTCTCCGTCGCCTGCGCACGGCACTTGGGGCACCAGGGGGCCCAGAACCACAGCACGGTCGGCTTTCCGGCGAGCGTCGCGCCGTCGAAGTCCTTGCCGTCGACGGTCTTTCCGGTGAAGCGCAGGATCTCGGGGGCCTCGGGTGTCGCGGACGCTCCGGCGGTTTCCTCCGGCGTCGGGGGCGCCTCGGAGGGCGGGGTGGCGCTGGAGGAGGCGTTCGCGCCGGAGCCGCCTGAGCCGTCGCCCGAGCCGCATCCGGTGAGCAGGGCGGCGGCCAGCAGAACGGGAACGGGAAGAAGGGTACGGGCACGGGCGCGCATATCGGCTCCTGTGGGTCGGGTGACGTCCTGAGGCTAGATCCGACGGGTGTCCCGTGGGCCTTCGCAACTCTTACGGTTCGATGACGTCACCTTGCGCCGGGGGCCGCGTCGAGATCCCGCTCGCTGGTCTCCGGCAGCAGCCATACGCACACCAGCGACAGCACACCCATGATGCTGACGTATCCGCCGACGGCGTGCGAGCCGTAGAGGTCCTGCAGCCGGGTGGCGACGAGCGGCGCGACGGCCCCGCCCAGCACCCCGCCCAGGTTGTACGCCAGCGAAGCGCCCGAGTAGCGCACCTTCGTGGAGAACAGCTCCGGCAGCCAGGAGCCCATGGGGCCGTAGATGACGCCGACGCAGGCGAGCGCGCCGCAGAGGCCGAGCAGCACCAGCACGGGCCGCGCCGTGTCCAGCAGCGCCAGCAGCAGCGGCCCCCACACGGTGCACAGCGCCGCGCCGAGGAGGCAGACGCGCCGCCGGCCGTGGACGTCCGAGCGGACGGCGCCCCACCAGGTGCCGGCGATCAGCAGCGCGACGGAGGTCATGGACAGCAGCAGCATCGTGGTGCGGTCCACGCCGACGGCGGCAGAGGTGGCGTAGGACAGGGCGTAGGTGGTCGCGGTGTAGAAGAGCCCGTACACGACGACCATCGCGCCGCCGCCGAGGAGCAGCTGCCGCCAGTGCAGCCGTACGACGTCGGCCAGCGGGGCGCGGCTGGTCTCGCGGGCGGCTGCCGCGCGGGCGAACACCGGCGTTTCGCTGATCTTCAGCCGGACCGCCAGGCCCACCCCGACCAGCGCGAAGGAGAGCAGGAACGGCAGCCTCCAGCCCCAGCTGCGGAACGCCTCGTCGTCGAGGACGCCCGACAGCAGCATAAAGACGCCGGTCGAGGCGAAGAAGCCGGCGGCCGGGCCGAACTGGGGGAACGCGCCGTACAGTCCGCGCTTTCCGGGCGGCGCGTGCTCGGCCGACAGCAGAACGGCGCCGCCCCACTCGCCGCCGATGCCGATGCCCTGGCACAGCCGCAGGAACACCAGCAGGGCGGGGGCCCATACACCCCACTCCCGGTATCCGGGCAGCAGCCCGACGGCGGCCGTGGACAGGCCCATGAGGAGGAGGGAGGCGACCAGGGTGGCCTTGCGGCCGACCCGGTCGCCGAAGTGGCCGAAGAGTACGGAGCCGAGGGGGCGGGCGAGGAAGGCGACGGCGAAGGTGGACATCGAGGCGAGGGTGCCGTTGACGGGGGAGAGGTTGGGGAAGAATGCTTCGTTGAGGACGAGGGCCGCGGCGGTGCCGTAGATGAAGAAGTCGTAGAACTCGATCGCCGTGCCGACGAAGCTGGCCGCCGCCACCCGCCGCATGCCGCGCGGATCGGTCCGCGTCGCCGCCGGGTCCCGCAGGGGCGTCGCCGCCGTGTCCTCGCCTGCCACCGTGCCGCCTCCCCTGCGTGCCGTGCTCTCCGCCGTCACCGCACCCCGTGGCGTCATTGCACCGCATCGGAAGGTCTGCCTCCGGCGGATGGCCGGTGATTGGCGCAAATACGCCCTGCCGCGGCCGTCCCGCAGCCGTTCCGAGGGCGGTCAGCGGCCAGTGGTCAGACGAAGAGCAGGGCCGTCGCCGCGGCCGCTCCGAGGGACGCTCCTGCGACCGTCTGCGCGACGGTGTGGTACGAGAGCGCGACGCGGGACCAGCAGACGGCGGCGGTGAGGGTGTAGGCGAGCAGCCACCAGGGGGAGTGCACGGCGGACAGCAGTGCGACGACGGCCGAGGCGACCGCCGAGTCCACCGAGATCTTCCACACGGTGTTGACGGCGAGGAGCCCGACGGTCATGGCCCAGAGCCCGAGCATCGAGGCGAGGATGCCGGCCGGGGCCTGGCCGGCGGCCATCACGGCGGAGCCCGTGCCGAGTGAGCCGAGGATCACGAAGAAGATCGGCGCGCGCTGGGTGCGGTCGACGACGTGCCGGTCGCCCCAGGTGCCGCGGCCGCGCTCCCACTCGATATAGCCCGCGGGGATGAGCCCCGCGCACAGCGCGCCCAGGAACCCCCAGGCCAGGCCGGTCCAGTCGCCGGCGGCGGCGAGGCCGATGCCGAGCATGCCGACGAGGAGGACGTTGCGGGGCTGCAGGACGTCGGTCACACGGCGGGCAGCCTTGGCGACGCCTGTCCCGGCCGCAGCCTCAGCGGCGCCTGTCCTGGTCGTGGCCTCGCCGCCGTCCGTCCCGATCGCGGCCTCGGCAGCCGGGGGCCCTGCCGTGGGCGCCCCAGCCGTCGGGGTCGCTGTCTGCGGGTTCCTTGCTGTCGGGGTTGCTTGCTGTGGGTGGCCTGCCTCGGCGGTCGCTGCCTCCGGGGCCGCCTTGTGCGGGTCGCGGGCCGCGGTGGCCGTTGCCTCGGCGGTCGCCCCGGGCTCGTCGGCTGCGGGCATGCCGGTAGCGGTCGCGCTCATACGGCGGCCCCGGCCGGGCCTGCGGCCGATTGCGCGGCCGAGCCTGCGACCGACTCACCGGCCGTCTGCGCGGTCGGGCCTGCGGCCAACTGTGTGGCCGTCTGTGCGGCGGGGCCTGCGGCCGATTGTGTGGCCGTCTGCGCGGTCGGGTCTGCGGCCGTCTGTGTGGCCGTCTGTGCGGCGGGGCCTGCGGTCGTCTGCGTGGCGGGGCTGGCGGCCGTCTGTGCGGCCGGGCCTATGGCCGACTGCGTGGCCGTCTGCGCGGCGGCACCCGCGGCCGATTGTGTGGCCGTCTGCGCGGTCGGGCCTGCGGCCGACTCCGCGGCGGGGCCCGCGGCCGATTGCGTGGCCGTCTGTGCGGCGGGGCCTGCGGCCGACTCCGCGGTCGGGCCCGTGGCCGGCTCACCGGCCGTCGCCCGGCGCGCTTCGGTCAGCGCCTCCCGCGCCTGGCGCTCGTCGATGCTGCGGAATGCCGCCGCCACCCGCATCAGCCAGGCGACCTCGCCGTCCTGGTCGGCGGCGTGGTTCGCCTCGACGCCCGCCGCGGCCCGGCCGGCCGGCGCGCCGTCGCTCCTGGCGGCGAGCGCGGCCCTGATCCAGTACGCGTCGGCGAGCGGGCCTGCCCTGTCGGGGTCGTCCGGGGCGCGACGGGCGGCCGCCGCCTTGGCGGCCGGGAGGAGGGCGTCGGGCACATAGTGCCGCAGCTTCTCCACCGCGTCGGCGATATCGGCGGACCAGCGGTCGACGCGCAGATCGGCGGGGGTGTCGAACCGGGTGAGTTCGCGGGCCAGCGGGGCGGGCGGCGCGAAGGGCTGGTCGGGGAAGGCGGTCATCAGCTCGCGCCACAGCGGGTGCAGCCGGGTCTGGGCCCGCCACAGCCGGGCGCGCCGCCAGCCCTTGCCGAAGGCGGGGAGGGACGCGCCGAGGGCGAAGAACGCGAACAGCACCACCTGGGCCAGTTCCGTGGCCTTGTCGAAGGTGCGGGCGAAGTCCCGTCCGGGCTCCGCGACGACGCTGATCCACAGGAACAGCGTCCGGCTGACGGTGTAGCCGACGCCGATGAACATGGCGAACGTCATCATGCCGAGGCCGATGCGCAGATGCCGTACGGAGGCGTTGGCGGTGGCCAGCGCCCACTGGTAGGCGCAGACGGCGGACGCCGCTCCCAGGTAGAGGTAGAAGACGGTCATATAGAGCGTCGCGCCCCACTGGCCGGCATGGTCGGAGACAAAGCGGTCGGAGGGGGTGGAGCGGTCCACCACGGTGAAGAACAGCACCGTGAGCAGGATCAGGGTGGCGATCGACGCCTTGGCCGCGACCTGCTGGATCACCCGGGCGAACCGCACATGGCGCGGCACGGTCCCGCCCTCCGGGTAGTGGCCGTAGATCGCGACGATATAGCTGAGGATGGCCAGGATCGCGATGGTCGCCGTGTAGTGCTTGATGAGGACGGCGAGGTCGACGACCGGGCTGTTGTTGAGTTCGGTGCGGACGATCTGGGTCTTCGTCCACAGGGCGGCGGCGAACCCGGCGTAACAGCCCCACAGGGCGCGGCGGCGCTTGTCCTCCTCGTCGCCCCAGAGGGCGGCGGGCATGCGCCACAGGGCGACGGCGGTCATCAGCCCGGCGATGAGATAGCCGGCGAGGTCGAGGGCGGTCACGGTTGGTCCTTGGGTTCGCTGGGGTCGCCGGGGGCGCCGGGAGCGTGGGGAGTGCCGGGGGTGCCGGGGGTGTTGGGATTGCCGGGGGCGCCGGGAGCGCCGCGGCGGAGGCCGAAGACGCCGCGCCGCCGGTGGGCGACGGGGCGGGAGAGGGAGTTGGCCAGCCGTCCGACCATGTCGTCGCTGGCCACGTCCCGGGCCATACGGGGGATGAGGGACGCGCCGAACTCGGCGACCCGCTCGTCATGGGTGTCGTACTGGGCCCGCGCCTGCACCGTGCCGCCGCCGGCGAGGACCCGGCCGATCAGCGAGGCGTCGAAGACCGGCAGCAGCGCCTGGAGCTGCTCGGCGTCCAGGGACGTGCCGTGGTCGAACCACTCGTGGCACAGCTCGTGCAGGATGACGTGCTGCGTCTGGTACGCGGTCGGGCGCTTGCGGTAGAGGACGAAGCTGGTGCCGCCGGCCTTCAAACGCAGCCCGCAGGCGGCGTTGACCCGGGCCAGGCTGTCGGGCAGCTCGCGCAGCACGATGGTGCGGCCGCGGGCCGCCTCCATATTGGCCACCAGCCCCTCGATGCTGAAGGGAGCCGGGATGGGCAGGTCGGCGAGTCCGGCTTCGCACTCTTTCCGCAGCTCGCGCATGGACATGGGGGCCTCTTGATCGTCGTCACTCGTACGGGTGACATGCGATCGGCGAGTTTACTGTCCCCCGAGTGCCGGCTCTTCGCCCTGCCTCTCTCCCGTCTGCTTCTCCTTGGCCTCCTCCAGGAGGGACAGGGCGAACTGCAGCAGCTCCGGCGGCAGCCCGTCCTCTCCGACGCCCCGCCCGGCCACACCGCTGATCTCTCCCGTGCGCCGCCTGGCCAGGAACTGCAGTCCGGCGACGACGTCGTCGACGACCTCGGACTCCTCCTTGAAGAACCGCCAGTCCACCCCGAAGCCCAGTCCCAGCGCCTTGAGGATGTCCTCCGAGGGGTGGGTGACCTTCCCGGCGAGGATATTGGAGAAATAACTGTGCGAGAGCGAACCGCCCCGCTGTCTGACCAGTTCGGCGAAGGCCCGCCCCGAGACCTTCTCGCCGGGGAAGGTCTTCTCCACCATGTACTCGACCTTCTGCTGCAGCGTCTTCAGCTCGGGTGTGCGCGACGCTCCGTTGCCAACCATCCGGATCCCCCACGTTCACATCGGCCCGCGGTCAACGGGCTTATACGTATCCAACCCTGTCACGGACGCCATGGCGTGCGCGAGGGAGCGGGGCGGCCCTTCGAAGGGGATCGGGCCGGGCTTGCGTAAACACTCTACGCCACTGTTAACTCGAAAAAACACGGACAGGGGGCCACGAGGGGAGTCCCTTGTCCGTGCCTGCCGCCCTGCCTGCCGCCCTGCCCGCTGCCCTGGCGCGGTGACCGGCCGAGACCGCCGGAAGCGATGCGCATGCAAACCGCGCACAAGGGTGTAGCCCTTCGCGACGGGGGATACGCGAAGGGCTACACCGTCATTATGACACCTTGTCAATGCCCCGAGTGCACCGGGGGGGTGCCGGATCAGAAGATCGACCAGCCCGTCATGGTCGTGAACGCGTCCAGGGCGTGGACGGCGGCGAGGGAGTTGCCCGCCGGGTCGAGCGCCGGGCTCCAGACGCACAGGGTGCCGCGGCCCGGGATGACCGCGAGGATGCCGCCGCCCACGCCGCTCTTGCCGGGCAGCCCGACGCGGTAGGCGAACTCCCCCGCCGCGTCGTACATGCCGCAGGTCAGCAGCACCGCGTTGATCCGCTTGGCGTCGCTGCGGGGCAGCAGCCGGGCGCCGTCGGCGCGCAAGCCGTGGCGGGCCAGAAAGCCTCCGGCCAGGGCGAGGTCGCGGCAGCTCGCGGCGATGGAGCAGTGCGCGTAGTAGTGGTCGAGGACGGTCTCGACCGGGCTCTCCAGATTGCCGTAGCTGGCCAGGAAGTGGGCGAGGGCGGCGTTGCGGTGACCGTGCAGGGCCTCGGAGGCGGCGACCCGGGCGTCTGTGTCCAGGTGCCGGTTGCCCGACTCGGCGCGCAGGAACTCCCGTACGGCCCCGGCGGCGTCCCCGGTCAGGGTGTGCAGCCGGTCGGTGACGACGACGGCGCCCGCGTTGATGAACGGATTGCGCGGGATGCCGTGCTCGGTCTCCAGCTGCACCAGAGAGTTGAACCGGTTGCCGGAGGGCTCGCGGCCCACGCGCTTCCACAGCTCGTCGCCGTGCGGGCCATGGCTGAGCGTGAGCGCGAGCGTGAAGAGCTTGGACACGCTCTGGATGGAGAACGGCTGCTCCCAGTCGCCGACCCCGTACACCTCGCCGTCCACGGTCGCCAGGGCCATGCCGAAGGCATGCGGATCGACTTCGGTCAGGGCCGGGATGTAGTCGGCGACATTGCCGCGGCCGATCACCGGACGGGCGGATTCCATGGCGTCGTGCAGGGTCTGGTGCAGGTTCACATCGGACATTGTGGCTCCTGGGGGGCGCGGCGGCACGCGCCGGGGGATCGTCCCGCGCGGCCGTCCGCAGCGTGCGCGCGCACCGGGGGACGGCGGCATGTGTGGGGCGCAGATCTGGGCGGCATGTGCCCCATGCGCTTCCAGGCCACCTGAAGGGTCGGTTTATCACAGTTTCTAGGGTCTTTGGCGGCTTCTCTGCGGCAGGCTCATCGCTGCGCGGGCCCGGTGGGGGTCCGCCGACGGCGACAAGGAGGCACAGTCATGAAGGCGATGAAGACCCGGCGTGCGAAGCGAATGATCGGCGCATCCGCCCTTGCCCTCGCCTTAGCGGCAGGCGGCAGCTGGGCCGCTCAGGCGGAGACGGGCACGGCCGGCGCACCCCAGGGACAACATGACACAGCCGCCCCGGCCGCCGCCTCGGTGGACGGCTACGAGGTGGTGCGGCTGCCCAATGCCAACGTCCCCAACTTCCAGCGGCGCACGGTCTACTGCCCCGGCGGCAAGGTGGTCATCGGCGGCGGCGCCGAGGCGCGGGGCAGTGACGCGATCCTGGTCGGCAGCTTCCCCACGGACGACAACCGGGGCTGGATCGGGCTCGGCCGGCAGAACGCCCACTCGTCGGTGGGCATCAGCGTGTTCGCCATCTGCGCCAACCCGTGATCGTCAGCTGACCTCAGTCACAGCTGACTGACAGGAGGGGCTGTCCGGCCGGTGGCCGGGCAGCCCCTTCGCCGTTTGACAGGCGCGGCATACCCATGCCCCGGCTTCAACTGACCACCACCGGCGCGCGATCCGGACAGCAGCACACCGTCACCCTCGGCTTCTTGCGCCGCCCCGACGACGGCGCGCCGCTGATCGCCGCCTCCGACGGCGGCGCGTCCCGGCGCCCCGACTGGTACGACGATGTTCTCGCCCACCCCATGGTGCGGGTGGAGCTCGACGGCGAGACGTTCGCCGCGATCGCGGTGCCCGCCGAACCCGCCGAACCCGCCGAACCCGTGGACTCCGCGGGCCTCGCGAGCCCCGCGGACCCCGCCGAAGGCGAGCGCCGCACCCCCGCCGCCGTCGTGTTGGAGCGCATCGAGCCGCAGGAAGCCGAAGGCGACGGCGCGCCCGCACAGCGGATCGACACGCTCGCCGCCAAACTCCTCGAAGTCCACTCCTGGCTCCGCGCCCAGCTGCGGCATCTGCGGGCGGAGGCGGACGCCCACCTCGCCGCGCTGGCCGCCCACCAGGGGCCGGGCGCACCGCCCGCGCCGGGCCTCGGCATGCAGATCAGGCAGCATTGTCTTGGCTTCTGCGACTCGCTGACGTTCCATCACACCAGCGAGGACGCCCATCTCTTCCCCTCCATGGCGGACCACCACCCCCATCTGCGTGAGGCGCTCGACCGCCTCCGCGAGGAGCATCTGACCGTCGCCCGCCTCAAGGACGGACTTCTCGCCCTGCTGGCCGACGCCGGCTCCGCGGAACCGCGGCGCTTCCGGGCCGAACTGGACCGGATGACGCAGGAGCTGCTCGCCCATCTCGACTACGAGGAGGAGTCCCTGCTGCCCGCCCTGGCGGAGATCCCCTGGCCGCCCGCCCCGCCCGCGGCCCCCTGACGGGCCGGGCCGCCGCGCCGGCGTGTTGAATGACGTACGACTGGAGGTTCTCTATGCGTATGAAGGTCAAGGACTTTGACCATCTGGTGCTCAATGTGCAGGACGTTGAGCGCTCCCTCGGCTTCTACTGCGGGCCGCTGGGACTGGAGCCGGTGCGGGTGGAGGAGTGGCGGGCCGGCAAGGTCCCGTTCCCCTCTGTGCGGGTCAGTCCGACCACGATCATCGATCTGCTCGACCGCTCCCGCGGAGAGTCCAACGTGGACCACATCTGCCTGGTCGTGGAGCCGCTGGACTGGCAGGAGGTCATCGACTCCGGGGAGTTCACGGTGCTGGAGGGTCCGGTTGGGCGCTTCGGCGCGCGCGGCGAGGCCCAGTCCATCTATGTGCGGGACCCGGACGGCAACACCGTGGAGCTGCGCTGGTACCCGCAGGACGCCGAAGCCGACTCCTGAGGCGCGATACGGGAACCCCGCCCGGCCTGCGCGCGTGCGAGGCGCCGGCCGGGCGCGGTCCCGCCGCCCCGGTCGCCGCGGCTACCTCGCCACGAACTGCGTGAGGATCGCCTGCACCTCATAGATGTCCACACCCTTGGTGAACGTTTTCTCGATCGGCGTCGCGCTGCCCGACAGCCAGATCTTCAGCTCCGCGTCGAGGTCGAAGGTGCCCGCCGTCTCCACCGCGAAGTGTGTGATGCTGCGGTACGGAACCGAGTGGTACTCCACCTTCTTGCCGGTGATCCCCTGCTTGTCGACCAGGATCAGCCGGCGGTCGGTGAACAGAATGGTGTCGCGTATCAGCAGGTAGGCGGCGTGAATCTGCTCCCCCTGCCCCAGCAGCCGGGCGTACTCCTGCTGCGCCGATGCCGGGTCGATCGCGTGCGCGTTGCCGAACAGCGCCATGTCAGCCCCCAATGTCGGGTGTCGTCGTGGATGCACGAGCCAGCGCACTGTATACGGACGCGATGTGTACGGCGCGATGTGTACGGAGCGGCGAATGCGGACGCGATGCGGGAGGTACGGAGCTCAGGGCCCGGCATGCACCAGGCAGGCCCACAGGCTGGGGGTCGCCGGATAGTCGGCCCGGACCTCGGCGACCGCCGTGTGCAGGGCCTCGGCCGTCCCGGCCGCGTCCAGTGAGCCGTCGGGGGCGCGCAGCGCCTCGTACACCCGGCGGGCGATGCGCGCGGCGACCGCGTCGTCCACCTGCCACAGCGCGCCGACGGCGTGCGGGAACCCGGCCATCTGGAACGCGCTGACGATGCTCACCGACTCGTCGGCGAGCTCCGGGCTCGTACGGAGCGTGTCGCACGCCGACAGATAGGCCAGCCGGGCGGCCGGCAGCCGCAGCCGGGCCAGTTCGCGCACGGTCAGCGGCCGCTCGGCGTGGTCGTGCAGCACGAGCCGCCCGGCCGAGGGCCGCACCGGGTCGCCGACGGCGTGGCAGGCGAAGTGGACGTACGGATGGTCGCGCAGCGCGGCCGCCACGGCCGCATGGGTGGCCTCGCGGCCGGCGAGGAGACGCGCCCCCGGGAACACCCCGGCCAGCTGCTCGGCTTCCCGCAGCGCCTCGCGCAGCGGCGGCAGCCCGTCCGGCTCCGGAACGGCGACGATGAGCGGCTGCCGCGGGCGCTCGCGGGCTGCGAGCGCCGCCTCGCGCTCACGGGCGTGCCGCAGCGCCCGCAGAGTGGGCGTATACGAGGACACCGCCAGGTCCGGCGCACCGGGCGCGCCGTCGTCCGGGGCGGCGGCGTGCAGCGGCAGCGCGCCAAGGGCGCTGCCGGGCGACCACCAGATGCGCGGCAGCCGACTGCCGGGCGGAGGCGGGGGACCGGCCAGGCCGAGGCGGTGCAGCACCGGTCCTGCGACCGCTGCCCAGAGCCAGGACAACACCCCCCGTACCGTGCGCTGTTCGCGGACGGACTGCTCATGCGTGCAGTCGGGCGCGGCCAGCCGGGCCAGCGCGTCCTGGAACAGCCGGGTCCGCTCCGCCGCGGCGGACGGAGTCACTCCGGGCAGCGGCACGGCCTCGATGGCACGGCTGGTGACCAGCAGCGCGCAGCTTCCGTACTCCGAGACGCTGACCAGGACCACCGGACCCGCGTCGGCCGAGGCGCGCAGCTCGGCCTCGTCCCACTCGCGCACCGGCCGGAAGAGCCGCAGCTCCGGGTACGCGGCGCGGATGCGGTCGGTCAGCTCCTGCCATGCGCCCGCGAGCTGCCGCCGCGCATCGGCACCGGGCACGCCGCCCGCGCCGCCCGTACCGCCCGTACCGCCCGCGCCGCCCGTACCGCCCGCGCCGCCCGCACCGGGCACGCCGGGCACGCCGGGCACGCCGCGCCCGGCGGCCCCGGTGAGCCGGGCTGTTCCAGCGGCTCCCGCGTTCCCGTCCGGGTCGGGGTGCCAGCCGGATGCGGCGGCAGCCGTCGGCCCGGTTGCTCCGGCGCGCCCTGCAGGTCCGTCTGCCGCAGCGTGTCCTTCTGGTCCGGAGGGCCGACTGGGTCCGGCCGGACCGGCAGTCTCGGCGGCCCCGCTGGGTTCGGCAGGTCCGGCGGTTCCGGAAGGTTCGGAAGCAGGGGTGTGCTCTGTGCGCCCGGTGCGCTCCACCGGCCCGGCGGCCCCCGTGGGCCCGGCCGGGGCGGCGCGCCCGGCGAGTACGGTGTCGGCAGCCGCCGCGGACCCCGTGAGGAACTCCGCCTCCGCCGCCGAGTCCAGTTGGTCCCGCAGCCGTACGAAGCGCTCGGCCAGTTCCGGCGCCTTCTCCCGCAGGCTGGTCAGGTCGCTGTCCGCGTCGAAGGCCTGGGACAGCAGGACTCCGCGTGCCTGTTCCAGCAGCCGTGCCGCCAGCCCCGCGTCGCCGCAGCGCACCGCGCAGGCCGCGGCGTCCGCGCCCAGGCCCACGACCTGGCTCAGCCAGAACTCCTGGTCGTCCGGCGTCAGATGGCGCGGGGCGAGTGACGGCAGCAGGTCCACGGCCGAGGTGAAACCTTCCAGCGCCTCCCGCCAGCGCCCTTGCGCCGCCCACAGCCGGCCATGCTCCCGTGCCGCCTCCAGGCGGGTCGAGGCGGGACACTGCACGGCTCGGGCGGCTTCCCGGAAGGCGTCGGCCGCCGCCGCGAGGTCGCCGGAAACGCCGCCCCTGTGCTCATGGCGGAGCTCATGGCGGAACTGGAGCAGCCAGCCCAGTTTGAGCAGCCGCAGCGACCGCAGGGCATGGCCGGGCGGGGTGGCGTCGACGGCCCCGCGCGCCAGCGCGATCACCTCGTCCACCTCTTCGCGCGTCGAGAACCGGTTCAGACGCATGGTTCGCAGCACCGCGAGCACCGCCGCGGCCGACGCCCGGTCCGGTGAGCCCTCGGGCAGTGCGGCATAGGCGGCCTCCGCCAGTTTCCCCGCCTCCCGGAGATCCCCGCGCCCCCGCCCACGGCGTGCGGCGCGCGTCATGAGGGCGATCGCCAGATTGTGGCGGCGCTGCGGCAGCAGGACGTTGCCCGGTTCGGTGAGCTTCAGGGCAGCCCGCAGATGGCTGATCCCCTCGTCGAGGGCGGCCAGGTCCGTCAGCTGCTCCGGCTGCTGGGTCAGCGCCATTCCGGCCGCGGCCAGCACCGTGGCCCGTGCGGAGGGGGCGAGGCCGGGCAGCTCGACGGCTCGGCGGCGGCACTCCAGCGCCTCCTGTATGTCGGAGCTGTCGCCGGAGAGGTGGTGGCGGGCCGTCAGCAGGCCGCCGAGGTTCAGCAGTCGCGTGCCCAGCATGTCGTGGCCCCCGGGGGTGCCGCGTACCGCCTCCCGCCCGGCCCGTACGGCCTCCTCCAGCGCCGCGTGGTCGCCGGAGTCCAGGTGGCGGCTGAGCAGCGTCACGGCGAGGCTGTCCAGGACGGAGCTGCGTTCGGGGTGCCCCTGCGGCAGGACGTCGACCGCACGGCGCAGCAGCGCCGCGGCCTCGTCCAGGTCCGCCGGGTCGCCGAGCCTGTCGTAGCGGGCCTGGAGCGCGATCGCGGGGTTGACGAGCCTGCTGACCGTGCGCGGGGTGATCTGCCCGGCGTCCGTCAGGACCGTGCGCAGCCAGTCCACCGCGGCGTGGAGGTCGGCGGCGTCGCCCGTCTGCCGCGACCGCTTGCGCAGCGCCGTGCCCAGCATGTTGTGCAGCCGGACCTTCTCCCGGGGGTCGGCCCACGGCAGTGCGCCGGCCTGCCGCAGCGTCGCGATGGCCGCCTCCAGGTCCCGCGGGTCGCCCGTGTGCTCATGGCGCATGACGAGAGCGGAGCCGAGGTTGGCGTGGCCCGCTCCGGGTCCCTGGGGGTCGCCGGGCGCCGCGCGCCGCAGCAGCTCGACGGTCTCGTCGTAGTCGTCGGCGCTGCCGCCCTCCCGGCGGAGCCGGAGCATCAGGGCGTACCCGAGGGTGCTGAGATAGCCCGCGTGCCGCGGATGCCGCTCTCCGGCCAGTTCCAGGACGTCGCGGGCGATGCCGATCGCCTCGTCCAGGTCCTCGGGGTCGCAGATCCCGCCGTACGCCTGCTCGTAGCGCTCGGTCAGCATCAGGCCCAGGTTGTTCAGCCCCGCCAGCCGGTCGGGGTCGTCCGCGGGCCTTCGCTTGAGCGCGTCGTGCTCCATGCGTATGGCGATGTCCAGAGCCGCACGGTCCTGGTGGCAGCGGGCCGCCACGGCGAAGGCATGGGCGAGGTCGGAGGTGCGGGTGGGGTGGGCGGGGTGGTCGCGCGGGGTGGCGAGGAGGGCCAGTGTGCCGGCCGCGATGCTTGTGCCCAGCAGTTCCTCCTGTTCCTGTCCGATGGCCGTCAGTTCCTCGGCCGCCCGCTGGACATCCCGCTCGAAGGCGGGGGCGTCCGCCGGAAGGATCTCCTTCCGCCCCTCGGCGGCGATGACAGCGGCGACGCAGAGCGCCGACCACTCGGCGGGCCCGTCCGCGGAGGGCGTGTCGTTCGCGCGGGGGATGCCGGGCGGGCGGGGCGAGCCGTCCGTGTTCTGGCCCGGACGCGGCGGGACGCCCTTCGCCGCAAAGCCCGCGGCCAGCTCCTCCGGAACGGCGGCGGGATCGGCCGCCCACACCGGCAGCAGCAGCATCCCGGCGCAGGAGCCCGCCGCACGGCCCCACCCCTGGGGCAGGGCCGTGGCCCGCCCCCAGTACAGCCACCCCGCCGCGTGCCGGGCCTCAAGGTCCGTCGTCACCTCCGCGGAGGACAGCAGTCCGGCCAGTTCGGCGTCTGCCTCCTCCGCGAACAGCGGCTGCGGATCGCGCTGTTCGGCTGCCCGCGCCACACGTTCCCGTACGGCCCGCAGCCACCGGTCCCGTTCCGCGCTCGCCATCCCGGCCCCCGTCCCCCGTCACCCGACCCCCGCCATATCCCCTTCCTTCACTCTTACCCCACGGAGCGTGCGCCTGCGACACACTTACGGTCATGGACGCACCGGAACTGGACCGTGAACTGGCCGAGTGGGCAGGAGCGTTGTGCGCGCTGCTCGGTGAGCGCGGCGCGGGGACCGCGGACCAGGCGTCGCGTGAAGCCGCCGCCCGCGCCCGTACGCTGCTGCTCGCCGGCCATGCCGACCGGGCCGAACTCCGCGCGGCATTCGAGGAGCTGGACGAGGCGCTGCGCCGCGCGGGCGACGCACGCGGCCTGCGCGGCCGCTCGCGCAGCCATGCCGCCTCGCCTTCCCCGGCCCCGCCCGGGCTCCGCCGTGTGATCAAGGTGGCGCGCTGCCCAGGCGCGTTGCCGTGCGCGCGCCGCGAGCCCGCGCCCGATCTGCGGCTGCCTCCCAAGTGCGCGGTCCACGGGGTGCGCATGCACCGGGAATCACTCCGCGGCACGCCGTGAACCCGCTGCTGACGACGCTCGGCGGCAGGCTGGCCGAGCGCTGGCTCAATCAACTCCTGCTGCCCGGCGCGCTGTTCCTCGGGGCCTGTGCGGTCGGCGGCACGCTCGGGCATGCGCACTGGCACGACGTGGACCGACTGGCCGACAGCCTGGACGCGCTGGCCCGGCGGCCCGCGGCCGACCGGCCCGGCACGGCGGCGGTGCTGGCGGCCGCGGGGCTGCTGCTCGCCTCGGCGGCCACGCTGGCCGCGCAGTTCCTGGGCGCGGCGCTCGAACGGCTGTGGCTGCGGGACGCCGCGGACCCGCTGTCCCGCGCCCTGGTCCGCCGGCGCGGGGAGCGCTGGCGCCGGGCGGACGCCGCGCGGATCGCGGCGATCAGGGACGCCCGGACGCCCCCGGAGGAGATCGAGCGCCGCTACCGCGCCAGGGACCGCATCGCCCCGGCCGAACCGTCCCGGCCCACCTGGTGCGGCGACCGGATGCAGGCCGCCGCACAGCGCGTGGCGGAGGTGTACGGGATCGATCTGGTGGCGCTGTGGCCACGGCTGTGGCTGGTGCTCGCCGAGCCCGCCCAGCGGCAGATCGGCGTGGCCCGCGACTCCTTCGCCGCCGCCTGCCGGCTCGCCGCCTGGGCGGCCGGCTATGCGGTCCTCGCCGCGTGGTGGTGGCCCGCCGCGGCGATCGCGCTGACGGCCGCGGCGGTCGCCCGCGCCCGTGCCCGTGAGGCGGTCGACGCCCTGGCCGTCCTCGCCGAAGCCGCGGTCGACGTGCACGGCAGGGAGCTGGCCGCGCTCACCGGCCTGATCGACACGACGGGCGCGGGCGGCGCGGCCGGCGCGGAGCCCGCGGGACCGCTGCCGCACCAGACCGGCGAACGGCTCTCGGAGCTGTTCCGCAAGGGCGACTGACGGGACGCCGGGGCGGTGCGGTGTGCGGCGCGGTGTACGGCGCGACGGGAGCGCCCCGGCCGCTGCCCCGCGGCTCGGTCCCCGTACGCGTCTTCCCGGAGCTCCCGGCACTCCCGGCGGACCTGTTGCTCCCTGCGGGCTGGCGGCCCGGCCCGCACGACGCCCCGGCCACCGGGCGGACCCGCTGCTTCCGCCCCCTCCCCGAGTGGCCGGAGCCTCGGCCGACGGCGCCCGCCTGGGCCCCCGGACATGGGCCGTGTCCGCCGCACACCGCCTACACCCTCACCGCCACGAGCAGCGCATAGCCCAGCACCCCCGCCCCGACCGCGGCCCGTGCCGCGGCGAGGACGGCCGGGGCGGCGTCGAGGTCGACGCCCGCGTCGTGGAGCCGGGCCGGGGCGGTCATCCGCAGCAGCGTCAGCCGTGCCTCGATCTGGTCGACCATGCGTAGCAGCGCGTCGTCGTGGCGTTCCACGGCGGTCGTGCGGAGCCCCGCGTCCGCGAGGAGGCGCTCGTATCCGGTGGGCCCGGCCAGCGGCAGGGCGTCGGCGACACAGGCGATCCGGGCGGTCAGGCCGGTGAGTTCCGGCGGGAGCCGGGTGGTGTCGGCGGTGACGTCGGTCAGGCCCAGCCGCCCGCCGGGCCGCAGGATCCGCGCGAACTCCGCGGCGGCCCGCGCCTTGTCGGGGAAGGTGCACAGCGCGCACTCGCACACCGCCGCGTCGAACGCTCCGTCCGGGTACGGCAGCCGTTCGGCGTCCCCGGTCGTGAAGCGGACGCCGTCGGCCAGCCCCGCCGCGCGGGCGGCGCCCTGGGCCAGGGCGGTGGCGGCGGGTGAGTAGTCGACGCCGTCCACCTCGGCCCCGTACTCGTCGGCGAGCAGCAGGGCCGTGGCGCCGCGCCCCGACGCCACGTCCAGCACGCGCTCGCCCGGCGCGATGGCCAGGGCGTCGGCGAGGCGGCGGGTCAGGGCGGCGCCGCCGGGGTGGTACGCGTCGCCGAGCAGCAGCGCGACGACGTCGGAGGAGTGGTAGGCGGCGGCGCAGCACGCCTTGAGGGCGTCGTGTTCGTCGTTCACGGGGAGTCGTCCCCCTTCGGCGGCGACGGCGGTGTCGGCGGTGTCGGCGGCTTCAATGTCCTGGAGCCGTACGGGGTGGGCGTCAGGCGGTCCGCGAGGGGCAGGGCGTTGGGCGCGACGGGGGCCACGGGCACGCCGGACAGCTGGGCGCGGACCTGCTCCCGGTAGCCGACGGAGTTGTACGCGCAGAACGGGATCAGCCTGCCGTCGGGGGTGATCTCCTCGACGCAGCACTTCATGAGCTGTTTGACGTTGAGGGTGTAGGGGTCCTGGAAGTCCTGCACCACAATCATGAACGCCTTGTCATCCAGCTCCCTGACGGCCTGGGGCAGATCGATGCCGCAGGTGTCCGGCCCGCAGCCGAGGGCCTCGGCGGCAGTCGCGGCGGCAGCTTCGGCCGCGGCCCCGGCGGCGGTCCGCAGCTTCTCCCCGGTGGTCTGCGTGCCCATGAAGGCCGAGGCCGACCACAGCTTCTCCAGGGCCTCGCGGACGGCGGGGTCGGGCAGGACGCGGTTGGTGACGTAGTCGAGGTGGTCCTCGACGTTCAGCAGCCGGGGCACCGGCAGCACGGTCCGGTTGCCCGGTTCCCCGTCGACGAGCAGATAGGTGATGGACCGGCAGGTCGGGAAGCAGCACGGCACGGGGAAGAAGTCGTCCCTGCGGAACCACTGCGGGCGCTGTTCGGCGATGAGCCGGATGACGTCGGGGTTGGTGAGCCGGTTCAGCGGGTCGAAGGGGACGTGCCGGCCGGAGTGGGTGACCGGTTGGAAGGCGACCGAGCGGACAGCGGGGTGGTCGATGCCGTACTCGACGATCGCGCCCAGTTCATGCTCGTTGAGGCCGCGCTCGACGGCGGCGACGAGCGTGACGGTCAGCCCGGCCTCGGCGCAGTTGTCGAGCGCCCGCTGCTTGAGCGTACGCAGATCACGGCCCCGGATCTCCAGATGTGTGCGTCGCTCGAACCCGTCGAACTGGAGGTAGACGTTCACCGACCGGCCGGGGGCGCGGTTGCGCTCGCCCAGTTCGGCGGTGAACCTCCGGTCGGTCGCCAGCCGGATGCCGTTGGTGTTGAGGGTGACGCTGCGGATGGGGCGCTTCTGGGCGAGGTCGATGAAGTCGAGGATGTGCCGGTGGATCGTGGGCTCTCCGCCGGAGAACATCACGACCTCCGCCTCCCCCTCGGACTCCACGAAGGCGTCCAGCATCCGTTCGCACTGTTCGTGGGTGATCGTGTAACCGTCCTGCTGATGCCCCGAGTCGGCGAAGCAGATCGGGCAGTCGAGGTTGCAGCCGGTGTTGACCTCGATGATGCCGAGGCAGGCGTGCTGCTTGTGCTCAGGACACAGCCCGCAGTCGCTGGGGCAGCCGTCCTTCACCTCGGTCTGGAAGGCCAGCGGGATCGTGCCGGGCTTGTTATACCGGGCGGAGTGCAGGTACTCCTCGGCGTCCCCGTACACCAGCGCCTCGAACTCCCCGTGCTCGCGGCAGCGTTTCCGCAGATAGACCTTGTTGTCGCGGAGGTTGACCTGGGCGTCGACGGGGGTCTTGCAGACCGGGCAGATCGACCGGGTGAACTCCGCGAACACCTCGTCCCGGTCCCTCTTGCGCGCGGCCGGCGCGTCGCTCGTCGTGTGTGGCTCGGTCATCCGGAAGGCCTCCGATCGGGGGGAGCTGGGGGAGTTGGGGGAGCGTGGTGGCCGGGTGCCCCGGCGGCGGCCCGGGGGGCCGGACGGCGGCGGGTCCCGTACAGCAGAAGCCCCGCGTAGCAGAGCAGCAGCGCGTCCTGGACGAGGACGAACCAGGAGAGCCGCTGCGTCAGATAGACGCCGAAGCAGCCGCAGTTGGCGACGGTCAGCCCGCGTGCGAACGCCTGTGCGGCCAGCAGCGCCCAGACGAGGGCGACGCCCGTGAACACCCACACCGGCGCGCTCGCCCGTGACCGAGGACGGCCCAGGAACCACGCGGCGCACACCAGCTCACCGGCGATCAGCCCCGCGGCCAGCGCCGTCGCCGCCGCGCCGTGGACCAGCCCGTACGCGGCGAGGATGCCGGGCATCTCCCGTACGGAGGCAAGCTGCCCGGCGGCCATCGCGGCGTACAGCGCGCCCAGCACGATCCGCAGCACCATGAGTGCACGCTATTCCCGGCGGGCGGTCCGGAACGGTAACCGCGCTCACCGACGGGCGCGGCGCTCGGCCTCTTCCCTGACCGCCGTCAGCGAGGCGGCGACGGTCGCCTCCCAGCGCGGGGCGACCAGCCCGCCCCACCACTGGCCGAGGCCCCACAGGTCCGTGCCCAGCTCCCCCGTGTAGAGCAGCCGGGTCCGTCCCTCCTCGCCGAGCGGGCTGAGCTCGAAGGACTCCACGACGTACGGCACCGGCCCGCGCACCAGCCGGAACCCGACCCGCTCGGGGCGGGTGAAGTGCACGGTCTCCACGGTCCGCGCCGTCAGCCGTCCGCCGGCGACAGGCGTGAAGTGCGCGGCGAGCACCAGGTCGACGCCCCGCTCAAGCACCTCGACCTTCTTGCGCATCGCCCGGGTGGCCCGCCCCAGATACGGCTGCGCGATCACATCGAAGACCACCTCGCGCGGTGCGCGGATGTCCACGCTCTGGGGTCCCAGCGGCCGCAGCCGCCGCCCGGCTCCCACGTCGAGGGGCGCCGCCCCGGTCACCAGCCCCGCGTACGCGGCAGCCGCCACCCCGCCGACCGCCGCCCCGGCCACTGCCGCCACCCGCCCCGTCCGCCCCAGCCGCCACGCCATGGTCCGCGCCTCTCTGCTGTGCCCGTGTGCCTGTGTGCCCTCTGTCCGCGTGTGTCCGCGTGCCTGTGCGTCCGGTACGTCCCGTGTCGCCCGGTACGACGCTAGGGCCCGACGGCCGGCGCGGCGAGCCGCCGCTCCCAGGGGGGTGCTCAGCCTGCGCGGTCCTTGAGGCGTTCGGGTGCCAGGACGGTGATACGGCCGCGGGCGAGGCGGATCAGGTCCTGGGCGGCGAAGTCGCGCAGGACCTTGGTGGTGGTCTCGCGGGAGGTGCCCGCGAGGGCCGCGATCTGCTGGTGGGTCAGGGCGATCTGCGGGCCGCGGGCGCCCAGGACACGCGGCCGGCGCTCGGCCGCGAGCGTGAGCAGCGTGGTGGCGATGCGCTGCGGCACGGACTTGAACACGCTGTCGGACAGCCGCTGCTCAAGGTCCGTGAGACGGCGGCCGAGGATCTCGGCGATGCGTGCGGAGATCCGCGCGTCGGAGAGCAGAAAACGGTGGACGTCGGCACGGCTCATCACACATACGGTGACATCGTCGAGCGCCTCGGCGAAGTTGTCGTGCATCCGCTGCCCGAGGAGCACCATCTCGCCGAAGATCGTGCCCGGGGTGATGATCGCCGTGGTGAGGGCACGGCCGTCGGCGGAGACCCGGAAGATCCGCACGCGGCCCTTCTTGAGGATGAACAGCACCTCGGACGGCTGCGCCGGGGAGTAGAGCAACTCGCCCGTGCTGTACGCCTTCATCGGAGCGGCGGCCGCGATGGCGTCCATCTCCCGCTCGCTGAGATCGCGGAAGATGTCGACCTCCGCGATGCACCAGGTCTTGTCGGCGTCCTCGCCGGCGTCAGTCATACGGTGCGGCTCCTCGCGTCGTCCCGGCGCCCACGGCGGCGGCGCCGCGCCCCACGCCGGTGCGGCCAGCGCCCCGGCGCTGTCGGTGAGACAGTAGCGGTCCGCGCGGGATGCCCCGGCGCGGCCGGGCCGGGGCGTTGACGCGGCAGGCGCTCTTCGGGTCATCCTCAGGACCGGCCGATCGCCTCGCCCGCCGCGCCCCCTGCCGCGCCGCCCGCCGCCCGGGCGACCGCGGCGAAGACCGCTCCGGCGATCAGGCCGAACACCAGATGGGCCCCGAGGCTGGAAGCGGTCACATCGTTCCAGTCGAAGACGGGCATGCCCATATTGGCCGGCATGATCCACAGAGCGCCGAGGGCCCACCACAGCGCTCCGTAGACGAGCCCGAGGACGGCGGCCGGCGCAAGGCGCTGAGCGAACTGCCCCAGCGCGACGCCGAACCCGACGCCCGCGAACACGGCGATGGACAGATGGATCAGCCACCCGGCGAAGGCGTTGGCCGAGCCGAGGAGACCGGCGACCATGGTGATCATGGCGGTGTCCATCACCGGCCGGGACACCGACATCCAGACGCCCATGCCGACGCCCCCTGCCAGCCCTGCGGCCGCCCCCCACATCGCGTGGACGGGGATGACGGCTGTTCTGGGCGACACCTGCATGGCAGTGGTCATGATGCGGTTCCTTTCGCTGCGCGTCACATCGTGCTGTCGGGCTGTGTGCCTCGTACGCCGCCGACGCTAGGAGCGCCGGGCGGCGGAGGTATGTGAGGGCGCTTACGTACCCGGAGGTAGCCCCGCTGGATGCAGCCGTACCGCCCGATGCGGGCGTACCGGCGGTAGCCGTAGCGGAAGGCGCGCTACCGGAAGCAGCGTGGCCGTCCGCGTGCCACTATCGGGCGGGGCGGGCATCGGGGCGGGTGGGGGGCGAGGGATGGCCGGCATAGGAATCGGGCGGCTCGGGGACGACGATCCGCAAGCGCTGGGCGACTACCGTCTGTTGTGGCGGCTCACCTCCGGGGGCATGGGGCGGATCTATCTGGCGAGGTCCGCCGCGGGCGGGCCGCTCGTCGCGGTCAAGACGCTGCTCGCCGAGGGGGTCGTGGGCGCGACCGACCGGCAGCGGTTCGCGCGGGAGGTCAGGCTGGCGCAGCGGATCGACAGCGCCTACACGGCGCGGGTGCTGGCCGCCGACCCGGACGCCCCGCGGCCCTGGATGGCCATCGAGTACATACCGGCCCCCGCGCTGTCCGACCTGGTCCGCGACGCCGGGCCGCTGCCGGCGTGGGCCGCGCCGTCGATCGCGGCGGGGGCCGTGCAGGCGCTGCTCGCCCTGCACGCCAAGGGCGTCATCCACCGGGACGTCAAGCCCCAGAACATCCTGCTGCCCCTGACCGGCCCCCTGCTCATCGACTTCGGCATCTCGCACGCCGTCGACCTCACCCGTACCTCGCTGACGCTGGGCACCATCCCCTTCACCTCGCCGGAACAGGCGCGCGGTGAGCCGAGCAGCGAGGCATCCGATGTGTACGCGCTGGGCGCGACGCTCTTCCACCTCGCCGTCGGCCACCCGCCCTACCCGGAGGGGCTCGGAGCGATGGCCCTGCTGGCCCTCGTCCAGGCGGGCAGGACGGATCTGACGGGGCTGCCCCGGGAACTGGACCCGCTGGTCCGGCCCTGTCTGGCCGTCGCCCCGGAGCACCGGCCCCGGCCCGCCCAGCTCGTGGGCCGCGCCCTGGAGACGCTCGACCGGACGGCCGCGCTGCGGAGCGGACGGCGCTGGCTGCCGGTGGAGTGGACGGCGATGATCGAGGCGTACGAGGCGCATGGGCGGGCGCTCGGCGCGGCGGCCCCGCCCCCGGCATCCGAAGGGCCCACCCGGCCGCTGCCTCCCCCCGCGCCGACGCTCCTCGCCCCAGGGGAGCGGGCGGCGCGCCGCGAGCGGGAGAGGAAGGCGCGCGAGGCCCGCCGCCGCCGGGAGGCGGAGCTGCGCAGGGCGGCCGCACCGCGGCCGCCGGGTCCGCAGGGGTCTGCGTCGCGGCAGCCGGGTCCGCAGCAGCGCACACCGCAGCCGTCTGCGCCGCAGCGCCCCGGCCCGCCGCAGGGGCCTGCGCCGCGGTCGCGTGCGTCGCAGCAGCCCGGCCCCCAGCGGCCTGTGCCGCAACGCCCCGGCCCGCAGGGGCCCGTACCGGGGTGGCCGTCGGCGCGGCCTTCGGCGCCGCCCTCCCGGCCCCGTTCATCCGGCCGCGGCGGCGGCTGGGTCGCCGCCGTGCTGCTGGTGGTCGCCCTGCTGGTCTGGCAGCCCTGGGAGAGCGACCACTCCTCCGGCTCGACGAGCGGCAGTTCGCTCGGTTCGTCGGGCGGGTCGTCCAGTGGATCGCCGCGTGGGGCGTCCGACGGCTCGTACACCCGTGGTGACAAGAGCCCCAGCGCACGGGACACCCCGCAGACCGACCCCGCCCCGGACCCCACCCAGGCCGCGTTCAAGGCCGTGTCGCCCGGCGACTGCCTCCCGGTCTACGACACCGGATACGGCGGCGACTCCATCCGGTGGAACACCGACGTGCCGCCCGCCGCGGTGTCCTGTTTCAGCGGCAACGCCAACGTCCGCGTCACCCGTGTCACCAGTGGCTCCTGCCCCACCGGCACGGGAGAGGCCTACTGGGGCTACCGCTCCCCGAGCAGCGGTGAGACCACCCGGCTCTGCCTCACCCGCATCTACCGCCCTTTCTACTGCATGCTCGGCCGGCAGACGGGCGACCGGATCTCCCTGGCCCCGATGTCGCTGGTCGACTGCCGCAGCACGAGCCTCCCCGCCCGGTACAACCGCATCCTGCACATCACCGGCGTCTATCAGGCCCCGCCCGGCGCCGGCAGCCACAACTGCCTGCGCACGCCGGGCGACAGCACGCCGTACTGGGCCTGGCTGGTGCACAACGGCGCGACGCTGGTGTGCACAACGCCCTACCAGGGCGGCTGACCGCCGAGCCGTGCGGGCAGGGCCTGATGTCCGTTGGAGATGAACGAGTCCACCGGACGCAGCTCTTCGGACGGGACGGCCAGGGCGAGTCCGGGGAATCGCTCGAAGAGCGCGGGGAGCGCGATCCGGGCCTCCAGCCTGCCCAGCGACGCGCCCAGGCAGAAGTGGACGCCATGGCCGAAGGCCAGATGCTCTTTGTCAGGGCGGGTGACGTCGAAGCGGCCGGCGTCCTTGCCGTGGCGCTCGGGGCAGCGGCCGGCGGCGGCGTACGCGGCGAGGATCGCCTCCCCCTTGCGGATCACCGGTGCGCCGGGCACCTCGATGTCCTCCACCGCGTACCGCAGCGGCAGACTGGCCACCGGCGCGTCATGGCGCAGGCTCTCCTCGATGACGTCGTCCCAGGAGGCGCGGCCCTCCCGCACCAGGGCGAGCTGTTCGGGGTGGGTGAGCAGGGCGTGGATGGCGTTGTCGATGAGATTGACCGTCGTCTCATGGCCCGCGCCGATCATCAGGAGCAGGGTGCCGAGCAGCTCCTGTTCGCTGAGCCGGGCGCCGCCCTGGTCGTCTCGTGCGGCGATCAGTGCGCTGGTCATGTCGTCGGCGGGCGACTCCCGCTTGGCGGCGACGAGTTCGCCCAGGACGGCGTAGAGCCGGGCGTAGGTGGCGGTGACCTCCTCGGGGTCGGCGGAGGTGTGGAAGATGCTGTCCACGATGGCGCGCAGCGCCTCCCGCTTGTCCTCGGGCAGCCCGAACAGCTCGCTGATCACCTGGATCGGCAGCGGATAGGCGTACATCTCCCGCAGATCCACCACGCCGCCGTCCCGCCCCGCCTCGGCGACGCGGTCCAGCAGGCCGGCGGTGATCTCCTCGACGCGCGGCCGCAGCGCGGCGGTTCGGCGTGCGGTGAACGCCTTGGCGACCAGTGTGCGCAGCCTTTTGTGCTCGTCGCCGTAGGCGGTGAACATGTTTTCCACCGCGACCCAGGTGAACAGCGGCCACTCGGGGGAGATCTCGCCGTCGATCCAGGCGGGCCAGTGGCGGCGCGGGTCCTTGGAGACGCGTGGATCGGTGAGCAGCTCCTTGAGCACCTCAGGCGCGCTGACCGCCCACGCCTCGACTCCGCCGGGGAGTTCGACGCGGGTGAGCGGCCCGTGCGCGCGTATGCGGGCGGCTTCCTCGTGGATGTCGCGTCCGGTCGGGTCTATCACCACACGGGACGGGTCTGCCATGGCGGCCTCCCTGGCCTTCGCTCCGACGCACTCCTTCAGCGGCTCGAACGCTACTTCGAGGCAGCGGGCCGCATCGAGACCGCCTTTCGGGCGGTGTGCGCGGTGGCGCAGCGTCCGTACGCGTACGGGGAGGTGGGCTCCGCCCGCGTCACAGCGCGTCCACGGCGCTGACCTTCCAGCCGTCCGGGGTGCTGACCAGCGTCATCCGGACGCGGTTGAGGTCGAGACGGGGCGTGGAGAGCCGGGTGCTGGTGGTGACCTGGTTGACGAAGAGCAGCACCACCGCCTTGTCCGGTGTGGCCGACACCACCGAGGCCGCGGGGGCGTCGTCGCCGTTGGGGGGCGTGGCGACGGTGGCCTTGACGGTGCCGCGGTACTTCGTGGCGGTGGGGGTGACGACGGTCTTCGTGGTCTTGCCGTACTGGTCGAGGAAGTCGCCGGTGAGATGGCGGCGGGCCGCGGCGAAGTCGCGGTCCAGGTGGCGGTGGTCGTACGACAGGATCACCGGTGCCGCCTCGCGGGCGGCGGCCAGCGCGGAGGCACGGGCCTGGGCGGTGCGTTCGGCCTGGCGGTACTGCCAGGCGAGTACGGCGCCGGCGGCCAGGGCCAGTACGACCAGCAGCGCCAGCGCGCCGCTGAGCACCGCGCTCCGCCGGCCGCGGGGGCGGGCGGCCGGAGACCGGGGCTCGGTCCCGGTGCTGACGGCCGGTTTTGCCCCGGACCCCGGCTCGTCGGCGCGCTGGGCGCGTTCGGACCGCTTGGCCGCGGCGCGCGCGGCCGCCGCCACGCGGACGGATCGGTTCGCCATGGTGTTTCTCCTCAAGGGCGGGCTCAGGGTGGGGCGGGTCAGCCGGCGAAGGCGACGTCGGACGTCAGCCACCGTCCGTCCTCAAGGACGAGGTCGAGCTGAAGGCGGTAGTTGCGGGCGGCGCCCTCGGGGGTGGCGACATTGGTGACCTTGCTGTCCGCCGCCACCAGGACGCGGGCGGACCGTTCGTCCGCCCGGACGATGCCCGCGTCGAGGATCCGGCCCTCGGAGACCGACTGGTTCTCGGCGACGAGCTTCGTCAGCTGCTCCGTCTGCGCCGAGAACTGCTCCTTGAAGTCTCCGGTCGCGCCGCTCAGGACGTTCTTGCTGTCCCGGTCGTAGTGCCGGTAGTCGAGCGACGTGAAGTTGAGCGCCGACTGCCGGGCCGCGGCCAGGATGTCCTGGTGCCGCTGGTCCGCCGTCCGGCGCTCGTACACCTGGACGCCGAGCCATCCGGACGCGGCCGTCAGCGCGACGGCCAGGACGGCCAGCGCCGCGGTGACCGCCGGGCGCAGCAGGACGCGGCGGGCGCTGCGGGCGCTGCGGGCGCTGCGGACGCGGGGGACACGGCGGACGCGGGGGAGGCGGATGACCCGTGTGACGCGGCGGATGCGGGTTATGCCATGGGACCGACGAGCAGCCATTGCCAGGAGTCCTTTCCGAATGTGCTCTGTGCACCGCCTGTGGAACCGATCTGGACGGGCTGACGGCCGGCCCCGCCCAGCTGGCCCGCGCCCGCCGAGCCGCCTGGTGCGGCCCCCGCGCGGGGGGCGTTCTGGGCGCCGCGCACGGAGGTGTCGCTGCCGCGCGGCTCGGTGCAGCGGGCGTCCGTGTTGGCCGGGCGGTCGGAGGTGTCGGCGGGGTCGCGGCGCTGGGTTCCGTACCCCTGACGGCACGGCGGCGGATCGTCGGCGTTCACGACCATGCCGAAGTGGGTGGTGCCGTCGCCCGGCAGCACCGTGTAGCTGCCCGCGACTGCCACCGGGAAGGTGACCAGCATCTGTTCGACGCCGGGCAGCCGGGCGAGGGTGATCTGACCGCCGCTGATCAGATTGCCCAGCAGCACGGGGAGGTGCGGACGGTTGGCCGTCAGCAGCTCGTTCACCTCGTGTGCGGCCGACGCGCCGTTGCCCATCAGCGCCCGGATGTCTCCGTCGCTCGCTTTGAGCTGTGCCGTGAGGGCCGCCAGATCGCGTGAAAAGCCCTTGATGGCCGACTCCTGGTCCGTCTGGGTCTTCAGCACCTTCCGTGAGTCCTCGATGAGCGCGATGGTCTCCGGGAGGGCGTCGGACGCCGACTCCACGAGCGCATTGCCCGAGTCGACCAGCCGGGTCAGATGGGGTCCGGTGCCGGAGAAGGCCCTGCCCAGCTCGTCGACCGTGATCCGCAGATCCTGCTTGTCCACCGACCGCACCAGCCGGTCCAGACTGAGGATCAGCTCTGTGGCGGGCGTGGGCACCCGTGTGTTGCGGCGCGGCACCGTGCTGCCGTCCCGCAGACGCGGGCCGTCGTCGGAGCGCGGCTGGAGGTCCACATACTGCTCGCCGACCGCCGAACGGTTCGCGACCACCGCGAGGCTGTCGGCCGGGATCTCGGGGGAGTCTTTCAGCCGAAGCTCCACCGAGACGCCCCCGGAGCCGCTCAGCCGCAGTTCGCCCACCCGGCCCACGGGCACCCCGCGGTAGGTGACCTCCGCGCCGGTGTAGATGCCGCCGGAGTCGGCGAACTCGGCCCGTACGGTGTAGCCGCGGCCCAGCAGCCGGTCGGCGAGTCCGGTGTACTCGGCGGCCACATGGGACACGCCGAGGGCGGTGACGAGGGCGAAGGCGAGCAGCTGCGCTCTGACCGTACGGGTGATCACGGCAGCAGTCCCTTCAGCAGCAGCCCGGCGAGGGCGGCGTCGACGCCCGGCGGATAGCCGCCGTCGGCGGCGTATGTGCTCTGGTACGAGGCGCGGTGGGCCGAGGGGCAGAGCGGCAGACAGGTCAGGCCGGCGTCTCCGTCGCCCTCTCCGCCACCGGCTCCGTCTCCCTCGCCGCCGGGCAGGTCCGGGGCGGTCGGCCCGTCCGGCGTGCCCGGCGGCTGCGGGGCCTGCGGCAGCTCGGGGGACTCGGGCAGGCCGGGCACGGTGGGCAGACCGGGCAGCTCAGGCAGCTCAGGGCCCCCAGGGACCTCGGGCAGTTCGGGGGCGGGCGCGGCCGGGTCGCCGGGCTGCGGCGGCGCCCCGCCGTCCCCGGCCAGATTGCCGTAGAGGCTGCGCAGGTCCAGATCGGCGGTGACCTTGAGATTGACGTAGTCGCCCTTGATCGCGTCCACCACGTTCCGCGGGAACGGATAGGTCGTCAGCAGCTCCAGGGCGTTGGGGAGATCCGCGCCCGCCTTGTTGAGCTGCTTCAGGATCGGCTGGAGCGCCCGCAGATTGGCGATCACATCGTCCCGGGACGCGTTGACCACCCTGGTGCCCGTGACGCCCAGCTCCGACAGGGACCGGAGCATGGCGGTGAGCTTGGGGCGCTGGTCGGCGAGCACCTTGAGCGCGGGCGGCATGGCCGTGACAGCCTGCCCGATCGTCTTCTTCTCCTTGGCGAGCGTGGCGGACAGCTTGTCGATGCCCTCCAGCGCGCGGACGATCTCCTTCTTCTGGGCGTCCAGGCCGCCGAGGAAGGTCTTCAGCTCAAAGAGCAGGGACTTGACCCGGTCCTCGCGGCCGTCGAGCGCCTTGTTCAGCTCCGTCGTTATCGTCTTGAGCTGGGCCACTCCGCCGCCGTTGAGCAGCGCCGACAGCGCGGAGAGGACCTCCTCGATCTCGGGGTCGCGCCCGCTGCGGGCGAGCGGAATCCGGTCGCCGTCGGACAGCCGGCCG
The DNA here is from genome assembly GCF_026420845.1 of Streptomyces sp. PR69. Taxonomy (GTDB): domain Bacteria; phylum Actinomycetota; class Actinomycetes; order Streptomycetales; family Streptomycetaceae; genus Streptomyces. Next base: position 193,672 of record NZ_JAOWCB010000002.1, on the reverse strand, counting down.
ACCGGCTCCGCCCCGCCGCCCTCAGGCGGCGGCGACAGCGCCACATACTTCTCACCGAGCATGCTGGTCTGCCGGATCTCGGCGAGCGCATTGGCCGGCAGCCGGACCGAATCGGAGATCCGCAGCCGTACGCGTGCGTGCCAGCCGTCCAGCTCCACCTTCTCGACGGCCCCGACGGTGACGTTGTTGACCTTCACCGTGGACTGCGGGACGAGATCGAGGACATCGCGGAACTCGACCGTGACCCGGTGGCTGCGGCCGTCCGCCGCCGCGCCGCCGGGCAGCGGCACATCGTGCAGGCCGTGGAACTCGCAGCCGGTCAGCAGCAGTGAACTGGCGGCGGCCCACAGGACCGTCGTGCGCCGTGTTTTCGTACGCCGTGCCTTCATGCGCCGTGGCCCTCCAGGATCCCGCCGAGCGTCTTGTCGGTCGCGCCCTGTCCCGCCGATGACGCGGGCAGCGCCGGCAGCGAGTCGAACAGCTCCCTCAGGTCCGCGCAGTCGCCGCCGCCGTCCCCGCCCGTCTCACCGGCCGTCTTGAGCAGGGAGCACAGCAGCGACGCCGGGTCCTGCGGCTCGTCCGGGTTGCTCCGGGTGTCCAGCGTCCCGGCGGAAGGGTTGTAGGCGTTCTGCAGATTGGACAGCCCGGCGGGTGCGACATCGAGGAACTCCTCAAGTGCGGCCCGCTGGCTGACCAGGACGCGGGTCACCTTGCTCAGACCCTTCACATCGGCGGTCAGGTCCTTCTTGTTCTGTTTCACGAACTCCGACACATCGGCGAGCGCGGCCGCCAGATGGGAGATGGCGGCGGCGAGGTCCTTGCGCTCCCCGGCCAGCTGCTCTGCCACCTTGGCCAGGTTGTCGTTGAACGACCGGACATGAGTGTCATCGGCCGCCAGCGTGGCGGTGAACAGCTGGAGGTTGCGCACAGTCCCGAACAGGTCCTGCCGTCCGTCGGCGAGCGTGGTGACGGCCTGGGAGAGGTCCTTGACCGTCTGGTGCAGCTGATCCCCCTGGCCCTGGAGGTTGTCCGCGCTGACGGCCAGCAGCCGGGACAGCGCGCCGTCCTCGTTGGCGCCCCGCGGCCCCAGCGCGTCCGCCGTGGTGCGGAGTCCGTCGAAGACCCGGTCCAGCTCGACCGGCACGGCCGTGCGGTCCAGCGGGATGACGTCGCCGCTGCGCATCGCAGGACCGCCGCGGTGGACGGGCAGCAGCTGCACATAGCGGTCGCTGACGACGGAGGAGTTGACGATGGCCGCGCGCGCGTCCGGCGGCACCTTGTGTTCGGCCGCGTACTCCAGCTCGACCCGCACCCGGTCGCCCTCCGGCGTGATCTCCTTGACCTCGCCGATCCGCACGCCGAGCACCCGCACATCGGAGCCCGGATAGATGCCGACCGTACGGGGGAAGTACGCGGTCACCGTGACCGCCTGCGACTGCGGCAGCAGCCATACGACGCCGAGGGCCGCGACGCAGACCGCGAGGGCGACGGCGAGCCCGATGCGCAGGCGTCGCGTGAACGTGAGCTGTGGAAGCTTCATCGGGAGTCTCCCGTTCGCGGGACCACCGGCGTGGGGGCGACCATGTTCTGGATATAGCTGTCGAACCAGCGTCCGTTGCCCAGGGTGTTGGTGAAGACCCGGGCGTACGGCGCGAGCAGCCTGACGCTGCGGTCGAGACTGGCCTGGTTGCGCTCCAGCATCCGCACCACGGTGTTCAGCCGTTTCAGCGCGGGCCCGATCGCCTGGCGGTTGTCCTTGACGAGCCCGGAGAGCTGAACGCTGAGCGCGACCGAGCTCTTGAGCAGCGCGTGAATGGCCTCGCGCCTGGCGTGGATCTCCGCCAGCAGCTTGTCGCCGTCCCTGACCAGCCTGCTGAACTCCTTGCGCCGCTCGGCGAGCACGCCGGTGACGCCGTCGGCGTGGTCGAGGAGCGTCCGCAGGGCTTCGTCGCGGGAGGCCACGGTGCGGGAGAGCTTCGACAGGCCCTGGATGGAGGCCTTCACCTCGTCGGGCGCGTCCTCGAAGGTCGTGGAGAGCGTGTCCAGCGCGGCGGCCAGCCGCTCCTTGTCGATCTGCTCGGTCGTCACAGTGAGGTCGCTGAACGCCTCCACCACGTCATACGCCGGCACGGTGCGCTTCAGCGGTATCTCGCCGCCCGGCTTCAGCCGCCCCTCGCCCTTGGGCTGAAGCGCCAGATACTTCGCGCCCAGGATCGTCTTGACGCGGATCGACGCCCCGGTGCGGGACCCCAGCTTCCGGTCCTCGTCGTCGATCCGGAAGGTCACCTTGACATGGCCGCCGTCCAGGCCGACTCCGTCGACCTTGCCGACCTTGACGCCGGCGATCCGCACCTCGTCGCCGGGCTTGAGCCCGCCGGCCTCGGAGAAGGCGGCGCTGTAGGTCTGCCCGCCGCCGATCAGCGGCAGGCTCTCGACATGGAACGCGGCCGTGATCAGCAGCGTGACGGCGGTGAGCCCGGCGGCGCCGATCACGACGGGGTTGCGGTCTCGGAAGGGGATCAACCGGCACACCTCGCCCGGTCCACATGGAGTTCAGGAGTGATGACCTCGTCCGTTCCCGGCAGCACGATCCGGCCGTCGAAGTCGCAGAGATAGAAGTTGAACCAGGAGCCGTACGACGCCGTGCCGGTCAGCTTGTTCAGCTTGCCGGGCAGTCGTTTCAGCACGCCCTCCACGGTCTTCTCGTGGTCGTTCAGGGTCCCGGTGAGCCGGGACAGCTCGGCGATGTCGTTCTTCAGCGGCGGCCGGGCGTCCTTGAGGAGCCCGGAGGCGGCCTCCGCGAGCCCGTTGATGTCGCCGAGGGACTCCCCGATGGGCTTGCGGTCGGCCGCGAGCCCCGAGATCAGCCGCTGCAGCTGGGCGATCAGCTGCGAGAAGCGGGCGCTTCGCTTGTCCACCGTGCTGAGCACCGCGTTGAGATTGTCGATCACCGAGCCGATCAGCTGGTCGCGTTCGGCGAGTGTGGCGGTGAGCGACGCGGTGTGCGCGAGCAGACTGCGCACCGTGCCGCCCTCGCCCTGGAGGGTTTTGACGATCTCGGTGGCGAGCTGGTTCATGTCCTGGGGGCTGAGCGCGGCGAACAGCGGCTTGAAGCCGTTCAGCAGGGCGTTGAGGTCGAGCGCCGGCTCGGTGCGGGAGAGCGGGATACGGCCGCCGGGGCGCAGCCGTTCGTCGCCCCCGGGGCCTTCCGTCAGCGCGATATAGCGCTGGCCGATCAGGCTGCGGTAGCGGATGACGGCACGGGTGCCGGCGTGCAGCGGCCGGTCGCGCCGGACGGTGAAGGTGACCTCGGCCAGTTCCCGGTCCTCGGCCTTGTCCTCAACCGTCCTGATGTCCTCCACCTCGCCGACCCTGACCCCGGCGATTCTGATGTCGTCCCCCTCCTCCAGGCTGGTGACGTCGCTGAAGACGGCGGTGTACGAATCCTTGGCCGCAAGGGAGAAGTTGACGATGGTCGCGGCGAGCACGGCGGTCGCGGCCACGGTCACCACGGCGAAGACGCTCAGCTTGACCAGCTGGGGCGCGGCGGTTCTGGTGCTCGTACGGCTCATGCGACGCTCACCGCCGTCCCGCGCGCCATCGGGCCGAACAGCAGCGTGGTGACCGCGGGCACCTCGTCGGCGGGCACGCCCATGACCGGGGCCACGAGCGAGGCGACGGCGTGCTGCTCGGCCGGGGTGCCGGACACCGCGAGGCCGGGGCCGTGAGGGCCGCCGCCGCCCGAACCCGTCCGCCGGGTGCCGTCGTCGAGCTTGGCAGGCGGCGCGGGCACGTGCGGATGGGGCAGTCCTCTGCAATTCGGTCCTGAACGCTCGGCATAGCGCGGTTCCTCGCCGGGTCGGTAGGGGGCTCGCGGATGGACGACTTCCAGGGTGATCCGCATCTTTCCGCCCCTGAAAGCCTGTTCGGACGCTGCTTCCTGCCGTACGAGACCCGCCAGCAGACATGGGTACTGGGGCGAGTAGCGGGCGAACAGCGCCAGCGTGGGACGGGAGACCCGGCCCAGGGTGATCAGCCGTTCCGCGTTCTCGTCGAGCAGGGTTTCCGCGGTTCCGGCCGCGGTCGCGGTCGAGGTGAGCAGCGCGGCGAGCCGGTCCTCCTGCTCGACCAGCGTCGCGCTGGTGGTGAGGGTGTTGCGCAGGATGCGCAGCAGGTCGGGTGCGGCGTCGCGGTACACCTCGGCGACATCGGCGAAGCGCGAGATGTCCTCCTGGAGGGAGGGCATATGCGGGTTGAGCCGGTGCAGATAGTCCTCAAGGCGGACGAGGTTGCCGCCGATCGCGTCGCCCCGCCCCTCCAGGGCGGTGGCGAACGCGGACAGGGTGGCGTTCAGCTTGCCCGGCTGGACCGTGCGCAGCAGCGGCAGCAGATCGTTCATCAGCTGCTGGATCTCCATGCCGACCGTCGTGCGGTCCTGGGTGATGACGTCCCCGGCCCGGATGTGCCGGACCGCGGATCTCCCCGGCGATGTGCCCGGCGCGGATTGTGCTGACGCGGACTTCCCCTGCGACCCCTGCGACCCTTGCGACCCCTGCGACGCCTTCGACCCCGGCCTCTCCGGGATGACCAGGTCGACGTACTTCTCGCCGAACAGCGTCTTGGGCAGCAGCCGGGCGTGCACATCGGCCGGGATGAGCGGCACGTGCTCCGGCTTCAGCGCGATGCCGAGCGTGGCCTTCTCCCCGTCGGCGCGCACCTCGCGCACCTCGCCGACGAGCAGCCCGCGCAGCTTGACGTCCGCGCGCGGCTCCAGCTGGTTGCCGAGCGTGCCGGCCTCCAGGGTGATCCGTACGACGGGGGTGAACACCTGCTGGTAGACCGCGACCGTCAGCGACAGCAGCAGGGCGATGACGGCGAGGAAGACGACCCCGTACAGCCGCAGCCGCACGGTCCGCCCCGGCCTGGGAAGTCTGGTCATAGGTGCCTACCCCGCAATCCGGACAGTGGTGTTGGCGCCCCAGATCGCCAGGCTGAGAAAGAAGTCGAGGATGTTGATCGCGACGATGGACGTCCGCACGGCACGGCCGACCGCGACGCCCACGCCGGCCGGTCCGCCGCTCGCGTAGTAGCCGTAGTAGCAGTGCACCAGGATGATCACGATGGCGAAGACGACCACCTTGCCGAAGGACCACAGCACGTCGACCGGCGGCAGATACTGCTGGAAGTAGTGGTCGTAGGTGCCGGTGGACTGGCCGTAATAGCCGGTCGTGATGGTCCGCGCGGCGAAGTACGAGGACAGCAGCCCGATCACATACAGCGGGATCACCGCCACAAAGCCCGCGATCATCCGGGTGGTGACCAGGAACGGCAGTGAGGGGACGCCCATCACCTCCAGCGCGTCGGTCTCCTCGCTGATCCGCATCGCGCCGAGCTGGGCGGTGAAGCCCGCGCCGACCGTCGCGGACAGCGCGAGCCCGGCCACCAGCGGGGCGATCTCCCGGGTGTTGAAGTACGCGGACAGGAAGGCCACGAAGTTGGAGGTGCCGAGCTGGTTGAGCGCCGCGTATCCCTGGAGCCCCACCTCGGTGCCGGTGAAGAAGGACAGAAACGCGATGACGCCGACCGTGCCGCCGACCACCGCGAGCGCGCCCCGGCCAAAGCTCACCTCGGCGAGCAGCCGCAGCACCTCCTTCTTGTAGCGGCGCAGGGTGCGGCCGGTCCAGGCGATCGAGCGCCCGTAGAAGGCAAGCTGGACGCCGAGTTCCTCAAGCGCGCGCAGCGGCCGGCCGAGCAGCCGGTGCGTCACCCCCGTCATACGTCCCGTCAGAGCCATCCCCTGCTATCCCCTCTGCGGAACGACTTGGAAGTAGACGGCGGTCATCACGAAGTTCGTCACGAACAGCAACATGAAGGTGATGACCACCGACTGGTTCACGGCGTCGCCGACGCCCTTCGGGCCGCCCTTGGCGGTCAGCCCCTTGTACGAGGCGACGATCGCGGCGATCGCCCCGAACACCAGCGCCTTCAGCTCGGCCGCCCAGAGATCGGACAGCTGGGCGAGCGTGGTGAAGGAAGCGAGATACGCGCCGGGCGTGCCGTCCTGCATGATCACGTTGAAGAAATAGCCGCCGGCCACCCCGACGACGGAGACCAGGCCGTTGAGCAGCACCGCCACCAGCATGGTGGCCAGCACCCGGGGCACCACCAGCCGGTGGATCGGATCGATGCCGAGCACCTGCATGGCGTCGATCTCCTCCCGGATCTTCCGTGCGCCCAGATCGGCGCAGATCGCCGTGCCTCCCGCGCCCGCGATCAGCAGGGCGGTGACGATCGGCGACGCCTCGCGCAGCACGGCGAGCACCGATGCCGCCCCGGCGAACGACTGGGCGCCGAGCTGCCGCGTCAGACTGCCGATCTGCAGGGCGATGACGGCGCCGAAGGGGATGGAGACCAGAGCCGTGGGCAGGATGGTCACACTGGCGATGAACCACGCCTGCTGGATGAACTCCCGGATCTGGAAGGGGCGGCGCGGCAGCGTCCGCAGGACGTCCAGGGCCATGGCGAAGAGGCTGCCGGAGTGGCGGAGCGCGCCGAGGGGGGACAGGCTCATAGGTCTGTCACCGCCTCGCGCGGTTCAGCCTCGCGCTGGTCCGCCTTACGCGCCGGTTCCGCTTCGTCCTTCGGCTTCGCTTCGGCCTCCGGTTTCGCCTTGTCCCCTGGTTCCGCCTTGTCCTCCGGTTTCGCTTCGCGTTTGGCGATCGCCTCCCAGCGGGGCGGGCGGGCGATGCCGGGACTGGGCAGCAGGCGGGGCGTCATGCCCGTGGCCGTGGCCGCCTTCGGACCGGACTCCCCCTTCGCGTTCCGCCCCTCCCGCTCCCCGAGCTGCGCCAGCTCCTGCTCGACCTGGGCGGCGTCCTTCTCCTCCGCCATGCCGATCGGCCCCTGCATCCTGCCGTTGAGGAACTGCCGTACGACAGGCTCGTCGCTGGTCAGCAGCTGCTCCCGCGGCCCGAACATCACCAGCTCCCGCCGGAACAGCAGCCCGATGTTGTCCGGGACCTGCCGGGCTGATGCGATGTCGTGCGTGACGATCAGAAACGTCGCGTCGATCTGCGCGTTCAGATCCACGATCAGCTGGTTGAGATAGGCCACGCGTACGGGATCGAGCCCCGAGTCGGGCTCGTCGAAGAGGATGATCTCCGGGTCGAGCACCAGCGCCCGGGCCAGTCCGGCCCGTTTGCGCATACCGCCGGAGATCTCGCCGGGGAGCTTCTCCTCGGCGCCGATCAGACCGACCATGTCCATTTTCTCCAGGACGATCCGTCGGATCTCGCTCTCCGGCTTGCGGGTGTGCTCGCGCAGCGGAAAGGCGATGTTGTCGTACAGATGCATCGACCCGAACAGCGCGCCGTCCTGGAACAGCACGCCGAACAGCTTGCGCACCTCGTACAGCTCGTGCTCGCGGAGCTTGGTGACGTCCTGGCCGGCGATGGTGACGCTGCCGCGGTCCGGTCGCAGCAGACCGACGAGCGTCTTGAGGAACACCGACTTGCCCGTGCCGGAGGGGCCGAGCATGACGGACACCTCCCCGGCGGGCAGCGTCAGCGACACGTCCTGCCAGATGACCTGGTGGCCGAAGGATTTCGTCAACCCTTCCACACAGATCTCGACACCCATCCGGTTCACCCTCCACGCCCGGGGAGCAGCTCTGACAACCGCTCTACGGGGAGGGGTGGGGCGTCCGTCGCGAGAAGGCGAAGATTTTTTACGTGGAGGACATCGCGCAGGACATCAGGGATGCGGTACGGAGGGCGACGGCGTCATATCCGGGATGTCCGCGACATCGTTGACGGTCGCCGCTTCCGGCACATCCGGCGCATCCGGCACATCAGGCGCTTCGGGGATCTGCGGGATCTCCAGGACCTTGGGCACGGCTGGTGCTCCGGGCACGGCAGGCAGCGCGGGCGACACCTCCGGCAGGGCGACCTCCGGCACGGACGCCTCCGGCAGCACCTCCGGGAGGGAGACGGCCGCCAGGCCGGGGGAAGCGCCGTGACCGCCTTCCGCAGGAGCCGCCGCAGGCCGCGGAGCGGTCGGCGGGGGCGCTGGGGCCGCCGCGGCTTCGGGCGTGGCTTCGGGCGCGGCCGAGCGGACCGCAGCGGAGCCCGGAGGGCGCGTCTCGGGCGTGTCCTGGACGAAGGGGACGACCAGGCCCGCCGCCACGGCCAGCGTCGCCGCGGCGGACGCCGCGACCACGGCGTGGGCGGGCCCGCCCGCCTGGCCCGCCTGTTCCCGGCCGCGTCCGATCAGCCACAGGCCGAGCGCCAGCGTGCCGGCCAGCGACTTGCGCAGCGTACGGCGGGCCCTGGCCAGCAACGACTCGACGGCCTCGTAGCTCAGATCCATCTCCCGCGCGATCTGCCCCACGTCCCGGTCCTCCGACTTGAGCCGGAGGGCCTCCGCCTGGCGCGCGGGCAGCTCCCTGCTGCGGAACGCCACCCAGGTGGCCTCGGCGCGGTCGCACACCGCCTCCTCGACCGGCGTCGGCCCGGACGGGCTGAGCGTGGGCGCGCCGCTCACCTGGGCCTCACGGCGGACCTGCCGGTGGCGGTCCACGCACAGCCGCATGGTCACGGTGGTCAGCCAGGCGCCCAGCCGGGCGTCGTCGAGATGGGTGCTCTCCGCGGCGCGCAGCATCGCCTCCTGGACGGCGTCCTCCGCGTCCTCGGCACTCATCGACCTGCGGCGCGCCACCTTGAGCAGGTGCTCGCGGTGACTCCACATACGCTGCCACCGCTGATGGGCCGCGTCATCGCCCGGTCCCGCCGGGTGAGCGGGACGTATCTCCGCCGACATGAGGCTCCCTTGCGCTCAGGTCCTGATCGCGGGGAGGTTACCGCCGGGTATCCGCCCTTGGATACCCCTCTCCTCATATCAGGGGCTCCGCCCCGAACCCCCGCGCCTCAATCGCCGGCGGGGCTGGATTTCCGGCCGCTGCGCTTCCGGCCCCCGGCAGGGCTGGGTTTCTGGCTCCTGGGCCTCAAGCACCCAGCGGGCTGGAGTTTCCAGCCCGCTTGGTGCCACGGGACGGATCCGGGGGAGTTTGAGGGAACGGCCGAAGGCCGTGCGGCGGGGGCGCGGCGGCGCGGGGCTGCCGCCCTCCTGGGGCGCGGGGCGGCAGCCCCGCAGACCCTCCCCAGGAGGGGGGCTGGGGGCGGAGCCCCCAGTTTCGGGAGGGGGAGGGGCAGGGGAAACCGCCCTCGGCCCCACGCCCCTAGCCCACGGGGTCGAGCCCCACGGCGGAGGGGAGAAGTCCGTCGTCCGGCACCTCGGGGACGGGCACAGCGGTGGGGCCGGGCAGCGGGCCCGTCTCCCCGGCGTCCGCGGGGCGGCTCGCCGCGGGGGAGGGCGACGCCGTGGCCGTGGCCGCCGGCGAAGGGCTCCGCGACGGCCGAGGCGCCGGAGCGGCACGCGTCGGCTCAGGCTCGACCCGCGGCTCCGGCCGGCGCTCCGCCGGCCGGCGCTCCGCTTCCGCCCCCGAGGACCCCGCACCGCCCCGGTCCCGCACCACCCGATGCCCGTCCGCGAAGTACGCGTACCACGCCAGCACGACCCGCAGATACTCCCGCGACCGGTTGTACGCGAGAACCGCCCGCTCCAGATCCCCCGGCAGCGCCAGCCTCCGTCCGCCCGCGCACAGATAGCGCCCCGCCGCCAGTGCCGCGTCATAGACGTTGTGGGGGTCGGCCTTGCCGTCCCCGTTGCCGTCGGCGCCCCATCTCGCCCAGGTGGAGGGGATGAACTGCATCGGCCCGACGGCCCGGTCATATGTGACGTCGCCGTCGTACGCGCCTTTGTCGGTGTCCCGGATCAGCGCGAAGTGCCGGCCGTTCAGCTGCGGGCCGACGATCGGCGTGGTCGTCGTGCCGTCCGCGCGGGTCCGGCCGCCCCGCGCCTGGCCGGACTCGACCTGTCCGATCGCGGCGAGCAGCTGCCAGCGCAGACCGCACCCGGGGGCGCTTCGTGCCAGCGCCGCCTCCGCCTTCCCATAGGCGTCGAAGACCGTCGCCGGGACGGCGGCCCCGCGCCCGGCCCCGAACGCGGCCGCGCGCCCGGCCTCCGCGTCGTCGCCGGACGCGGGCAGACCGCGCACCCGCAGCGGGGGCAGCTCATGCCGGTAGTAGGCGTCCCCGGGCATCTCCTGCTCCTGCTCCGCCGCCGTGACCGCGGCCCGCCCCGGAGCGGCGGTGCGTACGGGCGTCAGGCCCGGCCCCTGCGATCCGGTGAGCGCCGCCATCGCCGCCGCCGCGGCCGCCGTCCTCGTCAGCCCCCTGCGCATACGCCGCATACGCCCCGTCATGGATCAGGCCCTCCCCTGTCGCCGCCGCGCCGAGCCCGGCGCGGCGCCTCGTCCCGTGCTCTATGTGCTTTACGGGGCGGGGAGTCGGGTCCGTCGCGGAAAGATTTCAGGTCCTCGCGCTAGTGTGCGGCCGTGAGTCTTTACGTCGTCGTAGGATTCGGGCCCGCTGGGGCCGCAACCGCTCGGCTGCTGGCCGAAGAAGGCCATTCGGTACGGGTCGTCACCCTGTCGGGCCGCAGTCCGGAGCCCGGCATCGAGCATGTCGCGCTGGACGCGACGGACAGCGGGAGACTGAGCGAGGCCGCGCAGGGCGCGGCGGCGATCTACAGCTGTGCCGCACCGCCGTACCACCGCTGGGTGAGCGACTGGCCGCCGCTGGCGTCGTCGCTCTGCGCGGCGGCCGAGGCGACCGGGGCCGTCCTGGTCATGCTGGGCAATCTGTACGGCTACGGCCCGGTGGAGGGGCCGCTGACGGAGGAGCTGCCGCTCGCGGCGACCGGCCCCAAGGGGCGGGTGCGCGCCGCCGTTTGGGAGCAGGCACGGGGCCTGCATGAGCAGGGCCGCATCAAGGCGGTCGAGGTGCGGGCCTCGGACTTCTTCGGGCCCGGTGTGACCGACGGCGGTCATCTGGCCGGGCGGGTCATGCCACGGCTCCTGCGGGGCAAGCCCGTCTCCACGCTCGGGGACCCGGACGCCCCGCACAGCTGGGCCTATCTCCCCGACGTGGCCAGGGCCCTGGTCGAGGTCGCGAGCGAGGAACGGGCCTGGGGGCGGGCCTGGCACGTCCCGATGGAGCCTGAGCTGTCCACCCGGGAGATGGTCGACCGCCTGGCCGCTCAGGCGGACTCGGGGCCGGTCGCGGTGCGCAGGCTGCCGCCGGCCGTTCTGGGCGTCGCGTCGCTGTTCTCGCCGCTGATCCGCGAACTGAAGGAGATCCGGTATCAGTTCGACCGTCCGTTCACGGCGGATTCCAGCACCTACGAAGCCGCGTTCGCGGTCCGCGCCACCCCCCTCGACCAGCAGATCAAGGCGACGGTGGACTGGTGGCGTGAGCGACTGGCCGCCACCGGGTGACGCCCGTGGCAGCGAGGGGTCCCAACGTGAGCTCAGCCGTGGGTTCGGCGGGACCGCGCCGTGACGACGTGGCGATCGTGGGAATGGCCTGCCGCTATCCGGGGGCGCGGAATGTGAACCAGTACTGGCGGCTGCTGACCGCACCGCGGGCGCAGTTCTCCGCCGTTCCGGACTCGCGGTGGCGCGCCGCCGCCTTCCTGAGCGACGACTTCCGCGACGCGGCCGCGGCCTATACGGACACCATGGCGCTGCTGCCGGACGTGGGCTGCTTTGACGCCGCGCACTACGGCATTCCGCCGCGGCGGGCCAGATCGATGGACCCGCAGGGACGGCTGCTGATCGACCTCGCCCGTGAGGCCATCCAGGACGCGGGATGGGAGGCCGAGGGCTTCGACCGCGAGGAGACCTCGGTGATCACATCGCTCACCGAGAGCGGCTACCGCGAGCTGAGCACCCTCCGGGTCCGGATGCGGCAGCTGGCCGGCGGCGAGTTCGGGGCCCGGGCGGCCGATCCCCGGCTGCCCGAAACGGTCCGCGCGGTCGACCGGCTGCACGGCACGTCCGTGGCCGGGCTCCTGCTCAACATGGGCCCGAACACGATCAGTTCGGTCTTCGATCTGCACGGCGAGAGCTATGCGCTGGACTCGGCGTGCTCCGGCGGACTCATGGCCGTGGCCAACGCCGTCTTCGCACTGCGCGCGGGCCGGTGCCGTATCGCACTCGCCGGCGGCGCGCAGCTGATCCTCACCCCCGATCTGTTGGTGGGGCTGTGCCGGGTCGGCGCGATCTCCCGCAGCGGCCGGTGTCTGCCGTTCGGCGCGGAGGCCGACGGCTTCGTCCTGGGAGAGGGCGCCGGGGTCCTCGTGCACGGCCCAGGCCCGTACGGCACCGGCCCGTACAGGGGCGGAGGAGGGGCCGCACCTGCTGGTCCTCAGCGCCCGCGACCGGGCCGGACTGGCCCGTTACGCACGGGAACTGGCGCACATCCTCACCGGCGACCGGCCGCCGCTGGCCGAGGTGGCGGACACCCTGGCCCGTCGCGCGCCTCTCGCTGAACGCCTCGCCGTCGTGGCGGAGGACGCCGCCGACGCCGCCGCCAAGCTGACCGAGGCGGCCGAGGCCGTCGCCGCGGGCCGTACGGGAGTCCTCGGGCAGGGACAGCTGACCGGCACGGCGTCCGCGACGCTTCCCGACGAGCTGCCCGCGGTGCCGGAGGAACCCGTTTTGCCGCCGGGCGCGCTGTCCGCGGAGGCACGTACGGAGGTGCTGACGCGGCTCGCGGAGCGTGTGGTGACCGGCTCGGTGCTTCGTCCGGCGAAGGAGCGAATACCCCCGTGCACCCTGCCGCCGAGTCCGCTCGCCCCGCGCCGCCACTGGGCGGTGGACGAGTCGGCTCGCGAGGCCGGGGACCCGCCAGGACCGGTGGACTCGCATGAGGCCGCGCCGACCTCCTCGGCGCGGACCGCAGAGGAATCCGCCGGGGCTGCCGTCTCCGCCGTCGTCGCCCCCTCTGCCCCGTCCGCCGCGTCCATCGTGCTGGAAGAGGTGTCGCGGACCGGCGTCTTCCCCCTCTCAGACCTGAGCGAGCGGATGACGCTGGTGGCCGACCTCGGCTTTGACTCCCTGAAGCTCCAGGAGCTGGAGGTCGCCATCGGCAAGCGGGCGCCGGGCTTCCGCACCGATGAGATGTTCTCGCCCGGCCTGACCATCGACCGGCTGATCGCACTGGTCGCGCTGACTGGTTCGCACCCGGCGGAGCCGTCGGCCCCCAGCGAGCCCGTGCCGCAGGAAACGCATACGCCGCAGGAAACGCGTACGCCCCACGGCACCCCGGCTGCCCGGGAGACCGCGTCCATCGACGATTTCCCGGAAGTACGGCAGTTCGAGGAGGGCTTGAGCGCGATCACCGCCACTGGTGCGGACTTCCCGTACTTCCGGATCCACCAGGGCAACATCCGCGACACGACCGTGATCGGCGGCCGGCCGTATCTGTCCTTCGGCAGCTACAACTACCTGGGGCTCTCCGGCCATCCGGCGGTCAACGAAGCCGTGCGCCAGGCGGTGGACCGGTACGGCACCTCGGTCTCCGCCAGCCGGGCGCTCTCCGGGGAACGGGATCTGACCGTACGGCTGGAGCGGACGCTCGCCGACGGTGCGGTGGCTGCGGCATACGCTGCCGGGCTTTGTCTACAGCGTCGGCCTGACCCCGGCCAACGCGGCCGCGGCGCTGGCCGCCGCCGAGCTGATCGCAGCGGAGCAGCACCGGGTGCGTACGCTGCGGCGGAACGCGGAGCTCTTCCTCGGCCTGGCCGCCTCGGCCGGTCTGGCGACGGGCGCCAGCGCCGGCACTCCGATCGTGCCGTGCGTCCTCGGCGACTCGGCGCGGACGCTGCGTGTCGCGGACCGGCTGTACGACAGAGGCGTCATCGCCGACCCGATCTTCCATCCGGCCGTGGAGGAGGGGCTGTCGAGGCTGCGGTTCTTCGTCACCAGCGAACACGGCGAGGACGACATCCGGCGGGCCGTGTCGATCCTGGCCGAGGAGGTGGCGGCCGCCGGGGGATGAGCGGCTCACCGCGACGGCCGGGGCGTCGGACTCGGCGGCGGCATCAGATCAGGGTGCGTTCGATCCGGCTCAGCATGGCGCTCTTTGCTGATTCCCCGCTCTGCGGGGCCTCGCCCTCCGGGGCCGGGGGCGCGCCGTGCCGTTCGCCGGCGCTGCCCGCTCGCTGGGAGAGCAGATAGGCGATGACCTCGGCTTCCTGCTCCTGGACGTCGTCGTACGTCGCGCGCAGGAGCATGTCGCGCACCAGGTCGGGGTCGAGGTTGGGGAAGAGGAGACGGGCGCTCGCCTCGTCCAGCCAGCCCGCCCCGCGGTGGCAGCAGATGATGTGGCCCAGCTCATGCAAGATGATGTGCTCCTGATGCGCGCTGGTGGTGTTGGCGTCGTAGAAGATGAGGTCCTCGTCGCGTGCGGCGACCCACATGCCGCACGGCTGCGACGCGGGCATCTGCATCGGGACCAGCGTGATAGGACGGTCGCGGATCTCGCTCAGGTGACGGCAGAGTTCGGCTACATCGGCTGTCTGCGGCAGATCGAGTTCGGCGATCCGCCGTGCGCCGGCCTTCCGGAGCTTCTTGAGCTGGGTGCGGCGGTCCTGGTCGGCCGACCGCCCCTTCCAGAGGCCCCTCACTCCGCCATGCCCCTCACGCCCCGATGCCCCTTACTCCGCCGCGCCCTTCACTCCGCCTCCGAGGTGTCGTCGACGGGCGGCAGGCCCTGCATCTGCCGGTACTGGTCCATGATGGCCGTGATGGCCTGGAGGTTCTCCTTCTTCATCCCGGCCGCCCGCATCGCCACGGAGCGGACCCCCGCCTGACGGAGCGCCTCGATGGCGGCGACTTCGCTCAGCACCGACTCGGCGACCTCGTCGTCGAAGAAGTAGGCGACCGACACTCCGAAGAAGCGCGCCAGCGCGGCGAGGAGGTCCGGTGAGGGATTGGAGCGTTTGCCCGTCCGCAGCTGCGACAGATACACACCCCCGACCCTGAGGTCGGGATTGGCCCGCTTCAGCTCCTCCGCCACCTCGGCATTGGTCCAGTGCTTGCCCTTGGGGCGAACCGTCTTGAAGAGGCTGTCCAGGCGCACTGCCAGCTTGGGCCGGTCCTCGGTCTCGGACATGGCGAATCTCCCTCCCATCACCTCCTTGGCGATTGCCCTCAGCTATCCGCCAGTTTCGCAGATTAGCTGTCAGTTGACAATTGAGCCGGAGTCCGCCAACGTGGACCCCGCCGATAGCTGACAGCTAACTTTGCTTACGGGGGTAGCCGAGTTGACCGCCGGCTATCGGCCTGGCCCGGCCTCGGGGGACGGGCCAGACCGGACGGGGCGCACCCGCCGGCTTGAAGGAAAACGGGGGAATACGGGGGATTCCCGCCTGGTCTGATCGGGGGACGGGCCGGGCGGGAGCTCTCACTCCGCCGTGGCGTCCACTTTGGCGTCCACCTTGGCCAGTCTGCGGTAGGCGGTTGCGACCTGGGTGAGCCAGGCGACCTCCGCGGTGAAGTTGTCCGTGTCGCGGTCGTCGAAGTCGCCGGTGTCCTTGTTGCGATCGGGGACGGTGCCCGCCCGCTTGGCGTGCAGGGCCTGTCTGATCTGCGCCGCTTCGGCGAACGCCTGTCGGGACTCCTCGCTCGCCCCCGCGGCGCGCACGCCCGAGCCGCCCGCGGAGCGGTCGATATAGGGGCGCAGATCCCGCCAGCCGTCCCGTATCTCGACGACCCGCCGGTGCAGGCGGTAGTCGAGGTCGGAGACCGTGGCGCCGGGCGGCTCCAGGACGATGTCCGGGGAGGACTCGTACAGATCCCGCCAGAGCGGGTAGAGCGCCCGGTACGAGCGGTAACTGCGCGCCCACTCCAGCGGCTTGGCGGCCGACGCGGCCCAGGAGGGGACGGTCAGACTGAGCGAGAGGGTGACGATGCCCACCGCGCTGAAGACGTTGGAGGCGAGCTGCCAGACGCCGATGTCGATCCCGGCCGCGGCGGTGAGGATGTTGACTGTCCTGGCCGTGCAGTACAGGAACAGAATCACCGCGGCGGCGGAGAGCATCCGCAGGGCCTGGCGCAGCGAGGCCGTGCCCGCCATACGGGCGTAGGGCCCGCACTGGCGGTAGATGGTGACGCACGGAATCGCCTGCGAGACGATGAAGAACAGAAGATACGTGAGGACCAGGGGCTGCCCGCTGCCGGTGCTGAAGTCCGCGGACGGGCGGGCGGGACCGTCGGCGATGAAGAAGAGCGCCGCCAGCAGCGTGTTGAGCGCGACGCCGGCGATCAGCCAGTAACGCGTCTTCCGCACGGCCTCCTCGGCGGCGGCCGCCCAGCGCAGCAGGATGATCTGCGCGCTGACGCAGAAGGCGACCGCCGCCATATGCATCACCAGGATGGCGAGATTGCCGACGCCCAGGAAGGCCCCGCCGCCGCCCAGCGCCACGGCGCCCATCGTGAAGGTGAGGCACTGGAGCAGCAGAGTGATCACCAGTGTGCGGTAGGCGCTCTCCCGCCAGCTGCGCCGTACTTGGCACAGCCGGTAGACGAGCGCGGCATACGACGAGAGCGCCGCGATGACGAAGCAGAGGGTTCGTATGGTGTTCACAGGCGGTGGAGGGTCTAGTCGTCGCCGTTGCTGCCGTCGCCGTCGCCGTCGCCGTCGCTGTCGCTGTCGCCGTCTCCCAGGGGAACCGTGAGGCCGATGCTCTCGGCCGCCACGGCGACGGCGAAGTCGAAGAACGCGGACTCGTCCCGGACGCTGTCATGGGTACGGCTGAAGACCTGGAACACCAGGAGTCCGATCAGATTGCTCCACAGCACGATGCCGCGCTCGATGACATCCGAGAACGGGGCCTCCGGCAGGCCGCCGAAGAGCTCCACCGCCTCCGGCAGAAGCAGCGGCGGCCCGGGCACCGCCCGCCGGGGCGGGGTCAGTTCGCCGGCCTGAAGCGCCGAACGCACAATGCCCGCAAGCACCGCGGGGGTACGGGAGGCGGGCGGGACCGTGTCCTGCGGGGCGTGGTAGCCCGGGACGGGCGAGCCGTAGATCAGCGTGAATTCCGCGGGGTTGTCGAAGGACCACTGCCGCAGCGCGCGCGTGACCGCGAGGAGCCTCGCGCCCGCCGACGCACCGGCGTCTGCCGCGGCCTGATCGGCCTGCTCCATCGCGGCGCCGGAGGTGTTGTAGGCGTCGATGACCAGCGCGGTCAGCAGGTCGTCCCGATGTGGGAAGACGGCTTCCACATCGCTGACGGCAAGACCGCCGCCCTCGGCGACGGCGTCCGGGGACAGCCCTCCGGCACCCAGTTTCTCCAGCAGTTGGCGTGCGGCGGCCTTGATGGCCTCCCGCATCCTGGCGTTCTCGTCGGCGGCGCTTGCTCCGGAAGCATCCATGGCCAAACCGTACCGGTCAGCTACAGCGGCCGTCAGCGCGGTACTTGGGCCCTTCGGACGCGGGCGGTGATCCCCGTCCTGCGCCCCTGGTTCGGCGGCTCCGCCGAACCGGGGGCGCAGGAGGCGAGCGGTCAGGCGGTGATGGGTTCCGCCCTGCCGGCCGGTGCGGGGGAGGCGAGGCGGCCCGTGCGGTGCAGACCGTACACAGCGGCCGCGCACCCCAGGCCGAGGGTGAGCAGGGCGATCCACGGCAGTGCGGACAGCCCTGCGGCGCGGGAGGCGTCCAGCGCGGCCCCGGTGGCGAGGTTGCCCACGGTGATGCCGATGCCGCAAATGGTGTTGTACAGGCCGTAGTGAGTGGCGACGAGCCGTTTCCCGGAGAGTCGCACGACGGTGTCCATCTCGAACGGATATGCGATCATCGTGCCCAGGGCGAGCAGCAGTGCGCACAGCGCCGGCGGCGCCGCTATGAGCAGCCACCGTACGATCCCGCTCTCCGGGAGGGGCGCCGCCGTCATGGGGAGCAGGGGCGCGAAGGCGACGCCCATGGTCAGCAGGCCCCAGGTGAGGGCACGCCCGGGTGACAGGCGTCCCTTGCACCAGGCGGTGACCCTGGTCTGGCCCAGCACGGTCGCCAGTCCCGACACGGCGAACAGCACCGCCACCGCCGCGGTTCCGCCGTCGCCGTCACCGCCGAGGCGTCGTACCTCCAGCGGCAGGGCGAGATAGACCTGGAACGACAGGACGTACGAGCCGGTCATCGCCAGGGAGAACAGCACGAAGGGCCGGTTGGCCAGGATGCCGCGCCACTGCGCCGCCACACTCTGAGGCCGGCCGTCCTTCCGGGCCGTGGAGTCATCGGGCGCGCGGGCGGGCAGCGCGCGGATCTGCACCGCGCCCAGGACGGCGAAGACACCGGCCGCGGTGAGGCAGGTGATCCGGAAGTCGATGCCGGTCAGCACCATGCCGACAAGGGGCCCGAGCAGGATTCCGGCCTGGTAGAAGACGTTGAACAGGGCGAACGCCTCCACACGCCGCTCTCCCGCGTCAGCGGCGAGATAGGCCCGGGTGGCCGGGTTGAACAGGGCTCCGGCCAGTCCCGTCGCGGCGGACGCGGCGATCAGCGCGGGTACGGACTGCGCCAGTCCGAGCATCGCGAACCCGGCGGTGCGCAGCGCCAGTCCGGCGATGATCAGCGGTTTGCAGCCGAGCCGGTCGGCCAGGGTGCCGCCGACCAGGAACATGCCCTGCTGGGTGAAGTTGCGGACACCGAGGATCAGCCCGACGAGCCATCCGGCCAGACCGAGGGGTCCGGCGAGATGCGCGGCCAGGTACGGCATCAGCATGTAGAACCCGAGATTGATGGTGAACTGGTTCACCATCAGCAGCCGGGTGCTCCGCTCATAGCCGCGGAACTGTGCGAGCGTCCCCCTCACCGGCCGTCCCCCTCCTCCGCGCCGGTCCCGGCGGGAGACTCGTCGCCGGCGAGGCCGAGCGGATCGACGACCTGTGTGCACCTGGTCCAGCGCATGACCTCCTTCTCGTCCAGGCTGCCGATCAGTTCCGGTTCGGCTGCCGGAGGGGAGCCGAGCAGGCCATGGGCGGCGCAGTAGTCGTCGTCGTACACGGTGCCGAGATAGCGCTGCGGGCCGTCGGGGAAGACGGCCGCGATCCGGGTGGGCTCCGGCAGGGTGCGGGCCAGCCAGCCGGCGACCAGCGCCACCGCGCCGACGCTCCACCCGCCGGAGGCGTAGTGCGAGGCGGCGAGCCGCCGGCAGGCCCAGACCGCTTCTGCCGGGGCGATCCAGTGCACTTCGGAGAAGGAGCCGTACGCGACGTTGCGCGGGTAGATGCTCGAACCGAGGCCGCGCATCAGGCGCGGCCGGGCGGGCTGGCCGAAGATCGTGGATCCGACGGTGTCGACGCCCACCAGCCGCAGGCCGGGATAGAGCTGCCGCAGCACCCGCGAGACGCCGGCCGAGTGGCCTCCCGTGCCGACGCTGCACACCAGGACGTCGATATGCCCCAGATCGGCCGCGAGTTCCAGTGCCAGCGAGGTGTACGCCGTGGTGTTGTCCGGGTTGTTGTACTGGTCCGGGCACCATGAGCCCGGATGCCTGCGCATCAGCCGGGCGACCCGGTCGCGGCGCGCCTGCTGCCAGCCGCCGGTGGGGTGCGGTTCGGAGACGACGTCGACCCGGGCGCCGTAGGCGGACAGCAGCCGGGTCATGGACGGCTCCAGGCCCGGGTCGGTGACCAGGGTGACAGGGTGCCCGTAGACCATGCCAGCCAGCGCGAGCCCAAGACCGAGCGTGCCGCTGGTCGACTCGATGATGCGTGCCCCCGGCCGCAGTTCGCCCCGGGCGCGGGCGCGCTCTGCCATGTAGAGGCCGGGACGGTCCTTGATGCCGCCGGGGTTGAAGCCTTCGAGCTTGGCCCAGAAGCCCCGCCCGGACGGCGCGAACGGCTCGCTGACGTGCAGTACGGGTGTGTTGCCGACCAACCCGCCGAGTGCGGCCGCCTGGTGAGACCGGGCGGGGCGCGCTTGGCAGGGGAGGGGCGGGGTGGGCTGGGTGGTGTGCGAAGAGTCCATTGCTCCGCTCTCGTCGTGAATGCCGGTGTGTCGGGTCCTCGTCTCTCGCGCGCCGCCCGTCCCGGGCCGTGGCTCGGCCTCGGGGCCCCGGCGGGCGGCTGCCGCGGCATGCGCGGCTCTGAGGTGCGGCCTAGGTCCGCCAGCGGCACAGGGAGCAGAGGATGCGGCGGCCGGAAGCGGCTCCGGGAACCGGCGACGGCGTCCCCCGGGCGTGCCCGGCGGACACGGCGGGCCCCGCCGCCTTCTTGTGCGCCGCCAGGACGGTCGGCGAAGAGCGGGGCTGGGGCTGTCCGGCCAGGTCGGAGCCCGGCGGGGACGGGGAGCAGGAGTCGGCGGGCGCACCGGCATGCGGCGTCTGCCCGGCGGCGGGCCGGGTGGCCGACTGGTCGCCGGAGGCGGTCAGGGCGGCGCGGTGAGCCTGGCCGGGTTCGTGCGGCAGGCGCGCGCAGCCGGATGCGACCAGCAGCAGCGCGCCGAGGAGCAGGGCGAGCAGCCGATGGGGGAGGGCCGATGGCGGATGCGGTCGAAGGGCGACAGGGCGTGCAGGAGGGATGGTTGGGACAGCGCGGACAGCGGGGGTACAGCGGGCAGAGACGGGCACGGATCCTCCGCGAGCGGCCGCCGCGGCGCGCCTCGACGGCGTGCGGGCGGTTTCGGACGGACGGCATGGCGGCCCCAGCGACGGCGTCGCCCGACCGCCCCCGGCGGGGGCGCGCCCGCGCGACGGCAGCGCGGGGCGAGGAGGCGACGGCCGGCGAAGCGGCTGCGGATCCTAGATCTGGAGGACGGTGGCCTTGAGCGACATGCGGGGCGGCGACTGACCGGCGGCCGACGCCACGTCGCCGGAGCAGGCCACAGCGGGCCGTGCGGCGGCCGCGCTCTGCCCGCACGGGAGGGCGCAGGCGCTCGGCGCGTCCAGCGCCGGGCCCTGCTGGGGCTGGCCGGGCACGCACTCCTCGGCCGCGTGCGAGTGCCCGTGGCCCTCGTCGTGCCGGTCCGCGGGACCGCGTCGGTCCGGGGGCGTGCTCTGCGACGTATGGCCGTGCGCAGAGGCGGCCGCGACGGCCGGTCCTGCCGCGAGATGGTCCACCGCGGCGTCTGCGCTCACACCGTGCGCGTACAGGAAGGCGAACAGTGCGATCGCCGTCCACAGCAGCCGCGGAGCACCCGCCGACGGGCGGGTCTGCGGCATGCGAGAACGCGACCGGGCCGTGACCATGCTGTGATCCTAGCGGTTCATCTGCCGGGCCCCGCGGGCAGTTTGAGACAACTCTCCTGCCTCCTGACGGGGAGCCGCCGGCCGCGACCGCGCCACGGACGGGCGGCGCGGCCGCCCGCCTCGGCCTGGGCGGCCTCGGCCGTACCCGTCCCGGGCGAGCCGGACTCCGTGATGCCCGCGGCGTTCGCACCGGCGCCCTCACCGCACCCCGGCGCCGCACCCCGGTCGTACAACTTCTCTGTTCGATCGCGTGTCTGACCGGGCACCGCGTCTCGCGCGCGCCTGTACCTCTCGGAAGGAACCCACTTGCCTTACGCACGACCGGTTCAGCGAAGACTCGTCGCGGCCGTCGCGACCGTCCTTGCCGTCACCTTCGGCGCGACCGCCCTGACCGCTCCGGCGATCGCGGCCGATGACACGGCAACGGCCGCGACAACCGCAGCCGCACAGGACGTCATCCCGTACCCCCGCAACGCCCAGATCTTCGGGGCCACCGC
The DNA here is from genome assembly GCF_026420845.1 of Streptomyces sp. PR69. Lineage (GTDB taxonomy): Bacteria > Actinomycetota > Actinomycetes > Streptomycetales > Streptomycetaceae > Streptomyces. Next base: position 172,025 of record NZ_JAOWCB010000002.1, on the reverse strand, counting down.
GACCGGCTATCTGACCTGGAACCCGGATACCTCCGAGCGGACCTGGATACGGGCGTCGGACGGGACCTCGGAAGGCGGCTGGATCTGGCATGTCGGGGTCCGGAGCACCGGTTCCGGAGACATCGTGGCCACCAGCAGCAGCTCGGAAGCCGCGCTCACGGACATGGCGACCGGGCGGCGGCTGCTCAGGGTCTATCTCGGCCACACCGGCGAGGAGTACGCGGGGGCCGCCGGCGAGGCCCTGTTCACCACCCGGTCCGACGGGGCCCAGGGTGGGCAGCTCACGATGCACACCAAGGCTGCCGGGGCCACGGCCGCGACCGGCCTTCCGGCAGAGGCCGCGGGCATCGCCGTCGGGCCCGGCACATCCGACCACGGCCTGGTGCTCTACTCCACCGGCACGGGCGACGCGGTCAGGCAGCACATGGGCCTGATCGATCTCGCCACGGGCGCTGTGACCGAGACGTACACGCGTGCCGGGAAGGGCGATGTCGCCGTCTCCCCGACCCATGTCGCCTGGATCGAGTACGACGCCGACGCCCGGGTCACGGTCGTGGCCGTCGACCGCTCCACCGGCACGCCCCAGCGCATGGCGGTCGGCAGGGCCTGGCGGCGCGATGTCGAGGTCGGGCTGGTCGGCGACTGGGTGACGTACGGGACGCGCAAGGGCCTCACCGAGATCGACGCGAACCCCCTGCACGCCCTGACCGCGCGCAGCCTGACGGACGGGACCGCCCGCAAGGTCCTCGACCACGCCATCTCGGCCGCCGCCGCGCCCGACGGCGCTCAGATCGTCCGCGGCGGCACGGTCGCACAGGGCGAGGGCCTCTACCGGATCGCACCCGCCGCCGACGGGACCCCGACCGCCGCGATCGTCGCGAGCACCGGCGAGCCCACCAAGGTCGCCCTGCTGAGCCATGACGTCCCGGCGGTCATCGACCTCGACCAGAACGGCGGCCGGGCGCCGCTCGAATGGCAGCTGTCCCGGTACAACGTCCGGGCCCGCGTCGTCCTGCGCCATGTCGCGACCGGGAAGACCATCACCCCGGGCTTCACCCAGCCGGAGAACGGGGTCGCGCGCTTCGACTGGCGGGGCGAGCTCTGGAGCGACGGAAGGACTCTGAGCGCGTACAACGGCGACTACACCTGGGAGATCAGCGCCGAGCCGCTCAACGGCATCGGTCCGGCCCTGACCGCCTCCGGCACATTCAAGGTCGTCCGCGAGGACGCCCCGCACGACTACAACGACAACGGCTCTCCGGACGTGCTCCTGCGGGACTCCTCGGGCAGCCTGTGGCGCTCCGACACCCACTACTACACCTACGACGGCAGGCTGTCGGAGGGGGAGCAGAAGCTCATCGGCGGCGGCTGGCAGATCTACGACACGATCGAGGCCGTCGGCGACATCGCCGGCCTGCCGGTCGGCGACGTGGTCGCCCGCGATAGGGACGGCGTCCTCTGGGAGTACCTCGGCTACGGGAACGGGGCCTTCGCCAAGCGCGTCAGGATCGGCGGCGGCTGGCAGGTCTACAACCAGATCGCCGGCGGCAGCGACCTCGACGGCGACGGCAGGAACGACCTCCTCGCCACCGACGCCTCCGGCGGTCTGTGGTTCTACAAGGGCACCGGCGACTGGCGCGCCCCCTTCGCGCCCCGTGTGAAGGCCGGCTGGGGCTGGAGCATCTACAACAAGATCGAGGCCGTCGGAAACATCGCGGGAGCCCCTGCCGGAGACGTGGTCGCCCGTGACAAGGACGGCGTGCTCTGGCTCTATCTCGGCAAGGGAGACGGCACCTTCGCCCCGCGCACCAGGATCGGCGGCGGCTGGAACGTCTACAGCGACCTCGTCGGCATCGGCGACGCGAACCGCGACGGACGCCCGGACCTGTACGCGTACGGCGACCGCGGCGCGTACCTCTACCAGGGCACGGGCGACTGGCGCGCCCCCTTCCGCCCGCGAGAGGTCACCAACATGCCCTACACGGAACCGGCGCACACCGCCGTCGTCTGACGGACGGTCGGCCGACGGCTGACCGACAGCTGATCACCGGCTGAAAGCACGCGGCCCCGGCGGGCTGTCTCACCACGACCCGCCGGGGCCGCGGCTCCGTGTCAGGCGCGCGGGTGGGTCTCGTACATCCGCACCGCAACCACCAGGCCGGAGGCGGCGGTCAGGGCGGCGATCGCCCAGATCGCGGCGGTCAGACCGTAGGCGTCGGCGAGGGCTCCGGCGAGGAGGGCGCCGACCGCGAAGCCGCCGTCGCGCCACAGGCGGTAGACGCCGACGGCGCGGGCGCGCCAGGCGGGGTGGGCGACGTCGCCGATCACCGCGAGCAGGGTGGGGTAGACCAGGGCGGTGCCGATGCCGAGAAGGACCTGGGCCGCGGCCCAGACGCCGAAGGCACTGCCCGCGGCCACTAGGCCGATGGCGGCGGCCTGGAGGAGCATCCCGGCCGTGATCAGGTGTTTGCGGCCGATGTGGTCGGACCACCAGCCCGTGAGCATCTGGCCCGCGCCCCAGACGGCGGGATAGAGGGCGGCGAGGATGCCGATCTGGGCGATCGGCAGTCCGTGCGCGGCGAACAGCAGCGGGAAGATGCCCCAGGCGAGGGCGTCGTTGAGATTGTTGACCAGGCCGGCCTGGCTGGCCGCGGACAGGGATCTGTCGGTGAGGCTGGTGAGGCGGGCGATCTGGCCTGTCGTCAGCTCCGTCGTCGTGTCCACGGGATGGCGGGCCGCTTCGTAGCGGGCGTGGCCGCGGGTCTCGCGTACCGCGAAGGCCGACAGGCCCAGGGCCAGGACGAGATAGGCGGCGCCGAGCAGGAAGGGCGCGGGGCGCAGGCCCGCGTGCTGGGCGATGGCGCCGGTGGCCATGGCGGTGGCGGCGACCGCGAGATAGCCGGCGGCCTCGTTGAAGCCCATGGCCAGGCCGCGGCGTTCCGGACCGACCAGGTCAATCTTCATGATGACGGTGGTGGACCAGGTCAGCCCCTGGTTGACGCCGAGCAGGATGTTCGCGGCGATGATCCAGCCCCACGACGGACCCCACGCGAGCATCGCGGGCACGGGCAGGGCGATCAGCCACCCGGCGATCAGCACCGGTCTGCGGCCGAAGCGGTCGGACCAGGCGCCGGCGAAGAAATTGGTGACCGCCTTTGTCGCGCCGAAGGCCAGGATGTAGGTCAGCGCGGCGGTGTAGGCGGACAGCTGGAAGACGTCTTCGGCCAGCAGCGGCAGGACGGTGCGCTCCTGGCCGAGCATGCCGCCGACCAGTGCGTTGACCACCACGAGCAGGCTGAACTGGGCGAGGTTGGCGCGCAGTCCGAGCCGGATGCCGCCGGTCGCGGGCAGGGCGTCCTGGGAGGTCACTCCCCCTCCTCAAGCGCCCGTCCGCCGGTCCTCGCCCAGTCGGCGGGCCCGCCCTGGAGGACGGCGAGACCGTGCCGCCCGGCCCGCTGCAGCAGGCTGGCGGCGGTCATGGCGCGCTCGCCGTGCCCGCAGTGGACCAGTACGCCGTCCGGCACATCGCCGGCGCGCTCGGCGAGTTGACCCAGTTCGATATGGAGCGCGCCGGGGATATGGCCGGCGCGGTACTCGGCCCGCTGGCGTACATCGAGGACCGGGCGGCCGTGAACCGGTCGGCCGGGGGCCTGGCGGCCGGACACACGCTCCGCGCTGACCAGTTCGACGGTCCGCTGCTGTCCGCCGTCGGCCGCCCAGGCCGCCATCCCGCCGTCGAGACGCCCGGCCAGCCGCTCGTATCCGATCTTCAGGGCCTGCCAGGTGAGTTCGCCGGGATCCTGTCCCGCGCTGGTGACGAACACGAGCGGCATGTCGTCGGGCAGCAGCCATCCCAGCCAGGTGGCGAACTGATCGCGCAGCGGAATGGAGACCGCGCCGGGGATATGGCCGGCGGCGAAGTCGGCGGCAGGACGGACGTCGACGAGCTGCGCACCCCGGCCGAGCAGGCCGCGCACCTCCGCGGCCGTCAGCGGGGCGAGCGCGGGCGACGGGGGGAGGACGGCGGGGCCGCGCCGGTTCGCCTCGCTCAGGCGGTCGAAGTACGCGGGGTAGGAGCCGAGGCTGCCAAGGAGCAGTCGTACAAAGCTGTCCTCGTCCGGTGCGGCGAGCAGGGGGTTGGCCCGCTTCTGTGCGCCGATGGCGGCAGTGCGCGCGGCGCCCGGCGGCGCGGAGCAGAAGGACCCCGCGCCATGCGTCGGCCAGACCGCCGTCTCGTCCGGCAGCTCCGCCAGCCGCCGCAGCGAGCGGTACTGGGCGCGGGCCAGTTCCTCCGCGCGGTCGGCCCCGAGCAGGTCCGTACGGGCGGCGGAGTCGACGATCAGGGAACCGCCGGTGAAGACTCCGAGCTCGCGGCCGCCGTCGAGGAGCAGGAAGGACAGATGCTCGTCGGTGTGGCCGGGGGTGGCCAGCGCGCGCAGCGTCAGGCCGCCGAGGTCCGTCTCGTCGCCGTCGGCGAGCGCGGTGTGCGCAAACGCCCGGTTGCCGGCGGCGGAGGCCAGTACGGCCGCGCCATCGTCGGCGGCCAGCTGCACCGCGCCGGAGAGGAAGTCGGCGTGCAGATGGGTGTCGGCGGCGTACGCCACGGTGAGACCTCGCCGGGCGGCGGCTGCCCGCAGGGTGCGCAGGTCCCGGCTCGCGTCCACGGCGAGTGCCCGGCCGTCGCCGAGATCGACGAGGTAGGCGCTGTTGCCCAGCCCCTCGTCGACCAGCGGTATCAGATGATCGTCGGCAAAGCGCATTGGTACTCCTCCAGGGGAACTGGTTATACTATTCCATGGAATGTTGGAGGATGCCATGGGAGACCCCGAGCGCAAGGCCGCGCTGTACGACGCCTTCGCCCGCACCGGAAAGGCGCTGAGCAATGGAAAGCGCCTGGAACTGCTCGATCTGCTGGCGCAGGGCGAGCGCACCGTCGACGCGCTCGCCAAAGCCGCGGGGCTGAATCTGACCACCGCATCGGCGCATCTGCAGACGCTCAAACAGGCAGGGCTCGTGACCGCCCGCCGCGACGGCGTACGCATCCGCTACCGGCTGGCCGGCGATGACGTCGCCGCCCTCTACGCCCTGCTGCGCCAGGTCGCCCGGACTCATCAGGCCGGCGTCGAGCCCGCCCGCACCGCCTACCTCGGCACGGACGACGCCGAGGAGGTCGACCGCGAGGAGCTGCTGGCGCGCGCCCGGACGGGCGGGGCCGTCATCCTCGACGTCCGCCCGCCCGAGGAGTACGCCGCCGGGCACATCCCCGGCGCGATCTCCATCCCGGTCGGCGAACTGGGTCAGCGCATCGCCGAGCTGCCGGACGGCGTCGAGGTGGTCGCGTACTGCCGCGGCGCGTACTGCGTCCTCGCCTACGACGCCGTACGCCTGCTGAGAGCCCGCGGCCGCAAGGCGGTCCGGCTGACCGACGGGATGCTGGAGTGGCGTCTCGCGGAGCTGCCCGTGGCCAGCGGGGCGGCCGCGTGATCCGCGCACCCGGCCTGTGTTTCCAGACATGTGTCTGGCGCTCGGCCCACGGGGCGGCATGACAGAACGGAGACGGCGGCCGATGACGGACCAGCAGCGGCAGATGCAGATCGGCGACGCCTGCCGCAAGGTCGCCGACGCCCGCTGGGAGAAGCCGCGGGCGCAACTCATGGCCGCCGAAGACTTCGTCGCCGTACTGCGCCGCAAGCTCCGCGGCGCTGGGTGACGAACGGCTGCTGATCGCCGCCACGCGGCCGTGTGCTCCGTGCCTTCAGAGCCCGACGGGCAGGGCGGGGAGGTCCTCCCGGATCTGGCGCAGGTCCGTATATCGGCGGTCGGGCAGGCTTTAGGGACTTCGCGCACCGCTGGCCGGGCGACGGGGACCGTCTGCCGGTTCCTTCGCCTGGCCGGGGCGGTTCAGCGGAGTTTCGCCGCGGGGTCGGAGGCGAGCCAGCCCCGGGCGCCCCAGAAGTCCATGGCCCGGCGGATGGTGTCCAGCGCCGTTCGCGCAGACTCCGACTCGCCGCCGCCCCAGTGGTCCTGGCACCAGGCCGCCAGCGAGTCGGCCGCTTCGGGTGTGTCCAGGGTGCTGAGGCGGTTGTGCGAGCCCAGGTGTGTGCCGAGCAGCACCATCGCCGTGTGGTTGACCTCGCCGGATGCCTCGGCGAGGAATGCCGCGACGGCCTGGCGCACCGTAGGCGCCGCCGACGGCGCTGAAGGACGCGGGCGCGCGGTCGGAGTCCGCCTGCGGGGCGGCGAAGCAGGCCGGGAGCCCCGCGCCGCCGGGGTGCGCCCGGCGGCTGTGGCCGACGGCGGGACGGGCGGCGGCCCGGCCTTGTCCGCGCGTGGCCGGGGCGTACCGGCTGCCGGTGCGGGAGGGGCGGTCGCACCGCCTGGCGGGCGTTCGGCCTGCCCGTGCAGGCACTTGGGCACGTAGTCGCTCGGCACGGGCACGTTCTGGTCGACCGACGCCGCCAGAGCGTCCGCGTCACAGACCCGGCAGAGCGGAACTTCCCGCCACCCGATGATCGACAGTTGCGTCCCGCGCGAGTGCCGGGTCATCGACTGCGGCCGGCGCACGATGTCCGTTCCCCCGCATCCCGCGCAGCGAGGGGCGCCGCGCATCCACTGTGCGCCGCAGGACAGGCATGTGACGCGAATGTCGTTCTCATGCGACTCGCCGCGCAGTGCCTCGGTCTCGCCGCACGACGGACACTCCGGGGCACCGGCCATGGGGCGTCGATCTCCCTCCTGCGACCGTGTCCCTCCTGGGTGCGGTCGCCCGCCCTACTCTAACGCGAGGGTAGAGTTGCCGGAGTCGAGCGGACAGCCGGAGAGGCTCCGGCCTGTGGGGACGGAACCGAGGGCAGCCCGGCCGCGCTTCCTCCGCGGTGTGAGCCGGACACGGCGCCCGCCCTTGGTCGCGACCGCCAGGGACGAAAGTCGTGCCGACGGGGCCGACCCGCACCGCTGTCTCCCGCCCCTGCTCAGGGCCTCCGCGGTCGCTGCGCAGACCGCCTCGCGGTGATGCGCCCACAGCGCCGCAGACAGGTGCGCGCCCAAGGGCGGGCGGGTGTGGGTCCGGGCGGGGCGCGGAACGACGCGCTTCACCATGACCGCGAAGCGACTTTCGTCTGAGGGCTCCTCCTGCGGAAGGACTGCTGACCGGACCTCAAGTCGGCCCCTGAGGCTGACGAGACCGGGCCATGATCCACGCCAGGCTGTGTGGCATCGGCCGCCGCCCCCACGAGGAGCACGCCGCCCCTGGTCAACATGGTCAGCCGGGCGGTGCGGACGGCCGCTTCCCGTCAATGCCGTCACCGGCCGCCCGAGAGGCTCACCCCCGCTGTCCCTCCTCGCGCCTGGTGTGAAAGATCGGATTGCCTGATGCCCATAGCCGCCAGGAAGACCGCACGGGCCGGCGCGCTGAGCGCGGCCGCCGTCGTGCTCAGCGCCACAGTCGTCGCGTGCGACGGCAACGATTCCCCCAAGCCTTCGTCCTCCTCGTCCTCTTCATCGCGTTCGTCCTCGTCCGCGTCGGGTTCCGGCCCGGCCACGAGTGCGCTCCCGGCGTCGCTGACCGGGCAGAAGCTCAGCTGGAAGGAGTGCCCGGAGCCGACTCCCGCGCAGGGCGGCGGCGAGGCTCCGGGGAGCGAGTGGGAGTGCGCCACGCTCACCGCGCCGCTGGACTACGCCAAGCCGGACGGCGAGACGATCGGCATCGCGCTGATCCGCGCCAAGGCCAAGGACCAGGACAAGCGAATAGGCTCGCTCGTCTTCAACTTCGGCGGTCCCGGCGCCTCCGGCGTCACCGGGCTCCCCAGCCTCGCCGAGGACTACGACACGCTGCGCTCACGCTACGACCTGGTCAGCTTTGACCCGCGCGGAGTCGGCGAGAGCGCGGGCGTGACGTGCCTGAGCGACAAGGAGCTGGACGCCTTTGCCGCGGTCGACGGCACGCCGGACGACGACTCCGAGCTGAAGGCCGTGACCGCCGCAGGCAGGAAGTACGCCGAGAGCTGCCAGCGGAACTCCGGCAAGGTGCTCCCGCATGTGGACACCGTGAGCGCCGCGCGCGACCTGGACCTCATGCGTGAGACCCTCGGCGACAAGAAGCTGAACTACTTCGGCATCTCGTACGGCACCAAGCTCGGCGGCGTCTACGCCCACCTCTTCCCTGAGAACGTGGGCCGCTCGGTGCTGGACGCCGTGGTCGACCCGACCGAGGACACGGTCTCCGGAGCGCTCGGCCAGGCGAAGGGCTTCCAGCTCGCGCTGAACAACTACATGCAGGACTGCGCCGCGACGATGGGCGCCGAGTGCCCGACCGGCGCGGGCGGGGACAAGGGCAACCAGAAGATCGCCGCGCTGCTGAAGAAACTCGACGAGCAGCCGCTGCCCACCGACGGGGACCGCAAGCTCACCCAGGACCAGGCGCTCACCGGCATAGCGGCCGCGCTCTACGACAAGGAGTACTGGGAGTACCTGACGACGGGGCTGGGCGAGGCGATGACGCTCGGCCAGGGCAACGTCCTGCTGGCGCTCGCCGACAGCTACATCGGCCGCGATGAGCAGGGCCGCTACAGCAACACCATTCCCGCGAACCGCGCCGTCAACTGTGCGGACGACAAGCGGCGCTTCACCGCGGACGACGTGAAGGCGAAGATGCCGGAGTTCCGCAAGGCCTCACCGGTCTTCGGCGAGTCCATGGCCTGGTCCCTGACCGGCTGCACCGACTGGCCGGTTCCCGGGAAGACCGACACGACCGAGGTCAACGCGGAGGGCTCGGCCCCGATCGTCGTCATCGGCACCACCGGCGACCCGGCCACCCCGTACGAGGGAGCCAGGAAGATGGCCAGGGAGCTGGGCGACGGAGTGGGCGTCGAACTCACCCTCGACGGCGAGGGCCACGGCGGCTACAACAGCGGCAACCCCTGCCTGAAGAAGGCCGTGGACGGCTACCTGCTGGACGGCAAGGTCCCGGCGGCGGGCACTGCCTGCTCATAGCGCCGGGGCGCGTACGAGCACTCGGACCATACGGGCCGCACTCCCGCCGACAGCGGCCGCGCATGACCTGAGCCCGCCCCACCGGAGCCATCCGGTGGGGCGGAGGCGTCGCGGGCCTCGGCCGTGTACTCCGGTCCAAGCCGAGGCGGCCGCAGAACAGAGAGATCCGCGCACCAGGCTTGACCTTCGAGTCGAGTCGAAGGTTTACCGTCGAGGTCATGAAGACCTACCGGATCTCGCAGCTGGCAGAACGCTCCGGCGTCCCGCCGACGACGCTCCGGTTCTACGAGACCGCCGGGCTGCTGCCCGCCGATCGGACCCCGTCCGGCTATCGCGTCTACGACGAGCAGTCCGTGGACAGGCTGGCCTTCATCTCCTCCGCCAAGCTCCTGGGGCTGCCGCTTGAGGAGATCCGCGAACTGCTTGAGGTGTGGGAACAGGGCGTGTGCGCGGCGGTGCGGGCTCGGATGCTGCCGCTGGTCGCCGACCGCATCGCCGACGCGGACCAGCGCCTGGCGGAGCTGTCGGCGTTCTCCGCCCGGCTGGCCGAGGTCTGCGAACAGCTGTCGGGCACCGCGCCGGAAGGGGGCTGCGGGCCGGACTGCGGCTGCGTGACCACCACAGCGCGCCAGGGCCCGGCGCCGGTGGAGCTGACGCCGAACCGGCCCGCGCGGCACCCGAGCGAGGACGAGCCGCGGCGCAACGCCGAGGACGAGCCGCGGCGCAAGGCCGAGGACGAGCCGTGGCGCAACGCGCCGGTGGCCTGCACGCTGAGCGGCGCCGAGCTGGGAGAGCGGGTCGGACAGTGGCAGCGCCTGGCGAGCAAGGCCACCGGCCGCGAGGAGATCCAGGACGGTGTGCGGCTGGCCTTCCCGGCCGCTCCGGAGCTGGCCGGCGAGGTCGTCTCACTGGCCGCCGCCGAGCAGGACTGCTGTGCGTTCTTCGACTTCACCCTGCACCTGGCCCCGACGGAGCTGGTGCTGACCGTGCGGGCCCCCGAGGCCGCCGGCTCCTTGCTGGCCGAGCTGTTCGGAGCGACCGCATGAGCACCTCCTCTCCCCGCCGCTCCCGGCCGTGGACGACGATCGGCGTCGGCGCCGCAGCGGTGGCCGTCTGCGCGGTGTGCTGCGCGGGCCCCCTGCTGGCGCTGCTCGGCGGGATCGGCGTCGCCGCCGCACTGGCCGCCGTGTGGATTCCCGCCCTGGCCGTTCTGGCCGTCGCCGCGCTGGCCGGCGTGGTGTGGGTGCTGCGCCGCCGCCGGGCGGCTGCGTGCATGACCGGGCCGGGCGTCGCCGACCTGGGCATGCCCGCTCCGGCGTCGGCCGAAGCCGAGACCGGTCCGGTGCGGACCTGACCCCACCGGAGCCGACACCCGCTCACCGTCAACCCGACACCGCCCACCGCCAACAGGACCCTCCCGGCTTGAGAGCCGGCGGCTGTCCGCTCTTCCCGGAGGCACCGCCCGTGCGCCCTGCCCGTCCCCTGCCTGCTCGTGCTGGCAGGCGGCTACGTCGCCTGGTACGGCGTCTGCGAACTCCGCCTGTACGCGGGCGGCAGCGCCGAGGACCCGGTCGTCACCGCGGCCTCCGGCATCCAGAACGCCCTGGCCGGATGGGTCGACCGCCTAGGCCCGGCTCCCTTCGCCCTCGCCCTCCTCGCGCTAGTCGCCCTCGCCTGCGTGGCCACACTCCTCACCCGCCGCCGCACCTGCTCCCGCACCGCGCCCGACCGGGGCGGCCCGGTCGACCCGGTCGATCCGCCCGACCCGGTAGGCCCGGGAGCGTCCACCGTCGTGGGCAGGCCCGCAAGCCCGGACGGCAGGACCTCGCGCTGAAGGCCCTGTGGCGGCCGAGAGCGGTCCGCTTGCGCGGCACGGAGTCGGGGTCGTACGGGTCGATCTCCACGATCCAGCCGTGCCGGTTGGGCTCGCTGGGCTCCTCGGCGATGTCGAACCGGTCGTCGAACCGCTCCCACTTGCGGCGGCTGGACCCGCTCGGCAGCCCATAGCGGGCCAGCCGCTGCCGGGCCACGGGGTCGGTGACGGCGGAGGCGTTGGCGAAGTACTGGTTGAAGTTCTCCTCGCCCGAAAGCACCGTGCCCCAGGGCGTGACGCCGCCGCCGCAGTTGTTGAGGGTGCCGAGCACCAGGGTGCCGGTCGGGTCGGCGCCGGTCCTGAGGAACTCGCTGCCCGCGGCAGGACCGGTGATCCGGAACGGCGTGGTCGCGGTGATGCGGCGGTTGTGGCTGTCGCCGGCGACCGGCCACAGCCGGCCGGAGCGCCGGTCGGCGCGCACCAGCAGCACGGTCATGCCGTGCGCAGCCCAGGCGGTCTCCACCTGCTCCCGGGTGGGGGCGGCGGGGTCGTAGCCGAAGAACATGATCTCTTCGTCGGTGTACTCGTGGTTGACCACGAGCAGCTGGTGGTCCCGGCCGCAGGGGGAGTCGAGCAGCGCCATGTAGTCGCAGTTGTAGCCGAACTGGCGGGACTGCGCCGCGGCGCTCTGTCTGAGGGGGTCGAACCGCGGGGCCCGGGAGAGTACCGGATCGCCCCAGCGGATGACGACCTGCTGGCTGAAACCCTCCGGCACGATGACGGCGTCTGCGGTGTTCGGGGCCACCGGCTCGAAGCCGAGCCCGCGCGGCGGGCGGCCGTGGCGGGCCGGAGCCGCCGGTCCCGCGGCCGCGGCTGTCGCCGGCGCGGCGCCCAGACCGGCGCCCGCGGCGACGGCGAGGACCGCGGCGCCCTTGAGCGTGCCCCGGCGGGACAGCGCCCGGTGGATCACATCGCCGAGACAGGGGTTCAGCGAGCGGTTCGGCGCTTCGTGGGAGCAGGCGTCGCCACACCGGTAACGGCAGGTCAGCGCCGACCGGGCGGTGTTGTGGCCGGGCTGGGGCAGCAGGGGGAGTTCGCCGGGGCGTTCGGGCACGGTTCCTCCACGCGATGAGGGTTGAGGGTGCGACCGCCGGGAAGATAGGCGATTGTCGATGCATGACGCTAGGCCGCCTGCGTCGGGAGCTAGGCGGAGGAAGGGTGAACTCCGTCCGAACTGTGGCGGCGGCCGGGGCGTCGGCCGGCCTGACCCCCTCCGTATGATCAATAGTCATCTATATAGATGAACGGCTATCGTTCATGCGGCAGGTGTCGCCCGTACACCCCTCGTTCATATAGTCGAGCTTCGATCCAAGTGTCCGAAACGGCGCGCTCAGCGCACCTGATCCAGACCGCCGGGCATCCGGCAGACACGAGGGTCGAGAGTCGTGAACATTTCCACTTCGTTGCGCAGAGCCAAGGCCCCCCTTGCTCTCACGGCTGCTGTGATGCTGGCCGCGACCGCGTGCGGCGGCGCCGACGCGGGCTCGGACGGCGGTTCGGGGGGCGGTTCGGGGGGCGGCTCGGCCGGCGACAAGCTGTCCGGCTCCATCAAGGTCGACGGCTCCAGCACGGTCGCCCCGCTCTCCACGGCCGCGGCGCAGCTCTTCCAGGCGCAGCACAGCGGGGTCAAGGTCACCGTCGGCACCTCCGGCACCGGCGGCGGCTTCGAGAAGTTCTGCAACGGCGAGACCGACATCTCCGACGCCTCCCGTCCGATCAAGGACGAGGAGGCGGCGAACTGTGAGAAGAACGGCGTCAAGTTCGAGCAGTTCTCCGTCGCCAACGACGGTCTGTCCGTCGTAGTGCCCAAGGAGAACGACTTCGCCGAGTGCCTCACCGTCGAGCAGCTCAACAAGATCTGGGCGCCGGGCTCGAAGGTGAACAACTGGAAGCAGGTCGACCCCAAGTTCCCCGACCTGAAGCTGGAGCTGTTCGGCCCCGGCACCGACTCGGGCACCTTCGACTACTTCACCGAGGTGGTCAACGGCGACGGCGGCGCCTCCCGCACCGACTACTCGCCGAGCGAGGACGACAACGTCATCATCCAGGGCGTCTCCGGCTCCAAGGGCGGCATGGGCTACTTCGGCCTCTCCTACTACGAGGAGAACAAGGACAAGCTCAAGGCGCTGAAGATCGACGGTGGCGGCGGCTGCGTCGAGCCCAGCGTCGAGACCGTCCAGAACGGCACCTACACCCCGCTCGGCCGCCCGCTGTTCATCTACCCGACCACCGCGACGCTGGAGCGCAAGGAGGGCGAGGCGTTCGTCGAGTACTACGTCGAGAACCACGCCGAGATCGCCACGAAGGCCCAGTTCGTGCCGCTCAACAGCGAGCAGGAGGCGGAGCTCAAGAAGGACCTTGAGGCGCTGAAGGCCCAGAAGTAATGAGTTCACCGGTCATCCGGCGGCAGGCCGCTTCAGGGGGCTCCGGCTCCCTGAAGCGGTCTCGGCCGCGTTACGGCGAGCAGGCCATCCAGGTGCTCCTGGTGGCCGCCGCCCTGGTTTCGGTGGCGACGACCGTCGGCATCGTCGTCGCCCTTGTGCCGCCCGTCGTCAGGTTCTTCGGCCACATCGGGATCGGCGAGTTCCTCACCGGCACCAACTGGGCCCCGCTGTTCAAGCCGGCGTCCTTCGGCGTCCTCCCGCTGATCGGCGGCACCCTGATGGTCACCGCCATCGCGCTGCTGGTGGCCGTGCCGCTCGGCCTGGGTGCGGCGGTGTACCTCAGCGAGTACGCCAACTCCCGCGTCCGGAAGGTCTTCAAGCCGGTGCTGGAGGTCCTCGCGGGCATTCCCACCGTCGTCTACGGCTTCTTCGCGCTGAAGGCGATCACCCCGCTGCTCCAGGACATCTGGCCGGGCGGCGAGGGTCCGCAGATCTTCAACGCGCTGTCGGCGGGCTTTGTCATGGGCATCATGATCATCCCGACGATCGCCTCCCTGGCGGAGGACTCGATGAGCGCCGTGCCGCGGGCGCTGCGCGACGGCGCGTTCGCCCTGGGCTCCTCCCGGATGCAGGTCTCCACCCGTGTCGTGTTCCCCGCCGCGCTGTCCGGCACCGTCGCCGCGATCGTGCTGGGCATCTCCCGGGCGATCGGCGAGACGATGATCGTGGTGATCGCCGCGGGCGGCCGGCCCAACCTCTCCTTCAACCCGCTCGAAGGCATGCAGACGATGACGGCGTTCATCGCCAGCACCGGCATCGGCGATGTGCCGGTCGGCAGCGTCGGCTACCAGACGATCTTCGCGGTGGGCATGCTCCTGTTCCTGATGACCCTGGTGATGAACCTGGTCAGCATCCGTCTGGTGCGCAAGTACCGCGAGGTGTACGAATGAGTACCGACGTCATCGACCGCGACCGCACCGTGGACGCCCCGCGGGCGCCGCGGCTCCAGGGCAGCGGCACACCCTGGCGGGAACGCTTCTTCCACCTCAGTCTCTGGGCCTCGCTCGCCGTCGCCGTCGTCTTTCTCGCCTCCCTGCTCGCCTATGTCGTCGTGCAGGGCTGGCCGCGGCTGGACTCCCGGCTGTGGACGAACTTCCCGGACATCATCGACCCGACGCAGGGCGGCGCCCAGTCGGCGATCATGGGAACGATCTGGGTCATCTCCTTCACTGCTCTGTACTGCCTGCCCACCGGCGTCCTCACCGCCATCTATCTGGAGGAGTACGCCGATCCGGATCGGTGGTGGAATCGCGCGATCGAGATCAACATCCAGAATCTGGCGGCGGTCCCGTCGATCGTCTACGGCATCCTCGGCCTCGGCGTCATCGCCCGCGGACTGGGCTTCGGCCTGACGGTGCTGACCGCCTCGCTCACCCTGTCGCTGCTGGTCCTGCCCATCGTGATCATCTCGGCGCGTGAGGCCATCCGCGCGGTGCCGCAGTCCATCCGGCAGGCCTCGCTGGCGCTCGGGGCGACGCGCTGGCAGACGATCTGGCGTCAGGTGCTGCCCGCGTCGGTGCCGGGCATGGCGACCGGCTCCATCCTGGCGCTGTCCCGCGCCATCGGAGAGGCCGCGCCGCTGCTGCTGCTCGGCGGGCTGACCTTCATCACCTTCAACCCCTCCGGCGTGCAGAGCCAGTTCACCGTGCTGCCGATCCAGATCTACAACTGGATCAGCCAGTCGCGTGCCGAGTTCGCGACGCTCGCCTCGGCCGCGATCGTCATCCTCCTGCTGATCCTGCTCGCCATGAACTCGCTGGCGATCTGGCTCCGCAACCGCTACTCGCGCCGGTGGTGACCGTCATGACGCAGGCCGACCGACCCGACAACCCCGTTACCTCCCCGCAGGAGACCCCGATGAGCTCCCCCACAGCCTCCGCAGGCGGCAGGACCCCCAAGGTCGCCTTCCGTGAAGCACCCTCGCTGGTCAGCCCGGTCTTCGAAGTGGGCAGCCTCTCGGTCTTCTACGGTGACGTCGAGGCCGTGCGCGACGTCAACATGAACATCGGGCACCAGCAGATCACCGCGATGATCGGGCCGTCCGGCTGCGGCAAGTCGACCGTGCTGCGCTGCTTCAACCGGATGAACGACCTGGTCCCCACCGCCCGGGTGGCGGGGAAGGTCCGCTACCACGACGAGGACCTGTACGGCCGTGACGTCGACCCCATCGAGGTCCGCCGCCGCATCGGCATGGTCTTCCAGAAGCCCAACCCGTTCCCCAAGTCCATCTACGACAACATCGCCTACGGGCCCAGGGTCGGCGGTTTCAAGGGCAACCTCGACGACCTGGTCGAGGAGACCCTCACCCACGCCGCGCTGTGGGACGAGGTCAAGGACAAGCTCAAGACGTCCGCGCTCGCCCTGTCCGGCGGTCAGCAGCAGCGGCTGTGCATCGCCCGCACCATCGCGGTCAAGCCGGAAGTCATCCTGATGGACGAGCCCTGCTCGGCCCTCGACCCGATCGCGACGGCGAAGATCGAGGACCTGATGGAGCAACTGGCCCGGGAGTTCACCATCATCGTCGTGACGCACAACATGCAGCAGGCCGCGCGTGTCTCGCACCGCACCGCCTTCTTCACCGCGGACGTCGACGACCAGGGCGTGCGCCATGGCCGGCTGGTCGAGTACGACGAGACGGCCCGGATCTTCTCCAACCCCTCCGACCAGCGCACCGAGGACTACATCTCGGGCCGCTTCGGCTGATCTGTCCGCCCTTCCCCAACCGACCGCGGACCGCATGGACCGCTGCCTTTGCGCGCTGCCACACGTGAAGGAGTACGGGTGACTCCCGACGCACCACGCACACCGAAGCCCCCCGCCCAGCGGGGCCCCCATGGCCCGGAAGCGAACGAGCCGCCGGGACTGCTGCTCGCCGACCCCGACGCGGCGATCGCGGCCGAGGCCGAGGCCCGCTTCACCGCAGCAGGCGTGTCGGTCATCACCTGCCACGACGGCGCGGAAACGCTCCTGCAGGTCGGCGCCCGTCACCCTCGGGCGGTGCTGCTCGGCGCCCCGCTCCCGGTGGTGGGCGCTGCCGACGTCACCTCACTGATCGCGCGGCTCCACCCCGTCCCGGTCCTCGTGGGCGCCGGACCCGACGGGGCAGCGGAGGCCACGGCCGCGCTCGCGGCAGGCGCCGTCGCCTTCGTCGCCCGCCCCTACCGCACCGAGGAGATCCTGCCCCTGCTCACCTCGGGCCGGCCGGCCGGGGACGGCTCGGCCGGGACCCTCGTCGTCGGCGACATCGAGCTTGATCCGGCGGGGTTCCACGTCTATGTACAGGGCCGCTCGCTGCAGTTGCCGGTCCGTGAATTCATGCTGCTGCGCTATCTGATGCAGCACCCCAACCGGGTCATCAGCCGTCAGGAGCTCACCCGGGAGCTGTGGGGAACCGACAACCTGGACAGCAACACCCTCACCGTGCACATCAGGCGGGTGCGCAACCGGCTGCGTGAGGAGTCCGGCAGCTGCTGCACCATCGACGCGATCCGGGGAATGGGGTATCGCCTGGAGTGCAGCCCCCGGTGCGGCCGGGAGCCCGCAGAACAGCGGTCCGCGCCCAGCGCATAAGGTCCGCGTGTGCCGAGGCGCACCCCGCGCCCGGCCGGGGACGCCGTCCGAGGCCCGGACACTGATTGCGTGGTGTGCGGCCGAGGCGACGGCCGAGGAGGACTGACGAACCGGCCGGAGAGGCTCGGCGTTCCGCGGCCGGCGGTCAGGACGGCGCGCCGGCCGGCAGCAGCTCCTGCGCGAGCCGTTCGACCCGCCCCTCCAGCGCGTCGCGCACCGCCCGCGCACTCTCCATGTCCAGCCCGCTCAGATCGGGCAGGTCCCAGTCCAGATACCGGCGGCCGGGCAGCACCGGGCAGGCGTCGCCGCAGCCCAGCGTCACCACGACGTCGGCGGCTGTGACGACCTCCGAGGTCAGCGGTTTGGGGAACTCCTCGCCGCAGTCCAGGCCCTGCTCGGCGAGCAGGCGTCGCACCACGGGGGCGACGTCCGCGGCGGGGGCGGAGCCGGCCGTCATGACGATGACCGCGTCCTGGGCGCGGCGGCGCATCAGCGCCGCGGCGAGCTGGGACCTGCCCGCGTTCTCCGTGCAGACGAAGAGGACCTCGGGCACAGGCTTGGGGGAGAGGCCGAGTCCCCTGGCGAGCGCTCCAAGGCGCTGGTCGGCGAACCGCTCGACCAGGACGGGCAGATGGCGGCCCACGCGCGCGCCGTCGGCGAGGAGCACGGCGCACTCGTCCACGTACCGGGCGACGGTCTGGCGGGAGAACGACCGGCTGTGGCGGCCGGCCAGCCGGCGGGTGATGCGGTCGAGCACGCCGCCGCTGTCCCCGAGGGGCGGAGTGGACCGTCCGAGGCGATCCGGACGGTCCGGCGGCGGCTGACCCACGTCCGGCGGCGGCTGACTCACGTCCTGCCTCCCTGCCCTCGGGCCGGTCCAGCTGACCGGACTGCCCTGCCATGATAGATGATCATCTATCTTTTCGGGGGATACGGGACGGAAAGTGAACGCTCGGTGAACACCTGTCGGGGGCGGCTTCCGTCACCCGGTCGGCCCATGTCCCGACCGTATGGTGAATAGATGGCTATCACTGCGTTGGACGCGCCGGAGGCGGCGGTGGACGATCAGGGTGCGCAGACCTGCACCCACGAGCTTGCCTGCCTCCTGATCGACCGGGAGGAGGCGGAACGTTTGGCCTGGATGGTGAAGGCGATCGCCGACCCCACGCGTCTGCAGATCCTCCGGCTGATCGAGCGCTCGCCGTCAGGGGAGGCATGCGTCTGCGACCTGACCGACTGCCTCGGGCTGCGCCAGCCGACGGTCAGCCACCATCTGAAGATCATGACCGATGCCGGGCTGCTCACGCGTGAGCGGCGCGGCACCTGGTCGTGGTTCTCCGTCGACCACGAAGGGCTGCGCCGCATCCGCGACATCCTCGACCCGTCCACCGCCTGATCCCGCCCGCCCTGCGGGAAGGCCGGCCGGCGCCGGTCAGCGCCACGCCCGCGACGACCGCGATCCGGGCGGCCAGCGCTGCACTGCCCTGGCCGCCAGCAGCTCGCAGGCGATGACGAGAAAGCAGTTGAGTGCGATCAGGGCGGCGTACACCGCCGTGCTCGCCCCCAGGCCGCGGACCGTCAGCGGCGGAACCGGGCGGCAGCCGGGGTGCGCCCGATCCGGTGGAGACGCCCGACACGCACTTCAGGCGCAGCGGGCGTCCCCGGCGGGGCAGGGGCGGGTCAGGCCACGGCCGCAGACGCTTCCGGCTCCGCGAGCCGGTCGTGCGCCAGCGAAGCGAGGTGCCGCTCGGCGTCCAGCGCCGCCGCGCAGCCGGTGCCGGCGGCGGTGATGGCCTGACGGTATGTGCGATCGACGACATCCCCGGCGGCGAAGACGCCCGGGAGGTTCGTACGGGTGGAGGGCGCGGCGACCGTCAGATAGCCCTCGTCGTCCAGGTCGAGCTGGCCCTTGAACAGCTCGCTGCGCGGGTCATGGCCGATGGCCACGAACAGCCCGGTGGCCGCAAGCTCCCGCGTCTCGCCGGTGACGGTGTCGCGCAGGGTCAGGCCGGTGAGCTTCTGGTCGCCGTGCACCCCGGCGACCTCGCTGTTCCAGGCGAAGGAGATCTTCGGGTCGGCGAAGGCCCGTTCCTGCATGGCCTTCGAGGCGCGCAGGGTGTCCCTGCGGTGCACGACGGTGACCGATCGGGCGAAGCGGGAGAGGAAGGTGGCTTCCTCCATGGCGGTGTCGCCGCCGCCGACCACGACGATGTCGTGCTCGCGGAAGAAGAACCCGTCGCAGGTGGCGCAGTACGACACGCCCCGTCCGGAGAGAGCGTCCTCACCGGGCAGGCCCAGCGTGCGGTGCTGAGAGCCGGTGGCGACGATGACGGCCCTGGCCCGGTGAACCGTTCCGGCGGAGTCGGTGACTTCCTTGATCGCGCCGGTGAGGTCGACGGCCAGCACGTCGTCGGGGATCAGCTCGGCGCCGAACCGCTCGGCCTGGGCGCGCATGGCGTCCATCAGGTCCGGGCCCATGACGCCGTCCCGGAAGCCGGGGAAGTTCTCGACCTCGGTCGTCTGCATGAGCGCGCCCCCCGCGGTGACGGACCCCTCGAAGACCAGGGGCGCCAGCTGGGCGCGGGCGGCATAGAGGGCGGCGGTGTACCCGGCGGGGCCCGAGCCGATGACGATGACCTCGCGTACGGCGCTCACGCCCCGGCCTCCGGCCCTTCCGGAGCGATGTCGGCGATCAGCCCCTCGACGAGCTTCTTGATCTCGTCGCGGATGGGCCGGACGGCCTCGACGCCCTGCCCGGCCGGGTCGTCGAGCTTCCAGTCGAGGTAGCGCTTGCCGGGGAAGACGGGGCAGGTGTCGCCGCACCCCATGGTGATGCAGACGTCGGACGCCTGGACGGCCTCCACGGTCAGGATCTTCGGCACCTCCGCGGACATGTCGACGCCGACCTCGCGCATGGCCTCGACCGCGGCCGGGTTGACCTGGTCGGCGGGGGCGGAGCCGGCGGAGCGGACCTCGACGCGGTCCCCGGCGAGGTGGGTGAGCCAGGCCGCGGCCATCTGGGAGCGGCCGGCGTTGTGGACACAGACGAAGAGCACGGAGGGCTTGTCGGACATCGGGTCTCTCTTGCCATACGGGGGTCAGGCACACATGACTTCAGCGCCCGGTGGTGTCACTCACCACTGATGTGAGAGTATCAGTCCATGATGACGTCAGTCGACACTGAGCTGATCCGAGTCCTGGCCGACCCGCTCAGGCTCCGGATCGTGACCCTGCTCGCCCGCGAGACCCTGTGCACCAGCCATCTTGTGGAGGAGACGGGAGCCCGCCAGACCAACCTGTCGAACCACCTGAGAGTGCTGCGCGAGGCGGGCGTGGTGGAGACCGAGCCGTGCGGCCGCTTCACGTACTACAAGCTGCGCCCTGACGTCATCGCCTCGCTCGCCGGCCAGTTCGCCGAACTGGCCGAGACCGCCCGCGCCACCGCCGCCGCCGACACCAAAAGGGCCTGTCCGTGACCCGTACCAATACCCCCGAAGTCCCCGCTGCGGCCGCCGAATCGTCGGTGGTCGCAAAGCTGTCGACCCTCGACCGCTATCTCGCGGTCTGGATCCTGCTGGCCATGGGCGTCGGCCTGGGCCTGGGACGGCTCGTCCCGGGGCTGAACGACGCCCTGGCGGCCGTGGAGATCGGCGGCATCTCACTGCCGATCGCGCTCGGCCTGCTGATCATGATGTACCCGGTCCTCGCCAAGGTCCGCTACGACAGGCTCGACGCCGTCACCGGCGACCGGAAGCTGATGCTCTCCTCGCTCGTCATCAACTGGGTCCTCGGTCCGGCGGTGATGTTCGCCCTGGCGTGGATCTTCCTGCCGGACCTGCCCGAATACCGCACCGGCCTGATCATCGTCGGCCTCGCCCGCTGCATCGCCATGGTGATCATCTGGAACGACCTCGCGTGCGGCGACCGGGAGGCCGCCGCCGTCCTGGTCGCCCTGAACTCCGTCTTCCAGGTGCTGGCCTTCGGCCTGCTGGGCTGGTTCTACCTGGATCTGCTGCCCGGCTGGCTCGGCCTCGGTGCCGGGGACCAGCTCGACATCTCCATGTGGAAGATCGCCCTGAACGTCGTCATCTTCCTCGGCGTCCCGCTCGCGGCGGGCTTCCTCACCCGCCGCGCCGGTGAGCGGAGGCTGGGCCGCGAGACGTACGAGTCCCGCTTCCTGCCGAAGATCGGCCCCTGGGCGCTGTACGGACTGCTGTTCACCATCGTGCTGCTGTTCGCCCTCCAGGGGAAGACGATCACCTCACAGCCGCTGGACGTGGCCCGCATCGCGATCCCGCTGCTGGTGTACTTCGCGGTGATGTGGTTCGGCGCCTTCGCACTGGGCAAGGCGATCGGGCTGAACTACGGCCGTACGGCCACGCTCGCCTTCACCGCCGCGGGCAACAACTTCGAACTGGCCATCGCCGTCGCCATCGCCACCTTCGGCGTGACGTCGGGTCAGGCCCTGTCGGGCGTGGTCGGCCCGCTGATCGAGGTGCCTGTCCTGGTGGCCCTGGTGTACGTGTCCCTGGCCTGGCGGCGGAAGTTCGTCACCTCGTGACGGCTGACGTCGACGTCGTGGTGATCGGCGGCGGCCAGTCCGGGCTCGCCGCCGGCTACCACCTGCGCCGCCTGGGCGTGGAGTTCGTCGTCCTCGACGCCCAGGCGGCGCCCGGCGGGGCGTGGCGGCACGCATGGGACTCCCTGCGGCTGTTCTCCCCGGCCGCGTACTCCTCGCTGCCCGGACGGATGATGCCGCCGCAGGAGGGCAGGACATACCCGGACGCGGCGCACGTCGTGTCGTACCTGGCCGACTACGCCCAGCGGTACGAACTGCCCGTCCGCCACGGGGCAGAGGCGCGGGCCGTCCACCGCGACGGGCCGCGCCTGCGCGTCGAGTCGGACGCGGGGGCGTGGCGGGCCCGCGCGGTCGTCAGCGCGACCGGCACCTGGTCGCGCCCCTTCCTGCCCGCCGTGCCGGGGCGGGAGCTGTTCCGGGGACGCCGGCTGCACACCGTGGACTACCGCACCCCGCGCGAGTTCGCCGGACAGCGGGTCATCGTCGTCGGCGGCGGCAACTCCGGCGCGCAGATCGCCGCCGACCTCGCATACGACGCCGAACTGACCTGGGTCACCCTCCGCGAGCCGCGCTTCCTGCCCGACGACGTCGACGGCCGCCTGCTGTTCGACGTCGCCACCGCCCGCCGCCGCGCTCTCGACGCGGGGCGCACCGACACCGGCGGGGTCGCCTCCCTCGGCGACATCGTGGCCGTGCCTCCCGTACGCCAGGCGCGGGACGCCGGACTGCTGAAGGCGCAGCCGATGTTCGACCGGCTCACGCCGACCGGTGCGGCGTGGGCGGACGGCACGACGGCGGACGCCGACGCGATCATCTGGTGCACCGGATTCCGCCCCGCCCTGTCCCACCTCGCCCCCCTGGGACTGCGCGACGCCCGCGGCCGCATCCCCACCGCCGGCACCCGCGCGCTCGCCGAGCCGCGCCTGCACCTGCTCGGCTATGGAGACTGGACCGGCCCCGCCTCCGCGACGCTCATCGGCGTCGGCCGCCCGGCCCGGGACGCCGCCCGTGAGATCGCCGCGCTGCTCAGGACGGCGGACTGACAGCCGGGCCGGGGCTCTGCCGGCTCCGACGCGCCGAGCCGGCCACCCTTCTGGTGTCCCTCGTCCGGCCGACCCGGCCGGGCGCCCTGGCGCGCACCGCGAGAAGGAAGAGGCCCGGCGCGACGAGAGATCTCCGTCAGCTTTCCCGGTCCTCTGCGGCCTCCATGCGGCGCAGACCTTCGTGGGTGATCGTCACGATGGCCGGGGTGCGGTGGGACGTCCATTCGACCGAGACGAGGCCCTCGTCGGCAAGATAGCTGCACGCGGCAGCGAGGTCCTCGTCGGGAAGGCGCACCGCGTCGCGCAGGGTCTCTCCGCTGAGGCTGCTGCGGTTCTCGGCGATCGCTTCGTAGAGGGCGCACAGGACGGCCTCCCGGTACTGCCTGCGTTCCCGCAGTGTTGCCATGGCTGCCGCTCCCTTGGGATGGCGGGTCAGCGCCTGCCCGCCTGGGGACGCTGGTCGGTGGGCGGCCTGCTTGAGGCGAGCCACGACCGGGCAGGACCCGCCGCCCGTGTGGTGTCCACGGTGAGACTGAGGCAGGTGGCGCCTTCACGGCCCGCCGGATAGCTGCGCTGCTCCGTCGCCGCGAAGCAGCGGCGCAGCACCTCCACCACCCTGCGGGCCACCTCGGGAGTCGCGGCGACCACCCGGACGTCTGCCCGGCCGGCCGGGGGCAGCTGTTGCTCGGCCATCGTGAGGTCACCTCCGGTCGGTCCGCACGGAAGACACGATCCCGGTCGGCAACCGGTGCGCCGCGCCGACACGATCGTCCGTGCGCTGTGCCGCGCCGCACCGTGGACCGGGTGGTTCGTCCGGACGTCGTCCTTATCTCCAGTGTGGGTGCCTCACAGCCGGGATGCCAAGCGTGGAGGGAGCCGTCCCGCCGCCTCCTCTTCCTTCCCGGGCGGCCGGCGCCGCGCGTGACCGCAGTATCGTGGACCTGACGGTTCCTCGTCTCCGACTGCCGGGGACTCTCAGTCTCCGGCGGCCGGGCAACTCGACGGCCGACGGGCGGCAGACCATGGACGACGCTACGACGCAGCGACCCGCCGGATTTCTTCCGGACGCGGTTCACGCTTCCGTACGGCCCGGAACAGCCCTGCTGCGGCTGGAAACCACCCAGTCCCGCGAGGGGGCCCTGGACGGTGCCTGGTGGCCCCGCTCCCGCGACATCGGCGCCGAGCTGCCCGCCCTCATCATGGCGGTGACCGAACACCTCGGCCCGGTGACCCGTGTGGGGCTCGACGCCTCCGCCTGGGAGTCACTCCCGACGCGGCTGGTGGTCGATGACCGCGTGGTCCACATCGACTCGTTCCCGGTGGGGGACGACACCGTGCTCGTGACCCGCGGTGATCGCGACCACTTCTCGCTGCTGGTGATTCCCCCGGACTCCACGCCGGAGGCCGCGCACGCCGCGATGGCCCGGGCGGTCGTGCCCGGCAGCGTGAGCCAAGCGCGGCAGATTCTGATCGACACCGCCACAGGGCAGCGGATTCACGAGAGCGGCTGATCGCGCACCGCCCGGACCGGGAGATTGCCCGGGCCGACGCCAGCCGATGCGGACGGCGCCCGGCCGCCGAGCCCCCCTGACGGCCCCCGGCCGTCCGTCGGGCTGCCCGGCGTCGCCCCCCCGGGTGACCGGTGTCGGGCCGGAACGACGGTCATCGGCCTGGGGGCCCTTCTGGCCCTGAGCGACGTCGACGTTCACCCGCCGGCCTTCCCGCAGCTCGCGGAAACCGTCAGCGACGATGTTCGAGCAGTGCGCGAAGACGACGTCGTCGCCGTTCTGCAGGATGGCCGCGGAGCCTGCGGCGCGCCCCGCGCCGGTGCGCGGCGCGGGGCGGCCACGTCAGGCGCGCGACCGGAAGCGTTCCAGGGCGGTGACTCCGGCGGCGGCGAGGCCGACCTGGATGGCCATTTCGATCCAGTCGATTCCCTTGGTGTCGGCGACGCCGAGCGCGGCGGCGATGGCGGTGCCGACGAGCGCGGCGGCGACGCCGACGGCGATGGTCCACAGCCAGCCGATGTTCTGCCGCCCGGGCAGCACCAGTCGGCCCAGCGTGCCGATGACGGCTCCGAAGATGATCGCGGTGATGATGCCGGAGATCTCCATGCGCGTGCCCCTCCTTTGTGGGATTACAGGGTGAACTCGTGGGGCGGCAGTTCGGGGGTGCAGCAGGCTTCCCGTCCGACGGCCTGCCCGGTCTTGTCGCCGTCGCCGTCGGCGCCGCCGATGTTCTTCTCCGCCGTCAGCTGGGTCTGCTCGTCGACGCGGACTCCTTGAGGCGCTCCCACAGGACCATGAGAACTCCTTCGCCGTGTGAGCCGGGGGCGGAGCAGCCGCCCCCGGCCGTTACTTCTGCAGTCGTGCAGGAGCTGTCAGGGTCAGCCTTCCTCGCCCTCGTCGTCGCCTTCGAAGAAGTCGCCGACTTCGTCGACGACCTCCGCGGCGACGAAACCGCCCGCCACGCCGACGGCCAGGCCCGCGGCGCCGGCCGCGATGGCCGTGCCCATGCCGGGGCCGGAGCGGTGGCCGTGGTGGTGGTCGTCGTGCCCGTGGTGGCCGTGGTGGTCGCTCTTGTGCGCGTACGGGTCGCCGTGCTGGTAGGCCCCGTGGAAGCCGTGCGCTCCGTGGGAGCCATGGCGTTCGACGAGTTGACGGATCCAGCCGTCGACCTCGGTGCTCCAGTCGGTGTACGCGACATCGCCGTGGCTCACGGTGAAGCGGGTGAGCGCGTCATGGCCCTCGGAGAAGAAGCCGCCGCGCTTGTCGGCCTCCAGGACGACCTCCATGCCGCCCGGGTTGGCCAGGAAGGTCACCTCGATCTCGTTGACCTGGTGCGCGTACTGCGCGCCGGGGCCAGCTCGATCTCCTGGTAGAACGGCAGCTGCTGGCCGGTGCCGCCGATGTGGCCGTACTCCAGGTCGGCGGACTTGAAGCCGAAGCCGAGCTGCCCGAGGGCTTCGAGGATCGCCTCCTGCGCCGGGAGCGGCCGCACGGCCAGCGGATCCAGGTCGCCCTTGTCCTTCGCGCCGGCCACCGCCAGCTCAGTCCGTACGCCGAGGACGATGCCCAGCGCCTGCCCGTGCAACTCGGTGACCGGCGTCTCCCACGGCAGCATCACGCTGAACGGGATGCTGCGCTGCTCGCCCGCCGCGAGGCGGAAGCCGCCGCCGACGGTGAACCGCTCAAAGGTGACCACGCCCTCGGACTCGCCGCCGTCGTGCTCGGCCTCGACCCGGGCGACCAGTTCCAGGGTGATGTGCTCGATGTCGAAGTCGGCTTCGCCGCCCTTGAGATGTACCTCGCCGGCGAGCGGCCCGCCCGGCTGTACCGCCCCGGGCGCGAGGACCGTGTCAACCGAGGGGCCGCCGATGCCGATCGACCCGAGCAGTCGCTTGAACACCATCGTGGCGTTCACTCCTTCATGATGCGTTGCCGTACGGAGACGGGGGCCGCCGCCGGAGCCGCGGTGGCGGCGGCCCGCGGGAGAACTACTTGGACGCCGCGCCGAGCGCGGCCAGTGCCTGGGCCCAGTGGACATATTTCAGATCGGCGAGATCGGCCACGGTCTTGACCCCGAACGCCTCCTTCAGCAGCTCGCCGTCCTTCTCGGACACGCCCTTGAGTGCGTCCACGGGCGCGGCGAGTATCTCCGCGAGGCTCTTGTCCGCCCACGCCTTGTCCAGCACCTTGTCCAGATCTATCGAAGCCACGAAGGCCCTCCAGCCGAGTGTGAGTGTGAGTGTGAGTGGAGTGCGTGCGACGGACGCCGGGACGGGGCGGCGGCGGGATCGGCTCTGCCTAACCGGCTGAACCTGTCCGAGTGCCGGGGTGGTTCGGCATATCGTCTACACACATGTAGAAGCATAGGCCGGGAGTCGCCCTCCTCGGTAGCCATGTGGAAACTGAGCGTGGCCGCCCGCCGCCCGCCGCCCGGCTCGCGCTCGGACGGGGAGGCGGTCCTCGTGGGGAGCGCTGCCCCGGATTCCCTGGCCGCGGGACTGGCCAATGAATCGACAACGACGTAGAAGATGGGTGTTGAGCGCACTCACGATGCACGGCTGCGGGGATGGCCACGAGGCGGTGGCGGAGTCGCGAGTGGCGGAAGAACGACCGGAAACGAACGATGACGGCTTCAGTACCATGAACGGCCTCGCCGTATGAGCAGGGCCGTTGGGCAGGAGGCGGGCGACATGACGGGACGGAACCAGCAAACTGTCGGCAGACCGCCCGGCCGCCGGGGGCAGGGCGAGCTGGAGACGGAGGTCCTCGCCGCCCTGCGGAGCGCCCCCGAGCCGGTCACCGCCGCATACGTACAGGAGCGTCTCGGCCGGGGCCTCGCCTACACGACCGTGATCACCACCCTGACCCGGCTCCAGGCCAAGGGGGCGGTGGCGAGGCAGCGTGCGGGCCGGGCCTTCGAGTGGACGGCTGTCGCGGACGAAGCCGGACTGGCGGCGCTGCGGCTGCGTCGGCTCCTGGACGCGGAAGCGGATCGCGAGGAGGTGCTGGCGAGATTCGTCACGGCCCTGCTGCCGGGTGACGAGCGGCTCCTGCGCGGGCTGCTGGCCCAGCAGCCCGACGAGGGCGCGAGCTGACGCGAGGGTGGGCGTTCGTCTTTCTGCCCCTGGTGCAATCGCCGGAGCTGCCGCCGACTGGCGCGTGGGTGGTGTGGGCCGCTCTCGGCTGGCGGGGTGGGCGGGCCTGGGGGACCCTGGTGTACACGGAGCCGTCTCGCGTGGCTGCCGGTTCGGCGTCTCGGTGAGTCGGCGGGCGTGCCCTGTTCGCATGTGCCGTGGCGGCGGGCGCGTGGTCGGAGGGCGGTCGTCATGGGCACGGCGCGCTTCCGCCGGGCGCCGGCGGCCACCGACCTGTCCCGTCACGGGAACCGGGCTATTGGGGCGGGCTGTGCGGCTCGCTCGGGTGCACGGCGTTCAGGCTGCCGCCGCCTTGTGGGTGGTGTCTCCCCAGGCGCGGCCCAGCGCGTGATGCGGCGTGCCCGGTGCGATGCCCCCCTCGTCGTACGGGAGGTGACCGGGCTCCCGCCCTCCTCCGCCTCCGGGCGTCCCCGCCGGGGCAGACCGGCGGCGTCAGGAATCACGGCCCCGACCTGGCCGTGATCGGACGGGAGTGATGGAGGTGCACGGGTTCGCCCTCTTCGCCGTCATCCTGGCGATCTCGGCGGTCGTCGGGCTGCTGGCCGTACGTCTGCGGCAGCCGCTGATCGTCGCGTTCATCGGCGTGGGCATCGTGGTCGGTCCGACCGGCTTCGGCTGGGTTGAGGCGGACGGCACCATCGAGCTGCTGGCCAGGCTGGGCATCGCGATCCTGCTGTTCCTCGTCGGCCTCCGGCTGGACCTGCACCTGATCCGCACCACAGGACCCATCGCCCTGGCGACCGGACTCGGCCAGGTCCTCTTCACCTCGGTCATCGGCTACCTGATCGCCATCGGCCTCGGCATGGACACGGTCACCGCGCTCTACGTGGCGGTGGCGCTGACCTTCTCGTCCACGATCATCATCGTGAAGCTGCTGTCGGACAAGCGGGAGCTGGAGCAGCTCCACGGGCGGATCGCGGTCGGCTTCCTCATCGTCCAGGACATCGTGGTGGTCCTGGTGATGATCGCGCTGACCGCCGTCGGAAGACAGACCGGCGACAACCTGGCGGCTGATGTCGCCCTGGTCTTCGCGAAGGGCCTTGGACTGCTGGCCGGTATCGCCGTGTTCATGCGGTACGTGCTGCCGAAGGCGCTGCACCAGGTGGCCCGGTCGCAGGAGTTGCTGGTTCTCTTCGGCGTCGCGTACGCCGTGTCGGTCGCGGCCTTGAGCGACTGGATGGGCTTCAGCACCGAAATCGGGGCGTTCCTCGCAGGCGTCTCGCTCGCCACGACGCCGTATCGGGACGCGCTCGGCGCCCGCCTCGTCAGCCTGCGCGACTTCCTGCTGCTGTTCTTCTTCCTCGAACTCGGCGCGCGGCTGGAGTTCACCGACACATCCCAGCAACTCACCGAGGCAGCGATCTTCTCCGCCTTTGTCCTCGTGGGCAATCCGCTGATCGTCGTACTGATCATGGCGGCCATGCGCTACCCGGTACGGGTGGGGTTCCTGGCCGGCCTCACGGTCGCGCAGATCTCCGAGTTCTCCCTCATCCTCGCCGCACTCGGCCTCAGCCTCGGACACATCACCGGCACCACAGTCAGCCTGATCACGGTCGTGGGCCTGATCACCATCGGTGGCTCCACCTATCTCATCCTGTACTCCCATCAGATTTACGCACGCCTGGAACGCTGGCTGTCGGTGCTCGACCGGACCGACGGGAGAACGCGGGACTTTCACGGACAGGAGAAGGAAGCCGACGTGATCCTCTACGGCATGGGCCGCTTCGGCGGGGCCATCGCCGACCAGCTCGGCCAGGCCGGCCACCGGGTCCTGGCCGTGGACTTCGACCCGCACCGCGTTGCCCGATGCGACCGGGAGGGCGTGACCGCCGTGTTCGGCAGCGCAGAGGACATGCATCTGCTGGAAAGCCTTCCGCTCTCCCGCGCACGCTGCGTGATCAGCACCATTCCGCTGACGGAGACCAGCAAGGCGCTTCTGCACGGGCTGCGGCACCACGACTACCAGGGCAAGGTGGCCCTGACCGCCCACTCCGAGCGCGACGCCAAGCAGCTGGACGCCGCAGGCGCCGACCTCATCCTGCGGCCGTACCCGCTCGCCGCCATGGCCGCTGCCGAAGTCCTCGAACAACTCCTCGGGCACGGAGACCAGGACCGGGGCAGCGGCTCGCCACCCGCTTGAAGGACCGTATGAGCAGCCACATGGCGGGCCCCAGAAGGCGAGGGGAAGCCGGTGCGAGATGTAGCGGGTGAACCGCTGTCGCGATGACAGCCGACTCAGCCGCCGTGGCGGTGTACCCGCAGGCGACTCACCCGGAAGGACATGTCGGTCACACCGGGCTCCGGCGGACAGTGATGCCGCCCGGCCGACACGGACAGGTTGACGATGAGGTAGGCGCACCAGTCCCCGCCCACACCCGTGCCGTCCGCGAAGACCCGCCGCCCGTTCACCCACCACACGACCGACCGGTCGCCGAAGTCGACGCGCAGATCCACCCACGCTCCGGGGGCGACGGCCGGGTCCCGGTAGTAGTGGCACCCGCCGTTCACGTGGTTGGACAGCTCCAGGACATCCGGATTGTCCGGGTGGTACTCGAACACGTCGATCTCCTGGCCGCCGTCCCGCCACGTCCAGATCGCCGGCCACGCCCCCAGCGCCCTGGCGAGCCGCACCCTGGCCTCCAGCACATCCCCGGTGCGCACCATGAAGCCCTCGCGGCTGCCCTCGGTGGTCAGCAGCCCGGCGTTCCACAGCCCGTCCGGCCGCAGAGCCGCGCGGAAGGCGCCGCCGCGGCAGTAGAACGGGTCGTCGACGAGATGGTCCAGCTTCCCGTCCCCCGGATTGACCGGCCCCCCACCGGGATACGCCCATGACCGCCCCGCGACCCACTGCGCGGCCGACGCGAAATCGGCGGTGAACGTGGCAGACAAGGGCGACACCTCACATCTTTGCACGAGTTGGGGCACGTGAGCCGCGGCGCTTCCGGTGCGGTGGTGTGCACCGGGAGTGCCGCGGGGGTGGTGGGCGGCGGGGGTGTAGGGCCGGTCCGTACGATGATGGGCGGGCCGGTGGCAGATCCGGCCCCCCGGTTTCGCTGAAGGAACGAAGCCCATGTGATCCGCGTGACGACGTGCGTGACCAGCAGGCGGCTGGACAGGCTGGAGCCGATCGGTCAGGACGCACCGGTTGCGAAGCAGCGGATGGGGGACGCCCCGCGGCCGGGCCCTTGCGGTCGGTGGTGCGTCGATGTCCCTCACCGGCACGCGGGTCACCACGGCACTTCCCCTGCGTACGTCGAAGAAGCCGCCGGTGGGGCCGTCGTCGGGGAGGGTCGCGAGGCGGATCGCGATCGCCGCTGTCGCGGGCGGTCCGCGGGCTCGAACGGCGCCTCGGGGCGGCCCTGCTGGAACGCGCCAGTCGCGCGGTCACCCTGACCGGGGCCGGGTCGGTGCTTCTGCGGGAGGCCCGGGCGGCGCTGGACGCGCCCACAGTCACGACGGTCATCGCCTGGCCACCCCACAGCCGGTCCCGAGCCGTCGCCGGCCTCGTTCAGGCCGCGATCCGTCTCTCATAGCTGGTGAAACGATCGGGGACGTCTTCCTGATGCGTCTGCCAGATGAGGCCGCAGGCGATGGAGACATCGCACTCCTGACGGGCACGCATCGGGCACGATGGGCCGTAGCGCGGCCTGGACAACACCTAACCCCCAGATCGTTGACCTGCCCCGCTGTCTGCTGTGCAGGGCCTTGCGCGGCTGCTCAGCGTTTGGCGTGGCGGCGTCGCCCGGCTGGGGCCGGGACATCGCTGTCCTGCATGCGATCGGCCGGTGTCTGCTGCGTGCCGGCGCGGGCGCGGAGGACCTCGATGACGATGGGCACGACGGAGAGCAGCACAATGCCGACGAGGATGGCCTCGATGTGCTCGCGGACGAAGGTGATCTGGCCGAGGGCGGCGCCGAGGAGGGTGACGCCGACACCCCACAGGATGCCGCCGACGATGTTGTACGTGAGGAACGAGCGGTAGTTCATGCGGCTGACGCCGGCGATGATCGGCGTGAACGTCCGGACGATGGGGACGAACCGGCACAGGACGAGCGACTTCGGTCCGTGCTTCTCGAAGAACTCGTGCGCCTTCTGGACGTTCTCCTGCTTGAAGAAGCGGGAGTCGGGGCGGTTGAAGATCGCCGGGCCCACCTTGCGGCCGAACAGGTAGCCGGCCTGGTCGCCGAGGATGGCCGCGATCGCGATGAGGGTGCAGGTCTGCCAGAGCGGCGTGTCGAGGACTCCGGTGGTGGTCAGCAGACCCGTGGTGAAGAGCAGCGAGTCACCCGGGAGGAAGAAGCCGATGAGCAGGCCGGATTCGGCGAAGACGATCGCCAGCACTCCGTAAAGACCGAATTCGTTGATCAGGAAGTCGGGGTCCAGCCAGCTCGGGCCGAGCGCGAGCGTCGAAACGTGGGTGTTCACGGGCGGAAGGGCTCCTGCGGAAGCGGCGGACGCGATTGGCCCGCATGGTGCAGACAAGCTACCAACGCGCCGGCAGACTCGCTGTCGCCAGCCCGGTCACCGTTTTCGCGCCGGGGCCTCCTGGCCACGCCTCCCGCTCCCGCCCTCCTTGCCGGTGCGTGGGGGGCGACGGGCTACGATCCGTTCAGCGGGCCGCAGACGTCCTCGTGGGAGAGACGGCCCCGGTCGAAGAAGGTGGTCATCATGGGTGCTTTCAGCGCTTCGCACATCCTCATCGTTCTCGGTGTCGCCGTGCTGTTGTTCGGCAGTGCGAAGTTGCCCGAGATGGCCCGCGCGCTCGGCAAGTCCGCGCGCATCCTGAAGAGCGAAGCCGCGGCGATGAAGGACGACGGCACGACGGCCGCCGAACCGGCGCTCCCCCCGTCGCAGAGGACCGCCTGACTTCACCCCTGCGTACCCGGCGAGGCGGCCGCGGGCGCGAGCGGGTTCGGGGTGGGCTGCGCCCGAGCGGCGCCTTTGGGCGAGTTGGGGCACGAGGAGGGCACGGCGACCGGCAATAGGTCCAGACAACAAGAAAGGCCCAGGTCGCTGACCTGGGCCTTCAATCAAGAGCGGGTGACGGGAATCGAACCCGCGCTCTGAGCTTGGGAAGCTCATGTTCTACCATTAAACTACACCCGCGCGGCGGAGCCGATCATCGGAGCCGCATCGTCGCTCACTGTACCTCATCACTGGCCCCCGGTGTTATGCGCCGTGGGGTCTTTGTGTTGTGTGCGGGTGGTGAGGGGGTGGATGCGGCTGCGGGGGGCGGGAGTTGGGGCGTAGCGTTGGTCTACGGAGTGCCGCGTGGAGTGGCATCCGGTTCATCCCCTAATGTGGCTTTCGTCCGCATTGGCTGGGGAAGGGACTCGATGGACTTGATGGAGCGCACCGTCGTCCGCTGTGCCGAGGGGCATGTCTTCGCTACCGCTTCGTTTCCGATGCAGCAGCTCGGCGCCGACCGGATCGGACCTGGGCGGCTCATCCGGTGTCCGCGCTGTGCGCGGCTGCGGCATGCGGTGCCCGTGGAGCCGGTGAAGCGGTAGGCCGGAGACGGAAGGACAGGCCGGGAGAAGAGCCGAGGGCGGTGCGCGCGGGGACGGCGGAGTCGGATTACGGCGGGCCCGCGCGCTCCCCGTATCCTCGGGGGGTGCTTCTCTCAGACAAGGACATCCGGGCCGAGATCGACGCCGGGCGCGTGCGCATCGATCCGTATGACGAATCCATGGTGCAGCCCTCGAGCATCGATGTGCGGCTGGACCGCTATTTCCGGGTGTTCGAGAACCACCGCTACCCGCATATCGACCCCGCGGTCGAGCAGGCGGATCTGACGCGGCTGGTCGAGCCGGACGGCGACGAGGCGTTCATCCTGCACCCCGGCGAATTTGTGCTCGCCTCGACCTATGAGGTCATCTCGCTGCCGGAGGACCTCGCCAGCAGGCTGGAGGGAAAGAGCTCCCTCGGGCGGCTGGGTCTGGTGACCCATTCGACCGCCGGCTTTATCGACCCCGGCTTCTCCGGGCATGTGACGCTTGAGCTGTCCAACCTCGCCACCCTGCCCATCAAGCTGTGGCCGGGCATGAAGATCGGGCAGCTGTGCATGTTCCGGCTCAGCTCTCCGGCCGAGGCGCCGTACGGGAGTGAGCGGTACGGATCGCGTTATCAGGGGCAGCGGGGGCCGACCGCCTCGCGCTCCTTCCAGAACTTCCATCGGACGCAGGTGTGAGCAATGACTGAGGTACGGGAGAACCTGACGTACGAAGGGTTCGGGCGCGCGATCCGCGAGCTGGCGCAGACCATCGCCGATGACGGGTACGAGCCCGACATCGTGCTGTCGATCGCGCGCGGCGGCGTCTTCGTCGCGGGCGGGCTCGCCTACGCCCTGGACTGCAAGAACATCCACCTGGTGAATGTGGAGTTCTACACAGGCGTGGGGACGACCCTGGAAATGCCCGTCATGCTCGCGCCTATGCCCAACGCGATCGACTTCTCCGACAAGAAGGTCCTGATCACCGACGACGTCGCCGACACGGGCAAGACGCTCAAGCTGGTTCACGACTTCTGCCTCGACACCGTCGCCGAGGTCCGCAGCGCCGTCATCTACCAGAAGTCGCATTCCCTGGTGGACTGCGAGTACGTCTGGAAGCGGACCGACGAGTGGATCAACTTCCCGTGGTCCGTCGAGCCGCCCGTGGTGCAGCGTGCGGGGCAGGTCCTCGACGCCTGAGCGGGCGGAGACAAGGACCAGCGGAGACCAAGGAAAAGGAACAGGGGCGTTCGCCGGTGATCGGCGAGCGCCCCTTCTCCGTTTCCCTCGCTCTCGCGACGCGTCAGGACGTGTGAGGACGCGTGAGGACGCGTGAGGACGCGTCAGATGGTGCCCAGCTTGATGATCGACAGGATGCCGATCAGCTGGATCGCCGACGCCCCCAGCGCCTTCGGCCACGGCAGATCGTGCGACTTGCTCACCATCGAGGTGAACAGCGCGCCCGCCGCCAGCCAGGTCAGCCAGCCGACCACCTGGACCAGGGAGTTCTCGCCGCCCAGGAAGAGCGCGAAGAGCAGTCGCGGGGCGTCCGTGATGGACATGATCAGCATGGAGAGGCCGACCGTCGGCTGCCAGGCGCCGTCGCCGCCGAGCTGGCGGGCCAGGGTGTGCGTCACCGCGCCCAGGATCAGACCGCCGATGACGAACGCCACCGCCGTGGTCAGCACATAGGGGATCGCGGTGGAGATCGTGGCGTTGATCGCCTCGTCGCGTGCCTGATCGAAGCCGAACAGCGCCAGCAGCCCGTACAGGAAGGTGACGATCAGCGCCGGGCCCCACACCGCGTAGTCCCGCATCTGCCAGAACGTCGGGCCGGGGCGCAGCACGATGCCGCTCAGCAGCTGCTTCCAGTGCAGCCGGGGGCCGGCGGGCTGGGCGGGCGCGGCCCCGGCGCGGTAGGTCGCGCCGTCGCCGTACGGGTCCTCGCCGACGCTGAACACCTGGGTGTGGCCCGGGGTGTTGGCGTACGGGTCCGAGCCCCGCGGCGGCTGCGGGCCGTGCGGCGGATACGGCTGCTGGTGTGGGTCGCCGCCGTCCCCGAAGTACTCGGGTTCGCCGTACGGGCCGCTGCCGCCCGTCGGGGGCCACTGCGGGGCCTGCGGCTGCGCATACGGGGGCGCCGCAGGAGCGCCTCCGTACGGCGTCTGCGGCGCCTGCTGCGGTTGTCGTTGCGGGGTGCGGTTGTCCCGGCCGCGTCCGATCCTGAATCCAGCCACGCCTTCGAACGTACCCGGTCCCACTCGCCCCGCGGTCGCGGGGGAGTGCCTCCCGCGGCCTTTGCTGCGGACCTGTGACATCCCCTAAGGGGCGGGAATCGGGGAGGAGACAGGGGTGATGACAGGGGTGGGGACAGGGGGAATGCGGGTACGGAGAGGGGCCGGCGCCCGCAGGCGGCCCGGCCCCTCTCCGGCTGTGCGACGGCCGTGTGCGGCGGCCGCGTCGACGGTCCTACTTGACCGGCTCCGGCTCCTGGGAGTTCGGCGTCTCCGCCTCCGGCGGCACCGGCGCCTTCACCGAGTCGAGCAGCAGCTGTGCCACATCCACGACCTGGAGCGACTCCTTCGCCTGGCCCTCGTTCTTCTTGCCGTTCACGGAGTCCGTGAGCATCACCAGACAGAACGGGCAGGCCGTGGAGACGATGTCCGGGTTCAGCGACAGCGCCTCGTCCACCCGCTCGGTGTTGATGCGCTTGCCGATCCGCTCCTCCATCCACATCCGCGCGCCGCCCGCGCCACAGCAGAAGCCGCGCTCCTTGTGGCGGTGCATCTCCTGCTGGCGCAGGCCGGGCACCTTGTCCATGATCTCGCGCGGGGGCGTGTAGACCTTGTTGTGGCGGCCCAGATAGCAGGGGTCGTGGTAGGTGATCAGGCCCTCGACCGGGGTCACCGGGATCAGCTTGCCCTCGTCGATCAGATGCTGGAGCAGCTGCGTGTGGTGGATGACCTCGAACTCGCCGCCGAGCTGCGGGTACTCGTTCGCGATCGTGTTGAAACAGTGCGGGCAGGTCGCGACGATCTTCTTCGACGCCTTGGGCTTGCGGGTGGACTCGTCGTCCTCATCCTCGCCGAACGCCATGTTCAGCATGGCCACGTTCTCCTGGCCCAGCTGCTGGAACAGCGGCTCATTGCCCAGACGGCGCGGCGAGTCACCGGTGCACTTCTCATCGCCGCCCATGATCGCGAACTTGACGCCCGCGATGTGCAGCAGCTCGGCGAAGGCCTTCGTGGTCTTCTTGGCCCGGTCCTCCAGGGCGCCGGCGCAGCCGACCCAGTACAGATAGTCGACCTCGGTGAGGTCCTCGACGTCCTTGCCGACGATCGGGACCTCGAAGTCGACCTCCTTGGTCCACTCGACCCGCTGCTTCTTGGCCAGACCCCAGGGGTTGCCCTTCTTCTCCAGGTTCTTGAGCATCGTGCCCGCCTCGCTCGGGAAGGCGGACTCGATCATCACCTGGTAGCGGCGCATGTCGACGATGTGGTCGATGTGCTCGATGTCGACCGGGCACTGCTCCACGCACGCGCCGCAGGTGGTGCAGGACCACAACACATCCGGGTCGATGACGCCGTTCTCCTCGACGGCGCCGATCAGCGGGCGCTCGGCCTCAGCCAGTGCGGCCGCGGGGACGCCCGCGAGCTGCTCCTCGCTCGCCTTCTCCTCGCCCTCCATCGTCTTGCCGCCGCCGGCCAGCAGATACGGGGCCTTGGCGTGCGCATGGTCGCGCAGCGACATGATCAGCAGCTTCGGGGAGAGCGGCTTGCCGGTGTTCCAGGCGGGGCACTGCGACTGGCAGCGGCCGCACTCGGTGCAGGTGGCGAAGTCGAGGATGCCCTTCCAGGAGAACTGCTCGACCTGGCTGACGCCGAAGACATCGTCCTCGCCGGGGTCTTCGAAGTCGATCTCCTTGCCGCCGGAGGTCATCGGCTGCAGGGCGCCCAGCGCGCTCTCGCCGGTCGCGTTGCGCTTGAACCAGATGTTGGGGAAGCCGAGGAAGCGGTGCCAGGCCACGCCCATATTGGTGTTGAGCGAGACCGTGATCATCCAGATCAGCGAGACGCCGATCTTGATCATCGCGGTGAAGTAGATCAGCGTCTGGAGGGTGGGCACGCTGAGCCCGTCGAAGGCGAGGACCAGCGGGTACGAGATGAAGTACGCGGCCTCGTAGCCCTCGACATGGTGGATCGCGCCTTCAAGGCCGCGCAGGGTGAGGATCGCCAGGCCGATGGCGAGGATGACGTACTCGACGAAGTACGCCTGCCAGGCCTTGGAGCCCGCGAAGCGCGACTTGCGGCCGGCCCGGGAGGGCAGGTTCAGCAGCCGGATGGCCATCAGCACGGCGATGCCGACGACCGTCATCAGACCGATGAACTCGATGTACATCTCGAACGGCAGGAATCCGCCGAGCACCGGCAGCCTCCAGTCGGCCTGGAAGAGCTGGCCGTACGCCTGCGCCAGCGTCGGCGGCAGGGTGAGGAAGCCGATCGCGACGAACCAGTGGGCGAAGCCCACGATCCCCCACCGGTTCATCCGGGTGTGGCCGAGGAACTCCTTGACCAGGGTGATCGTGCGCGCCTTGGGGTTGTCGGTGCGGCTGCCCGCAGGCACGGCCTGGCCGAGCCTGACGAACCGGTAGATCTGTGCGACGGCTCGGGCGATGAGCGCAACGCCGACCACGGTCAGGACCAGCGACACAATGATCGCGGCGAGTTGCATTTGGGGGCTCCTCGGGCCTGCGAGGGTGGGGATCGATCCAGTACTACTAAGCGGTAACTTATTGAGTCCGTGCCGAGAGTACCCACTTATGCACTCGCACTGTAGTCGCGCACTCGGTGATCTGCGTCGCTCAGGCAACCCTTGCCGGGGTCCTCGATCACGGCGTGCGCCGCAGCTCGCGGCCGGGTCCGCGCCCTGGGCCGGACCCTGACTCGCGCCCTGGGCCGTACCCCGGAGCGCGCCCCGGAGCGCGCCTCTGGGCGGCCTGCGGCGGCGATGCGGACCGTGCGGGCCAGGATGGCCAGGTCCATGCCGAGCCAGTGCTGCTCGGCGTAGTGGCGGTCGAGTACGGACATCTCCTCCCACGGCAGCTCCGAGCGGCCGCTGAGCTGCCAGGGGCCCGTCATCCCGGGGCGCACGCATCGACGCGCCGGATGCGCGGGGCGGCCGGGCGGCAGCGGCGCCGGGCCGACCAGGGACATCTCGCCGCGCACCACATTGATCAGCCGGGGGAGCGTGTCGAGGCAGCGGCGGCGCAGCAGCCGGCCGACCGGGGTGACGTCGCCGAGCGGCCCGGGCGGCTCGGTCCGCGTCGTACGGAAGCCGAGCATCGTGAAGGGACGGCCCCGCAGGCCCGCTCGCCGCCGTCGTACGAGCACCGGGCCGGGGGAGGTGAGCGCGACCGCCGCCGCGGTGGCCAGCAGGACGGGGGAGAGGAGCAGGAGCAGCAGCAGCGCCCCGGCAAGATCGACGACCCGCTTGGCCCCGACGGCCCCGACGGCCTCGACGGTGCGGACGGCGGCCTCTGCGGCGCGGGCGGCGGCCCCGGCTGCCCGGGCGGCGGCCTGAAGCGCCCTCGCGGCGCCGGGGGTGCGTCCCGGCCGCCGCGCCCGCCCTGGCGGCCTCACCGGCTTCGGCCGCTTCAGCCATTCCGTCTGTCTCGTCCGGCTCGCTTGCCTGCCCCGCATGGCGTGCGCTCCTCGCTCCGGGCTCCCCGGTCCGGGCCGCTCGGCGCCCACCCCCTGGCCCCGATCCCATTTGTCGGGTTTAGTTGGTTTTCATCCATGACTCTGGCATGAATGGCGTTCGCGGTGGCGCTGCGCCACGCCTCTGACCTCCAAGGCTGCACTTAAGGGCCGGATAAAAGTTGAGTCGATCGGACTCAGCTCTGTTGACGTGGTTTCTTCGGTCGGGCATCCTTGAGCCAGTTCCACTCAAGGAAGCAGCTGGAGGAAACGAAAATGGCACGTGCGGTCGGCATCGACCTGGGCACGACGAACTCTGTCGTCAGCGTTCTGGAGGGCGGCGAGCCCACCGTCATCACCAACGCCGAAGGTGCCAGGACCACGCCGTCCGTCGTCGCCTTCGCCAAGAACGGCGAGGTGCTGGTCGGCGAGGTCGCCAAGCGCCAGGCGGTCACCAACGTCGACAGGACCATCCGGTCGGTCAAGCGCCACATGGGCACCGACTGGAAGATCGAGCTCGACGGCAAGAACTTCAACCCGCAGCAGATGAGCGCCTTCATCCTGCAGAAGCTGAAGCGGGACGCCGAGGCATACCTGGGCGAGAAGGTCACCGACGCCGTCATCACCGTCCCGGCGTACTTCAACGACGCCGAGCGCCAGGCCACCAAGGAGGCCGGCGAGATCGCGGGCCTGAACGTCCTGCGCATCGTCAACGAGCCGACCGCGGCCGCCCTCGCCTACGGGCTGGAGAAGGACGACCAGACGATCCTGGTCTTCGACCTCGGCGGCGGCACCTTCGACGTCTCGCTGCTGGAGATCGGCGACGGCGTTGTGGAGGTCAAGGCCACCAACGGCGACAACCACCTCGGCGGCGACGACTGGGACCAGCGCGTCGTCGACTACCTGGTCAAGCAGTTCCAGTCCGGCCACGGCGTGGACCTGTCCAAGGACAAGATGGCCCTCCAGCGCCTGCGTGAGGCCGCGGAGAAGGCCAAGATCGAGCTGTCCTCGTCCACCGAGACCTCGATCAACCTGCCCTACATCACGGCGTCCGCCGAGGGCCCGCTGCACCTGGACGAGAAGCTCACCCGCGCCCAGTTCCAGCAGCTCACCTCCGATCTGCTGGAGCGCTGCAAGGTGCCGTTCCACAACGTCATCAAGGACGCGGGCATCCAGCTGAGCGAGATCGACCACGTCGTCCTCGTCGGCGGTTCGACGCGTATGCCGGCGGTGGCGGAGCTGGTGAAGGAGCTGACCGGCGGCAAGGAGGCCAACAAGGGTGTGAACCCGGACGAGGTCGTCGCGATCGGCGCCTCGCTCCAGGCCGGTGTGCTGAAGGGCGAGGTCAAGGACGTCCTGCTGCTCGATGTGACCCCGCTGTCCCTGGGCATCGAGACCAAGGGCGGCATCATGACCAAGCTGATCGAGCGGAACACCACGATCCCGACGAAGCGTTCGGAGATCTTCACCACGGCGGAGGACAACCAGCCGTCGGTGCAGATCCAGGTGTACCAGGGTGAGCGGGAGATCGCGGCGTACAACAAGAAGCTCGGGATGTTCGAGCTGACGGGTCTGCCGCCGGCCCCGCGCGGGGTGCCGCAGATCGAGGTGTCCTTCGACATCGACGCCAACGGCATCATGCATGTGACCGCGAAGGACCTGGGCACGGGCAAGGAGCAGAAGATGACCGTCACCGGCGGCTCCTCGCTGCCGAAGGAGGAGGTCGACCGGATGCGGGAGGAGGCCGAGCGTTACGCGGACGAGGACCACAAGCGCCGCGAGGCCGCCGAGAGCCGCAACCAGGGCGAGCAGCTCGTCTACCAGACCGAGAAGTTCCTCAAGGACAACGAGGACAAGGTCCCCGCTGAGGTGAAGACCGAGGTCGAGACCGCCGTCGGCGAGCTGAAGGAGAAGCTCAAGGGCGAGGACACGGCCGAGATCCGCGCCGCTGCGGAGAAGGTCGCCGCCGTCTCGCAGAAGCTGGGCCAGGCGATGTACGCCGACGCCCAGGCCGCGCAGGGCGCCGCTGACGGCGCCGGCGCCGCGGGCGGCCAGGCCAAGGCCGACGACGACGTGGTCGACGCCGAGATCGTCGACGACGAGCAGCCCAAGGACGCGAAGGGCGGTGCCGCATGACGGAGGAGACCCCGGGCTTTGACGAGAAGCCTGACGTCCCCTCCGGCGCCACCCCTGACGACGCCGCCGAGACCGCCGAGTCCTCCCGCGAGGAGGGCACGGCGGCCCCGGCAGGGGACGCAGCAGCACAGACCGCCGGTCTGACGGCGCAGCTGGACCAGACCCGCACCGCGCTCAACGAGCGCACCGCGGACCTCCAGCGGCTCCAGGCCGAGTACCAGAACTACCGCCGCCGCGTGGAGCGCGACCGGGTGACGGTCAAGGAGATCGCCACGGCGAATCTGCTGACCGAGCTTCTGCCCGTGCTCGACGACATCGGCCGGGCGCGGGACCACGGGGAGCTGGTGGGCGGCTTCAAGTCCGTCGCCGAGTCCCTGGAGACCGCGGTCGCCAAGATGGGCCTGCAGCAGTTCGGCAAGGAGGGCGAGCCCTTTGACCCGACGATCCACGAGGCCCTGATGCACAGTTACGCGCCGGACGTCACCGAGACCACGTGCGTCGCCGTGCTTCAGCCGGGGTATCGGATCGGCGAGCGCACCATCCGCCCCGCGCGCGTCGCGGTGGCCGAGCCCCAGCCGGGCGCGGCCCCCAAGGAGGCGCAGGGCGGTGCGCAGGCCGAGCCCAAGGCCCCGTCCGCGACGGACGAGTCCGGCAGCGGCGGCGCCGGCGGAAACGGCGGAAACGGCGGAAACAACGAGGAGAGCGGTGGCCCGGAGCAGGGCTGACGCCGAGGCGGTCCGGGAGGAGGGACGTCGATGAGCACGAAGGACTTCGTCGAGAAGGACTACTACAAGGTCCTCGGCGTCCCCAAGGACGCCACCGACGCCGAGATCAAGAAGGCGTACCGGAAGCTCGCCCGCGAGAACCACCCGGACGCCAACAAGGGCGACGCCAAGGCTGAGGAGCGCTTCAAGGAGATCTCCGAGGCCAATGACGTGCTCGGCGACCCCAAGCGGCGCAAGGAGTACGACGAGGCGCGCGCCCTCTTCGGCAACGGCGGCTTCCGTCCGCCTGGCGCCACAGGGCCCGGCGGCACCTTCAACTTCGACCTGGGCGACCTCTTCGGAGGCGGAGGCGCCCAGGGCGGGGCGGGCGGCGCCGGAGGCTTCGGCGGCGGCCTGGGCGACGTCTTCGGCGGGCTGTTCAACCGGGGCGCGGGCGGCGCGGGCGCCAGGACGCAGCCGCGCCGCGGCCAGGACATCGAGTCCGAGGTGACGCTCAGCTTCACCGAGGCCGTGCACGGGGCCACCGTCCCGCTGCGGATGTCCAGCCAGGCCCCCTGTGCGGCCTGCTCCGGCACCGGCGACAAGAACGGCACGCCCCGCGTGTGCCCGACCTGCGTCGGCACCGGACAGATCTCGCGCGGCGGCAGCGGGTCCTTCTCGCTCACCGACCCGTGCGTGGACTGCAAGGGGCGCGGACTGATCGCGCAGGACCCCTGCGAGACGTGCAAGGGCAGCGGGCGCGCCCGCTCCTCGCGCACCATGCAGGTCCGCATCCCCGCGGGCGTCGCCGACGGGCAGCGCATCCGGCTGCGCGGCAAGGGCGCGCCCGGCGAGCGCGGCGGCCCGGCCGGCGATCTGTATGTGGTGGTGCATGTCGACGCCCACCCGGTCTTCGGCCGCAAGGGCGACAACCTCACCGTCACCGTGCCCGTCACCTTCGCGGAGGCGGCACTCGGCGGCGAAGTGAAGGTGCCCACCCTGGGCGGCCCGCCGGTGACGCTGAAGCTGCCCGCCGGCACCCCCAACGGCCGTACCATGCGCGCCCGCGGCAAGGGCGCGGTCCGCAAGGACGGCACCCGCGGGGACCTGCTGGTCACCGTGGAGGTCGCCGTGCCCAGCCAGCTCGGCGACAAGGCGAAGGAAGCGCTGGAGGCCTACCGCGACGCCGCCGCGGACGAGGACCCGCGGGCAGAGCTGTTCCAGGCCGCGAAGGGAGCTTGAGATGGAAGGCCGGTCGCGACGCAGTCGTAACCCGTACGAGCTCAACGACGAGACGCCGGTGTACGTGATCTCGGTGGCGGCCCAGCTGTCGGGCCTGCACCCGCAGACGCTGCGTCAGTACGACCGGCTCGGCCTGGTCTCTCCCGACCGCACGGCCGGGCGCGGCCGTCGCTACTCGGCCCGCGACATCGAACTGCTGCGCACCGTCCAGCAGCTGTCGCAGGACGAGGGGGTGAACCTGGCCGGAATCAAGCGCATCATCGAGCTGCAGAACCAGGTCGCCGCACTGCAGCAGAAGGTCGCCGAGCTGTCCGCGGCCGTGGACGGCGCGGCGGCGGCGATGCGGCAGCGCGAGGCGCAGGTGCACGCGTCGTACCGGCGCGACCTGGTGCCGTATCAGGATGTGCAGCAGAGCGGTGCGCTGGTGGTCTGGCGGCCCAAGCGGTCCGCGGACTGAGCCGCACGGTTCTCGCGAACGGCGATCCCCGCCGGACTCCGAGTCCGGCGGGGATCGCCGTTCGCTTCCAGAAAGGCGGGGCTCACTGGTTGTGCGTCGCCATCCGGGGAAGCCGGGGGCAGCGCTCCTCGTCCTGCTCCAGAATGCCCGACTGCGCGATCAGATAGCCGAGTTGCGTTCTGCTGCCGCTGCCCAGCGCCGAGCCCAGCTTGGCGATGTGGGCGCGGCAGGTGCGCACATTCATCCCGAGGCGGCGGGCGATCGCCTCGTCGACATGCCCTTCGACGAGCAGCTTCGC
The DNA here is from genome assembly GCF_026420845.1 of Streptomyces sp. PR69. Lineage (GTDB taxonomy): Bacteria > Actinomycetota > Actinomycetes > Streptomycetales > Streptomycetaceae > Streptomyces. The sequence goes on along the minus strand of NZ_JAOWCB010000002.1, from coordinate 128,838 downwards.
TATGGAGCGCTGGACGCCGGTGATGCCGTCCAGCGTCGGCCCGTACGAGATCTGCTCCTCCCACGGGATGCCGTGCAGCCAGAACTGCTCGAAGACGCCGACGAGATACTCGACGATCCCCTTGTGCCGCAGCTCCAGCGCGGAGAGCCGGTCGCTGCTCGCCGGAATGAAGGCCACTTTCCGGTCGACGATGATCAACCGGTCGATGATCTCCTCCAGCGTCCGCACCTCCACGCCCGAAGGGCCGACCTGCTCCATGTACGAGAGCGTGGCCGGGTGGTGGCGCGCCGTGTGCTGATAGAGCGTACGCATTCGGACACCCCGGTCGATGAGCGGCTCGACCCGGCGCAGCGCCTTCTCCAGAATATGCGGCTGACGCCCGCTGCCCGGCTGGACCGTGAGAAGCTCCTCCGTACAGTCGGCGGTGACCTGATCGAGGGTGGTGTTGATGCGGTTGAGCCCCTCGAGCACGGTGATCCCTTGCGGGACAGTGGAGTTCTGGGCGCTGAAGGCCATGAATGGCTCAAGTGCGTCGGTCAGAGCCACAGTTCGGCGTCTGCGCTCTTGGATCTCCCTCTCAATGGGGTGTATCAGCTGTGTCAACGCGGTGGTCGGAGGGACCGGACGGAGCCACTGGGCATCGTCGGGATCCGGGTGAAGCAGGGCGAGATCGAACAGGCATGGGGTCGCCTCTGCCTCTGAGCGGGTGATTCTCCCCGTCCGGAGGGCTGTTGTGTACAGGCCCTTGGCTGCCTCGCACAGCTCGCCACTCGGGTGAGAGTGTCCGGATTCGCCCTCGATCGACGTCATATGCACCCCCTCAGGCTCCTGCATTACAGGAACATGATGCCTGCCGTCGCTGGTGCAAGCGTTCGGAGTGAGACATCGTCTAATGCGCGGGGGAGGAGGAATGATCTGAAGAGGTGGAGATCTCCCATGTCTAGGAAGCTTCGTGCGCTATGTGCTCTAGCCGTGGCGGCGGCCGCGTTCGGCGCGGTGGCCTCCGGCGAGCCCTCCTGGGGCGGATCCCCCGCCGGCGACGTGACGGCGGCCGTTCAGGGCGAGCCCTCCTGGGGCACCGCTCCCGCGGCCCTGCCGGGCGAGCCCTCGTGGGGCGTGGCGCCCGCGGCGACCGAAGGCGAGCCCTCCTGGGGCGTCGTTCCGGCGGCCGCCACCGGCGAGCCCTCGTGGGGTGTTGCTCCTGCGACCGCCCAGGGTGAGCCCTCTTGGGGCTTCGCCGCGGGCACCCTCGAAGCATGACCGTGCCCCCGGACGACCGGGTCTTCCGGCGTGAGATGGCAACGGCCTACCGCTCGGGGTGGCATTTCATCGATCTCGTCACGGCCATTCCCCACCGTGGCGACTCGTTGATGGTCACCCTCTTCGGAGAGCCGATCGTCGTGGCACGCGAAGAGGACGAGGACGTCCGCGCCTACCGTTGCCTCCGCCGGCCCCGGGGAGCTCCGCAACCGGTCCGCTGTGCCATCCGGTACGGCATGATTTTCGTCAATCTCGACGCGCGCGACCACCAGCTCGTCGAGTCCGACGCCACCGCCACCCCCCGCAGTGCCTGAGCGATTCCCCCGTCGTTGTAGATCGCTTGGGTGCTTCCCCCACACAGCGGCGCCATCGTGGACCTGAAACGCGATGGCGCCGCTGTGCTGTGTTTTTGTGGCTCCTTCGCCTCCGGGGTGCTTGAGCGTGTGTCGACGGTCGGTCATGCTCGGTCCCTCGTTCCTCGGGACCTGCGCGTTCCCCCAGCTACCGCTGGGAGGTGCCCCCACCCTTTCGACACCCGCGCGCCCCTTCGGCTCACTCGCCGGGGCGCGGGGGCTCGGCGGCTGATCAGACGCGGCCCATCGCCCTCGTCAGGGCGATCTCGATGACGACCCGGTCCGGGTTGGGCCTCGGGACGCGCCCGTAGCGCTCCGTGTAGCGCGCCACCGCGTCGGCGACCGACTCCGGGTCCGTGCGGACCGTCGCCCGCCCCTCCAGCGTCGCCCAGCGGGCCCTGCTGACCTGGCAGAGTGCCACCCGCGCCCCCTCGGGGCCCGCGGCCAGCACATGGGAGACCTTGCGGCTGTGCTTGCTGGCGATCACCCGTGCGATGCCCCGCTCGCCGCCCTCGGGGTCGTACGTCGCCCCCACCGGCACCACATGAGGGGTGCCGTCGGGGCGCGGGGTGGTCAGGGTGCAGACATGGTGCTCGCGCCAGAAGCTGAGGTACGACGCGTCGGGGTTGTGCAGGTCGATCGCCATGTTCCGGAACCTACCTCCCGATCCTTGAGCGAGATGGACTCAACTTTATGTATTCTGGATGAGTCATGGAGGTGCTGGTCCGCAGTCGACGAGGAGAAACCGCAGGTGGACGCCGAGCTGACCAACAAGAGCCGCGCCGCGCTGAACGCGGCCACCAATCGGGCCGTGTCGGCGGGACACCCCGATCTCACCCCCGCCCATCTGCTCCTCGCCCTCCTCACGGGTGAGGAGAACGAGAACATCACCGACCTGCTGGCCGCCGTCGAGGCGGATCAGGCGGCCGTGCGCTCCGGCGCCGAGCGGGCCCTCGGCACCCTGCCCAGCGTGACCGGCTCCACGGTCGCGCCGCCCCAGCCCAACCGCGATCTGCTCGCCGTCCTCGCCGAGGCCGACCGGCAGGCCAAGGAGCTGGGCGACGAGTACCTCTCCACCGAGCATCTGCTGATCGCGACCGCCGCCAAGGGCGGCCCCGCCGGGGACGTCCTCACCCGGCAGGGCGCCACCGCGAAGAAGCTGCTGGCCGCCTTCCAGTCGGTGCGCGGCGAGCGCCGGGTGACCACCCCCGACCCCGAGGCGCAGTACAAGGCCCTGGAGAAGTTCGGCACGGACTTCACCGCGGCCGCGCGCGAGGGAAAGCTGGACCCGGTGATCGGCCGGGACCAGGAGATCCGCCGGGTCGTCCAGGTGCTCTCGCGCCGCACCAAGAACAACCCGGTGCTGATCGGCGAGCCCGGCGTCGGTAAGACGGCCGTCGTCGAGGGCCTCGCCCAGCGCATTGTCAAGGGCGACGTGCCGGAGTCCCTGCGCAACAAGCGGCTGGTCGCCCTGGACCTCGGTGCAATGGTTGCGGGTGCGAAGTACCGCGGCGAGTTCGAGGAACGGCTGAAAACCGTCCTTTCCGAGATCAAGGAGAGCGACGGCCAGATCATCACCTTCATCGACGAGCTGCACACCGTCGTCGGCGCGGGCGCGGGCGGCGACTCGGCCATGGACGCCGGCAATATGCTCAAGCCGATGCTGGCCCGCGGCGAGCTGCGCATGGTCGGCGCCACCACGCTCGACGAGTACCGCGAGCGGATCGAGAAGGACGCGGCGCTGGAACGGCGCTTCCAGCAGGTGCTGGTCGCCGAGCCGACGGTCGAGGACACCATCGCCATCCTGCGCGGACTCAAGGGCCGGTACGAGGCCCACCACAAGGTCCAGATCGCCGACGGCGCGCTGGTGGCCGCCGCTGCCCTCTCCGACCGCTACATCACCTCCCGCTTCCTGCCCGACAAGGCCATCGACCTCGTCGACGAGGCGGCCTCCCGGCTCCGTATGGAGATCGACTCCTCCCCGGTCGAGATCGACGAGCTGCAGCGCGCCGTCGACCGGCTGCGCATGGAGGAGCTGGCGCTCAAGAACGAGTCCGACGTGGCCAGCAGGCAGCGGCTGGAGAAGCTGCGCCGCGACCTCGCCGACAAGGAGGAGGAGCTGCGCGGACTGACCGCCCGCTGGGAGAAGGAGAAGCAGGGCCTCAACCGGGTCGGCGAGCTGAAGGAGCAGCTCGACCAGTTGCGCGGCCAGGCCGAGCGTGCCGAGCGGGACGGCGATCTGGAGACCGCCTCCCGGCTCAAGTACGGGGACATCCGCGCCCTGGAGCGCGAGCTTGAGGAAGCCAGCGAGGCCGAGCAGGAGGCCGAGGCCGCCCGCGACACCATGGTCAAGGAGGAGGTCGGCTCCGATGACATCGCCGATGTCGTCGCCTCCTGGACCGGCATCCCGGCCGGCCGGCTGCTGGAGGGCGAGACGCAGAAGCTGCTGCGCATGGAGGACGAGCTGGGAAAGCGGCTGATCGGCCAGACCGAGGCGGTCCGGGCCGTCTCCGACGCGGTACGGCGCTCCCGCGCGGGCATCGCCGACCCCGACCGCCCCACCGGCTCCTTCCTCTTCCTCGGCCCGACCGGCGTCGGCAAGACCGAGCTGGCCAAGGCGCTCGCCGACTTCCTCTTCGACGACGAGCGGGCCATGGTCCGCATCGACATGTCGGAGTACAGCGAGAAGCACAGCGTCGCCCGGCTGGTCGGCGCGCCGCCCGGCTATGTCGGCTACGAGGAGGGCGGCCAGCTCACCGAGGCCGTCCGCCGCCGCCCGTACAGCGTGGTGCTCCTGGACGAGGTGGAGAAGGCCCACCCCGAGGTCTTCGACATCCTGCTCCAGGTCCTCGACGACGGCCGGCTGACCGACGGGCAGGGCCGGACGGTGGACTTCCGCAACACCATCCTGGTGCTCACCTCCAACCTCGGCAGCCAGTATCTGGTCGAGCCCCTGACCAGCGAGGAGGAGAAGAAGCAGCAGGTCCTGGAGGTGGTCCGGGCCTCCTTCAAGCCCGAGTTCCTCAACCGCCTGGACGATCTGGTGGTCTTCTCCGCCCTCGCCAAGGACGAGCTGACGAAGATCGCCGAGCTGCAGATCCGCCGGCTGGCCGAGCGGCTCGCCGAACGCCGCCTCACCCTCGACGTCACCCCGGCCGCCCTCGCCTGGCTGGCCGACGAGGGCAACGACCCGGCGTACGGTGCGCGGCCGCTGCGCCGACTGGTGCAGACCGCGATCGGCGACCGCCTCGCCAGGGAGATCCTTTCGGGTGAGGTCAAGGACGGTGACACGGTCCGCGTCGACCGGTTCGGCGACAGCCCGGACGGCGGACTGATCGTGGGCCCGGCCTGATCACCGCGGGGACCGGGCGCAGGGATCAGGACTCCCTCCCGGGGAGGGTTGCGACCCCCTCCCCGGGATGAGAGAGGATGGCGGGAACCGTACGAAGGGACATCCACGGTGACCATCGATCCGTCCTCGATTCCGAATTTCGGGGGCAAGCCACAGCCTCAGCAGGCCTCGGGACCGGCGGGCCCCGTCGTTCCCGACCAGGACCTGGTCAAGCAGCTCCTCGACCAGATGGAGCTGAAGTACGTCGTCGACGACGAGGGCGACCTCGCCGCGCCGTGGGAGGACTTCCGCACGTACTTCATGTTCCGCGGGGAAGGGGACCAGCAGGTCTTCTCGGTGCGGACGTTCTACGACCGCCCGCACTCGCCCGAGGACCGGGTCAAGATCCTCGACGCGATCGACGACTGGAACCGCCGCACCCTGTGGCCCAAGATCTACACCCACCTCCACGAGGACGAGGGCGGCGCCGCCACCCTCCGTCTCATCGGCGAGGCGCAGATGCTGATCGGCACGGGTGTGAGCCTTGAGCACTTCGTGTCCTCGACCGTGAGCTGGGTGCGCGCCTCGATCGAGTTCGACAAGTGGCTCGTCGAGCAGTTCGGCCTGGAGAAGCCGGAGACGGACGGCACGCCGTCCGACGAGGCCTGAGGTCTTACGCCACGCAGACACAGGAGAGCCCGGCCGGAGGACGGCCGGGCTCTCCCCTGTTCGACGTCCGTCTGGCCGCCGCAGCGCCCCGGCACCGCGTACTGGAACGGCCCCCGCCGAGACGAACGTCAGATACCGCTTCGCCGAGCGGACCGCGGCCGCCAGCTCGCGCGCCGCCGTCACCGTGCTGCTGGCCGGACAGCACCTCGACGGTCCGAAGCAGGTGCCCGGCCTGCCCGGCACCCGCCCGGATCCCGTACACGTCGCGCCGGCGGATACATTGGACCGCCGACGTGGCTGTTGCGTTTGGGGGGATCCGTGCAGGAGAGTGAAATCGCCATAGGCGACCGGGCGGTATTCGACCCTGAGTTGCCCGAAGCCGTCCGGAAGCTGTTCACCGTGGTCCCGGCGTCCGCGCTTCGGCCGACCGACGGCACGGGAGCCGAAGAGACGAACCGGGGAACCGGCTGCCTGAGCGGGTGCACGGCAGTGCTGTTCATCCTCGGGGTCTTGCTCATCGGATCGGCGACACGGTTCGCCGCCGTATGCCTGGTGATCGGCACGGTCATCGTCGGTTGCCGGGTGATGGCACGACGGCACCACAGGGTAATGGACCCCGTCGGCACCGCCCGGAAGCACCGTCACCAGTGCGTCCGTCCCTCCGATTTGGAAGCCGATCCAGGCGCGTTGCTCGTGCGTGCCGTGATTGCCGTGGACACCGTGTTCTCCTCTGCGGCCCACCGGGACGGCGTCGTCGACCGCGCCCGCAACGAGGTCGAGTTGCCTCATGGTCTCTGGAAGATCGCCAAGGACCTGCGCAGCCTGAGCGAGCTGACTGTGCGTCATCGAGAGGCGAAGAGCGCCAGCGTTGGCGGTGCCGTGGACTCTGTACTCGAGACGCAGGCGGCCGCGCTGCATGCCAGCCGCGACGCCATCGAGAAGCGCGTCGAGGCACTTGAGCAGTACGCCAGGAGCGTCGGATCCCTCGACAGGCTCGCCGAGCAGCACGCGCAGATACAGGCTCTGCAAGGCGTCAACGACGACTACCTGAACCTGCTGGCCTCCGTCAGTGAGGCCTCATCCGCCACAGCGCACCCGGACCCGGCCGCCCACGAAGCCGAATTGTTGTCCCGCTCTCTGAAGGAAGCCATAGAGCACGCCCGCATCGCCGCGGAGCTGGCATTGCCGGCCGAATCAGACGCATAGCCTTTACTCCCCTTGATCGCTGGGACTGGATTCCCCATGTCCGGGGCCGAGTTTCCCGATGCGGTGATGAGCGTGCTCGTGGTCTCATCGCGGGGGCATGCGTTCAGCCCGCCAGGCGTCGGAGGCGGGTGGTGGCCTCGTGGAGGACGCCGTCCTTCTTGCAGAAGGTGAAGCGGACCTGACTGCGGCCGGCGTCGGGGTCGTCGTAGAAGACGGAGTTGGGGACGGCGACGACGCCGCAGCGTTCGGGGAGGGCGCGGCAGAAGGCATAGGCGTCCTTCTCGCCGAAGGGGGTGACGTCGGTGGTGATGAAGTATGTGCCCTGGGGCTGGTAGACCTCGAACCCGGCCGCGCGTAGGCCGTCGGCGAGCAGGTCGCGCTTGCGTTGGAGGTCGGCGCGGAAGCCGTCGAAGTACGCGTCCGGCAGATTGAGCGCCTCGGCGATCGCGTACTGGAAGGGTCCCGCGTTGACGTACGTCAGGTACTGCTTGGCGGTCCGGACGGCGGCGATGAGCGGGGCGTCCGCCATGGCCCAGCCAACCTTCCATCCGGTGAAGGAGAAGGTCTTGCCGGCGGAGGAGATGGTGACGGTGCGCTCGCGCATGCCAGGGAGCGTGGCGATCGGGACGTGGGCGGCGTCGTCAAAGGCCAGATGCTCGTACACCTCGTCGGTGACGACGAGCAGGTCGTGTTCGACGGCGAGCGCGGCGATGGCGCTCTGCTCGTCGGTGGTGAGGACCATGCCGGTCGGGTTGTGCGGTGTGTTGAGGAGCAGGAGGCGGGTGCGCGGGGTGATCTTGGATCGCAGCTCGTCCACGTCCGGGCGGAAGGACGGGGCGCGCAGGGTGAGCGGTACGCGCTTCGCTCCGGCCATCGCGATGCAGGCGGCGTAGGAGTCGTAGAAGGGTTCGAAGGCGATCACCTCGTCACCGGGCTCCAGCAACGCGAGCATGGTCGCCGCGATCGCCTCCGTTGCGCCCGCTGTGACCAGGACTTCCGTGTCGGGGTCGATGGTCTGGTCGTAGAAGCGGCGCTGGTGGTCGCTGATGGCGGCGCGCAGCTCGGGGATGCCCGGGCCCGGCGGGTACTGGTTGCCGCGGCCGTCGCGCAGCGCTCGTACGGCGGCCTCGCGTACCGACTCCGGGCCATCCGTGTCCGGGAAGCCCTGGCCCAGGTTGATCGCGCCCGTCGCTGTCGCCAGTGCCGACATCTCCGCGAAGATCGTCGTCCCGAGCCCGTCCAGCCTGCGGTTCAGCAGCGGCCGTCCTGTTCGTCCTGTCATGGCCGCCATCCTGGGCCGAACCTCTGGAGATGCTCAAGTCTGCTTTGGGCCCGTGTGGCCCGGGGCATCCCGTTGTCACACGGCGGTGAACGCCGTACAGGCCATACAGGCAGCACAAGGACGTGAAGCGGTCACGCAATGGCGCGGGGGGCTCGCTTCGGGGGACGTGAGGATGTGAGAGCCATGGAAGGCTTCATTGTGATCGTGATGGTCGTTTTCGTTGCCATCGTGGTCTTCATGGTGTCGATGGCTGCCCGCGGACAGGGCGGAGGGGGACGCCGCCGCAGGGGCACGGGAGGCGGGGGCGCCAGCTGGTACGCGAGCGACGGGGGAGGCGGCCATCACCACGGCGGCGGCTCCTCGTGCGGCGGGGGAAGCTCTTCATGCGGGGGCGGAAGCTCCTCGTGCGGCGGCGGCGGGGGCGGCGGCGGAGGCGGCTGCGGCGGCGGAGGGAGCTGACGTACGCCACGCAACACCCTGCGCGGAGGCGGCTGACACGGGGCAGCCGCCTTCCGCGGCCATGCTGGCGGCCGGTTGGCGCATGGCGGGCTCAACAGCCGCCGTATGCCGGTGTGTTGATGATGTGCAGACCGTGCGACGGTCCAACGGCGGTCACTGTGACGGTCGTTCTGTCGACCTTCTCGACCATTTTCAGTTGAACAGATGAACTGTTGAGCCCCCAAGAGGATGGAAAGCTAATCAACTTGGGTAAAACCGCTGTGGGCATCCAGCAGTTCATGATTCAGTCACTGTCGGAACCTGATTGGAACCATCCAGCCCTCGGACCTGATGAAGGGGCCTGTGGGGATCCCCCTGTGCCCCGGCGGTGCAGAGGGAGGCGTTCCGTCTCTTCTTGATTCCTTCTTCCGGGACGCCCCCCGGTCCACGAGTCCACCCGCCAAAGCGTGTTTGCGGAGCCGACCCATGCTCACGACCCTCAAGACCGCCTATACCGACACCCGCGCCGACGACCTCGCCTGGGCGCTCGGTCGGGAGCCGCTGCCCGCCCTCGCGCTGCTCGATCTCGAACTGTCCGGCGCAAAACTCCAGTTGAGACTGCTCGGGGCGTCGCACCAGGTGCTGCTGGAAGAGGAGCGGGGCAGTTGCTCCGAGACCGTCGCGTGTATGCCAGGCAGCAGCACACCGCTGCCGCTCGGCGTGGCGAAGCGGCTCGGTGACTGGGAGTACGAGTTCGCGGCGCGCGTCGAGACACTGGGACAAGGGTCGTTCGCCGGACGTGCGCAGGAGCTGCTGGCGCTGGTCGCCGACCATCCACAGGGGCTCGCCGGAACCTTCCCCGGCTCGCCGTACGCGTTCACGGCGATGCTGGCGCAGCGCAGCGAGGGCCAGGTGCGGTGGCGGACCTGGCATGCGTACCCCCAGGAGGGGCGGCTCGTCGTCACCCGCACACGGGTCGGCGTCCGTATGCCCGCCGCCGCGCTCTAGCGCCGCGACAGGGTTTCTCCGGTTACACCTCCGACGGCTGAGATGCACCCGTGTGGGTGACCCGCCGTGCGTGGCCGGTGACGTAGCGTTTCGCCCGTGATCGACCAGCAGCCGACTTCACCGCCCCAGGGTGCGGTGCGGCTCCCCGTACGCCCCAGAGCGGGGCGCGGGCTGGTGCTCGCCGCCGTCTTCGTCTGCGCCGCCTGCGGACTGGTGTACGAGCTGGAGCTGGTCGCACTCGCCTCGTATCTCATCGGCGACTCCGTCACCCAGGCGTCCGTCGTGCTGTCCGTGATGGTCTTCGCGATGGGCGTCGGCTCCCTGCTCGCCAAACGGCTGCGCTGCCGCGCCGCCGTCGGCTTCGGGCTGCTGGAAGCGGCGCTCGCGCTGCTCGGCGGCTGCTCGGCGATGGTGCTGTACGCGTGCTTCGCCTGGATGGGCGAGCCCCGCGTCGCCCTCGTCGGCTTCTCCCTCGCCATCGGCGTGCTGATCGGCGCGGAGATACCGCTGCTGATGTCCCTGATCCAGCGGATCTCCCGGCGCGACGCGGAAGGCACCGTCGCCGATCTGTTCGCCGCGGACTACGTAGGGGCGCTCGTCGGCGGGCTGGCCTTCCCCTTCCTGCTGCTGCCATGGCTCGGCCAGCTCACCGGGGCGCTGCTCACCGGCGCCGTCAACGCCGTGGCGGGCGGGGGGCTGGTGCTCTGGCTGTTCCGCCGGGATCTGACCGCGCGGGCGCGCGCGGTGCTCCTCGTCGCCAACGTCGCCGTGCTCGCGGTGCTGGCGACCGCGACCGTCCTCGTCGACGACTTCGAGCGGGCCGCGCGGCGGGCCGTGTACGGCGACGACGTACGCGTCGCCGTGCTCACCGAGATGCAGGAGATCGTGCTGACCGGATCGCCGGACCGGCCGCCCGACCTCTTCCTCGACGGGCGGCTGCGGGTCAGCGGCCGTGACGAGCACCGCTACCACGAATCGCTGGTGCACCCCGCCATGCGGGGGCCGCGCGGGCGGGTGCTGATCCTCGGCGGCGGCGACGGGCTCGCCGCCCGTGAAGCGCTGCGCTATCCGGACGTAAAGGTCGTGACCGTCGTCGAGGCCGACCCCGGCGTCGTACGGCTGGCCCGCACCGATCCGGGGCTCGCGGAGCTGAACGGGCATGCGTACCGGGACCCGCGGGTGCGGGTGGAGATCGCGGACGCGTTCTCCTGGCTGCGGGCGGCGGGGCCCGCCCAGGCGGCGAGGGCTGCCGGGGCGGCGGGGGCGGCGGGGGCCGGGCAGCCGTACGACGTCGTCATCGCGGACCTGCCGAACCCGGGCATCACGGCGAGCGCCAAGCTGTACTCGCAGGAGTTCTACGGGCTCGCGGCGCGGGTGCTGAGCAAAGACGGGCGGCTCGTCGTACACGCGGGGCCGATGGCCGGGCGGCCGCGGACCTACTGGACGGTGGAGGCGTCCCTGCGGGCGGCGGGGTACGGGACCCGGCCCTACCGGGCCACGGGCCGGCTGGCGGGGTTCGCGGCGGGGCCGGACCGCTCGACGGACGAGTCCACCGCGCCGCACGACTGGGGTCTGCTGCTGGCGGAGGTGGGCCGGGCGCCCCGCCTGTCGCTTCCGGCGGACGCGCCGCGGCTGCGGTCCGTGACGCGCGCGGGTTTGGCGGCGGGGGCGCGGGAGGCGGAGGCGGCGAGGGTGTCGGGGCTGAGGGCGTCGACGCTGGTGCATCCGAGGTATGCGCCGTGAGGTGGGTGCGGGGGCTGTGGCCCCCGTGCCCCCGGGGCCGCGCGCGGTGGCCCTCGCGGGTGCGGGTCTCTTTCCCACCCTCCCGCCCTCTCGGGTGCGGGGGCTTCGCCCCGCGCACCCCCGGTGCGGTGCTGCGCGCCGTGCGGGTTTCCCGGGCGTGCCGGTCTCCGCGGGTGCGGGCCCTTTCCCGCCCACCCGCCCTGTGTGGGTGTGGGGGCTTCGCCCCGCACACCCCCTGGCGGCGCTGCGCGCCGTGGGGTTTCTCGCGGTGCGGCCACCTTGGTCAGGCGCGGGCCGTCCCGTGTCCTGGGCATGCTGGTCTCCGCTGGGCGCGGGCCTTTCGGGCCCTTGGGTGTGCCGGGCCCTTGCCGGGTGCGGGTTGCCTGCCCCTTGGGGTTCCTCGGGGCTCGGGCCCTTGTCCCGCCTCGGGTGGTCGGGGCCCCTCCGGGCTCACCTCCTCAAGGCCGGCGGCGTGGTCGGTCTTGTCGGGGTGGGCCGGGTTTTGCCGCCGGTCCTCTGCGGGGGCGACCCTGCACGGCCCCTCCGCCCCTGACGGGCACGGCCCCCCATCCCGCGCCTGGCGGGGTGCTGGAAACGGGCGGGAGGGAGGGACAAGCACCTGCCCGGGCCACAGGCGACCCGGGCGGATGGGCGGCCGCGCCCCGGAGAGCGCCCCGCGTCCCGCGCCGGACGGAGGAGCCGCACGGGCGGGTGGGTGGGAGAGGCACCTGCCCGGGCCACGGGCAACCCGGGCGGACGGGCACCCGCGCCCCCAGGGCACCCCGGCAGGGTGCTGGAAGGCGGGGCGCCTGCCCGGGCCCCGGGCGTGCCGCACGGGCGGGCAGCCGTGACCCCGGGGCACCCCGCCCCGCGCCCAGCGGAGTGCCAAAGGCAGAGGCACCCGCCCGGGCCCCGGGCAACCCGCACCGCACCCCCCGCCCCAAAGGCGCACACGGCGGAACCGCTGACGCGAGCCCGACCGCTGAGTAGGCTCATGGCATGGAGCATGAGGTGTTCGTTCCGGTTCCGGCAGAGGCTCTGCGGCAGGTGCTGCGCGACCCCGCGCGCGTCGCCCGATGCATTCCCGGGCTGCAGCAGGACGCCGATGAGACCGCAAGCCCCCTTTCCGGCCGTCTGAAGGTCCGCGCCGGCGGACACACGATCACGTACCGCGGAGTCCTGCGCATCGTCGAGCAGGGGGATGGCTTCGCCGTCGAGGGCGAAGGCGTCGAGGCGCGGGGCAGCGGCTCCGCGAAGGTGACGCTGACGGTCCGTCCGGAGCCGGCCGAGGAGGGCGTCACTCTCGCCGTCACCGGGGCCACCCGCGCGGAGGGCCGCCTCGCTGAACTCGCCGATGACGCGGTGGAGTCCGCCGCCCGACGCCTCCTCGACCGCATCGCCGACCGGCTCGCCACGGAGGCGGCGGAGCCCGCGGAGGTCTCGGACACCGCTGAGGCCGCCGACGCAACCCCGGAGGCGACCGAGCCCGCGGAGGCCACGCCCACCGTCTTCGACACACCCGTCCCGCCCCCCTCCCTCGACGAGGACGCTTTCGATGACCGCGGCGAAGGGCCGCCCGCCGCCGAAGCCGCCCACGCCCGTCGCACGATGATCGGCCGGAGTGCCGAAGAGGTCGACCACGCGCCGCCCCGCGGCCGCTACGCACCTGTGCCCGCGGCCGATGCCACCGCCTCTGGAGGAACGCTTCGCTGGCTCGCCCCGGCCGCCGCGCTCGCGCTCGCCTCCGCCGTCGTCGTCTCACGGGCGCTGCGCCGCCGGCGGTGACGTCGCCGCCCGGTGAGCGGCCGTCTGCGCCGCGAGCCGTCCGCTCCGCGAGCTGTCCGCTCCGCGAGCTGTCCGCGCCGCGCAGTCAGTAGTGTCGGAGGCGTGAGCAACGAAGAGAACGGCGTGCTGCTGGCCGCCGGGGACGTCGAGTTGACCGTGCGGCCGGACAACGGCTGCCGTATCGCCAGTCTTGTCATCGGCGGCGCCGAGCTGCTCCGCCAGGGCGAGAGATACGGGACCTTCCCCATGGTCCCCTGGTGCGGCCGGGTGGCGGACGGCCGGTTCCGCAATGGCGGCGTACTCCACCAGCTCCCGCTGAACTCCCCGCCGCACGCCATCCACGGCACCGGCCGCGACTCCGTCTGGCGCACCGCACGCGCCGGAAAGTCCGAGGCTTCCTTCACCTACGACCTGGCGGACCCCTGGCCGTACTCCGGCCGCGTCACCCAGACCGTCGAGCTGACCGAGCAGTCCCTGACGCTGGCCCTCGGCATCGAGACATACGACACCTCCTTCCCGGCCCAGGCGGGCTGGCACCCCTGGTTCCGGCGCAGGCTGGACGCCCAGGGCGAGGAGGCGCGGATCGACTTCACCCCCGCGTGGCAGGAGAAGCGCGGCAGCGACCAACTGCCGACCGGAGAGCGCATCGCACCTCTGCCCGGCCCCTGGGACGACTGCTTCGGCATGCCCGACGGTGTGGCGGTCACCCTCACCTGGCCGGGGCAGCTGGAGCTGACGGTCACCAGCCCCGCCCGCTGGGTCGTGATCTACGACGAGCAGGAGGAGGCGGTCTGCGTCGAGCCGCAGTCCGGTCCGCCGAACGGCCTCAACACCGACCCCCGGCTGGTCACCCCGCTGGAACCGCTGGAGCTCACCGCCACCTGGAGCTGGCGGCGCCTGTGAGGCGTCGCCCCGCAGCGGGGGCCGCTTAAGCTGGCCCGCATGAGTGATGTACGCGCTGACCTGCTCCAGCAGATCAAGGACAAGGCCGTGGTGCACGGCAAGGTGACCCTCTCCTCGGGTCTTGAGGCCGACTACTACGTGGACCTGCGCCGGATCACACTGGACGGCGCGGCCGCGCCGCTCGTCGGCCAGGTGATGCTGGATCTCACCGCCGGTCTGGACTTCGACTGCGTGGGCGGTCTCACGCTCGGCGCCGACCCGGTCGCCACCTCGATGCTGCACGCCTCCGCGGCCCGCGGACGCCGGCTCGACGCCTTCGTCGTACGCAAGGCGGCCAAGGCGCACGGCATGCAGCGCCAGGTCGAGGGCCCCGACATCACGGGCCGCCGCTGTCTGGTCGTCGAGGACACCTCCACCACGGGCGGCTCTCCGCTGACCGCCGTGGAGGCGGTGCGCGCCGCCGGCGGGGAGGTCGTCGCGGTGGCCACGATCGTGGACCGGGCGACCGGCGCGGGCGAGAAGATCAGCACTGCCGCGGGGGTGCCGTATCTGTACGCGTACGCGCTCGACGAGCTGGATCTTGCCTGATGAACCGGGTCTGACCTGGGCTGCCGCACGGGGCCGTGGTGTTTCACGTGAAACGCCACGGCCCCTGCGTCAATGGCCGGGACAGGCGGGGTGGAGCCTGCGTGAGAGTCTGCAAAGATAGGCCGCGACGATGACGTCGCCCACAGGTCAGGGCCAGCTCATATCGCACGTACCCGCACATCACAAGGAGCGGACAGATGCCCATCGCAACCCCCGAGGTCTACAACGAGATGCTCGACCGGGCGAAGGCAGGCAAGTTCGCCTACCCGGCCATCAATGTGACCTCGTCCCAGACCCTGCACGCGGCGCTGCGCGGCTTCGCAGAGGCCGAGAGCGACGGCATCATCCAGATTTCCACCGGCGGCGCCGAGTTCCTGGGCGGCCAGCACAGCAAGGACATGGTCACCGGCGCGGTGGCTCTGGCCGAGTTCGCGCACATCGTCGCCAAGAAGTACGACATCACCGTCGCGCTGCACACCGACCACTGCCCGAAGGACAAGCTGGACGGCTATGTCCGTCCGCTGCTCGACGTGTCCGCCGAGCGTGTGGCCCGCGGCGAGAACCCGCTCTTCCAGTCCCACATGTGGGACGGCTCCGCCGAGACCCTGGCCGACAACCTGGCCATCGGCCAGGAGCTGCTGGCGAAGGCCGCCGCCGCCAAGATCATCCTTGAGGTCGAGATCACCCCGACCGGCGGCGAGGAGGACGGCGTCAGCCACGAGATCAACGACGAGCTGTACACCACCGTCGACGACGCCATCCGCACCGCCGAGGCCCTCGGTCTGGGCGAGAAGGGCCGCTATCTGCTGGCCGCCTCCTTCGGCAATGTCCACGGCGTCTACAAGCCGGGCAATGTCGTGCTCCGCCCCGAGCTGCTCAAGGACCTCCAGGCGGGCGTCGCCGCGAAGTTCGGCAAGGCCGACCCGTTCGACTTCGTCTTCCACGGCGGCTCCGGCTCCACGGCCGAGGAGATCGCCACCGCGCTGGAGAACGGCGTGGTGAAGATGAACCTCGACACCGACACCCAGTACGCCTTCACCCGCCCCGTCGCGGACCATATGTTCAAGAACTACGACGGTGTGCTGAAGGTCGACGGCGAGGTCGGCTCCAAGAAGACCTACGACCCGCGCAGCTGGGGCAAGCTGGCCGAGGCCGGCATGGCCAAGCGTGTGGCCGAGGCCTGCGCCGCCCTGCGCTCCACCGGCACGAAGATCAAGTAAGCGTTGTCCGCCCGAGGGCCCGGCACCGATGGGATGGGTGCCGGGCCCTCGGCATGCCCTGGGGAGGGATACCGCATGGAGCACGACTTCGGCATGGAGCACGACTTCGGCTTCGACATCCCGGTGGACCGGCGCGGCACCTGGTCCGTCCAGTGGGACGGCGTCGCCGACCGCTTCGGAGCGGCCGGGCTGCTGCCGTTCACCATCTCCGACATGGACTTCGCCGCACCGCCCGCGGTGCTGGACGCCCTGCGCGAGCGGATCGCCCATGGCGTCTTCGGATACACGGACTGGCGGCTCGGCGGCTTCCGCGACGCCATCCGCCACTGGCATGCCACGCGCTATGGGACCGAGGCCGACCCGGAGCAGATCGTGTATGCCCCCTCCGTGCTCAGCCAGCTCTCCCAGCTGCTGCAGATGTGGACCGCGCCGGGCGACGGGGTGGTCGTCCACACCCCCACATACGACGGCTTCCGCAAGGCGGTCGACGGCCTCGGGCGTGAGCTGCTCGGGGCGCCCGTCGGGGACATGCGGCAGCTGGAGCGGCAGCTCGCCCGTCCGGAGGCGAAGGTGCTGATCCTCTGCTCCCCGCACAATCCGACGGGCCGGGTGTGGACGGAGCGCGAGCTGACCGAGACCGCGAAGCTGGCAGAGGCGTACGGAGTCGCGGTGATCAGCGACGAGATCCATGCGGACCTGGCGCACGAAGGGCACCGGCATCTCCCGTGGACGCGGTTCGCGGGCACGGGGGCGGGCGGGGGCGCGGGCGGAGGCCGGGGCGGGAGGTGGGCGCTGATCACATCCGGCTCGAAGGCGTTCAACTTCCCGGCGCTGAACGGCTCGTACGGCATCATCGCCGACCCGGAGGAACACGCGGCGTTCGTCCGCCGTATGGAGACCGGCGAGGGTCTCGCCTCGCCGTCCGTCCTCTCGCTCGCCGCCCATATCGCCGCGTACCGGGAGTCGGCGCCCTGGCTGGACGCGCTGCGCGGCTACGTCGCCGGCAATCTCGCGCTGGCCGCCGACCGGCTGAACGGGGCCTTCCCCGCGCTGGACTGGTCGCCGCCGCAGGCCGGGTATCTCGCCTGGATCGATCTGCGGCCGCTGGGCGTGGACGACGAGGCGCTCCAGCAGGAGCTGATCCAGCGGGAGCGGGTCGCGATCATGCGGGGTGCGGTGTACGGCTGCGAGGGCTTCGTACGCCTCAACCTCGGCTGCCCGCGGGCCAAGGCGGAGCGCGGGGTCGACGCTCTGGTGCGCGCCGTGCGCCGGCTGGCCGGGTGAGTCGGCCGCGGGGCATGATCCCGGTATGAGCGGTGCGCACGACGGTACGGACGGCGAGCCGGGTCCGGGGTCCGAGGCGGCCGGTCCTGGGGCCGGGCCGAGCGACGGCGACGCGTCGCCTGCCCGGCGTCCGGGTCCGGACGCCGGGGCCCACTGGCCGGACCCGCCCGCGCCGGGCGGGGGCGGTTATGAGGCCAGCCCCGGACTGGAGGCGGGCCGTACGGAGGCGGCGACCGGGCCGGAGGCCGACGCGGAGGCCGACGCGGAGGCCGATGCGGCGGCGGACCCGGCGGCGGACCCGGAGGCCGGGCCGGTGCCGGAGGGCGGGGCCGGGGGGCTCCGGCTGGCGTCGGCCGTCGGGCGCTGGGTGGTGCTCACGACCGTCCTCGGCTCCGCGATGGCGCTGCTGGACTCCACCGTCGTCACCGTCGCCCTGCCCCGCATCGGCGAGGACCTCGACGCCGACCTGGGCGCCCTCCAGTGGACCGTCAACGCCTATATGCTCACCCTCGCCTCGCTCATTCTGCTCGGCGGGGCGCTCGGTGACCGCTACGGACGGCGGAAGATCTTCGTCCTGGGGACGGTCTGGTTCGCCGTCGGCTCGCTGCTGTGCGGGCTGGCCCCGGACGAGTCGGTGCTCATCGCCGCCCGCGCCCTCCAGGGAATCGGGGGCGCGCTGCTGACGCCTGGCTCACTTGCGATCATCCAGGCGAGTTTCCACCCGGAGGACCGGGCGCGTGCCGTGGGGCTCTGGTCCGGCTTCGGCGGGGTGGGCGCGGCGGTCGGGCCGTTCGTGGGCGGCTGGCTGGTGGACGGGCCCGGCTGGCGCTGGGTGTTCCTGATCAATGTGCCGCTGGCGGCGCTGTGTGTGCCGGTGGCGCTCAGGCATGTGCCCGAGTCCCGCGACCCCCGGGCGCGCGGCCGTTTCGACGTCCTGGGCGCGGCGCTGGGGGCGCTGGCGCTTGGCCTGGTGACCTATGCGCTGATCGCGCCGGCGGTGTGGGCGGGAGCGGCGGGCGCCGCGGCGGGGGTGGCGTTCGTCCTTGTGGAGCGGCGGCGGCCGGAGCCGATGCTGCCGCCGTCGATTTTCGCGGTGCGGCAGTTCACCGTGGTCAACCTGGTGACGCTGTGCGTGTACGCGGCGTTCGGCGGGTTCTTCTTCCTGGCGGTGCTTCAGCTTCAGGTGGTGGCGGGGTACTCGGCGCTCGCGGCGGGCACCGCGCTGCTGCCCACCACGGTGCTGATGCTGCTGCTGTCCGCGAAGTCCGGCGAACTGGGCGACCGCATCGGGCCGCGCATCCCGCTGACCGTCGGCCCGCTGCTGTGCGCGACGGGGATGCTGCTGATGATGCGGGTGGGCGAGGACGCCTCGTACGCGGCCGATGTGCTGCCCGCGATGGCGGTGCTGGGCGCGGGGATGGTGACCCTGGTCGCGCCGCTGACCGCGACCGTGCTGGCGTCGGTCGACCCCGGACGGGCGGGCCTGGCCAGCGGCATCAACAACGCGGCGGCCCGCGCGGCGGGGCTTGTCGCGGTGGCCGCGCTGCCGCTGCTGGCGGGGATGGGCCCGGAGGCGTACCGCTCGGCGGCGGACTTCGGCGAGGCGTTCCGGCGGGCGATGCCGCTGCTCGCGGGGGTGCTGGCGGCGGGGGCGGCGATCGCGTGGTGGGCGGTGCGCCCGAAGGAGGCGGAGCTGGAGCGCTGCCACCCGGAGTGCCGTGTCAACTGCGGCGTCGCCGCGCCGCCCCTCGAACCCCCGGAGTCGGGCCGGGAGCCGTGACCCGGAAGCCCACGCTCCGGCGCGGTCGCGGTCGCGGTCGCGGTCGCGGTCGCCCGCCGACCGCCAGGCGTCATGGCGTCTCTCCCCGCGGAGGGCTGCCCGGCCCCGGCGGTGACCGGTGTGCAGGGCTGGGAGACTGGGGCCATGGCCATTCATGAGAATCTGCTCGGGGGCCCGCCCCCGACCCAGCTGCCCGACGACCCCGAGCCCCGCGAGCTCCTCGCCGGCGGCGCCGCACCGGCGGACGTCGCGGCGAAGTACCCCACCTCCTCGCTGGCCTGGGCGCAGCTCGCCGACGACGCGTTCGAGAACGGCCGGGTCGTCGAGTCGTACGCCTACGCCCGCACCGGCTACCACCGCGGCCTGGACGCGCTGCGCCGCAGCGGCTGGAAGGGCCACGGCCCCGTGCCGTGGGAGCACGAGCCGAACCGCGGCTTCCTGCGGGCCCTGCACGCACTGGCCCGCGCCGCGCAGGCGATCGGCGAGCAGGAGGAGTACGAGCGCTGCTCGACGTTCCTGCGCGACTCCTCCGAGACCGCGGCCGACACCCTGAGCTGACCCGCGGGCACGGCGCGCGGGCCGCAGCGGGGTCCGCGCGCCGAGCCCCGTACCCCCGTGCATCCGCCTGCGCGCGCCCGGCCGGTACGATCGAACGCGCTGCTGGAACACGCTGTCGAACAACACAGAAGCGCGCGGGGGGACTGTGCGCGACGGGGGATGAGGTCTGTCGTGGGCAAACGCGCTGCCCCTCGCCGAGGACGCTCCCGCGCCAGGACCCGCCGCCGTCCCCTCGCACCGACCGTGCCGACCGTGCTGTCCGGCGTCGCCCTCGCCGTGCTGTCCCTCGGAGGCGGGGCCGCCCTCGCCCACTGGCAGGGCACGGCCGGCACAGTGGGCGACGACGCTTCCCGTGCGGCGGCCCCGCAGGGCCCGCCCGGGGCGACCGCGTCCGCGGGGACCTCGCCGTCCGCGTCGTCCGGCAGCCCGGCCGCGTCCGGCCCGTCCGGCTACACGTCGGACCCGTCGGACCCGTCCGACCCGTCGAAGAGCCCGGACTCCCCGCCGCCCGCACACACGAGCAGCGAGCCGCCGCCCTCCGTACCCGACAAGGCGAAGGGCACCTTCACCACCGCGCGGTCGTCCGGCAGCCCCGCGGGCAAGGGCCCGCTGCGCCGCTACCGGGTGCTGGTCGAGGACGGTCTCGACCTCTCCGCCTCCCAGGCCGCCGCCGAGGTCGAGGCGATCCTCGCGCACCCCAGGGGCTGGGGCGCGAACGGCCGCGGCACTTTCCAGCTCGTCTCCGCGGGCGAGCCCGCCGACTTCGTCATAAAGATCGCCACCCCGGACACGGCCGACCGGCTCTGCCTCGCCGTGGGACTGGACACCGGCGGCGAGCTGAACTGCGAGACGGCCGAAGGCGTCGTGGTGAACCTCAAGCGCTGGCTGCTGGGCTCGCCGACGTTCTCCGGCACCCCCGCCGAGTACCGGCATCTGATCATCAACCATGAGGTCGGGCATGAGATCGGCATCCGGCAGCACCTGGGCTGCCCGGGTCCCCAAAAGCCCGCCCCGGTGATGATGCAGCAGATCAAGGGCCTCAACGGCTGTGTTTCCAACGCCTGGCCGTACGACGAGAATGGGACGTACATCACAGGCCCAACCGTCTGAGGACCCCGGCTTATGATGCCGGTGGGGACCGGGGCTCCCGTACCGGATCAGGAAGGAGCGGACCGCTACCCGGAGTGTCGAGGAGACAGCGATGTCACATGACGCCGCCCCGAATCTGGATTTCGCGGGCACCACTCCGTATGAGGACTACGTCCAGGCGGACGTCCTCACCCACCTCCAGCATCCCCGCTCGGAAGACCCCGGAGAGATGGTCTTCCTGGTCACCACCCAGGTGATGGAGCTGTGGTTCACGGTCATCGTCCATGAGTGGGAGACCGCGACGCGCGCCCTGCGCGAGGACCGGCTGCCCGTCGCGATGGACGCGCTCAAGCGGTCCATGCGGGAACTGGACGCGCTGAACGCCTCCTGGAGGCCGCTCGCCCAGCTGACGCCCGCTCAGTTCAACGCCTACCGCAGCGCCCTGGGCGAGGGCTCCGGCTTCCAGTCGGCCATGTACCGGCGTATGGAGTTCCTGCTCGGCGAGAAGTCGGCGTCGATGCTGGTGCCCCACCGGGGCGCGCCGCGCGTCCACGCCGAACTGGAGAAGGCCCTCCACGAGCCGAGCCTGTACGACGAGACCCTGCGGCTGCTCGCGCGGCGCGGGCTGCCCGTGCCGCAGGCCGTGCTGACCCGTGACGTGTCGCGGAAGTACGAGCCGTCGGCCGAGGTCGAGGCGGTCTGGGCGAGCCTGTACGAGGGCGACCAGCAGGGCGAACTCGTCCGGCTCGGCGAGGCGCTGACCGACGTCGGGGAACTGGTCTGGCGCTGGCGCAACGACCATCTCCTCGCCACCCGCCGCGCGATGGGCTCCAAGACCGGCACCGGCGGGTCCGCCGGCGTCGCCTGGCTGGAGAAGCGGGCCCAGAAGAACGTCTTCCCCGAGCTGTGGACGGCGCGCAGCCATGTCTGAAGCCATGTCTGAAGCCATGTTCGAGCAGCAGGCCGACAGGGCCGCGGCGCTGGACGCCGCAGACGAACTCGCCGGACGCCGCAAGCTGTTCGCGCTCGACGACGCCACCGTGTACCTGGACGGCAACTCGCTGGGCGCCCTGCCCGCGCATGTGCCCGGCCGGGTCGCCGACGTCGTACGGCGTGAATGGGGCGAGCTGCGCATCCGCTCATGGGACGAGAGCGGCTGGTGGACCGCGCCCGAGCGGATCGGCGACCGGATCGCCCCGCTGGTCGGGGCACGGGCCGGGCAGGTGGTGGTCGGCGACTCCACCAGCGTCAACGTCTTCAAGGCGGTGGTGGCCGCGGTGCGGCTGGCCGACCCGTCCCGTACGGAGATCGTCGTCGATGCGACGACCTTCCCCACCGACGGGTATATCGCCGAGTCCGCAGCCCGGATGACCGGGAAGCGGATCGTGCCCGTCGCCCCCGGCCAGCTGCCCGACGCGGTCGGCCCGGCCACGGCCGCGGCGCTGGTCAACCACGTCGACTACCGCACCGGGCGGCTCCACGACCTGCCGTCCCTGACCGCGGCGATCCACCGGGCGGGGGCGCTCGCCGTCTGGGACCTGTGCCACAGCGCGGGCGCGCTGCCGGTGGGCCTCGACGAACACCGGGTCGACCTGGCGGTCGGCTGCACCTACAAGTACCTCAACGGCGGGCCCGGCTCGCCCGCCTATCTGTACGTCGCCGAACGCCACCAAGCCGCCTTCGACTCCCCCCTGCCGGGGTGGAACTCCCACTCCGACCCCTTCGCCATGACCCCCGGCTACCGGCCCGCCGACGGCGCGGCACGCGGCCGCGTCGGAACCCCCGACATCCTGTCGATGCTCGCCCTTGAGGCCGCCCTCGACGTCTGGGACGGGGTCTCGCTCGCCGCCGTACGCGCCAAGAGCCTCGCGCTCACCGACTTCTTCCTTGAGTGCGTGGAGGCGTACGCGCCGCCCGGGCGGGTCGAGTGCCTCACCCCCCGCGAGCACGCGCGGCGCGGCAGCCAGATCGCACTGCGCTGCGAGGACGCGCCGCGGGTGATGTCCGCGCTGATCGCGGAGGGCGTCGTGGGGGATCTGCGGCGGCCGGACGTCCTGCGGTTCGGCTTCACGCCGCTGTACGTCTCCTTCGCGGACGCGGAACGCGCGGCGCGGGCGCTCTCCGCGGTCCTGGGGTGACCCCGGGGCGCGGGCGCCCTGCGGGGTGCGGGGGCCGGGGCCCTCGCCCGTGCGGGTCGCCCGCGGCCCGGGGAAACCCGCACGGCGCGCAGCGCCGCACGGGGTGCGAGGGGCGAAGCCCCCGCACGCGAGAGGGCTGGAGCCCCTACGCCCTCAGGGCGTAGGGGGAGGGTGGGAAAGAACCCGGAACCCCGCGGGAGGCGCCTGGTAGCGTCGCGGAATCGCAGCCAGAAGTCCCCTTGTCCCTGGGAGGTTTGGAAATGCCGGACCCCGTCGCCCGGGATGCCGCCGAAGCCAAGTCGCTGTTCTCGCATCCGGCCGTCGCGCCGGACGCGTCCGGCGCATACGGCGCGCACCCGGATCAGGTGGTCGACTTCTATGCGCCTCGGGACGGCCGCGAGTCCGCGCCGCTCGTCGTCGTGTTCCACGGCGGGGCCTGGCGGGCCCCGTACGACCGACGCCATGTGTCCCCGTTCGCGGACTATCTGGCGCGTACGGGCCTGGCCGTGGCCAGTGTGGAGTACCGCCGCGGGCGGGACATCCCGCATCAGGGGCGGCCGGAGGGCGGGGGCGGGGGGCCCGGCCCGGTCGCCGGCCGGTGGCCGGAGACGTTCGACGATGTCGCCGCCGCGCTGGACGCGCTGCCCGGCCTGGTCCGGGACGCACTGCCGCAGGCCGATCCGCGCCGCACGGTCCTCACCGGGCACTCGGCCGGAGGGCATCTCGCGCTGTGGGCGGCGGCCCGCCATGTGCTGCCCGCCGAGTCGCCCTGGCGGCTGGACGGCCCGCCCCCGCTCCGCGGCGTCGTCGCGCTCTCCCCGATCGCGGACTTCGAGCGCGCGGTCGAGCTTGACGTCTGCTCCGGCGCGGCGGTGCAGCTGCTCGGCGGGGAGGGCGAGTTCAAGGAGCGGCGCGTCCACGCGGACCCCGCCGTGCTGCTGCCCACCGGCATCGCGACGGCCGTCGTGCACGGCCGTACGGACATCGTCGTGCCGCCCGCCGTCGTCGAGGCGTTTGTGGAGGCGGCGGCCCGGGCGGGGGAGACGGTGGGGCTGACGTTCCTGGAGGACGTGGGGCACTTCCCGCTGGTGGACCCGGCGGCCGACGCCTGCGCCGTGGTCGCGGAGGAGATCGCCCAACTCGCCTGGTGAGCCCGTCTGGTGACCCCGCCTGGTGAACCCGCCCGGTGACCCCGCCCGGTGACCCCGTCTGGTGAATCACCCGCGGGCTTGCGGACGGGAACTGACCGCAATCCCCCCTAGCCTCGCCGCCATGGACACCACACAGACCATCCTTGTCACCGGGGCCACCGGCACCGTCGGCCGCCGCATCGCGGACGAGCTTGTGCGGCGCGGCCACCGGGTACGCGCCCTGACCCGCGACCCCGCGTCGGCCGCGGCCGCACGCCTGCCCGACGCCGTCGACGCCGTACGGGGCGATCTCACCGATCCGGCGGGCCTCGCCCCCGCCCTCGCCGGAGTCGACGCGCTGCATCTGATCACCTTCGGGGGCGAGATGTTCGCCCCGCTGCAGACCGGACCGGAGATCGTCGGCCTGGCGCGCGCCGCGGGCGTCCGGCGGATCACCGTGCTGCACGGCGGCGGGCCGAGCCCCCTGGAGACCGCCGTCCGGGACAGTGCCCTGGACTGGACCGTCGTCATGCCGGTGGAGTTCATGGCGAACGCCCTGGAGTGGGCCGAGCCGATCCGCACGGCGGACACCGTGGAGGAGCCGTTCACCGGGCGGCTCAGCGCGATGGTCCACGAGGCGGACATCGGCGCGGTGACCGCGGTCGCGCTCACCGAGGACGGCCATGCCGGCCGGGAGTATCTGATCACCGGGCCGCAGTCGCTCACCCTCCAGGACAAGGTCGACGCCCTCGCCGCGGCCCGCGGCCGGGCGATCCGGCTGGTGGAGCTGTCCGAGGAGGAGGCGCGCAAGCGCTGGGCGGCCGCGGGCCAGCCGCAGGAGGTGATCGACTTTCTGATCCAGGTGTACCGGGACACCCCGCCCGAGGGGAAGAACGTCACCGATGTCGTGGAGAAGGTCACCGGACGCCCCGCCCGCACCTTCACCGACTGGGCCCGGGAGCACGCGGCCGCGTTCCGCGTATGAGTGTGCGCGCCATGTAGTCCTCAAGGGGGACGCGGCAGGATCCGCATCGCTGGTGACGCCCGCGTCCCCTCGTGCCCGTACCGTTCGTGGGGTGACCGAGAAGACCCGCAGCACACGCGGCGCCAGAAGCCCCGAGTACGACCTGGTCAAGGGCGCGCTCGACGGGCTGCGCCAGGACCTGTTCCACGATGCCTTCGCCTACCGCCCGCTGCCGCCCCTGCCCGTAGACGGGCCCCTGATACGCCGGCTGCCTGAGCGGCTGCGGACGGCGGCGCGCTGGTTTCCGCACGCCGTCGTGGGCGCTCTCGCGGTGATCGTGCTGCTGATCGCGTTCGGCGAGGGCAGATACGGGCACTCGCTGTCCGTCGCCCTGACCGGGCTCATACCGGCGGCCGCGGTCATGATGACGCTGGTCAGGCCGGTGGGCGCCTGGTGGCTGTCCCTGGGCAGCGTGCCCGTCGTCAGCCTGCTCTCCGAATACGGCGGGGACTGGCCGTGGGCGCCCAGCTCACTGGCCGCGCATCTGGTGGTGATGACGGTGGTGGCGGCCAGGACCCGGCCGCGCATCGCCGGCTGGATGTGGGCGCTGACGGCCGTGTACGGACTGTTCGTGGAGGATTTCCTGGGCCGTGGCGCAGGCCGGGCGGCCACCGCCGAGGTGCTGTTCACCGCCGCGCTCGCGCTGCTTGTGGTCACGGTGTGGCAGGTGCGCAGGGACGCGCGGCAGGAGGTCGCCGCCCAGCAGACCGTCACCGCCGTCGAGCGGGACCGGCGCACGCTGCTGGAGGAGCGCACCACGATCGCCCGGGAGCTGCACGACGTGGTCGCTCACCATATGTCCGTGGTGGCGATCCAGGCGGAGGCCGCCCCGTACCGGGTGGAGAATCCGCCGCCCGAGCTGGAGCAGGCCTTCGCCACGATCCGGGAGAACGCGGTGGCGGCCCTCGCCGAGCTGCGCCGGGTCCTCGGTGTCGTACGGGCGGAGGACTACGAGGCCCCGGACGCGCCGCAGCCGGTGCTCGACGATGTCGACGGGCTGCTGTCGAACGTCCGGGACGCGGGTCTCGAAGTGGCGAAGACGGTCACGGGCGCGGTCCGCGAACTGCCGCAGGGCGTGGAGCTGTCCGCGTACCGGATCATTCAGGAGGCCCTCAGCAACACGCTGCGCCACGCTCCGGGGGCGACGGCGAAGGTGGAGATCAGCTATGTCCTCGGGGGGCTCGGCCTGCGGATCGCCAACACCGCGCCGCGGGGTCTGGTCAAGCCGTCGCCGGGCGCCGGGCACGGCATCACGGGCATGCGGGAGCGGGTGACCATGCTGAACGGCGAGATGACCGCGGAGCCGACGCGGGACGGCGGCTATGAGGTGACCGCCTTTATCCCCGTACCGGCGGACGGGCGTGAGGAGCGGCAGCGGTCATGACGATCCGGGTGCTGGTCGTCGACGACCAGATGATGGTGCGTGAGGGCTTCTCGGTCCTGCTGAACGCGATGCCGGACATCGAGGTCGTCGGCGAGGCGGTGAACGGCCGCGAGGCGGTCGCCAGGGTCGCCGAGCTGAGGCCCGACGTGGTGCTGATGGACATCCGCATGCCGGAGCTCAACGGCATCGAGGCCACCCGGGAGATCACGGCGCTGCACGCCGACTCCAAGGTGCTGGTGCTGACCACCTTCGATCTCGACGAGTATGTGTACCAGGCGCTGCGCGCCGGGGCGTCGGGCTTTCTGCTCAAGGACGCCTCGGCGCGCCAGCTCGCCGACGGGGTGCGGGTGGTGGCGGCGGGCGAGGCGCTGCTCGCCCCGACGGTCACCCGCCGTCTGATCACCGAGTTCTCCAAGCTGTCGCAGACGCCCAGACCGCCGGCGATGGCGCAGATCGGCGATCTGACGGAGCGTGAGACGGAGGTGCTGGTGCTGATCGCGCAGGGCCTGTCGAACGCGGAGATCGCGGAGCATCTGGTCGTCGCGGAGTCGACCATCAAGACGCATGTGAGCCGGGTGCTGGTGAAGCTGGGCCTGCGGGACCGCACCCAGGCGGCGGTGTTCGCGTACGAGGCCCGGCTGGTCACGCCGGGGTAGCGGGTCACGCCGGGGGCGGCCGTCACACCAGGCAGCGGGTCGCGCCGGGGTGAC
The DNA here is from genome assembly GCF_026420845.1 of Streptomyces sp. PR69. Classification (GTDB taxonomy): domain Bacteria; phylum Actinomycetota; class Actinomycetes; order Streptomycetales; family Streptomycetaceae; genus Streptomyces. Next base: position 101,955 of record NZ_JAOWCB010000002.1, on the reverse strand, counting down.
CGGCCACCCCGGGATGGCCCGTCACACCCGGCCGGCGGGTCACCTGGGGGGAGGTCACGTCCGGCTGGCGGGTCACCCGGGGGCGGGAGGTCACGTCTGGGACAGGGGGCTCCCGGCCGCCCCGTCCGCTCCGCTAGCGTCAGCCCATGGCAGACACGTTCGACCCGTGGTCACCGTCCTTCGTCGCCGACCCCTACCCCGCGTACGCCGCGCTACGCGCCCGCGGCCGGGTCCACCGCTTCGAGCCCACCGGGCAGTGGCTCGTGCCGCACCACGCCGACGTCTCCGCGCTGCTGCGCGACCGGCGGCTCGGGCGGACGTATCGGCACCGGTTCACCCACGAGGAGTTCGGGCGGACGCCGCCGCCCGCCGCGCACGAGCCGTTCCACACGCTCAACGACAACGGGCTGCTCGATCTGGAAGCGCCCGACCACACCCGTATCCGCCGTCTCGTGTCGAAGGCATTCACCCCGAAGACCGTGGAGGCGCTCGCGCCGACCGTGCACCCGCTGGCCGCTGAGCTGGTCGGCCGGATGGTCGACGCGGGCGGCGGCGATCTGCTCGCCGAGGTCGCCGAGCCGCTGCCGGTCGCGGTGATCGCCGAGATGCTGGGGGTGCCGGAGGCGGACCGGGGGCTGCTGCGGCCCTGGTCGGCCGCCATCTGCGGGATGTACGAGCTGAACCCCGGCGAGTCGGTCGCGGCCCGCGCCGTCGCGGCGTCCGCAGAGTTCAGCGCGTATCTGCGGGAGCTGATCGCCGAGCGCCGCGCCGCGCCCGGCGAGGACCTGATCTCCGGACTCATCGCCGCGTACGACGAGGGGGACCGGCTCTCCGAACAGGAGATGATCTCCACCTGTGTGCTGCTGCTGAACGCGGGGCACGAGGCGACCGTCAACACCGCCGCCAACGGCTGGCAGACCCTCTTCCGCCGCCCCGAGCAGCTGGCCGCCCTGCGCGCCGCAGGCCCCGAGGGTCCTCCGCAGGCGCTGTTGTCCACAGCTGTGGAAGAGCTGATGCGCTACGACACCCCGCTCCAGCTCTTCGAGCGCTGGGTGCTCGACGACATCGAGATCGACGGGACGGCGATTCCGCGCGGCAGCGAGCTCGCGCTGCTCTTCGGCTCCGCCAACCGCGACCCGGACCGCTTCGAGAACCCGGACGCCCTCGATCTGACCCGCGCGGACAACCCGCACATCAGCTTTGGCGCGGGCATCCACTACTGCCTCGGCGCACCGCTCGCCCGCGTCGAACTCGCCGCGTCCTTCGGCGAACTGCTGCGCCGGGCGCCGACGATGAAGCTCGCCGCCGAACCGGAGTGGAAGCCGGGCTTCGTCATCCGGGGGCTGCGCGAGCTGCTCGTCGAGCTCTGACCCCCAGAGTCCTAGAGCCCCAGCGGGTCTCCGCCCCCCCCATACCGCCCGTCTCCGCCCCGTACGCCGCCTTGGCTGTACGCCGTCTCCGCCGTGCGCCGTCTTGGCCGTACGCCGCTTCCGCCGTACCGCCGTCCCGGTCCGTCAGCGGCGGCGGCCCGCCCGGCGTCCGGGACATCCCAATCGGGGCGCGGCAGCCCGCCGGTCCGGGCGCGGCGGCCCGTCCCGGGCGTCCCGGGACCGTCCCAACCGGTGGTGGGACGCCGACCGGGCCGGAAACCATGACGGGGCGCCGCCGGGGACCCGCCGACCAGCCGCTCCCCGGCGCCGCCCGCCAGGCCCATGACCAGGGCCCGGCGGTCCACCGAAATCCGGGCCCGCCCGCCGACGCGGGACACGGCGGCCCGTGAACCGTGAGGAGCATTCGTGAACCGCATTCTCGGCAAGGCAGTCGCCACGCTCGGGGGCACGGCGCTGGCCGCCGGAGCCCTGCTCGCCACCGCCGCCCCGGCCAACGCGGCCTGGGACAACTGCCCGAAGGGCTACCTCTGCGCCTACCTGGGCATCAACGGCACCGGAGGCAACCCCGGCAAGGTGGAGGGGAACAACACCAACCTGACCCAGTACAACAAGTTCCGGAACGCCGACTCCATCTGGAACAACGGCAAGAGCTGCAACGTCCGCATCTACGGCAAGCGCAACTACACGGGCGCGTACTGGACGCTCAACCGCGGCGCCGGGGTGTACAACCTGAACACCGTCGGCAACGGCGGCCTGAAGAACGGCGTCCACTCCAACAAGTGGTGCGTCTGAGCCCAGGCGCCCCGCGTCCCGCCGCCCTGACCGGGCTGGCGCTGTGCCTGCTGGCGGTCGGCTGCTCCTCCCAGGGGGCGGCCGACCGCCTGCCGGACGGCCCCGAAGTGCGGCCGTGGTCCGGGGCCGCCCACTTCCCGGCCGCGGAGGCGACACGTCTGCACGACGCGGTGCAGCGGGCCGTGGCGGCGTGCATGGACGAGCGCGGGTTCGCCTACCGGCCGCAGCCCGCCGCCGACTCGCGCCGGGCCGCCGCCGCCAGCCCCTACGGTCTGCTGAGCCGGGCCTTGGCGAAGAGCGACGGATACGGCGTCGTCGGCGGGATGCTGGCCGGGGCGGGCGAGCCGCCTGCCGACGTCAACGCCGAGGCGGTGGCCGGACTGGGAGAGAAGCAGGGCGAGCGGTGGCGGGAAGCGCTCCTCGGCAGCCGGGACGACATGCGCGAGGTGACCGTGCCGGACGGGCCGTCCGTGCGGTACGACCCCGGCTCCTGCGAAGTACGCGGACGCGAGGCCGTGTACGGCAAGGGGTGGGACGAGGCTCTGCTGGCCGCCGAGACCGCTGTGAACCGCGTCATCGAGGCGGTTGAACAGGATGCCGGATACCGCGAGTCGGTGCGTGAGTGGTCGGCCTGTATGGCCGGGCACGGCTATGACTACGCGGATCTCCAGGCGCCGCGCGCCGCCCTGGCGGCCCGCGCGGAGCAGGCCGGCCAGGAGGCGTCGGCGCTGCGGGACGTGGGCGAGGAGGAGATCGAGATCGCGTCCCGGGACTGGCGGTGCGAACGCGAAGTGAAGCTGCACGAGGCCGCGGCCGACGCCCAGCGCCGGGTGGAGCGGGCCGAACTGCGCCGTGACCCGGAGCTGGCGCAGCGGCTGGACCGGATGCGCGCCATGAAGCGCCGTGCGCTCAGCGCCGCCAGCGCCAGCGCCAGCGCCAGCGCCGGTGCCGGTGCCGGTGCCAGCGCCGACGAGGCTGCCGGGACCGTCGCCGGGTCGCCGTCCGGGACCGGCTGAGCCCGGCTGAGCCCGGTGGGGCGGGCGTGGACGCCATGCCCGCCCCGCCACGGCACACGGGCTCCCCGCCTGTGTCCTCTGCTACTTCGTCTCCAGATCCCGCCTGCGGAACCCCGCGAGCCCCAGCCATGCCAGCCCGGCCGCCAGCAGCGTCAGCAGCGCCGGCGGCGTCCAGTCGAACTCCGCGGCCGGAGGCCGCGGGATGTGCCCGAACGGCGAGAGGTTGTTCATCCAGTCCGGGAACTGGAGCAACTGCCCCAGATAGCCCACGGCGAACGCGTACACCGGGCACGATCCACGCCGCCGCGGCCGCCTTCGGGAACCACCCGAAGAGCGCGAGCGCGACCCCGGCGGTGACCCACAGCGCCGGGGCGTACGCCAGGGCCGCGACGGTCAGCTTGCCGAAGAGCGCGCCGTCGCCGGTCGAGGCGGCCCCGACGCGCCGAAGCCGATCCCGGCCGCGAGCAGCAGCGCCGTGCCGCCGGCGGTCGCCACGGCGAGATGGCTGCCCGCCCGGCGGGCCCGGGACAGCCCGGTCGCCAGCAGCGGCTCGGCGCGCCCCGCGGTCTCCTCGGAACGCGGCCGCAGCGCCGCCATCACCACAAACACCGCCGCCACAACAGAGATCACGATCATCACGATCGAGGCGAGGGACTCCGCGACCGCTACCGGGTGCACAGCAACCAGTGGTACGAGGCCATGACCAACCGCGACCAGATCCTCAAGCGCTGGGAGGAGACCATGCGCGAGGGCGTCACCACGCTGGGGCCGGAGTCCGCCGCGGGCCGCCGGGTGGCCGAGACGCTGGGAGTTCCTCCAGTTCATGGAGCGCGAGATGGCGGCCCTCCGCGACCGCTGGCGCGAACACCGCGAGCGCCTCTTCAAACCCGGGTAGACGTCCAGGGGCTCCGCCCCCGGACCCCCTGTACGGCCTTCGGCCGTGCTGGAATTTAAAAGGCGCGCCGCAGGCGCCCTACGTCTCCGCCCCCGCCTCCGCCCGCTGCCGCGGCAACACCAGCGCCCACCCCTCCGCCCGCAGCGTCCACGTGCGCCGCCGCACCGGCCCGGTGATCTGCGTATCCGCGCGGTAGCGGAAGGCCGTCCCCGAGACCGTCACCGCCCGCGCCCGCACCCGCACCGGCTCGCCCTCCGCGCCACGGCACACGGTCACCTCGGCGTGTCCCTCGCCGGCCCGGACCCGTATGTCCTCCACCGGGTCGTGGAGATCGCTCAGCACCACCCCGTCCGCCTCCACCCGCAGCCGCGGGGCGGCACGCCTGGTGCCGCCTTCGGCCGGGGCCGGGGCCGGACGGACCAGGGTGCGCACCAGCGACCGGCAGGCATCCCAGACGGAGGGGCCCCCTCCGGCGGCGGCCGCGGCCCTCGCCGCGGCCGGGGTGGCCGCCCCGACGGATCCGGCGGCGCCGTCGGCCGCACACGCAGGCGCTGCGGGGATGCTCAGATCGCCCAGGACCACGCCGTCGCTGTCGTCGACGAGCAGATCGAGCCGGTGCGTGACCCCGTCCAGCGCGGCGCGCGCCGCCGCCACCGCGCCGGTCGGCACTCCGAGCGACCGCACAAGCTCCAACGAGGCCCCGGGCGCGCCGACGGGCACCACGGCCAGCGTCTGGTCCGCCAGCTCGCGCCCCCGGTGCAGCAGCGCCACCGTGCGCAGCAGCGCCCGGTCGTCCCCCACCACCACTGGCCTGCGTGAACCTTTCCGCGCCAGGGCCCGGGAAAACTCCTCGGGCCCCTCCGGCAGGCAGATCTTCGCCGCCGCGCCGGCGCACAGCACATCCTTCGCGATCCGTACGGACTCGCCGTCGATACGGCGGGCGACCGGGTCGATGACCACCAGGAGCTGGTCGTGAGCCGACACCTCGGTCCTTCCTCGGGTAGCATCTTTGTGCAAGAGCCCCTTGCGCTATTGCGCCAGGGGCTTCGTCTATTCCGGGGCACACCGGGTCACGGCCACAGGCCCCCTGACCTTGGTCTTGCCCCGCCCGGAAGGGGTGTACGCCTGTGCCCGCACTTGTGCTGCTCGGTGCTCAGTGGGGTGACGAGGGCAAGGGAAAGGCCACCGACCTCCTCGGTGGGTCCGTCGATTACGTGGTGCGTTACCAGGGCGGCAACAACGCCGGCCACACGGTCGTCGTCGGCGACCAGAAGTATGCGCTGCATCTCCTCCCCTCCGGAATCCTCTCACCGGGATGTACCCCGGTCATCGGCAACGGCGTCGTCGTCGACCCGGCCGTCCTGCTCTCCGAGCTGAGCGGGCTGAACGACCGCGGCGTCGACACCTCCAAGCTGCTGATCAGCGGTAACGCGCATCTGATCACCCCGTACAACGTCACCCTCGACAAGGTGACGGAACGGTTCCTCGGCAAGCGCAAGATCGGCACCACCGGCCGCGGCATCGGCCCCACCTACGCCGACAAGATCAACCGCGTGGGCATCCGCGTCCAGGATCTCTACGACGAGTCGATCCTGACCCAGAAGGTCGAGGCCGCGCTGGAGCAGAAGAACCAGCTCCTCGCCAAGGTCTTCAACCGCCGCGCGATCGAGGCCGACAAGATCGTCGAGGAGATGCTCGGCTACGCCGACCAGATCAGGCCGTACGTCGCCGACACCACCCTGATCCTCAACAACGCCATCGACGAGGGCAAGGTCGTCCTCTTCGAGGGCGGCCAGGGCACCCTCCTGGACGTCGACCACGGCACGTACCCCTTCGTCACCTCCTCCAACCCGACCTCCGGCGGTGCCTGCACCGGCGCCGGCGTCGGCCCGACGAAGATCAGCCGGGTCATCGGCATCCTCAAGGCCTACACCACCCGCGTCGGCGCGGGCCCGTTCCCCACGGAGCTCTTCGACAAGGACGGCGAGGCGCTGCGCACCATCGGCGGCGAGCGCGGTGTGACCACGGGCCGTGACCGCCGCTGCGGCTGGTTCGACGCGGTCATCGCCCGTTACGCGACCCGCGTCAACGGCCTGACCGACTTCTTCCTCACCAAGCTGGACGTGCTGACCGGCTGGGAGCAGATCCCGGTCTGCGTCGCGTACGAGATCGACGGCAAGCGCGTCGAGGAGCTGCCGTACTCGCAGACCGACTTCCACCACGCCAAGCCGGTGTACGAGTACCTCCCCGGCTGGTCCGAGGACATCACCAAGGCCAAGACCTTCTCCGACCTGCCGAAGAACGCGCAGGCGTACGTCAAGGCCCTGGAGGAGATGTCGGGCGCCCCGATCTCCGCGATCGGCGTGGGCCCGGGCCGCACCGAGACGATCGAGATCAACTCGTTCCTGTGACACCCCCGCCGTGTGGTGCGCGGCGCGCCCGCCCCGCGCACCACACGGCGAACGGCCCGGCTCGGGCCGATCGTGTTCAGCGCGTGCCGTCGTCTTTCTTCCACGGGCTGACCCCGAGCTTTCCCGTGGTGCCGAGGTCGAGTTCCGGCGTCAGCATGACCGGCCCGGCGCCGGGCTTGGGCCGTGCCCGGATGTACGGCGCGTTCACGGGGGCGCCGGCTTCCGTGGTGTTGCGCCACATCAGGGCGGCGGACGCGGTTTCGCCCGGCTTGAGGGTCACCGGCTGCGGAGGGTCGTCGAAGCCGGTCACGGTGGAGATGCCGCCGCTGCCCCGCAGGACTCTGACGCCGGAGACCGGGGTGCGGGCCTCGTCCAGGACCTCCAGAAGCGGGTAGCCGTCCAGGCGGAAGTCGCCGGTTCCGCAGTTCTCCAGGTGCAGCCCGACGACGCGGAGCCCCATGGCCGCGTCCCCGTCGTCCGCGGTGAGCCGCACGCCGGAGGAGGGACAGGGGCCGGTCTCGGCCGGCGCCTCGTCCGTGGGGACCCGTCTGACCTCCGCGATCCGCGCCTGCACGCCGTCGATCGCGTCCGGACGGTGCTCGGCGTCCAGTGCGACGGTTCCCGTCACGGTCCGGCCGGCGCCCACGGCGGGCACCGTGTGATCGGTGTTGATCAGCACCGCGCCGGACTCCGAGACGAGCGAGAAGGTGACGGTGTACGTGAATGACTCGGCCTCGCCGTTGGCGACCTCGAACGTGACGGTCGCCGGGGCCGGGTCGCCGGACCGGGGCGGTTCGCTCAGGCCGGTGATCCGCACCCCGTCCTTCTCCAGGCCGTCCGGGTCGCCGGGGAGCCCCTGGGGAGGGGACATGCGGGGCTGCCCGGCGGCGTCATCCGGCGCGCCGCCGCCGGGCGCACCGGATGTCTGCGATCCGCACGCCGTCAGAAGCACGACGCCGGCGAGAACGGCGACAACGGCGGGAACGGCTGGGAGGACGCGGGGCATGGCGGTACGCATCGGACCACCCCACCAGGATCACGGCTGTCCGGGCCATGACCGGGACCACGCCGTCTGTCACAGGTGTGTAACGGGCCGTCATAAGACCCCGCCCTGTTTACCGGGTTCCTTGCAGAAAGTCGCGGCGTTCACGCCGGGGATGAATGCATCTCAAGAGTGCTTTGAAGTGCATTGTTAGAGCGGATGTTTCTGCTGCTCGATGTACTGGCGGACGATCGCCAAGGGCGCCCCGCCGCACGATGCGGAGAGGTAGGAGGGCGACCACAGGTGTCCGTGCATGAGTGCGCGGTTGACCCGGCCGGTGAAATCCTGCCGTATCCGGCGGCGGAGGCGTCCTTGAGGCTGTTGACCAGCTTGGAGACGGCGACCCTCGGCGGGTAGTGCACCAGCAGGTGGACGTGATCGCGTTCGCCGTTGAACTCCTTCAGCTCCGCTTCGAAGTCCTCGCACACCTTGCGCATGATCTCTTCGCAGCGCGTCAGCATCTCGTCGTTGAACACCCGCGCCGGTACTTCGTCACGAAGACCAAGTGCATATGCATCGCCGAAACAACGTCTCTGCCGCGTCTGTAGTCGTTCTGCCCGTACATGAGACCAATCGTAAGTAGGATCTCTGGTCATGCGGCTCCGCTACAACTACCGGGCCTACCCGGACGCCACCCAGCGCCGTGCGCTGGCGCGTGCGTTCGGGTGCGCCCGCGTGGTGTGGAACGACTGCCTGCGCGACCGGAAGGAAGCGCACGCGGCGGGGCTGCCGTACGTGACGTCGGCCGAGCTGTCCCGGCTGCGCATCACCCAGGCCAAGCGCACCGAGGAACGTGGCTGGCTCGCGGATGTGTCGGCGGTTGTCCTGCAACAGTCCCTGCGGGACCTGGACACCGCCTACAAGAACTTCTTCGACGGCCTCAAGGGCAAGCGGCAGGGCCGGAAGGTCGGGCCGCCCCGGTACAAGTCGAAGAAGGACACCCGGCAGTCGATCCGCCTCAACGCCAACGCCTTCTGCCTCCACAGCGACGGCACGGTGTACGTGGTCAAGGTCGGCAACCTCAAGGTCAAGTGGTCCCGCCGGCTTCCGGCCGCACCCACGTCCCTGACCGTCACCAAGGACAGCTCCGGCCGGTACTTCCTCAGCTTTGTCGTGGACACCGAGCCGGACGTCCTCCCCGAGGCGGAGACCGAGGCCGGCATTGACCTCGGCCTGTCCGCCTTCGCTGTCCTGTCCGACGGCCGGAAGATCGACAGCCCGCGCTTTTTGCGCCGGGCCGAGAAGAAGCTCAAGCGCCTTCAGCGGGAGCTGTCCCGCAAGGCCAAGGGATCGAAGAACCGGGCCAAGGCCCGCATCAAGGTCGCACGCCAGCACGCCAAGGTGGCGGGCCGGCGCCGGGACTGGCACCACAAGGCTTCCACACAGATCATTCGCGACAACCAAGCGGTGTACGTGGAAGACCTCGCGGTGTCCGGTCTCGGACGCACCCGGCTCGCCAAGTCCGTGCACGACGCGGGATGGTCCGCGTTCGTCGGCATGCTGGAGTACAAGGCGGCTCTGCACGGCCGTATCTTCGCCAAGGTGGACCGTGCTTTCCCGTCCTCTCAGGTCTGCTCGGCCTGCGGATTCCGGGACGGCCCCAAGCCCCTGCACGTCCGAGAGTGGACGTGCAGGGCCTGCGGCACCGTGCACGACCGCGACCACAACGCAGCCCGCAACGTCCTCTTCGAAGGACGCCGTACCGTCGCCGCCGGACGGGCGGAGACGCTAAACGCCTGTGGAGCGCCGGTAAGACGGGCACCCGTGCCCGCACAGCGCGGTGAAGCAGGAAGCCCCCGGAAGGGGCAGACGACCCAGGCCGGAATCCCTGGACTTTAGGCCAGGGAGCACGTCAAGGCTATGTCACGCAGTTCGGCTCGGCGACTGGCAGGACCAGCCTGCGCGCCAACACGGGTGCCGGCAAACGCTGGCCGGCCTACGGCCATATCTCCGCCTACGACACGAACACCATCCTCACCGGCACGGCGGACACCCTGGACGCGGTGGTGGAGGACGACGTGTTCGAAGCGCGCGTCCGGGTCCTCGGCGCTGAGACCTACTCCACGGCCATGGGCGGCGAGATGACCGTCCCGAAGTTCCAGGTCGACAAGATCACCCGGTACAGCCGTGTGAAGTGACGCTCCGTGTGCGACGGCAGTGGCCGTCGGTGTCAGTGAGACAACACGCATCGAAAGTCCGTTCGTTATCGGGGTGATGTGCGGTAGCGTCCTCGCCAGACAGCGATCACGCCTGCCGTCGCCGCCAACGACCTTGAGGTGGCAGGCAGTTGTTCCGACTGTGCAAGGGGGATTCGATGAACAGAAGGAAGCGCGGGGCCGTCCTGGCCGTCGCTGCTGTCGCCTTCACGGGGATCGGCACGGCCGCCTTCTCGGCGACCATCACCGACAACATGTATCCGACGAAGAACACATCGTGGTCCTGCAAGGACGGGAACCTCGGTGACGGCTTCTGCAAGACCGACAACAAGACGCTGACCGTCTATCTCCAGGGGAGCCTGTCGAGCGCGGGCAAGAAGAAGGTGAAGAACGCGCTCAACAAGCAGTACAAGCCCACCGATCTGACGGTGACCTACCACAAGAAGGCCAGCTACAGCGGCAGCAAGGAAACGGACATCATCTACCAGAAGGGCTCCGTTCCGTCCGGCTACCGCGGGTTCGCCTGGTGCAATGACTCGGTGGGCAACAACAAGTGCGACCAGCACTATGTGCGGTTCGCCAAGGCAGACCCGCCGGCCAGCACCGCCTGCCATGAGACCGGCCACGCGGTCGGGCTGACGCATGGCCAGAACGCCTCGCCCAAGCTGAAGCAGAACGACTCCCGGCTGGGCTGCATGGTGACGCCGTCGTCTTCGTCGTCCCTGGGCAAGCACAACAAGTCCATGATCAACAAGACCTACTGATCCGAGGGGTGTCACAGATGCAGCTCACACGCGGCAAAATGCTCGGCGCCCTGGCCGCCACGGCGGCAGCGGGTTCGCTGGCGGGCGTATGGATCGGACTCCCGGGCGGTGAACAGGCCCGCGCGTCGGCCGGATCAGGTGCCGACGAGGTGGTCGTCGCTCACGCCGACGACGCTCTGCCGTCGGTGACCAGCACGGACTGGGTCACCCACGCCGACCAGGTCGCCGTCGTCCGCCCCACCGGAGAGAAGGAAATCCCGGCCAGCGCGGAGGAAAAGGAGGCCGGCGAGGGGTATATCGGACGGTCCGCGACCCTGAGCCTGGAACGGGTGCTGTGGTCCCGGGCGGGCGCGCCCGCCGCACCCGAGTCGGTCACACTGGATGTGGCCGGATGGACCTTCAAGGGCGACGAACGCCACAAGTTCGCCGTGCACGACGCACCGAGGCTGGAGCAGGGCCACACGTACATCGTGGCCCTGGCCCGGGAGGACGACGGCTCATGGGCGCTCCTGGGCAGCGGCGGCGTGCTGCCGTACGACGGCGGGACCGTCGGCAACGGCGAGTCCGAGGGGGCCGTTCACACCGTCCCCAACACGGACAAGGGCAGCCGGCCGCTGTCCGTCGCGGCGCGGGCGGGCGCGGAGTCCGACAAGAGCCTGGAAGAACTGGCACAGGGACGCTCGGCGGACACCCTGGTCTCCCTGCTGAACAGTGCCAAGCCGGAGCCAGGGGCGCGCTGACCCACCGGTGACACGTCCCTTCCAGTGGCCCGGCTCCCGCTCCTCTGAAGCGGGAGCCGGGCCCTTTCGCCGGCCGCGACGCCACGTGCTCCGCGGGAAGCGCGGCGATGGGCCGTCGAGTGTGCACGGGGCGCTGTGGCTGGTCGCGCCCACGTGGCGGAGCCGCACATCGATCCAGCCCCGCGCCCCTTCGGGGCGTTGGCGAACCGTGCCGGACGTCACCGTGCCCGCTCAGCCCGTGGTCGCGGCGGGAGCGGGACGCGCCTTCCGCAGCAGCTCTGTCAGCTCCCTCTCGGTCTTGCCGGTCATCTGCTCCTCGACGCTGCCCTCCACATGGTCCCCGCTCGGTGCGCTGTGGATCGTGCCTTCGGATTCCCCGGTCCCGATGGTTCCGCCGTCATACGGCAGCATCCCGCTGCTGCCGAGTGTGGACCATGAGCCGTCGTCCTCCCGGGCCAGGGCCACGATGTAGGTGTGCCCTATCTCTATGCGGGGCGCATCCCGCAGGGCGAACTTGTGGCGTTCCTCGCCCTTGAACGTCCAGCCCGCCACATCCAGCGTGACCGACTCCGGCGCGGCGGGCGCACCCGCACGGGACCACAGCACCCGTTCCAGGCTCAGGGTCGCGGAGCGTCCGATATACCCCTCGCCGGCCTCCTTTTCCTCCGCGCTGGCCGGGATTTCCTTCTCTCCGGTGGGGCGGACGACGGCGACCTGGTCGGCGTGGGTGACCCAGTCCGTGCTGGTCACCGACGGCAGAGCGTCGTCCGCCTCCGACCCCACCGTCACCTCGCTGCCGTCGCCCGTGCCGCCGCCCTCGCCATCGGCCAGGACCACCACGGCGGTGGCGACAGCGCCCGCCGCCAGCGCCGTGCCTGCCCACAGCAGTGGAGTCCGCCTCCGCCGTACGGCGCCCGTCATAGCGGTCACCGGGGACCTTGCCGCCTGCTCGCGCAGCAGCCCCTCAAGCTCGCGCTCGACTCTGCTGACGCCGACCGCCGGATCGTGAGCCGACAGCAGCTCCCGCACCTTTTGCGCGTCCCGTCCCATCCGCCGCTCCTTCGTCGTCGTCGCTTTCTTCTTCTCTGACTTCGTCCGCCGCCGATTCGGCCAAGGCCCGGTCCAGCAGCTTCCGCGCGCGGTGCAGCCGCACGGTGAAGGCCGCGCGGCTGCAGCCCATCACCTGGGCCGCCTGCGGGACGTCCAGCCCCTCCCAGGCGACCAGCAGCAGCGCCTCCCGTGCGCGCTCCGGCAGCCGGTCGAGCGCCTCGGCTGCCGCCATGCGGTCCAGCGCGCTGTGCTCCGCCGCGGCGGCGGGGCGCTCATCCGCTGACGCGAGCATCAGCTCACGCAGCCGCACCGAACGGCCCGTGGCCCGCATCGAGTTGGCCACGCTCATCCTCGCGATCCCGTACAGCCAGGGCAGAGGCTCGCCCCGGACCTCCGCCCGGCGTCTCCACGCCGTCAGATACACCTCGGACAGAGCGTCCTCCGCCTGATCGCGCGGCAGTCTGCGCCGCAGATACCGGAGCACGGACACGCTGGTGTCCCGGTACACCGCTTCAAACCCGGCCCAGTCGTCCACCGGCCTGCCCTCCCCTGTCCGAATGCCCTGCACCCTGTCTGTGTCCGGCGGAGGCGTCGGATTACAGTCCCACCTTCATGAGGTCGCGCCGAGTTCCGCGGATCCCGGCGGGGCGCGCCGGAGGGCGGCTGCCGCGCGGTGGCGCGCCCCTCGCGGGCTGCCGTACGCCGGGTTCCCCGCGACACGGACAGGAAAGGTGTCCGAAGGGCCAACAGCGCCCGGAACCCGGCACGTCGACCGGAGGTGTCCCGCCGTGACCACGACCCCCATCCCCCGCAAAGGAACGGCCCCCGGCGGCTGGCCGCTGCTCGGCCACGCCTGGCAGCTCCACTCCCGCCCGCTGGAGTTCCTCAACTCGCTCACGGCCCACGGCGACCTCGTGCGCATCGGCATGGGGCCGCACCCGGCGTACGTCGTGTGCCATCCGGACGCGGTCCACCAGATGCTGGCCGACTCCCGCACCTTCGACAAGGGCGGCCCGTTCTTCGACAAGGCCCGTGTGCTCTTCGGCAGCAGTCTGCCCATGGCCGGCTGGCGGGAGCACCGCTGGCAGCGCCGCCAGATGCAGCCCGCCTTCCAGCCCGACCGGATCGAGCGGTACGCCGTGGTCATGGGCGAGGAGATCGACCGTATGACCGACCGCTGGCGGCCCGGCCAGCGCCTGGACGTCTCCGCCGCGCTGACCACCCTGACCCTGCGCATCGTCACCCGCAGCGTGCTGGCCGCCGAGGCGGAAGACGAGGCCGTGGCCGATGTGCAGCACAGCCTGCACACCGTCATCGACGGCATCTACCAGCGGGTGATGCTGCCCCTCGGCCCGCTCTACCGGCTGCCCACCCCCGGCAACCGCCGCTACCGCCGCGCCTGCGACCGGCTGCACCGCGCCATCGACGGCATCATCGCCGAGCGCCGGGCCCGGCCCGGCGACGGAGACGATCTGGTCGCCATGCTGCTGGCGGCGCACGACGACGACACCGGCGAGCCGATGTCGGACGAGGACATCCGCGACCAGCTCATGGTCATGATCGGCGCCGGGTTCGAGACCACCGCCAACACGCTGTCGTTCGCCTTCTGGCTGATCAGCCAGCACCCGGAGGTCGAGGAACGCCTGCACGCCGAGGCCGACCGGACCCTGGCAGGCCGCACCGCCACGCCCGGCGACCTCGGCGGCCTGACCTTCGCCCAGCGCGTCATCAGCGAGGTGCTGCGGCTGTATCCGCCGGGCTGGTTCTTCACCCGCGTCACCACCGCCGAAACCACCCTCGCCGGGTGCCAGCTCCCCGCGGGCACCGCCCTCCTCTACAGCGCCTATCTGCTCCAGCACCGGCCCGAGCTGTTCCCCGACCCCGAGCGGTTCGACCCCGACCGCTGGCTCGACCGGCCCGCTGACAGCCTTCCCCGGGGCACGCATGTCCCCTTCGGCGGCGGTAACCGCAAGTGCATCGGCGACCAGTTCGCCCTGATCGAGATGACCATGGCCCTGGCCTCCGTCTGCGGGCGCTGGAGGCTGTGCCCCGACCCCGGAGCCACCCTGCACGTCCGGGCCCGGGGCACGCTCGGCCCCGGCCGCCTGACCATGACCTGCGAGCCGCGCGGCAAGGCGGCCGACGGCTGAGGCCCGCGGGCCCCTGAGCCTCACCCGAGCGGGTGAACCACCCTCGATAGGCCGGATGGCGGAGCGGCTGCGCTGGCATAGTCCATTGGCATGTGCGCCATACGGGCGCATATGCCAACGAGGAAGTGAAGAATGACTTTGCTGCTTGAGCCGCCCGTTGCTGAACCCACAGCGGTATACCGTCGGTATACTGTCCTGATGGCTGACACCACCGTCAAGGTTGACCCCGCTGTCCGCGACCGGCTCCTGGTGCTCGCCCGCGAGCGCGGAATGACCATGCGCGACCTCATCGCAGAGCTGGCCGGAGCCACGCCGACCAAGGAGGAGCTCAAGAAGCGGTACGAGGCGACGAAGGCGTACTGCGAGACGCACTTCGGCGTCACGTTCACGGACGAAGACCACGACAGGGCCGAGAAGGTCTGGCAGGAGCTGGAGGCCGCCCGGCCTGTGGACAGCCTGTGAGCCGCTCCACCGCCGTCGTGTACGACGACACCGCCCTGCTCGCGCTCGGCGCGGGCAACTCGCTTGCCTCGCAGTTCATCGCGAACACGCACCGCGGGCCCACTCGGCACGTCTTCGTGCCCGCCATGTGCCTTGCGGCGGCAGACGGCGCACGCAAGGGACTGGCCGACCACATCGGCGCTCTTCCGGCCGCGGAGATCGTCGAGCTGGACTTCGCGGGTGCGCATGCGGTCGGGGCGCTGATCCGTGACGGCGTGGAGTGGCGGATCGGCCACGCCGTCCATCTGTCCCGCCCGACCGTCGACTGGCCGGACGGACGGCCCGTGGTGACGACTCTCCCGGACCTGTACGCGGAGATGCCGCTCGTACGGACCATCCGGCTGCCCGAGCAGAACTGACACGGCCTGAGCAGAACTGACACGGACCGCGCGCGGGCCCCGGACGGCCGCCGGGGCCCGCGCCGACGCGCGCGCCGGAGGTCAGGCCGTGGGGCGGAGCACGACGCGGGCCGGGCCCGTGGCGCGCAGGGTGATGCCCGTGTCGACCGGGACGGACAGATCGACCGCGTCCAGCTCGAACTCCTGGAGGATCATCGCCAGCGCCAGCACCGACTCCAGCATCGAGAAGTGCTGGCCGATGCAGGCGCGCGGCCCGCCGCCGAAGGGGAACCAGGCGTACCGGGGACGTTCCTTCTCCCGTTCCGGGGTGAAGCGGTCGGGGTCAAAGCGCTCCGGGTCGTCCCAGTAGCGGGTGTGCCGGTGCGTCACCCACGGCGAGATGATCACATCAGCCCCGGCGGGGATCGTATGCCCGTCGATCTCCATCGCCTCCACCGACCGCCGGCCGATGACCGGGCCCGCCGGATAGAGCCGCATCGCCTCCTTCAGCACCTGTGTGATGTACGGCAGCGAGTCCAGGTCCGCGGCCGTCGGGATGCGGCCCTTGAGCACATCCGCCGCCTCCTGCCGCGCCCGTGCCTGGACATCGCGGTGCCGGGCCAGGAGGTGGAGGGAGAAGGCGAGTGAGGTCGCCGTCGTCTCATGACCGGCCAGCAGGAAGATCAGCACCTGGTCGCGGATCTCGGACGCGCCGAGTGAGCCGTCCTCCGCGCTCTCCGCCTGGGAGAGGAGAGTGAGCAGGTCATTGCCCTTGGCCTCGTCGCCCATCGCACGACGCCTGGCGATGATCGCGTCGCACACCCCGTACAGCTCGTCCGTCGCCGCCGCGGCCTTGCGGTTGAACGGCGTCGGCCAGGAACGCGGCACATTCGCGGGCGAATAGCCGCGGGTGAGGGTGTAGTCCCCGATGACGGGGAAGCAGCGCTCCACCACGTCCACCGCCTCGTCGACGTCCGCGCCGCCGAAGAGGATGCGGGTGACGGCGCGGAGAGTGAGCCGCGTCATCTCGTCGACGACGTCCACCTTGCCGCCGGGCGCGCCATGCCAGCCTGCCGTGATGACGGCCGTCTCTGCGGTTATCGCCTCGGCGTACCCGTCCACCCGCCGCCGGGTGAACAGCGGCTGCACAAGGCGGCGCTGCCGCATGTAGTCGGCGTCCTGGGCGGTCAGCAGCCCGTTCCCGAAGGACTCCCGCACCTCCTGATAAAAGGTGTTGTCCTTGCGGAAGTTGGCCGAATCCGTGGCCAGGACACGCTGTGCTCCCTCCGCCGAGAACACCGCGTACAGCTCGAACCGCAGCCCCGGGGGGCCCGCCGTGATGCGGACGACGTCCCCGTGCTCGCGGTAGGCGCTGAGGAAGGTCCCGAGCGAGTCCTTCTTGAGGTCGAACATCGAGCCCAGCAAGGGCAGCCCCGAGGGGCCTGGTACCTGCCTGCCTGTCGTACCTGTGATCGTCATGGGGCCTCCTGCGTCGGAGAGGTCAGTCCGCCCAGCGAAGGAAGGTGCTCCAGGCGGAGGGAGTGACGGTGAAGACAGGGCCGTCGGGGGTCTTGGAGTCGCGGAGGTGGACGGTGTGGGGGCAGGCGGCGACCTCCACGCAATTGCCGCCGCTGCTGTCGCTGTACGAGGACTTGCGCCAGTCGAAGGCCACTTCGATGCAGTCGCCGCCGCTGGAGCTGCTGTAGCTGGACTTGAACCACCGGAGGGTGCTGCTCATTGCTCTTCTCCTGCCAACTGCCGGATGAGGCCGAGTGATTCACGAGGGCCCAGGGCCTGTGCTCGGATCTTCGCATACCGGTGCGCGAATGTACTCACCTTCGAGGCGTCGGTGATCAGCAGGCTCTCATACTGGATCTCCAGGTAGACGAGATGGTCATGCTCCGGCGTCTCGACGATGTTCATCTCACCGTTGTCACCAGCGTGCTCGCCACCGGTGCCGCAGTCCAGCGGCAGCACCTGGAGCGTCACATTGCGTCGCTGCGCGCATTCCGTCAGATGCCGTAGCTGCTCCCGCATGATCTCGTCGCTGCCGATCGTGCGCCGCAGCACAGACTCCTCCAGGACCAGCTCGATCAGCGCCGTCGGCTCCCGGTCGAACAGCGCCTTCCGGTCCATCCGCGCTTCGACCAGTTCCTCTAGCCGTGCTTCCGAGACCGGCGGGTATCCTCCGCCGATCAGCGCCCGTGCATACGCCTCCGTCTGGAACAAGCCGTGCACGACGAACGTGGAGTAGAGCTGGAGCCGTACGGCCTTCTGCTCCAGCACCGAGTAGTTCTTGAACTGATCCGGGTACTTGTCGATGCGGACGTACGTCCGCGCCTCCTCGAAGATCCCCGTCCCGTCCCCCAGTACCCGCTCCAGCGCCACGAGCATCTCGTCGCTCGGCGGCTGCGCGCATGTCTCCATCGCGCTCACCGCCGCCGCCGAGAAGCCGAGTTTGCCGCCGAGTTCCTCTTGCGTCCACTGCTTTCGGAGGCGCATATTCCGCGCCACCTTCGCCACGAGACGCGTCGCCGGACCGGCCGTTACCTTGTTTTCCGACTTTGCCATCTGCGATCACCCCTTTGACTCAACCGGACTCAACCGGTCTCAACTGATCCCCACTCAATTCAACTCGCCCTCAGGTGAGTTACCGCAGGTCAACGACAGTGCGACGCCCTCCCGCAGTCATGGGAAACGCTAGCTCCGCGGCTTCAAACTGTCCCCGTGGATACGCAAATCAGCGACGTAAACATGGACTGGATTCCCGCGTCCGGATTTCAGCTCAGAAAGGCCGGTGTGCAATTCGACGCCGTGCGGGTCGACGGGGACGACGGTCACCGGCTCGCGGACCTTCTGGAGGAACTGACCGGGGGCGATCCCGGGCCCATCGTCATAGAGGCGTACGGGCGTCGGCCCGTCTACTTCCTCTGCCCGCCGGGTTCCACCTCCCACCGCGCCTGGCCGCGCGGCGTCACCCGCTTCAACTCCGGGCCGGGGTGCGTCAGCTACGTCCCCGTCCCCGCCCTGCGCGGCCGGACCTGGCCCCTGGCGTGGCGCGTTCCGCCGAGCGCCGCCGACCGCTTTGTGCATCCCGTCCTGCTCCGGAGCGCGGCCACGGCGGTGCTGCCAGGGGGTGGCGGGGACGCGGTCGGCTGATCAGGGGCGCTTGGTGTAGGTGATCGGGACGCCCTTCGTGCCCACCAGTTCGCGGACCAGCGACATGGAGTCCGCGGACAGCTCAAGTCGGCTCAGCTGGCCCGGCGCGCAGCTTCTCGGGTCGCCGGATGCCACCTTCGTCGGGCCGAGGACCAGCGGCGGGCCGGGGGCGGTGAGGGTGGCGGACCAGCGGCAGTCGTGGTTGGGGCCCTTGCCGACGAGGGTCATGACCTGCTCGCCCGGCTGGCCCTGAACGATCGTCATCGTCCGGGTGCTGACGCCGTCGGCGGTCTCGAAGGAACCCTCCCAGGTGCCGACGTAACTCTCCGGGACCGCGCCGCCCGACACGGGGGAGTGCGGCGGCGGGGACGACGGCGCATCCGGCCCGGGCGTCGGGCCGGATGCCGTCGTCCGGGCGGCGGCCGCGTCGTCCCGGTCCATGAAGGCGTACACGCCGACGCCCGTGCCGACCGCCACCGCCACCGCCGTCGCGAGGGCGGCGAGTGCCGCCGTCGCGCCCCGGCGGCGTGGCCGCTCAGCGGGGGGCGGCGCTGTGGGCGGGACCACCGCGGTCGGCTGCTCCGCCTCCAGCAGCTGGACGGCGTGGCGGCCCAGCTCGGCGACCAGCGCGCCCGGGAGCCAGGGCTCGGGGTCCGCCCCCGGCTCCGTACGCTCCAGGATCTCCTTCACCGTCGGACGCTCCGCCGGGTCCTTGCGCAGACAGTCCCGTATGAGCGGCAGCAGGCCCTCGGGGACGCCGGTCAGGTCCGGCTCGTCCGAGACGATGCGGAACAGCTGGGCGTGGATGCCGCTGTCCGCCGGGCCGAAGGGGAGGCGGCCGGTCGCCGCGTACGCCAGGACGGAGCCGAGGCAGAAGACGTCGGCGGCGGGGGTGACGCGTTCGCCGCGCACCTGCTCCGGGGACATAAAGCCGGGGGAGCCGACGAGCGCCCCGGTGTGGGTGAGTCCGCCTGCGCCCGAGCCGTCCGCGGCCGTGGAGGTGTCCAGGGCGCGCGCGATGCCGAAGTCGATCAGTCGGGGGCCGTCGATGGTGAGCAGGACGTTCGAGGGCTTGAGGTCGCGGTGGACGATCCCGGCGGCGTGTATGTCGCACAGTGCGTGTGCGAGGCCCGAGGCGAGGATGCGGACGGTGCGTTCCGGCAGGGGGCCGTGGCCGCGGGAGACGACGGAGTGCAGGGCCGGGCCCGCGACATAGCCGGTCGCGACCCAGGGCACGTCCGCCTCCGTGTCGGCGTCGAGCAGCGGGGCCGTCCATGCGCCGCCGACCCGGCGCATGGCGCTGACCTCCTGGCGGAAGCGGTTGCGGAACTCCTCCTGCTCGGCGAGCTCGCGGCGGACCAGCTTGACCGCGACCGTGCGGCCGCGGTCGGAGCGGGCGAGATAGACCTGGCCCATGCCGCCGGAGCCGAGGCGGCCGAGGAGGCGGTAGCCGCCGATGTGCTGCGGGTCGCCCGCTGTCAGCTGTTCCATGACCGCGCCCCCCTTCCGCTCCTCGTGTCCTCGTACCGGTCCTCGTACCGGCCTCGTACCGGCTGTCTGCTCGATCTGCGCGACCCACAGAGGATAGTGCGAGGGGCCTCGGCGGCCGAGAAGAAGGGGGGTCAGGGCCTCAGGCAGCGGCGTTCGCCGTCCCCGGCGGGGATCAGGCAGGCCGCCAGCCCCTCGGGTCCGCCGCCGATCATGGGCGTGACCACATAGCCCTCCGCGTCGAAGGAGTCCTTGATCTCCACGCGCTGGGTGCTCTGCCCGGGGAGGCTGATCTCAAGGCGGTCGCCGACCTCGCCGAACCACATCCGTGCCCAGCTCGCATCGCAGGTCGGGCTGTAGCGGATCTCCATCGAGGGGCCCCGTTCGGGACGGTGCTCGACGACCGTGCGCGTACCGGAACCGGTGATGCCGCAGGCCAGGGGGAGGGAGAGGCGGCCTGTGCACGCCTCGCCGTGGCATCCCGGCCGCAGCTTCTCCGCTGAGGCGGAGGCGGAGGCAGAGGCTGAGGTGGCGGCTGAGGCGGCGGCGCTGTCGGCGTCTTCGCCGCGGAGCAGGCCCCGCCCTGCGATGACCGCCGTGGCCGTCGCCGCGGCCGTCGCGGCCAGCAGGACAGCGGCCAGGGGAGCGGTGAGCGGCCGCCGGAAACGCGTGCGCAGGGGTGGGGGCAGGGGCGGTCTCTGCTGCGAGGGCCCGGTGCCGGCGTCGTCGGTGTCACCGGCTCCATCGGCCTCACCGGCTCCGCTGGTTCCGTTGGCTCCGTCGGTTCCGTTGGCCTCCTTCGCTGCGTCGTCCGCTTCCCTCGCGAGGTCGATGAGCGCCAGCAGCCGCCCCGGAGGCTCATCCGCCAGGCGGCACAGCTCGCGGACCAGCTCGTGAGGAGGCAGCTGGGCGCCGCTCAGCCAGCGGTGCCAGGCGGAGCTGCTCGCCGAGGTGCGGTCGGCGAGTGCGGGCAGGCTCAGCCCCGTACGGCAGCGGAGCTCCGTCAGCTCCCTTGCCAGAAGCCGGCGCGCCGTGCCGGCCGCGTCCGTTCCGCCGGTCATTTACGCAGGACTTCCCAGGTGTGCGGGCCCATGATGCCGTCGGGCACCAGTCCCGCGTCATCCTGAAGCCGCTTGACGGCCTTCTCCGTCGACGGCCCGTACGCGCCGTCGATCTCACCGGGCAGATAACCGCGGTAGCGCAGCAGGCATTGTGCCTCCACCACCTCCCAGCTGGTGGAGACCTGCTGGAGCAGCGCCTCGACCGTGTCGCTGCGTCCGGCATGCAGCAGGCCGCCCGCGCGGTGGATGTCGCAGGTGTACGTCCGGCCCGGCTCGAAGACGAAGGCGGAGGACGCGACCTCGCGGCTCTTGTCGGCCTGCGGGGCGCGGCGGGGGCCGTCGGACGCCGAGTCGGACCCGTCGTCGGAGCCAACGGCCCACAGAAGGAGAGCGGTCGCCGCCGCCACCGCCGCGGCCATGCCTGCCAGGACCATGACCGGGACGGAACGGCGCGCCGGGCGGGACGGGCGGGACGGGCGGGACGGGTCGGCGGGCGACGCGTCCGGCGAGGTCTGGCCCCGCTCAGGCGAGGTCCGCCCCGGCTGCGGCGGAGTGTCCCCGGGCCGCGACGCGTCCCCGGGCCGCGGCTCCTCGCCCGGAGCCTCGCCGGGGGCCTCGGCGCTCGCCGGGGCATCCCTGCGCGCGGCCGTGCGCCGCTCCTCCTCCGCGAGCGAGCGGAGCGCCAGCAACCGGTCCGCGTCTCCTCCGCAGGCATGGGCGAACTGCCGAAGCGCCGCGGCAGGCGGGAGTCCGCGGCCGTTGAGGTAGCGGTCCCAGGACGACCTGCTCGCATGGGTGCGGGCTGCCAGCGCGGTGAGGCTCAGGCCGCTGCGGTCCTTCAACAGGCGCAGCTCCGAGACGAACTGCCGTCCGTGGGTGTCGAGTCCGTCCGGCGGCTGTTTCTCCTGAACGCCGTCCATGCGGAGTCACTTCCCCCTGTCGCCGCGGGCCTTCGCGCTTGTCGATCAGCGGGCGCGGTCCGGCACCCGTAAGGCGAGCCTAACTGATCTGTCCCGAACGCCGGATCGGGCGGTGCGCGTGGCCCGCGGCATCCCGGCACGCCCCAACTGCCGCTGCTCCGCCGCAGGTCAGGAACTGGGGGCGTCCCATGTGCCGAGGGCGACGGAGCTGAACGGAGCTGAATGATGCTGCCCGGCGGGGCGTTTCAGCCGCCGCCCGCTTCCGAGGCGTCCGTGGCCTCCGTTGTGTCTGCGGCGTCCGTTGCGTCTGTGGCGTCTGCGAGGCTGTCCAGCGCCCGGGAGAGACGCTCCAGGACGTGGGCCGTCTCGGCGAAGGCGTCCGGGCCGCCGAGGGCGTCGCGGAGGCGGCGGGCGAGGTCGGCGTGGCCGGGGCCGATCTGCTCGACCGCCGCGCGGCCCTCGGGGGTCGCCTGGAGGAGCTTGGCACGGCGGTGGGCGGGGTTGGGGGCGTAGACCGCCAGGCCCTGGTCGACCAGCAGATCCGCGATGCGCTGCACGCTCTGGCGGGTGATGCCCATGGCGCGGGCGATCCCGGCGACGGTCTGAGCGCGGCGCAGTACGGCTCCGAGGACCTGCCAGCGGGCGGCGGTGAGCCCGGCGGGGCGGGCCAGGGCCTCGGAGGCGGTGAGAAACTGGCCGTTGAGCCGGAAGACGCCCAGCGCGGTGCGGGTGAGCAGGTCCTGGGCGGCACGGGTGGCGGCATCGGGCGGGTGCGGGATGCCCGGCGTGCGCGGGGTCTGGTCGCTCACGCCCGGCGTACCTCGTCGGCATTCGTCTCGTGCACGGCGAGATGGACGGTTGTCGAGGCGGCGGGCTTCGAGGCGGCGGGCTTCGAGGCGGCGGTTTTCGCGGTTGCGGGCGTCGAGGACGGGGCGTTCATGAGGCCCTCCCGGGGAGCGCTGCGATATGACAACACGTTGTCACTTGGTCAGGATGCTGTCAATGCTCTGGCGACGCCGCGCCGCCCCGACACCCTGCCGATGAAAGTGGCCCAGGCCATACAAGGTGGCCATGTCCGCCCCCGCCCGCCCGTCCTTACCCTGGGCCGCATGACCCCTCATGCCGACCTCCATGCCGACCGCTACGCCGACCCGCAGACCGGCGCCGCGGTGAAGGCCGCCGACCGTGCGCATGTGTTCCACTCCTGGTCCGCCCAGGGCCTGATCGACCCGCTCGCCGTCGCCGGCGCCGAGGGCTCGTACTTCTGGGACTACGACGGCAACCGCTATCTCGACTTCACCAGCGGTCTCGTCTACACCAACGTCGGATACCAGCACCCGAAGATCGTCGCCGCGATCCAGGAGCAGGCCGGGAAGCTGGCGACCTTCGCGCCCGCCTTCGCCGTGGAGGCGCGGTCCGAGGCGGCCCGGCTGATCGCCGAGCGGACGCCCGGCGACCTCGACAAGATCTTCTTCACCAACGGCGGGGCCGAGGCCGTCGAGAACGCCATCCGGATGGCCCGGCTGCACACGGGCCGCCCCAAGGTGCTCTCCGCGTACCGCTCGTACCACGGCGGCACCGCGACGGCCATCAATGTGACGGGCGACCCGCGGCGCTGGGCGTCCGACAGCGGCACGGCGGGCGTCGTGCACTTCTGGGGGCCGTTCCGCTACCGCTCGCCCTTCTACTCCGCCACGGAGGAGGAGGAGTGCGCACGGGCGCTGACGCACCTTCAGGACACGATCGCCTTCGAGGGGCCGGGCACCATCGCGGCGATCGTCCTGGAGACGATTCCGGGGACGGCCGGCATCATGCCCCCGCCGCCGGGCTATCTCGCGGGCGTCCGGGAGATCTGCGACCGGTACGGGATCGTCTTCGTCCTTGACGAGGTGATGGCGGGCTTCGGGCGTACGGGCGCGTGGTTCGCGGCCGACCACTACGGCGTGGTGCCCGACCTGCTGACCTTCGCCAAGGGCGTGAACTCCGGGTATGTCCCGCTGGGCGGGGTGGCGATCTCCGGCGCGATCGCCGAGACCTTCGAGACCCGGCCGTACCCCGGCGGACTGACGTACTCCGGCCATCCACTGGCCTGCGCGGCCGCCGTCGCCACCATCAACGCCATGGCGGAGGAGGGCGTCGTCGAGCACGCCGCCCGCATCGGCGAGACGGTCCTCGGCCCCGGGCTGCGTGAACTGGCCGAGCGCCACCCGTCGGTGGGCGAGGTGCGCGGCCTGGGCGTCTTCTGGGCGCTGGAGCTGGTCCGGGACCGCGACACCCGCGAGCCCCTGGTCCCGTACAACGCCTCGGGCGAGGCGAACGCGCCGATGGCCGCGTTCGCCGCCGCCTGCAAGCAGAACGGCCTGTGGCCCTTCGTCAACATGAACCGCACCCACGCCGTCCCCGCCTGCACCGTCTCCGAGGCGGAGGCCAAGGAGGGCCTGGCGGCGCTGGACGCGGCGCTGGCCGTGGCGGACGAGCACACCACCGAGGCCGAGACGGCGCGCTAGCCGTATTACGGCGTATTACGCTGCTGTGGTGGCGAAGACGCGTATCTCCATCAGCCTGGAGCCCGAGGACGCCGAGGCGATCAAGGCCGTTGCCGCTGAGCACGGTCTGGACGTCTCGGCGTTTCTCGTCATGGCGGGCCGCAAGGAGGCGGCCAGGCTGGCCCGTATAGCGGCGGCGTTCGCGGACATCGACGCCGCGCTCGCCGAAGCCGAGGCGGAAGGGGACGCCTTGGCCTGGCCGCCCGCCACCGGGCCGGATGTGGACGCCGACGAGGCGGCACGGGTCAGGTCCGAGATCGCCGCGGCGCGGGCGCGCTCCGCGGAGCGCCGCCGCGGCAGCGCCGCATGAATCTCGGTTGTCCCAGCTGCCCGGATCTCGACACGCTGGGAGATGTGGTCTACGACGCCGGGATGCTGATCTCGCTCGCCGACAAGCGGCCCGGGACGGCGCTGATCCGGCACCGGGAGTTCGCCAGGAACGGGCTTCCGGTGGTTCCCGCTCCAGTGATCGCCCAGGCATGGCGCGGCGGCGCCACACGAGCCCATCTCGCCCGCGCTCTCAAGGAGTGCGCTGTCGTCAGCTGCTACACGGAGACGGAGTGGCGGCGCGTCGGCGAGCTCATCGGCCGCGCCGACCGCGCCGGCCGCGCCGGCCTCTTGGCCAAGAAGCGGCCCGACCCGGTCGACGGACTGGTGGCCCTCACAGCCGTTCAGATCGGCGCGGCCTTGGTGGCCACGTCGGACCCCGAGGCCATCCAGGCGTATCTGGACCAGATTCCGGGGGCCGACGTCGTGGTGCCCGTGCGGGTGTAGAACCGGCCCGCTCCGGGGCTGCGACTACGCCACGGCGAGGACGATCTTCCCCTTCGTCCGGCCCGACTCACCCAGCTCATGGGCCTTCGCCGCCTCCTCCAGCGGCAGCACCGCGTCGACCGCCACGCGCAGGTGGCCCGACTCCACCAGGGCCGTGAGGGCGTTGAGGCCGCCGTGGTCCGGTTCGACGATGGTGAAGCCCGCACGGAGGCCCAGCCCGGCCGCGGTGTCGGCGAGCGCGGCCTCGGCGGGGGAGGCGATGGAGACGACACGGCCCCCGGAGCGCAGGGTCTTCAGCGAGCGCGGGCCGTACTCGCCGCCGACTGCATCCAGGACGACGTCGATGTCACGGGCCGCCGTGACGAAATCCGTCGTCCGGTAGTCGATGACCTCGTCCGCGCCGAGGTCCCGGACGAAGTCGTGCTTCTCGGCGCTCGCCGTGCCGATGACATACGCGCCCCGCGCCTTGGCGATCTGCACGGCGAGATGGCCCACTCCGCCCGCCGCCGCGTGGATCAGCACCCGCTGGCCCTCGGCGACCCGGGCCGTGTCGACGAGGCACTGCCAGGCGGTGAGCCCGGCGACGGGCAGGGCCGCCGCCTCGACATGGGTGAGCCCGGCCGGCTTGCGTGCCAGATGGCGGGCGGGCGCGGTGAGGAACTCGGCGTACGCGCCCGCCGGTTCGGGCAGCCGGGGCATGCCGAAGACCTCGTCGCCCGCCTCGTACATCGTCACCCCGAGGCCGACAGTCTCTACCGTGCCGGAGACGTCCCAGCCGAGTGGGACCGGGCGGCCCGGCGTCAGCAGGCCGCCGGTTGCCCGGTGCCACCAGTCCGTCGGGTTGACGCCGGCCGCATGCACCCTGACGAGGATCTCGCCGGGCCTCGGCTCGGGGCGGTCGATCTCGACGATCTTCAGGACTTCGGGGCCGCCGAGGACGTCCTGGCCGATGGCGCGCATGGTCATAGCTCCTTGCTGTTCAGGGGGAGTCGCTTGCCGCGATTGCGTACGGAGCCAGCCTGCGGGAGGAGATCCGGCGCTTCGAGTGGCCAGATGGACAGGATATGCAAGGATCTGGCCATGCATCGTGTGGTTGTTCTCGCCCTTGACGGCGTGTATCCCTTCGAAATGAGCATCCCGGTACGGATCTTCGGCACTGCGGAAGGGCCCGACGGCAAGCCCCTGTACGAGGTGATCACCTGCGGGCTGGACCGGGGCGCGGTCCGCACCAGCGCGGACTTCACGGTGAACGTCGAGCACGCGGCGGCCGAGGCGTTCGCGGCCGCCGACACGATCGTGATCCCGCCGTTCGACTGCGACCTCGAAGAACTCGCCGACCCCGCACGGGAGTTCCTGCCGGACGCGCTCGCCGAGGCGTTCGCGCGGGTCAAGCCCGGGACGCGTACGGTCTCGATCTGCACGGCCTCGTACGTGCTGGCCGCGGCCGGGCTGCTGGACGGGCGTCCCGCGACCACACACTGGGTGGGCGCGGACGTCTTCCAGCGGCGGTTTCCGTCCGTCCGGGTCGACCCGGACGTGCTGTTCGTCGACGACGGAGACGTGCTCACCGCGGCGGGGGTCGCGGCCGGGGTCGATCTGTGTCTGCACCTCGTGCGGCGCGACCACGGCAGCGAGGTCGCGAACCGGGTGGCGCGGCTGTGCGTGGTGCCGCCGTGGCGGGACGGCGGCCAGGCGCAGTTCATCGAGCGCCCGGTGCCGGAGCCGGCCGCCGCGGCCACCTCGGCGACTCGTGCGTGGGCGCTGGCCCGCCTCGACCGCCCGCTCACCCTCGCGGAGCTGGCCTCCCACGCGGGGATGAGCGTACGGACCTTCTCCCGGCGCTTCCGTGACGAGGTGGGCATGACGCCCGTCCAGTGGCTCACCCGGCAGCGTGTCGAGCACGCCCGCCGGCTGCTGGAGACCACGGACTGGCCGGTGGACCGGGTGGCGTCGGCGGCGGGGTTTGGGACGGGGGCGTCGTTGCGGGGGCACTTGGGGGCGGTGGTGGGGGTCTCGCCGAAGGTGTACCGGCGGACGTTCAAGCGGGTTGCTTCCCCGCCCCTCCCCCTACGGCCTGGGGCGTAGAGGGAGGGGCGAGGGAGGCTCCACCTCCAGGAAGCGCCTGCCCCGCCGCCCCTTGTACAGCAGCGCGTCCCAGCCCAGGCCGGTGAGCGCCGCGGCGCAGGCCGTGAGGCGGGAGGTCTCCTCGTAGGCGGCGGCGCTGCCCGCGGGGCCGAGCCAGTCGACGAGGACGAGGGCGGGGCGCTCGCCGGGGCGGACGCGGTAGCCGGTGGCCGTGCGGCGGCCGGAGGCGTCGACGGCGGAGGGCGGGAAGCCGGAGGCCTCCAGGGCGAGGGAGACGGCGCGGACCATACGGCCGCGCTCCCAGGGCGCGGGCGCCGAGACATCGCCCCCGCAGGTCAGCCGGCGGATCTGGAGCAGCGACTCGAAGGCCGTACGCACCTCGGCCGCCCGCGGTGCCCGTGCCCCGTCCGGCGTCGCGGGCCCGTCCCCCGTCGCGGGTTCGAAGGTCTGCGGTGAACCGTTTGAACCGTCTGAACCGTTCGGCATGGTGTGACCCTCCTCCCTGTCGTAGACCGTAGCCGCGGACCCTGGCCTATCGTGTCGGGGACCTGAATGCCTCGGTCGCCGGGACCGGCGGAGAAGGAGAACGTCACGATGCGCGGCACCGGCAGCCCCAGCGCTGTCACCCGCAACACCCTGCGGCAGCAGATAGCCGAGGCGCTGCGCGACGAGGTCCTGGCGGGGCGGCTGCGGCCGGGGCAGGCGTTCACGGTCAAGGAGATCGCCGAGCAGTACGGCGTCTCCTCCACCCCGGTCCGCGAGGCGCTCGTCGACCTGTGCGCCCAGGGGCTCCTCGACTCCGACCAGCACCGGGGCTTCAAGGTCCACCGGTTCTCCGTGGACGACTACCGCGGCATGGTCGAGGCCCGCGCCCTCATCGCGGACGGCCTCTTCCGAGCGCTGGCCCGCCGCGGCCCCGACGCCGCTCCGCACGGCCAGGCCCTGGTGTCCGTACGCCGCCGCGCCGAGGAGGCCGCCCGCGCCGCCCGCGGCGGGGACCTGGACATCCTCATCGGATACGACCTGCGGTTCTGGCGGGAGCTCGGCGCGATCGTCGCCAACCGCTACATCGGGGACTTCCTGCACCGGCTGCGTGTGCAGTCCTGGGTCTTCGCCGTGCCCTATCTGCGGGGGGACGCCAGTCTGTCCGACTGGCTGTGGGGCGGGCACGAGCAGCTCATCGACGCGGTCGCCCGCGGTGACGCCGCCACCGCGGGAGCGGTGGTGCGCGCGTACAACGACCACGCCCTGTCCTGGGCGGACCGCCTGGAGGCCCGCCACGTCCGGCAGCCCGGCCCCGCGCCGCGCTCGGCCACCGCTGGGCCGCCGTGTCCGGCGAGCGGTCCGGGGCCGGATGCTGCCGGGCCGCCGCGTCCGGCCGACGTCGGTCTGCGAGATGCCGCGGTCGAGCCGCCGTGTCCGGCGGCCGGTCCGGGGTCGGATGCTGCCGAGTCGCCGCGCCTGGCCGCCGGGTCGCGGGACGCCGCGGTCGAGCCGCCGTGTCCGGCGGACGGTCCGAGGCCGGATGCTGCTGGGCCGCCGTGTCCGGCGGCTGGTTCGGGGCTGGATGCTGCCGGTCCGCCGCGCCTGGCCGACGTCGGGTCGCGGGACGCCGCGGTCGAGCCGCTGTGTCCGGCGGACGGTTCGGGGCCGGAGGCTACTGAGCCGCCGTGCTCGGCGGCCGGTTCGGGGCTGGATGCTGCCGGGCCGCCGCGCCTGGCCGCCGGGCAGCGGGAAGCCGCGGCCGGTCCGCCGCGCCTGGCCGACGTCGGTCTGCGAGATGCCGCGGCTGGGCCGCCGTGTCCGGCGGACGGTCCGGGGCCGGATGCTGCCGAGTCGCCGCGCCTGGTCGACACCGGGCCGCGAGATGCCGCGGCCGAGCCGCCGCGCCCGGTCGCAGGGCCGCGGGAAGCCGACCGGCCCCAGCCGCCGCGGCCGGCCGACGGCGGTCCGTGCGAGGCGGCCGAGCAGTGAGCGTCGTCGACCTGTCCGTCGTCGTGCCCGCCTACAACGAGGAAACCCGGCTCCGCCCCACCCTCGACGCCATCTGCGCCCATCTGCGCGCCGAACCCGGCCGCTGGGGCGAGTGGGAGCTGATCGTCGTCGACGACGGCTCCACCGACGCCACCGCGGCGGTCGCCCGCGAGGCCGCCGCCGAGGAGCCCCGCATCCACCTGATCGGCGGCAGCCGCAACCGCGGCAAGGGCGACGCCCTGCGCCGGGGCGTCCTGGCCAGCTACGGCCGCCGGGTGCTGGTCACGGACGCCGATCTCGCCACCCCCATCGAGGAGCTCGACCGCCTCGACAAGCAGCTCGCCGCCGAGGACAGCGCCGCGGCGATCGGCTCGCGCGCCCATCCCGAGTCCCGGATCGAGGTGCACCAGCGCCGCAGCCGCGAGTGGCTCGGCCGGCTGGGCAACCGGCTGATACGCGCCGTCGCCGTCCCCGGCATCCATGACACGCAGTGCGGCTTCAAGCTGCTGGAGGGGGAGCGGGCGCGTGCCGCGTTCGCGGAGTCGCGGCTCGACGGCTGGGGCATCGACATCGAGATACTGCGGGTCTTCCACCGCGAGGGCTGGCCCGTCACGGAGGTCCCGGTGCGCTGGTCGCACCAGTCCGGCTCCAAGGTCCGGCCGCTGGACTACGTGCGCGTCCTCGTCGAGCTGGCCCGTCTCAGGGCCCGCGGCGTCCGCCGCGTCCGCCGCGCGGACCTCGCCGTCGCCGGGCTGTTCCTCCTCGCCTCCGTCCTGCTCTACAAGGGCCTGTGGGCCGACCTCGACCGCGGCTATCTCGCCGACGCCGGACAGGACCAGAACCAGTGGGAGTGGTTCTTCGCGGTCACCGCGGACAACGTCAGCCACCTCAGAAATCCGCTGTTCACCACCCTGCAGAACAACCCCGACGGTGTGAACCTGATGGCCAACACCGTCATGCTGGGTCTCTCCGTCCCGCTGACCCCCGTGACGCTCCTGCTGGGGCCCACGGTCACCTGGGCGCTTGTGCTCACCCTGGGCCTCGCCGCCACCGCCGCCGCCTGGTACTGGCTCTTCGTCCGCAGAGTCACCCGCAGCCTGCCGGCCGCCGCCCTCGGCGCGGCCTTCGCCGCCTTCGCGCCGCCGATGATCTCCCACGGCAACGCGCACCCCAACTTCCTCGTCCTGTTCCTGATCCCGGTGATCGCAGACCGGGCGCTGCGGCTCGCCGACCCGCGTCCGCGCGTCATACGGGACGGCGCGCTGCTCGGCCTGTTCGCCGCGTACCAGATCTTCCTCGGCGAAGAGCCGCTGCTGCTCGCCGCCATGGGCATGCTGCTGTTCGCCCTCGCCTACGCCGCCGTGCGGCGGGATGTGGCACGGGCCGTGTGGCGGCCGATGCTGCGCGGTCTCGGCGTCGCCCTCGCCGTCTGTCTGCCGCTGGTCGCCTTCCCCCTGGGCTGGCAGTTCTTCGGCCCGCAGAGCTATACGGGGGTGCTGCACGGCGACAACACCGGCAACAGCCCCCTCGCCTTCCTCCAGTTCGCCGGGCGTTCGCTCGCGGGCTCCGACGCGGGCGCGGACCCGCTCGCCATGAACCGCACCGAGCAGAACGCCTTCTACGGCTGGCCGCTGCTCGCCCTCGCCGCCGCGATCGCCATCCGGCTGTGGAAGCTCGCCGTCGTCAAGGCGGTGACGTTCACGGCGCTCGCCGCCGCGCTGCTGTCGCTGGGCGTGCGCTTCCGGATTCCGTACACCGACATCGTGCTGACCGGCCCCTGGCGTGCGCTCGCCCACCAGCCGCTGTTCGAGTCGGTCATCGAGTCCCGGGTGGCGATGATCTGCGCCCCGGCGCTTGGCGTGCTGCTGGCGCTGGCCGCGGACCGGTTGGCCGCCACGCGGGTGCGGCTGCACCGCGCCGTCGGCTGTGCGGCCCTGGCGGCCGCGCTCACGCCGGTGCTGCCGACGCCGTACCCGGTGCGGGAGCGGCCGGAGGTCCCCGCCTTCTTCGCGTACGGCGCGTACCGCGGTTACGTCTCCGAGGGCGAGTCGGTCGTGACCGTGCCGCTGCCCGATCCGGGCAGCGCGGACGCCCTGCACTGGCAGACCTCGACCGGCCTCGGCTTCTCCCTCGCCGGGGGCTACTTCAACGGCCCGTGGGGCCCGGACCGCATCGGCATCTACGGGGCCGTCCCCCGCCACACCTCGAATCTCCTCAACGATGTGCGCGCCACCGGCCAGGTTCCGCAGCTCGGCCCCGAGTGGCAGGCGCAGGCGCGGCGCGATCTGGCGGCATGGCGCGCGGGCGTGGTCGTGCTGCCGCCCACTTACCGCGAACAGGCCCTGTACGAGACCGTGGAGAAGCTGCTCGGCCGTCCCGGGGAGCGGGTGGCCGGGGTGTGGGTATGGGACCTGTGAGGGCGGGGCGGGCGCGATGGCCGCCCTTCGCCCGGCATGCCGGGGGCACTACGCTGTCCGTCCCCTTGAACGATCCTGCAACTCCGTTGGAGAGCGAGCTTTCCGTTGGCCTGTGACCTGTGGCTGGTGCCCCTTGTCGATGTGCTGTGCCACAGCCCCGACAACCCCTTCGCCGAAGAGATCGCGTCCTATGACAAGGCGCTGACGGAATCCGGGCTGCCCACCGTCCCCGTCTTCGCGTATATGCCGGGCCTTTCCGGGGACGTCGCGCCGGTCGCGGGCTTCGACTACGACGCGCTGCACTTCCTGCGCCGCGCCTATCTGCTCCAGCTCTGCGGGCTCGCGGTCACACCGGTGGACGAACTGGGCGGCGACTATGAGCAGTTGCTTGAGATGTTCGAGTCGACGGCCCAGCAGTCGCACCTGGTGTGGCACTACGACCACGCGGGCGCGTATGTGCCGGTCGACTTCCCGGCCCCGCTGTCCAACGAGGAGCTGCTCGCGGGCGGCGGACCGCTGGGCTCCACCCAGGGGTTGCTGCGCGAACTGGAGTACGTCGCCCCCTCGATCGGCATCGATCCGGTGAATCCGCCGGACGCGCCGTTGCCGCCGGAGCGGCCGACCACGCTGGAGGAGCCCGCGGGGCCGATCCCGTACGACGAGAGCCCATTCGCGCGGGAACGTCATGTGTGGCTGGGGCTGCACGCGGCCGCGACCCGGAGCCTCGGCCAGGGATCCATGATCATCTTCAGCTGACCGAAGGATCGCCGACACGTTCCGTACGCGCAGTCGCACACAGAGTCCGCACATTCTCTTCAGATGCGCGACACCTGCCGCCGATAGGACCGGCGCATGCCGCAAACGACCACACCCTCCGCAAACGGGGCAGTCGACGGAGCCGACGGAGCCGACGCATCGCCTGCGCCGGCCGCGCCGACGTGCTTCGACGACGTCAAAGGCTGGTTCTGGCCCGCCGACCAGCTGCTCTTCGACTGGTTCCTGACCCGCCAGCGCGACCAGGACATCCGCGGGGACCTGCTGGAACTCGGCGCGTACCTCGGCAAGAGCGCCGTGTTCCTCGGCCGGTACCTCCGCGACGGGGAGCAGTTCACCGTCTGCGACCTGTGGGACTCGCCCGCGCCCGACGCCTCCAACACCAAGGAGATGAACCGCTCGTACGCCACGCTCACGCGCCGCGCCTTCGAGACGAACTATCTGGCCTTCCACGACGAACTGCCCACCATGGTGCAGGCCCCCACGTCGGTCATCGCCTCACGGGTGCGGTCCGGCAGCTGCCGCTTCATCCACGTCGACGCCTCGCATCTGTACGAGCACGTCCACGGCGATGTGCGGGCCGCACGCCAACTGCTGCTGCCCGAAGGCGTCGTGGCCTTCGACGACTTCCGCGCCGAGCACTGCCCCGGCGTGGCGGCGGCCGTGTGGGGCGCGGTCGCGGACGGCGGGCTGAAGCCCGTCGTGATCAGCGGCAGCAAGCTGTACGGGACCTGGGGCGACCCCGATCCCGTACGGGAGGAGCTGCGGGGGTGGCTGAAGACGCGGGCGGATCTGTGGCACGGGGTGGAGGAGGTCGCGGGGCGGCCGCTGATCCGGGTGGGCGGCAAGAAGGCGGTTGCGCCGGAGCCGCCGGCGTCCCGGCACGCGCCGAAGCGCCGGGAGCCCGTGGCGGCGTCCCCTCCGGCGCAGGCGTCCCCGTCCGGGCCCTCCTGGCCCCGCCGCGTGGCCCGTGAGCTGCTTCCCCCGGCCCTCACCAGGGCCCTCAGAGCGCTGCGGCGCTGACCCTTCCCGAAACTGGGGGCTCCGCCCCCAGACCCCCGGTCCTCAATCTCCCCCAGCTACCTCCTCCAGACTCCGTCCGGGGGTGCCCCCACGGAGGCACCCCCAGCGGGCTGGATTTTCCAGCCCCGCCTGGGGGTACCCCCAGCGGTAGCTGGGGGAGTTTGGGACGCGGGGACCAGATCCCCTGCCCCGCCCGGCACTTGAGGCACAGGGGCTGCACGTTTCAGCCCCCTCGGCGTTTGCGGCGCGGGGACCAGAAACTCAGCTCCGCCTGGGGTGCCCCCAGCGGTAGCTGGGGGAGTTTGAGGCGCAAGAACCCGCACAATCAAGCCTCGCCGGCGATTGAGGCGGGAGGGCCAGAAACTCAGCCCCGCCGGCGATTGAGGCGCGGGGGCCGGGGGCGGAGCCCCGGGTTACCGCGGGGGCTCCGGCGGCCTCTGCCGCGGCATGTTCGGCCGGGTCACCGGCGGCAACGGCATCCGGCCGGCCGGATGCCCGTTCTCCGCCCGCGGCGGCACCGTGCCGTTCGTCTGCATCACCAGCGGCGTCGGGCCCGACCGGAACGCCACCATCCAGTCCGCCGTCTCCGCCCGCACCAGCTCCGTCACATCCTCGGAGAACCGCCGCAGCACCGTCAGACAGCGCTCCGCCGCCTCGCCCGCCGTGCCCTCCGTGGGGCCCAGCACCTCGCGTACGCTCTCCGACGCCCAGTCGAACTGGAGGGTCTGCAGCCTGCGGTACACCGCCTGAGCCGTCGCGACGTCCCGCATCCACCCCGAGGTGAAGCCGAACCAGCGGTCGCACCCCAGACAGGCCGCCGCGAGCAGCAGCGACACATAGCCCCAGCCCGCCGCGCCGTCGAGGCCCGTCGTCACTTCGAGGAGCGGCAGCGCGGCTCCCACGACCGTGCCGGCGGCGGTGCCCGCGCGCAGGATCCGGGCGGCGCGGCGTTTGCGGTCGCGGTCGGCCAGATACCAGGAGGCCGTGCGCAGCGCACCCGTCTCGACCCAGCGGTACAGCTCGTCGAGGCGCTCCGCGGGCTCGCCCCAGTCGCCGAGCGGAAGCGGCCTTCCGGTCAGGTCGCCGGGCGACGGCATGCCGTCCTTGCCGTCCTCATCCCGGGCGGATCCCCCGGGCTGCATCTCCGGCTGGCTCACCGGTGCACTCCTTACGCTCTGCGCTCCGCCGTGCATCTGCGTCCGCGCATCTCTGTCTGCTGCCAAGCTGGTGCGTTCCGCCACTGTGCGTGACGCGAAGACGCGCGTGCGTATCGATGCGCGCGCTCTTCCTACCGCCGAATGGTGGGCCATGACCCCGGAATCCCAGTAATTCCGCCCGCAAGAGGCCGTTGATCAGGTATGGGAGCAGCAGGTTACTCACTCGAAAGAGTCAGTCGCCGTGTGTGGCGCATGACGACCGCCGACCACGTAGGCTCGCCCTACCGAACATCGTCGTCGAACGTGCCAGGAGTGACCGTGATTCCCGGTGGTGGCCAGCCGAACATGCAGCAGCTGCTCCAGCAGGCCCAGAAGATGCAGCAGGACCTCGCCAAAGCCCAGGAGGAGCTGGCGCAGACGGAGGTGGACGGCCAGGCGGGCGGCGGTCTGGTGAAGGCCACCGTCACCGGCTCCGGCGAGCTGCGGGGCCTGGTGATCGACCCCAAGGCCGTGGACCCGGAGGAC
This sequence comes from Streptomyces sp. PR69, assembly GCF_026420845.1. Classification (GTDB taxonomy): domain Bacteria; phylum Actinomycetota; class Actinomycetes; order Streptomycetales; family Streptomycetaceae; genus Streptomyces. The sequence goes on along the minus strand of NZ_JAOWCB010000002.1, from coordinate 66,806 downwards.
ACCGAGACCCTGGCGGATCTGGTCGTCGCCGCGGTGCAGGCGGCTACGGAGAACGCGCAGCAGCTGCAGCAGGCCAAGCTGGGCCCGCTGGCGCAGGGGCTGGGCGGCATGCCGGGGCTTCCCTTCTAACGGGAGCCCGCAGGAACTACCGTACGTACCAGAGATCTGAGCAGGGCAGGAAAGGCGTTCCGTGTACGAAGGCGTGGTTCAGGACCTCATCGACGAATTGGGCAGGCTGCCCGGCGTCGGTCCCAAGAGCGCCCAGCGGATCGCCTTCCACATCCTCCAGGCCGAGCCGGCGGACGTCCGGCGGCTCGCGCACGCCCTGCTGGAGGTCAAGGACAAGGTGCGCTTCTGCGCGGTGTGCGGCAACGTCGCCCAGCAGGAGCAGTGCGGCATCTGCCGTGACGCCCGCCGCGACCCGGCGGTCATCTGCGTCGTGGAGGAGCCGAAGGACGTCGTCGCGATCGAGCGGACCCGGGAGTTCCGGGGCCGCTATCACGTCCTGGGCGGGGCGATCAGCCCCATCGAGGGCGTCGGCCCCGACGACCTGCGGATTCGCGAGCTGCTTGCCCGGCTCGCGGACGGGACGGTCACCGAGCTGATCCTCGCCACCGACCCCAATCTGGAGGGCGAGGCCACCGCCACGTATCTGGCACGCATGGTCAAGCCGATGGGACTGAAGGTCACACGGCTGGCCAGCGGTCTCCCTGTGGGGGGAGACTTGGAATACGCCGACGAGGTCACGCTGGGACGTGCCTTCGAGGGGAGACGACTTCTCGATGTCTGACGCCATGCTGCACGCCGTAGGCCAGAACCCCGACGACTTCGCTGTCCAGATCGCCGACTCCATCGAGTCGTTCATCGTCGCGACCACCGAGGTCGCCAAGGGCGACGAGCCCGACAGCGCCGTGCCCTTCCTGCTGCTTGAGGTCTCCCAGCTGCTGCTGACCGGCGGCCGGCTGGGCGCGCACGAGGACATCGTCCCCGATGAGCGCTATGAGCCCGACGCGGGCCCCGACCCGGACATGGACGACCTGCGGGAGCGCTTCGCCGCGCTGCTGGACCCGGTGGACGTCTTCTCCGAGGTCTTCGACCCGTACGAGCCGCGCAAGGCGCCGGTCGCCTGCCGGATCTCGGACAACCTCGCCGACGTCATCACCGATCTGCGCCATGGCCTGGCGCACTACCGCGCGGGCCGCACCAGCGAGGCGCTGTGGTGGTGGCAGTTCTCGTACTTCTCCAACTGGGGCCCGACGGCCTCGGCCACGCTGCGCGCCCTGCAGTCCCTGGTCGCCCATGTCCGCCTGGACCAGCCCCTCCAGGAGCTGGACGGTCTGGACACGGACGAGGACCTGAGCGAGGACGCGCTGGCGGAGGAGGCCGGGCGGGTCATGGCGGAGGAGATCGCGGCCCCGCTGGGCCTGCGCACACCCGCGAGCTGATCCGCGATCCGAATCGACGGGCCCGCGCCCGCCCGCGGCCTGCCGGGCGGCGGGCGCCGGGGTGGGGAGGGCGTATGCGCGCATGGTGGAGACGGTTCCGGGCCCCTGCGGCAGAGGAGTTCCTCGACGCTCCCGACGATGAGCTGGCCGCCGCGGCCGAGCGCTATGTGCAGCGGTTACGGCGTTTCTACGACGTCCGTGCGCGCTGGCACCGCCGGGGCTACCGGCTCACCGGCGTCGTCGTGATCCTTGTCGGCGCGCTGCTGCCGTTTCTGGCGACGGCGGAGTACGCGAACAAGGAGCTGACCCTCGCCCTGGCGGGGGTGACCATCTCCGTGGTGACCGGGGTGCGTTCGTTCTTCCGCTTCGACCAGTCGTGGGTGCTGCTGCGCAACACCGAGATCGCGATCACCGAGGAGTATCTGCGCTGGAAGCTCAACCGCCGCCGCGGCGGCGGCGAGGAGCCGGTGGCCGCGGCCCGGCGGCTGATCGAGGCGGTGACGCGCATCCGCCGCGACGAGGCCGGCGAGTACTTCAAAGAGCTGCCCTCGCCTCAGCCTGGCGTCGACGGCCAGGTGTCCATTCCCGCACCGGGCAGGGGACGGGGCTGAGCGTCCGGAGCAGACTGGAAGCGGGCAGCGCGGGACTGCTGAGCGGGACTGTGGCTCAGAACCGCGGCGCGTGACTGTGGCGGGGAACTGCGGCGGGGAACTGTGGCTTGGGACACATCGAGGCGTGGGTCCGGCGGGGCAGGGCAGGCGCAGCCCCGGAGCGGACCGGCTCCGGCGCGTGATCGCACAGTGAGCGGGACATCTCACGATGTGGTATCTGAGGGCCGGAGTCCGGTCGCTCGTTAGACTGAGCCGACCGCGGCAGACTGCCGCGAACTGAACCGAGCGAGGAGCGCACGTGGGCCTTGTCGTGCAGAAGTACGGAGGCTCCTCCGTTGCCGATGCCGAAGGCATCAAGCGCGTCGCCAAGCGGATCGTCGATGCCAAGAAGAACGGCCACCAGGTCGTTGTGGTGGTATCCGCGATGGGCGACACGACGGACGAGCTGATCGATCTCGCCGGGCAGGTATCCCCGATGCCTACCGGGCGCGAATTCGACATGCTGCTGACCGCGGGAGAGCGCATCTCCATGGCCCTGCTGGCCATGGCGATCAAAAACCTGGGCCACGAGGCCCAGTCGTTCACCGGCAGCCAGGCAGGCGTCATCACCGACTCGGTCCACAACAAGGCGCGCATCATCGATGTGACGCCGGGCCGGATCCGCACGGCGCTGGACGAGGGCAATATCGCCATCGTCGCCGGCTTCCAGGGCGTGTCGCAGGACAAGAAGGACATCACCACGCTCGGCCGCGGCGGCTCCGACACCACGGCCGTCGCCCTCGCCGCCGCGCTCGACGCCGAGGTCTGTGAGATCTACACCGACGTCGACGGCGTCTTCACCGCCGACCCGCGGGTCGTGAAGAAGGCGAAGAAGATCGACTGGATCTCCTTCGAGGACATGCTGGAGCTTGCCGCCTCCGGCTCCAAGGTGCTGCTGCACCGCTGCGTCGAGTACGCGCGCCGCTACAACATCCCGATCCACGTCCGGTCCTCCTTCTCGGGGCTCCAGGGCACATGGGTCAGCAACGAACCCCGTATCGAGCAGGGAGCCCAGAAGGTGGAGCACGCCCTCATCTCCGGAGTCGCCCACGATGTCTCCGAGGCCAAGGTCACGGTCGTCGGAGTGCCGGACAAGCCGGGCGAGGCCGCGGCCATCTTCCGGGCGATCGCCGACGCCGAGATCAACATCGACATGGTGGTCCAGAACGTCTCCGCCGCCACCACCCACCTCACCGACATCTCCTTCACCCTCCCCAAGACCGACGGCCGCAAGGCCATCGACGCCCTGGAGAAGGCGAAGGCCGCGGTCGGCTTCGAGTCGCTGCGCTACGACGACCAGATCGGCAAGATCTCCCTCGTCGGCGCGGGCATGAAGACCAACCCCGGCGTCACCGCCTCCTTCTTCGAGGCCCTGTCCGACGCGGGCGTGAACATCGAGCTGATCTCCACCTCCGAGATCCGCATCTCCGTGGTCACCCGCGCCGAGGACGTCAACAACGCCGTGCGCGCCGTGCACACCGCCTTCGGGCTCGACTCCGACTCCGATGAGGCGGTCGTCTACGGAGGCACCGGGCGATGACCCGCAAGCCGGCGCTCGCGGTCGTCGGAGCGACCGGGGCCGCCGGCGCGGTCATGCTCCAGATCCTGTCGCAGCACGCGGACGTCTGGGGCGAGATCAGGCTGCTCTCCTCGCCTCGTTCGGCCGGCCGCAAGCTGGCCGTGCGCGGCGAGGAGTGCGAGGTCGCGGCGCTCGCCGAGGAAGCCCTCGACGGGGTCGGCGTGGCCGTCTTCCTGGCGCCGCGCGAGGTGTCCGAGCGCTGGGCGCCCATCGCCGCCGCCAAGGGCGCGGTGGTGGTGGACACCTCCCCGGCCTTCCGGCTGGAGGCGGACGTCCCGCTGGTGGTGCCGGAGGTCAATCCGCACGCCGTGCGGGTCCGCCCGCGCGGCATCGTCGCCAGCCCGCACGACACCACGCTCGCGCTGCTGCCCGCGATCGGCGCGCTGCACGCCGCGTTCGGGCTGCGGGAGCTGGTCGTCTCCACCTATCAGGCGGCCAGCGGCGCCGGCCGGGACGCGGTGGCCGCGCTGCGCGCCCAGCTCTCCCTGGTCGCCGGCACGGAGCTGGGCGCGGCCCCCGGAGACGTACGCCGGGCCGTGGGCGACGGCCCCGGCCCGTTTCCCGCGCCGCTCGCGCTCAATGTCGTGCCCTTCACCGGCACGCTCCAGGAGGGCGGCTGGTCCTCCGAAGAGCTGGGGCTGCGCGCCGAGACCCGCAAGGTCCTCGATCTGCCGGGGCTGCCGGTGACCGCCACCTGCGTCCGGGTCCCGGTCGTCACCACCCACTCCCTGGCCGTGCACGCGCGCTTCGAGAACGAGGTGACGGTGGAGCGGGCGCATGAGGTCCTGGCCACCTCGCCGGGCGTCGTGCTGTACGACAGCCCTCAGGCCGGTGACTTCCCGACCCCGGCGGACGCCGTGGGCACCGATCCGACCTGGGTGGGGCGGGTCCGGCGGTCCCCGGACGACCCCGCCGCGCTGTCGCTGTTCGTCTGCGGCGACAATCTGCGCAAGGGAGCCGCGCTCAACTCGGTGCAGATCGCGGAGGCCGTGGCGGCCGAGCTGGGTTCCGGCTGCTGAGGGGCCCTGGGCGGCCCAGGGCCCGGCAGGCATATGCCGGGCTTTGTAAGATCCGTGTAAGTACGGCTGCAACCGGCAGTTGGCTGGGGGACGTCTTTGCGGTCGCGTCTGTGCAGTGCCGCGAACGAGCGGGGCATTGGGGAAGAGCGAGTACGCATGAACACATGCACAGCACCGTCGAAAACGGTGGCGTACGCGTACAACCCTGACGGGGGGAAGCGTGTCCAACCAGCGTGGCAGAGGTTCTCGAGTTCACCAGGGTGTTCCCGGCGCGCGGCATACGCGGCGCCGGGCCACGGCGCGGCGCGGCGGCTCTGCCGCCGCGCAGACCGCGCCCGCCCGGCGGCATGCCGGTGATCGCGCCCATGCCGTTCACCCGGACCTCCCACACCGCCGCGCAGCTGCCGTCGCAGCGCGGGGGCGCTGACGACGCCATGGCTGCGGGCACCACCGTCGACCATCTCACCGAGACCTACCGCGCCCACTACCGCTCCCTGCTCGGCCTCGCGGCCCTGCTGCTCGACGACACCGCCTCCTGCGAGGACGTCGTCCAGGAGGCGTTCATCCGCGTCCACTCGGCCCGCAACCGCGTCCGGGACCCGGAGAAGACGCTGGCCTATCTTCGCCAGACCGTGGTGAACCTCTCCCGGTCCGCACTGCGCCGCCGCATACTCGGCCTCAAGCTGCTCTCGAAGCCCATGCCCGACATGGCGAGCGCGGAGGAGGGGGCGTACGAGCAGCTGGAGCGGGACGCGCTGATCAAGGCGATGCGCGGGCTGCAGCGCCGCCAGCGCGAGGTGCTGGTGCTGCGGTACTTCGCCGATATGACCGAGGCTCAGGTCGCCCAGACGCTGGGCATATCCCTGGGCTCCGTGAAGGCGTACGGATCACGGGGCATCGCGGCGCTGCGCGTCGCCATGGAGGCCACGGCGTGAACGGGCACCACAGCCGCCGGGACGGCTGCCAGGGCCGCGGCGGCCGCGAAGGCTACGAGGTTTACGAGGGTCACGGCGGTCGCGAAGGTTACGGCGGTCGCGACGGCCGTCATGGGCCAAACGGTCAGCGGTTCGGGTTCTTCGGACCGGACGGACCGATGAGCAACGCAAACACGGACAAGGGGTCGGATCAGCATGCGAGCGAGGGGCATGTGAGCGACTTGGGCGGCGACGGCCTCGGCGCCGACGAGCTGGCGCTGCGCCGGCTGCTGCACGGCGCGGTACAGGACATCCAGCCGGCCGAGGGCGCTCTCGACCAGCTGCGCCGGGCGGTGCCCGCACGGCGCGCCCGCAAGCGGCAGGCGCTGGTGGGCGTGGCCGCTGCCGCGCTGCTGGTGGGCGCCGCGGTGCCCGCCTTCGTCCACGCGGCGGACGCCTCCGGCAGCGGCGAGGACACCCGTGCGGTCAACGCCGGGCACGGGGAGCAGACTCAGGGCGGCCTCGGCGCTGAGACCTCCGGCGAGACCGGCGGAGACACCGGAACGCAGGGGGCCGGCGGGGACGGCGGCGGAGGCGGGCACAGCCGCAACGCCCCGTCCCAGACGTCCGGCGAGGAGCAGACCGCGGGCAGCGCGGACGGCGCGACCGGGGAGCCGGCCGCCCCTCCCGGCACCGCGGCCTCCCCCTCCCCGGCGTGCGAGGCGGCCCAGCTCGGCGTCGCCGCCGTCCGGACGGCCGAGCCCGACGCCGAAGGCGCGGTGTACGGCACATTCCGCATCGCCAATGTCTCCGACGCACAATGCACGGTCAGCACCCCGGGCGCCGTCGCCTTCAAGGCGGCCGGCGCGGCCGACCCCGCGAAGATCAACGTCGTCGCGCACACGGCGGGCGATGCGGCGACCGGACTGCCGGACCCCGCACGGGAGCCCGGCGCCCTCCGGCTGAAGCCCCAGGACGCCTACGAGGTGCGGTTCGCCTGGATTCCCGCGGACACCTGCCCGAAGGAGAGCGAGCCGACCCCCGACCCCACCCCGACGGGCGGCGGCTCCACCGGCGGCGCCGGGACCTCGGGCAGCACCTCCGGCACAGGCGGCGGCGGTGAGACGACGACGTCGACCACCACCACGACATCGGCGCAGACATCGGACAAGTCCGGCCAGTCGGCGGACACGGCCGACGGCGCCGAGCCGCAGCTCACGCTGGAGGACGGCACTCCCCGGGAAGGGAGCGTCACCGTCGTCCACACCCCGGAGGCCGGAGCGCCGGCGGCACAGGCGACCGTGCCGAACGCCTGCTCGGGCACCGTCTACTACACGGGCGTGCTGCCCGCCGAGTAGCCGGAGGGGTGCGGAGGGGCGTCAGGGGGGCCGTCCGCGGACTCCAGCAGCGCAAGGACGGCCTTTGGGGTCCAGGCCTCACGAGCCCCGGAGCAGCCGGCCAGATAGCCCGCGGCACGCGCGGCGCTCCAGCCGTGAGCCTGCATCAGCCCGGCGGCCAGATGCCGCAGATACGGGGCCGAGGGGGCGTTCCCCGGCACATCGGCGCGCCCCCACGGAGCCGTGAAGGTCACCACCGGCAGGCCGTCCAGCAGACCCGGACACACCAGCGTCTCGTACCGTCCTGGGCCGAGCCGTGCGCGCCCGCGCGTGAGCACCTCCGTCAGATCGAGATCCGCGCCGGGCGTCCGGTACATCTCCTGCGCGGCGATGTCCGAGAACTGGGCCGCCGTCAGCAGATGGGCGCGGGCCGGGGCCACGCCGGGCTCCGCGGGGTCGTAGAACGCCCGGCCGCCGCCCCACAGCGCCGACTCCGTGGCGAAATACAGGCCGCCGGGCAGCAGCACCGGCACGGAGCGCTCCGGGGGCCGCGGGTCGCGGCAGCCGGGGCAGGTGCGGGCGCCGCCGGGGGGCGTGCCGCCGGAGAGGTAGTACCTCAGGCGGCGCAGATCCATGTTCGACCCGTAGGCCGCGTACCAGACGCGGTCCGGCGGCCGCTCCGGCGGCGCCGCCGTCCGCCCGAGCGGGGTGAGGACGCCGCCCGCGTCGCCGGTCACGCCGGATCCAGCCCCAGCGCCCGGTCCCTGGCCGCCTCCGCGTCCCTGCGCAGCAGACGAAACCACATGAAGAGCACAAAGCCCGCGAAGACGAACCACTCGCCCGTGTAGCCCAGATTCTGGAACGCCTTCAGATCCAGTCCGCTGCCCTCCGGCGCGGCGGCCGGGACCGGCTTCAGACCTGGGTCGGCGGAGGTCAGCGTGACCCAGGCGTCGTACACGTCGTCCGGGACCAGATTCACCAGCGACGCCGCGCTGATCATGCCGAGCCGGCCGGGCGGCAGACCGCCGGCCGTGTGCGCGCCGTCCGCGCCGGCGGTCTCCGACGCCTGGAGCGCGCCCGTGACGGTCACCTCGCCGGCCGGGGCGGCCGGGGCCCGCTCCCCGTCCGCGAGCCAGCCGCGCACCACCGGCAGCGACCGGCCGCCGTCGGTCTTCAGCAGCGTCAGCACATAGCTGCCGCGCTCCCCGTCCAGCTCCCGCCCCGGCACCAGGAACTGCTCCCCGTACCGGCCGGTCGCCGTCGCCGCCCGGCCGGACGTCTCCTTGTCCACCGGCAGCAGCGTGTCCACCGGCACGGCCTGCTCGCCGGACGGGTCCGCGGCCTTCCGCTCGGCCTCCTGGTGGGTGTCGACGCGGTCCTCGAACTTCCCGAGCTGCCAGGAGCCCATGAAGACGCAGAAGGGGATCGCCAGCGCGACGAAGACGTTGATCCCCCACCAGCGGGGAGTCAGCAGGAACCGGTACACGCCTCCACGGTACGGAACGGCGCCGGGGCGGCGAGACCCGGGGCTCCGCCCCCGAACCCCGCTTTCCGGGGGCTCCGCCCCCGAACCCCCGCGCCTCAATCGCCGGCGGGGCTGGGTTGTGCTGGCCCTCCCGCCTCAATCGCCGGCGGGGCTGGGTTGTGCAGGCACTCCCGCCCCTCAAGTGCCGGCGGGGCTGGGTTCGACAGGGGGTCCGGGGGCGGAGCCCCCGGTTAACGTCTCCCCAGGTGGCGCTCGGTGAAGTCGATCTCCTTGGCCACCTGCTTGATCCGCTCCTCCACCACCAGCGAACCGTGCCCCGCCTCATAGCGGTACACCTCGTGCACCGCCCCCCGTGCCGCCAGCCGGTCGACGTAGTTCTCGACCTGGCGGATCGGGCAGCGGGGGTCGTTGACGCCCGCGGAGATATAGACGGGGGCGCGGACCTCGTCGACGTACGTCAGGGGGGAAGAGACGCGGAACCGCTCGGGGACCTCCTCGGGGGTGCCGCCGAAGAGGGTGCGGTCCATGGCCTTCAGGGCCTCCATCTCGTCGTGGTACGCGGTGACATAGTCGGCGACCGGCACCGCGGCGAGGCCGACCGCCCAGGCGTCGGGCTGGGTGCCCAGGCCGAGGAGGGTGAGATAGCCACCCCATGAGCCGCCGGACAGGACGAGCCGCGCGGGGTCGGCGAGGCCCGAGGAGACGGCCCATGCGCGCACCGCAGCGATGTCCTCCAGCTCGATCAGCCCGACCCGGTGCTTCAGGGCGTCGGTCCACTCGCGCCCGTAGCCGGTCGAGCCGCGGTAGTTGACCCGTACGACCGCGTACCCGTGGTCGACCCAGGCCGCGGGACCGGCGGCGAAGGAGTCGCTGTCGTGCCAGGTCGGGCCGCCGTGGATCTCGAAGACGGTCGGCAGCGGGCGGTCCGCCGGGGCGTCGGCCGGGCGCTGGACGAGGGTGTGGATACGGCCGCCGGGGCCGTCCACCCAGACGTCCTCGACCGGCACGGACGCGGGGGCCTTCGCACCCGGCGGGTCGAGCACCACACCACCCGCGGCGGAGCGCACGGCGGGCGGCTGGGCGGCCGAGGACCACAGATACTCGACCGCTCCGCCGGGGCGGGCCGTCGCGCCCGACACGGAGCCCCTGGGGGTCTCGATGCGGGTGAGGGCGTGGCTGCCCAGGTCGTAGCGCCACAGCTCGCCGCGGGCCTCGAAGCTGTGGCCGATCAGCAGCGCGGAGCCGTCGGCGTACCACTCGGCGCTGACATCGCCGGGCAGGTCGATCGCCAGCGCGGTCTCCTCGCCGGTGGCGACGTCCCAGATCACCGGCTCCCAGCGGCCGCGCCGCTGGTGCGCGATCAGCAGCCGGGCGTCCCCGGCGACCGGGGCGAAGCCGAGCACCTCAAGGCCCAGCTCCCTGGCGCCGCCCTCGGTGTCGTCGAGTTCCGCGACGAGCGAGCCGTCGAGCGTGACCACCCGGATCGCGGAGTGCATCGCGTCCCCGTGCTCGGTGTGCTCCAGCGCGATGAGCGTGCCGTCGTGTGAGAGGTCGCCGACCCCGGCCGACTCCCGGTGCCGGTAGATCTCGACCGGCTCCGCACCCTCCCGTACGACGTGGACGGTCGTCCCGTCCTCGTCCGTGGAGCGGCCGATCACGGCGAGGCCGTCGCGCCCGACCGCCAGCCCCGCGGGGTAGGACGGCGCGAGCCCCGGCGCGGCGGGCACGTCCTCGCCGCCGCCGAAGGGCTGGCGCATCCACAGCCCGAACTCGTCGCCATCGGTGTCTGAGAACCACCACACCCACTCGCCGTCCGGGGACAGCACGCCGTCCGTGGTGCCGTTGGGGCGGTCGGTGACCTGACGCTGCTCCCCGGCTGCCCGGTCCCAGGCGTACAGCTCATAGGTCCCGGTCGCGTTCGACACGAAGAGGGAACGGTCGGGTGCGTCCTCCGCCCACTCGGGCAGGGAGACGCGGGGGGCGCGGAATCGCTTCTCCCAGTCGGGCATGGGGAGGCTCATGGCATCGCTCATGCCCCCCATGTAACCCGATCGAAACCCGATCAGAGCAGTCAGTGCTCCTCAGAGGCCTCCCCGGACGCCTCCCCGGACGCCTCCCCGGACGCCTCCTCAGGCCCGTCACGCCGTGCCGCGGCGGCAGGCCGGGCGTTGCGGCCGCTCGGCGGGCCCGCCAGCAGATGGCGCGGGTCCGCCGCCCGCACGATCGCGGACTCGACCGCCGCCACCCGGTCCGCCAGCAGCCCGAGCGCGGCCACGGCGCGCGCCATCGGGTCGTCGTCCGCCCCGCCGAGAGCGCGGGCGCGCACATACAGCGCCTTGAGCTCCGCCCAGCGCGCCGCCTGCCGCGGGGTGAGCGAGCCGCGCAGCTCGGCCAGCTTGAGGAGGTTGGCCTCCGCGCCGCTGGTGAGGGTCTGCGCCTCGCTCGTGTAGTGGTCGTCGACGACGGCGGACAGCTCGGCCGCGTTCATCACCGGGCTGATCCGCTCCGCGATCTTGTTCATATTGCGGTAGGAGCCCTGGAGCTGGAACGGCGGCTCGGTGCGGGTGGCCTCGCTCTGCGCGGCGGAGGCGATATACGCCTCGTTGACGGCGAGCACCGTGCGCCGGGCGGTGAGCAGATGGCGCAGCACGGCGAGGACGCGCTCCAGCTCGGCGGGCGGGTACGGGTGGACCAGCCGGTCCCGCCGCGCCGTCGGGTCGCCGGAGGCGAGGCGCACCAGCAGGTCCAGGTCCGCGCGGTCGCGTCCGGCGAGCGGGGCGAGCACCGGGTTGGCGGTCAGGGCGTTCTCGACGAAGCTCAGCGCGAAGACGTCCTCCTTGCCGGTGAGCACCTCGCCGAGATTCCATACGTCGGCGCGGTTGGCGAGCATGTCGGGGATGCGGAAGCGCTGCCCTGACTCGGTGTACGGGTTGCCCGCCATGCACACGGCGAAGCGCTTGCCGCGCAGGTCGTAGGTGCGGCTCGCCCCGTTCCACACGCCCTCCATCCGGCGCTGCGCGTCGCACAGCAAGATGAACTTCTGCAGCAGTTCCGGCGAGGTGTGCTGGATGTCGTCCAGGTACAGCAGGATGTTGTTGCCCGCCTCCAGCGCGAAGTTGACCTTCTCGATCTCCTGGCGTGCGGTGGCGTTCGGGGCCTCGGCCGGGTCAAGGGAGGTGACCCGGTGGCCCAGAGCCGGGCCGTTGACCTTGACCAGGACGAGGCCGAGGCGGTCGGCCACATACTCCATCAGCGTCGTCTTGCCGTAGCCGGGCGGCGAGACGAGCAGCAGCAGGCCGTTGCTGTCGGTGCGCCTGGACTCTCCCGCCGTGCCGAGCTGCTTGGCCAGGTTGTCGCCGATCAGCGGCAGATACACCTCGTCGATGAGCCGGTTCCGCACGAACGCCGGCATCACCCGCGGCCGGTGCTCGTCCAGCCGCAGCCGCTCCCGCTCGGCGGCGGCCAGCGCGGTGCGGCGCTGCTGGTACGCGCGGAAGCCGGGCGTGACCCGCTCACGGAAGTGCCGGGTGCGGGCCAGCAGTTCATCCAGCCGGACGGTCATCCGGCCGCCCTGGCCGATCCTCGGGTGGCTGCCGAGGAGCCCCTCGACCGTCTCGGTCAGCGGGGCGTGGGACTCATAGCGGACGAGGTCGGGGCAGAGCTCGACGGCGACGGCCTCGGGGAGGTCGTCCGCCCCCGCGCCGCCGTGGGCGGTGGTGTACGCGGTGAGCCAGTTCTCCACCAGCTGGCGGCGGGCGTCGAGTCCGTCGAGCCCGTCGAGGTCCTTCTCGTACGCCGGAGTGCCCACGGCCCGGCGGAAGTCCGCTAGCAGCGTGCGGGCGGACGCGGCCGTGACGAAGCCCTCGGGGCCGGTCGTCAGCTCCTCGAAGAGATACTCGGCGCAGAGCGCGGCGTCGGCGCCGGCGTCCGTGTGCGTGCGGCGGCCGATCGCCTCCGCCAGTTCCCCGCGCAGCGCGTCGATCGCCGGGGCGAGTCCGAAGGTCTCACGGGCGCGTGCCATGGAGACCGCGCGGCGTGTGAAGTCCGCCCGCCCGGCCTCGTCCGTGCCGTGGGACCAGAACAGCTGGGCGGCCGCCCGCACGGCCGGCGGGTAGCGCAGCAGGCCCGCGGTCCGGGTCAGCCGCAGCAGGGCGGCCAGTATCAGCGTCGCGTCGTGGTCGTGGACGCCCCGCTCATAGCCCTCGTCGTACGCGGACTGGGCCGCCTCGCGCACCAGGGCGGCCAGATCCCCGGCCGCGGCGAGCGGCTGTGCGTCGTGCTCGGCCAGCAGCCGGGCCGCCAGATGCTCGGCGCGGTAGACGTCCGCGTTCTCCGACGGCAGGGACTGGCTCCAGTACGGGCGGGTGTCCGCGAACGCCGGGTCGCAGACGGGCGACCGGTAGTCCGTCCCCGTCAGGGCGAAGGCGAGGCCGTCGTCGCCGTGCGGCACCAGCGTCAGGTCGAACGGCTGGGTGTTCACCGCGAAGCGGTGGCGGCCCAGCCGGAGGGACGCGCCGCCGTCCGCGTACAGGTCGGCGCGGTCGCGCAGCGCCCGCGCCGCCTCCTGCCGGGCCGCCGTCAGCCGGCCGGCCAGCTCCTCCGCCCGTACGCCGTCGCCCAGTTCCCGCAGCTCCTCCGCGGTGCGGCGGACCTTGGCGACCATCGGGTCGGAGGCGAAGTAGGCGCTGACCGCCTCGGCGCCGTCCAGCGCGGCGGCCCGCCGGCCGATCGTCTCCAGCACCCGCGCCGCCGACTCCGCGAGCCGCTCCGCGCGCCGGGCACGGGCGTCCTGAAGCGTCTGCTTGCGCGCCGAGAACGCCTCGTACAGCTCGGTGCGGCGGCCGCCCAGCTCGCTGAGGAAGTCGTCGTGCTCGGCGAAGCGGGACTCCAGATTCTCCAGCTGGAGCAGCAGCGCGGACAGCTGCTCGTCGCTCGCCTCCGGGGTGTCGGCGGCGGCCAGCGCGCCCGCCGCCGACTGGCCCAGCAGCGCCAGTTCGGCCGCGAACTCCGCCCGCCCCTCGCGCTCCAGCAGCTCCCGGCGGCGGCCGTCCAGCACGGCCCGCGCCCGGTTGACGCCCCCGAGGACCTCGGCGATCCGCTCCAGGATGGCGGTGCGCACCACGGCGTCGCCCATGTCCAGACCGGCCACCACGTCGGTGACCGTGCGCAGCGCCGCGGCCTGTCCGTCCAGCTCGTCGGCCACCGGGGCAGCCTCGGCGACCGTGTCGATCGCCCCCGCCCGCTCGGCCAGCGCCGCCACGTCCGTGTGGTAGTCGTCGAAGGCGTCCGCACGGCTGAGGAACGCTGCCGCGCGCTGGGCGAACGACGCGATGTCGGCGTCCGTGTCCGCGGACAGCGCGTCGATGCGGCCGGTGTCCGCGTACCGCATGTCCTTGAGGGTGAGCAGTGCGCCCTGGGCATGGCGCAGTTCGGTCAGCCCGGCGACCCAGCCGGCCGCGCCGCGCGGGGCTTCGCCGCGCATCCGGCGCACCAGCGCGGCGATCCGCCCGGCGCAGGCGTCCAGCGCCTCCGCGGCCTGCGCGGTCAGCGTCTGGACCGTCTCGAACTCCGCGAGCACCTGCTCGGCCGTCGCCCGCATCTCGGCGAGCGGGGTGCGCAGATCGCCCGCCTCCGCGTCGCCGAGCCAGTGGTAGGCGTCCGCGGTGCGGGTGCAGGCGGCGAGCAGCGCACGGTACACGCCGGTCGTCGGGGCGGTCTCGGCGACGGAGCGCGCGAGGGAGAGGCAGTCGGAGATGCCGCGTACCAGGTCGGCGTTGCCGATCCGGGCGAGCGGGCCCTCACCCGCCGGGCGCGCGGCGGCATAGGTGTCGGAGACGTACGGCGAGGTCCAGCGCTGCAGCGGGTGCACGCGCGCGGGCTCGTCGGAGTCGGCGCGCAGCACCAGCAGCGTGCCGTCGTCGAAGACCGCGTAGCCGTGGCAGGTCAGCGGGGCGGCGACCGCCTTGCGGATCACGTTGTACGGCAGGAGCAGACTGCGGCCCTCCACGCGCGCGTGGAACGCGTACAGCACGTCCTCGCCGTTGGGCGAGCGCACCGTCCGCTCGAATTCGAGGGAGGCGATCAGCTCCGCGTCGAGGTCGAAGGTGCGGGCCGTGGCGGTGGCGGCCAGATAGTAGCCGCCCGGGAAGACGATGCCCTGGTCCTCGGGGAGCCTGCGGCACGCCTGCCCGATCCCGTCGAGCCGTACGACCGTCTTGGTGGCGGTGTTGTAGACGAGGTGGCGGTGGGCCTCCTCCTTGTACGGGCGGATGCGCAGCAGCACCAGCGGGCCCACGCGCGCGTGGGCGACGTCCGCGTCGCCGAGGGACTGCAGCGGCTCGTCGACCGGCTCGGCGTAGACGCCCTCGCCGGTCTCGGTGTTGTCCTCGACCTTGACGGTGAGGGTGCCGCCGACGGTCTCGACGAACACCTCGCCGCCGATGGAGATATGCGGGTGGCGGCCCAGGACGTGGTCGTCGCGGGTGGCCGGGATCCACTCGAAGTCATGGGACGGCGGGAAGACATGGTCGCGCTCGCCGCGCGCGTCCAGGAACTCCGCCTCGCCGGACGGGCCGAGCGCCCAGCGCAGCACCCGGATGTCGCCGGCCTGCTCGCCGGTCTGGAAGACGGCGAGCAGCTTGCCGTCCACCCGGCGCAGCTGGAGCAGATGCGCCTGCCGGTAGTAGCGGTACAGCGCCTCGAACTCGCGCAGGAACGCCGGGTCGTCGAGCAGCCCGGGCACCGCGTCGTCGGGCAGCCGGTTCAGCTCGGCGTCATGCAGGGCGAAGACGTCGGCCACGGACGTCTGCGGCTTGAGGCCGAGGAAGACGTTGTACCCGAAGAGGAGTCGGTCCTCGCCGACGGAGACGATGTCGCGGGGCACGCAGCTGTTCTCGGTACGGATCCGCTCGGCGCCGGCCAGCTTCAGCTCCATCGAGCCGAACGTCTCGACGCGCCGCGCGTTCAGCTCCTCGGCCCGCCGCGCCAACTCCCCGGCCTGCGCCCCGAGCCGCTCGCGCAGCACCTCGTATGTGCCGGTGTCGAGCTGGGGCGCGGTCTGCGTGGTGGTCATGGTGGTGGTGGTCGCTTCCTGCGAGTCGGACCGTGTCAAAGGTGGTGGGGCGGGCGGGTTTGTTCCCCAGCCCCGCCCCCTACGCCCCGGGGGCGTGGGGGGACCCCACTTCCCGTAACTGGGGGCTCCGCCCCCAGACCCCCCTTCGGGGGGAGGGGAGGGGAAACCCCCGCCCCGCCCCTCCCCCCGTCGTCAGGGCCCGGCCCCACCCCCGTTGCGGGGGCCGGGCCCCGACCCCCGGCGTCAGACCTGAACCCTGCCGTTCAGGTCCGCCGGGGAGTCCGCACCCCCGTCACCGCCACCCTCCGCGGCCAGCTCCGCCACCGGCATGTCCGCCACCCCGAGCCGCTCCGCCGCCTGAAGCAGCTGCTGGAGCTGCCCGCCCAGCCGGCCGCCCGCGTCGCCGGACTTCATCAGCCGCATCAGCAGCGCGGACACGGTCAGGTTCTGCACATCGCCGGTGGTCACCGACCCGAGCACCCGCGTCAGGTCCGCGGTGAAGTCCGCGGTGCCGTCCAGCCACGGCTTGGCCAGGGTCTGCGCGGTCGACGAGTTCCGCACAAAGCCGTCCACGCTCTTGCCGAGGGAGATCGACGACATCAGCCGGTCGAAGAAGACGGACTCGCCGCCCACGATGGAGATGTCCGCGCCCTCCAGTCCGGTCGCGACCACCGACGCCTGCGCCTCGGCGATCTGGCGCTGTGCGTCGAGTCCGGCCAGCCGGATGTCCTTCTCGGCCTCCAGGCGCAGCCGGTACTCCTCGTGTCCGCGGGATGCCTCGTCGAGCGCGGCCATGGCGGCCGCCTTCTCGGTGAGGCCCGCGGCCTCGGCCTTCAGCTTCTCGGCGACCGCGGCGGCCTCCGCCGCGCCCTTGGCCCGTACGCCCTCGGCCTCGGCGAGCAGCCTTGCCTGCGCGGCCTCCGCCTCGGCGCGCCCGGCCTTCTCGATGGCGTCGGCCTCCTTCTCGCGTACCTGCACCGCCGCGAGGCCGGCCGCGGCCGCCTCCGCCTGGATGCCTTCGGCGAGGCGCAGCTTGGCCTGGGCGTCGAGGTCCGCGGACTTCACCCGGGCCTCGGCGAGGGTGACCTCTTCGGCCGCCCGGTGCACCGCGGCCTGCTCGGCCGCCTCCGCCGCCTTGATGTCCTTGACCAGCTTCTCCTGGGCCTCCGCCTCGGCCGCGATGATGACGGCCTGGCGCTCGCGCTCGGCTTCTTCGACCGCGCGGAGCTTCTTGATGGACTCCTCCTGCTCGGCGACCGTGCGGTCCACCGCGACCCGCTCCCGGATGACCTCCGCGATCTCGCGGCGCTCCGCCTCGACCTCCTTCTCCGCGGAGATCCGGGTGAGCTCCGTCTCCCGTTCGCGGGCGATGACTTCGAGCAGCCGGTCCTTCTCGATCCGCTCGTTCTCGATGGCGATGACGCGCTCGCGGTTCTTCGCGGCGACCTCGACCTCACGCGTCTGGTTCTCGCGCTGGACGCCGAGCTGCTCCTCGGTCTTGAGGAAGGCACTCTGGGCGCGCAGCCGCTCTTCCTCGACCACGCGGGCGGTCTCGGCCTCCTCGCGCGCCCGTACGGTCTCGATCTCCCGCCGCTGCTTGATCTCCGCGTCGGCCTGCCGGCGCTCCAGCTCCAGGATGGCCTCGCGGGCGTCGACGTTCTGCCGGGTGATCTCCTTCTGCTCGGTCTGCCGGAACTCGTTGGTGCGGACGTGCTCGGCGGAGGTCAGCTCGGTGATCTTCCGGATGCCCTGGGCGTCCAGGATGTTGTTGTCGTCGAGCTGGCCGATCGGCGTCTGCTCCAGGTAGTCGATCGCCGCGTCTTCGAGGCTGTAGCCGTTCAGATCGGTGCCGACGACCTGGATGATGCGGTCCCGCAGCTCATCGCGCTTGGTGTAGAGGTCGGTGAAGTCCATCTGCTTGCCGACGGTCTTCAGCGCCTCGGAGAACTTGGCGTTGAACAGCTCCTGCAGCGTGGCCTTGTCGCTGGCGCGGGCCGTGCCGATGGCCTGGGCGACCCGGATGACGTCCTCGACGGTCTTGTTGACCCGGACGAAGAAGGAGATCCGGATGTCGGCGCGGATGTTGTCGCGGCAGATCAGCCCGTCGCTGCCGGTCCGCGAGATGTCGATGGTCTTCACCGAGATGTCCATGACCTCGGCCTTGTGCAGGACGGGCAGCACGATCTGACCGGTGAAGGTGACGTCGACCTTGCGCATCTTGGAGACGATGAGCGCCTTGCCCTGCTCCACCTTGCGGAAGAGGCGGGTGATCACCAGCAGCAGACAGAAGGCGATGAGCAGGACGACGGCGGCGAACACGCCGACGCCCCAGGAGATGGCATCCATGAGGAATCCTCGGTGGTGAGGTGAGCGGAGAGCTTGAGAGGGGGACGGAGCCCGGTCGTCGCCGCCGTCTGCCGACGGCGGCAGGGGCGTTGGGGACCGGTCAGGGCTGTTGCGGCTCGGCTGCCTCAGGCGGCCGACTCGAGGGAGCCGTACGGCGAGACCCAGAAGAACTCGCCGTCCTCGTCGTATGCGTAGAGCAGCCCGGTGGACCCGGCGGCGAGCCCCGTGGGGTCCTCGCGCAGATCGTGTTCGGCCAGTCTGACCTGTACGAGGGCGGTGGCGCCGTCCTCGGCGACGACCTCTGCCTGGCCGAAGGCCGTATCCACCCGTCCGGTGCGGATGGTGCAGGTCCGGCCGATGAAGTCCTGGCGCGACGGCCCGCGTTCGTCGGGGAGGAGCTTCGCCAGCGGGCGCAGCAGCCCGCGGGTGAGCACCCAGGCGGCAAGCGCGGCGGCGAGGAGGAGACCGCAGGCGAGCGTGGCGTAGACGCCTCCGGTGAGCCCGGAGCGGCGCAGCGGCACGGCGCCCGCGAGGCTGACGAACCAGCCGGTCACAATCAGGAGGGAGGCGGCGACGGCGACCGGGACTCCGGCGAGCCCGGCCGCGGGGCCCGCGCCCACGTCGCCGTCGAAGGCGTCGTGTTCGGCGGCGCCGAGCAGGACCAGCAGCCAGAAGCCGGCGACGACGACGAGAGCGGCGCTGAACAGGACGGTGGGGAAGGCGAAGGAGGCCGACAGGAACTCGTTCACGTCACTCCCCTCATGCCATGGGCCTGCTCAGGCCATGGCAGACCGTTGCCGAATCACTGCATCGGGGGTTCCGTTTCCCCGCTGCCCTTCCATGGTGACAGCGGGGAACGGTCGTACGCATTGCCGGATACCGGCAATCTTTACGGGTGCTTAATGCCGGTCCCGCCGTACGGCGCACGGTGTGACGCCCCGTCCGGGGCGGTGTCCGGGGCGGCGACGGCGAGGGCCGCGGCACAGCCCGCCGGCGCGGGCAGATCGGCCAGCAGCCAGCCGTTCTGCGGGGCCGGCCGGGGGCCCGTGCCCACATACCTCAGCGTGAGGTCCTCGTTGAGGCCCGCGCCCGTCCCCTTCAGCAGCGCCTCCTTGCGGGTCCAGCAGCGCGCGAAGGCGGCCGTCAGCTCGGCGGGCCGGTCCAGGCGGTGGAGCAGCCTCAGTTCGCCGCGCTCCGCGGGGTGCAGCTGCTCGGCCACGTCGAGAGCCGTGGCAGGGGTGGGGAGCGTCTCGACGTCGATGCCCACGGCCCGTTCCGCGAGGGCGATCAGCACCGCGTCATGGGCGTGGGAGAGCGAGAAGTGGACGGGGTCGCCCGGCACATGGGGCCGTCCGTGCGGACCGCCGCAGCCGACGCAGGGGCGGCGCGCCAGCTTCACCTCCGCCGGGGGCAGGCCGAGCCGCTCGCCGAGCAGTTCACGCAGCGTCACATGGGCGACGGCGTAGGTGTCGCGGTCGCGGTCATGGACGAAGGCCGTCAGCCGGGCGGTCTCCTCGGCGTCGAGGATGTCCCGGCGAGCGAGGGCGTGCGCGCGGTGGTCGGCGGTCAGGCCCGACCACACCAGCTCGACGCCTGGCAGGGGGCGGGCCGGCTCAAGGGGGGTGCGCGTGCTCATGGCCGTACCCCCTCGCTCACGGTCTCGCCCTGTCCGTCCGCCCGTCCGTCCGCCTGGCCGCCTGTCTGTGCGCCGGCCTGTCCGGTGGCCTGCTCGACGGCCTGGGCGCTGGCTTGGGCGTCGGCCTGGGTGTCGGCCTGGGCGCCGGCCGCCGCCGCGGTCTGCGGCACGGCGGCCGCGCGCTGCCCGATCCGGGCGGTCAGCCGGGTGGCCACCGGCTCGGTGTAGCGGGCGGCCAGCGGCCCGGCGATCACCAGGATCAGCACATACGCGGTCGCCAGCGGGCCGAGCGACGGCTCGATCCCGGCGGTGACGGCGAGCCCCGCGATGACGATGGAGAACTCGCCGCGCGCGACCAGCGTTCCGCCGGCCCGCCACCGTCCCTTGGCGGAGATCCCGGCCCGGCGCGCCGCCCAGTATCCGGTGGCGATCTTCGTACCGGCCGTGACCACGGCGAGGGCGAGGGCGGGCAGCAGCACCGGGGGAATGCTGGCGGGGTCGGTGTGCAGCCCGAAGAAGACGAAGAACACCGCGGCGAACAGATCGCGCAGCGGGCTGAGCAGATTGTGCGCGCCCTCTGCCACCTCGCCGGACAGGGCGATGCCGACCAGGAACGCGCCGACGGCCGCGGAGACCTGGAGCTGCTGGGCGATCCCGGCGACCAGCAGCGTCAGACCCAGGACGACGAGCAGCAGCTTCTCCGGGTCGTCGCTGGAGACGAAGCGGGAGATGAGACGGCCGTAGCGGACGGCCAGGAACAGCACGAGCCCCGCCACGCCCAGCGCGATGGCGAGGGTGAGACTGCCCGCCGCCAGGCTCACCCCGGCGAGCAGGGCGGTGATGATCGGCAGATAGACGGCCATGGCCAGGTCTTCCAGGACCAGGATGCTCAGGATCACCGGGGTCTCCCGGTTGCCCAGCCGTCCCAGATCGCCCATCACCTTGGCGATGACGCCGGAGGACGAGATCCAGGTGACGCCGGCGAGTACGACGGCGGCGACCGGCCCCCACCCCAGGAGCAGAGCCATCGCCGCGCCGGGCAGGGCGTTGAGGCAGGCGTCGACGAGACCGGCGGGGTACTGGGTCTTGAGGTTGGTGACCAGGTCCGTGGCCGTGTACTCCAGGCCGAGCATCAGCAGCAGAAGGATGACGCCGATCTCGGCGCCGATCGCCACGAACTCCTCGCTCGCGCCCAGCGGCAGCAGACCGCCCTTGCCGAAGGCCAGCCCGGCGAGCAGATAGAGCGGGATGGGCGAGAACCGGAACCGCCCCGCGAGACGGCCGAGCAGCCCGAGACCGAGGATGATCGCACCGAACTCGATCAGAAAGACGGCGGATGAGTGCATGCGGTCACTCCCGCCCGAGTATCGCGGCGGCGGCCTCCGCGCCCTCGCGGGTGCCGATGACGATGAGGATGTCGCCGCCGGCCAGCCGGAAGTCCGGGCCGGGCGAGGGAACCGCCCCGGCCCGGCGGAGCACCGCGACGATCGACACCCCCGTCTCGGTCCGCATCCGCGTCTCGCCCAGCAGCCGCCCGTTCCAGTGCGAACCCGACGACAGCTCGACGCGCTCCGCCACCAGGCCGAGATCGGTGGTGGACAGCAGGTTCGGACTGTGATGAGACGGCATCAGCGCGTCGATCAGGGCCTCGGCCTCACCGGCGGTCAGCTTCACCGACAGCGCGCACTCATCCGGGTCGTCGCCGTGGTAGGCGTTGAGGATGCGCCCGCCGTCGCGGTGCGCGACCACGGAGAGCCGACGGTGCTCACGGGTCGTCAGGTCGTACCGTACGCCGATTCCCGGCAGAGGCGTACGGCTCAGTCTCGGCGCTCCCACCCGTGTCTCCCAGTCTCTGTGTGCCTGCGCCCGTGCTTGTGCTTGGGCATGTGTCTGTGCCGCTGTGCGTTTCCGCGCTTCGTCGCCCGGCAGAATGCCCTTCACCCTAACGGCGGACGCGTCGCAGGCCCCGGGAGGACGAGGGCTGCGGCTGGGCGGACGATGGCGGCATGCGCACTCCCGCCGTGTCCGCCGCCCTGAGGGACAGCCTCGCGACCCTCTACCGGGATCTGCACGCCCACCCAGAGCTGTCCTTCGAGGAGACGCGAACCGCCTCGGTCGTCGCGGAGCGGCTGGCACGGCTGGACGGGGTACGGGTGACCACCGGGGTCGGCGGTACAGGGGTGGTGGGAGAGCTGGCGAACGGCGACGGGCCGCACATCCTGCTGCGCGCCGACATCGACGCGCTCCCGGTCCAGGAGCGGACCGAGCTGCCGTACGCCAGTGAGACGGCGGGCGTGATGCACGCGTGCGGCCACGATGTGCACGTGGTGTGCCTGCTGGGCGCGCTTGAGCTGCTCGCAGGCACCCGCGACGGCTGGTCGGGCAGGGTCACGGCCGTCTTCCAGCCCGGGGAGGAGGTGGGCGGGGGAGCCCAGGCGGTGATCGACGACGGGCTGCTGGCCGGGACCACGGAGACCCCGGACATCGTGCTCGCGCAGCATGTGGCGCCGTTTCCGGCGGGCACCGTCGGCTGCCACGCGGGGCCGACCCTCGCCGCCGAGGACATTGTGAAGATCACCCTGTACGGGCGGGGCGCGCACGGTTCGCGCCCCGAGGCGTCGGTTGACCCCGTGGTGCTGGCGGCGGCGACCGTGATGCGGCTGCAGACGGTGGTGTCGCGGGAGATCGCGGGAGGGGACACGGCGGTCCTCACGGTCGGCGCGATCAACGCGGGCGTGCGGGCCAATGTGATCCCGGACGAGGCAGAGCTGAAGCTCAGCATCCGCACCTTTACGGCGCAGGTGCGCGAGCGGGTGCTCGCCGCCGTGGAACGCATCGCACGGGCCGAGGCGGCGGCGTCCGGCGCGGACCGCGAGCCGCTGGTCACACTCCTGCAGAGCTTTCCGGCGCTGGTGAACGACGAGCAGGCGACGGAGCGGACGGCGGGGGCGTTCCGCCGCCACTTCGGCGAGCTGAGCGTCTTTGACCCCGGCCCGGCGACGGGCAGCGAGGACTGCGGCGTGCTGGGCACGGCCCTCGCCGCGCCGGTCTGCTACTGGTTCATCGGCGGCACGGACCCGGAGGCGTACCGCAGGGCGGCCGCGGAGGGCACGACGGACCGCGATGTCCCGGCCAACCACTCGTCGCGCTTCGCGCCGGTCGTCGAGCCCACGCTCACCACGGGCGTCGAGGCGCTGACGACGGCGGCGCTGACCTGGCTGGCCCCGTCATGATCGGGCCGTCTCTGTGCCCGGCTGGGCCGTCTCTGTGCCCGGCTGGGCCGCCTCCGTACCCGGCCGGGTCGTCTCCGTACCCGGCTGAGGCGCCGCCGTGCGCGGCGTGACCCGCGAGCGTCTGATCGCCGCCTCGCCGGCGGTGCTGCTGGTGCTGTACTTCACCATGCCCTTCGACGGCCTCGGCCCGCGCCGCCCGGCGCTCAGCTGGACGCTGTTCGCGCTGTCGCTGACCCTGGTCGCCGTCCTGCTGACCGCCCACATCCGCGACATCCACCTGCAGCGCACGGGCGCCACCCACCCCGGCATCGCCATCCCGGCACTGATGGTTCTGACGGTCCTGGTCTTCGCAACCGCCTACCACGCCTTGGCCGACGACCCCCACGCGCTTCCGGGCCTTGGCACCCGCCTGGACGCCCTCTATTTCACAGTCGTCACCCTGGCCACGGTGGGCTACGGAGATATCTCCCCCGAGAGTCAGTCGGCGCGGCTGGTCGCCCTCCTGAACATCGTCTACAACCTGGTTTTCCTCACCGCGGCGGCCACCACCCTGACCCGCTACTACCGCACGCGCCTCGCCGCCCGCCGCGGCGCGCTGCCGCAGAACGAGTGAACCAGCGCGCGCGGCGTACGGCGTACGGCGTCAGTTCGCCTCGCAGCCGATCCCGTCGTTGTCACGGTCGAGTCCGTGCGGGTCATTCGACCCGACCCATACCGGCCCCGGGAGATCGGCGCAGTCCAGATCGGGACCCGGGGGCGGCCCCGGCGGCAGCCCGCCGGGATTCGAGGTCGCCGGCGGCTCGGGCTCAGGCTCAGGCACGGGAGCCGGTTCCGGGGGAGGTGGTGGCTCAGGCACGGGAGCCGGTTCCGGGGGAGGTGGTGGCTCAGGCACGGGAGCCGGTTCCGGCGGCGGCTTCGGCGGTGCGGCGGGGCAGGCCGACCAGAGACCGGCCTCCGCGGCGCGCGCTGCGTCACCGGCGTCGGAGATCTTGACCCAGTGCTTGTCGTTGGGCGGATAGCGGACGGCCTCGGCATGCCCGCTGCGAACCAGGGATTCGTTGACGAACTCGTCCTGTTCGTTCCACACGTACAGCACATAGCGGTCGTACGGGTCCTTGAGCTCGATGTCCTGCTCGATGCGGACGGTCTCGCCGACCGGCAGCAGCTCGGCGATGCGGTCGGTCGCCTCGTCGCCGAAGCAGGCGTCCTTCTCCGGCGCGTCGATGGAGGCGAGGCGCACCCGCGAGGTCTCGTCCTCCGGGAGGATGTCGCCGGTTCCGCGGAGGTCGACCGTGTCGCCGTCGATGATCCGCACGACGACGGGTCCCGCCGGTGCGCGGTCCTCGGCGGGCTGCTGTTCTTCGGCGGGCGGCTCCTCGACAGGCTCCGCCGGCTCGACGGCGGGCTCCTCCTGCCTGACGTTCTCCGTTCCGGAGCCGGAGTCGTCACCTCCGCCCAGGAGGGCTCCCAGCCCTCCGAGCGCCAGCACGGCGACGAGCCCGGCGATGATGGCCAGCAGCAGCGGGTGCCTGAACCGCCGGGGCTCCCCCGGCTCAGGCGACTGCGGTTGGCTGCGCCGCCAGGCTTCCGGGTCGGGACGGGATGAAGGGCCCATGACGCGCGCCCTGCCATCAGGGACGATCTGCCTGCACAGCCCATCCTACGACTGCGGCCCGTCCTCCTCCTCGTCGCCGTCCCCTTGGCCGCCCGCCGTCGTCTCCTCCACGTACAGCCGCCGGTACTTGGCGTTCCGGAGCTTGAGCAGCACGCTCGCGGCCACCGCGGCGGCGACCGAGCCCAGCAGGACGGCGGACTTGATCGGCTCGACCTCGCCGGGGCCGGGGTACGCCAGCTCGGCGATGAGCAGGGAGACGGTGAAGCCGATGCCCGCCAGTACGGAGATGGCGAAGACGTCCTCCCACTCCAGATCCGGGTTGAGGCGGGCACGGCTGAACCGCACGGCCAGATACGCGCCGATGAAGATGCCGAGCGTCTTGCCGACGGCCAGGCCGATCGTCACACCCAGCGGCTCCGGACTGCTGACGACATTCCACAGGCTCTCGCCAGAGATCGGCACCCCCGCCGAGAACAG
Source organism: Streptomyces sp. PR69 (assembly GCF_026420845.1). Classification (GTDB taxonomy): domain Bacteria; phylum Actinomycetota; class Actinomycetes; order Streptomycetales; family Streptomycetaceae; genus Streptomyces. The sequence goes on along the minus strand of NZ_JAOWCB010000002.1, from coordinate 41,997 downwards.
GGCGAACACCGGAACCGCCAGCCCGGCGGAGACCGGCCGCACCAGACGCTCGATGTGTTCGGCCGTGCCGCGCTCCGGCCCCCCGTCACCGGGAACGGGGCTCCGGGTGCTCACCCGGAGCATCAGCCCCATCGCGACGCCCGCGACGGTGGCATGGACCCCGCTGGCGTACATCAGCGCCCAGGTGACGAGCGCCAGCGGCACATACCAGTACCAGCCGTGGACCCTCCGGCGGTGGTGCAGCCAGTAGAACAGCCCGAGCCCGGCCGCGGCCCCGGCGAGCGCCGCGAGGTCGATGCTCGCGGTGAAGAACAGGGCGATGATGATGATCGCGCCCAGATCGTCGACCACGGCGAGCGTGAGGAGGAAGGCGCGCAGCGCCGAGGGCAGATGGGTGTCGATCACCGCCAGCACGCCGAGGGCGAAGGCGATGTCGGTCGCCATCGGCACGGCCCAGCCGGCCCAGGTGCCGCCCGCCGGCACGGAGACCAGCCCGTACACCAGGGCCGGGACCGCCATCCCGCACACCGCGGCGACGACCGGCAGCACGGCCGTGGCCGGGCGGCTGAGATCGCCGGTCACCAGCTCGCGCTTCAGCTCCGCGCCCGCGACGAAGAAGAAGATGGTGAGCAGACCGTCCGAGGCCCAGTGCGCGACCGACAGATCGAGCCCCAGGGCCGGTATTCCGAAGTGGGCGTCGCGCACGGTCTCGTACGCGGCACTGGCCGGGGAGTTGGCCCAGATCAGCGCGGCTGCCGCGGCCGCAAGCAGCAGCATGCCGCCGAACGTCTCGGTGCGCAGGACGTCGGCCAGGAGCATCCGCTCCGCCTGCTCGGGCCGGCGGAGGAACAGCCCCCTCGAACCGTTCGCCCGGCTCATCGCCGCCTCGCGCGACTGCGGTATGCCGGGCGCCTGGCCCCGTCGGCGTACGGCTGGGCGAGATCGTGTGCACGCATGGCGGCTCCCCGACGCGTGGACGCCTGTCGACGCACTGCTCCCGGCTCCATGTGCCGTGAGTGGCCCTGGTGACGTTCGGTGTGCCTGGATCTGGACCGTACCCGCGCGGGCCCGCCTGATCCACCCCATGTCCGCGGCCTGTCGCCCGTCTGGACTCCAAAGCCGGTACCGACCGGTACCGGCCGCGCCCTGGTCGCTCATACAGGATTTCGTGAATTCATGATTCCGTGTACTGTCTGGGGGGTGCTGACCATCGCCCCTGACATCGAGGTGCTGGCCCGATTCGGCCGCGCGCTCGCCGACCCGATCCGCTGCCGGCTGTTGCTCGCACTGCGCGAGGCGCCGGCCCATCCGGCCGATCTGGCCGACCGCCTGGGGATCTCCCGCACCCGGCTCTCCAACCATCTGGCCTGTCTGCGCGACTGCGGACTGGTCGTCGCCGTCCCCGTCGGCCGCCGGACCCGCTACGAACTGGCCGACGAACGCCTCGGCCACGCCCTCGACGATCTGCGCACCGCCGTGGTCGCCGTCGAGACCGACCGTGCGACCTGCAAGGACGCGGCGGAGAAGGACTGCTGCTGATGGTCGCCACACCCCTGGGGCCCGGCCTCGACCGCCGGGACGCGCTGACCCGCCGGATACGCATCCTGGCCGCCGCCACGATCGCGTACAACGTCGTCGAGGCCGCCGTCGCCCTCACCGCGGGCGCCCTCGCCTCCTCCGCCGCCCTGATCGGCTTCGGGCTCGACTCCGTCGTCGAGGTCTCCTCCGGGGCGGCCGTCGTCTGGCAGTTCTCCGCCCGCGACCACGCGGTCCGCGAAGCCCGCGAGAAGCGCACGCTCCGCGTCATCGCCGTGTCGTTCTTCGCGCTCGCCGCCTATGTGTCGTTCGACGCCGTCCGCGCGCTGACCGGCGCAGCCGAGGCCGACCGCTCCATCCCCGGCATCGCGCTGGCCGCCCTCTCGCTCGTGATCATGCCCTTCCTGTCCGCCGCCCAGCGCCGAGCGGGCCGCGCCCTGGGTTCGGCCAGCGCGGTCGCCGACTCCAAACAGACCCTGCTGTGCACCTACCTCTCGGCGGTCCTCCTGCTTGGCCTGGTCGCCAACGCCACCCTCGGCTGGTCCTGGGCCGACCCGATCGCCGCCCTCGCCATCGCCGCGATCGCCCTGAAGGAAGGCCGCGACGCCTGGCGCGGCAAGGGCTGCTGCGCGGTTCCAGCGGCAGCCGGATGCGACTGCTGCTGACCTTCAGGGGCGGTGCACCTTCGCGACGGGATGTGCGGCAAGCCGGTGCGCCCCGGCCGATCACTCCCTGTCCGGGGTCTCCGCGGCGCGTGTGATGTCCGCGGCGCGCGTCATGTCGGCGGCGCGCGTCATGTCGAAGGTGAGGCCTGAGAAGTCCCGGCCCTGGAGCACCGGGCCGTTCTGGGTGCCGCCGGTGATGCTGTTGACCACATCGCCGCCCCTGGAGCCATCCTGCGTCCGCTGCCACCACTCATCGAGCAGGACGCGGAACTCCCCGTCCAGGGCCGCCCGTACGCCCAGGGCCGTGGCCAGCGCCTGTGCGCGCATCGGGTCGGCGGGGTCGCCCTCCAGCGCGGCGACTTCCAGCTCGCCGGAGCTGACCCGGGGTGTCCCTTCGTCCTCCGCTCCCTGTGCCGCGCCCCGCCCGAAAGGGCGGCGCACCAGTGCGGTGAGCCCTTGCCATGCCTGGCGTCCGGCTTCGCTGCCGAGACTGCCCGCCAGCGCGGCGAGGGCCGCTGCGGTGATCGGGTCCATGCTGGGACTCCCTCGATCGGCGTCGGATCGTCCCACCTTAGGCCTGCCGCAGGCCGGCCATACAGAGGCCGGCCATACAGAGGGCGGCTTTGCAGACGGGCGAAGCATCCCTGATCGCGGCGGCCGCGGAACGCCTCCCTCCACGCCCGGAGTTCCAGTACGGTGACCATGGGCTGGAGATCCCGGGAGGCGGTGGTTCATGAGCGCGCAGGACGGGTCTGAACGCCCAGTGCCGAGGGGGACCACAAACAGCCTTCCCGGCAATGTCGAGGGGCAGCTGGTCCAGGCCGGCGTCGTCCACGGCGGCATCACCTTCAACTATCACGCGGGACAGGAGGCGCTGCCGGGCGGTCGGCGGCCCGACCAGGTCCCGAGACCGCCGCGCGGCTTCGTCGACCGCAGGCAGGTGCTCGCCGAGCTGGACGACTTACTCGCGCACGGCGACCCCGTCGGCTGCCCGATCGGCGTCTTCAGCGGGCTCCCCGGAATCGGCAAGACGGCCGCCGCCTGCCAATGGGCCCACAACAACCAGCGGCGCTTCCCCGGCGGGCAGATCTTCGTCGACTTCGTCGGGCTTCGCGCGGGCGCAGGCGGGGACGTCTCCGAAGCGCTCGCCATCTGCCTGCGTGCCCTGGGCGTGCGGGACCAGTACCTCCCCGCGGGCCTCGCCGAGCGTACGGCCCTCTACCGCGATCTGTCGGCCGAGCGCCGGATGCTGGTGGTGCTGGACGATGTGACGCGCCCGGCCCAGGTCACCGCCCTCCTGCCGCAAGGGCCCGGCAGCGCGGTGCTGGCGACCAGCACATGGCGGCTGGGCGAGCTCGTCCTCGACGGAGCGGCCCTGCTCCAGCTCGACGTCCTCGATGCCGACAGCGCCCTGGAGCTGCTGTCGGCCCTCTGCGGGCCCCGGCGGACCGCGGATGAACCGGAGGCCGCGGCCCGGCTGGTCGAACTCTGCGGCGGCCTGCCGGTCGCCCTGCGCATCTGCGGCGCACGGCTGCTGACCCACCGTCGGCTCACGATCGGCGCGCTGGTCGCCGAGCTGTCCGACGAACAGAGCCGCCTCAGCCGCATCGCCGTGTCCTCAGCCCACGAGGAGCGCACCGTGTCCGCAGCGCTTGAGCTGGCCTACCGGGACCTCCCCGAAGCCGCCGCCCGCATGTACCGGGTCCTCGGCCATGTGCCCGGCCTGAGCTTCGACACCGCCGTCGCCGCCGTCGCCGCCGGACTGCACTCGACGGCCCAGGCCCAAGAGGCGCTGGACGTACTGGAAGCAGCCAGCCTGCTGTCGGTGACGGATGACCGCAGGTACGCACTGCACGGCCTGGTCCGGCTGCACGCCAGGGACACCGCTCGTACCGTCGATCCGCCCGGTGCGGAACGGGAGACGGTCCTCAGGGTGACCGGCCACTACCTCGCACTGACCGCAGCGGCGGACCTCGCCGTCCGGGCCGACCGTCTGCGGATCGCCGAACCGGCCGGCCTGACCGGCACATCCGGCTCGGGCGCCGGCCATGGACCGTTCGCCATGGCGACCGACCCCGGCCGCGACGCGATCAGCTGGCTGGAGGCCGAACGGGCCAACATCCTCGCCGTGCTGCGGGCCGCGTCCGGATTCGGCCTCGACCGCCCTGTATGGCAGACGGCCGAAGCGTTCACCGTCCTCTTCCTCCACCACCGGCACCTCGCCGACTGGCGCGAGTCGCTCGAACTGGGCGCCGAAGCAGCCCGGCGCGACGGCAACCCGGCCGCCGAGGCCCGGCTGCGCAGCCTCCTGTCCCGGCCGCTGCTCGACCTGGGACAGGACGAACAGGCGAAGGCGCAACTGGACGTGGCCGAGCAGCTGGCCGTGGAGTCGGGCCATCTGGTCCTCCAGGCCTCGGTGCAGGAGTTCCTCGGCCGTTACTGGGACCTGCACGACCCGGCCCGTGCCGTGGACGCGTACCGTACGTCGCTCGCTCTCAACGCCGAGGCCGGGGAGGAGCGGGGCGAGGCGCTGGCCCGGTACTTCCTGGGCTGCGCGCAGAGCGCGGCCGGCGACCACACCACGGCGCTCACCGCCCTCGACCGGGCCCGGGAGACGTTCCTCGCCCTGGGCGACGAGCGGATGGCGGCGCGGTCTCTGGCCGACACCGGCCGGATCCTGGCCCGCAGCGGTGCTCGCGCGGAGGCGGCGGCAGCCCTCGCCCGGGCCGCCGACGACCTGCACCGGGTCGGGGCCTCGCACTACGAAGCCCGGGCGCTGGAAGACCTGGCGGACCTGCTTGAGGACCCTGAGGCCGTCCGGAGCCGCCTCCGCCGCGCCCTCACGATTTACGAGGAAGGCGGCAGCCCCCGGGCGGCGGCGGTCCTGAACCGGCTCACCGCCGGCTGATCCGCGGACGGCGGCGCCGGGCGCAGCAGCAGCCTCTGCCGGCGCGTGCCGTGGACCAGGACCATCGGGGTGATGTCCAGCGGCGTGCCGAGGCGCAGGCACACATAGACGGCTGCCGCAGCTGAGCCGGGGTCAGGACCCGGCCCGTCTGCAGCGCCCCCGTCCGCAGCGCCCCCGTCTGCAGCGCCGACGTGCACCAGTCGTCCGTCGCGCAACCCGACCGTGCAGCCGTTCTCTCCGGGCACCGCGGCGATCCGTGCCCCGGGAAAGTCGGACAGGAGGGATGCCACGCGCTGCCGCCCTGCCTGGAGCGGGAAGACCTCCGAAGCCGAGCAGACGACGGCGGCGCTCTCGGTGAGACGTGTGTCCGGCTCGTCGACATCACAGGCCAGATGCCAGAACGCGGATTCGCCCTCTGCCGTCTCCCCGGCCAGCGCGGCGGGAAAGCGGCGGACCTCTACCCGGAGTTCGCCCCCGGCGCCCCGTGCGACGGAGGTGTGCACCATCAGCGACCGCGCCCGGTTGGTGTCCGGGGCCGGGATCGGAAAGGCGCGCGGACCACGGACCGACTGCTTCGGCTGGGGAAGGCCGAGAAGGCCGTAGACCAGCTCCCGCAGCCTTGGCAGAGCCTGCCCGGGCTCGGCGAAGGCCGCCGCACTGACCGCGGCGAACCGGTCCGCCCGGTGACCGGCCACCGCCGCCTCCAGCTGCGGCCGCATCGGCCGGCCCGCCTCCAGCCGCACTGCGGCCGAGCGAAGCGCGTACCCAGCCGTACCGGCAACGGCCTCCGACCCGAACGCGCCGAGCACGACGGGCCGCCCGAGCGCCGCCCCGTACAGCGTCACGGACCCGTGATCCCCGATCACCAGGTCCGAGGCCACCAGGGCCTGCTGCCAGCCGTCCGCGGGGTCGACGGCGATCAGTCCGGCCTCCAGGGCGCTCCGCTGCATGACCCGGACCTGCCAGGCTCCGTGGCCGGACCAGACATTCGGGTGCAGCACCAGCGCCACCCGGAACTCGTCGGCCGGGAGCTGGGCCAGCAGATCCGCCGGAAGCCCCGGCCACGATCCGGCCAGCGACTCCTCACCCCAGGTCGAGCTCACCAGGACCAGCCGCTGACCGGGAACCACGCCGAGGGCCGAACGGTAGCGCTCCCGCCAACGGACGCTCGCTCGGAGCCGGTCGAGGCAGGGGTCGCCGACCAGCACCGTGCTCCCGGCCGTGCCGGGATGGGCGGCCGCCAACTGGGACTCCTGGTCAGGATGGGAAACCGCGAGCCAGGCGCGCCGGGCCGCCAGCAGGTCGTCGTGGACCAGCCCGGAGAGCCGGGTGCCCGGACCGGCCGAGTCGGGGACCTGCTTGTGGAACCCGACCCCGTGCGGAAGCACCAGCACCGGATAGTCTCCGGGCGGCACCTTGATGTTCTCGGAGGCGGAAATCAGCAGGTCGGGCGCGATCTCCGCGAGCTGGGGCCACGGCAGGGTACGGCACCCCAGCGAGCGGAGCAGGTCGAGCACGCCGTCGTTGAAAGCGGACGTCGGGTCGTACGCGAACACCACGGTGATCCGCGGATCGTCGTGCAGGACCTCGGGCACCACGTCCAGCACGCGCACCAGCGACGTCACCGTTCGAGCGGCGACCACCACCGTTCGCTCGCTGCCGAAGGTCCGCCAGCGCGCGGCGTCGGGTCCCACAGGGACGAGAATGCGCTCGTCGGACTCCACCGCGTACCTCCGCCCGAGGGCAGGATCGCACACAACCTGGTCAGACGGCCTTCCGGCTTCCGGCTTCCGGCTTCCGGCTTCCGGCTTCCGGCTTCCGGCTTCCGGCTTCCGGCTTCCGGCTTCCGGCTTCCGGCTTCCGGCTTCCGGCTTCCGGCTTCCGGCTTCAAGCGTCCTAGCATGCCCATGGATGCATGGCAACCGTTTCACCACCTTCTTCCCCGCTGAAGGCTACTTGCCAGACGGGTGCTCGAACAGACGAAGCACTGGCGGCGTGACGGTGGGCCAGATCCGAGGCTCCCTCCCCAAGCCACTCGCCACTGGAGCTGCCCGTCCTGCTGGACGCGATGAACGCACAGGCAGTGGAGATCGAACCGCCGCGGGAGGACATGCAGGCGTCCAGCGCTTGGGGCGGCGTCCGGGGGACTGCGCCTTCAGGCTCCTCGACCCACCGGAGGAGGCCGCTCCTGGCCAGTAGCCAGCCGCTTGATCACACGAGGTCCGCCTGGGGGTACCTGCAAACGACTCAGGGGCCTGATCCGATGTCCCGGATCAGGCCCTGACCTGGTCTTGCGGCTGTCGGGGTGGCGGGATTTGAACCCACGACCTCTTCGTCCCGAATGAGGTTCGGTTGGTGAGCCTGCAAGCCTTGATGGCGTTTCCGCAGGTCAGATGGGTGGGCTCGGTTGGTGTCGCGGGGCCTGGAAAGGGTTCGAGGAGCGGATCGGCTCCCAGACGGCTCCCAGCACCGGGACTCCTCCCTCAGCACCTGCGCGTGTCCCGCGGCGTTCCTACGTCTGACCCGACAGGTCGTCCACCAGAAGGCCGAGGGTGATCTCCTCATGGAGCGCGACCCCGAGAGCGGTCATGGCAGGGGCGAGGCCCGGGTCCCAGGCCGCGCTGACGGGCTGGCCGTCGAGCGGCAGCTGAGGGATTCCCTCGGCCTGGCTTCGAGCGGCCAGGTGCTCGTAGTCCTCGGCGCCCATGCGCCATGGCTGGGCTCCATAACGGCGGATGATCCGGTTCGCCAGAGCGATGCCCGGCCAGTCGAAATCGCCGTGGTACGCGAAGCGGCAGCCGGTGGCGGCGAGGGCACCGAGGAGTGTGAGGACCACCGTGGCCGCGCTGCCGGACGTGCACACCAAGGGCCGGACGCAGGCCGCGTCCGCCGCAGCTTCCACGACGCGCGGATTCTCACAAATATGGACCACTGCTCCGGCAGGTAGTTGCAGCTGCAGTTCATACAGATCGCGCGGTGTGAGGTGGGCTTCTGCGTGATGCTCAGCCCGCTCTCGCAGGGCCCGCTCTCGCCAGCCACCGCCGACAGGCCGCAGCCCGTACGTCAGCACGGTGCTGGAGACCTCGTCCGGTGTGACGGAAACCAGACGCCACAGCGCGCGTCGGCCGGCCGCGTCGCCGGGGAACTCGGTGCCGTGGGCGAGGGCGATGCCGCGTTGGACGAGGCGTGCGAGCCAGGTGCCGTCGTCCAGGCCGTGTGCGGACCCGGTCGCCAGGGCGGCGAGTTCTCCTCGGCCTCGGCTACCACCCACCTCCGAGCCGAGCAGGACGGTGAGGACCTGAACAGCCTGCTGAAGCGTGCGTACCGCCGTTTCAGGTGCCACTCCTCTCGGGACGCCGGTGCGGCGCAGCAGGTCGTACCACTGCCCGGTCCAGTCCTGTCCGGCGAGCGGAGAGGCGTCCAGCGCCGAGGCGAGCGACGACCAGACGTGCTCGCGCCGTGCCGCGATACCCGCGCGGACGGCACGGTGGTCGATGAGCGGGGGGCCCAGTTCCTCCAGCACTTCTCTGAGTCCGAGTCCGGCCGCCGAGGCGCGCAGCCGCGTGTCGAGGCCGTCGAGTCGCACAGTTACGGCAGCACCCGTGACGGGTTTGCCCAGCAGGAGCGACAGGTCGTTGCGTTCCTGGGTGCTCACCGAGGTCAGCCGGAGGGAGCCGGTGGCCTGCACGCCGTTGCTTTCCAGGCGCTTGCGTACGGCTTCCCAGAGCCTGGTCAGCCCGGGACCGGCCAGCCAGTCCCGTGTCGCCGCGGGCAGCTTGCTCATACGGACACCAGACGCCGGTGCCGGCCGTTCCAGGTGTAGTGCAGCGTGGCTACCCCGCGCACATGGGGATCGCGGAGGCACTCGTAGATGTGGAGGGACGGCACCTCCGGCCAGTTGCCCATGAGCCGTTCGCTGGTGAGGACGAAGTCGAGGTCGAGATCGACGAGGATCCGTCCCAGTCGCCCGTGGGTGGGTTCGTCGACCTTGGCGAAGGCGTCGTCGAGCAGGATCAGCCGCGGCGCGTGGGGTGCCGACTCGGCGAGGCTGGTGAAGTGGGCGGCGGCCGCGGCGAAGAGCACGAGGTAGGAGAGCACCCGCTGCTCGCCCTGGCTGAGCCCGGTGCGGCCGGTCAGTTTCCGCCTGCGTCCCGGGGCGGCGTCCTCGACCACGAAGGTGTGGAAGCGGAACCAGTCGCGGTAGTCCAGTGCGGTCCGCAGATGGGCGGCGTAACCGGCTGAGGGATCGGCCCGCCGGGCGTCCTCGATCCGGCGTTGCAGCACCTCGCGGAGCTGCTCGGTCTGCTCACGCGTGCGCAGGCTCGACGGACTGCGCAGCAGCTCCACGGCAGCCCGCACGTCGGCGTCGACGTCCTCGTCCAGCTTCCACAGCAGTTCCACGCCGAGACCGTGTGAGGTGCGTACGGTGCGCAGGGTGTCGTTGAGTGCCGCGACCAGGTTCGCCGCGGTGATGACCTGGGCCGAGAGATGGTCGCCGAGCTCGCCGGTCAGGAACCGCTGGAACACCTCACGTTCGCGTTCCGTGAGCCGTCCCCGGGCCTCTGCCGCCTGGACGGCGATCCGCTCGCCCACGGCCGCGACGTCGTGGGAGCCGTGGTCGTCGATCAGGCGGCATACCTTGATTCCGTCGCGTTCGTCCAGTTGCGCGTCGTAACCGCCGGCCAGCTGGTCGCGCAGGTCGGTGTGCCGGTTGAGCAGGGTGTTGTCCGACACCTCGGCCTTCGGGCGGCCGAGGGCCTGCTGTACGGCGTCGGCCAGTGTTTGCAGCGCACGCAGTCGGCTGCGGACGTTCGAGCCGGGATCATCCGCCGTGTCCTCGGGCAGTGCGGACCTGTCCAGCCCGGCGCCGTGCACCACCTCCGGCCGGTCGAGTGCGCCGCGAAGGGCGCCGCCGGTTGCGATGACCGCCGTCTCCTGGACGGTCAGGTCCTCGCGCAGGCGTTTCTCCTCCACTTCGGCGCGCACGCGCCGGTCGTGCAGATCATTCCGGATACGTTGTGCTGCCGGGACGGCCTGGGCGGCGTGCGTGATGCGCTGTCTGGTTTCCTGCTCGCGGGCGAGGATCTCTTCTTCGGTCGCCCCGATGGCCTCCTCGCGGGTGCGCAGGTCCTGTTGTGCGGTACGCAGCCCGGTGAGGCGGAGCCGGTAGTTCTCCTCCGCGGCCAGGCGTTCTTCACGGGCGTGTTCGTATCGCTCGGCATCGGTGTGATGGGTGCCGAGCCGCTCGCCCGTGCTGCCGATCGCTCGGCGAAGATGCCCGATGCCGGTGAGGAGGGCGGCCAGCGCGGTGCGTACGCGTTCCAGCTCGGCGGGGTCGCTGCGCAGGTCATAAGCGGTGGCGGTGGCGTCCGCCTCGGTGCGTGCGGCTACGGCGAGGGCGCGGGCCTCCTCGGCCAGCCGCGCCGCGCTGGTGGCCTTGGCGGTCAGGTCACGCAGCGTCCTCTCGTCCGACTCGGCTCTGCTCCAGGCGTCGGCGAGACCGCGTGCCCGGGGGAAGTCCTGTTCCGCGAACCTGAGAGCCCGGCGCCGGGCGTCGGCCTCGGTGAGTTCGTGACGGGCGTGGGTCAGCCGCTGTTCCGTCTGCGTGAGCCGCTGTTCCAGCTCGGCCAGGATGCGCCGCCGGGTCTCGGCGCGTACGGCGGCTCCCACGTACTCGGCGTCGCTCTTGTGGTGCCGGCCGCTGAGGATGCCCAGACGCCAGGTTCCGTCATAGTGCACCGCGTCATGTGCGGTCGTTTCCCCGGCCGGTGCGAGCGCGATGGCGGTCAGCAGGTGCTCCACCTGCTCGGACGTGACCCCGCACCCCGGTTGTGATGCCGGGCGCAGGGCCGAGGCGAGGGTCGGCCCGTCCGGCGCCGCGGAACCGGGACGCAGCAGAGTGTCACGGGTGCCGGAATCGACAAGGGCGCCGTCCGCGCCGACCCACGCGTCCAGGATTCCGCTGGCTTCCAGCGCTGCTTCCAGACCGGCCCGGTACGCGGGGCTCAGCCCATCCACGAAGTCCACCAGCCGGTAGAAGGGCGCCCCGGTGCCTGGTGTCCTTTCGGTAACGCGGTGGTAGGGGACCGGCGGCTCGGGATCAGTACGTCGCTCCCAATTGCGCTTCTGACTCGCCAGACGACCGAGTTCCTCGTCGAGTCGGCCGACGGTGAGGGCGAGGGCGTCGCGGCGTCCGGTGAGTTCCTCGCCGTACGGCTCCAGTGCGGCATGGGCGGCCTGCCACGCCTGGCCGTCGACGTCGGGCGGGAGCGTCCGGTCCGCGAACGGGGCATCGGCGGAGTTCTCGCAGGTGACCACTGCGTGGACGGCGTCCAGCGGCGGGCAGCCGGATCCGAGGGCGGCCCGCGTGCGGGTGACCCACTCGGCGACCCGGCGGGCATAGGCACCGCTCTCCTCGGCGACCTTCTCGCGGCCGGCGTCGAGACGGTCGGCGGCCTCTTCCGCCTCGCTCTCCAGCCGTTCCCGCTCGGTGTCGGCCTGTTCCGCCCGGCTTCGGGCCTTCTCGGCCTGCGCTGTGAGGCGCGTCACCTCCTGTACCATCCGGGTCCGGTTCTTCACGACCGTCTCGGCGTTGTCCAACTGCCCCTGCCAGAAGACCAGTCCGTCGTGTACCGCCGCCGTGTCCACACGGACGACCGACCGGTGCTGCACGATGTGCGTCTCCCCGTCCGGAGCGGTCAGCTCCGTCTCGCCGGCCTGGGAGCAGACCGTGCGGGGCAGGGCGACTGCCTCGCCGAGATGGCCGGTGGGAAGCCCGGCCTTCTCCGCTTGCGTCAGCAGTTCCTTGCGTTCGGAGCTCAGTTCGGCGAGTCGGCTACCGAGGTGTTCGGCACCGTCGGCCAGCCGCTCAGCCGCGCCGTCCTCTGCGCTGTGTGCGTTGCTGAGGGCGGTGAAGGCGGCCACTGCGGCGGTGTGCAGTGCCTCGACCGTGGTGCGGCGTTCCGACAGTTCGCGCAGGCTGCGGTAGGCGTGGCTGGCGTGCAGGGCGGCGAGGTCGGTCCGGGCGGCTTCTTCCTCGTCGCGCAGGGTCTCCAGCCGGGCTTCCGCCTCCTCCTCCTGCGTCCTCAGCTCGCTGGTCCGCTGTGCGGCGTCTCCGGCCGCCCGGCGTCGCTGCGCGAGGACCTCCAGCTCCCCACTCACCGCCTGCGCGCGGGTGCGCAGGACTCCGGACAGGTATCCGCGGTAACTGGTGAGGAAGGTACGCAGCGCCGTATCGGTACGCTCCAGGCGGCCGAGTTCGTCACGTACGGCGTCGAGGTCGTGGAGGTTGCGCGCGACCTTCTCGACCACGTCCTCGTCGAGTCCCGGCAGGGTCTCGCTCAGCAGGGAGGCGAGTCCTCCGTGCTCGATCCGGTCTCCGACGGTGGGCCGCCGCAGCCGGTGGAGGAGCTGGGTGAGGTTGCGGTAGCGGGTCGCGTCGGTGATGCCGAACAGTTCCCGGGCCACCCGCGAGCGGTGGACGACCGCGCGGTCGGTAACGTTGTCGGAGCCGACGATCTCCTTGAGCCGGTCGACCGGCAGGGGCCTTCCGCTCTCGACCAGGTGCAGGTCCTCACCGACGCGCAGCGGCGTGACGAAGAACGTGGGCAGCGCCTTCTGCGTCGACTTCGAGGCGCGGATGGCGGCGCCGAGGGTGAGGTGGCGATGGTCGCCGCCGTCGGTCGTGCCCCGGAACTCCACCCACAGGTAGCCGAGACGGTTGGTCTGCTCGAACCCGTCCAGCATCAGCCAGGCGAGAGTGGTCCGGCCGGTGCCCGTCGCGTCCAGCGCCCGTGAGTCGCCGTCCAGCAGATACGGGAGCAGCATTTCCAGGGCCTTGGACTTGCCTGCGCCGTTCTTGCCGCGCAGGAGCAGCCGTCCGTCGCCGAAGGCGAACTCCTGCTCGTCGTACTGCCACACGTTCTGGATGCCCGCCCGGTGCAGCCGGAAGCGGGTGCCGGCGGTGGTCGTGGGGCCGGAACGCGGCAGCGGGACGAGGCCACGCGCATCGGTGGTCACAACGGCAACTCCTCTTGGACATCAGTGCCCTTGCCGGCTGCGGTGGCCGGGCGCACGGTCACGTGGGTGGCGTAGCGTGCCGCCGCGGCCAGCAGCACCCAGCCGTCACCGCCGGGACGTACCCCGCGGACATCGGTCACGGTGCGCCCCTCCGGCACCTCATCGGTGTACCCCTCCGGCAGGCCATAGCCCTCGGCGCGCAGACGGCCGGTCCGGGCCATCAGCCGCATGCGGGCCAGTAGGTCCAGCACGGCCTCCCGCAGGGCGCGGATGTCTTCCAGGTAGTCACGCTGCCAGTTGCTGCGCTGTCCGTACTCGGCGACCAGTTCGGCCAGCAACTCGTCCACCAGGCCGTCCGGAACAGCCACGCCGATAACGAGCGTCCCTCCGGTCGCCGGGTGCCCGGGTTCCTGCGGCCGAAGGCGCTCCACGAGCCGTTCCACCAGCAGCAGTGCGGCCTGCGCGACCGTCCCGGTGCCGGGCAGGTGCAGGTCCGTAAGCTCGTCCTCTGGATCCACCAGCGCCACTCCCTCGGCGCGGATCTCCATCTCCAGGCCCAGAAGTTCGGAGAACGCCTGCGCTTCGCGGCGCTGCCGGGTGCGCAACCAGTCGCGTTCGGCGTCGGTCAGCTCGTCCAGGTAGACGACGGGTGTCTCGACGAGCATCCGGCGCACATAGGTGCGAGGTCCGCCGAACCCCGGGTCCGCTGCCCGCCGGACCAGGTCGGCGCCATCACGGGCCTGGGCGAGCGGGCCGGCGACGACGACGCGGGCCAGCTCGCGGTCCACTGTGATCAGAGCCTCTCCGCCCGCATCCTGTGCGAGAGCGGCCACATGGCCCTCGGTCTCGATGAGGACGCCCCACCCGACCAGCAGGCGCAGAGCTGCTACCAAGGTCCGTTTCCCGGCAGCCCTACCCGTCTCGTCCAGCTCGATCTCGGCGTCGGCCGCGGCGGCCCTGATGTCGGCCACCAGCTGCGACAGCAGCAGTTGTTCGGGTGCGGTCACCAGCACGGACAGGGCCAACGCGAGACAGGCGTAGGTGTGCGGGGTGAAGGGGGTGCCGGTGGAGCGCTCCAGCCGGCGGCCCGCGCCTGCTCCCAGGCCCGCCTTGAAGAGCCGGGCGTAGGAGCTGTCGACCAGTAGGCGGTAGCCGAGCACCTGCTGGAACCGTTTGCCCAGCCAGTCGGCGTGCCTGCGGATCAGCGGGAAGAGGTCGGCGTGCGGGCCGTCCGAGGTGACCAGCGGATGTGCGAGCAGCAGCCGGGCGGCGCTGCGGCGCTCGGCGGCCAGGGCTACGTCGTGTGCCGAGGGGAGGGTCATGACACGCTCACCTCGGCATCGCCGTCGGCCGCGTCGGAGGAGGTACGGCCGATTTCCAGCTCCAGGTCGTCCAGCAGCAGGTCGCCGTCGGCTGAGTGCAGGACGCACCGCGCGCCCGTGCGTCGCACGGTGAGCCGGATGCCCAGCTCGGCGTCCTCGCTCTGCGCCTGCTCGAGGTCGAATCCCGTCGTGCCCTCCCTATCCGTGCCGGCGCGACGCCGGAGCTGCGCGTTCCCGAGTGCGGTGGCCAGCAGCTCCAGGAGCAGACCGAGCGCTGCGGAGGTGAGGCGCACCTCGGCGAACCGACCCGAGGCGCTGCGCAGTTCGTTCGCCGCCGCTGCCCTGGCCGCCGCCCGCTCACGGGCTGCCTCCCGCAGCCGCTGCTTCTGCACGGAGTGGTCCTCCACCGCCGACGACCGGCCACGCTGGGCGCGGCTGCCCCTTTCCCGCAGGGCCACCGGCACCTCGACCACTGGCCCGGTCCACCAGCTCGTGTAGGCGGGCACCACCTCGTCGGTAGCGGGGGGTATGCCCAGATGACGGGCGCCGTAGAGCCCGAAGGCGGCGACGGCGATGTCATGCGCGTCCTGCGGTGCCGCTTCGTCGAACCACCGGGCCAGCCTTAGCAGATCCCTGCGCCGGGACATCTCCCCAGTGGCCGACCGCAGCATCCGCTTGGCGTTGGCGAGCAGCGACTGCAACGCACGGAGGGTGGCGTCCCGCAGCTGGTCGACCTGGCTGCCCTGCCCGTCGGTGTCGCTGAACCAGCCCCGCAGGCCCTCCCAGTCCGTGAGCTCGCGTCCGCGGCTGCGCTGAACCCGTGTCTCCAGTCGGCCGTCGCCCTGCGGTGACAGCCCGGTGAGGCCCTGTGCGTGGGCGTCCAGCCGGGCGAGCAGACCCGGGACGTGCGGCCACAGCGTGTCCAGTGCTGCCGAGATCCGGGGTGCACGGAACGCCACATCCTCCGTGATCGCCTCGACGTAGTCCAGGAGTAGCTCCTTGAAGCCCTGGTACTCGGCGCTGTCTAGGTCGTACCGGGCCAGGACCTGGCCGAGGTAGGCGTAGAAGTCCCGGATGGAGTCCGCGAACTCGGTGAACTGCACGAACAGCGTGCTGACCCGCTCCAGCCCGTCCTGCGGTTCGATGCCACCGAGCGCGGTCACGAGCTCGGCCAGCTCCCTGAGCCCGCGCTCGACCAGAGCGAGCAGCTCGTTGCTCACCTCGCGGGCCGCGTCCGCCTCGGCCAGGACCCCATCGGCGTCCCGCTGAACGCGCTCACCCAGCTTCGACAGCTGGTAGCGCGAGCGGGACCGCTGGTACTCGCTGATGCTGGACGCCTTCAAGGTGTGGCTGCTGCGCAGCAGATTTCCCCACCGCACCAGCTGTTCCAGCCGGACAGTGAGGGTGTCGGCGTCGAGCCCGGCAGCAGGTCCGCCAGCCTGGCGCAGCTTGGCCATGACTTCCGACACGGAAAGGTCCGCCAACAAGGTCCCGCAGAAGACCCGCATGATCGCGACGTGCTCCAGTCGCTCGGGCGCGCTGAGGTAGGTGTACGCGTCCAGCCGCCGACGCGCCTCGCTGTGGGCGTCCTGCGTTGCGGCGTCTTGCGCTGCGCCGGGTGCGGGTGCCTCCATGCATGCGAGGTTACGCGGCGCGTTCGCCTGCCACCGGTGGGTGGCTGAAATTGCCCCCGGCCCCTGCTCGGCCGGGCTCTGCTCCCGTCCACAAACCGGTTTCGGCCGCTTCTCTCGCGATAGGCTCGACCAGGCACTTTTGCATCGTGGTCCGAGAGAAAAGCCTGGGGAGGCCGGACGGTGACAGCTCAGTCAGGCACGTCGGCACCGAGGCCCGGCACACCCAAGCCGGGCCCGCCGCGCCCCGCCCGGCAGTGGTTCCAGGAGCGCCCCTCGCCGTACCCGTGGGAGCAGGACGCGCTGGACCATGTGCGGGGGCTCATGCCGCAGGCCGAGCCGTTCCGCGCCTGGGCCACGTTCTCCTTCACCGCGATGTCCGGCCGCGTCAACGAGTGCGATCTGCTGATCGCCGTTCCCGCCGGCCTCTTCCTCATCGAGATCAAGGGGCATCCGGGGCAGCTGCGCAATACCGGGTCGACCTGGAACTTCCAGGGACCTGACCGCATGCGTACCATCAACAACCCCCTGCACCTGACCGACCTGAAGTCCAAGGAGCTGAAGAGCCAGTTCCAGTGGGCAGCTCGCAAACTGGGCCTGTCCGAGCGGGTGGTCCCCCGCGTCGAGCCCGCTGTGTTCCTGTCGTCGCCCGACCTCGAGAGCCACCTGGACGAGGTCCAGCAGATCAAGGTCTATGGCCGTGACGACGGCGGTAGCGGCCTGAAGCGGATCTGGCAGGACTTCCTCGGTCTGCCCCCGGACCGTCCCGACCGGCGCATCACGCCGGAGTTCTCCCGGCACACCCTGCCGCAGCTGCTCAAGGCGATTGGGATCCGTCAGTCCGCGGCCCACCTCCGCTTCGGCGACGCCTGGAAGATGGAGCCGCACCCGCTGGACGCCGGACCGTCTTGGGAGGACCGCCTGGCCACCCGGGACGACGGCCTCGTCCAGGAGGAGGGCCGGGTCCGCATCTATCTGGTGAGCCAGATGGCGACAGAGGCGGCCCGCAGAGCCACCGAACGCGCTGCGCGCCGCGAGTACCAGGTGCTGCAGGGCATCACCCACCGCGGCATCGTCGACGCGCTCGACTACCGCGAGCACCAGGGCGGACCGGCGATCCTCTTCCGCCACCGCCACGGCGATCTCCGCCTGGACCAGTACCTGGACACCTACGGCGGCAGGCTGACGCCCGAGATCCGCCTGGATCTGGTCCGGCAGCTCGCCGAGGCGGTCCGCTACGCGCACAACCGCTCGCTCTACCACCGGGCGCTCGCGGCCCGCTCTGTGTACGTGTCGTTCCGGGCCGACGGGACGGCTCCGGAGCTGCGGATCACCGACTGGCAGACCGCGGCGCGGGATTTCGACAGCAACGCCACGTTCTTCCGTTCCATCGGCGGCTCCGCCCTCGACGCCGCCCTGATCGAGGACGCGGCCCGGGTCTATCTCGCCCCCGAGTCGGACCAGCCGTACGCGGACCCGGCCGACCTGGACATCTTCGGCCTAGGCGCGGTCGCCTACCTGATCCTCACCGGCCGCCCGCCGGCCACCCAGCGCAGCGACCTGGCCGAACGGCTCCGCGGTGACGGAGGGCTGCACCTGTTCGCGGTGGCCGACGGCCTGCCCGATGTCCTCGACGACCTGGTCTTCCGGGCGACCCGCGCAGACGTCAACGAGCGGCTCGGCTCGGCCGAGGCGTTCCTGGACCTGCTGGACGAGGCGGAACGCGCCAGTATCCTCCCGGACTCACCGGCGGCGACCTGCGTCGACCCGCTCGAAGCGGTGCCCGGTCAGGCGCTCGACGCCGAGTGGACGGTACGCCGGGTCCTGGGCACCGGCGCCACCGCGCGCGCCCTGCTCGTGGAGCGGGCCACGGAGGACGAGGACGGTCGCACCCAGGTTGACGAGCACGTCTTCAAGGTCGCTCTCGACGAGGAGAAGGCGGGGCGGCTGCGTGCCGAGGCGCGGGCGCTGCGCAAGGTCGGCGGCGGCTCCGTCGTCCAGCTGCGCGGCGAGGGGCTGCGGGAGCTGGGCGGGCGGACCGTCCTGGAGCTGGAGTACGCCGGCGCGCAGTCGCTCGGCGAGCGGCTGCGTGGCAAAGGGCGACTCACCTACCACGAGCTGGAGCGCTTCGCGGACGACCTGTTCCACGCCCTGGACCAGCTCGCCGCGCAGGGCGTGCGCCACCGCGACATCAAACCGGATAACTTCGGCATCCAGCGCCGCAAGGACCGCACGTGGCAGCTCAAGTTGTTCGACTTCTCCCTGACGGACGCCTCCGACCGGGACGTGAAGGCCGGCACGCGCGGCTATCTCGACCCGTTCCTCGGTTCGATGCGCCGCGCCCACTACGACGACCACGCGGAGCGGTACGCAGCCGCCGTCACCCTTCACGAGATGGCGAGCGGCGAGCGACCGCTGTGGGGCGAGGGGCAGCTCGACCCGCTGACCAATGAGTCGGCCGAACTCCACGTCGCCACCGAGCTGTTCGAGCCCGCGCTGCGCGAGGGACTCAGCGCCTTCTTCCAGCGTGCGCTGCACCGCGACACCGAGCAGCGCTTCGACACGCTGCGGCAGATGTGGGACGTCTGGCGGGAGGTGTTCCGCGCTGCCGACGCGACCGCGCCCGCCACGACCCCCTCCACCGTGGGTACCTCGTCTGATGACCCGGAGGAGGCCCGCGACCGGGCCGCCGCGGCGGCCGACCTGACGACGCCGCTGGATGCCGCCGGCCTGTCCCCGCGTGCCGTGTCGGTCGCCGGCGGACTGGGCGCCACGACGGTCGGGGAGCTGCTGGACATCCAGCCGTACGCCATCTCCAAGGCGCGCGGCGCGGGCGCCTTGGTCCGCAAGGAACTCAACCGGCGCCGCAAGCAGTGGGCCACCGCGCTGCGCTCGACGGCGGCTTACGCGCCCCCCCGCCGGCAGGCGCCCGACGCCGCCGCCCCGCCGCATTCCGTCCCCGGCTCCGACGAGACCCGCATCCCGTCGATAGACGACATGGCCGCGCTCCTCGCCCCGGAGCCGGGCCGCAAGGGCTCCCACCGTGCCGACGTCGTACGCCTCACCCTTGGACTGCCCCTGGACGACGGCGGGCTGTCCCCGCTCGGCGTATGGCCCGTGCAGGCCCGGATCGCCGACCACCTGGGCATCAAGCAGACCTCCGTATCCCGCCACCACCGGAACGAGCTCAGGAGGTGGGCCGAGGCGGACTGGCTGACCCCAGTCCGCACCGAGCTGACCGAGATCGTCGAGGCTGTCGGCCGGGTGATGACCGCCGACGAGGCCGCGGCCGAACTGCGCGCTCGCCACGGCGCCGGGGCGGACACCCCTGCGAGGACGCTTGCCAGGGCTCTGGCCGTCGTCCGGGCCGCCGCCGACGCGGAGACCGCCGAACGCCAGGACGAGGACCCTGCCGGGCAGCACGAGCCCCGTTTCGCCGTGCACCGGCGCGGTGACACCGTCCTGCTTGCCGCCGAGTCACTGCCGGGCACCGACGACCCCAGCCCGCGCGAGCTGGCGGACTACGCGGCGCTCCTCGGCCAGGCCGCCGAACGACTGGCGCGGCAGGACCCCCTGCCCGGCCGGGGCGAGGTCCTGCGTGTCCTGCGGTCCGTGCCCGCGCCCGACGGACTGGCCCCGCTCGCCGACACCCGCCTGGTGTCCCTGGCCGCCGCGACGGCCCCCGGCGTCGCGGCCACGCCCCGGCTGGAGCTGTACCCGCGTGACCTGAGTCTGGAGCGGGCGCTGCGCATCTCCCAGGCGGGCGCGGGCGTCCGTCGCGACCGGGGGATCACCGTCACCGAGCTGGTGGCGCGGCTGCGCGCCCGTTTCCCGGGCCTGGACCTGGTGTCGGGCTCCCGGGAACCCACCCATGTGGAACTGCTGGACGCCCTGGAAGGGGCGCGCTTCGATCTCGTGTACGACGACGAGGCGGAGAAGTTCTTCCCCCGCGCGCCGGACTCACGGGGGCCGTGGAGCTCCACCGGCGTCCTCACCAGCTACCAGCCGCCCACTCCCGTAACCCGGGCCGACCGTCAGGACCCGCACGGCCCGCTGCGGGAGCGGCTGACCGCCGTGGCGGAGCGGGGCGGGTTCCTCGCCCTCACGGTGAAGCCGAACGCGTTCGCGGGAGCGGCGGAGACCGTGGCAGCCGCCTTCCCGGTCGAGGCCGTCGACCTGTCGGACGTGTTCCTCACCGCCTTCCACGCCCTGGCCGCGGAGAAGGGCCAGGACTGGCAGAAGGTCCTGCGCGCCGACAGCCTCTCCACCCCCGGCAGCATCAAGCCGGGGCTGGCGTCCTTCGTCCGGGTGGTCTGGCAGCGCGTCGAGCAGGTGGTGCTCGCCCGCGCCGACGCCCCGCGCACCGTGCTGTTCCTGCACGACGCCGGCCTGGTCGCCCGCTACTGGGACGAGGGCGGCCACGCCTTCCTCGTCCGGCTCCAGAACGCGGCACGCCGCCCCGCCGACGCTCCGAACGGCCTGTGGCTGCTGTGCACGGTCGAGACGCGCGCGCAGGAGCCGAAACTGGACGGCCGTACGGTGGAGGTGATCGGCGGTGACGGGGAACGGGCGCACTTGGACCAGGAGTTCCTGGACACGCTGCGGGTGCCGGTGGGCACCACCGGCTGACGGCTCAGGACTTGCGGGGCACCCCGCCCTTGCGGCCGATGTTGAACGCCAGCCGGTACACGTCGGGGAGGTCGAGTGCGCCGCTGGTGCGTTTGGTCAGGACGCCGAGTTCCACCAGCTCCTCTATGAGCGCGAAGGGATCGTCGGCGTCACGGGGGCCGCTGCCCCCATCGCGTCCTCGCTCAGGCCCCTCGGCACCTTCGTCGGCGGCGACCATGTCCCGAAGAATGCCAGTAAGACCACCCTGCTCCCACAGGAAGCGGACGTGTGACGGCTCCATGGGTACCTGTTCGCCCTCAAGCTGCCCGATCGCTGCGGCGGCCCAGCCGATGTCTTCCTTCAACTCGTCCACCCGGACCCGCGACGCCTCGTGCAGGCTCTCTCGGAGCGCCTCGTAGTGCAGCGGGTACGGCTGCATGGCGTACCGCGCCGCCGTCAGGTCCGCAGCCGTGCGCAGCGCGAGCAGCCAGGTCCTCGGGCTCACGCGTCCCTTGCCGTCCTGGAGATGGTTCGGCACCCAGGTGAAGGTGTGACCCTTGCGCCGGTCGGTTCCCATGTACGGCCCAGCCAGGGCGACGAAAGCCCGCTCCTGGCACTTCTCGTCGGCGATCAGGTCGACCGGCGCGATGAACCGCCCCTCACCTTGCACCTCCCACTTGCCGTACTGCGCCCGGAACTTCTCCGCCTCGGTAGTCGGATGGTTGCCCAGCCTGTGGAAAAGCAGCCCGTATAGGTTCTCTCGGCTCCACGTCAGGTCGGCCGCGTTCGCCCCCAGTTTCGAAGCGTCCGGGAACGTCTTGGGCGCGCTGTCGTACATGTCCGGGCGCACGAAGATCTTGGCGCGCAGAGCCCCTGTGGTCAGCCTTAGTTCCAGCGCCACTTGGAACAGCGCCGATACCAGCCCGTCGGCGGTTGTGCGGTCCGCGTGAAGATGGTCCAAGGCGTCGAAGAGCAGCACGCGCGTCTCGCCGCTGTCCCGGGCCTCCCGGTCGGCTTTGCCTAGCGCGTCGTCGTACGCGTCTTCGTTCGCCGCGGCCCAGCGGATACGGTCGGACCAGTCAGGAATGCTCCTGATCTCCGGTACGTCGAGCGCCATCATCACGACTGCGTGCCAGAAGATTTCATAGCCCTCGGGATCAACCACGTCCCGCAACAGCCTGGCGATCTTGCGCTTACCCGGGTAAGGGGTCTCACTGTTGCCGCCTGTCCTGAACCCGGTAGTGACCCGGACCCGCCGGAGTCGCGGCATCATGTAGGACCGCGCGGCCACTTCCCTCAGCTCGGGATCGGTCAGCGCCTTCGCCCAGTACGTCTTGCCTGTGCCGCGCGCTCCCCGGACCACGGTCACGTCCGGGTCGAGCGCGAGGCGGTGGCTGGACGGGGTGAACAGCCGCCGCAGGTCCGGGCCGTCCGTGTCCGCGTCGAGTGCGGCACCGAGGGCGCTGGCGATCAGGGTGCGGTACTCGTCGGTGGTCGGGGCGGCGGTCATGAGGACTCCGAGGCGGGGTTCAATTTCGGCAGCAGACGCTCCACCGTAGTAGTAAACGTCCGATAGGCGGCCTCGACGAAGGGCAGCTCAGGCCAGTCGCGGCTGCGCAAAGGGTCCAGCCCCACCAGGTCGTTGCCGAAGAGGATGGGAATGGGGGCGTGCGGCGCGTCGTCGTCCTCCAGGGGAGGGTGGTATAGCTCGTCGCTGTCCTCGTCCGTGTCGAGCTGGTCGTAGAGCGTCGAGGCGAAGAGCTCCTGGGCGCGGTCGCGCAGGGTGGGCAGCCGCTTCGCGTCCCCGGCGGAGTGGAACATGGCCGCCACGATCCGCAGCCGCTCCCGCAGCTCCCGCGCCAGGGCCGGACGCTGCTGCCACTGTGTGAACAGCATGCGGTAGCCCTCCCAGGTGGAGGGGTTGTCCACCGCGAACAGCAGTGCGAGCCCGCTAAGATGAGTCAGGGTGACCGCCGCGATGTCGTGCATGC
The DNA here is from genome assembly GCF_026420845.1 of Streptomyces sp. PR69. Taxonomy (GTDB): domain Bacteria; phylum Actinomycetota; class Actinomycetes; order Streptomycetales; family Streptomycetaceae; genus Streptomyces. The sequence goes on along the minus strand of NZ_JAOWCB010000002.1, from coordinate 19,317 downwards.
CGGCCCTGCTGTCCAGCAGGACGACGTCCGGTGGCCGCGACAGCTCGGTCACCTGGTCCTCGCAGGCGGCGATGGCCTCTTCAAGCCGCGCGGCGAATGGCCGTTCGCCGTCACCGGGGTTGAGCCCGGCGAGGTCGCTGTAGATGCGGTTCAGTTTGGCGAGGTAGTCGTACGGCTCCCCTTCCAGCGGTGAGCCGCCCGCGGGTGCCAGCCACACCTCCCCGTTGCCCTTGAACGGCAGCGCGGAGCTGCGCGCCACCAGCTCCAGTCCGTCGGCGTTGCCGACGCCGCCCTCTATGAGGTGGTCCACGATGCCGTGGCGGGGGATGCCGGCGGCGTCCTCCAGCAGGTTGGACACGCCCGGGGACTCCAGGTCGAGGTCCACCACGAGCACGCAGCGGCCTGTTCCGGCCAGGTATCGGGCGAGGACGGCGGTGGCGGTGGTGCGCCCCACTCCGCCCTTGAAGCCGTACAGCGCCACCCGCCGGTCCCGGCGGCGGGACGCTCCGGCGTTCGGCGCGGGGGCGCTCCGGGCCCAGTCGGTGCCGATGACGGTCCGTTCCAGGGCGTGGACACTGCCGACCCCGGTGCCCGTGGCCTGCCGGGGGCTGACCTCCACGCGGTCGTCGGCATCGAAGTACAGCTCGGGTGCGAAGAGCTTGTCGCCGAAGAGCAGAGGTTCGAGCCCAGTGAAGGGGCGGGTGGCGGCCTTGAACGAGTCACGGAGGGCCACGACGTTCGCGTCGTCGTGCGCGAGGGGCCGTCCCTGGTCGTCGATGAGCAGGCAGGCCCGACCGAGCACATCCCGTGTGACGACGACGTCCATGCCGAACTGTGCGGCGGCCTGCCGGGCATGGTCGAGGGCGGCCTGCCAGGCGGTGTCGAACCGCGCGCGGGAACGGCTCATGCGCGGGTCCTCGTTCCCAGGATGCCGGCCTGCTCATGGGCGGCGATGAGGGCGTACGCGGCCTTCAGGTGCCGGTCTATGTCCGCCTCGGTGATCGCGGTGCCGTCGCAGTAGCGGTCCGCGACGTCCCAGCCGGCGAACGGGTTCTCCCATATGAGCTGCGTGAACAGCGCGCCCGATCCGCCTCCCCGGCGGCGGTGGGCGATGGCGGTGAGGTGTTCCCACAGCTCGGGGAGGTGCCCGTGCTGTTTCTTCCACTTCATAGTGTTGCCCACACGATAGAGAGCCTCTACTTCCGGATTCTCCGGCATGTTCCGAGCGTTGAGCCGGGAGCCGAGGAAGTCGATGAGAATCGCCTTCACGGCGCACTCAGCGGCCAGCCCGGCCAGATGGTCGGCGGATATCCGCAGGTCCCTCTCCGCGGCCAGAGTAGCCGCGCGATAGTGGTTCCTGCTCGCCGTCGCGAACGCGGGCGGCTGGGTCGCGGAGGGTGTCGAGGCCGTCACGACGATCACTTTAACGAGTCGATCAGGAGGGTCGCGCGGGCCTTTCCCGGATTGCGACTCCCCTGGGCCGCGGTCCGGGGGCGCGGGTGCGGCAGGATGGGAGGTCCGGTCCGCTCAGGACGCGGTGGGGCGCTGACGCGGTGCAGGGAGAAGGAAGCGAAGAGTGACGGTGACGACTACAGGCACGGACAAGGCGGGCCTGCTCAAGGACCTGAAGAAGCTGGTCGTCGACCTGGAGAACGATCTGCGGTCGCGCAGCGAGTCCGAGGAAGAGTTCCGCACCCGCCTGGACCGTGAGTGGCGCGAGGCGAAGGAGGCCCGGCGTACCGCCCTGTCCTACCCGGCCTGGCGCGACGAGCGTGTCACACAGGCCGCAGTGGCGTGGGTGCTGGGCTGTGTCTTCGTCCGCTTCTGCGAGGACAACGGCCTGATCGACGAGCCGTACCTCGCCGGACCCGGTGAACGTCTCGCCGAGGCGGAGGCCCGGCACGAGGCGCACTTCCGCACTTACCCGCACCACAACAACCGCGACTGGCTCATCGAGGCGTTCCGCCACCTGGCGAGCACCAACGAGACGGCCGCCGGCCTCTTCGACGAGCGGCACAATCCGCTGTGGGGACTGACCCCCGGCTACGAGATGGCGACGGAACTGCTGATGTTCTGGCGCCGCTGGGGCGCGGACGGCGAGATCCGCTACGACTTCACCGACGCCGAGTGGGACACCCGCTTCCTCGGCGACCTCTACCAGGACCTGAGCGAGCATGCCCGCAAGACGTACGCGCTGCTGCAAACCCCCGAGTTCGTCGAGGAGTTCATCCTCGACCTGACCCTGGAACCGGCGGTCGCCGACGACGGGCAGGGCTTCGGCCTCAACCCCGTGTGGACCGGCCCCGACGGCCGGGAGCGCCGCGGCCTGCGCACCATCGACCCGGCATGCGGCTCCGGCCACTTCCTGCTCGGCATCTTCCACCGCCTGCTGGACAAGTGGCGCCAGGCGGAACCCGGCACGGACGACTGGACGCTGGTCCGCCGGGTGCTGGAGTCCGTCCACGGCTGCGACAAGAACCCCTTCGCCGCGAGCATCGCCCGCTTCCGGCTCCTGGTTGCGGCGATGCGCGCGGCGGGCACGCGGCGGCTCGCGGACGCGCCGCCGTTCCCCATCAACGTGGCCGTGGGTGACTCACTGCTGCACGGCCGGGAAGCGGCCGGCATCCAGACCGACCTGGACACGCTGTTCGCGGAGTCGGTGGTGGGGCGCGAGGAGGGGGAGACGTACGCGTACGCCACGGAGGATGTGTGGGAGTACGCGAAGCGGGTGGACTTGCTGGGGCGGGGGTCGTATCACGTGGTGGTGGGGAACCCGCCGTACATCACGGTGAAGGACAAGCAGGAGAAGGAGAACTACAAGAAGGGCTACGACGCCTGTGTGGGTCTCTTCGCCTTGTCGGTGCCGTTCGCGCAGCGCATGTTCGAACTTGCGGTGAAGGGACCGGGCGGGCGCCAGGGCGGCGGTGGATTTGTCGGGCAGATCACTGCGAACTCCTTCATGAAGCGGGAGTTCGGACGCAACCTGATCGAGGTGGTCTTCCGGAACGAGGTCGAGCTGTCGCACGTGATCGACACCTCGGGCGCCTATATTCCCGGGCACGGTACTCCCACGGTCATTCTCGTGGGGCGCAACCGCGTGCCCAGCGGCAGCAGGACCATCCGGGCGGTGCTGGGTGTACGCGGAGAGCCGGAGCAGCCGGAAAACGCTGCCGAAGGGCGGGTCTGGAAGGAGATCGTCAGGTACGTCGACCGGCCGGGCAGCGAGACGGACTGGGTCTCGGTGGCGGACTTCGACCGCACTCACTTCGCTGAGGCACCCTGGTCGCTGAGCGGCGGCGGCGCCTCCGATGTGTTCGGTCAGCTCACCGCTGCGGGGGCGGAGCTGCTGGGCTCGCGCGTGAAGCTGATCGGGCGCACCGCGCACACGGGTGCGGACGAGGCGTACTTCGCTCCGCCGGGCACCTGGACCAGACACGGAGTGGCGGCGAGTCGGGTGGTGCCGTTGGTGGAGGGCACCGTCATCCGGGACTGGGACCTCGAACCCGAGACCGAGGCGCTGTTCCCATACGGTCGCGACCTGTCTGCCAGCATCTCCGACCCGGCTTCCGAGCGTCTGCTGTGGGCGCAGCGCAGCATGCTCAGGCTGCGCCGCGAGCCCGGCGGCACGCACGAGGAAATCGGGCTGACCTGGTACGAGTGGAGCCGTTGGCATCCGGAACGCTACTCGGTGCCCTTGGGCATTGCGTTCGCGTTCGTGGCGACGCACAACCACTTCGTGCTGGACCGGGGCGGGAAGGTGTTCAAGCAGTCCGCTCCTGTGATCAAGCTGCCCGAGGGGACCGGTGAGGATGAGCACCTGAAGCTGTTGGGCGTGCTCAATTCTTCGGCGGCTTGTTTCTGGCTGAAGCAGGTCAGTCAGGCCAAGGGAGGAACTGACAATTCGAGTGGTGGGGGTAATCGGTGGACCCCCGAAGCGTGGATCGACCGATATGAGTTCACTGGGACCAAGCTGCAAGAGTTCCCGCTCCCGGCCAAGCTTTCGCGTCACCTCGGCCGCGTACTCGACGCTCAGGCGCAGAAGCTCGCCGAGTCTGAGCCTTCGGCCGTGGCCGCAACTGCCGTGCCTACGCGGCAAGCGTTGGATGACGCGGGAGACGTGCACGCCAAGGTCCGCCGCCGCATGATCGCCTTGCAAGAGGAACTGGACTGGCAGGTCTACGGGCTCTACGGGCTGCTCACCGACCGTGAGGTCGTTCGGACCGGGACCCCGTCAGCCGACCTTGAGACTATCCCCGAGGTCAGGCTCGGTGAGCGCGCCTTCGAGATCGTCCTCGCGCGGAAGGTCGAAGCAGGGGAGGTGGAGACCGCCTGGTTCACGCGCCACGGCTCGGAGCCCGTCACCAAGATCCCCACCCGTTGGCCGGATTGGTACCGGAAGATCGTCCAGGCCCGTATAGACCTCATCACCAGCCGCAAGGACATCGCCCTCATCGAGCGCCCTGAGTGCAAGCGGCGTTGGGCTACCGACTCATGGGAGAAGAAGGAACGTGCCGCGCTGCGGAACTGGCTGTTGGACCGCTGCGAGGACGAGAACTTGTGGTTTGAAATGCATGAGGGGATGCGCCGACCCCGGACGCTGACCGTCAACAATGTTGCCGACCGGCTCGGTTCCGACCCCGACTTCACCTCGGTCGCCGCCCTCTACGCCGCCGACCACCTGAAGAAACCGGACCTCCCCCTCGCACAGGTCCTCAACGAGATCATCGCCGACGAGCACGTGCCCTACCTCGCCGCGATGCGCTACAAGGACTCCGGCCTGCGTACCCGCCGCGAGTGGGAGAAAGTCTGGGAGAAGCAGCGAGAGGAAGATCGTACGGGCACGAGGCTCGCCATCGACCCGCCGACCAAGTACAAGTCCTCCGATTTCCTCAAGCAGTCCTACTGGATCCACCGCGGCAAGCTCGACGTCCCCAAGGAACGCTTCATCTCCTACCCGGAGGCGGGTCCGGACAGCGACTCCACGCTGATGCTCGGCTGGGCTGGCTGGGACCCCAAAGACCAGGCATTGGCCCTCACGCAACTGATCGAGACGCGCGTGAGGAGCGATGCCTGGGGCGCCGAACGGCTCGTACCGCTGCTAGCCGGACTGCATGAGGTCATGCCGTGGGTACACCAGTGGTACAGCGCTTACGATGACGAGTGGGAGGGCTCGCCGGCCGAGGACCTGGAGGCGGAGTTCCAGCGGTACCTGCGCACACACGGCGTGAGCGAGGCGCAGATGAAGGACTGGCGTCCGGTACGGAAGACGCGTGGACGGAAGGCCGTACAGCGCCGGGAGACGACCGAACAGACCGAGCTGGGCGACGCGTAGCACAGGGCAAGAGGGGAGAGCCGCTGTGCTCTCCTCCGAGCTGCCGACCGGTGACTCAGCGGGCGGTGCCGGACGCGTGCGCGGTGAAGGCCGACCAGGCGGTGGGGGGACACGAGCAGGGGCTGGATTCGGGTGTCCTTGGAGTCGCGAACATGCACAGCTTGCGGGCTCAGGGCCTGGCTTTGCCTGACGGCGCCAACGGAGGCCGGAGCCTGCTTCTGGTCGGTGCTCTGGTCTCCCCCTGGGGTGACCGAACGCACCGGGCCGGGGATGACGGTGTGGGCGGAGCTGGATCTCCCGGCGGGCACCCGCGCCGGACACCGCACGTGAGCGCGCCCGGCGATCCGTCTGCGGACGGTCACCCACTGTGCTGCCCTGCCCCGAAGCGGTGGCGATCTCCCCTCCCACTGCCGGACCCACCTGGCAAGATGGACGTTGCGCCAACGCCTGAGGGGGGCGCTGTCCGGGCCGGCCGCCAGCACAGTGAGGGAATGATCGCCTGATGTCGACCACCGAGCTCTTTCTCCGCGATGTCATCGACATCAAGGAGGACGTCCACGCGGGCGATTTCAAGGTCGATCTCTCCCAGGGCTTCCACGAGGCCGACGAGCGGGTGGCGGAGTACGTCGTCACCGAGCAGTTGCAGAAGGCGTTCCGCAAGGCGCTCGGCATCGTCGCCAAGGCCGTTCGTACGGGGGACTCGCACGCCGCCTACCTGCACGGCTCGTTCGGTGCCGGTAAGAGCCACTTCCTCACCGTGCTGCACGCTGTGCTCAACGGCCACGAGGGGGCGCTGGACAAGCGGGGGCTGAAGGAGGTCGTCGCCGAGCACCGGGACTGGCTGGGCGGCAGCCGGTTCCTGATGATCCCGTACCACCTGGTCGGATCGACCGATCTCGACTCGGCGCTGCTCGGCGGGTACGTCCACACCGTGCGGGAGCTGCACCCGGAGGCGGCGACCCCCGCCGTCTACCGGTCGGACGCGCTGCTCGCCGACGCGGACAGGCAGCGGAAGTTCCTCGGCGATGACGACAAGTTTCGGCAGTGGCTCGGAGCCGGTGCGGCGGCCATCCCCGGCGGCGGGGCCGAGGACGACGAGGACGACCTGCCGGGCATCGACGGGGGAGCCGACCTGCCCGGTACGGGCGGCTGGAGCACCGCCGAGCTGGACCGGGCCTTCGCCGCGCCGCCCGGCAGCGAGGAGCGGGAGCGGCTGGTGTCGGCGCTGCTGACCGGGCCTATGGCCGCGTACACGCAGGCCGCCCGTGGTGACGCGCAGTCCTTCATCCCCTTGGAAAACGGCCTCAAGGTCGTCTCCCGCCACGCCCAGTCGCTCGGTTACGACGGCGTCGTCCTCTTCCTCGACGAGCTGATCCTGTGGCTCCAGGCGCACATGGGAGACCAGGACTTCGTCCGGGACCAGGTGCAGCGGCTGGTCAAGCTGATCGAGTCCGCCGACAGCGGCCGGCCCGTGCCGATCGTCTCCTTCATCTCCCGCCAGCGCGACCTGTCCCAGCTCATCGGCTCCGACGTGGCAGGCGCCGACGTGCAGAACCTGGAGCAGCAGGTCGACTACCTCGCGGGCCGGATCGACGTCGTGGAGCTGGAGGACAGCAATCTCGTCGAGATCATCAAGCATCGCGTGCTCGCGCCCCGTCCGGGCATGGAGCAGGCGCGCGACGACGCGTTCAAGCTCGTGGAGTCGTCGCGGGACGAGGTGCGGCAGGTGCTGCTCGATGCGCAGGGGCGCACCGAGGCGAGCTGGGACGACTTCCGCACGTTGTATCCGCTCTCCCCGGCGCTGCTCAACGTACTGGTCGATCTGTCCGGTGCGCTGCAGCGCGAGCGGACCGGTCTCAAGCTAGTGCAGGAGCTGCTGCGGCGGCACCGCGACGACCTGCGGCTCGGCCAGCTCGTTCCGATCGGCGACCTGTGGGACGTGATCGCCGAACGGACCGGTGAGGCGTTCACCGCGAAGCTCCGCAAGGAGTCGGAGATCGCGCACCGCTTCCACGCCCGCGTCCGCGAGCACCTGCTTACGAAGTACGGCTCGGCGGACGACAAGCGCTTCCAGACCGACGAGCGCCTGGTCAAGACGCTGCTGCTGGCCTCCCTCGCGCCCAACGTGCCCGCCCTGACCCGGCTCACCGGTGGCCGGCTCGCCGCGCTGAACCACGGCACCATCAGGACCCGGGTGGGGGACGCGGGGGCCGTCGCCGTCAAGCGCCTGCAGGAGCTCCAGGCCGAGGGCTTCGACGGCGAGCTGCGCAGCGAGGGCGACCCCGCCGACCCCGTCTTCCACCTGCACCTGTCCGACCTGGACGTCGAGCCGCTGCTGGAAGAGGTGCAGGGCGTCGCCGACCAGGACGGCTACCGCCGGCAGTGGATCAAGGACCAGTTGTGGGCGGCGCTGGGCATCCCCGACGCCCAGGCGTTCGTGTGCGAGCGGACGGTCGTCTGGCGCGGCACCAAGCGCACGGTCGAGTTCGTCTTCGGCAACGTCCGCGACCCGCACCTTCCCGACGCCGAGTTCACGCCGCAGACCGAGGGCAACATCCGCTTCGTCTTCGACTACCCCTTCGACGACCACGGCCGCTCGCCGATGGACGACGTGCAGCGGGTGGAGCGGATGAAGCGCGCAGGGAGGACGGCACCGACGATCGTTTGGCTGCCGCACTTCCTGTCCGAGCAGAAGGCCCGCAGCCTCGGCCGCCTCCTCAAGATCAACTATCTGCTGGAGCGTGACCGGCTTGACGACCACACCGCGACCCGCCCCGCCGAGGAGCGCGTCCAGATCCGCAACCAGCTCAAGGCGTCCCGCGACAGCCTGACCAGTCAGCTCACCGACGCGCTGCTCCAGCTCTACGGCATCAACAGGGCCGAGCCCGGCACCGCGGGCGCCGAGGTGCCCGAGAGCCACCACCTGATCTCGCTCCAGCCGGGCTTCACTCGCACCCGGCCCGAACCAGCAGTCGGCTTCGAGGGGAACCTCCTCCTGCTCGCCGACGGGCTCCTCAGCGCCCGCCATCCCAAGCACCCCGACTTCGACCCGCGGCTTACCCGCAAGGCCGTCACCACCCGCGAGCTGAAGACCACGCTCGAATGGATCACGAGGGCGATGGAGGACGGCTCTCGGCGCGTTGTGGTCGACAGCCAGCACCTCCCCGTCGTCCGCCGGATCGTGCACGCCCTCCAGCTCGGTGAGGTCCACGACGGGCCGCTGAACGTGACCACCGACTGGCGCCTGCGCATCAACAAGAAGGCTGCGGAAACCCCCGACGCCGGCCCGGAACTGTCCGTCGACGACATCCGCCGGTGGATCGAGGACCTCGGTTACACCGGCCTCGACCGCCACGTCAGCAACCTGATCATCGCCACGTACGCCCTGCTCGACGACCGCACCTGGGTGTACCAGACCTCGCCGCTGCCCAAGGCACCGGATCTGGAGCGGATCGGCCCCGGGTATGGCCTGAGGGCTGTGGAACTGCCCACCGAGGATGAGTTCCACACCGCGCTCGGCCGCGCCGGGACGATCTTCGGCAGGACCGTCTCGCGGGTCCTGTTCGCCCGCAACGTTGCTCGGCTCGCCGAAGGCGTGCGCGCGGTTGCGGAGGAACATCGCGTGGCCCTCGGCGAAGTGCGCACCCTCCTGACACAGCACGCCGCCCACCTCGGGCTGACCGGGCCCGGCGGCGTCGACGCGCCCCGCCTGAAGTCCACCAAGGCCGCCGCCGACCTCGTCGCCCGGCTACTGCGTACCACCGAACCAGCCGCGTGCGTGCGGGAGCTGGCCGCCGCCGCGTACGACGTGACCGACGAGGAGATCGCGGGCGCCTTGCGGCACGCCCCGGAAGTGGCCGCCGCGCTGCGCGGCACCGACTGGTCGCTGCTGGACACGGTCTGCCGCGACCTCGTCGGACGCGAGAGCGGCGTAGGCGAGCGAGCGGCCAGGTTCCTGGACGAGGTGCACCGCACCGCACGCGACCACGAGCAGGCCGTCTCGCTGGTGCCCGTGCTGGACCGGCTCCCGGACACCGTGATGGCGCTGCTGCGCGAGGCCACCCGCCTTGCCCAGGCGGCCCAGCCCAGCACCCCGGTCGCACCGGTCACACCGGAGCCGACCGCCGAGGACATCAGCCTCACCGACCACGGCAAGCCCTCCGTCCCCTCGACGCCCGCGCCGGACCAGCCCTCCACGCCGGACGACGTCTCCCGCGGGCAGGGCGGCGCGCAGACCGCCGTCCCGGGACAGGCCGGTCGCCAGCGTGCCGTCCACCTCATCGAGCCCACCCGGCTGGAGGTGTCGCTGGCCACCACGGTCGCCGAGCTCGACGCCGAGATTCGCGCCTACCTCGCTGCCCACCCCGGCACCCGCATCCAGGTCTCCTGGCAGCCGGTCACCGACACCGGGTCCGGTCCTGACGGTTCCGCCGGGACCGGGGCGGAACCGGGCGACGGGAACGCCTGCTGATGGCCCCGGTCCTGCCCCGGGTGGGCCGTCGTACCGTCGAGGCCCTGCTTGCCGCGAACGCCAAGGACCTGGGCGAGCGCAGCCTCGTGCTCGTCCACGGCCAGTACGCGTCCGGCGCCCCGCCCCGGTTCACCGTCACCCTGGACGGCGAGGCGCGGCGCGTCCACGTGCGGGACGAAGCCTCCGTCCTCGGCGTGGTCGCCGCCCTGCGCGAGCACCGGAGCGCAGCCGCTTCCTCCGACGTGCTCGTCGTCACGACGGGCGTCGACGACGAGCAGCTCGGCTGGGACGTGCGCGGCAGGGCCGTACGGCGCAAGACCCTCACCGTCGAGAACGCCGAGGTCGTCCTCCAGCGCTTCGGCGCCACCGCCCTCGACCCGCGCATGTACCGCGAACGGTGGCTCCTGGAAGCCCTGGTCGAAGCGGAGCCGGCCGAAGGCGGCTGGCCGCGCGTCGGTGGAGTACTCACCCGGGACGCGGCCCTGCGCGTCCTCAGCGCCGAACGGCTCGGCCTGCGCGCGGTGCACGGCTCCTCCGGCGAAGACGGGCAGGTCACCCTCGACGCCGACACGCTGCTCGCCTGGTCGCGCACACCCGCCGGACCCCGGCGGTTCGCCGAACTGGGCGCCACCGAGCGCGCCGAACTGAAGAAGTGGCTCGCGGAGGTCGCCGGACCGGCCGTCCCCGTCCTGCTGTCCCTCGCCGAGGCCGGACTCGGCCACGACGCCCTGCCCCTCGGACTGCTCGGCGCCGCACTGCGGGATCCGGCAGCCCAGCCCGACACCGTGCTCGCCCTCGGCGGGCTGTTCGGGCAGGTCATGCCCCGGCGGTCGGAACTCGCCGTGTTCACCGACGCCGTGGAGGGGATCCTCACCCGCTGGATCGCCGACGCCCGCACCAGCCAGGACGCCCGCCAGCGCGTCGACGCCGTACTGGCCCGGGCCGACGAGCTGGCTGACAGGGCGGGCCTCACCCTCGGCCTCATCGCGAGCCGCTTCCTCCCCTCCAGCTTCACCGCGCAACTGCGCCGGACCGTCGCGGAAGCCCGCCGTTCCCCGGCCGCTGGTGTGGCCGCGCTGGCCGACCTGCTCGGTCACGCCCTGGCCGGCCTCCGCCCCGACCAGGTCCAGGCCGCCGAGACGGCCGTACGAGTGGCGCGCCGGCTCAACGGCCCCGAGCCCGCCGTCACCGGCGTGGCCGCCGCCGTACGGGCCCACGTCTCCGACTGGGGTTGGGTGGACCGAGCGCTCACCGTGCTGTGGGCGGGCGACCCCGACGGTGATGTGGAGACCGGCCGGGACCTGCGAGCCCTCTACGAGCAGGCACGTGAGCGCAGGCAGCGCCTCGATCAGGAGTTCGCCCGGAGGCTCGCCGCCTGGGCAGCGCACGCCACCGCCCAGCACCCCGACGGCTGCCTCGTCGTCGAGAACGTGCTGGACACCGTCGTACGCCCGCTGACCGGCCAGGCCGCTCCGCTCCTCCTCGTCCTCGACGGCATGAGCAGCGCGGTCGCCGTCCAGCTCGGCGAGGAGGCGGAACGCGACGGCTGGCGCGAGATCGTGCCCCGCCCGGAGGCAGGCCAGACCCCGGCACGGCTCGCCGCCGTCTCCATGCTGCCCTCGATCACTCGCGTCAGCCGTGCCTCCCTGCTGGCGGGCGAGGCAGCCGAGGGCGGCCAGTCGGCCGAGACGAGCGGCTTCACCGCCTTCTGGAAGCGGCGGCGCAAGGCGGCAGCCCTCTTCCACAAGGCCGCCATCGGCGGCGAAGCGGGCCACGCGCTCTCGCACGAACTCATGACCGCCCTCGCCTCCGACGCCGTGGTGGGCGTGGTCCTCAACACCATCGACGAGGCACTGGACAACGGCCGGCACGGCCGTGGCACCACCTGGTCCCTGGCTGACGTCACGCACCTGCGGGAACTGCTCGCCGCCGCCCGCAGCTACGGCCGCCCGGTCATCCTCGTCGCCGACCACGGACACGTCCTGGAGCGCGGCAGCCGCACCGACGGCCCGACGGCCGCCGCAGAGGGCGCGGAGTCCGCCCGCTGGCGCACCGGGGACGTGGTGGGGGAAGGGGAGATTGCCGTCCACGGCCCGAGGGTGCGAGAGGGCGGGGGAGCAGTGGTCCTGCCGTGGCGCGAGGACATCCGCTACACCGGGCGGCGCGCCGGGTACCACGGCGGAGCCTCCCTGGCCGAAGTCACCGTCCCGGTGCTCGTCCTGCTGCCGGCCGGTGAGGAAGCCCCGAGGGACTGGGTGCCGCTGCCGCGCGAGCTGTCCACGCCGAGCTGGTGGCGGACGCAGGTCATCGGTGACGTTCCGGAGTCCGCCGACGTGCCCGCTGATCAGCCGGCGGTGCCCTCGCCCGCCCGACCCACGGCACCCTCCGAAAGCGCGCCGACCACCGACGCGCCGCCGGCCGCCCGGTCGGAAGCCGGACCGCCAGTGGCCGAGTCGCTGGGCAGCACGGTGGTGAGCAGCGAGGTGTACGCGGCCCAGAAGGAGTACGTCCGCAAAGCGCCCGAGGCGAAGGTGGTAGCCGCGGTTATCGACGCACTCGTCTCGGCGGGCGGGACGATGTCCCCGGCCGCTCTCGCCGCGGCGATCTCCGCGACCGGGCGGGTCCGCCGCAACATCGAGGGCTTCGTCGCCACGGTGCAGCGGCTGCTGAACGTCGAGGGGTATCCCGTCCTCGGGTTCATCGACGGCGGACACGCGGTCAAGCTCGACGTGCCGCTCCTGCGCGAGCAGTTCCTGCCGAAGGAGAGCGTGCCGGAGACGGACGAGGCCGAAGACGGACAGCGGGAGGAGGAGAAGGCGTGACCGACCCCGCTTCCGTGAGCGCGGTCCGCCGCCGCGAGGTCATCGACGCCCTGCGGCGAGGCACGGTCCCGCAGTCCGGCCTCGACCTGTTCGCGGTCGGACTGGACCGGTTCGCAGCCGCCCTGGAAGACGATCTGGCCACCGTCACCCGCGGCGGTGCCGCCTTCCACGCCGTCCGCGGCGACTACGGCTCCGGCAAGACCTTCTTCGCCCGCTGGCTGGCCGAGCGGGCCAAACGTGCCGGACTCGCCACCGCGGAAGTGCAGATCTCCGAGACTGAGACACCGCTGCACCGGCTGGAGACGGTCTACCGCCGGCTCACCGAGCGCCTGGCCACCGCCACACACCAGCCCAGCGCGCTGCGCGCGGTTGTTGACTCGTGGTTCTACACCCTCGAGGAGGAGGTCCTCGACGGCTCGGAGATCGACGAGGACGACGAGGAAGCCCTCGCCGACGCCGTGGACACGCTGATGGAACGCCGGCTCGCCGACGTCGCCCGCACCACGCCCGCGTTCGCCGCCGCCCTGCGCGGCTACCGCCGTGCCGTCACCGCCGGGGACGGCGCGACGTCGGAAGCCCTGATCGCCTGGCTCGGCGGCCAGAAGTCAGTTGCCGCCTCCGCCCGCCGGGCCGCCGGAGTGCGTGGAGACCTGGACCACTTCGCCGCGCTCGGCTTCCTCCAAGGTCTGCTGACCGTGCTGCGCGACTGCGGCCACCCGGGGCTGCTCCTCGTACTCGACGAGACGGAGACCCTGCAACGCGTCCGCGGCGATGTCCGGGAGAAGGGCCTCAACGCATTGCGCCAGCTCCTCGACGAGATCGACGCCGGCCGCTTCCCCGGCCTCTTCCTCGTCATCACCGGGACCCCGGCGTTCTACGACGGCCAGCAGGGCGTCCAGCGGCTCCCGCCCCTGGCCCAGCGGCTCGCCACTGACTTCACCACAGATGCGCGCTTCGACTCCCCCCGCGCCGTCCAGCTCCGCTTGCCCGGCTTCGACCTCCCGCGCCTGGGGGAACTCGGCCGGAAAGCGCGGGACCTCTACCGGGGCGTGGCCCGCCATCCCGAGCGTGTCACCGCCCGGGTCGACGACGCCTACGTCGGCGAACTCGCCACCGCCGTCACCGGAGGGCTGGGCGGCAACGTCGGCATCGCCCCCCGCGTCTTCCTGCGCAAGCTCGTCGCCGACGTCCTCGACCGTGTCGACGAGTTCGAGGACTTCGACCCGCGCAAGCACTACCAGCTCACCATCTCGGGCGGCGAGTTGACGGACACCGAACGTAACGCCGCCGCCGACCGGGCGGACGACATCGAGCTGGACCTGCAGTGACCGCCGCTGACGGCCTGGAACCGGCGCTGGTCCACCACATCGTCAACACCCTGGGCTGGAAGGACCTGCGCCCGCTCCAGAAGGCCGCCGTCGCGCCACTGACGGCAGGAGACGACGCCCTCCTCCTGGCCCCGACGGCCGGCGGCAAGACCGAAGCCGCCTGCTTCCCCCTGCTGTCCCGGATGCACGCCCAGGGCTGGTCCGGCACATCGGTGCTGTACGTGTGCCCCCTCAAGGCGCTGCTGAACAACCTGCTGCCGCGCGTGGAGACCTACACCGCCTGGCTCGGCCGGACCGCGGCCCTGTGGCACGGCGACACCCCGGCCGGCGCCCGGCGGCGCATCCTCGCCTCCCGGCCCGACGTGCTGCTCACCACCCCCGAGTCGCTGGAAGCCATGCTGGTCAGCGTCAACGTTGACCACGCATCCTTCTTCTCCGGCCTGCGGGCCGTGGTCGTCGACGAGGTCCACGCCTTCGCCGGCGACGACCGCGGCTGGCACCTGCTCGCCGTACTGGAGCGCCTGCAGCGCGTCGTGGGCCGCTCCCTGCAGCGCGTCGGCCTCTCCGCGACCGTCGGCAACCCCGAAGCCCTGCTCACCTGGCTCCAGGGATCGGGAGCAGGGCGGCGCCCGGGCCGCGTGATCGCGCCCCACCTGGCCGAGACCCAGCCGACGTCGGCTCCCCTACCACCAGGTGACATTCAGCTCGACTACGTCGGCTCGCTCGACAACGCGGCGACCGTCATCAGCGTCCTCCACCGTGGCGAGAAGCGGCTCGTCTTCTGCGAGTCACGGCGCCTGGTCGAGGAACTGGGCGCCAAGCTGCGGGCCAAGGGCGTGACCACGTTCCTCTCGCACGCCTCCCTCTCCCTCGACGAACGCAGACGCGCGGAGACCGCGTTTGCCGAAGCGCGTGACTGCGTCATCATCTCCACGAGCACACTCGAACTAGGCATCGACGTGGGCGACCTGGACCGTGTCATTCAAATCGACGCACCCACCTCCGTCGCCTCGTTCCTGCAGCGCCTGGGACGTACCGGGCGCCGCCCTGGAACGACACGCAACTGCCTCTTCCTCACACTCGACCAGGGCGGTCTGCTGAGTGCCGCCGGACTCCTGCTCCAGTGGTCGCGAGGCTGGGTGGAACCCGTGATCGCGCCGACCGATCCCCGGCACATCGTCGCCCAGCAACTGCTGGCACTCTGCCTTCAGGAACACCGCGTCGGAGACCGGCTGTGGCAGGAGTGGTGGAACGGCCTGGGGCCGTTCGGAGGGTCGGCGGAACCGATCGTCCGGCACCTCGTCGAGGAGGGTTACCTCGACCGGGACGGCGGATTGTTGTTCATCGGCCCGGAAGCCGAACGGCGATACGGGCACCGCCATTTCATGAACCTCACCGCCGTCTTCACCGCCCCACCGCAGTTCACCGTCCTCCAAGGCCGCACCGAGATCGGCCGTACCGACCCCGCCTTGCTCACCGAGCAGGTCGCCGGCCCCCGTCGGCTTCTCCTTGCCGGCCGCAGTTGGCAGGTCACCTACATCGACTGGCGGCGCAAGCGCTGCTTCGTTGAGCCGGCCGACGGTGGCGGCAAGGCGAAGTGGAGCGGCACTGGGTTCGGCCAGGGGGCATCCTTCGAAGTTACCCGTGCCGTGCGTGAGGTACTGCTTGGCGCCGATCCTCCTGTCACCCTGACCCGGCGCGCCACCGCGGCAATGGTGGAGGCACGTGAGCACTTTCTAGAGAGGGTCCATCCGGGAGGCACTCTGGTCGTGCGCGACACAGCAGGGCAGGCGCGCTGGTGGACCTGGGCGGGCCACCGTGCAAACGCGACGCTGGCCGCGACCCTGGAAAGCGTCGCGGTGCCCGCCCAGAGGATCAACGACCACTGGATCCGGCTTCGGGAGGACCTCACCCCCGTGTCATGGAAGGAGGCCGTGAGCGACGCTCCGGAGCGGCTTTGCCTTCCCGCCGTTGACGAGCGGGCGGTGCGGGGATTGAAATTCGGTGACGCGCTGCCGCCGAGGCTGGCTGAGGCAACGCTGTCCGCTCGGCTGGCCGACCTGGACTCCGCTGCTGCCATTCTCGCCGAGCCGGTACGTTTCATCACGAAGGGCGTGTAGGCCTTAGGAGTTATCGTCAAAGTGTCAGGCCCACATCAGGATTGATGCGAGGGTGATGGCTGCTTTGTAGGACTCTGCTGTCTTGTCGTAGCGGGTGGCGATGCCTCGCCACTGCTTGAGGCGGTTGAAGCACCGTTCGACGACGTTGCGGTGTTTGTAGACCTCCTTGTCGAAGACCGGAGGGCGGCCGCCGAGGCTGCCCTTGCGGGCTCGGTTGCGGACCTGGTCGGCTCGCTCGGGGATGGTGTGAGCGATGCCCCGCCGGCGGAGCCAGGTGCGGATCGCCTTCGAGCTGTAGCCCTTGTCGGCGATGACGTGATCGGGCCGCAGCCGTGGCCGGCCGGGTCCGAGGCGGGGCACCTTGATGGCGTCCATCACGGCGGTGAACTGAGTGCAGTCGTTTGTGTTGCCGCCGGTCAGCACGAAGGCGAGGGGTCGGCCGATCGCGTCGCAAGCGAGGTGGATTTTGCTGGTCAGACCGCCTCTGGACCGTCCGAGGGCCGGGCTGTGGCGCCCTCTTTTCGGGCCCCTGCCGCGTGCTGGTGGCCACGGATGATCGTGGAGTCGACCGACACCGTCAGTCGATGTCGCCTGCAGCGTCCGCCTGCGCCTGCACGGTTCACAGTATCCGGTCGAACGTGCCGTCCGCCGCCACCGGCGGAAGCGGGTGTGGAGTGTGGCCCACGGCCCATACTGCTTGGGCACGTCCCGCCAGGGGACGCCGGTGCGGAACTTCCACACGATCCCGTTGAGAACCATCCGGTCGTCCAGCCGCGGCCGCCCCAGCGCGGGCCGGGGCAGCAGCGGGCGTATGAGATCCCACTCGGCATCAGACAGCTCATGGCGACGTATCACCACACCATGGTCCACAATCCAAGATCACTTTGACGACAGGCTCTAGCCGCGTCGACCATGCAGAACTACAAGCGGCACATCGAGGAGCACCTGCTCCCCGAGTTCGAGGACAAGGCACTCGCCGGTATCCTGCGGACGGACGTCGACGTCTGGGAGAAGAAGGAGAAGGCCGTGTACGCGGCCTCCAGCGTCAAGACCTGGCGCTCGACGCTCCACTTGATCCTGGAGGACGCGATCGACGAGGGCCTGATCACGTCCAACCCGGCAGCCAGGCGGCGGGGGCGCGGCAAGCGCGCCGGCCGCTCCCGGGACCGTGGCCCGGAGAAGGTCGTCACCGATGCGCTCGGCATCCTGCTGACCGCCGAGCGGGCCGCCCTGCTGTCCGGCCGCGCCGTGGTCCTCAAGGGGTACACCGGCATGCGCTGGGGCGAGATCGTCGGCCTGGAGACCGAGTACGCCCGGCCCGGATCGGTCCGCGTCGAATGGCAGCTGTACGAACTCGACAGGGGCGAACTGATCCGGTGCCTGCCCAAGGACGACAGCTATCGCACCATCGACTCGATGGACTGGCTGTCGGCCCTGGTCGCCAACCACGTCGCCCGTACGAAGCCGACGCCGTGCTCCTGCCACGGCAAGACGTACGTCTTCCGAGGGCAGGGCACGGCTCGGACCGGCGGCCACCAGGGCGCGAAGCTCGTCGACGTCGCACGCCTCGCCGGGGTGTCCACGGGGACGGTGTCCAACGTCCTCAACCACCCCGACCGTGTCACCGAGACCAGGCGGGTGCGGGTCGAGAAGGCCATCGCGGACCTCGGGTTCGTGCGGGGCGGAGTGGTGTCAGGGCACGCGGCCCACTGGCGAAGAAACGGTTTCGCCACGTGGCTGTTCACCCCGGCGGTGTCCGGCTGGTACCCGAAGAAGGCTCCACAGCCAGCCTGGCCCGTGCCGTTGCTCGGCGAGCCCTGGCCCGGCATCCCGGCAAGAGGCCGCGGTGCCAGCGACCGGGCCGACGCCTGCTGGCTCCCGATCGCCAAGGGCCTCACGCCCCACGGCCTTCGCCACACCCACCGGACCATGATGGAGGACCTCGGCACCGAGAAGGTCCTCATGGACGAACGCATGGGCCACATCGACGGCTTCGTCTCCGCCCGCTACGCCCATGTCACCCCCGGCATGCGCCAGCGCCTCATGGATGGCCTGACAGAGCGCTGGGAAGCAGCGCTAGATGCCCGGCTGGCACCGACGGGTGTGTGATGACGCCGGGCGTGCACCGCACGAACGGGAACGGCGACGAGCCCTGGGCTCTGGCGAATCTGTCAAATGCCAGGTGAAGGCGTCGGCGGACCTGGCTCAATAGGCACATGGAGATTGGTGAGCACTGGGCGTACCGCGCGAGACCGAAGGAGCTGGGGAGCGCGGTCCGCCGGGTCGAGGTCGTACGGGCAGGCGAGCGCGGCAGGTCCGGTTGGCTCCATGTGCGGTTCCTCGAAGGAGACGACGCCGGACTGCAGGAGTGGGTCAACCCGAGTTCCCTTGTGGCACGGTGGGAGGAGGTCGAGGCGTTTCGTTCGGACGACGCGAGCGAGTTGGCGCTGGCCGAGGCGTCGCGGGACGTACGGGGGAGTGCCGACTTCGAGGCGGCGCGGCTGATCCTCGGCTTCGTCCGCCCGAAGAGCAAGCTGCGCCTGCGGCGCGGAGTCGCGGACGCCGGGATCCTGGAGATGGGCCGCCTCGACGAGAGCGCCTGGGTTGTCGGGATGGATCCCGCGGAGCTGCGCGGCGATCCGATGGTCTACGAGAACCGCGACGGCCTGTGCCTGGTCGGGTGGCCGGTCACCGAGCGCATCGCGCGCCACGTGGCCAGCCGCCTAGCCGACGACATCCTGCCGGAGGTGGACCGCAAGCAGCAGGCCATCGACGAGGAACGCACCCAGTCCTCCTGGTACTCCTACAGCCGCCGCGACGACCGCAAGCTGGACGCGGAAGCGGCCGTCCTACGGACCGTCCGTGAGTGGTGCGGCCAGGACAAGGCCGATCGCTACGACGAGCTGGTCGCCCTGCGTGCCGAGGTCATCCGGCTCGGGCAACTGGTCGAGCGGGCGGTGAAGGCCCTACGCGACCGCGGGCACGGCGTCATCGCCTCCACCATTGAGCGCGACCTCGGGGTCCATATCTCCAGCCTTGGTCCAGACGTTCGTCGGTGAAGCCGCGCCATGGATCCGGCGCTGGCTTGGCCGGCGTGGCTTCCGCCTGGGACTCTTCCTTCTCCGGTGGCTTCTCCTTCTCCGGCCGGTGCGGGTGCCAGCCGTCGAGGAACGGCCGTAGCTGGTCGCCTGTCGGCTTCGCGTGGAAGTCGTGGCCGGCCAGGCCCCTGCCGCGCACGGTCGGA
>NZ_JAOWCB010000019.1 GCF_026420845.1 Streptomyces sp. PR69 | reverse complement strand
GCCGGACACGCTCGGGAGGCCCGTCGGCGATCAACCGGCCGAAGTCGAGAACGGTCACCGAGTCGGCGATGCGCATGATCAGACCCATGTCGTGCTCGACGATCAGGATCGAGATGCCCAGCGCGTCACGGACCTTGGCGATGGCTTCTGCCATGGCCGCCCGCTCGGCGGGATGCATGCCGGCGACAGGTTCGTCCAGCAGCAGCCGGGGCTCCATGCACAGCGCACGCGCCATCTCGACACGTTTGCGGTCCCCGTACAGAAGCGAGCTCACCGGCTTGTCGAAAGCGGACCTCAGGCTGAGGAAGTCCGCGATCTCGGCCGCTCGCTCCCGGTGGCGGCGCTGCTCCCCCACCGCACGAGGCAGCCGCAGCGCACTCTCCACGAATCCCGCACGGGTCAGGCAGTGGCGGCCGAGCATCAGATTGTCGGCAACCGTCCCGTGGGTGAGCACAATGTTCTGGAAAGTACGGGCCACGCCCAGCCAGGCAATACGGTGCGGCGCCTGGCGGGTGAGGGGCGGGCGGCGGGGGCGCTCGGCGGTGGTGTGCGGCGGTCGGGTGCCCGCAGCGCCGTCGCCATGGCCTCCGCACGTCATCTGCGCCGTGTCAGCTCCCGTTCGGCCACCGTCCGAAAACTGTGCGGCGGCCGGCCGGTGAGGCGCTGGACGGTGTCGGTGGTCCGGTTCTCGGCTCCCCGGGCGATGGCGCGGTCCATGCCGGCCAGCAGGGCGGCGAATTCCAGCGGCATGGACGCGGCCAGGCGGTCACGCAGCTGTTCGCACGTCAGGTGGCGGTGGGTCACACGGCGGCCTGTGACCTCGGTGACGACGGCCGCGATGTCGTCGTAGGAGAGCGCCTCCGGCCCGGTCAGGATCAGGTCGGCGTTGGGTGCGCGGGCGGCGGTCAGGGCGCGGGCGGCGACGGCGGCGATGTCCTCGGCGTCGACGAATCCGACACGGCCGGATCCGGCCGCGGTCAGGATGACGGCGTCTTCGCGGATGCTGCGGGCGTGGGCGTGCGTGCCGGTGAAGTTCTGCATGAACCAGGAGGGCCGCAGCACCGCCCAGTGGCCGAACAGGCCCCGCAGGGCCTGGTGCACCGCCCCCGCGCCCGGGCCCCCTTCGGAGATGGCCGAGGAGCTGAGCAGCACGGCGCGGTGCACGCCTGCGGTGCGGGCCCGGTGGAGGAAGGGCAGCATGACCGCGGCCGGGTCGGGGTCGCCGACCGGCGGGACGAGGTAGACGCGTTCTGCTCCGAGCAGAGCGTCGCCGAAGGTGGCGGGGTCGTACCAGTCGAAGCGGACCGGTTCCGCGCCCGGGAGCCGGGCGGCCCGACGGCTCGCGGCCTTGACGCGGTGGCCTGCGGCGATCAGCGCGGCGGCGGTTCGGCTGCCGGTGGTGCCGGTGGCCCCGGTGACCAGGGTGGCGCCGGTGACAGTCATCGGACGCCGGTGACGCCGAAGGGGCCCTGCATCCCGGCCAGGCGGCCCGCGCCGCGCATCCCGACCACGATGGTCTGCGGGCCGGCGGTCTGGTGGATCCTCAGGTCGGGATGGTGGCGTATAGAGGCGGCGACGGCCTTCCCGCCCCCGAGCCGCCCCGGCCGGGCGGGAATGTCCTTGTCGAGGAGCAGGCGCAGGCCGTGGCGGTCGAGCTCTTCCGGTGACGCGTGCGTCGCGTGCGTGGGCATGGGCATGGGGTCCTCCGTCCCGTACGATGTGGACCCGCGGTCCGTTTCAATGGACGATACGGACCGCCGGTCCGGATTGCAAGGGAGGGAACACGTGGACGCGCGCAGACCGCGCAAGGACGCGGTGCGCAACCGGGCAGCCGTCTTCGCGGCCGCCGACGCGCTCTTCGCCCAGTGCCAGAGCCCCCAGAACGTCACCATGGCCGACATCGCGGCTGCGGCCGGCGTCGGCAAGGCGACCCTCTTCCGCGCCTTCGGCGATCGCACGGGGCTGATCCGCGCGCTGTACGCGGCACGGCTCGAGCCGGTCAGAAAGGCCGTCGAGGAGGGACCGCCGCCCCTGGGACCCGCCGCCCCGCCGCTGGTGCGCGTACCCGCCCTGCTCGACGCCGTCCTGTGCTTCAAGCTCGACAACCGCCACCTCGCCATGGCCCTGGAGTCGGCCGGCGCGGACAGCCCCTACCGCACCGAGCACTACGAGCGCTGGCACACCCTGCTCCGGGACCTGCTGGAGCAGACCCCGGGACCGGCGGCCGCCGGCTCCGCCGGCTTCGCCGCTCACGCGCTGCTCGCCGCCACCCGGGCCGACCTCGTCGCGCACCTGGCCGACGGGAAGGGCGTGCCCCGCGAGGAACTGCGGGATCAGCTGGCGGACTTCACCGCCTCGGTGCTCGGCGCCGGCACCGGGCGGGGACCGGCCTCGGGCCGCGGCGCCGGGTGCTGACGGCGGCCCGCCCGCGGCCCTGGTGAACGGGCGGTCGTCGCGGCCCGTAGGAGAGAGTGCACCCGCTTTCACCGTACGAAAGAGGTCCTCCACCGTGATACGCCGCAGGGGTCGCAGCACCCGGACGCCGCGCCGGTCCACCGCCCCGGCCGGCCTGCTTCGCGTCCGTGTCGACTACCCCCGCCGGGGACGCAGCGGACCGGCTCGCTTCCTGCCGTCATGGCGGCAGCTCCTCGGCCTTGTGCTCTTAAGCTTCGCCGCAGTCACCGGGCTGGCCGGCTGGGTCTACGCGACGACGACGATCCCGGACCCCAACGCCGAAGCACAGGCCGAGGCCACGGTCTACTACTGGGCCGACGGCACACAGATGGTGAGCGTGGGCCCCGTCAACCGGCAGAGCGTGCCGCTGTCGGACATCCCGCTCTCCCTGCAGAACGCGGCGATCGCCGCGGAGAACGCCGGCTTCCGCAGCGACCCGGGCTTCTCCGTCCGCGGTCTGGCGCGGGCCGCGGTCAGCGTCGTGCGCGGCGAGGAACTCCAGGGGGGCTCCACGATCACCCAGCAGTATGTGAAGAACACCTTCCTCACCCAGGAGCAGACCGCCGAACGCAAGCTCCGCGAGCTGTGCCTGGCGGTCAAGCTGTCCCGGACCCAGTCCAAGGACCAGATCCTGCAGGGGTATCTGAACACCAGCTGGTTCGGCCGGAACTCCTACGGGGTCCAGGCGGCGGCCATGGCGTACTACGGCACGGACGTCCGGCAGCTCGACCCCTCCCGCAGCGCCCTGCTGGCCGCGCTCCTCAAGAACGGGGATCTGTACGACCCGGCCCTCGGCGAGGCCAACCGCCGCAGGGCGGAGGCACGCTGGCGGTATGTACTGGACCGGCAGGTGGAGCTCGGGCTGATGACGCGTGAGGAACGGGCGGCCTACTCCGTCTTCCCCGAGCCCCGGCCGCGGGAGGCGGCAAGCGGCCTCGCAGGGCAGGCCGGCTACCTCGTCGACGCGGCCAACAAGGACCTGCGGAACCGGGCGGGGCTGACGCCCGAGGCGCTGGGCAGGGGCGGGTACCACATCCGCACCACGTTCGACCGGGCCGCGGTGGAACGGCTGCGGCGGGCGGTGGAGGAAGTCTCCGCCGAGGCGCAGGCCCCGGACCGACAGGCAGCGGACCGGGACGTCCAGTACGGCGCCGCGTCCGTACGGACCGAGGACGGCGCGGTGCTCGCCCTGTACGGCGGGCCCGACGCCACACGTCACTTCGCGAGCAACGCCGACACGGCCGGGGTGCCGGTGGGGTCGGCGTTCAAGCCCTTCGTCCTGGCGGCGGCCCTGGAGCACGGCGGCGCGACGGGCGAGAGCCTCGCATCGGCCCGCACCGGACTGCTCGACACCGCCGTGCCCCCGCCGGCGGGCGCCGGCGGGGCCGGCGCAGACATCGCCTCACCGGACACGCTCGCCCTGCGCCGGGCCCTGGTCCGCGGCGACCAGGACGCCTTCCGCCGGCTGGGCGCGGACGTCGGACCGCGCCAGGTGCGGAAAACCGCGATCGCCTCCGGGCTGCTGCCGCACAGCATGGCGGCGCCGGACCCGTCGTTCGCGCTCGGCACGTCCACGCCGAGCGCCATCCGGATGGCCGCAGCGTATGCGACGTTCGCCCGCGAGGGACGGCGGACCGCACCGTACTCCGTGGCCTCGGCGACCTACCGGGGAACACCGCTGGCAGGCCTGGAACGGCCGGGCTCCCGGCAGGCGATCGCCCCGCAGACGGCCCGCGAACTCACCCGGGCGCTGCGGGACGTCGCCGTGGACGCCGTCGACGCCGCCACCCTGCGCAGCCTGGGGCCCATCGCCGCCGGGCGCACGGACGGCGGGGACCGGATCCCGGCGGGGTGGTTCGTCGGATACGGCGAGGAGCTGTCGACGGCCGTCACCGTCTTCCGCAGCGCCCCGGACGGCGGCGGACTGCTGGCGCTCGACGAACCCGGCACGGGAACGCCGGGCAGGGGCGAGACACTGCCCCTGCGCGTGTGGTCGGCGTTCATGAAAGGCGAACGGCCCGGAAGCGGCAGCGACTGAGCGCGCACCGCCCGACGCACTGCCCGGCCGCCGATTCCTGACCGGACCGGACGACACCGCGTGCTGCCAACATGTGAGCGAGGCGGTCGCCGCCGGCCGCGAACCGCACGAAGCCCCGCCCTGGCCTTCGGACCCTCCCTGCCCCCGTCCCGGCGCATGGTGTGGGATGTCCTGGGGCGCCCGGCACGGCGCCCCAGGACAGGGAACACAACGGCAAGGAACGAAGGAGGGGGGATCGTCATGGCACGAACACGGGCTCAGAGCCTGCGGAGAGCCGCCCAGGCGGTGGCCTCCGGCACCGGTCCGCGGGCAGCCGCCGAAGAGGAGCTGCGGCGGCACACCGGACGCTCGGGCGGGCAGCAACGGCAGCAGCGGCACGACATGCATGACTCCGACGAGCGGCACGAGCCGCAGGAGGAGGGCATGGACCCGGCGGACTTCCCGGCCGCGCGCGAGCAGGGCGGGTCGATCGCCACCGTCATGGCGCAGAAGACCGTGGCTCTGGATGACGCCGGTGCGGCGCTGGGCCGCAGCGAGCAGCAGCGCGTGGACGGCGAGCAGGTCCATGCGATCTGCCCCATGGTGCTGCCCAGGGGCCGCTCGCTGCTGTCCATGCTGCCGGTGCTGTCGCTGCTTCTGGTGGGCGTCGTGGGCACGGCGGTCGTCTCGGCCGTGGACGACTCCCCGTGGAGCCATCCGCTCTTCGGCGTCCACTACTGGGTCATCTCGGTGCTCGCCGTGGTGTTCGTGTGGTGGCGGCAGGGCATGGTGATGGTGCCGGACGGCAGCCAGGCGATGATCACCCGGTTCGGGAAGCTGGAGCGGGTGGTCGGGCCCGGGCGGGTGATTCTGCTCAGCCCGTGGAAGCGGGTGTCGTACATCGTCAACACGACCCGTGAGTACCCGTTCAACGCGCCGGTGCGCGAGGCCCCGACCAAGGGGGGCGTGAAGGCGTCGATCGATCTGTTCATCCAGTTCCGCATCAGCGACCCCACCGAGTTCGTCTACACGCTGGGCGCGGTGCGCGGCTTCGAGGAAAAGCTGAGCAACGCGGTGAGCGAGACAATCCGCAGCCTCATCTACGAGCAGGAGGCCGCCGGGATCTACGACATGGTCGGCGAGGACACAGGGCGGCTGCTGGAGCAGCTGAACCAGCAGTTCCGGCCCGCGGTGGAGCTGACCAACGCCAACATCACGCACGCCGAGCCGTCCGACCGCAACTACCGCATGGACCTGGCGGCCCCGGAGATGGTGCGCATGGCGAAGGAGGCGTACACCCACGAGTACGCGCTGATGCTGCGCAAGGAGCAGGACGAGGGCGATCTGAGCCGGGAGCTGGCGGGCAGTCAGGAGACGCTGTCCGCGATCCAGGCCGACATCGCCCAGTACCAGGCGCAGATGGACACCGCGGTGGAGCGCGAGACCAACCGCGCCGAGGCGCTCGCCCGCCAGCGGTATGTGCAGGCCGAGTCGGAGGCGAAGGCCAACGCGGCGCTGCTGGAAGCGCAGGCGCTGGACATCCGTGCGGTGACCGCGGCCGAGGCGCCGGAGATCCTCGAGTACCGCTACCAGCAGCAGGTGCTCGACACGCTGGAGCAGGTCGCGGACCATCTTCCGCACCTGGTGCGGATCGGCGGCTCCGCGGACGGCAGCGGCGCGGCCGGGGTCGACTTTCTGCAGCTGGCCCGGGAGCTCGTCGGCGAGCGGGGCGCGAAGCTGTTCACGGACGCGGACACGGCGGCGGTGCGGGCGCGGCTCGGCGAGGTCGCCGACCGCATCGCCTCCCGCGAGGCGGAGATCAGCGCGCTGCTGGAGGCGGACCGCCCAACCGTGCCGACCGCGCCCGCCGCGGCGGCGGCAGAGACGACGGCGGCCGCCGGGGCCGCGGCGGAGGCGGCTGCCGGGGCCGCCTCCGAAGAGGCCGAAGAGGCCGCAGGGGCCGTAGCGGCCTCGGCGGCCGAGCAGGCCGGGACGTCCGAGCGGTTCGGGCGGTTCGACGAGTCCGACGGGGCCGAACAGTGAGCAGCGCACCTGCCGGCCGCCGGTCGGTCATATCCGAGGCCGTCGCCCCGTGGAGTGAGATCGCGCAGCTGCTGCGCGGCGGCGAGGCGGGCACCCTGATCCCGGTGATCATTCCCCGCCACCGGCGCAGACTGTGGTGGATGCTGCCGCTGTGGCTGGGGCTGTTCGCCCTGCTGAGCGGGGTGATGCTGAGTGTGCGCGAGGCAGGCTCGGACGGGGCCGCCGATCTGGCGTACGGGGCGCTGGCCGCGCTCGCCTACACCGCCGGGCTCCTGCTGATCCTGACCGGCGGGCTGTGGTGGTGGCGGTCCTCGATCGTCGAGATCGAACAGGGCACGAATGGCGTGCTGACCCGCTACGGCGCCGTCACCCGCACCCTCGACGCCGGCCGCCACTATCTGTGGCATCCGTGGTCAAGGGTCGATTTCGTCGTGGACACGGCGACCGAGATCCCGTACTCCGCGCCGGTGATGGCCTGCCCGACACAGGAGAATGTGCCGCTGCGGTCGATCGAGTTCTTCCTGAAATTCCGGATCACGGACGCGGTGCTGTTCGTGCGCACCATCGGCGCGGGCAACTTCGACCTGGTGCTGTCCAGCGCGGTGCAGGACGCCATCCGGCAGCGCGCCCGCACCATGCGCACCGAGCGGGCCTACGACCTGCGCGGCTCAGACGTGGCCGACATGCAGGAGCTGCTCAACCGCCAGCTGTCGCGCTACGGCGTGCGCGTCACGGGGTCCAACATCCCCGATGTCCAGCTGCCCGCGCAATACCAGCAGCATCTGGCCACCCGTGAGCGGATCGCCAAGGAACGCACGGCGTACGAACAGGAGTGGGGTCTGACCCGCAAGCGCCGCATCGACAGCCTGGGCATGGACATCGAACGGGCGAAGAAGGTGCGGGACGCGCGCATCGTGGAGGTGAAAGCCGCCCTGAACCGGGCCCGGGAAGAGGTCGCCCAGCTGCTCGAACAGCAGGAGACCAACGCCCAGCGGGTGCGCTTCGAGATCGAGACGCGCGGGCGCAGCGGGCTGATCGCCGCCGAGAACGAGGCCCGCGCACAGCGCGCCCTCGCCAAGGCCTACCGCGACAACCGCGCGGTCCTCCAGTACGAACTGGCACGCAGGCGGCTGGAGGTGGGCGCCGAGCTTGCCACACGGGCGCCGCAGCCGGTGGTCGTCAGGACCGACGGCGCCGGCGGCGACGTCTCCGCGCTGTCGACCCTGATCACCGCCCAGCTGCTGCCCCGGCTGACGCCGCTCCCGCCGGACACCGGCGGGAACTTCCCCGGCGGCCGGCCGCCGGGTGAGGACGGCCGCGGGGAGTAGACGGGACGGTCTGTCCCCTCTCGGGTCCGGGCGCGTACCGCGGGGTACACGCCCGGGCTTGCCGACCGGGCCTGCCGCCGCTGTCGCCCGGCGGGGCGGGCGGCAGCGGCGGCCGGGGCGGTTCAGGAGCAGGAGGTGAAGGTCTCGCTGGTGTTGGCGATGTAGACGGTGGCGCCGCCGCTGGGGTCGTCCTTGACGGGGACGGTGATGGTGTCGTCGGCCTGCCAGGGCAGCCCGCGGGCGTCGAACGTCCAGGTGCCGGTGACCTTGCGCGCCAGTACGGAGAGGGTCACCCAGCCGTAGTGTGCGGCGGGGACGTGCACCTCGACGCCGTCGTCGACGCTGGCAGAGCCCGACCAGGTGTTGGTGAAGCTCAGGGTGGAGCCGATCCTCGTCTGCAGTGCGGGGGCGGCGCCGGCTTCGAGGTCGGTGGACAGGGTGGTGCCGATGCTGCTGCTCCAGCCGGTGGTCTGGTTCACCGAGAAGGACTGGGTGACGGGACCGGCGGTGTTGTTGTACCAGACGGCCGAGGCGCAGACGGTCGGCAGGGGCGCCGCCGGGGCTTCATGGGTGACGGCCCAGGAGCAGCTGGACGGGGTCTTCTGGCATTGCCGGGCCGCATGGTCCACGGCGAGGTCCCATGCGCCCTCCGCGGTCTTCCACTGCTGGTTGACCCTGCCGTGGCAGCTGGACTTGCCGGTCCAGGCGTCGTCGTACTGCGCATTGAGCAGCAGGTCGAGGCAGGAGTCGTCGCTCGCGTTGCGGATCATGAACGCGTCACCGGACCCTGACACCGGCTGGAAGTACCACTTCTGGCTTTCCTGACCCCGGCACGTCTGCTGGCGCAGGGCAGGCCAGCTCAGGCCGATGCACTTGCCGGTGGCGTTGTTGACGATGGAGAAGGTGGAGTCCGCCCCGTCGACGTTCAGCCGCCAGGACTGGTGATATCCAGGGACCGAGTTGGTCACGATATAGGCGCCGTCGCCGCGTGATCCGTTCTGTACGTCGAGCATGCGGCCGTTGCCCACCGACTGGATGGTGGCGCACTGCAGCGGGGTCGCGCAGTTCTCCGCCGCGTGGGCGGCGGGTGCGGCGGACGGTGACAGGCTGATGCCCAGCGCGATGCAGCAGGTCACCAGGGCCGCGGCGAGCAGTCGCAGTGGGGCGGGGGGCTGTCCGGGCCGTCTGCGGGGGCGGGCGGCTGTCGATGTCACGGGTGGGTTCCCTTCCTTGGCTGCGGGGTGTTCGGCAGGAGCGCCTGGGCGGCGAAGGCCGCTTCCAGACGCGGCACATAGTCGGTGAGGTCCTGTGCCCAGCAGCCGCTGTTGTGGCCGCCGTTGCACTGGTCGCCCCAGGTGGCGCCGTTGCCGTAGTTCACGTAGTGGTGGGGGTATCCGAGGGCGTCCAGGGCCTCCTTGGCGTGCTGCGCCGCGGACTGGACCCAGAACTCCATCTCGGCGGGGTTGCCGGCGCCGTCGCCCGTGTAGATCGAGATGCCCATGCCCTCCAGTGCGTCCATGTGCGCGGCGGGGTCCGCGGCGTTCCAGCGCCAGTCGGCGTCGAACAGCGGATACGGCGTGCCGAAGATCGCGTCGCTGGACACGGTGGGCCCGAAGTCGAGGGAGCAGGTGGAGCCGGCGCCGGTGCTGGAGCCGCAGAGCGGCTTTCCGGCGTTGACCAGGGTGGCCACGACGGCGGCCCGCATGACGGCGTGGTTCCTGGAGAGGTCGGTGGCCCCGGAGAACGTGGCGACCTGGCTGAACAGTTCGGGATGGTTCTGCGCGTAGTGCATGGCGCCGAAGCCGCCCATGGAGATGCCGCCGACGGCCCGCCCCTGTCGGGTGGCCACGGTGCGCAGATTGGCGTCGATGAAGGGGATGACCTGGTTGATGTGGAAGTTCTTCCAGTTCTGTGCGCCTGCGGCGGTGTTCTGGTCGAGCCAGTTGGCGTACCAGCCGCGCAGTCCGCCGTCCGGGATGACCGTGATCATCGAGGTGGACCGGGTGAGGGCGGGGTAGGCGAGGGCGGGGTTGCCCGGGTCGTCGGCTGCGCCGTGCAGGAAGTAGAAGACCGGGTAGCGCTTGGCGGGCTGGTCCGCGTAGTCGCTGGGCAGCAGGATTCTGATGCGCTGTTCGCCGGCGACCTCGGGGGTGGACACGGTGATGACGAAATTGGTCGCGGTGCCGGTCGGCTCAGCGGTCTGGGTCAGTCCGTAGCCGTCGGTCAGCAGTGGCGGGACGGTGGCGTCGGCCCGGGCTGCGGGTGTGCCGGGGCCCAGGAGGAGGACGAGGACGGCGGCGGTGAGGGCGGCGATCGCCGCCGTGGCCCGATGGGGTCGTAAGGACGGTGGCCAGGCGGGCAGGGCGGGTCTCAAGGCGTCTCCTCCGGTGGGGGGCTGGACATGCGTCGAGTGTGGACCGCGTCTGGTGCCGGTGTGGAGTAGTTTTCTAGAAAAAGTTTCTAGATGATTTTGGTCGGCGGGCGTGGCGACCCCCGTGCCCGAAGCTGGGGCTCCGCCCCAGGACCCGGTTCTCGGGGGCTTAAGCCCCCGGACCCCCGCGCCTCAAACTCCCCCAGCTGCCTCCCCCAGACTCCGTCCGGGGGTACCCCCAGAGGTGCCCCCGCGAGGCTGCGTTGTGCAGCCCCCTGCGCCTCAAGCGCCGGCGAGGCGGGGTTTCTGGCCTCCGTGCCTTGAGGGCCGGGGATGAGGCAGGCGCGGACGTCGTCAATGCGGGGTGACCCGGCGGGGCGGGCGATTGAGTCGGGGCGTCGGCGGTTACCCATGGAGCGCGAACGGCGGCGGACGTCCCGCGGGCGGGACCGCGGACAGGGAGAGTGGCGCATGGTCCTTCACAGCTACCGGGCCCGGATGCGGGGCAGGGCCCGTGACGCCGTGGCGGGCGGGTTCACCGGCGCGGACCGACGGCTGCCCGTCGCCGAGCTGTCCCGGCAGCTGCTGCGCAAGACCTTCCCCGACCACTGGTCGTTTCTGCTCGGCGAGGTGGCGCTGTACTCCTTCGTGGTGCTGCTGCTGACCGGCGTCTATCTCACGCTGTTCTTCGACCCCAGCATGGCCGAGAGCGTCTACGACGGGCCCTATGCCCCGCTGCAGGGTCTGAGCGTGACGCGGGCGTACGCCTCCACGGTGGACATCAGCTTCTCGGTGCGGGGCGGGCTGCTCATCCGTCAGATCCATCACTGGGCCGCGCTGGTGTTCGTCGCGGCGATCGCCGTCCATCTGCTGCGGGTCTTCTTCACCGGGGCGTTCCGCAGGCCGCGGGAGGGCAACTGGGTGATCGGGGTGACGCTGTTCATGCTGGCGATGCTCGAAGGGTTCGCCGGCTACTCCCTGCCCGACGACCTGCTGTCGGGGACCGGACTGAGGACGGCGGCCACGATCGTGCGGTCGATCCCGGTGGTCGGGACCTATCTGGAGATGGCGGTGTTCGGCGGGCAGTTCCCGGGCGAGGTCATCCTCCCCCGGCTGTACATCGTGCACGTTCTGCTGGTGCCGGGGCTGATGCTGGCGCTGATCGCGGCGCATCTGATTCTGGTCGTGTATCTGAAGCACACGCAGTGGGCCGGGCAGGGGAAGACCAACCGGAACGTGGTGGGCCAGCCGATGTTCCCGCAGTTCACCGCGAAGACGACCGGCTTCTTTTTCCTGGTGTTCGGCGTGTTGACGGTGCTGGGTGCGGTCGCGCAGATCAATCCCGTATGGAATTACGGCCCCTACCGTGCCGATCAGATCTCCACCGATGTGCAGCCCGACTGGTATGTGGGCTTTCTGGAGGGGGCGCTGCGGCTGATGCCGCCCTGGCAGACCGAGGCCGCGGGGCACACGGTGATGTGGAATGTCTTCATTCCGGCGGTGGTGCTGCCGGGTGTGCTCTTCGGTGTGCTGTATCTCTATCCGTACGCCGAAAGGTGGGTGACGGGCGAGAGAGGGGAACGCCATCTGTGCGACCGGCCGCGCAATGCGCCTACGCGTACGGGGCTGGGCGTGGCGGGTGTCGTCTTCTACGCGGTGCTGCTGATCGCCGGCGGCAACGACGTCGTGGCCTTCGCGTTCCTGCTGTCCCTGGAGGCCACCACCTGGGTCCTGCGGGTGGCTCTCGTCCTCGCCCCGCCGCTGGCGTTCATGATTGCCAAGCGGGTCTGTCTGGCGCTGCAGGAGGGGGACCGCAGACGGCTCGCCCACGGTGTGGAGACCGGTCAGGTGACCCAGTCGGTGTCGGGGGGCCTGTCGGAGGGCTGCCGGCCGCTTCCTCCCGCGGCCCGGTACCGGATTCTGATGCGCGATGTCCCGGCGCCTCTGACGCCCGAAGAGCCCGAAGAGGCCGAAGAGCACGGAGAGGCCAAGGGGGCTGAGCGGCCTGAGGAGCCCGGGGAGGGCGCGCGGGGCCGGGAGGGCGGGCCGCCGCGGCGCAGACGGCTGCGGGTCGCGCTCAGCGGCTGGTACTACGGCGATGTGGTCGACCTTCCCGCCACCGACGAGCAGCGGGCCGCGATCGCCGATCGGACGCGGCCGCCTCAGTTCGCGGAGGACCGGGAGAGCTGACGCCGTACGGCGGGGCGTGCAGGGCGCGTCAGCGCTCCTCCCGCCCCGCGTACTGGAAGGTCATGGCGCACACACCGGCCGTCACCATCCCCAGGCCGATCAGGAGGAGCCACACGGCGTACACCGCTCCGAGCGCCACGACGGCCGCCCCGGCGGCCGTGGTCACGGGCCAGGGGCTGTGGGGCGGGAAGAAGTCCACCGGCCCGGCCCGCTCGGACACATCGCTCCTCTTGCGGTCCTCGGGGCGCAGTCCCCTGCGCCGGTAGTTCATGGCGAAGAAGAAGGTGATGAGAAGGGACATCAGGAGGGCGATGGTGAGGGCGGCGGTGCCCGCGGGGTCCTTGGACCACACGCCGTACAGGACGCCGGTGACGAGGAAGAAGGCGGAGACTCCGGCGAACACGGCGGCTTCGGTCCTCATCGGTTCCTCTCCTGGAGTGTGTCGGGGGTGGGGACGGAGGGGTCGTGGTCGCCCGGCCGTCTGCCGTGGACGTCGGGGTGGTTCATGTCGAAGGCGGGCGAGTCGGAGCGGACGCGCGGGATGGCGTGGAAGTTCTGGCGCGGCGGCGGGCTTGTGGTCGCCCATTCGAGCGACCTGCCGAATCCCCAGGGGTCGTCCTCACCGGTCTTCGGCGCATGGCGTTGGGTGCGCCAGACGTTGTAGAGGAACGGCAGGGTGGACAGGCCCAGCAGAAAGGAGCCGATCGACGACACCGAGTTGAGCAGGGTGAATCCGTCCGCGGCGAGGTAGTCGGCGTAGCGGCGCGGCATTCCCGACTGGCCGAGCCAGTGCTGGACGAGGAAGGTCGCCTGGAATCCCGTGAAGAGGGTCCAGAAGTGAATGCGTCCGAGGCGCTCGTCGAGTCTGCGTCCCGTCCATTTAGGCCACCAGAAGTAGAACCCGGCGAACATGGCGAAGACCACCGTGCCGAACAGCACATAGTGCAGATGGGCGACGATGAAATAGCTGTCGGTGAGGTGGAAGTCCAGCGGCGGGGAGGCGATCAGCACACCGCTGAGTCCGCCGAGCAGAAAGGTCACCAGGAAGCCCGCCGAGAAGAGCATCGGGGTTTCGAAGGAGAGGCTGCCGCCCCACATCGTGCCGATCCAGTTGAAGAACTTGACCCCGGTGGGCACGGCGATGATGAAGGACATGACGGCGAAGAACGGCAGGAGGACCGCTCCGGTGGCGAACATATGGTGTGCCCAGACGACTGCCGAGAGCATGGTGATGGCGATGGTGGCGCCGACCATGCCGATATAGCCGAACATGGGTTTGCGGCTGAAGACCGGAATGATCTCGCTCACCACGCCGAAGAACGGAAGGGCGACGATATAGACCTCCGGATGCCCGAAGAACCAGAACATGTGCTGCCACAGCAGCGCTCCCCCGTTGGCTGGATCGTAGACATGCGACCCGAACGTCCGGTCCGACATCAGCGCCAGCAGCGCGGCGGTGAGCACCGGGAAGGCGAACAACACCAGGATCGAGGTGAAGAGCACATTCCAGGTGAAGATCGGCATCCGGAACATCGTCATGCCCGGGGCCCGCAGACAGACGATCGTGGCGATGAAGTTGACGGCGCCGAGGGTGGTGCTGACGCCGGACAGCACCAGTCCCATGGCCCACAGGTCCCCGCCGTGGCCGGGTGAGAAGACGGCCCCGTTCAGGGGGGCGTAGGCGAACCAGCCGAACGAGGCCGCGCCGCCGGGGACGATCAGCCCCGAGACGACGATCAGCCCGCCGAAGAGGAAGAGCCAGTAGGTGAGGGCGTTGAGGCGGGGGAAGGCCACATCGGGCGCGCCGATCTGCAGCGGCATCACGGCGTTGGCGAAGCCGGCGAACATGGGGGTGGCGAACAGCAGCATCATCACCGTGCCGTGGACGGTGAACAGCTGGTTGTACTGTTCGGCGCTGAAGATCTGCATGCCCGGGCGGGCCAGTTCGGCTCTTATGAGCATCGCGAGGGCGCCGGCGAAGACGAAGAACCCGAATGCGGTGACCATGTAGAGATTGCCGATGACCTTGTGGTCGGTGGTGGTCAGCCAGCCCGTCACCCGGACGCCGGCGCTGATCCGTCTGCCGGTCGCCGTCCGTCCGGCTGGGACGGCCTGCTGCTGGTCCTGCGACATCTGGCGCTCCGTATACGCTCCGCGGGGGTTGAACCCGGAAGGGGCGCTTCCGGCTTCCAGACCCGATGGTGGGGCTTTTCGGCGCGCCCGCGCGGCGCGACTGGCGGGCGGGCCGCGGATTTCATCAGTTCACCGCCGTCTTGTGACGGGGCCGGGGGTGGCTGCCGGGGTCCGCTGCCGCGCCGGACGCCCGGTCCGGCTCCGAACATGAACGGCCCCGCGCGCGTACTTGACGTCAAGCAAGCCCGGACTGACGGGATGACGGATGAAGGACGTGCGATATGACTGCACAGAGCACAGACGGGCGGACACGGCGGCGGCCCGGGCAGCCGGAGGCCGGCGGGCGGACGCGGCGGGGCCTGAGGGGCGTCGCGCTGCTGACGGGCGCCGCACTGGCCGCCGGGGGCCTCGCGGCGGCGGGAGCGGGCCTGCTCGCGCCGGACACGGCGCGCGCGTCAAGTCATCGGGAGGCGCCGCTGATATCCGGGCAGCCTCAGTTCGACACCACCGACCTGTACGCGTTCGTCAGCCCCGACCATCCCGACACCACGACGCTGGTGGCGAACTGGCTGCCGTTCCAGGAACCGGCGGGCGGGCCGAACTTCTACCCCTTCGCCCAGGACGCGCGCTACAACCTGCACATCGACAGCGACGGCGACGCCCAGGACGATCTCGTCTACCGCTTCACCTTCCGGGACCACCGGAAGAACGAGCACACCTTCCTCTACAACACGGGCGTGGTGGAGAGCCTGGACGACCCGGATCTCAACTTCACCCAGACCTACGACATAGAGCTGCTGCGGCTGAAGCACAAGAAGGTCGTCTCACGCCATGTGCTGGGGCGGCATCTGCCGGTCGCGCCGTCGAACGTCGGCAAGGCGTCGATGCCCGACTACCAGACGCTGCGCGACCAGGCGGTGCGCAAGCTCCCCGGCGGGCTGAAGGCCTTCGCCGGCCAGGCGGACGATCCGTTCTTCCTCGATCTGCGGGTGTTCGACCTGCTGTACGGCGGGGATCTGTCGGAGGTCGGGAACGACACGCTGCGGGGCTACAACGTCAACACGATCGCCCTGCAGGTGCCCAGCTCCTACCTCCGCCAGTCGGCGGAGCAGCCGGTGATCGGCGTGTATGCGACGACGGAGCGCAAGAACGCCGCGGGGGACTTCGCCCAGGTGTCGCGGCTGGGGATGCCGCTGGTCAACGAGGTCGTCAACCCGGTGAAGGACAAGGACAGGTTCAACGCCTCCTCACCGGAGGAGGACGGGCAGTTCCTGAAGAACGTCACGGAGCCTGAGCTGCCGAAGCTCATCGAACAGCTCTACAAGATCAAGGCCCCGGAGGAGCCCCGGAACGATCTGGTGTCGGTGTTTCTGACCGGCGTCGAGGACCTCAACCAGCCGCCGAACGTCACCCCTTCGGAGATGCTCCGCCTCAACACGTCCATCGAGCCGGTCGCGGAGCCCAAGCGGCTCGGCGTGCTGGACGGGGACAACGCGGGCTTCCCGAACGGACGGCGGCTGACGGACGACGTGGTGGACATCGCGCTGCAGACCGTCGAGGGCGAGCTGGTCGGCGCGGAGAACGATCTGGGTGACGCCGTCGACGCCAACGACAAGGAGTTCGGCGGCAGCTTCCCGTATGTCGCCCTGCCCACCGCCGGTTCCGACGTCAGGGCGGACCAGGCCGCGACCAAGTCCGGCGCGACCGGGCTGAGCGGCGGGCTGTCGTCGGTTGCCGCGTCGTGGGGCAGCGACACGCTGATGCTGGTGTCGGCCGCGTCGGGGGCCGTGGGGGTGCTGCTGGTCGGCCTCGGCGTGAGCTGGCTGCGCGGCCGCCGGCACCCGGCGCGCCGGTCCTGGCTCGGCTGACGCCGGGCCGCCGGCCCTTGACTCATCCGGGCGGGCCCGCCTGCGCCGTCGCATGGGTGCACGGCGCGGCGGCGCCGCCCGGCACCAGAGCTCCGAAGAGCCCGTACGGCGGAACAGAGCCCGTATGGCAGAACGAGGAAGGCAGAGACCGAATGCTTCCATGGAAGCCGCAGTCCGCGCGATGGCGCCGTCTGCGGGGGGCGCTGCGGGGACGGCGGGCCGCGTCGGCCGTGGCGATCGCGGTGGGACTCACCGCCGTCTCGGCAGTGGCCGGGCCCGATGGCACGCGGAGCGGGTCCGGGCAGTCCGCGTCCGGACGGGCGGCGTCCGCGCTCACCGCGGATGTGCCGGCAGCGGCGCTGACGTCGCGGGACCTGGCGCGCGGCGTCGACGCCCTCCAGCGGCGCCTCAGGGCGCACCCCGAGGACGCGGGCGGGTGGGCGACGCTGGGCGCGGCCTATGTCGAGCAGGCCAGGACCAGCGGTGATCCGACGCGGTATCCGCAGGCGGAGAAGGCGTTCGGCCGTTCGCTGCGGCTGCGCGGGGCGGAAGAGAACGATGCGGCGCTGGCCGGACAGGCGTCCCTTGCGGCGGCACGGCATGACTTCACGGCCGCGCTGCGGCTGGCGGACCGGGCGCTGAAGGTGAATCCGTACAGCGAGCGTGCGCTGTCCGTCCGGGTGGACGCCCTTGTCGAGCTGGGCCGCTACCGCGAGGCGCGGCGGGCCGTCGAGCTGGCCGACCGCAGGCGGCCCGGCATTCCGGTGTTCACCCGGTATGCGTATGTGCTGGAGCTGCACGGCGATGTGAAGGGGGCGCGCCAGGTGCTGCTGCGGGCGCTGGAGTCCGCGTTCAGCGCGGGCGACAAGGCGTATGTGGCCGCCGAGCTGGGGCAGCTGTCGTGGAGTCAGGGGGACTTCCGGCAGGCGCTGCGGCATTTCGACGCGGCGTTGCGTGCGGCGCCGGAGTATGTGCCCGCGCTGGAGGGGCGGGGGCGGTCCCGGGCGGCGCTGGGCGAGGTGAAGAGCGCCGTGCGCGATCTGGAGGAGGTCGTGCGGCTCGGTCCGCTGCCGGGCCGGCTCGCGGTGCTCGCGGAGCTGTATGAGGCGGACGGGCGGCAGGAGGCTGCGGAGGGCCAGTACGCGCTGGTGAGCGCCTGGACCCGGCTGGCCCGGGCGAACGGCGTCGCCGCCGATCCGGAGTCCGCTCTCGTGGCGGCCGGGCACGGCGATGCCGCGGGGGCGTTGACGGCGGCGCGTGCCGAGTGGTCCCGCCGGCGGAGCGTCCACACGGCCGATGCGCTGGCCTGGGCGCTCCATGCGAACGGACGGCATGAGGAGGCGCTGGGCTATGCGAAGAAGGCGACGGCTGCGGAACCCGGCTACCGGAACGCTTCCTTCCTGTTTCACCGGGGCATGATCGAGCGTGCCCTCGGCGAGGACGCGGCGGCGCGCCGCCATCTCAAGGGGGCGCTGGAGCTCAATCCCGGGTTCTCCCCGGCGGGGGCGCGTGAGGCGGAGGCCACGCTGGCCGAGCTGTCTGAGCTGCCGGGGCGGTCCGCGGCGGGTTCGGCGTCCGAGGCGTCCGAGGCGTCCGTGCGGTCTGCGTCCCGAGGGGGGTCGTGATGCGCCGCGTCGCCGCCGGCGCGCTGGCCTCGCTTGCCGCGCTCATGGCGGCCGCGGCCCTCGTTCTGCTGCCCGCCCCGGAGGCGCACGCCCATCCGCTGGGCAACTTCACGGTCAGTCAGTACGACGGCGTCGTCGTCGCTCCCGGGAAGCTGAGCGTGCGCCATGTGGAGGATCTCGCGGAGATTCCGGCCGCTCAGGTGCGCACACGCATCGACGGGGACGGCGATGGGCGGCTCGCGGAGGCCGAGCTGTCGGCGTGGGCACGGACGCGGTGTGAGGCGGCGGCGCGCGGGGCCCGGCTGACGGTCGCGGGCGGCCCGGCCTCCGGCGGGTCGGCTTCCGGCACGTCGGCTTCCGGCGGGTCGGAGACGGCCGTCTCGCCGGTCGCCGGGAGCGCGCGGGCGGCGGAACGCCCCGGACAGGCCGGGCTGCCGACGCTCCGGGTGGTGTGCACACTGGCCGGGCCGCTGACCGTGCCGTCGTCCGATGACGCGCCGCTG
This sequence comes from Streptomyces sp. PR69, assembly GCF_026420845.1. Classification (GTDB taxonomy): domain Bacteria; phylum Actinomycetota; class Actinomycetes; order Streptomycetales; family Streptomycetaceae; genus Streptomyces. The sequence continues at coordinate 95,006 of NZ_JAOWCB010000019.1, read as the reverse complement.
CGGCTGGCCTATGTCCCGGCCGATGTCTCCACGGGGGCCGGGTGGCGGGAGATCACCGCTCGGGGCGACCGGATGACGCTCATGGAGTCGGATGTGCCGCGGGCGTCCGTCTCACGGGAGCTGACCGCGTACCCCGACGATCTGCTCTCCTCGCCTCCCGGCGTCCGGTCGGCGGCCCTTGCCGTCCGCCCCGGCGGGCCTCCGCTGAAGGCGGGCGCTCATGACGGGGACGAGGGACGCGGGTCCCCCGCGGCCGCCGTGCTGCCGCGGGGCGCGGACCGCTGGGCCCAGGCGCTGACCGGGCTGGTGGCGCGGCATGAACTGACCGCGGGCTTCGCGGCGCTGGCGCTCGGCGTGTCCGTGCTGCTGGGGGCCGTGCACGCGCTGGCTCCGGGACATGGCAAGACCATGATGGCGGCTGCCGCGGCGGCCCGCGGCCGCGGTTCCGTGAAGGAGGTGCTGACGCTCGGAGCGTCGGTGACGGTGACGCACACGCTGGGCGTGTTCCTCCTGGGCGCCCTGATCACCGCGGGGTCGGCGGCGGCCCCGACCGTGGTGTCCTGGCTGACCGTGGTGAGCGGTGCGGCGGTGGCCGTCGCGGGGGCGCTGCTGCTGCGCCGGGCCTGGCGGCTGCGGGGCCTCCCCCATGGGCACATACACGGGCACGGGCATGTACACGGGCACAGTCATGGGCATCACGGGCATTCCCACGGGCACGAACACCGGCGTGACGAGGCACGGGTTCCCGCGCTGGCGGGTGCGCACCGGGGCGGGCAGGATGCGCCGGACGCCGCCCGGGGGCCCGCGTCCGCGCCGGCGTCGGCCGCGGTTCGCCACGCCCGCGCGGACGGGCACGGCCACGCGCACGGCCACGCGCAGGGCCATGCGCACAGCCATGTGCCGCCCGCGCCCGGTGTGCGCGGAGTGGTGCTCATGGGGCTGGCCGGGGGGCTGGTGCCCAGTCCTTCGGCCGTCGTCGTGCTCGTCGGCGCGGCGGCCCTCGGCCAGGCGTGGTTCGGCTTTCTGCTGGTTCTGGCGTACGGGGCCGGGCTGGCGCTCACCCTCGCGGGAGCCGGGCTCGCGGTGATCCGGCTGCGGGACACCACCGCGCGCCGGCTGGCGCGGCGGCCGCGGGGCCGTCTGTTCTCGCTGTTCCACCGGCTGGCTCCGCTGGGCACCGCGGCGGTCGTTCTGACGCTGGGATGCGGACTGCTGACGAGGGGTCTGGCGGCGACGCTGAGCTGATGAGCCGCACAACCGGCTGGAGCGCAGGCAGAGAGGGAGGGCCGCCGACGGCGGCCCTCCCTTTCCGCGTGCCCCCCGGTGTCAGCTCCAGATCTGGGAGTACTGCCGGCGGTAGTTCCTGCGGTCGCAGGCCGAGCGGATCAGGCCGTTGAGGACGAGCACCACCAGACTGACCCCCATGACCGCCAGCCCGGGCTTGACGGTGTGGACGCCGACGATTCCGGTGCGCCGTGCCGAAGGGTCCGGCCGGTCCGGCAGCGCGCCGCCCCCCGCCGTGAGGGGCGGAGAGGCGGCGTCTGAGCCATCGCCGGCCCCGGGGTTCCCGGCCCCGGGGCCGGCCGTTCCGGCGAGCCTCACCCCGAGCGCTTCCATCGCCTTGGTCACCGGCTGGAAGTATGTGACGCCTCCGCTGCCGCAGTCGCCGATGCCGCCCGACGTCAGCCCGAGGGCCAGGCCGCCTGCGAACAACGGCCCTCCGCTGTCGCCGGGTTCGGCGCAGGCGGTGGTCTGGATCAGTCCGGTGACCGTGCCTTCGGGGTAGTTGACCGTCGCGTTGAGCGCGGTCACCTTGCCGGAGCGCACCCCCGTGGTGCCGCCGCTGCGGAACACCTCCTGCCCGACGACGGGATCGGCGGCCGCCGTGATCCGCACACCCTGCCGTCCTTCGAGGCGTACGACGTTGTCCGCGGCGGTCGCGTCGGCGTTTGCGTAGGCGACGAGGGAGAAGTCGCTGCCGGGGAACCGTCCTGCGGTCGTCGTGCCCACCCCTTGCGTCCCCTGCGGGTCCCGGAACCAGGCGGTGCCGGGAGGACCGCAGTGCCCGGCCGTCAGGATGAACGCACGCCGGCCGTCCGTCACATTGAACCCCGCGGAGCAGCGGCCGGTGCGGGAGAAGACGGGGTCGGCGCCGTTGAGCCGGGGGGACAGGGCGCCCGGGGTCCGCTCCATATGGACGAAGCCGCCGATCCGCTCGGCGAGACGGGACATGCGGGCCCAGTCGTCGGACGAGACGGTGCTGTCGGCGCGCACCACGATGCGGTTGGAGGCGTAGTCGACCGCCCAGGCCGTGCCCGGCACCCTGGGGGCCGCGCTCAGCGCGTCCACTGCGGAGCGCAGACGGCTCATGCTGTGCTCGACGACCTTGGCGCGCGCGCCCGAGCGTCCGACCTCGACGGCGGCGTCCTCGTCGGTGACCGCGACGACGGACCGCCCGTCCTCCCCGATCCAGGCGCCCGCCGTGCGCGACGGCCCGAGCCGTGAGACCAGACCGGCCCCCAGTCCGGCCGGGCGATCGGTCTGCTCCTGGCCGGGGACGCCCTGGTTGGTCTGCTCCTGGCCGTGGGCCGGCGGCTCGGTGGCGGCCGCGGTCGTCACCAGCAGCCCTCCGCAGAGTAATCCGCCGACGGCGGCGAGACGCGTGATGCGCTGCAGGCTGCGTCGTGCGTGCCTCATCCGTTTCCGTCCCCCTCTTCCAAGCCGTTCCGACACGGCGTCGGCGACGCCGGCCCCGCGGGACAACGGTGCCTTTACCCATACGTGCGGCTCGGCGGCCCTGTTCACCGTGGCGGGCGGGACAGCCCTGGGGAGGCGGGGGTCAGCGGATGAGGTCGGACGCCAGGAGGTCCATGAGGAGGCCGTCGTGCCAGGAGCCGTCCGGGCCGCGTTCGTACTGGCGCATGACGCCGACCGGTCGGAAACCCACCTTGGTGTAGCAGCGGATGGCCACGGCGTTGTCGGCCGCCGGGTCGATGATGAGACGGTGGTGGCCGTGGTCGTCGATGAGATGGCGGGCCAGGGTGCGTACGGCGTCGGAGCCCAGGCCTCGGCCGTGCACAGCGGGGTCGAGGAAGACGTCAATGCCGGCGTGCCGGTAGTCCGGTTCCTCCTCGGCGTACCACTGGATCATGCCGACGATGCGTTCGCCGTGCAGGACCGTCAGACAGCGGATGCCGGAGTCCTCGAGATCGGCGGCGACGGCCGCCTCAAGGTCGTCGCCGCCCCTCCAGTGTGAGAGCACCTCGGGGGTGGCCCGGATGGCCGCGAGGGCGGGGATGTCCTCGCGGACGGAGGGGCGTAGGACGACATGGACGCCGCGCAGCACAGTCATGACCGGGAACCCTACGCCCGGGCGGGGCGGGCGGCTCAACCGATATATGGCTCCTCGGCAACAGCGGCGGGGCGTGGCGGCGGCACGGCCCGTGAAAGAGTGTGAAACATGTCAACTACACCTCCTACATCTGCTGCACCTCCCATCACTCTGGACGATGTACGTGACGCCGCCGCGCAGATCAAGGGCGTCGCTTGCCGGACTCCGGTGCTGCGCTCCCGTACGCTCGACGGCCTCGTCGGCGCGGAGGTCTTCCTCAAGTGCGAGAACTTCCAGCGTGTCGGGGCGTTCAAGTTCCGCGGCGCGTACAACGCAGCCTCACGGCTGTCGCCGCGGCAGCTGGAGCGGGGGATCGCCGCGTACTCGTCCGGCAACCACGCTCAGGCCGTCGCCCTGGCCGCGCGGGAGCTGGGCACGACGGCGGTGATCCTGATGCCCGAGGACACCCCGCGGTCCAAGAGGGAGGCCACTGCGGGGTACGGGGCGGAGGTCCTCACCTACGACCGCTATACGGGCGACCGTGTCGCTCTCGGCGAAGCGCTGGCCGAGGAGCGGGGGCTGACGCTCATTCCGCCCTATGAGCATCCGCACATCATGGCCGGGCAGGGCACGGCGGCGCTCGAACTGCTTGAGGAGACCGGCGATCTGGGCGCGCTCCTCGCGCCGGTGGGCGGCGGAGGGCTGCTCGCGGGCTGCGCCACCGCGGCGAAGGGGCTGCGCTCCGGCATACGCGTCGTCGGGGTGGAGCCGGAAGCCGGGGACGACACCAAGCGGTCGCTGGAAGCCGGCACGCGGGTGTCCATCCCCGTTCCCCGGACTATCGCGGACGGTCAGGCCGCCGACATTCCGGGGGAGTTGACGTTCTCGGTCACTCAGCGCCTGGTGGATGAGATCGCGCTGGTCAGCGATGAGCAGATCCGCGACGCCATGCGCTTCGCCTTTGAACGCCTCAAGATCGTCCTGGAGCCCAGCGGGGCCTCGGCCCTGGCCGCGCTGCTCGCCGGACGGCTCGGCGGACTGCCGGACCGGATCGGGGTGATCGTCTCCGGCGGCAATGTGGACGCGCGGCGTTTCGCGGAGCTGTGCGGCGCGGGGTGAGACAGGGACCACGCCGTCCGCCCCGGCCAGTAGCCGGGGCGGCGCCGGCTGCGCGGGCGCTGCCGGCGGTCCTCAGGCGTCGCGGCGGAAGAGGGCCGTCCAGAGGAAGGGCTCGCCGAAGTGCGGGGACCCGGGAGGTTCGTCCCGCATACGGCGGAGTTCGACGCTGGTGAGGCCGGAGAAGATCCAGCGCAGGGACTCCTCGGTGTAGGCGAGTCCGCCGTGGAGACGGGAGTCGCCGTAGAAGGCCGCGTCGGGGAGTTCGGAGCCCATGGCTCCGGCGGCGAAGCAGGTGAGCGCGAAGTGGCCGCCGGGGGCGAGGGCGCGGTCGAGGAGGGCGCGGTAGCTGATACGGCGGTGGGGCGGGAGGTGGTGGAAGCAGCCCGAGTCGTAGATCAGGTCGTATGGGCCGCCCGGTTCGCCGAGGGATGTTCCGGTGGCGAGGCGGAATATGTCGCCGCAGTGGAAGCGGACGGCGGCGCCGGCCTGGCGGGCGCGTTCCTCGGCCCAGGCGATCGCAGCCGGGGAGAGGTCGACGGCGGTGACTTCGAAGCCGGCGGAGGCCAGGCGGAGGGCGTTGCGGCCGGGGCCGCAGCCCAGTTCCAGGGCCCGGCCGGGTGCGATCAGCCCCCGGTCGAGATACGAGACCAGGTTCTCGTCGGGCTTGGCGGCGAAGAACGGCACGGGCCGTGAGCGGTCGGCGTAGAAGTCGTCCCACCAGTCTGCCGCGCCCGCGGTCCAGCGGTCGGCCTCCGGCGCGAACAGGTCGTCCATCAGCGTCAGCACGTCGTCGACCGTGCGTATGTTCCGGTCCATCCGGCCCCCTTCCAGGTGTCCGCACACAGTACGGCGCAGCAGGTCGTCCGCCCAGCTCACACGGGGTCGCGCGGGTGCCGGCCGGGGGCCGGGGCGGGCGCTGGCGGGCCCGTGGCGCGGTGGTGTGACCCGCCGGGTCGGAGGTGACCGGGCTCTGCTGTGACGGGCGCGCACACGGCCGTCCCGATGCCTTCCGGCACAGCGCTGAGAGGTGTTTCCGGCCGGCTCCGCCCGGCGGGGCCGGTTCAGGCGGTGGGCGGCTGGGTGGCGAGCGCGTGGCGGATGGCGGCGAGGGCTTCTTCGTCGGTGGCGTGGAGCCTGCGGACCGCGAGCGCGTAGCTGCGGGCGTGTTCGGCGAGTCTGGCTTTCGCGGCGGCGGCGTCGGACGGGGCGATGACCCGGGTGCCGGAGCCGCGGCGGGTCCGCACCAGGCCCGCGGTCTCCAGTTCGCGATACGCCCGCACCACCGTGTTGTTGGCCAGTCCGAGGTCGGAGGCGAGCTGGCGCACCGAGGGCAGCCGGTCGCCCTGGCGCAGTGCGCCGGTCGCGATCAGTTCGGCCAGCTGGGCGCGGACTTGCTCGTACGGCGGAATGTGCGCGCCGTGGCAGACGCTGATGCTCAGGCCGCCGGACGCCGTCATGACCGGGCCCGTGTGTAGACCTGCGGCAGCAGCAGGACGCACAGGCAGTGGCAGGCCGTCAGCGCGGAGACGAACGCCGTCGTGCCCAGAACCCACAGGGCCACGGCTTTCAGCGCTCCCGCGCAGGACAGGCTCAGCGCCACGACTCCCATGGTGAGGGAGACGGCGAACAGCGGGGCGCACACCAGGACGCCCCAGGCGCCGATCGCCGCACGGGCTCTGATGCGCCGTTGGCCGTCGGCGGCGGGCCGGGCTGTGACACGCCGCAGGAGGAGCGCGCAGACGGCGGTGCCGAGGACGAGACCGCCCAGTCCTGGCCAGGCGTACGAGGGGCCGGGCCACGGGGAGAGCAGCTGGTCCCCCGCCGGGCACTGGACCGCCAGCGCGCGGCCGGGGCGGCCGTCGGCGTCGGCTGTGGCCGTCGCGGCGGCGAAGGCCAGCAGGAGCAGCAGGACGACGGCCTGTGCGGCGATCGAGGCCGTCAGGGACCGGGGCAGGCAGTCGCGGATTCTGCGCGGCGTCACCGAGGCCGTGCGGCGCATCCGGCCGTGCGCGGGGGCGGCGACGGCGTCTGAGGCCAGCACGCCCGTCATCACGCAGAGGCCGAACACGGGAAAGGCGTAGAGCAGGTCGACGTCTGAGTCGGGATGGAAGGTGACCGGAATGTTGACCGCGATGCCGATCAGTGCGCCCGCCCAGCGGGCCGGGTTTTCGAGGACGGCTCGCCGTGGGACGTCCTGTTCCGCCTCGACCGTCATGGCACCCCCTGCAAGATCAAGATGTGTATCAGATGACTGATACAGTTCCTCGTATGCCGCAACTGTGTCAAGTGGTTGATACACCGGGCTCCGGCGGCCGCCGCTGGAGCCGCACTGAGACCTCGGACCGGTTGCACCCGGGGAACAGTTGTCCGTATCGCGGCCGATCGGATCTACTGCTGTCGTCCCGCAGACGCGGGCGTGTCCAGGGGAGGGATGCAGCATGCGAGGCAACAGTCACCGGCGGCGGTCGGCGTCGCACCGGCGGCGGAGCGGTTTACCGGGACGCAGACTGGCGTTGCTGCTGTCCGGCTTCCTGGTGATCGGTCTCTGTGTCGCCGCGGGCGTCGCATGGGACCCGTTCCGCTCCGGAGCCCGGGCCGGCGACTCCGCGGCCCCGGACATCGCCGGGCCGCAGGCTGTGCCGAGCCGTTCCGGGGGCGGTGTGAGCCCCAGTGCCGCGTCCGGCGGCACGGCGTCGCCGAGTGCCGCCGGGGAGCAGACCGCTGCCGGGCGGCAGCCGGGCGACGCCGCCAAGGGGAAGGGGCAGGGGCAGGACGCCGGGAAGGACGCGCAGAAGGTGCGCCGCACCGGCCCCCTGCCGTTCGACCTGCCCTCCCCCGCCGCGCTGAGGGCGAGCGGCAAGCTGGTGTTCGCCCACTACTTCACCCCGTATCCGCTCTCGCTCGACAACGCCCGCCCGGACGGCGACTACTACAGCCGCAACTACCTCACCCCGGACGGCGAGAAGGGCAAGCACGAGGAGTACGGCGGGCTGCTGCGCGACCGGCCGCTGCCCGTCGGCCCGCGGGCCGGGAACTGGGAGCTGGCCAATCTGCGGCAGGAGGTGCGCACCGCCCGGGACGCCGGGCTGGACGGCTTCACGCTCGACATGCTGTCGCTGGAGGGCAAGAACTGGGAGCGGTGCGAACTGCTGCTACAGGCGGCCCGCTCGGTCGACCCCGACTTCACGATCATGCTGATGCCGGACATGACCTCGCTGAAGACGGACGACCCCGACGTCCTGGCCGACGCCGTCGCCGCACTGGGCACGTACCCGGCGGCGCACCGGCTCGGCGACGGGCGGCTGGTCGTCTCCCCGTTCAAGGCCGAGGAGAAGTCCGCCGGATGGTGGTCGCGGATGCTGAAGTCCCTTGAGACGCGACATGGGATCCGTACGGCGTTCGTGCCGCTCTTCCTCGACTTCGACGCGCACCACGCGCAGTTCGCGTCCATCAGCCACGGCTACTCCGAGTGGGGCAGCCGCAGTTACGTCGGCCAGCACGGCGTCTCACGTGATGTGCGGCGTGCCCACGGGGCGGGCAAGATCTGGATGCAGCCGGTGTCCGTCCAGGACACCCGGCCCAACCAGGGCGTCTACGACGAGGCGGGCAACACCGCGACGCTCCGCACCACCTGGAACCGCGCCATCGCGGACGGCGCCGACTGGGTGCAGCTCACCACCTGGAACGACTACTCCGAGGGCAGCCACTTCGCGCCGTCGCTGCACAACGGACACACATATCTGGACCTCACCTCGTACTACCTCACCCGCTTCAAGACGGGCGCCTGGCCGAAGATCGTCCGGGACACCCTCTATCTGACCTCGCGCACCCAGTTCGCCGACGCCCGGCCGGCCGGCGGGCAGTCGCAGGTGATGTCCCTGCGCAAGGGCAGCGCGTCCGCCCGGGACACGGTGGAGGTGCTGAGCTTTCTGACGGGGCACGCGACGATACGGACGGACGTCGGGTCCGCCGAGTCGGCGTACGACGCGCCCGCCGGGGTGCACGCCAAGCTGCTGCCGCTGCGCGCGGGCACAAGTTCGGCGCAGGCGGTGCGCGGCGGGAGGACCACCGCGCGCGTGGAGCTGCCGTACGCGGTGGAGCACCGCGTCGAAGTACAGGATCTGCAGTACTACGGGGCGACCAGCGGGCGGGAGGTGCCGGACTGCTGCTGAGTGCTCGCGGCGGCGGGCCGCGGGTAGGTCCTGGACTGTTTGACGCTGCCGAAGGCGAAGCTGGACTCGATCGACGCGATGCCCGGAATCGCATGGATCCTGGTGCGGACGAGGATCTCGTACGCCTCCAGGCTCTCGATGACGACCCGCAGCAGATAGTCGCTGCTGCCGGCCATCAGATAGCAGTCCTGGATGTGCTCGATGAGCCCGACGTGCTCCTCGAAGACGTTCACCGCCTCGGCGGTGTGGCGTTCGAGGCGGACGCGGACGAAGACGGTGATGGGCAGCCCGAAGGCCACCTGATCGACCATCGCCGTGTAGCCGCTGATGAGGCCGGACTGTTCGAGTCTGCGGACGCGGCGCAGACAGGGGGAGGGCGACAGGCGGACGCGGTCGGCCAGCTCCTGGTTGGACAGCCGGCCGTCCGTCTGCAGCTCGCGGATGATCTGGAGGTCGACTGCGTCCATCGTCTCTTCCTCGACTCCTCGCCGATTCTTGGCAGATTCTGCCCCGACGGTAGCTCTGGAAGGCAGAAGTAGCAATCGGCTGCCTCGCTGTTTGACCTAGCGTTGCCGGGAGTGCGGGGGTCCGATTCCAGCCGGGTGCGTGGTGCGGCCTCCCGCTTGGATCAGCTGGATCAGCGGGACTGCGAGGAGGCCGGGTGGCGGCGACGAACACCATGGAGACGCCGAGTGCGCCTCCGGCAGCGGCGGAGGCGTCCGTGCCCCAGGCGCGGCGCGGCCTGCCCCCGAACACCGCGCCCGTGGCGGCGCTGCTGCTCACGGTCGCCATCTGGGCGGGCTTCGCGCTCAGCGCGCGGGCGCTGAGCTCCTCCACCCTGCTGCCCGCCGACGCGGCCCTGCTCCGGTTCGGCCTGCCGCTGGTGATCCTGGCGCCCGCGCTGTGGCGGCGACGGCGGCAGCTCGCCGCCGTGCGGCCCGCTGCCGCGCTGAAGATCGTCTGCGGCGCGGGGGTGCCGTTCTTCCTGGCCGCCATGTACGGAGGTGCGCTGACCTCCGCGGCGTTCGTGGGGTCCCTGATCCCGGGCATGGTCCCGCTGTTCGTCTCCGCCATCATGGTCGCGAGCGGGCGGGGAGCTCCCCGCGGCACCCAGGCGGCCGGGCTCGTCCTGATCGCGGCCGGGGCGGTGACCCTGGTCGGCCGCCACACCGTGGCGCTGGACGCCGGGGTGCTCCTCGGCAGCGGGATGCTGCTCGTCGCCAGCGGGCTGTGGGCCCTGTACACGGTGGGCCTCAAGGAGATCGGCCTCGATCCGGTCGGGTCGATCGGCGTGCTGTGCCTGCCGTCGTTCGCCGTGCTGGCGCTGCTGGTGCTGAGCGGGGCGCTGCCGACCGGGTTCGCGGACGCCGCGGTGCGCGACATCGCGCTGTTCGCGGTCGTCCAGGGCCTGGGCGTCGGGCTCGCCGCCGGGCTGCTGTACGCGTTCGCGATCCGCCGACTGGGCGCGGAGCGCGCCTCCGTCACGGGCAGCCTCAGCCCCGTGCTCGTCGTCCTTCTCGCCGTGTGGCTGCTGGACGAGTCCCCGACGCTCGCCGTGCTGGCGGGCGTGCCCCTGATCACCGCGGGCGTCGTGCTCGCCAACCGGCGCCCGCGGCGGCTCCGTTTCCTCCGTTCCGCCCGTTCCCTCCGACGCAAGGTCATCGCCGATGCTTGAGCTGCTCACTCCCCCGCCCGCCGACCCGCTGTGGGATCTGGCCGCAGAGTTCGGCGCGGACGCCCGCCCCGAGCGGCTCAATCTGGTCCTCGGGGTCTACCGCGACGACACCGGGGTCACTCCGGTGATGCGGGCCGTCCGGGAGGCCGAGATACGGCTCGCGGAGGGCTCCGCGTCCAAGGAGTACCGGGGTCTTTCGGGCAACCTCGCCTTCAACCGGGCCATGGTGTCGCTGGTCCTGGGGACGGACGGCTCCGAGGTGGGCGGGCGGGCCGCCGCGGTCCAGACGGTGGCCGGAACCGGCGCGCTGCGGCTGCTGGCCGACCTCGTACGGCAGACACGGCCGGACGCCACGGTGTGGATCAGCGATCCCGCGTATGTCAACCACCGTCCGATCATGCAGAGCGCGGGGCTGACGGTGCGCACATACCGCTGGAGCGGGCCCGACGGGCGCGCGGATCTGCCGGGGATGCTGCGGGATCTGCGCGAGGCGCGGCGGGACGATGTGGTGCTGCTCCAGGGCTGCTGCCACAACCCCACCGGCGTCGACCCGTCGCCCGAGGCCTGGGAGGCGCTGGCGGACCTGGCGGAGCGGCGCGGCTGGGTTCCGTTCGTCGACCTGGCGTACCACGGCCTCGGCGACGGTCTGGACGCGGATCTGCGGCCCACGCGGATGCTGGCGTCGCGGGTCCCGGAGATGCTGGTCGCCGTCAGCTGTTCGAAGAACTTCGGCCTGTACAGCGAACGCACCGGCTGTGCGATTGTCCTCGGCCGCTCCCGACAGACGCTGCGGCATGCGGAGACCTCGCTGCAGAACATCGCCCGGACGCTGTACTCCATGCCTCCGGAGCATGGCGCGGCGGTGGTGACGGCCGTGCTTCAGGACCCCGCTCTGCGGTCCGCGTGGCGCGCGGAACTGGACGTCATGCGGGGCCGGATCACGGACAACCGGGCCGATCTGGCGGCCCGGCTGCGCGCACTGGGGCACCCGGTCGCGGCGGAGACCCTGGGCCGGCAGAAGGGCATGTTCTCGACGCTGCCGCTCACGGCGGACCAGATGCGCAGGCTGCGGGAGGAGTTCGCCGTGTACGGCACCGCCTCGGGGCGCGTCAACATCGCGGGCGTGGCCGCGCACCGCATCCCGTATCTGGCCGGGAGCGTCGCGGCGGTCCTCGGGGACGGGCGGATGCCGGCCGGGGCGCAGCGTCTGGACGCGGTGGGGGCGGCGGCCGGCTGACGGCTCACGGTCCGGATGCTGTCCGTCCGCGGGGTGCGCGGCCGGGGCGGGGTGGCATACGGCGGTCGGGAACCGCTCGTACCGGGGCAGGCCGCGGGCAGCCGGGCTGCGTGTCGTCGACTGCCGCGGCGGTCGCACCCCGTGCGCACAGCCACAGGGCCCGGGCGCCGTCGTGGGCGACGGCACCCGGGCGCGGCCCGGGACGCGGGCGGCGACCGGCCGGGCCAGGGCGGCGGGCGTACGGGCCGCGGCGGCAGGCACACGGGCCGGGGCGGTCAGGGCGCCCACCGGTATTTGCCGCCGCCCACCCAGCGGACGACCGCCGGGTCGTCGAGGTCGATATGGGTCAGCCCGGCCTGGTGGGCCAGTCTGATCACGTCGGTGATGTCATGAGCGGTCCCTGCGACGTTTCCGTGGATCTCCACGACCCGGAACGGCGGATCGGTCGGCACGATGCCGAGGACGACGATCGGGGCGGGGGTGGCGTCTGGTCCATGCGCTTCGGTCATGCCATCCAGCGTGCGCCAGCCGGGCGTCCGGCACATCTCGTCGGCGCGCCGGGGGTGTGGCGGGCGTCCGTCCGGGAAGGGGGGCGCGGGCAGGAATGGACAACGGCACGGTGGAAACCCGGACGGGGACGAGGGCATGCGGGGACTCTCTCCCGTACCCCGCTGCCGACGACACCTCCAGGGCGGCTGAGCCATGACCGCGAAGGACGCGCTCTGACGAGTACCGCCGACGGCGCGACTTCTCGCGGACGGCCGAGCCGAAGGGCGCCGGGGGCGGGGCGGCCGGCGACCGTCCCTCGTTCGCAGAAGGCGTCATCGCCGGGGCGAGTACGGCGCGGACGCCGTGATCGTCTGGGATGAGGGCGGCTACCGGAATCCCTCCGCGGACCGGGACAGCGAGGAGGTCGCAATGGCCGACGCGCTGGAGAGCGGGCACGCCTCCTTCCTGCTGGAGCGCCGCAAGGTGCGCGGCGCGTATCCGCTCACCCGCATCCGCACCGGCCGCGGCGGGGAGCGTGCCGCATGGCTGCTGGTCAAGCAGGCGGGCGACCGTGTCCCGCGCGGGGGTGCGCCCTACCCGCGGCGGGCCCGCCCGGCGCGGACCGGGCGTACGCTCGGGCAGACCGCCCGCCATTGGGTGAGCCGTTCAGCCGTGTTCGGCCCGCCCCGCCCGCCGCCGGAAGCGTCCGAAAGAGCCGGGAGACCGTGATGGCCAGCACCAGGAGAATCCGGGCCGGCCGGCGGACCGTCGAGGTCAGCCGGCCGGAGAAGGTCCTCTTCCCCGCCGAGGGCATCACCAAGGCAGACCTCGCCGACTACTACCGGGCCGTCGCCCGGCGGACGCTGCCCCAGCTGCGGGGCCGGCCCCTGATGCTGGAGCGCCGCCCCGACGGCATCGAGGACTCCGGCTTTATGCAGAAGGACATGCCCGATCACTTCCCCGACTGGGTGCACCGGGCGGAGCTGGCGAAGGAGGACGGCACGGTCACGTATGTGCTGTGCGACGACACCGCCACCCTGGTGTACCTCGCGGACCAGGCGTGCATCACCCCGCACCGATGGCTGTCCCGGGCGGACAAACCGGATCACCCCGACCGGCTGGTCGTGGACCTCGACCCGCCGGGCGACGATTTCGCCGCGGTGCGGGAGGCGGCCCGGCGGCTGCACCAGCTGCTGGACGAGCTGGAGTTGCCCTCCGCGCTGATGACCACCGGGTCGCGCGGACTGCATGTCCTGGTGCCGCTGGACCGCCGTGCGCCGTTCGGCGACGTCCGCACGTTCGCCCGCGAGCTGACGGACCTGCTCGCGCGGCGTCATCCGGAGGAGCTCACCACGGAGCCGCGCAAGCAGTCCCGCCGGGGCCGCCTGTATCTGGATGTGCAGCGCAACGCCTACGCCCAGACGGCGGTCGCCCCCTACGCGGTGCGGGCCCGCCCCGGCGCGCCGGTCGCGGCACCTCTGACCTGGCCGGATCTGGACGACCCGGAGCTCGGCGCGCGCCGCTGGACGCTGGCCGACGCCGATCGGCTCGCCGAGGCCGACCCCTGGCGGGATATGCCGCGCGCCCGCTCCCTCAGGGCCGCGGGCCGCCGGCTTGCGACGCTGGACTGACATGGGCGGCGGACGGGTGAGGGTGCTGGGCGTCGACGCCTGCCGGGACGGGTGGGTGGCCGTGGAGCTGTGCGACGGCCGGTTCTCCGGGGCGCTGGTGAGCGGCGGGCTGCGTTCACTGCTGTCGGGCGCGGCGGCGCGCGGCGTTGCGGCGGTGGGCGTGGACATGCCGCTGGGTCTGGTGGAGTCGGGGTGGCGGCGTGCGGACGCCGAGGCGGCGGCGCTGCTGGGCGGGTTGCGCAGCAGTGTGTTCCGGGTGCCGCCCCGGGCGGTGTGGCAGGAGGACGGCTATGAGGCCGCGGGCCGCCTGTGCCGGGAGCTCACCGGCGCCGGGCTGAGCAGACAGACGTGGGCGCTCGCCGTCCGGCTCCGCGAGGCGAACGCGTGCCGGGACAGCGCGGAGGGCGGCGAGCGTCTGTTCGAAGTGCATCCCGAGGTGTCGTTCTGGGCGCTGGCCGGGAAGACGCCGCTCGGGCGCCGCAAGAAGAGCTGGGAGGGGCAGATGACCCGGCGGTCGCTCCTGGAGGCGGCGGGCGTGGCGCTTCCCGACGCCCTCGGGGAGGCGGGCCGTGTCCCGCCGGACGATGTGCTGGACGCGGCGGCCGCGGCGTGGAGCGCGCACCGGATCGCACAGGGGGCGGCGTGTCCGCTGCCCGATCCGCCGGAGTCCGACCGGCACGGCAGGCCGATCGCGATCTGGTATTGAGCTGGCGCCGTCCGCCGGGCTCCGGCAAATCGATCACCATTGGCGGCGGTGTCACGCTGAACCACGCCACGTGGGGTGGTGAGTCCTGACGCTGATGTGAGGGGGGTGACGCCGTCCCCGCCATGCCCCCGTCACACCTCGGGCGGGTTCGCCGTCGGCGTCGAGCGGCTTCGGGGGCTCGGCGGTGTTTGTGTGCTCGCCCCGAACAGGCGGTATGGCTAATGTCCCGTTATGGGAATCGGTCTGCTCTTCGCGCTCGGCGCGGCCGTGTGCATGGGCACGGCGACCGTGTTGCAGGCCATGGGCGCGCGGAGGGCGGCCGAAGGTGCCTCGGCCGCCGGCCTGGGGACGGTGCTCCTCGCCCTGCGGCGCTGGCCGTTTGTCGCGGGCGTCGGGCTGGACATGGTGGGCTTCGCCGCCGAGCTCGCGGCGCTGCGTGCGGCGCCCATCTTCACGGTGGAGGCGGCGCTGGCCTCCTCCCTCGCGGTCACCGCGGTCGTCGCCGCCGTCGTGCTGCGCATCCGGCTGCGCCGCGTGGAGGTCGCCGCGGTGGCGGCGGTGTGCTGCGGGCTCGCCCTGCTCGCCCTCGCGGCAGGCCGGGAGGGCGAGGGCGAAGGGGATCTGACGCTGCGTCTGGGGGCGCTCGGGGCGTCGGCGGCGCTCGCCCTGGCCGGGTGGACGGCGGGGCGGTGGGTGCGCCGCGGCCGCGCGGTCGCCCTCGGCGGCGTCGCCGGGCTCAGTTTCGGCGTGGTCGCGGTGAGCGCGCGCATGCTGCCGGATCTCGAAGTGCCGGGCGTGTTCGCCGAGCCGACGGCGTACGCCGTGGCCCTGTCGGGCATCACCGGGTTCCTCTTCCTGATCGACGCGCTGCAGGCCGGCGCGGTCACCGCCGTGACCGCGGCGATGGTGATCGGGGAGACCGTCTGGCCGGCTCTCTTCGGCGTCGTATGGCTCGGCGACACCACGCGGCCCGGGCTCGCGCCGCTCGCCGTCGCCGGGTTCGCACTGTCGATCGCGGGTGCGCTCGCCCTGGCGCGGTTCGGGGAGGCCGAGCAGCACGCCCCGGCCGGGTGACGGCGGGGGCGTTCCCGGCCGCGCGACGGCGGGGAACGCCCCGCAGGAGGAGGCCCGGCGGGGTTTTCGCGCATCGCATCCGGCGTCCGGCATCCGGCTCCTCCACGTCCGCACCGAAGCGCGGCCGCGAGCGATGTCACCCCGTCTTTCCTCATGATGGCCCAGTACCCAGCGCTCCGAAGCCCCGCGCCGGAGGCGGAAGCGCAGGGCACGGGCGAATGCCGGTCAGTGTGCCGCGCGGCCGTCGGCTAAGTGGCGGTGGGCCAGTGCGGCGGCCTCCCGGTCCACGCGGGTCATTTCGGAGGATGCGCCCTCCAGCGTCCGCAGGGCGTCGAGCAGTTGGTCCAGGGCGCCGGGGTAGCGCAGGCAGGTGCGCAGGATGCCCAGCACGTCCACGCGGAGTACGGCGTTGCGCGGGCTGTTGGCCGCGACTTCGGGCCGGATGCCGTCGAGGATCTGCCCGCGGGTGGCGGCGTCCCGCAGGGACGGTACGGCGGTCAGGGCGGTGAGCAGCCCGTTCAGCTCCCGCAGCGGAGTGCCGGGCGGGACGGTGAGCCGCCGGGCCGCCGCGGGATGCCCGGGCGGTGCGTCCTGCGGGGATTGCGCGGGGAGGCAGCAGGCCAGTTCGCCGGCCGGGGGAAGGCCGGCCAGCTGGTGCAGCAGATCCAGCTCGCGGCCGTCGAGCAGGTCGTACCAGCGGTCCACGCGGGTCGCGGCGAGCCTGCCCGGGCCGTCGCCGGGATGGTGCGCGCTGACGAGGCCGATCAGCACGCCGCCGTGCCACAGCGCGGCGCCTGACATTCCCTCCCATGGGGACCGGTCCGGGTCCTGGTCGGCGGGCGGTGCGGGGACGGACAGTTCGAGGGTGCCTTCGCGGCGGTTGGAGAGCACCGAGACAGTTCCGGCGGCATGGCAGGAGTCCCGGTACTGGGACGGTGATCCGTCGTCGAGTGCGCGCATGCGGTCGTCGCGGAGTTTGAAGCGGGGAAAGCCCATGGCACTGCACGTCAGGACCACATCGGCGTCGGGCACCCGCCCGTAGCGGGGTGTGGTGGCGTCGCGGGCGCCGGGGGCGAGGGGGCCGCGGATCTCCAGCAGGGCGGCGTCGGCCGCCTCGGCGGCCATGATCACCTGGGCGTCCGCGGTCCACTCCCCCGGGCGGTCCGCGTCAAAGCGGACCTGGACGGCCGGGCCCGCGGCCGGGTGGGGCGCCGGGTGGGGCGCCGGGCGGAGGGCCGGGTCAGGAGAGGGGCGAGCGGGCGGGCGGAGGGCCGGGTCGGTGACGACATGGGCGGCTGTCAGCACCCAGCGCCGGCCGACCCGGTAGCCGGAGCCGCGCCGGCCGGTGTGTCCGGCCGGCGGGGTCACCAGGATCTCGGCCACCTGCCCGGGCGTCAGTCCGGGCAGCTGGCCGCCCTCGGCGTGGGACACGGCGCTCAGCGCTCCCCGGGCTCTGCGGAGCCGCTCACCCAGGGCGGCCGGGCGCTGCCCCGCTGCTGCGGCTGGAGAGTGAGGGTGATCCGGTGCGTGGCCCCGGAGGCGATCCGGCCCTCGCCGCCGCCTTCCACGACCCAGAAGCGCAGCCTGGCCCCGGCCGTGCCCGAGCGCTCCACCACGACGGACGCTTCCAGCTCCACGGGCCCCAGGGCGAACTGGAGTTCCTCGTCCTTCGCGGCCTCGACGGCGGCGGTGAGCTCGTTGCGTAACTGCCGGATCATTTCCGCTAGCTCGATCATTCTTCCTCTCTACCCGCACGGCGGGCCCGCCAGTCGGCGGCGCGGTACGCCCCGGCCGGGGGGCGGCGCTGGACGGGCGTTGACGCTCTCCGTGTTCGGAAGCTAACTTCTGGTCGTCGTCGCCACACCGGGAGCACGAGGCTCCACTGGGACTAGCGACGCGAAGGACGCTTTCAGTTGACGACTGCGACCGTTCCCACCATTCAGCCTCTCTCGCCGCCTTCCGAGGCGGCCCGGGCTTTCCGAGTCCAGCCGTACACCTCTCACTGTCAGGTGATCTGCGCCGAGGGCGATCACGCGGTGATCGGGGTGTCTCCGGGTAACAGCTATTTCTCCGCCCGGCGTGTCCACGATCTGGCGCTCTGGGGTCTGGCCCTCTTCCGCCGGGTGGACTTCGTCTACACCGATGTGCATGTCGCCGAGATGTACGAGGCCCTCGGCTACCGATGGGAGGACGCCCGGCGCAAGGCGGTGAAGAACGTACGCGGCGTGCGGGCCAAAGTGACCGGCGCGGTCCACGATCTGGACCCCGGGGGCCGGCGGCTGCGCGCCCACGCCATGTCGGACTTCGCCGAGAATCCCGCGTACCGGGACATCCATGACCGGCTCCAGCGGCTGCTGACCGCGGACGAGGAGTTCCGCGCCACCTGCGATGCGCTGGTGGACTCCTTTCTGTCGTCCAAGGTCCTGGACGGCGAGTCCGCCACCGAGCGGCAGCGGGAGGTCTGTGTGAAGTACGTCTGCGCCGAGGCGCCGCTGTTCCTGGACACCCCCGCCATCCTGGGGGTGCCCTCCTCCCTCAACTGCTACCACCAACTGCTGCCGATGGCCGAGCTGCTGTATGCGCGCGGCTCGGGGCTGCGCGCTTCGCGCAACCAGGGCCATGCCATCGTCACACCCGCGCAAGGAGACGCCGATGTCCGTTGACACACTGCTCGCCGACGGCGCCCGTGCCGCGCGTCCACGCGATGGTGCGCGCGCCGGGGACCTGCTGGACTTCCCGTTCTCCTGGCGCGGCGACCGGCTCCCCGACGAAATCGAGTCGCTGCGGGAGCGGCCCGTGGCGCGGGTGCGGACGATCGCGGGCGACGAGGCCTGGCTGGTGTCCTCATACGCCCTGTGCAAGCAGGTGCTGGAGGACCGGCGGTTCAGCCTCAAGGACACCTCGGCGCCGGGTGTGCCGCGCCAGTACGCGCTGACGATCCCGCCCGAGGTCGTCAACAACATGGGCAACATCACCGGCGCCGGGCTGCGCAAGGCCGTGCTCAAGGCGCTCAACCCCAAGAGCCCGGGCCTGGTCGAATGGCTGCGGTCGTACGCCTCCGAGCTGGTCGACGGGCTGCTGGCCGAAGGCGCGCCGGCGGAGCTGCGCGGGCGGTTCGCCGACCCGTACTCGGCCGGCATGCACTGCCGCATCCTCGGCATCCCGCAGGCGGACGCGCCCGGGCTGATGCGGAGTCTGGACATCGCGTTCATGAACTCCGCCTGCCCCGTCAGCGGCGCCAAGCTCAACTGGGACCGCGACATCGCCTATATGACGGAGCGTCTGGACGATCCGGCGACCACCGGGCTGATGGCCGAGCTGGCCGCGCTGCGCGCCGACCCGGACTACGCCCATCTGACGGACGAGATGCTCGCCACGGTCGGGGTGACGATGTTCGGCGCCGGGGTGATCTCCACCTCAGGCTTTCTGACGATGGCGCTGGTCTCCCTGATCCAGCATCCCGAGCTGAAGGCCGAACTCCTCGCGGACCGCGGGAAGGTCCCGGCGGCGGTGGACGAGCTGCTGCGGATCAATCTGTCGATCGGCGACGGGCTGCCGCGGCTGGCCCTGGAGGATGTGACGCTGGGGGACGTCGAGGTGAAGAAGGGCGAACTGGTCCTCGTCCTGGTGGAGGGGGCCAATTTCGACCCGGAGGCCTTCGCCGACCCGCACACCGTCGACCTCACGCGTCCGAACAACGCCGCGCATCTGTCCTTCGGCGGTGGACAGCACTACTGTCCGGCGACCGCGCTCGGCAAGAAGCACGCCGAGATCGCCCTGGAGACGCTGCTGGAGAAGATGCCGGGGCTGCAGCTCGCCGTGCCCATCGAACAGCTGGTGTGGCGGACCGGCTTTATGAAGCGGATTCCGGAACGGCTGCCGGTGATGTGGTAGCCGTCGCCGGCTGACGGGCCCGCTTCCTGCCGCCGTCCCGGCAGGAAGCGAGCGCGCCGTGCGCCACGGGGCGGTGGCGCACGGCGCACGGCTGTCCTGAGGGGACCCGCGAGGGGGACGGGTCAGGCGAGGCCGAGGGCCGCGCAGTCGTCCTTGTACTTCTCGGTGCAGATCTCGTCCACGGAGTAGACGCCGTCCTGGACGACGGTGTCCTTGATGTTGTCCTGCGTCAGGGACACCACGGGCACCAGGACCGAGGGGATGTCCTGGGCGGTGGCGCTGTCCACGTCGGCCTGGGCGATGGCGCCGAGGGACATGCCGCGGGCGAGCAGGATGGCCATCTCGGCGGCGGCGCTGGCCTCGGGGGCGTACGGCTTGTAGACCGTCATGTACTGCTCGCCCGCCACGATCCGCTGCACACCGGCGAGTTCGGCGTCCTGGCCAGTGACCGGCGGGAGCTTGGTGAGGCCGCCGGCCTTGAGGGCGGTGATGATGCCGCCCGCCATGCCGTCGTTGGCCGAGTAAACGCCGACGATCTTGTCCTTGCCGAGCGCCGAGATCGCCTCTTCCATGTTGGCGGTGGCGTTCTCCGGCTTCCAGCCCTCGGTGTCGAACTCCTTGCCGACGTTCACCTTGCCGTCGAGGACCGACTTGACGCCCTTTTTGAACAGCGCGGCATTGGGGTCGGTGACCGCGCCGTGCATCATCACGACCTGACCGTCCTGGGCTTTGTCGCCCAGCGCCTTGAGCAGCGCTTCTCCCTGGACCCGGCCGACCTCTTCGTTGTCGAAGGAGGTATAGCCGTCGACCGGGCCCTCGGCGAGCCGGTCGAAGGCGACCACGGGTATGCCCGCCTTGTCGGCCTTCTCGACCCCAGCGGCGATGGCCTTGGCGTCCACGGCGCCCAGGATCACCACGTCCACCTGGTCCTCGACCATGGTCTCGAGCTGCTTCATCTGCAATGCGGCATCCTGCCGGGCGTTGGCATAGACGACTTTGCCCTTGCCGTTCGTCAGCTGTCCGATCTTTTCCTCGATGACCGGCTTGTCGAACTTCTCATAGCGAGCCGCCTGGTTCTCCGGCAGCAGCAGGCCGACGGTGATGTCGTCGGTCATCCGTACGCCCGACTCCTCGGAGCCGCCGCAAGCGGCGAGGGGCAGAGCCAGCGCGGAAGCAGCCAGTGCGGTGACCGTCCGTCGCAGATGTGCCTTCATGTGGTGAAATCAGCCTCCCTGACATGGCCGCGCCGTACGGCCGAGGTGGCTGAAAGCCAACCCTTCCCCGGAGGGGGCGTCAAGATCGATGGCATGAACGAGATGCCAGTGAAGCCAGTTCGTTAGTTACTTGAATGTAGAGGCGTAGCGAGGGGAGACGGGGATGGCGGGTGGTGTGATTCCGGCGACGATGCGGGCCTGGGTGGCGTCCGCCGACCGCCCGGGGACCCTGGAGCGGGCCGAGCTGCCCGTGCCGCGGCCGGAAGCGGACGAGCTGCTGGTCAGGGTGCGGGCCTGCGGGGTGTGCCGGACCGATCTGCATGTACGCGACGGGGATCTGCCGCCGCGCCGGGACCGGGTGGCGCCCGGCCATGAGGCGGTGGGCGAGGTCGTCGCCGCCGGCGAGCGCGCCGCCGGGCCGCGGCCCGGCGTCCGGGTCGGCATTCCCTGGCTGCGCCGGACGTGCGGGGAGTGCCGGCACTGCGCCCGCGGGCAGGAGAACCTCTGTCCGTCGTCGCGGTACACGGGGTGGGACGCGCACGGCGGCTACGCCGAGTACGCTGCCGTGCCTGCGGGCTACGCGTATGAGCTGCCCGCAGGTTACGCCGACGAGGAGCTGGCTCCGCTGCTGTGCGCCGGGATCATCGGCTACCGGGCGCTGCTGCGTGCCGAGGTGCCCGAGGGCGGCCGGCTGGGCGTGTACGGCTTTGGCGCATCCGCCCATCTGACGGCTCAGGTCGCCATCGCGCAGGGCGCGGAGGTCCATGTGTTCACCCGGTCGGCGGCGGCGCGGGAGCTCGCCCTGAATCTGGGGGCGGCGTCGGCGGCGGACTCCGCCGCCCGCCCGCCCCGGCCGCTGGACGCGGCGATCCTCTTCGCACCCGCCGGGGAGCTTGTGCCGACGGCGCTTGAGGCGCTGGACGCCGGCGGGACGCTCAGCATCGCGGGGATCCATCTCTCGGACATTCCGCGGCTGGACTACCGGCGGCATCTCTTCCGCGAACGGACCGTGCGCAGCGTGACCGCCAACACCCGCGACGACGGCCGGGCGTTCCTGGCCGCCGCGGCCGCCATACGGCTGCGGGTCACGGTGGTCCCCTACGGCTTCGACCGCGCCGACGCGGCCCTGGACGATCTGGCGGCGGGCCGGGTCAGCGGAGCGGCCGTGCTGCGTCTGACGTCCCGCTGACCGTGCCGGTCCGCTGCCGCGCGGGCCGCGCCGCCGCAGGCCGCGCGGGGGCCGCCGCGGGGCCGGTGACCCGGCCCGTCGCGGGGCTGGCGGCCGGACCGGCGCCGGGGCCGGTCGTGGGACCGGGGCCTGTGACCGGGCCGGTGACGGCGACCTCCGCGGGCCGCAGCAGATGGTCTCCGACACGGTATCCGCGCCGCAGCACCCGCGTGCACACGGCGCCCGTCGCGTCATCGGACGGCGTGTAGGCGAGCGCTTCATGTCTGCGGGGGTCGAACGGCTCGCCCTCCTCCCCGACGGGCAGCAGCCCGAGCGCGGCGGTCTGGCGCAGCAGCGAGTCCGCGAGAAGGCCGAAGGCCCGCTCGTCCGCGCCGTGCGCACGCGCCTGCTCGACGGTGTCCAGGACGGGCAGCAGGGCGGTCAGCACATTGGAGACCGCGATCTGCCGGATCGCCAGCCGGTCGCGGTGCACCCGTTTGCGGTAGTTGTCGTACTCCGCCTTCACCCGCTTCAGGTCCGCGGTCCGCTCGGTGAGCCGCCGCTGCAGCCGGTCCGCCCGGGCGGACGGGTCGGGGGGCAGCGCGGTGACCGGGTCGGCGGTCCGGCGGCCCGGGGCGGCGGGATCGCGTGGGAAGGTCATCCGGTGTCGTCCTTCCGCTCGTCGTCGACGATCTCCGCGTCCACGACGTCCTCCTCACCGCCGGAGCCGGTCTTCGCCCCGCCGCCCGCGTCCGCGCCGCCCGCGTCTGCGGCTCCCGCACCCGCGGCGGCGCCCTGTGCCTGGGCGTACATCGCGGAGCCGATCTTCTGGGCGACGGCGGCGACCTTCTCGGCGGCGGTGCGGATCTCGGCCGTGTCGTCTCCCTTGAGCTTCTCCTTCAGCTCGCCGACGGCGGTCTCGACCTCGGTCTTCAGCTCAGCGGGGACCTTGTCCGGGTTGTCGCGCAGCAGCTTCTCGGTCTGGTAGACGAGCTGCTCGCCCTGGTTGCGGCTCTCGGCGGCCTCGCGGCGCTTGTGGTCCTCGTCCGCGTAACGCTCGGCCTCCTCCCGCATCCGGTCGACCTCCTCCTTCGGCAGCGAGGAGCCGCCGGTGACGGTCATCTTCTGCTCCTTGCCCGTGCCCAGGTCCTTCGCGGTCACATGCATGATGCCGTTGGCGTCGATGTCGAAGGACACCTCGATCTGCGGCACCCCGCGCGGGGCCGGCGGCAGACCCGTCAGCTCGAACATCCCGAGCTTCTTGTTGTACGCCGCGATCTCCCGCTCACCCTGGTACACCTGGATCTGCACCGACGGCTGGTTGTCCTCCGCCGTGGTGAAGATCTCCGAGCGCTTCGTCGGGATCGTGGTGTTCCGCTCGATCAGCTTGGTCATGATGCCGCCCTTGGTCTCGATGCCCAGGGACAGCGGGGTCACATCGAGCAGCAGGACGTCCTTGACCTCGCCCTTCAGCACACCGGCCTGGAGCGAGGCGCCGATCGCGACGACCTCGTCCGGGTTCACACCCTTGTTGGCCTCCTTGCCGCCGGTCAGCTCCTTCACCAGCTCCGCCACCGCCGGCATACGCGTCGAACCGCCGACCAGAATCACATGGTCGATGTTCGAGACCTTGATTCCGGCATCCTTGACCGCGTTGTGGAAGGGGGCCTTGCAGCGCTCCAGCAGATCGGAGGTGAGCTGCTGGAACTGGGCGCGGGTGAGCTTCTCCTCCAGGTGCAGCGGGCCCTCGGCCGATGCCGTGATGTAGGGCAGGTTGATCGAGGTCTCGCTGGCCGCCGACAGCTCGATCTTGGCCTTCTCCGCGGCCTCACGCAGCCGTTGCACGGCCATCTTGTCCTTGGACAGGTCGATGCCGTAGCCGTTCTGGAACTGCTTGACCAGATGGTCCACGATGCGCTGGTCCCAGTCGTCGCCGCCCAGGTGCGTATCGCCGTTGGTGGCCTTCACCTCGACGAGGCCCTCGCCGATCTCCAGCAGCGAGACGTCGAAGGTGCCGCCGCCGAGGTCGAAGACCAGGATCGTCTGGTCGTTCTCCTTGTCCAGGCCATAGGCCAGGGCCGCGGAGGTGGGCTCGTTGATGATCCGCAGGACGTTCAGGCCGGCGATCTCTCCTGCTTCCTTGGTGGCGGTGCGCTGGGAGTCGTTGAAGTACGCCGGGACGGTGATGACGGCGTCCGTCACCTCCTCGCCCAGATAGGACTCCGCGTCGCGCTTCAGCTTCTGCAGCACACGGGCCGAGATCTCCTGGGCGGTGTAGCGCTTGCCGTCGACGTCGCCGGACTCGGGGAACCGCCACTGCGCATCCCCCATATGGCGCTTCACGGAGCGAGCGGTGCGTTCCACGTTGGTCACGGCCTGGCGCTTGGCGACCTCGCCGACCAGCACCTCCCCCTTCTTGGAGAAGGCCACCACGGAGGGCGTCGTCCGGCTGCCCTCCGTATTGGTGATCACGGTCGGCTCGCCGCCCTCCAGGACGCAGACCACCGAGTTCGTCGTGCCAAGGTCGATACCGACTGCGCGCGTCATGATCGTCTCCTCGCCCTGCGGGCTCACAGGGAGAAATCCTCCGGACAATCTCCATTAAACGCCCAGAACGCCGCGTCAACCGCTTCGGCTGGATCATGTCTCCGTCCGGCGGCGGGGCTGCGGCAGAGGGCGTCGGACCGGGTGTGGGGGCCGACGGGCGGTTCGGTGCACGCGATGGGGAGGGATGCGCCCCTGAGTGGACCCTGTACGGCTGCGGCCAGAGCGCCGTACGGCACAAGGACCATGCTGGCTCAGGCTGTCCGGCCACACGGCAGACGTCATCGCCGCGCCGTGCGCTGCGCAGTACGGAGTATCCGGCGGACGGTAGCCCGAATGGCCGCCCGCGGGGCGACGCCGTGCGCAAAGGGCGACAGCAGCGCCTGCGGGCACCTGGCCGTACTGGTGAAGGGGATTGATCATCCCGGAGCCTCGGGGGAGATCTCCGGGAGAAGTCGTTGTGCGTCAATGGTAGGCGCGGCCGCGCGGCTACGGCTATATGCATGCGGCGAGATATTCCGCCACTTTCCCGTTCCCTCGGCAATCCGTCCTTATCTTCCCGCAAAACCGCGGGCAGGGCGACGGGAAGGACACCCCGCGGCGCCTCGTGAAGAGATCCGTTCGACAGCCATCGTTCGGCGGCCGCCGTGATGGTGCGCCGGTTGGTTGCCCTCCCCGGCCGGCAGCGGCGGACGCGCGCCCCAACGCCCTGTCCATACCAGGCGCCTACCAGGTCCTACCGGGTCCATACCGGACGGTCCGGGAAGTCGGCGGTGTTCCGGGCCGGGATGTTCCCGGTCGGCGTGAGGGCCGGGAAGGAGACGCAATCCCGCTGAACTCCCCGCATCGCTCGCGATCATATGTGCCTTTCGGGCCGTCGGCGACGCGATGCGCGGTCCCCCGGCCGCGGCGGACGGGCGGCGGAGGACGGGCCGCGGAGTGCAGGCAGCGGCTGCTGCGGACGGGTGCGGCCACGGCGACGGGCGGCGACTGCTCAGGGCACGGCGGACCATCGTGGACAGGATGGCAGCACACGCGCGCCCGTTTTCCCGGAATCGCCGTATCCGCTGCTCTGCCGGGGAATACGAGGGGGCGCGACGGGCGTCGGCCGGCCGCGCCCGATGAAGTCGGTGCGGGCGGCGGGCGGGGAATCCCCGGGCAGCCGCGTGGAGGATCACTTCTCGCCTGCCGCGCCGCTTCGCTCCATGTCTCTTCTTATTGGCCGGCATTGGGTTCACCAGCGGGAATGCGGCCGGTATCGCGGCCGTGGGTGCGACGGAGCGCGCCGGCTATCCGTGTGCCGCCGCGTGGAGTGGCGATGCGGTGAGATGATGCGCCTTCGCCTTCCGGCTCAGCGCGAGCCGTCTGTGTCTCCCGGGCCGAACGCACCTTCGCCGTATCCGGAACGACATGGCAATGCGGCCGCCACGCGTGCCGGCGGGCCGCCGATCCGCCGCCCCGGCCCGTCCGCGGCAATCACCGCGGCGGAACGGCAGATCCCGCTTGTACCGGGCCCAGGCCGTCACGCCGCGGAATTCGCCCATCGGTGCGGTGCGCCGCGCGGGCCGAAGTCGCGGGTTCATCAATCCATTCCGGCGTACGGGACGGCGACCGGCCGGGTGCGGGGGCGAGTGCGTCTGGAACGCCCCGCGGGACGGGGTCCGGAGGCCGTCCGCCCCGAAGGGCTGCTGCCGCGGATGAGCGTACGCACCTCTGTGCGGACCTGTGTGCGCCCCGGCCAGCCGAATTGACGGAGCGTCAGCGCGCAGCGCTGGGGCGCGCGATGGCGCATGGGGCCCTGTGACGTGCTGTGCGCCTTGTGACGCACCGAACACGGCTGCGCTACTCGAACCAGCCTGCCGGGTCTGCCGGCGGGCGGGTTCAGCGCCGTACTGGAGGGATGGCCCATGGCCGCACGAGGAAGCCACCGCCGCAGTGTCACGCAGCGCCGGATCGGTGTGCTGTCCGCCGCTCTGACCGCAAGCAGCATGGGCATGACGCTGCCGCTCCTCGGCGCCGGCGCCGCAGCTGCGGCGCCGGTCGAGATCTGGGACGAGGTCGCCGCGTGCGAGAGCGGCGGCGACTGGAGCATCAACACGGGCAACGGCTACTACGGCGGGCTGCAGTTCTCCCAGCACACCTGGGAGGCCTTTGGCGGCGCCCGCTACGCCTCCCGGGCCGATCTGGCGACCAAGGCGCAGCAGATCGCGGTGGCCGAGGCGGTGCTCAACCAGCAGGGGCCGGGGGCCTGGCCCACCTGCTCGGTCCGGGCGAACCTCACACGCGGCTCCGGCGGCGCCGCCGGGCGGGCCGAGGCCGCGGGGAGCGGTTCGTCCAGCGGCCGTACCGCCAAGCCGGACGCCGCCTCGCGGGACGATGGGGCCCGGCCCTCCTCCGGATCCGCGGGCGGATCCACGGGCGCGACCGCGGGCGGGGCCGCCGCGGCGGGCGGCCGGGCCGCGTCCGGCGTCTACACGGTCGTCAGCGGTGACACACTGTCGTACATCGCGGTGAAGAAGTCCGTCAGCGGCGGCTGGAAGCGTCTCTACAACGCCAACCGCGACGTGATCGGCGGCAATCCTCATCTGATCGTGCCCGGCCAGCGGCTCGCCCTCCCCTCGGGCACGGAGCGGGCCAGCCGGATGGCGGGCAAGCCCGCGAAGCCGCTCAAGAGCGCGGGGAAGGCGGGCGTCCAGGCGGCGGCGAAGAACCGCAGCGGCAAGCCGTCCGGGCAGCGCGGCCATGTGGCCCCGGTCAGCGCGGCCGTCAGCGCCTCGTACGGCACAACCGGGGGACGCTGGGCGAGCGGCCGGCACACGGGCGTGGACTATGCGGTGCCGATCGGCACGACCGTACGGGCGGTCTCCTCCGGCACGGTGGTCTCGGCGGGCTGGAACGGCGCCTACGGCTATGAGGTGATCATCCGGCATGCGAACGGCATGCACACCCAGTACGCCCATCTGTCGTCCCTGACCGTGCGGGACGGGCAGCGTGTCGCCGCGGGGCAGAAGATCGCCCGGTCCGGTGCGACGGGCCGCGCCACAGGACCGCATCTGCACTTCGAGGTGCGCACCAGTGAGCGCTACGGCTCCGACGTCAATCCGGTCCGCTATCTGCGGTCGCTCGGGGCCGTCTCCTGACGGTGCGGTGAGGGCGCGCGGACGCTTCAGACCCGGGTGGGGGAGGAGGGGGCGGGCGCGGCGGACCACCGCCGCGCCCGCCCCGAAACTGTGGCTCCGCCCCGGACCCCGCTTTGCAGGGGCTCCGCCCCCGGGCCCCTGCGCCTCAATCGCCGGCGGGGCTGGACTTTCCGGCCCCGCGCCTCAAACTCCCCCAGCCACGCTGGGAGGCGCCCCCACGGGGCCGCCAGCCGGGAGAACTCGCGATCAGCCGTCGGGTGTGTCCGCGCCGACACGGCCGTCCGTGATCAGGGCGGTCGTAAAGAGCACGGCCGTCGACAGCTGCCAGGCGGGCGCCGGGCGGGACAGCGCCAGGCAGACGGCCGCCGACTGGAGGACGGCGAGCGGCCACAGCGGCGCCGGGGGCGGCGAGCCCTGAACTGCATGGGCGCTGAGGTTCCACAGGCCCGTCAGCACGGCGAACAGCACGGCGTGGCTGTGCGGCAGCCAGCCCAGCCAGGCGTGCCGGGGCAGCGGCGCGCGCCGGGCTGTCCACAGGTCCGCGAAGCCCGCGGTGCGCGGCAGCAGGCGGCGCACCGCCGTGGCCGGCCGCTGTGCGTCGTCTTCCGCTGTCACATGGATCACCCTAGGCCCCGTTCTGCCGTTGTCTGCAGCACGGACGTGAGAGACCGGCCGCGGCGGCCGCATCACGCCGTGGAGCGCATCGTTCGCGTAGCTCTTGAGTACGACGGGACTGCTGCGTGGGGCCGACGGTGTGACGGCACGTGTCAGGCTGGAGCGGGGCTCGTTCGCCGGGCATGGATCACTTGCCGCGTGCGTCCCGCCGGCCCGGAGCCCGGGCGCTGTGCTGTCTGCTGTCGCTGTTCTTCTTCCTGGCCGCGGGGCCCGCCCCGGCCGCCGCGGCCGACCGTGCCGCGGGGGGCTTGGGCTATGTCGCCCTGGGCGACTCGTACTCCGCCGGGGTGGGCGCCGGGGACTACGAGGCCGCGAGCGGGGCTTGCAAGCGCAGTCGGCGCTCCTTTCCGGCGTTGTGGAGCGCGGCGCACGCGCCGGGCTCCTTCGCCTCGGGGGCGTGCATCGGGGCGGGCACGGAGGAGGTCGCCAGCGGCCAGCTGGGGCTGCTGAACCGTTCGACGGGGCTGGTGAGCATCACGGTCGGCGCGAATGACGCGGGGTTCGGGGAGACGATGACGACGTGTGTGCTCCGGCCGGAGGCGGACTGTCTGGCGCGGGTGGAGCAGGCTCGTGCGTACATCGGGCGGACGCTGCCCGGGCGGCTGGACCGGGTCTATGGCGCGATCGCGGACAAGGCCCCGGCGGCCCGTGTGGTCGTCATGGGGTATCCGCGTCTGTACCGGCTGGGCGGGAGCTGCCTGGCGGGCCTGAGCGAGCGGTCGCGCGCCGCGCTCAACGCCGCGGCGGACGAGTTGAACGCGGTCGCCGCCAAGCGGGCCGCCGATCACGGATTCGCCTTCGGGGACGTGGCCGCGGCCTTCGAGGGGCATGAGATCTGCTCGGCCGCCCCCTGGATCCACAGTCTGGCCTTCCCGGTCGAGAACTCCTACCACCCGACGGCTGCGGGCCAGTCGCACGGCTATCTTCCGGTGTTCTCCTCCGCGGTGTGAAAAACGTTCGCGGTGCGGTCGGTCACACCAACGGCGGTGTCCGAACGGGCGTCGTCGGCCGATGCCTTGGATGTGGTCACGGCTCGGTGAATCCGCTCGGTGAAACCGCAGGGCGGACGCATCCGGCGGACACGTCCGGTGACCGCGAAACGCCCCTGTCCGACGCCCACTTCAAGGAGAGAGCCGCATGCCGACGGACGTGACGGGACCGAAACCGCGGTCAAGTCCCCTCGACCGCGCCTGGTTCCAGTACGAGAAGGCGTATCCGCGCTCCTCCCCCGCGATCGGCGGCGCGTTCGTCTGCCGGGGCGCGCCGCCCGGCCCCGAGGAGCTGCGGCTGCTCGTCGAGGCGGCGGCAGCGGCGTATCCGGAGCTGTCCGGCGGCCGTGCGGCCGGCCCGGTGGAGGCGTTCCCCTTCGACCGGCACATCGGTGAGATGCGCATGCCGCCGGGCTCCGGCGAGCGCGGGCTGCGGGACGGGATCGACGCGGTGTCCGCGCTGCCGCTGCCCGAAGTCCCCTGGGGGATCTGGGTCGTTCACGGGTACGACAGCGAGCGGTTCGCACTTCTCGCGCGCGGACACCATGCGCTCTTCGACGGACGTCTGCTGATCCAGATGGTCGAGCGGCTGTTCGGCGCCGCCGCA
Organism: Streptomyces sp. PR69; assembly: GCF_026420845.1. Lineage (GTDB taxonomy): Bacteria > Actinomycetota > Actinomycetes > Streptomycetales > Streptomycetaceae > Streptomyces. The sequence goes on along the minus strand of NZ_JAOWCB010000019.1, from coordinate 65,341 downwards.
CCCCGGGCGGCTGCCCGGACTCCGGGCCGGGCGGCTGCCGACGCGCGCGGCCGGCGCGGGGCGGCGCTGCGCCAGGCGTTCCGCGAGGCTCAGGCGCTGGTGGACGGCGTGAGCCGGACCTGTCGGCCGGTCAGCGGGACGGCCGGTCTCACCGGGCGGGTGCGCTTCGCCTGGGAGACCACGCCGCTCAGCCGGCTGCGCAGGATCGCCGCCCGGCACGGGGCATCGGTCAACGATCTGTATCTGGCCGCGCTGGCCGGGGCATTGCGCGCCTGGGCCCCGGAACGCGGCTGGCTCGACGGCGGCCGGCCGGTGCGCGCCCATGTGCCGGTGAGCGAACAGCATGTACGTCAGGAGGGGCGGCTGGGCAACGAGGTGTCGGGCATGCAGCTGCGGCTGCCGTGCCGTGAGCCGCAGCCCGCGCGTCGCGTGGCCGACGTGGTGCGGCAGACGGCTCGGATCCGGGCCGCTCAGCTGCATCCTGACCACGGCGCATTTCTGCGGCTGCTGCCCGCCCGACTGGGCCGGCTGCAGATGCTGCTGGCGCTGCACCCCTCCCGTACGACGGTCCTCGCCTCGTGCGTTCCCGGGCCGCGGCGGCCGCTGGACCTGGCCGGCCGCAGCATCGACGCGGCGGTTCCGCTGGTGTTCCTGCCGGCCGGGCATGCGGTGGCGGCCTGTCTGACCGACTGCGCGGACACGGCCACCATCTGTTTCGCCCACGACGACGCCGTGCCGTCCGGGGAGCAGCTGCCTGCCGTATGGCTGCGGGAGGTCGAGCTGCTGGAGCGGGCGGAGCCCGCACGGCCCGGGCGGCGATGACGCGGATTCCGACCGGATCGCGGACTCCCGCACGGCACCGTGCCCTGGTGGCCGTGTGGCTGTGGCTGCTGGCGTGTGTGCTGTGCGCCGTGCCCGCGACGGGCGTGTTCGATGCGCTGGCCGGAGGCGGATTCACCGTACGGGACGCGGAGTCGGCGCGGGCCGCGGCGAGGGCGGAGGAGCGCTTCCCCGCCGCCTCGCCCGACGCCGTGATCCTCGTCCGGGGCACGGAGCCGCCGATGCGCGGCCGGGCGCTGCTCACGGCGGTGAAGCGGGCCTGGCAGCCCGCGGCCGGGCAGGCGCGGGGACACGGCTCCGGGGCAGCGGGGACGCAGGGCCCTGAGGCGTCGCTGTCGCACGACGGGCGGGCGGTCCTGCTCCCCGTCGTGCTGCGGGGCGACGACGAGGAGTCAAAGCGCCGTGCCTTCGCGGGGCTGAAGCGGGCCTTCGCCGCGCCTGCCGGCACAGCGGTCGCCTACGGCGGCCCGATTCCCTTTCTCCAGGAGGCGGGCGAGCGCTCACAGGCCGACCTGGTGCGGGCCGAACTGGTGGCCGCTCCGCTGCTGCTGGTGCTGCTGATCGCGGTCTTCGGCAGCGCCACGGCCGCCGCGCTGCCGCTGTGCGTGGGGGCGGTCGCCGTCGTGGTCGCGCTGGCGGCGCTGCGGGCGGCCGCCGCGCTGACCGAGGTCTCGGTCTTCGCCGTCAACACGGTCACCATGATCGGCCTCGGTCTCGCCATCGACTACGCGCTGCTGATCGTGAGCCGGTTCCGCGAGGAACGACGCCGCGGGGCCGCCGTGGCCGGGGCGCTGTCGGTCACCCTGCGCACCGCGGGCCGCACGGTGCTGGTCTCCGCCGGGCTGGTCGGCGTCGCGCTGGCCGCGCTGGCGCTCTTCCCGCTGGGCTTCATGCGGTCGCTCGCCATCGGCGGCGTGGCCGTGACGGCCGCCGCCGCCGCGGCGGCCCTGACGCTGCTGCCCGCTCTGCTGACGCTGCTCGGGCCGCGGCTGGAGAAGGGGCGGCTGCCGCGGGGGCGACGGGCGGCGGGGCATCCGGGCGGTGCAGGGCGTCCGGATCGACGGGGGCGTCAGGACGGAGCGGGAGCGGGTCACCGGAGCGGTGCGGTCCATCCGGACGGGGAGCGCGGGCAGCTGTTCTGGCGGCGGTGTGCCGTGGCCGTCGGACGCCGCCCGGTGCTCTGGCTGACGCTGTGTACCGCGGCGCTGCTGCTGGCGGCGGCGCCGGTGCTCCATGTGACGTTCGCGGGCATCAGCGTCCGCACCCTTCCCGAGGACTCCGCGTCACGCCAGGTCGAGCAGGCGGTGCGCGAGACGTTCCCGCAGGCGGCGCGCTCCCCCGTCACCTCCGTGGTACGGCTGCCGTCACCCGCCGCGTCGGCGGAGGGACAGCGGGCGCTGCGCGGTCTGCTGGAGCGGATGCGGTCACTTGAGTCCGTCGCGGGAGCCCGGGTGGTCGCGGCGGACGGGGACACCGCGCTGGTGGCCGTCGCCCCGGAGCGGGAGGGGCCCCGGGCCGGGCAGCAGGCCGTGCGGGAGGTGCGGGAGGTGCGCGCGCCGCCCGGCGTGCGGATGCTGACGGGCGGTGACGCGGCGCTGGACGTCGACATGATCGATGCGCTGAGGGCCCGTCTGCTGCCGGTCGCCGGGGTGATCGCGGCCGTCACCTTTGCTGCGCTGGCGCTGATGCTGCGTTCGCTGCTGCTGCCGGTGAAGGCGGTGCTCACTTCTGCGCTGTCCGCGGTCGCCTGTCTGGGCGCGATGACCTGGGTGTTCCAGGACGGGTATCTGTCCGGCCCGCTGGGGTTCACCGCGCTGGGCTTTGTGGAGGCCACACAGCCCGTGGTGGTGCTGATGGTGCTGTTCGCCCTGTCCATGGACTACGAGCTGTTCCTGATCGCCCGGGTGCGTGAGGAGTATCTGCGGCTCGGCGACAACGCCGCCGCGGTCGTCGCCGCTCTGCAGCGCACCAGCACGGTCATCACCAGTGCGGCGCTGTTGCTGCTGGCTGTGATCGCGGCCTTCACGACGAGCAGCGTCATCGCCGTGAAGGAGGTGGGCGTCGGGCTGTTCGCCGGCGTGCTGCTCGACGCGACGCTGGTCCGCCTGCTGCTCGTGCCCGCCGCGCTGTTCCTCGCCGGCCGCGCCAACTGGTGGGCGCCGCCCGTGCTCATCCGCCGTCTTCCCAGCCCTCGCGGGCCGGCCGCCCGTGAGTCGGACACCGTCATCGACAGAACCGAGGAGTACGCATCGTGGACATCGAAGCCAAGGTAACGGGCTATCTGCAGCAGCACTTCGGGGTGGACGCCGCCGCGCTGCGGCCGGACGCCACGCTGGAGGAGCTGGACTTGGACTCCCTGGCGCTGCTGGAGCTGCTGGTCATCGTCGAGGAGGAGACGGGCGTCCCGGTGACCGACGAGCTGGCGGGCATGAACACCGGCGCCACGCTGGGCGAGGCCGTCGCCCAGATCGAGAAGGCGGTGGCCGGCGCGGCACCGGCGGGGGAACCCACCGCGGCCGGGGAACCCGGTGCGGCACCGGCGGGGGAAGGCGGCGCGGCACCGGGCGCGGCTTCCGGCGTCCCGGCGGCCGTTCCGGCGCCGGGGCCGGCGGTGGCCGCCGGGGACGAGTCCGGCGCCGCCGCGGCCGCGGACGTACGGCGGTGAGGGCGGCGTCGCGCGGTGAACCGGTCGCCGTCACCGGTCTGGGGCTGATCACCCCGGCCGGGGTGGGCGTGGAGGCCGGCTGGCGCACGCTGTGCGACGGGGTGTCCACGGCCTCCGAGGACCCGGTGCTGCAGGGGACCCCGGTGCCGTTCTCCTGCCGTGTGCCGGATATCGACGCCGCTGAGGCCGTCGGCCGCAAGCTGACCTGGCGCACCGACAGCTTTATCCACTTCGCCGTCGCCGCGGCCCGCGAGGCCGTCGCGGACGCCGGGCTGGATCCGCGGGACGCCTGCCGGTGGGAAGCCGACCGTGTCGGGGTGGTCATGGGGGTGGGCGCGACCAGCCAGGAGAACCACCCCCGGGAGTACGCCAAGCTGCTGCGCGGGCAGCACACGACGCTCTCGCCGACGATCGTGCCGCGCAGCGTGCCCAATATGGCCGCCGGGGAGATCGCCGCAGATCTGGACGCGCGCGGGGCGAATCTGTGCACGTCCACGGCCTGTGCCTCCGGGGCCACCGCGATCGGCGTCGCCCGGCAGCTGATCGCTTCGGGGGCCTGCGACACGGTGATCGCGGGCGGCAGCGAGTCGGCGCGCAACTCCGTCTTCACGGCGCTGCCGTTCTGGCGGATGGGAGTCCTGTCCGGACGGGCGCACGACCCGGCGGGGGCGTCACGCCCCTTCGACGCCGATCGCGACGGATTCGTGCTGGGCGAGGGGGCGGGCGTCATGGTGCTGGAGCGGCTGGGTGCGGCACGGGCGCGCCGCGCGCGCATCCACGCGGTGCTGGCCGGCTTCGGCGCGACGGCCGACGCGTTCCATCCGGTGGCCCCGCACCCGGAGGGGGACGGTGCGCGCCGGGCGCTGCTGGCCGCGCTGGCGGACGCCGGCCTGGAGGCGGGTGACATCGGGCATGTCAATGCGCACGCCACGGCGACGCGGCGGAACGATCTGGTGGAGGGCCGGGTGCTGCGGGAGGTCTTCCCGCATTTTCCGCCCGTCACCGCGACCAAGAGCGTCATCGGACATGCGCTGGGTGCGGCGGGCGCGATCGAGGCGGTGTGCAGTGTGCTGGCGCTGGCCCGGGGGTGCGTTCCACCGACCGCCAACCTCGACCGGCAGGACCCGGAGATCGATCTGGACATCGTGCAGAAGACGCCGTGTGAGCGGCGTCTTGAGGCCGTCGCCAGTTGCTCGTTCGGGTTCGGCGGGCAGAACGCGGCGCTGGTGTTCCGTACGCCCTGAGGACGCCCTGAGAACGGTCGCGGCCGTGTGTTTCCGGCCGCCGTGGCCGGACGTCAAACCTGTGTCGTACAAGTGTTCCTGTACGGAGGTGCAGGTCAGCGGCTGTGTCCCAGGCGGCTGGATCATTGCGGCGGCCAGCGGAGAGCATTGCCTGCCCAGGCCCGCGGCTGTCAGCATTCCGGGGCGCGCACGATGCGGCGGCCGGGGCAGGGCCAGACCCCGGCCGAGCCCCCCACCCGTTGGTTCTGCCCGTGGGACGACCAACAAGGAGTGCTCTGCCTCATGGTGCGATCGAAACTGCGGATGCTGCTGCCCGGCGCTGTCGGCGCCTTCGCTCTGCTCGGAGCCGTCGTCGCCCCCGCCTCGGCCGCGCCGGACGCGGCCGCGGCCGATGCCTCGTCCGGGAGCGCCGCTGCCGCCGCCTTCTGGTCCTGCACGGTTCCGTCCGGCTATGTGTACACGAATACCCGCTCCACGCTGAACTGTTCCGGCAGCGGTTTCAGAACCCAGTACTACGTGCAGCCGCCCAAGGACGGGCTGTGGGCGTGTACGCCCGCGTCCGGCTTCACGTACACGAACACCCGCTCCACCCTGGACTGCTCCACGGGAAGCGGCTTCCGCACCAAGTACTACCTGAAGACCCCGAAAACCGGTCTGTGGGCGTGCACGGTGCCGTCCGGCTTCACCTACACGAACACCCGCTCCACCCTCGACTGCTCCACCGGAAGCGGCTTCCGCACCAAGTACTACCTGCGGGCGCTGTGACGACGGCCCGCTGACCACGCGGGGTGCGGTCCGGGCGGCTGACCGGCCGGGCCGCACCTCGTGTGCGTACGCCCGCTGACCGGGGGCGAAACCCGGCTGCGACCGAGGCCGGCTCGCCCCTAGGATCCTCGTTCGAGGCGCTGCCATGGCGCCCTGCCGGCGCTCGGCACTCAACGGACCGAGGATATGCGCGCACATGAGCAGCCGACTCTTCGCAATCTCCTTCGATGCGCACCAGCCCGAGCGCCTGGCGCGTTTCTGGTCCGGCGTCCTGGGCCTGGAGAGAGCCGGCGATCCTTACGACGGCGTCGCCCTGCTGTCCGCGAACGACGCCGGCTACCGCGTCGGCTTCCGTCCCTCCCGGGCGCGGAAGGCCGCCCAGAACCGGCTGCACTTCGACCTGACCAGCTCCTGCCGGGAGGACCAGCAGGAGACCGTGGCCAGGGCGCTCGGCCTCGGCGCGCAGCACGCCGACGTCGGCCAGGGACCCGACGCGCCCCATGTGGTGCTCGCCGACCCCGAGGGCAACGAGTTCTGTGTCCTCGAGCCGGGCAACGGCTTCCTCGCCGGCTGCGGCTCCCTCGGAGCGCTCGCCTGCGACGGTTCGCAGGCGGTGGGCTACTTCTGGAGCGAGGCGCTGGGCTGGCCGCTGGTCTGGGACCAGGACGAGGAGACCGCCGTCCAGTCGCCGAACGGCGGTACGAAGATCACGTGGGGCGGCCCGCCGCGCATGCCGGACCCCGGCAAGGACCTGCACTTCGACCTCGCGCCGGAGGACGATCAGCAAGCGGAGGTCGAGCGCCTGCTCTCCCTCGGGGCGAGGCGTCTCGGCTCTGCCCATGGCGGGGACGGCCCGGTGCTGCTGGCCGACCCCGACGGCAACGAGTTCCGCGTGCTCACGCGCCGGTGAAGCCGGTGAAGCCGGAGCCGGCGGGGGCCGCGGCAGGCGGAATGCGTTGGACACAGTCCAGGCGACGTCCGAGGCTGGGGGGATGACGAAGACTCCCCCGCACCCCGCGATGCCGACGCGACGGATCGGACAGGTCGAGGTGGGCGCGATCGGGTTCGGCGCGATGCCGTTGTCCGTCCAGGGGCGGCCCGGCGAACAGCAGGCGGTCGCCACCCTGCACACGGCCCTGGACTCCGGCATGACGTTGATCGACACGGCGGACGCCTACCATCTGGACGCCTCCGACCCCGGCCACAGCGAACTCCTGATCGCGAAGGCGCTGGCCGCGTACGGCGGCGACACGTCAGGGGTGCTGGTCGCCACCAAGGGCGGCCACACCCGTCCGCCGGACGGCTCCTGGGCGCTGGACGGCTCCCCCGCCCATCTGCGGCGGGCCGTCGAGGACTCGCTGCGGCGGCTGGGGGTGGAGGCGATCGGCCTGTACCAGTTCCACCGGCCGGACCCGGCGGTGCCCTACGCCGAGTCCGTCGGCGCGCTGAAGGAGCTGTGCGACGCGGGAAAGATCCGCGCGGCCGGGATCTCCAATGCCGACCCGGCGCAGATCCGGCTGGCCCACGGCATCCTCGGCGATCGGCTCGTCGCCGTGCAGAACCAGTTCTCCCCCGCTTTCCGCAGCAGCCTGCCCGAGCTTCGGCTGTGCGCGGAGCTGGGTCTTGCGTTCCTTCCGTGGAGTCCGCTCGGCGGCATGGCCGACGCCGCGCGGCTCGGCTCGGAGCACGCCGCGTTCCAGGACGTGGCCGCGGAGACGGGGGTGAGCCCGCAGCGGGTGTGTCTGGCCTGGATGCTGGCGCTGTCGCCGTGCGTCGTCCCCATCCCCGGCGCGCGTCGGCGGGAGAGCGTGCTGGACTCCGCGCGGGCCGTGGAGCTGACGCTGTCCCCCGAACAGCTCGACCGGCTGAATGCCGGCTGAATACCGGCTGTATGGGGAGAACGCGGCGAGCACGGATCGCGGATGACGCGGCGCACGCTGTGGGCCGACCGCCCGCCGCGGCCGCGGCTGTGACGGCCGGCGCGAGGACGGAGCGATGGGCCTGACGCGGCTTCAGGGGCCTGCATCCGGGCCCCGTTGCCGGTGGCGCCGTCGCCGTCGCACTGGACGGTCTGCCCGGACGGGCCCTTCGCCGGGGCGCTCGGCCGCCGGCGGCGGGCTCGTCTGCCGTACGCCCTCGGCCGCGCGGGCGTCGAGCGCGGGAGCAACCGGCCTTGCGCGGCAACTGCGGGTCCTCGGCGGGCGCTTCAGAGGGCTTGACCGGGTCCTCGGCGGGCGCGGGGGCCGCGGGCGGCACGCGTGCGTGCCCGGCCGTAAGCTGGCCTCGTGCACGACGTGCCGTTGTGGTTGTGGATCGCCTTCGCCGCCATCGTGCTGGTGTCGCTGGCGGTCGATCTGCTGGCCCACCGGCAGGCGCATGTCATCGGCTTCCGTGAGGCCGCCGTGTGGAGCGCGGTGTGGGTGGGGCTCGCGATCGTCTTCGGCGCCGGCGTCTTTCTGGTCGTCGGCCAGGCGGCCGGTGTCGAGTACACCACCGCATGGCTGCTGGAGAAGAGCCTGTCCGTCGACAACCTCTTCGTCTTCGCGCTGATCTTCGGCTACTTCCAGGTGCCCCGCGCCTATCAGCACCGGGTGCTCTTCCTCGGCGTGCTCGGCGCGCTGGTGTTCCGCGCCGTCTTCCTGGCCGCGGGGATCGCCGTGGTCAACCGGTTCACCGCGGTGCTGTTCGTCTTCGCGCTGATGCTGTTCTACAGCACGTACAAAATCGTGAGGGGTCAGGAGTACACCTTTGACCCGGACCGGAGCGTCGCGCTGCGGCTGCTGCGCAGGCTGGTTCCCGTCCGGGACAGCTACGCGGGGGCGAGGTTCTTCGTCCGGGAGGCCGGACGGCGCGTCGCCACTCCGCTGCTCGCCGTCATCGCCGCGATCGAGGCCGCCGACCTTGTGTTCGCCGTCGACAGCGTCCCCGCCGTGCTCGCCGTCAGCGGCGACATGTTCATCGTCTATACGAGCAACGCCTTCGCCATCCTTGGGCTGCGCGCCCTGTACTTCCTGCTCGCGGGCCTGCTCGACCGCTTCCGCTATCTGAGCCGGGGGCTGGCGCTCATCCTCGCCTTCATCGGCGTCAAGCTCGTGCTGCAGGCCCTGCACAAGACCGTCAGCACGGCTGTGCCCGAAATCCCCTCGCTCGTCAGTCTCGCCGTCATCGTCGCCGTCCTGTCGGCGTCCATCGTGCTCAGCGTGGTGCGTCCGCCGGACGGGGGCCGGCCGGAGCGTCAGAAGGCGCGGCCGCGCCAGGAGTAGGAGGAGGACAGCCAGGACGTGATCCGGCTGATGTCGGAGCTGGTGACCATGCCCACGAGCCTGCCCTCGTCCAGCACCAGCGCCCGGTGCGCGGAGCTCGACTCCAGTGCGGGCAGGAGCTGCACCAGAGGATCGTCGGGGTGCGCTGTGGGCACATCCTCCAGAGGGATCATCACCTCGGCCACGGCGGTGGCGGAGCGCCGGTCCTCGGGCACATCGACGGCGGCCTTGACCGTGATCAGACCGACGGGCCGTTCCCGCTCGTCGACGACCGGGAACGCCGAGTGCCGGTACCGGTACGCGGGGCTGGCCAGGAACTCCGCCACGCTCGCTGAGACGGGCGCCGCCACGGGGTCGGGGCCCATGGCCTGCCGTACGGGAATGCCGCCGAGCATCTCCCGCAGCCTGGCCTCGCCGCCTTCCGCGGTCGCCATGGCGATGAGGAACCAGCCGATGATCACCAGCCAGAGTCCGCTGAGGGCGGCCCCGGCGACGGCCAGATAGACGCCGACTGCGACGAGCAGCCAGCCCAGCGCGCGGCCCGCGCCCGCGGCGACCGCGGTCGCGCGCAGCGGATTGCCCGTCCTGCGCCACACCAGCGCCCGCAGCAGCCGCCCGCCGTCCAGCGGGGCGGCGGGGAGCGTGTTGAACACGGCCAGCAGGATGTTGATCGCGGCGAGCCACGCCAGCACCTCCACCAGCAGCCCCACCCCGAACACGGAGGCGAGAAGGCCCGCCAGGGCGCCGAACGCCAGCCCGAGCAGCAGGCTGACCAGCGGCCCCACTCCGGCGATGCGCACCTCGGCCCCCGGAGTGGGGGCCTCGCTCTTCAGCCGGGCGATTCCGCCGAGCAGCCACAGGGTGATGTCCTCCACGGACACGCCGTTGCGCCGGGCCACCACGGCATGGCTCAGCTCATGCGCCAGCAGGGACAGCAGAAAGACCACGGAGGCCGCCAGGCCGGAGAGTGCGTACAGCCACGCCGGGCGGTCGGGGTACGCCTCCGGGAACCGGGTCGCCAGCCCCACGGCGAGCAGCACCAGGATGACGAGGACGCTCCAGTGGACGCCGACGCGGACGCCCGCCAGACGCCCCAGCGTGAATGTCGCCTTCACGGCAGGTACCTCCTCCCGCCTCCAGTCTCCTTCCGCATACGGGCTTCCGGCAGGGCCTCCCGGCCCTCGCCCTCAGCCCTCACCGCGTACGCCGCGCGGGCAGGACGGCATACGGGGAGCACGGCGACCGGTACGGGGCGCACTCAGGCCGCGCAGGGGCGCGCCGGAGTGTCGCGGCGGGGGTGCGTTCCCGGCCGGTGGAGAGGGACGATGGTAGCCACGTGGCCGGTGCGGCACGTGGCGGGTGCGGTGACGGCAGAGCGGAAGGAGGGCGCCGATGAGCACGGCCGAGTCCTTCCCCTCCCCCGGTCCCGGCGAGGCCGCGCAGGCGGAGGCCGCCGCCTCCGAGCCGGGCGGGCTGCTGGATGTGCTGAGCGTCGCCGCGGTGGTGCTGGACGCGGAGGGCAAGGTCGCGCTGTGGAGCCCGCAGGCCGAGGAGCTGTTCGGATACACCGCCGAGGAGGCGCTCGGCCGGTACGCGGGCAGACTGCTGGTCCACCAGGAGAACCTCCCGGTGGTGCGCCAGCTGTTCGCCGAGGTCATGGCGGGCGACGAGGGGCGGTGGGCGGGAGTCTTCCCGGTCCGCCACAAGGACGGCGGGACGCTGCTGGTGGAGTTCCGCAATATGCGGCTGCACGGCGAGCGGAAGGACTTCTACGCCCTGGGGCTGGCCACCGAGCAGGGCACGCTGCGGCGCGTGGAGCGGGATCTGGCGCTGTCCACCCGGCTGATCTCGCAGTCGCCGATCGGCCTCGCGGTGGTCGACACCGAGCTGCGCTATGTCATCGTCAATCCGGCGCTGGAGCGCATCAACGGCCTGCCGGCCGACGACCATGTGGGACGCCGGGTCCGGGAGGCGCTGCCGTTCCTGGACGCCGAGGGCATCGAGTCGGCGATGCGCGAGGTGCTGGCCACCGGCGTCCCCCTCCTGGACCGGGAGACTGTCGGGCGCACACCGGCGGACCCGGACCGGGAGCACGCCTGGTCCGTGTCCTTCTACCGGCTGGAGTCCTCGAACGGGAAGGTGCTCGGGCTCGCCGCGTCCGTGGTGGACATCACCGAGCGTCACCGGGCGACGGCGGAAGCCGCCCGGGCCAGAGCGCGTCTGACGACGGTCGCCGACGCCTCCATTCGCATCGGCACCACGCTCGACCTCGACCAGACGGCCCGTGAGCTGGCCGATGTGTCGGTGCCCGAGCTGGCCGACGTGGCGGCGGTGGATGTGCTGGACTCCATCCTGAACGGCCGCTCGCCCGGCGCCGTGGAGGCGGGCCCCGCGGTGTTCCGGGCCCTCGCGGTGGCCGCCTCGCACTCCGGCGACGCCGTGCACGCCGCCGACCCGCCCGGACAGATCGCCCGCTACGAGGCCGACCGGCTGGTCACCGCGTGTGTGCAGAGCGGCCGGCCGGTGCGTGTGCCGCGGGTGGCGGACGGCGATCTGCCGCAGATCGCCCGCAGCCCGGAGGCGGCGTCGCTGCTGGCCGCCGCCGGTGTGCACTCGTATATGGCGGTGCCGCTGATCGCCCGCGGCGAGGTCCTCGGCGCGCTGGACCTCAAACGCACCCGCAACCCGGAGCCGTTCTCCGCGGAGGACGAGATCCTGGCCGGTGAGCTGGCGGCGCGGGCCGCCGTGTGCATCGACAACGCACGCTGGTACGGGCAGCTGCGCAGCACCGCGCTGACGCTCCAGCACAGCCTGCTCCCCCAGCAGCCGCCGGACCAGCCCGGCCTGGAGGTCGCCTACCGCTACCAGCCGGCCCAGGCGGCCAGCGAGGTGGGCGGCGACTGGTTCGACGTCATCGCGCTGAGCGGCGACAAGACGGCGCTCGTCGTCGGCGATGTGATGGGCAGCGGCATCGACGCGGCGGCTGCCATGGGGCAGCTGCGCACGGCCACCCGCACCCTGGCCGAGCTTGATCTCGACCCCGCCGAGGTGCTGCGCCACCTCGACCGCATCACCGACCGCATGGGGCAGCCCATCACCACCTGCGTCTACGCCGTCTACGACCCGCACCGCGGACGCTGCCTGATCTCCAACGCCGGGCATCTGCCGCCCGTGCTGCTGCGGCCGGACCAGGCCCCCGAGCTGCTGCAGCTGCCCACCGGCGCGCCGCTGGGCGTGGGCGACGTCGAGTTCTCCACCACCTCGCTGGCACTGCGCCCCGAGGACGAGCTGGTCCTGTACACCGACGGCCTGGTCGAGACCCGCGACCAGGCCATCGACGTACGGCTGAACGCGCTGATCGACGTCCTCGCCGGACGCCGGCTGTCGCTGGAGCGCACCTGCGATGTGCTGCTGCACTCCCTGCGGCAGCCCGGGGACCACGACGACGTCGCACTGCTGATCGCCCGGGTGCGCCGCCGGATGCGGACCTGAGGCCCCGGGCCGGGGGTCGGGGCGGAGGGACTCTTTGGGGTGACGGGGAGCATCGCCGCCGGGTTCACCGACGCCACGCCGTACGCGCATCTGCTGCTCGGCCCGGCGTGGTTCGGCGCGACCTGACTGCTGGGCACAGCGGCCTTCTCCCTGCGCACGCGCCGCGCCACCGGCTGCCGTCCGGGCGCCCCGTCGGCGCCGGCCGTTGAGCACGCCGGTTCGGTCAGGCGGGCGCGGGCTGGGCCGGGTGCGGGTCGCCGGGGGCGTCGAGGAGGATGCTGGGGAGCTCCGTGAGGATGTCGCGGCCGTGGCCTGCCGGGACCCACGCCGTGGCGCGCCGGCAGCGCCCGAGGTACTGCCCCAGCATGTGCTGCGCCTGGTCCAGCGCGCCGGTGTCCCGGACGAGCCGGCGCGCGGCGTCCTGCCGCTCCCGCTCGTCGCCTCCGCCGGATGCGAGAGCTGCCAGCAGGGCCCGGTCGGCCGGGGTGCCCCGCTGACGGGCGAGGAGCAGCGGAAGCGCGGGCCGCTGATTGCGCAGATCGCTGGCGGGCGGCTTGTCGGCCGCGCAGCCGGGTGTGTACGGCAGCAGGTCGTCATGGATCTGGAAGGCGATGCCCAGGGCTTCACCGTAGGCGGCGAGCAGGTCCGCACAGCGCGGGTCGCCGCCTGCGAGGGTGACCCCGATGCGGCAGGTGGCGCTCAGCGGCGTCGCGGTCTTCAGCCGCACCATCTCCAGATAGGCCGCGACCCGGTCGGCGTCGTCCGGTTCGCCGGACCGGGCCGCGGGCCCGCTCAGCGCGATCTCGCGCGCCACGCCGCGGGCCGCGCCCTGCACCACCGCGGCCGCGATCTCCATGGCGTCGGCGATCAGCGGGTCCGGGACGCCGCGGCGGCGGCATGCGCCGAGCTGCTGGAACAGGGCGAAAGAGAGGCAGTCGCCGCCCAGGATGGCCGCCGCCGCGCCGTACCTCTGGTGGACGGCCGCCCGGCCGCGCCGCCGGTCGTCGCCGTCGATGATGTCATCGTGCAGCAGGCTCGCCACATGGGCGAGTTCGACGCCGACGGCGGCCGGCAGCACCTGCTCGCAGCGGCCGCCGACCGCGCGGGCGGAGGCGAGCAGCAGCAGGGGACGCAGCAGTTTGCCCGGCGGGAGCAGCGCCCACCGGTACACCTCGCTCAGCGGATCGGCAGCGCGGGCGGCGGCCCAGTCCTGGATCGCTCCGGCCGCCGCCTCGCGCAGCTCGGCGAGCGGGGAATCCTGCATGGCGACCGCCGCCTTCCGGAGCGTCTCGACTGCCTCACGGTGTGATCGCGCGCCTCATCGGCTGATCACGCTGGAACCAGCCTGATCACCCGCCGCGCCTCAAGCGTGCCGACCCGCTGGCGTACCACCGGATCGAGCGTGCTGCCGGCCGCCGTTGACGCCCGCGGCCAGGGCCAGGGCGGTGCGCGAGCGGTCCTCGTCCCCGGCGGTGCGCAAGCCGGGCGGTGCGCAAACCCGCGTTGGACCGGATGGCCCTGACGCGTACGTGCTCGGCGCGGAGGATACGGGGGTACTCAGTGGCCGGAGCGCTCCTGAGCGGTCCCGGAGGAGGACATGCCCGAGCTGCCGGACGTCGAGGGGTTCCGCGGGGTGATGGAGCGGTGCGCCGCGGGGCGGCGAGTCGACGATGTGGAGGTCCGCGATGCGGGGGTGCTGCGCGGGGTGAGCGCGCGGCGGCTGCGCCGGGAGCTTCGGGGGCGACGGTTCGGCACGCCGTGGCGGCACGGCAAGCAGCTGGTCACGCCGAGCGACGGGCCGGCGCTGGTCTGGCACTTCGGGATGACCGGGGAGCTGCTGTGCCGGACGCCGGACGCCGCCGTCGAGGCGCATGACCGGGTGCTGATCACCCTCGACGACGGCCGCCAGCTGCGCTACCGCGATCAGCGCAAACTGCAGGGCGTCCGGCTGGCCGCGGACGAGGCGGCCGTGGAGCGGATGCTCGCGGATCTCGGCCCGGACGCGCAGGAGCTGGACCGCTCGCGGTTCCTTCGGCTGATGGCCGGGCGGCGCGGGGGGATCAAGAGCGCCCTGACGGACCAGTCGCTGCTGGCGGGGCTCGGGAATCTCCTCGCCGACGAGATCCTCTGGCGGGCCCGGGTGCGGCCGGACCGTCCGGTGCGCGATCTGGGGGACGACGAGCTGCGGCGGGTGCATGCCGCGATGGGCCGGGTGCTGCGGTCCTCGGTGCGGGCGGGCCGCGTCCCGGACCGCCGCGGCTGGCTCACCGGCCGCCGGGACGACGCCGCCCCGGTGTGCCCGCGGTGCGGCCGGCCGCTGGCGTCGGGGCGGACGGCGGGGCGTCGGACGGTGTGGTGCGAGCACTGCCAGAGCTGACGCCCCGCGCCCGGGGTGCTCAGTGCTGGACCGCCGCGAGACCCTTCTGCATGTCCTCGGTGTTCATCACCGGCTGCACCTCGATCGTCGCGCCGAGTTCCGTGAAGAGCGGCTCCGCGATGCCGGGAAGCCGCCAGCTGTCCTCCATGTCGAAGACGAACGTGCAGGAGCGCTTGCCGTTGCTCGGGCCGAAGTAAGCGGCCTCCGGGTGGAGCTGGTCCATGAGCTCCATCATGATCTTCGGCAGTCTGCCCTTGTGAAGGGCTTCGCTCGACTTCTCGGTGTCCAGCTGGGCTCGCAGCATCACCCGCATGGCCTCGTACCTCTCCTCTGCCGCGGGCGGGCGCGGTCCTGTCCGCGCTTGGCGCCACCCGGACGGCGTCCCGGCCAGCGTCGCCCGGGGCCTGGGGGCGGGCAAACGCAGCGCCGCCGTCCGGGGCGGGCACGGTGTGCCGACCGCGCGAAGGGGTGGACGGTGACACGAGGGGGGTGTGTGGGCACGGAGGGCGACAAGATGTGAGGATGTACCCGTGAGCAACAGCAACGTTTTCTTCGACATTTCCATCAACGACGAGCCCGCGGGCCGGATCGTCTTCAAGCTCTTCGACGACGTGGTCCCCAACACCGCCAGGAACTTCCGCGAGCTGGCCACCGGCGAGCACGGCTTCGGCTACGAGGGCTCCGGGTTCCACCGGGTCATCCCCGACTTCATGCTGCAGGGCGGCGACTTCACCGCCGGCAACGGCACGGGGGGCAAGAGCATCTACGGGGAGAAGTTCGCCGACGAGAACTTCCAGCTCAAGCACACCAAGCCGGGCCTGCTGTCCATGGCCAACGCAGGCCCGAACACCAACGGGTCCCAGTTCTTCATCACCACCATCGTCACCGACTGGCTGGACGGCAAGCACGTCGTCTTCGGCGAGGTCGTCGAGGGCATGGACGTCGTGAAGAAGATCGAGTCCCTGGGCTCGCGCAGCGGCGCCACCAAGGCCAAGATCCAGATCGCGAAGTCCGGCGTCGTCGCCTGAGACCGCTGAAGCAGAATGGCCGTCCGGCCCTGGCTCCCCGCTCGCGGGGCTGCCAGGGCCGGACGGCTGTGCCGGGCGTCAGCGCGGCTGTCCGGCCGGTCCGGGTCGTACGGCCGGACGACCCGGACCGGCCGTTCGCTCAGTACGGGCCGTTCACGTTGTCGATCGACCCGTAGCGGTCGGCCGCGTAGTTGCAGGCGGCGACGATGTTGGCGACCGGGTCGAAGGGGTTCGTGGACGTGCCGGGCACATGGTAGGCGCGGAACGTCGGGTCGATGGTCTGGAGGAGACCCTTGGACGGGGTTCCCTTGGCCGCGTTGGAGTCCCAGTTGTTGATGGCGTTCGGGTTGCCGGAGGACTCCCGCATGATGTTGCGGTGGATGCCCTCGTAGCTGCCGGGGATGCCGTGCTGGGCCATGACGTCCAGGGCCTCGCGGATCCAGCCGTCGAGGTTGTCGGGGTAGCTCGCAGCCTTCGTCTCAGCGGCGGGCGCAGTCCGCTCCTCGGAGCGGTCGGCCCGGTCCGCCGCCGCCCGGTCGGAGGCGGCAGCAGCCTTCTTGGGCTCCTGCGGCGCGGCTCCCGGCCCCGGGACGACGGTCAGCTTCAGGCCCGGGCGGATCAGTGACGGGTTGTCACCGACCGCGCGGCGGTTGTCCTGGTAGAGGCGCTTCCAGCCGCCGCTCACCGAGTGCTCCTCGGCGATGGCGGAGAGGGACTCGCCCGGGACCACGGAATGGGTGAACGGAGCGGCTGCCTTGGCCGCCGCGGCGGTCGCGACTGCGGCAGCAGCGGCCGGCTTGGCAGTCGAATGGAACGTATTCGGCGTCGCTTCAGCAATGCTCGCGCTGACGAGCGGAAGAGCGAGTGCGGTGCTCCCGGCACCCGCGACGGCAAGTCCACGGGTGATCCGCTGATACTTGGGACGACGGTGCTTACCCTTTCCGGGCATGGCGAATTCCTCTCCGTCGCCTGCGAGGTGAGCTGTCGGGTTCGGGCTGGAGATGCCCGGCCGCACATCGCTGTGCAGGCTTCACCCCAAGCCGCTCCGGGGTCCGGACCGGCGTCTTACCTGGGTCCCCCGCTCCTGCCGGATGTGACGGGTGTGTGGGTGGGTGCGGTGTGCCCGGACGGCGGCAGGATTCGGCGTTCCATCCGGAATGACGGTGACGGTAGGCGAGTCCGCCCCGGAGGAACAAGGCCGCGAATGACGGAATGAAATCCAAAGAGTCCGATTGGGCGATGAAGTGGCGGCGCTCGCACCGAGCGCACAACTCAACTTTCCTTCTGCAAAGCACCAATTCGCGGGGACGGCAGAATCGCCGATCGGTTCCCGGCGTGACCGATATCACGGGCAGGTGCGCCGGATGTCATTCGGCGCAACTGCCCTGAGATATCAGCGAATAACAAGAAAAGCCGCTGACCGTGCGACCAACCCACTAAGGTGCGAAATCACCCATAACAGAACCTGTCATAGTAAGTCGCTGCTCATCCGGTCAGACGCAGACTCCGCGCTGGTAGTCGTGCGTCGCCGTGTGACGGGAGTGGGTCCACTGCGGATCGAGCAGCTGCTCCTTCAGCTGCCGGGCGGCGTCCGGGCTCTCCACGATGTAGCCGAAGTCCTGCAGCCAGGAGGGATAGAGGTTCTTCGAGCCGATGTAGAAGGCGGAGTCGTCGACGGAGACCAGCTTGTGATGCAGGGCATACGGGCTGCCGTCCGCCCAGGTCGCGGACGGCGCGGCACGGAAGGAGGCGAGCTGGAGGTTGGCGCACAGCGTGCGGGAGGCGGCGGCCTCGTCGCCGGTGAGGCGCGCCAGCCGGTCGCGGAGGGTGTCGCTGATCTCGGAGAGGGACTTGATCTGCGAGTAGCCGCCGCTGCCGATCAGACCGCGGTTGGCGGGGTCGCTGACCACGACGCGCACCTTGACGCCCGCGGCGAGCTTGGCCGCGAGGGTGTCGTAGAGGCGGATGTCATAGCGGGGCAGCGGCGGGCAGGTGGCGTTGAGATCCTGCTGGGAGATCTCGATGTGCTCGCGGGCGGACGCGACCAGCGCGCGCAGCGCACTCTCCTCCGGGTTGACCGTGTCGTAGTCGCGGTCCGCGTTGGTCCGGTCGGACAGCAGACCGGGGAAGCAGCGGGCGTCACGGGCGCCGGGCAGGGCGGGCCGGTAGGACGAGGCGGGGTCGGAGTCCTCGATGCCGATGCCGAGGCCGCCCACGGCGATGACGGGGACGTTCCCCTGCGCGGGGACGGCGGCCGGATTGCTGTCCCCGTCCATGGTCGCCATGCAGCCGGCGCCGTCGGAGACGGCCAGCCACACCTTGGCGGGGTTGTCCGCGTTGCGGCAGGTCCAGGTCCACAGCGTGTCGAGGAACGCGCCGGCGGTGCGGGCCGCCGGGCCCCGCAGCGCGAGGTCGGCGTCGGTGACGGGGTGGGCGGTGTTCAGGTAGTCGTTCTTCCAGCTGTTGATGCCCCCGGTGATGACGGACTCGCCGTCGACGACCAGCAGCTTGGAGTGGTTCCAGGAGAAGCCGGTCTTGGACGTGGTCATCGACGCGACATTGAGCGTGACGCTGCCGGCCGCGCTGCCCAGCCGCTGAAGCAGGTCGTTCTTGTACGTCGCCGGAACGACGTTGAGGTGGTACAGCGGGGCGGCCCCCACGAGGATGCGGACCTTGGGCCGGTGGCCCGCCGCCACGGACGCCTTGAGGCCGTCGGCGATGGCGTCGTTGAACGCCCCGTCCGGCAGCGGCGCGAGCGTGGAGATGTCGACCGTCCGCTCGGCCCGGGAGATGTCCCGGGTCATCTTGGCGAGTCTCTTCTGCGCGCCCGAGCGGTCGGAGCAGGCCGCGTCGCCCCAGCAGCCGGGGGTCTGGAGCAGCCAGCCGGCCGGATCGCCCTCGGGCGCGTCCAGGGCGTTGCCGCCGCTGCGCTCCCATATGCGGCCTTCGAGGCCCGGTGAGACCTCTCTCAGCGTCCGCTCGACGGCGTCGAGATACGGGGTGCCGTCATCGGCCTGGGCGGGTGCGGCACCCAGGGAGACGAGCGCGGCGGCGAGAGCTGTCGCGGTGGAGACTAGACGGCGGAGCCGGTGGCGGGCCACGGGTGTGTCCTTCGGTATGACGGCGGAAAGCGCACGGCTGTCCATGCGGTGAACATCCCGTGCGCTCAATGAGCGCGTTGAAGCTACCGGCTGGTTAACCCCGTTGAGCAGACGATGGATGATCATCGGCCAGCGCGTACCGCTCGGCACGCGGCCTCCCCGCCCGGCCCGCCTCGCGCCCGCATGTCAACACGCCGTTGTTTTCAGGGCGTTGCGGACGGATATGGACTCCTCGCGCGGTGCTGCCGCCCGCTGCTGGGCTTGGCGGGAAATGATCGGCTTCGTCAGTGTGCAGGGCCGTACGGGGGTGGCGAGCCGGGCGGCGATCTCACGGTTCGTACGCCCCTGGGCCAGTTCGGCCAGCGCCTCCGTCGTACGCAGCGACAGGCCGCCCGGGCAGGCGACCGGTCGGCACACCGCCGGCGTGGCGGCGCTCCTCAAGTGCCGGAGGGGCTGGATTTTCCAGCCCCTCCGGCACTTGAACGTCCCCAACGGACCCGTTCTGAGCCCGCCTGGGGGCCTGGCGGCAGCACGCCCCATCCCGCCGGCGATTGCGGCGCGAGGGCCTGCGCCAAACCAAGCCCGCCTGGGGAGTGTCGTCAAAGTGGCGTCGTCCGCCCGGAGGGCGGGCCGGGCGCGTCTGGTGCTGGGGGCGCCCCCGCGCCCGAAGGGCCGCGGGGGAGATCGCAAGGCGGAGGGTGGGGGCGCCTCCCGGGCCGCCAGGCCCAGGGGGAGAGAGCGCAGCGGGCTGCGCTGACGACCGACAACGCCGCGAGGGAGCGTGCCAGACGCCGCCCGGCAGACGGGACTTTGACGACACGACCTAGGGGCCTCCGTGAGGGCTCCAGACTGTCGCGGGGGTCCGGGGCGGAGCCCCCGGATGGTCAGGCGGGGTCGTCGACTTCGAGTTCGGACATGCGGCCGAAGCCCTGGCCCGGGATCTCCGTGTTGATGATCTCGGGGGTGCGGGCGATCGCCCCGGCCATGGCGCGCAGTCCGGCCTTGAAGTGGTCGGACCGCACATGGGCCGCGCCCGCCTCTGCGTCGGCGAAGGCCTCCAGCAGGACGTACTGGTGCGGGTCGTCGACGCTGCGCGACCAGTCGAAGAAGAGGTTGCCGGGCTCGGCGCGGGTGGCGCGGGTGAAGTCGTCGACGAGGGTCAGCCAGTCGTCGGAGTGCTCGGGACGTACGGTGAACTTGACTGCGATGAAGATCATGCCGTCCACGATGGCCCTGACCGGGCCGGTGTGCCAGCCAGGCCGCCGCCGATTCCGGCAGTGCCGGAAAACGCAGGGGCTGAGCGGGGGCGGCTGTTCAGACGGGCAGTGCGGCGGCGTCCGCGAGGGCGGCGCGCAGCGCGCCTTTCCGGCGGCGGAAGTCCGCGGTCGGCAGGGACACGGACAGCGCGTGCACAGGGTCGGCGGCCGCGCCCGGCGCAGGCGGCAGGGCGACGGCGAGACAGGTGTACGCGGGGTCGGCCTCGCCGACCGAGACCGCGAAGCCCTGGCCCCGCACCCGCGCGAGCTCCGCCTCGAAGCGCTCGGCGCTGGTGATCGTGCGGTCGGTGAAGCGGGCCATCCCGTGGTCCGCCAGATACCGCCGGCGTGCCGGCCGCGGCACGGCGGCGAGCAGGGCCTTGCCATGGGCGGTGGCATGCGCCCTGGCTTCGGCGCCGGATGTGAAGGGGTGCGTGCGGTCGATGAGCGGGACGGTGCTGTCCACCACGGTGATCCGGCCGTCGTGGTACGCGGTGAAGTACGCCTCCGCCCCGCCCGCCCGGCGCAGCGCGACGAGGCGCTCGGCGATATGCGGCCCCATGCCCAGCCGCCGCTGGAACGACCGGTGCAGCTCGGCGGCGCGCGGCCCGGTGGTGTATCCGCCGGCGGTCTTGACCAGGTGTCCGCGGGTGCGGAGCGGGCCGAGCAGGTGGTACACGGTCGACAGCGAGCAGCCGAGCCGCCGGGCGAGCTCCTTGGCCCCGACGGGCCCTGGCGCGTCGGCGACGGCGTCGAGGATCTCCAGGGCGCGGTCGACCGACTGGGGGGCGGCGGCGGGCGTGGGCATCGTCGTCTTCCTGGCTCTTTCCTGGCTCTGCGGCGCTCTGGGGCGCTCTGGGGCGCTCTCCTGCTGGTGTCCTGACCGTTCTGCCGAGGCTACCCGCCCGGCGTGCACGCCGGAGGACCGGCGGCGGCCCGCCCCCGCGGCTTCAGGCGCGCAGCCAGCGGGCGACCTCCTCGGCGATCGGCTGCCCGGTCTCCAGTTCGATGAAGCCGAATTGGCCTCCCTGGTTGCATTCCAGGAACCACCAGACGCCGTCCTCGTCCTCCGCGAAGTCGAACGCGGCATAGGCCAGGCCCGCGAGGTCGATGAATTCATGGACGGCGCGGGCGATGCGGTCAGGGGTGTCGACCGGAGCCCAGGTGTGCTCACTCGTGCCGTAGCGCCCGTCCACCTGGCCTTCGGCGGCGGGCTTGCGGGCCGCGTACATCCGGCCGCCGACACAGGTGAGCCGGATGTCGGCCTGTTTGGGGATGTACTGCTGCAGCAGGGTGGGACCCGCGGAGACGGCGGCGAAGTCAGCGTCGGGCCCGATGCGGGTGGTGGGGAGCGCGACCGGGGGGCCGCCCGAGGGCGGCCCGGAGGCGGCTTTGACGACGATGTCACCGTACTGCTCGGCGAACTGGCGGGCCGCGTAGGGGAAGGTGGTGATGACCGTCGGGGGCACGGCGAAGTTGCTGCGCTGGGCGATCCGCAGTTGCCAGGGCTTGCAGCGCGCCTGTGCGGAGGCCGAGGGGTGGTTCATCCACCGGGCCTGTGTGGAGTAGAGCATTCCGTACAGGGCCTGCTCGGTCTCCGCGGTGAGCCAGGGGGAGGGCTCGGGGGCGTGTGCGGCGGGGGCGCCCGGTCTTCGCACCCATATGGACCGCAGACTGCTCATCGACAGCAGGCGGCCGCCGGTGGAGAGATAGCCCTGGAAGTCGCCGCTGACGTATTCGGCCGACAGGGCTGCCGTGCCGGGCAGATCGGCCGGATCCAGGCGCATGAGCGGGACGCCGTGGTCATGGAGGCGGGCGACCACCATGTCCGCGGTGACGTCCTGCCGGCAGGTCAGGATCAGCACAGTCATCGGGGTACCGGTCTTCGTTCAGTCGTCGAAGTGCGTTTTGGAACCCGCCGTGGACGTGGTCGTGCCGGTGGCCAGAAGCACGGTGCGGTCCAGGATGGCGGGGCGGCCGTCGGGCAGCACATTGAGCTGGAGGGCGGAGTCATAGGTGTAGGGCACGGTGACCGCCGGATCCTCAGCCGGACGTACATAGTTCAAGACGAACGGGCGCATGGGTCTCCTTGGTCGCCCTCGGACGGTGGGTGCACACGTAACAGTACGTGCCAGCAATAGGGAAAACTCATCACGCTGGGTCACTTGTGATCTGTGTCGGAGTGAGGGTGGTCACATTGGCTCTTCATGACAACTCGCTGCGATCGGGGGTGAGTTATGGGTGACGGTGGCTGGATCGGGCACCCGTTAAGACCCCGGCGACGGCCGCCGGGTTCCATGCAAAAGGTGACCGCCGGATTCCGGCGGTCACCTCGGGGAGCGGTCTGTGGGAACTGTCCGCGGGGGACTACTTGACGGAGCCCGCCATCACCCCCTGTACGAAGTGGCGCTGGAAGGCGAAGAAGACGACGAGCGGCACGATCAGCGAGAGGAACGCGCCGGGCGCGAGCACCGAGATATTGCTCCCGAACTGGCGCATCTCCTGCTGCAGGGCGACGGTCAGCGGCTGGGATTCGCTGTCGGCGAACAGCAGCGCGACCAGCATGTCGTTCCAGACCCACAGGAACTGGAAGATGGCCAGGCTCGCCAGGGCGGGGCGGCCCAGCGGCAGGACCAGCCGGGAGAAGATCCGCCATTCGCCGCCGCCGTCCATGCGCGCCGCCTCAAGCATCTCCCGGGGGATCTCGGCGAAGAAGTTGCGCAGCAGGAAGATCGCGAAGGGCAGTCCATAGGCGACATGGAAGAGGACGACGCCCGGTACGGTGCCGAACAGCCCGACCGCGCCGAACAGTTTGGCCACCGGCAGCAGTCCGATCTGCACCGGCACCACCAGCAGGCCCACCACGACCAGGAAGACCGCGTCCCGTCCGGGGAACTCCAGCCAGGCGAAGGCGTATCCGGCGAGCGCCGCGAGGCCGACGACCAGCGCGGTGGCGGGCACCGAGATCAGCACGGTGTTCCAGAAGGCCAGGGTGATGCCCGAGTCGCCCAGCAGGGCCGTGTAGTTGTCGAGCGAGAGCTGCCCGGGATCGGCGAGCGCCGTCCACCAGCCGCTGGAGGCGTTGTCCCGGTCGGTGCGCATCGAGGACAGCAGCAGTCCGGCGAGCGGGGTGATCCAGATCAGCGCGACAACGGTGAGGACGGCCTGGACGGCCCCGCTGCCCAGCCAGGCACGCAGCCGCTTCGCCGTGCGCCGCGGCGGCGCGGGCGGCGAGGCGGGTACGGGACTGCGCGCCGGGGACTTCGCGCCGTCGGGGGCCGGGCCGCGCTCGATGACGTTGCCGGCGTTGCCGATGCTGCCGCTCACTTTCGGCTCCCTCTGAAGCGCCGGATGTTGAAGATCATGGCGGGGACGACCAGCAGGAGCAGCAGCACGCTCAGGGCGCTGCCGAGCCCCTGGTCATTGCCTCCGCCGAAGGACACCAGCCACATGCGGGTGGCGAGCACGCTCGCCTCCTCCTGCACGGGGCCGGGCGCGATGATGTAGACGAGGTCGAAGACCTTCATCACATTGATCACGAGGGTCACGAAGACCACCGTGAGCACGGGGGCCAGCAGCGGCACCGTGATCTTGCGGAAGATCTGCCACTCGTTCGCGCCGTCCATGCGCGCCGCCTCCAGCGCGTCGCGGGGCAGGGCCGACAGTCCTGCGCCGATGAGCACCATGGCGAATCCGGTCCAGATCCACAGATAGGCGCCGATGATCGCGGGGGTGACGAGGGCCGGTCCGAGCCAGGAGACGCCCTGGTAGGGGGGTGCGAAGTTCTTCCCGGGGAGCTGCACGGCATACGAGCCGGCCTGCAGGCCCGTGAAGGCGAAGGAGCCGTCGGCCGCGGTGAGGGCGGAGGCGATGACCTCGCCGTCGCGCACGGCTTCGACGGCCATGCCCGGCAGCCCCTTCTCGTCGGGGTCGACCGTGCCGGGCGTGCCGCCTCCGCCGGGGGTGAAGTCGAGGTAGACCACTCCCCTGACCTCGTCGTCCGCGGCGGTGGCGGCCGCGTCCCGCGCGGGCCCGGCGTCCGCGGGCACGGCGTCCGGGGTGAGGCCGACGAAGCCGAGGCTGACGGTCTCTCCGGTGCGCACGGCGTCATCGGTGCGGTACGAGCCGTCGCCCGCGGCGGTCAGTCCGTGGCCCTCACGGGCCCTGGCGTCGGGGTAGGGAGACTGCTCGGTGAAGACGTCGTGCACGCCGACGGCGACGGCGTTGAGGACGCCGCGGTCCGGCTGCTCCTCGTACGCGAGGCGGAAGACGATGCCCGCGGCGAGGAACGACACGGCCATCGGCAGGAACAGCACCAGCTTGAACGCGGTCGCCCAGCGCACCTTCTCGGTGAGCACCGCCAGCACCAGACCGACTCCGGTGAGCAGGACGGGGGCGACGACCACCCAGATGGTGCTGTTGCGGATCGCCGTCAGGGTGGCGGGGTCGCGGAACATCTCGGTGTAGTTGGCGAGGCCGACGAAGCGCTCGCCGCCGGCGTCGAAGAGACTGCGGCCGATGGAGAACAGCACCGGGTAGACGACGAGCGCGCCGAGCAGCAGCAGCGCGGGCAGGGTGAACACGGCCGCGACGGCGCGCTTTCTGCGCTGGGCCCGCCGCCGCGGGGAGACCGCGGCGGCGGGGGCGGATGAGGTGACAGCCATGGGGGAGGGCCTCAGCTGCCGTTTCCGTAGGCCTTGGCGGCCGCGTCTTCCAGCGCCTTCGCGGTGGCCTTCGCGTCGGACGGGTCGCGCAGGAAGTCCTGGAGGATCTTCCACTCGCCCGCTCCCTTGGTGCCGCCGAAGGCCGCGGGGGCCTGGTCCGACATGTCGAAGCGGACGGAGTCCCCGGCGCGGACGAGCGATTCGGCGGTGTCGCGGGTGGTGTCGTCGCCGTACGCGGCGAGGTCGACGTCCTTGTTGGGCGACAGGAAGCCGCCGGCCGCGGCCCAGACCTCGGCGGCCTCCGGGGTGGCGAGGAACTCCAGCAGCCGCATGGCGGCGTCCTGCTGCTTGCCGTCCTTCAGGACGACCGCCGCGTCGCCGCCGGAGACCACGGGAGCGTGACCGCCGTCGACCGACGGGAACGGGAAGAACGCGGCGTCCTCGCCGAGCTTCTTGCCGAACTGGTCCTTGGCTATGCCGCCGACGAAGTCGCCCTCGTACACCATCCCGGCGCGCGGCTTGGGCCCGAAGACCTGCTCGACGGAGCCGGGGAAGTCGGTGTTCAGGGCGGCGTCGGCGCCTCCGGCGACCAGTCGCTTGTCCTGGAACAGCTCGCCGAGGGTGGTAAGGGCCTTCACCACGCTGTCGTCGGTCCACGGCAGCGTGTGGGCCGCGAGCCGGTCGTACTTCTCCGGGCCCGCCTGGGAGAGATAGATGTTCTCGAACCAGTCGGTCAGCGTCCAGCCGTCCTGGCCCGCGACGGCGAAGGCGGGCAGTCCGGAGTCGGCGAGCGCACGGCCGGCCTTGAGCAGATCGGCGTAGGTGCCGGGCTCCTTCACCCCAGCCTGGTCGAAGGCGTCCGGGCTGTACCAGACGGTGGACTTGTGGGCGGCCTTGAAGTAGAGGCCGTAGTAGGTCCCGTCGACGGTGCCGTAGTTCTTCCAGACAGGGGCGAGGGAGGTCTCAGCGGCCTTGGCGGTCTTGTCCGACAGCGGGGTGAGCCACCCCTCCTCGGCGAACTGCTTCAGCACTCCGACCTGAGGGACCATCACCACGTCAGGGGCGTTGCCGCCTTCGATCTTGCTGCCGACGAAGGTGGAGAGACTGTCTCCGGTGGGGACGAAGACGGTCTTCGCGCCGGTCTTCTCGGTGAAGGCGTCCAGCACCTTGCGGAAGTTGTCCTGCTCGCTGCCGGTCCAGACGCCGGCCACGGTCACGGTCCGGCCGCTGAGTTCCTTGCCGTCGGCGGGTCCGGCGGAGCCGCCGCAGGCCGTTGCGCCGAGGG
This sequence comes from Streptomyces sp. PR69, assembly GCF_026420845.1. Classification (GTDB taxonomy): domain Bacteria; phylum Actinomycetota; class Actinomycetes; order Streptomycetales; family Streptomycetaceae; genus Streptomyces. Next base: position 39,361 of record NZ_JAOWCB010000019.1, on the reverse strand, counting down.
CGAGGGCGAGGGCGGCCGAGGCAGCGGCCGCGGTTCTGCGGGCGGTGGCGGAGGGTCGCATGGGTGTGTCCTTCCTGACGGGGTGTGGTGCGGGGGCTTTTAGGGGGTGGGGGGCTCGGCGGTCCACCAGGCGGCGGTGGCCGCGGGCAGTACGCCGTCGGGGCAGGGGCCGCTGGCCAGCAGCGGGGCCCCGGCGACGGGTGCGGGCGCGGGCTTGTCGCCGAAGTTGACCGCGCAGACGAGGCCGTCGCCGCGGGTGAAGGCGAGGACCTGCTCGGGCGCGTCGAGCCAGCGCAGCGCGCCCTCGCCGAGCTGGGGGAGGCTGCGGCGCAGCTGGAGTCCTTCGCGGTAGAGGTGCCAGAAGGAGCGGGTGTCGGCGAGCGCACGGTCGGTGGCGTGGTCCGCGAACCACTCGGGCTGCGGCAGCCAGGGCCGCGTCGCCTGTCCGTCGGCGCCGCCCGGGCTGAAGCCGAACGGGGAGGCGTGGCCCGACCAGGGCAGCGGCACCCGGCAGCCGTCGCGCACCCGGGCGCGGCTGCCGGTGCGGTGGAAGATCGGGTCGGTGAGGACGTCGTCGGGCAGGTCGAGCACCTCGGGGAGGCCGAGTTCCTCGCCCTGGTAGACGTAGGCGGCGCCGGGCAGCGCCAGCATCAGCAGGGCGGCGGCGCGGGCGCGGGCGGCGCCGAGGCCGCTGCCTTCCACTCCGGGTTCGCCCGCGTAGCGGGTGACGGTGCGGACCTGGTCGTGGTTGTTGAGGACCCAGGTGACGGTGGAGCCAGTGCCGGCGATGTCGCGGATGGCCTCGGCGATGACGGACCGGAACGCTTCGGCGTCCCAGGGGGCGCTGAGCAGGTCGAAGAAGAATGCCTGGTGCAGTTCGTCGGGGCGGACGTACTGCGCGTGCTCGCGGGCGGTGGGCACGGACACCTCGCCGACGAGGAGCCGCTCCCGGCCGTCGTGGCCGGTGTACTCCTCGCAGACGGCGCGCCAGCGCCGCCAGACGTCGTGGACCTCGGGCTGGTTCCAGGCGAGCGGGTTGACCGAGTCGCGGGCGCGTTCGTCGGCGGCGGGGTCGTCGGAGTCGGGCAGCCGCGGGTGCTTGAACAGTCCGGCGGCGACGTCGATGCGGAATCCGTCGACGCCCCGGTCCAGCCAGAAACGCAGGACGTCCTCGAAGTGGTCCCCCACCTCGGGGTTGCGCCAGTTGAGGTCGGGCTGCTGCGGGGTGAACAGATGCAGATACCACTGGCCGGGGCTGCCGTCCGGCTCGGTGACCCGGCTCCAGGCGGGGCCGCCGAACATGGCCCGCCAGTTGTTCGGGGGCTCACTGCCGTCCGGCCCGCGGCCGGCGGCGAAGTGGAAGCGGGCGCGCGCCGCGCTCCCGGGGGCGGCGGCGAGCGCCTCGCGGAACCACGGGTGCTCGCTGGAGCAGTGGTTGGGGACGATGTCGAGCAGCAGCTTCAGCCCGAGTCTGCGGGCGTCGGCCATCAGCCGGTCGAATTCGCCGAGGTCGCCGTAGACCGGGTCGACGTCGCAGTAGTCGGCGACGTCGTAGCCGTGGTCGTGCTGGGGGGACGGATAGAACGGGCTGAGCCAGATGCCGTCGACGCCGAGCTTCTTGAGATAGGGCAGTCCGGCGCGCACGCCGGCCAGGTCGCCGATGCCGTCCCCGGTGCTGTCGAGGAAGCTGCGGACATAGACCTGGTAGATCACCGCGTCACGCCACCAGGCGGGGGCGGGCGGGGAGGGGCGGCCGCCGACGGCGGCCGGGAGAGTGCTGAGCATCTCGCGTCAACCTGTTCTTGCTGGATGCGAGAGCGCCCCAGAGCGGGTGCGCTGTTATGCATGCATGTTAAGTAGGGATGTCGCGAAGGTGTCAACGATGATGCAGAAAGCTGCCCAGATTTGTCCGTATTTCTGATGGTGCGACACCTCTGACCTCTACCTAACACGTAAGTAGAGGCTGGCGGGAGGGGAGGAGGGAAAAGGAAGGGGTCAGCCGGTGCGGGAGATCTCCGCCAGCTCATGCGCGAGCCGTGTGGCGGCCTCGTCCGGGCTCTGACGCAGCGCCATCACATCCTGGACGACGGCCTGCACGGCCAGGCTCACCTGGTCGTACCGGGCGCTCTTGGGACGCGGCTGGGCGCTCAGCACGCTCTGCTTGAGCGTCGGCAGATACGGATACGCGCGCACCAGCGCGGGATCCTCGTACAGTCCGGCCCGTACGGGCGGCAGCGATCCCTCGGTGAGCACCTGGCGCTGCACCCGGTCGCTGGTGAGATACGCGATGAGGTCGGCCGCCGACTCGGGGTGCCGGGAATGGCTGCTCACCGCCAGATTGGAGCCGCCGAGCACGCTGGTGCCGGGCCCGGAGGGGCCGGGCAGCGGCACGGCGTCGAACTTCCCGGCGACGGGTGAGCCGGGCGCGCTCGCGAGCGAGTGCACATAGGGCCAGTTCCGCAGGAACAGCAGCCCGCCGTTCTGGAACGCCCGGCGTGACTCCTCCTCCTTGTAGGCGAGGGCGTCAGGAGAGATCCAGCCCTCGCGGACCCCCTCGGCGAGGAAGCCCAGTCCGGTGCGCGCGGCTTCGGAGTCCACCGTGACCCGGCTGCCGTCGTCCACCAGGATCGATCCCCCGGCGGAGTGCACGGCTTCGGTGGCGTTGACCGTGAGCCCTTCGTACGGCAGGAACTGGCCCGCGTAGCCGTCCACGCCGTACTCAGGCGCGAGCGTGCGGGCCAGCCGGGCCAGCTCCGCCCAGGTGCGCGGCGGCCGCTCACCCTCCCGCTGAAGAATGTCCTTGCGGTAATAGAGCAGCCCGGCGTTGGTGACATACGGGACGGCGTACAGCCGCCCGTCGAAGGTGGCGGTGTCCACGACGGGCGGCAGGAAGTCGTCCAGCGGGAACCGCTCCCGCTCAAGCGGGGCGATCCAGCCGGCCGCGGCGAACTCCGAGGTCCAGGCCACGTCGATGTTCAGCAGATCGAACCGGTCGCTGCCGGCCCGCAGCTCGCTGATCATCTGGGCGCGGGTCTCGTCGGCGGAGTCGGGAAGCTCGACGAGCGTGACCCGCTCGGCCGGGCGGGCGCGGTTCCAGTCGTCGAGCAGCCGCCCCAGATAGCCGGTGAGGTCGCCCGCCGTCGCCAGGGTCAGCGGCCCGCGGCCCGAGGCGTGCGCGGCGCCGGGCGGATGCGGGGACACGGCGCCCGCGCTGAAACCGGTGTACCCGGCAAGGATCACGGCGGCCGCGAGGAGTCCCCTACCCGCGGCACGCATCCACCGCATAGGTTCCTCCCAGCACACCGCTGCGGCCACACTGCCGCTCATCCGGCCTATGTATACCGGTTAGGCATGGGCGATACTAGACGTCCCGGCACATAAGCCAGGTGGCGCAGGCCACAGTCGGCGCCGTGTCAGTCAACATGCAGGCATTCACGTCAGCAGAGGGATCGCAAGGGAGGGGAGCGCGTGCGGCTGCCGCTCCTGGCACTCCTCACCCGTGGCCCCGCCCATGGCTACGAGCTCAAGCAGGACCTTGAGAAGCTTCTGGGCGCCGCGTACCCTCAGCCGAACGTCGGCCAGATCTATGTCACCCTCGGGCGGCTGGAGAAGTCCGGTCTGATCGCCGGCGAGGACGTCGAGCAGTCGGGCAGGCCCAACAAACGCACGTACCGGCTCACCGAGGCCGGCCGTGAGGCGGTGCTCGCCTGGTTCGACGAGACCAGCGACGAGCCGCGGGTGCGGGACGAGTTCTTTATGAAGATCGCCCTGGCGCCCGAGTCCGGGCTGGCCGACCCCATCGACGTGATCAACAGACAGCGGCGGCACTATCTGAGGACCATGCGGGACCTGTCGAAGCTGGCCGCGTCCGAGGACCGGGACAACAAGGTCTCCCAGCTGCTGATCGAGGGCGCGATGCTGCATCTGCAGGCCGACCTCGACTGGCTGGAGCGCTGTCAGGAGGAGCTGGAATGAGCGACGCGGCGGCCGCCGGCCCCGGCGGCGGGATACCGGCGGGCGAGACGCCCGCCGGGCGCGCCGGGGGTGCGCCGATCGTCCGCGCCGAAGGGCTGACCAAGACCCACGTCGGCGAGGGCGCGCCCGTGCACGCCGTGCGCGAGGTGGACCTGACGGTGCGGCCCGGCGAGTTCGTCGCCGTGACCGGCCCCTCCGGAGCGGGCAAGTCCACGCTGCTGCATCTGCTCGGAGGGCTGCAGCGGCCGGACGGCGGACGGCTGTGGCTGGACGGCCGCCGGGTGGACGGCTACCGCGAGGCCCGCTGGTCGGTGCTGCGCCGCCGCAGCATCGGGATCGTCTTCCAGTTCTTCAACCTGGTCTCCGATCTGACCGTCGCCGACAATGTGGAGCTGCCCGCGCTGCTGGCGGGCGCCTCGCCGCGCGAGGCCCGCGCGAGCCGCGCGGAGCTGCTGGCCGAGCTGGGCCTTGAAGGACGTGAGCGGGCCATGCCCGGCGAGCTGTCCGGCGGTGAGCAGCAGCGGGTGGCCCTGGCGCGGGCGCTGGTGAACCATCCGGCGCTGCTGCTGGCCGACGAGCCGGCCGGCAGTCTGGACAGCAAGGGCACCCGGGAGGTGCTGCGGCTGCTGTCCCGCTTCCACCAGCGCGGCCAGACGATCGTCATGGTCACGCATGACGCCCGGATGGCGGGCGCGGCCGACCGGGTCATCAGCTTCTTCGACGGGCGCATCACCGACGACGCCCGGCTCGACGGCCCGGAGCCGGGGCCGGAGCGGCGTGCGGCGCGCGGTCCCGCGGGCAGCGTCTCGCACGTGGTCGAGCTGAAGGACTGAACGGCGTGCGGGCCACTGTGCGCTGGGCGCGCGCCGATCTGAGAGCACACCGCGGGCAGGCCGTCTTCGCGGTGCTGGCCAGCGGGGGCATCATCGCCTCCCTGCTGCTGGCCGTGGCGCTCTTCAGCTATGCGGCCAACCCCTGGCAGCGGATCTTCACCCAGTCCAAGGGCGCGCATGTGTGGCTGCACACGCAGGCGGGGGCCGGGCAGAACGACGCCGCGGCCCTGTCCCGCATCGACGGCGTCACGGGAGTCGCGGGGCCGTACCGCACCGGGCGGGCCGTCCTTCAGGCGCATGGGACCCGCGCGCAGATCACCCTGCGCGCGGCGTCGGAGCAGCCGCCGCAGATCGCGCGGCCGCTGGTGACGGCGGGCCGCTGGCTCACCGCGCAGGACAAGCAGCCGGACGGGCGGTCGGAGGGGCAGCCGGAGGGGCGGTCGGCCGGGCAGCCGGAGATCGTGCTGGAGCGCTCGCTGGCCCGCGTGCTGTGGGCGGAACCCGGCGACACGATCACCATGACCGGCGCGGACGGCCCGACCCGCACGGTGCGGGTCGCCGGCGTCGCCGAGGCCGCGGAGCCCGGCTACCGGCCGGGCGGGCAGCCCGGCGCGGGCTGGGTGCTGCCGGCCACGCTGGACCTGGTCGCGCCCGGCAGCGCGGGCCGGAGTGTGGGCCTGCGGCTGGACGATCCGGCCGACACGGACTTCACCGTCCAGCGGGCCGTCACCCTGCTGGGCGCTGACCGGGTCTCCCAGGTCGTCAAATGGCAGCAGGTGCGGGCCGAGGCCGGAGGCGACGACCGGCTGCTGGGTCAGCTCTTCGCGGTCTTCGGGCTCGGCGCGCTGCTGGCCGCCGCGCTCGCCGCGTCCGGGGCGATCAGCGCACGCGTGCGCGGACAGCTCAGGGACATCGCGATCCTCAAGGCCGTCGGCTTCACCCCCGCCCAGGTCGTCCGCGGCTTCCTGGTCCAGCATCTCGCCTTCGCACTGCTCGGGGCGGCCCTGGGGACGGCGGCGATCGCACTGCTCGGCGCGCGCATACCCGGCCGGATCGGAGAGGCGGCCGGCCTCTGGCAGGACCTGCCGGGTTACGGGGCCCAGCTGCTGGGCATCCCGGCCGCGGCCGTGCTGCTGATCGCGGCGGCCACCTCGCTCGCCGCCTGGCGGGCCGGGCGGGTGCCGCCGGTGCCGGTGGTCCGCGCGGCGCGGCCCGCGGCCGCGCCGATGACGCCCCTCGCCCGGCGGGCGCTGGGGCTTCGGGTGCCGCCCGCGCTGGTACTGGGCTGGCGGGCCGCCTTCCAGCGGCGGCCGCGCACCCTGGCCGCCCTGGCCAGGACCGCGCTGCCGCTGCTGATGATCACCGCGGCGCTGGTCGCCTCGGCCACCCTGGATGTCTTCCGCAGCAGCCCGGCCCAGGTGGGGGTGGCGGCCGCGCTGACCGTACGGGCGGAGAGCGGCGCCGTCGCCGGGGAGCGGCTCCAGAAGGTGCTGACCGCTCCCCCGGGCGTCCTCGCGGCCCACCCCGGGGTGGAGGCGGCGGCCCTGGTGCCCGGCCAGACGGGCACGATCACCGTGCGCGGCCTCGGCACCGCGGCGGAGCCGTACCCCTTCAGCATCGCCGAGGGGCGGGCCCCCGAAGGACCGGACGAGGCGGTCGCCGGGCAGGGGCTGCTGGATCTGCTGAATGTGCGGATCGGCGACTGGGTGCGGATGACGGTGCAGGGGCGGCCGCAGATCCTGCACATCGTCGGGCGCAGCATCGAGCCGGAGGCGGGGGGCCGGGTCGTCTCCACGACCCTGGACACCCTGCGGGAGCGCGATGCGGCCATCCGGCCGGACTTCCACCATCTGGTGCTGCGCCCGGAAGCCGACGCCTCGGCGGTGCGCGCCGCCCTGGCCGGGGCGGCGGACGGCACGCTCGACATCCGTGAGACCGCCAACCCGGCGGACCGGCTGGAACCAGCGCAGGGCGTGATCGCGGCGCTGGTCGGCGTGCTCGCCCTGATCTGCTTCACGGAGCTGCTGACCCTGGCCGGGACCGGGGTGCGCGACCGCGGCCGGGATCTGCTCGCGCTGAAGGCGATCGGACTGACGCCCCGCCAGATCAGCGCGACGATCGTGGCGGCCGCCGGGTTCACGGCGCTGGCGGCGGCCGTGCTGGGCGCAGGGCTCGGGCTGCTGTCGGGCCACTGGCTGGTCGAGGCCCAGGGCAGGGCGAGCGGCATCGGCGCGGGGATCGCGCAACTGCCGTCCGCCGGAGTGCTGCTGGCCGTGGTCGCCTGCGCGATCGCGGGCGCGGTCGCCGCGGCCGCGGTGCCGGCCGCCCGCACGGCGCACCGGCGGCTGGCGGACTCTCTGAGCGAAACGCTCTGACGCGCGCCGCACGCCGCCGCGAACCGCGGTCCCCCCTGTGTGAATCCAGGTGTCCGGCTCGGCGGGCGTGCCGATCAGCTGAGCCCGCGCACGGGCGTCTCCTCGGGGCATCCGCACGCCGGAACCACCGGACGGGGGCGGCGGCCTCAAGGCCGTCGACGAGGACGGCCGCCCCGCGGAACGTGGCGTGCGCTGTATGCCGGCGCCCTGGCCCGGCCGCGGTCACGAGGTGTGGTGGCCCGGTGAACGGCCTCTCGGCGTTTCCCGGCGTCGCCGGGCACCGCCGTCGCACGGACCTGGCACGCGCACGCCGGTCTCGTCCTCCTTCGAGGGCCTGCGGGCCCGCTGCCGGCAGGCGCCGGGCCCGGACATGGGTGCTCAAGCCGGCCGGCGGCGACGCGGCGGAACCGCTCGCCAAGGGCGGCCTCACGGGCCTGCGCAGCCGCTCATGCGCCCTGCAGGAGTACCGCCCGCAGACCGGGGAGGAACGCGTCGTCCTCGCCGCCGGCCGTCCCACGGCCCGGCAGGCGCACCCGCTGGCGGCGGACGAGCACCGCGGCAACACACCGCGGACGTGCTCGACGCACTGCTGGAGCGGGCGCCGCGGGACTCCGTCGCGCGGCCGTCACCGGGTCGCCGCGGCGGCGTCGACCGGGGCCACACCGTCCTCCGCAGCGAGACGGGAGGCCAGGGACCGTGCCCGGTCGCCCCGCTCGGAGCGCAGCTCCGCATACGAGTCCATAAGCAGAGTGTGGAAGCCCAAGCCCGCGGACCGCGCCAGCGGCTCGCATCGGCTGTGGGTGACGAGGGTGACCTCGTGCCCCGCGCGGGCGACGCCGTGCCCGAGACCTGTGTAAGGGGCCCCGTCGCCCCGCGGCCCTGCCGTCATGACCGCTACGCGCATGTCGGCCAGTATGGACGGGACGCCGCGGCGGGACAGATGCATTCAGGCCACGGCGGCGCGCCCGCGGAAGGGCTGGCCGGGGACCGCCTTGACACCAGGAGCGCGCCCGCCGAGCGCGCCGGGCCGGCGGCCGTGTGCCGGTTGCGACGAGGCGGAGCAGTTTCGACGAGCCGGAGCGTCGGAGGTCGAATACGATCGGCTCACCGGCCTCACGGCCTCGGCAAGGCCGCCTCGGGACAGGTCTTCCCGGGACGGGTCTCCTCGGTAAGGGCTGTACGGTGAGCGATCCGCTGACGGGCATTCCATTCGGGGGAGACCTCACGCTGCCGTCCCCTGCCGGATCGCCGTCCGTCGCGGTCCTCGTCGATCTGGTCCGCACCGGCTCCGCAGGCGGCCAGGTCAAATGCTGGGAGCGGTTCGCCGAAGCCGCAGCGGGGCTGCACGCCGCGGAGCTCGGCGTCGATCTGACGCTGTACGTGCTCGGCGACAGGCCCCGCATGGAGCCCCTCTCCCCCGCGGTCCGCTTCGTCACCCTGCCTCCGCTGATCAGCACGGCCCCGCTGGTGCGGAACCGGGGCGTGGACGTCTGCGACGTCGCACCGCACCATCCGGCGCTCGGGCGGCTGCTCCCCTTCCACGACGTATGGCATCTGACCCATGTCTTCTCCTTCGCCGCCACCGCGGTGCGTCTCAGCCGCGCGCAGCGGCGCTCGGCGCTGCCGAACCGCGCGGGGCTCGTCGGCTCGGTCCACACCGATGTGCCCGCCCTCACCGCCCTGTTCGTCCAGGAGCTGACCGGCCGGCGCACGGGCCGGGGGGCGCATGCGGCGGCCGAGGCGGGCGCGGCCCTGGTGCGGCGCAGGCGTGACCGGATTCTGCGGGCCTGCGACCGGGTGATGGTCTCCACACACGCGGAACGCGCCGAGATCGCCGCCGTGGTGGGCGCGCAGCGGGTGTCGCTGCTGGGCCGCGGCGTCGACCACACCCGGTTCCGTCCCGACCCGTCGGCGCGGGCCGAGCTGACCCGGCTCCTCGGCATCCCCCCGGACCCGGTGCGGGTGCTGTTCGCCGGGCGCGTCGACTCCTCCAAACGCGTGATGCTGGCGGCGGAGGCCGTACGGCTGCTGCGGCAGCGGGGGCGGTCGGCGCATCTGGTCGTCGCCGGAGCCGGTCAGGACTCGGCGCGGGTGGCGGGGCTGCTCAGCGGCGGCGCGACGCTGCTCGGCACGCTGGACCAGGACCGGCTGGCGCGGGTGTACGCGGGGTGCGACCTCTTCGTCTTCCCCTCGCTGACCGAGACAATCGGCAATGTCGTCGGCGAGGCGATGGCCTGCGGGCTTCCCGTGGTGCTGCCCGCCGGGGCCCGTACCACCCAGTGGCTGGCGGCCCCCGGCCGGGACGGGCTGACCGTGTCGGACGACAGCCCGGCGGGCTGGGCGGACGTGCTGACGGCGCTGGCGGACGATCCCGGGGAGCGGGCCGCGATGGGGCGGCGCGCGGCCGCGTCGGCCGCGGCCCGCCACCGGACCTGGGCCGAGGTGCTGACCGAGGATCTGCTGCCCGTCTGGCGCGCGGTCGCACCGCTCCCGGCGCCCGCGGACGGCTGACGGCGTGTGGGCCGCCGTCGTCGCCTCGCTGGCGGCCGCCGCGTGCTTCGCCCTGGCCGGGGTGCTCCAGCAGCGGGCCGCCGCGCGCCGTCCGGACGCGGAGTCCCTCTCCCCCGCCCTGCTGCGGCAGCTCGTACGGCAGCGGATGTGGCTGGGCGGCATCGGGCTGGCGGTGCTGGCCTACGGCTTCCAGGCGCTCGCTCTCGCGCGCGCCCCGCTGAGCCTGGTGCAGCCGCTCATCGTCTGCGAGCTGGTCTTCGCCATCCCCCTGGCAGCGCGGCTGGCCCGCACCCGTCTCGGCCCGCGTGAATGGGCCGGCACCGCGGCGGTGACCTGCGGGCTCGCGGCCGCCCTGCTGGCCGCCCGGCCGCAGGAGGGCAGCACCGCGGCGAGTCCGGGCGGCTGGCTGCTGACCCTGGGCGCCGTGGGAGGGCTCACCGCGGCGGCCCTGGCTGCCGGCCGGGCCGTCACCGGGCCGCCGAAGGCCTCCCTGATCGCACTGGCGGCGGGGGTGGTGATGGGCAGTCAGTCCGTTCTCCTGGCCGCGACGGTCCACCGCTTCGACGAGGGCGCGGCGGCGGTCTTCACCTCCTGGCAGACCTATCTGCTGGTGGCCGCGAGCCTGGGCGGGCTCCTGCTGATCCAGAGCGCCTTCCAGGCCGGCCCGCTGGCCGCCTCCATGCCCGTCATCGACGCGGCGGAGCCGGCCGTGGCCATCACCGCGGGCATCTGGCTCTTCGGCGAAAGCCTGCGGGGAGGGTGGCTGGCGGGCGGGGTCGCCGGGTGCGGGGCGGTGGTGACGCTGGTGGGGATCGTGGTCCTGGACACGTCTCCCGTGCTCAGGGCGGTCTACGGGCGTCAGACGGCCGGCCGGCGGGGGGCGCCGTACGGCACGCGGTGACTCGGGGGCGCGCCTGCGGCGGGCCGTCTCCCCAGTGCCGCCCCTTCCCGAAACCGGGGCTCCGCCCCGGACCCCGCGCCTCAATCGCCGGCGAGGCTCAAAGTGCGGTCGGACGCCCGGGACGGCCCCGTGTCTCAGTTCGCCGCGTCGGGCCGCCTCGTATGCGTCGCCGCCCTCGCGTGAATGTACAGATCCTGCCGAGCCGGCGCGGACACCCGCCGCTGCGGGAGGGGGAGTTCGAATTCCACCGGCCGGCGGTGGTCCGCCAGCTGCCGGTCCTCGTTGTACACACGGCCGAACTTCCACAGCATGCGGGCGAAGTTCGTCTGGCCGTGCAGCAGATTGCGCCCCAGCACCCGCATCGCCCCGACCGCCGTCTTCAGCCCCAGGTGCTTGCGGTTGATGACGGCCTGGGTGCGCACCAGCTCACGGTAGAAGACGTCGAGCGGGAGCTTGGTGGGGACGACCGCGTGCTGGATGTCGAACAGCCGGTAGTCGCGGGTGGTCAGATGGCGGGCTTCCGTGTGCCAGATCTCGGTGCCGGGATAGGGGGTCATGACCGTCAGATGCACGATCTCCGGCACGGTCATCGCGAACTCCCGCACGGTGCGGAAGCGTTCCTCGTCCCAGGCGGGGTCGACGATCAGATTGATGGCGACCATGATGCCGAGGCGGCGAGCGGTCTCCAGGGCGCGGAAGTTGTCGTCCGGACTCACCCGTTTGCGGTAGAGGTCGAGCCCTTCGGCGTCGATGGCCTCCATGCCGAGGAACATGTAGCGCAGTCCGAGGCGCGTCCAGCGGCGGAAGACCTCCTCGTTGCGCAGGAGCACATCGCTGCGGGTCTCCAGGTAGTAGCGCTTGCGGATCTTCCGGCGTTCCAGGGCGGCGGCGATGCCGTCGCCGTGCTCGGGGCGGATGAAGGCCACGTCGTCGACGATGAAGACGTTGGGTTCGCGGATCGAGGCCATCTCGTCGGCGGCGGCCTCGGACGAGGCCTTGCGGTAGCTGCGGCCGTAGAACGTCCACGCGGAGCAGAAGGAGCAGTCCCAGGGGCAGCCGCGGGTGAACTCGATCGAGGCGCAGGGGTCGAGCTCCCCGATGAAGTAGCGGTTGCGCCTGCGCATCAGATCGCGGGCGGGGCGCGGGCGGTCCAGGCTGTCCAGCAGCTTGGGCGCGGGTCCCCGGCCGTCCGGTGAGACGACGCCGGGCACGGTGTGCGCCGCGCCGTCGCGCGCCGCGGCCAGCAGCGGCGCGACGGCGGGCTCGCCTTCGCCGCGTACGATCGCGTCCACCGAGCCGTCCGCCTGTCGCAGCACATGCTCGGCGATGAACGACACGCTGTGCCCGCCGAAGAAGACGAAGCACCCCGGGGCGGCGGCCTTGGCGTGGCGGGCGATGTCGATCGCCTCCGGAATGTTCGCCAGATAGTTCAGGGAGACGCCGAGCGCCTCGGGCCGGAAGGAGGCGATCTCCCGGTCCAGCAGATCGCGGGAGAGGACCTGCAGATCCACCACTCTGACCTCGTGTCCCGCGTCGCGGGCTGCTGCGGCCACCCGTTCCAGGCCCAGGGGCTCAAGGCGCAGGAAAATCTCCGAGTACATCAGAGCACTCGGGTGAACCAGCATCACACGCATCATCAGTCTCCAGCCGACAGCTCACTAATTGGGCGGCTTCCTCGACGGGCTTCCCGGCGCGTCCCGGCAGTCCTGGGCGGCACGTCAGCCGAATCTCCCCGCAAGCCGCCGGAAGAGGCCGGGGGCCGCGCCGTACAGGCGGGCGGGAAGCCGGAGCCACCGGGGGATGAAGATCTCCTGGCGGCGGCGTCCGCGGGCGACGGCCCGCCACACCTCGTCCGCCACCCGCGCCGGGCTGACCGCGCGGACCTTGGTGGGGCGGAGGGTTCCCCTCCGGGCGAAGAACGGGGTGTCCACGATGCCCGGCACGACCAGGCAGACATGGACGCCCGTGCCCCGAAGCTCGTAGCGCAGGCTGTCGGCGAAGACGCCCAGCGCCGACTTGGCGGCGGAGTACACGGCCTCGTCCCGGACGCCGACGGCGCCCGCGATGGAGCCGATGAGCACCAGCTGTCCGCCGCCCCGCTCCACCATCCCGGGCAGCACGGCGCGGACCAGATGGACCAGGGCCGCGAAGTCCACGGACAGCACCTCGTCGATGGCCTCGTGCGGCATGGACACAAAGGGGCCGGACCAGCCGACGCCCGCTGAGGCGATCAGCACGTCGACGTGGCCGTCGTCCTGGAGGACGGCGCGGGACAGCCTCCGCACCGCTGCGGGGTCGGCAAGGTCGGCGGACACGGCCGAGCCGCCGGTACGCGCCGCCAGCCGCCCCAGACGCTCCCTGTCCCGGCCGTGGAGCAGCAGCCGCCAGCCCCGCTCGTCGGCGGCGAAGCGGGCGGCGACCGCCGCGCCGATGCCCGAGGACGCCCCGGTGATCAGTGCGACGGGGCGGTCGGCGAGGCCCTGGGCCGGGCGGCTGCGCTCTGCTTCGTACGGCTCACCGGCCGTGTCGCCGGCGCCGGCGGCGGAGCCCGGGCGGCCGCGCGGTTCTCCCGCGTGGTGCGGCGGGGGTTCGGGGCCGGGGCCGGGGCCGGGGCCGGTGGCCAGGTATGCGCTCGCCACACCGTTCTCCTTGGCTCGGTTGCCGGTCGCTCTGCCGGTGCTGTCCGTCGTGGGGGCGTCGGTGGTTCTCGGCTCTCTCAGGCTGGTCAGGCTTCTCATGCCTTTCGGACGCTGGGCCTTAAGGGGTTCCGGGGTGTCTTGAGGGGCTGGGGACGGCTGCCGCGCGGCTCGTCGCTCTTGCAACAGCAGACCCGACGCGGCCGCATATCCGCCGGGGACACGCCGAGGGACGGATGGCGGTGGTGCGAGTGGCTGAACCCGCCGCGGCCCCCGGCGCGCCTCCGGGACGGCGCGCGGAGCATGACGCGGGCGCTGGCTGTGAGTGGTTCGCCCCGTACGGGGCACCCGGCGTCGTATGAACCAGCGCACGGCACCCGTCGTCGACAGCACGGTCTCCTTTCTGACCCACGGCTACGCCTGGCTGCCCGATCTGCGGAGGCATCTGGGCGCGAACACGGTGCAGACCCGGCTGGCGGGGCGGACGGCAACGGCCCTGCACGGCCCGGACGCCGTCGGGTTCTTCTACGACGAGCGGCATGTCGTCCGCCGGTCGGCGCTTCCGTCCCCCGTGGTCGACACGCTGTTCGGCCGCGGCGCGGTGCATATGCTCGACGGGCCGGAGCACCGCACCCGCAAGGCGCTGTTCCTGGCCCTGCTCACCGGCGAGAGTCCGGTGGCCGCGCTGGTGGAGCGCGTCGGAACGGAGTGGGACGCGGCGGCCGCCGCCTGGGCGCAGCAGCCCGCCGTCGAGCTGTTCCGGGCGGCGAGCATGGTGCTCACCCGCGCCGTGTGCGGCTGGGCGGGCGTGCCGCTGCCCGCGGAGGAGACGGTGCAGACGGCGGACGACATGGTGGCCATGGTCGACGGGTTCGCGACCGCGGGGCCGCGGCACTGGCATGCGCGGCGGGCCCGCATCCGGCAGGAGAAGCGGTTCGAGGAGCTCATACGGGCCGAGCGGGAGGCGGCGGACCTGGCCACGGGGCGGGACGGCGCGGGGCCGCGGGGCTCGGCGCTGCGGGCCGTGGCGCTGCACCGCGACGCGTACGGCGAGCTGCTGGACGAGCACACCGCGGCGGTGGAGGCGCTCAACATCGTGCGGCCCGCCACGGCCGTCGCCTGGTACGCCGTCTTCGCCGCGCACGCGCTGCACCGCTGGCCGCAGCACCGGGCGCCGCTGCGGGCGCGGGACGCGGCGTATGCGGAGGCCTTCGCCCACGAGGTGCGCCGCTTCTATCCCTTCGTGCCGTTCATCGCGGGTCTCGCCGCCCGTGAGCTGCGCTGGGAGGGCGTGACGATCCCCGAGCACTCGCTGGTGCTGCTCGATGTGTACGGGCAGCACCACGACCCCGCGCTGTGGCCGCATCCCTATGCCTTCGATCCGGCGCGGTTCCTCGGGCGTCCGCCGGGGCGCGACGCGCTGATCCCGCAGGGCGGCGGCGATCCGCACGGCCATCGCTGTCCCGGTGAGGATATGACCGTCGCGCTGCTGCGGTCGGTGTCGGCGCGGCTCTCCCGGATGGAGTACGACGTGCCGCGGCAGGATCTCGCGATCCCTCTGCGGCATGTGCCGACCCGGCCGCGCAGCGGCTTCGTCATCTCCCTGCCGCCTGCGGACGCCGGGCGGCCCGCGGCGCGGAACCGCAGGCCAGAGGGGTGATTCCGGTGCGCGGCGGACGCCGGGGCCGTTTGCCCGCGGCCGTGCGCGGGCACCCGCCATCCGACAGGGGGCGCAGGCTGCATCGGCTGCCCCAGGGGCTGGAGCCCGGCACGGATCCCGCCACTGGCACAACGGAAGGCGGGTTGACGTGATGTCCGACGAGACGACGCGCGGCGACGAGGTGTACCAGCCGACGGGCTCGGATGTGCAGAACCGGCCGGACGACGACCTCGACATGGAGAACGTGCTCGGCGAGAAGGACCTCGACGCGCTGCTGGACGAGGGCTACTCGCCGCCGGAGCGGCCGCTCGCGGTGGAGGCGTACGGGACGACCGGCACGGAGCAGCTGCGCGGCGAGACGCTCGATCAGCGGCTGGCGCGGGAGCAGCCGGACGGGCCCGGCGCCGGGACGGAGGAGGACGGCGACGGCATCGGCGATCTGCCGGGCGGCGAGGGCGAGCCGCTGGACGACGAGGCGGGCGGGGTGCGGGCGGGGCGGCTGACCTCGCCGGACGACCCGACGCCGCGTCGGCCGAGCGACATGGTGGCGCGTGATGTGGGGGTGGACGGCGGGGCGGCCTCCGCGGAGGAGGCGGCGATGCACGTCGTGGAGGGTCTGGCCGCCGGAGCCGAGGACTGAGGCGACCCACCCCGCGGCCGGCCCGGCAGGTCAGTGGGCGATGGAGTCGATCAGCTCCCGGGCGCCCTGGCGGAGCAGGGCGACGGCCACGGAGATGCCCAGCGTTGCGGGGTCGAGCGGGCCGGCCCATTCGTGTGCGTTGAGGACGCGCTTGCCGTCGGGGGTGAACACACAGGCGCGCAGCGACAGGTCGCCATTGCGCTCCGCGCGGGCGTATCCGGCGATCGGGCTGTTGCAGTGGCCCTGGAGGACGTGCAGGAGCATCCGCTCGGCGGTGGCCTCGCGGTGGGCGTCGGGGTCGCCGAGGCCGCTGACCGCGTCGATCAGCTCGGTGTCCCCCTCGCGGCACTGGAGCGCCAGAATGCCCGCGCCGATGGGCGGGCACATCACATCGGCCGGCAGGATCTCGCTGATCACGTCCATGCGGTCGATGCGTGCCAGCCCGGAGACGGCGAGCAGCAGGGCGTCGGCGTCGCCCGCGTGGAGCTTGTCCAGCCGGCGGTTGGCGTTGCCGCGCATGGGGACGCACTCCAGGTGCGGGTGGGAGGCGGCGAGCTGGGCGACGCGGCGTACGGAGGAGGTGCCGATGCGGGCGCCGGCGGGCAGTTCGTCCAGTGTGAGGCCGCCGGGGTGGACGAGTGCGTCGCGGATGTCGTCCCGCTTGAGGAACGCGGCGAAGACGGTGCCGGCGGGCAGCGGCCGGTCGGCGGGCACGTCTTTGACGCAGTGGACGGCGAGATCGGCCTCGCCGGCGAGCAGCGCGGCGTCGACCTCCTTGGTGAACGCCCCCTTGCCCTCCACCTGGGAGAGGTCGCCCATCCACTTGTCGCCGGTGGTCTTGACGGGGACGACCTCGGTGGCGACGCCGGGGTGACGGGCGGCCAGTTCGGCGCGTACGCGCTCCACCTGGGCGAGTGCCATGGGCGAGTCGCGGGAGACGATGCGGATGAGCTCAGGGGTGGACATGGCTTACACGATAGGGCGTCAGACCGCCGTGCCCGGACGCCGGTTGCGGAGGCGGCCCGGGGCGCGAGCAGCGGCCGAGGAGGGCTGTAGCCGCCGGGACGACCGGCGGTAACAGGCCGACCTGACACGGTGTCGCCCCGGTGGTTCCGCTGTTCGACGCCGTGCACGAGGATCGCGCTGCCGGCCGGCGGACTGTGCCGCGGTCCGTCCCGGCAGGGATGTCATCGACCTCAAGGGGGATGCAGCATCATGTGGACACGTCGCAGGGCACAGAGAGCCGCGCGGGTCGGGGCGGGGCCGCGGCGGCGACGGCGGGCCGTGGCGTTCGCGGTGGCACTCGCCGCCGCCGGCGGGACGCTCGCGGCGGCCCCGCGGCCCGCCGCGGCCGCGTTGCCGCCGCAGACGATCGCCGACCCGGTGATCTACTGGAACGATGTGCTCCTGGAGCTGTTCCGGCGGGAGGGCGGCTCTCCGGTGCGGGCGGCCAGAAGCGCCGCGATGATGAACGCCGCGATCTATGACGCGGAGAGCTCGTACCGCCTCACCTGGCGCCGTGGGATCACCTCCGAGGCCTATATCCACGCGGAGAAGTACGCAGGGTGGTTCGAGGGCCCCGACGAGGAGGAGCGGGTGATCGGGCGGACCGCGTACAACGTCCTGCTGAAGCTCTACGGCGAGCGGCACACGGCCTTCCTGGACCAGAGGTTCCGTGACCGCTTCGGCGCGGAGCCCACGGAGTTCGATCTGCTGGACGCCACCGTCGTCAACAAGATGGTGACGCAGATGATGGACGCGCGGAACGGCGACGGCTCCGACAACCCCGGCGTGTACACCGGCGACGGCCGGCCCGGCGCCTGGCGGCCGACCAGCTATCCCGACATGCCCGATGCGTCCTGCCGGCAGGACGCCGACGCCGTGGAGCCGAACTGGGGCCTGGTGAAGCCCTTCGCCCTCGCCTCCGGCTCCCAGTTCCGCCCGGCGACCCCGGGGCTGTACGGCGCCTACGACAAGCTGCTGGCCAGCCCCGAGTACCGGGACCAGGTGGAGGAGGCCAGGCGGCTCGGCGCGGACGCCCCCACAAAGAAGACGCCGCGGGTGGACCGTACGGCGGAGCAGGAGGCGGCGGCCTGGTTCTGGGCGAATGACCTGGACGGCACCTACAAGCCCCCGGGGCAGCTGCTGCAGGCCACCCGTCATGTCTCCGAGGCGCGCCGGCTCGGCGTCTATGCGAACGCACGGCTGTTCGCTCTGGTGTCGCTGGCACTGGCGGACGCGGGGATCGCTGTGCGCGACGTCAAATTCCGTACGCCGATCGATCTGTGGCGGCCGGTGTCGGCGATCCGCGAGGGCGGCATCGACGAGGAGTGGAAGCCGCTGCTGAAGAACCGTGACGGGGTGAACGTCAATCCGTGCTTCCCGGCATGGGCTTCCGGCCACGCCACGTTCGCCGCGGCATGGGCCGGGGTGATGAAGCGCTATTTCGGCAGCGACGCCATCGCATTCGAGATGACCACCGACGACGACCAGTCGCCGGTGAAGTCGCGCCGTTTCGAGAGCTTCAGCGAGGCGGCCGCCGAGAACGCCGAAAGCCGGGTGTGGCTGGGCGTGCACTACCCGTGGGACGCCGCCGACGGGCTTGCGCTCGGCGAGAAGGTCGCGGGCCATGTCTTCTCGACGAAGCTGCGGCCGATCGGTTAGCGGCGCCCTCACCGGTCATGGCGTCGCTCAGCCGCGGGCGCCGAAGACCTGGGTCCACCAGGGTCCGCCCTGGGCCTCGTGGACGCCGACGCCGATCTCCTTGAAGGAGCAGTTGAGGATGTTGGCCCGGTGGCCGGGGCTGTTCATCCAGCTCTCCATCACCTTGGCCGCGCTCTGCTGGCCGCGGGCGATGTTCTCGCCGTAGGTGCTCCACCGGTAGCCCGCGGCGGTGATGCGCTCCCCCGGTCCCGTGCCCTCGGGGCTGGAGTGGTCGAAGTAGTCCCGGGCCGCCATGTCCTCGGAGTGGTTGAGCGCGGCCTCGTGCAGCTGGGCGTTGCCGCTGACGGGGCCGCAGCCCTCCTTGGCGCGTTCGGCGTTCACCAGGTCGGTGACCTCCGCGACGAAGCCCTGAGGTGCGGCCGGCGGGGCGGGCCGGGAGGCGGCGGGCGGGCGTGGCGCGGCAGTGCGCGGGGGCGTCGGGGCGGGCTGCTCGGACTTCTTCGGTGCGGCGGAGCTCTTGGAGGGGGCCGTCGACGCGGAGGGGGTCGGCGGGGAGCTGGACGGGCTCGGGGAGAGGGACGGTGACACAGACGGGGAGACAGGGGCCGTCGACGCGGTGTGCGGGAGGACCAGCCCGGCGTCGGCGTCTGCGGTCGGCGACGCGGTCGCCCGGTCCTTGTCCTCGTCATCGGGGAGCAGCAGGAACGCACCGCCGCCGCCCCCGGCGATCAGTACGGCGGCCAGCGCGACGGCCGTACGGCGGCGGGCGCGCCGTCCCTGGCGCGCTTCCTGGCGGGTGCGGGCGCGTCCGCCGTGGCGGCCTCCCCGCCGGGCCGCCACGGCGGGGGCGGCGTGGGCCGCCGTGGCGGCCGGGTCCGCCGGGTCCGCCGGGTCCGCCGAAGACACAGCGCGTTCGGCGTCGTACGCCGGGGCTGTGCTCGCTGCCGCGGGCTCGGCGTATGCGACGGGGTCGGCAGAGGGCTGGGCGCCGACGCCCCAGCGCAGCGCGAGCGCCGCGGAGAGCGGGGTCAGCGCCAGGCCCGCCAGCAGCCGTTCCGCGGGTATCAGCCCGGATGAGTGCCCGGAGCAGACGGTGCACTGCCGGGCGTGCCGGGCGATCCGCTTGCGCCAGAGCGCGGATGGTATGCCGTCCCACTGCTCGGTCAGCGGTTCCAGCAGCACGCAGCGCGGCTCGGCGGCCAGCGCCCGCACCACGACGCGGCCGACCTCCAGCTGGGCCTTCATCCGCTGGACCCGTACGGCGGTGTGCTGGGGCGTGAGCTCCAGGGCGGCGGCCACCTCCGCCCGGGTGACCTCGCCGGCGGCCTCAAGCCACCACAGCGACAGCAGGGCGCGGTCCTCGGAGTCGAGCCAGCGCGTCGCCTCGGCGACCTCCCGGCGCTGGCCGGACAGACCGAGCCGGGCGATGGTGACGTCGACGAAGTCCGCGCGGGGGTCGGGAAGGTCATGGATCTCGTCCAGGGCGGCAACCGCTCCCGCGCCGCGCTGCCGCCAGTGGCCGCGCATCTGGTTCATCGCGATCGCGACCAGCCAGGACCGGAAGCGGCCGGGGTCGCGCAGTCCTCCCAGACTGTCAAGTGCGCGCAGCATGGTCTCCTGCGTCACATCGTCTGCGTCCGCATGCCCGTGCAGCGCGCGGCCGACGATGTTGTAGACCAGGGGCAGGGACTCTGCGGCGAGCCGGTCGCGGGCGCTCTGGTCCCCCGACTGCGCCGCCATGATCACTGCGGCGTCGACGTCACTGCTCACGATCTCTCCACTCTCCGTCTCGGCTCGGACTGTACGTCCCACACCTTGGGAGACGCACTGCCCGGATGCCGATAACAGAAATCCTGGAGAGTCTTCTTCCGTTTCGAGAGCCGGGCTCAGGCCACGACGGCGGCCATGGACGAGCCGGCCTGTACGCGGTCGTCGACGACCCAGCGGCCGACGGCGATCTCCGCGGTGATGCCGGGCCCGAATCCGGCGATCAGGCCCCGGGCCCCGTCCTCGGGTCCGCCCTCGGCGAACAGCCGGGCGAGCGCGTCGAAGATGACGGAGCTGGCGATGTTGCCGCGGCCGGTGAGCGTGGCCCTGCTGTAGCGGAACATCTCCTCGGGCACTCCGAGGAAGTGGCAGAGGTCGTCGAGGATGCGCGGGCCGCCGGCGTGGATGATGAAGAAGCCCACCGAGTCCACGGTCCAGGAGTGCTGGGTGAGCAGATCGTGCAGTGCCGGGGCGAGCATCTCCATGGTGCCCGGGACCCGTTTGTCGAGCAGGAAGTGGAATCCGGTCTCCCGTACCGCGTAGGAGATCCAGTCCTCGGTGTCGGGCACGAGATGCGAGCCGTTGCGCTCCACGCTGACCCCCGTGCCGCCCTCGCCGCGCATGACGGCCGCCGAGATCGCGTCCCCGAAGAGGCCGTTGGAGAGCAGCGAGCCCACGCCCAGATCGGTCGGCTGATAGCAGAGCGAGCAGAACTCGCAGGACACGATGAGCACCGTGGCGTCGGGGTACGCGGTGCAGAAGTCATGCGCCCTGCTGATCGCCGCTCCGCCTGCGGCGCAGCCGAGCTGGGCGATGGGCAGCTGCCGGGTGTCGGGTCTGAAGCCCATGGTGTTGATCATCCAGGCGGTCAGCGACGGCATCATAAAACCGGTGCAGGAGACATAGACGATCAGGTCGACGTCCTCCGGCGTCACACCGGCGTAGGCCAGCGCCTCCTTCACGACCGCCGGGACTCTGGCCTTGGCCTCGGCTTCGTAGAGCAGATTGCGCGTCTCGAAGCCGGGGTGCTGCAGGGTCTGTTCGATGGGCTGGACGATGTGCCGGGTGCGGACTCCGGTGTTCTCGATAAGGCGCAGTACGAGATCACGCTGCGGGTGATCCGCATGGGTCTCACGGGCCAGCTGGAGCGTCTGCTCCATGGTGATCACATGTTCGGGCACCGCGACGGCCGGTCGGCACAGGGTCGCCATCACTTCTCCTTAATTCGGGGGTAAGGCGCTTCGGCGCGCGGCGGTCGTCACCAGGCCACGGGCAGCGAGAGCGGACAGCGCCAGATGGATGTCGTGTTCCACGGCACGTCCTCGGGGGCGACGGCGAGGCGCAGGCCGGGGAAGCGTGCGAGGAGGGCGGTGAAGGCGACTTCGAGCTCCATGAACGCCAGCGGGGCGCCCAGGCAGTGGTGCGAGCCCCAGCCGAAGGTCATATGCGGGATGGAGGTCCGGTCGATGTCGAGTTCGTCCGGGCTGTCGAACTTGCGCGGGTCGCGGTTCGCGGACAGATACGAGACATGGACGACGTCCCCGGCGCGGATGGTGACTCCGCTGAGCTCCACGTCCTCAAGCGCCACCCGGGGGATGCCCACGCCCTTGCGGAAGGGGATGAAGCGCAGCAGCTCCTCGAGCGCGCGGGGCAGGGCGTCGGGCTCCGCACGCAGCCGGGCGAGCAGCTCGGGGCGGGTGAGCAGGGTGTACATGATGTTGCCCAGCTCGTAGGTCGTGGTGTCCTGACCGGTGATCAGGAGCACCATGGCCATCACGGTCAGCTCGTCTTCGTCGAGGAGTTCGTCGCCGTCCCTGGCGGTGGCGAGGGTGCTGATCAGATCGTTGCCGGGGTCCTTGCGGCGCCGGGCGGTGAGGTCGGCGAAGTAGGCGCGCAGCTCGGCCTTGGCGGCGATCGCCGCCTCCTTGTTCGCCGCGCCCGTGTTCATCATGGTCAGGGCGTGGCCGCGCAGCCAGGCGCGCTCCTCCCCGGGGATGTCGAGGACCTCGCAGATGGTGATCAGCGGCAGCGGGGCGGACACCCGGGCGACGAAGTCGGCGGGCGATCCGCCTTCCGCCATCTCGGTGAGCAGCTCGTCGACGACATGCCGGGTGCGCACCCGCATCCGCTCCACATGGCGCGGGGTGAAGCTCTTGGCCACCAGGCTGCGCAGCCGGCTGCTCTCCGGCGGATCCATGAGGTTGATCGACTCGGACTGGACGATGGGCTCGGGGGTCATCCGGGGGAAGTCCCGGCCGACCACGGCCCGGCGGCTGAAGCGCCGGTCGGTGGTGACGGTGCGGACGTCTTCGTAACGTGTCACCAGCCATGCCTCGCCGTCGCCGTACGACAGGCGGACTCGGGCGACGGGCTCCTCGGTGAGCAGCTCGCGGAACTGCGGGTCGAATTCAAGCGCCTGTGCGAAGTCAAAGGGGCATGTGCGAACCGTCTGCTGACTGGTCTCCATGCGGCTTTCGCTCCTGTCGTCGGACGTCGGCGGGCACCCCGGCCGGCGTGCGCTGGCATATGCGTCCGGACTGGGACCGGACGAGCCCTCTTTCCCCGTTCGGGAGAGGAGAGATGCCGCGGACACTCCCAATTCACCGATAAGAGACTCAGCTTCACAACTCGGCCTCCGCCGACCGGTCGGCACACACTCGTATGAATCTGAGATTTTCCTAAGATCTTCATTTCTTCTCTGGATAAGGCTGATAGGGGCGAAGGCCGACGAGGGAAGCCGGCGGGGGCGGCCGAGAACCAGCACGATGCAAGAGGGGTCAGCGATGACAGACAGCCGACACGAGAGCGCAGCCGACGACGGGGTCGGCGCCGGCCGACGCCGGTTTATGATCGGGGCAGCCCAGCTCGCCGGAGCGGCAGCGGCGTGCCAGGCCCTGGGCCCGGCGGCCGTCGCCCATGCGGACGAACCACCGCCCGCGCGCCCGACCGGCAAGGCGCCGGGCGGCGCGGACAAGGACGGCGGCGAAGACGCCGAGACCGCGCCCGCCATCGAGTTCCACGGCGCACATCAGGCGGGCATCCTGACACCGCATCCGCCGTTCGCCACCTTCGCCGCCTTCGATGTGAACGTGGAGACCCGCAGGGAACTCGCCCATCTCTTCAAGACCATGACAGACCGCAACCGAGCCCTGACCCGCGGCCTCACC
Organism: Streptomyces sp. PR69; assembly: GCF_026420845.1. Classification (GTDB taxonomy): domain Bacteria; phylum Actinomycetota; class Actinomycetes; order Streptomycetales; family Streptomycetaceae; genus Streptomyces. The sequence goes on along the minus strand of NZ_JAOWCB010000019.1, from coordinate 16,232 downwards.
GCCGGGGACCCGGAGGTGGCGGCCCTCCCCGATCCACAGGACGACCTCACCGTGACCGTCGGCGTGGGCGCCTCGCTCTTCGACGACCGGTTCGGCCTGCGGGCCCACAAGCCGGCCAGGCTGGGACAGATGCCCTCGTTCGCCGGCGACGCACTGGACCCGGCGACCTCGCACGGCGATCTGTCGATCCAGGTCTGCGCCCGCTACCCCGACGCCGTGCTCCATGTGATCCGGGATCTGACGCGCGAGACACACGGCGCGCTGACGCCGCGCTGGCGCATGGACGGCTTCCTCAACCCGCCGCGGCCCATGGTCGGCGCGCCCCGCTCCTTTCTGGGCTTCAAGGACGGCATCGCCCAGCCCGACCTGTCCTCGGCGCACCAGCAGAACCGGATGCTGTGGGTGGGCGAGGGCATGGGCGAGCCCCGGTGGGCCCTCGGCGGCAGCTACCAGGTGCTGCGGATCGTCCGGTTCCGGGCCGAGGCGTGGGACCGGGTTCCCACCGGGCTGCAGGAGAGGATCATGGGCAGACGCAAGGGCAACGGCGCGCCGCTCGGCATGCAACGCGAGACGGACCTGCCCGACTACACCAAGGACCCACTGGGCCTGACCATCCCGCTCGACTCCCATATCCGGCGCGCCAACCCGCGGACGGCGCAGACGCAGTCCTCGCTCATGCTGCGGCGCAGCTACAACTACGACAACGGCATGGCCCCGGACGGGACGCTCGACATCGGGCTGGTCTTCTGCTGCTACCAGCAGGACCTCGTACGACAGTTCGAAGCGGTCCAGAAGCGGCTGGAGGGCGAGCAGCTCGCGGACTTCACGACGACGACCGGCGGCGGCTACTTCTTCGCCCTGCCGGGGGTCAGAAACGGTTCGGACTGGTACGGCTCACAGCTGCTCGGCCGCGACGAGCCGGCCGATTGACCGTACGGCCGCCACAACCCCCGGCGGCGGGCGTACGGCAGATGTACGCGAGGGGCGGCCGCGGACCGTGCACATCCGGTCCGCGGCCGCCCTCGGCTGTACGGGTCGCCGTACGGGCGCTCACTCCAGCGGGTAGATGTCCCCGCTGCTCATGCCGCTCACCTGCTCGCTCTGCTGCTGCAGCCGGTCGGCCTTCTCCTTCAGCCGCTGCCGCTGCTCCGGATCGTCGGCCCGCTCCGCCGCCTGCCGCAGTTCCTGCGCCTTCTCGCGCAGCTGACGGGCCCGGCCGCCGGATTCGTCTACAGCACTCATGGGTCGCTCCTGAAGTTGTGGGGATGAGGAAGGGGCCTCCTTAAGCGATCAGCGAACCAGCAGCCCGGCACTGCCGCACCTCGAAACCTCACTCCATGTCATCACCGCAGTTCAGCGCGGCAGATACGGTGAACGCCGCTCGCTGGCAGCCGGGGAGCCGGGGCGTCACCGGCGTGCGGACCTCTTGGCGGCGATGCACATTGGAGGCATGTCGTCCGAACACCCGCCCGTGATCGTGCACCCGCCTGCCGGCGGGGGCCGCCGCGTCAGCGTGCACGGCCGGTTCGCCGGTCTGGCGCACGGGCGCGGGGATGTGGCGGAACTGCTGCGCGGCATGGGGCTCGGCACGGAAGGGGACGCGATCGACCTCTTCGACAGCAGCCTCGTCGAATGGCGCGGAGGCGGGCCGGAGACCTGGCGGTAGCGGACGGGGCGGCACTGGGCCGTACGGGGGCGGGCGGCGTGCCCTCACGTCCGCGTCGGGCGTTGTACGGGCCATGAACGCACGCCGTATCGTCCGCGCCGCCGCGGCGGGCTCCGCCCTGCTCACCGCGCTCGCCCCCGCCGGCCACGCCGCCGCCTCCAGCGAGGCCGCTCCGCCCGCCTCCCGCTCCGGCGAGGGCGCGGAGCAGCAGTTCGCCGAGCCGCAGGTGCTCGGCGGGAAGGGCGTCTTGGGGAGGACGCTGACGCGGGGTGTGACGGAGGTGGGGAAGGCGCTTCGGTCGGACGGGGTCGAGTAGGGGCGGGGCGCTTGGGGCGGGGCGTTCTCCCCTCACCCTCCCCTTCCCGGAACCGGGGGCAGGCCCCCGGACCCCAGGAGGCCGCAGCGTCGCGCGCGGACGGCCGCGCGGCCGCATCCGCATCCGCATCCGCGCAGACGGCGCGCGGCGCGGGCCGCGCTCCGGGCCGGATCGCAGGCCACCAGTCCGGATGGACACCCGCCCCATGCGCGCGACAGCGTCGCGCCGCGGGCGGCCGCGCCGCCACATCCGCAACCGCGGAAGCGACGTCGCACGGCGCGGGTACGGAGGCGGCGCAGGGAGCAGCCGCGGAGGCGGCGCACGGCGCGGGCGCATGCCGGGCTGTTGCTCGAACTGTGCACGCGTCCGCCGTCGAATCGGCATGCGTGCAGGCGCACCGGGCGCAGGCGCGGGCCGGTGGGCCGGTGGGCCGGTGAGGGGTTCGGGGCCGCGCTCCCGCGCCCGATAACCTGGGCGCATGTCGTCGACGCAGAGGCCGACCCTGCCGGAGCTCGTGCGGCAGGGGCTGTCATCCGTCGAGCGGGGGTATGACCTGCTCGCGCCGAAGTTCGATCGCACGCCTTTCCGTACGCCCGACGCGGTGCTTGAGGCGGTGGGCAAGGCGCTCGGGGAGCTGGGGCCGTTTTGTGCGGGGCTGGATGTCTGCTGCGGCACGGGGGCCGGTGTCGGGGTGCTGCGGCGGGTGTGCACGGAGCGGGTCGTCGGGGTGGACTTCAGCGCCGGGATGCTCGCCGCCGCGCACGTCCCTCCGCAGCCGGGCGGCCCCGCGGTCAGCTGGGTGCGGGCGGACGCCCGCGCCCTGCCGTTTCGCCAGGGCTTCGATCTGGCGGTGAGTTTCGGGGCGTTCGGCCACTTCCTGCCGGCCGAGCGTCCGGCGCTCTTCGCCGAGGTGCGCCAGGCGCTGCGCCCCGGCGGGCGGTTCGCCTTCCCGGTGCCCGCGCCCGCCCGCGTCGGCTCACGGCTGTACTGGGCGCTGTGGGGGTTCGACGCGGCGATGCGCGTACGGAATCTGCTGTGGCGGCCGCGGTTCGTCATGTACTACCGGACGTTCCAGCTCCGCGATGTGCTGCGTGAGCTGGCCGCCGCGGGGTTTGAGACGGAGCTGTCGGCGCTGCCCGCGCTGGGCCGCCGGCCGGACGGCTCGCCGCGGTGCCGTCTGGTGGTCGCGCGCCGCGTCTGAACGCCGGCGGCGTCTCCGTCGTATGGGTGGACAGCACATCCGCCGTTGCCGACCGGGAGAATCCGCCGCCATGTCGATGCGCTTGTCCGCCACGGTGCTCACCGTCGTCCTCCTGCTGCTGTTCGGCAGCGGGTGCGGCGGACAGCCGGGCGGCGGCAGTCTGCCGAGAGAGGCGGACGCCCGGCTGAAGGAGCTGGGGGTGGATCTCGACGGCTGGCGGGCGGGCGGCTGGCGGAACTGGAATCCGGCGGCCTGGCTGCGCGGCGCGGAGGAGTTCGTCAATCCGGTGATCGACGGCCTGTGGGGGCACGACCGGATGGCCGGGGCCCGCGAGCCGTACAAGAACGTGCCGGGGAATGTGGGCCGGGAGACCGGCGTCAGCGACCCGGAGCCCGCGCCCGTCGCCGCCCGCCCGGTGCAAACGCCGTACCGCGCGAGCGCCGCCGCGGTCGGCAAGGTGTTCTTCGACGGACCGGCGGGGCCGATGGTCTGCTCGGCGACCGTGGTGCAGGACCCGGCAAGACCCGGACGGTCCAACCTCGTGTGGACGGCGGGGCACTGTGTGCACGCGGGACGGGACGGCGGCTGGTTCCGGAACATCGTCTTTGTGCCGTCGTACAACGACACGGGGGCGCCGGCCGGGCGGCTCGGCGCGCTCGGCTCTGAGCAGCTGGCCCCCTTCGGCATGTGGTGGGCCGACGGGGCGGCTGCCTCGGATCAGTGGATCGCCCAGGGCAGGACCACAGGAGGGGACGGCGCGGCGTTCGACTACGCCGTGCTGCATGTGGCTCCGGAGGGCGGCGGCGACGGCCGGTCCCTGGAGGAGACGGTCGGCTCCGCGCTGCCGATACGGTTCAGCGGTCCGGCCGCGCCGGGGATCGATGTGATGGGGGCGTGGGGGTATCCCGCCGCGGCGCCCTTCGACGGCGCGCGGATGCACTCGTGCACCGGCAGGCCCGGGCGGCTGTCGCTCGCGCCGTCCCAGCCGACCATGTACCGGATCGGCTGCACGATGACCGGGGGCTCCTCGGGTGGCGGCTGGTTCGCGCCGGGCGCGGACGGCAGACCGGCGCTGGTGTCCAACACCTCGATCGGCCCGGTGCCGGCGGCCTGGCTGGCGGGTCCATTCCTCGGCGCGGAGGCACAGGCCATGTTCGCCGGTTTCAGCAGGGCGTTCGCGGCGCAGCCCACGCCATAGCCGGGCGTCGCATCCATGGGCGGGTGTCCCCCGATTGGCCGGAAGTCCGCTTGAGGCGATCTTCAGCACGCTCCTAAGGTGAGCGATTAACGCAATATTCTTGCTTTAACCGGGAGGAAAAGGTCCATGACCGATATCCCGCTCTCGGCCGGAGAAGCCGTCCGCTGGGCCCGCAGAGCGGGACTGCCGCTCGACGCGGAGCACGCGCCCGCGGTCGCCGCCAGGGCCGACCATGTACACGACGCCCTCTCGCCCCTGCGTGCGCTGGAGTTCGGCGAGACGCCTCCAGCGGCGGCCTACGACGCGCTCAGGGAGCCGGGCCATGCCGCCGGACGCGCCGAGTGAGCCGTACGGCCTGACGCTGGCCGCGGCCGCCCGGGCCATCGCGGCGCGCGAGCTCTCCCCCGTGGAGCTCACCGAGTCGGTGCTGGGCCGTATCGAGGCGGTCGACGGCCGGCTCAACGCCTATGCGGCGGTGACCGCGGACAGGGCGCGTGCGGCGGCAGCCGCCGCGGAGCGGGAGATCGCGGCGGGAGGGCCGCGAAGCCCGCTGCACGGCATCCCGGTGGGGCTCAAGGACCTGTTCGACGTCGCGGGACTGGCCACCGGCGCTGGGTCCCGCGTCCGGGAGGGCCACCGGGCGGCCGAGGACAGCGCCGTGGCCGCCCGGCTCTTCGGGGCCGGGGCCGTGCTCACGGGCAAGACGCAGACGCATGAGTTCGCCTACGGGCTGACGACGCCGCAGACCCGCAACCCATGGGATCCGGACCGTGTCGCCGGAGGGTCGAGCGGGGGTTCGGCGGTCGCGGTCGCCTCGGGTGCGGCGACCTTCGCCCTGGGCACGGACACCGGGGGCTCCATCCGGGTGCCCGCCGCGCTGAACGGCATGGCGGGCCTGAAGCCCACCTACGGCCTGGTCTCGCGCCATGGCGTCACGGCGCTGTGCTGGTCCCTGGACCACGTGGGCCCGATCACCCGCAGCGTGGAGGACGCGGCGCTCGTCCTGGACGTGCTGGCGGGCCACGATCCCCGCGACCCGGCCTCGTCCGATAGGCCGCCTCCCCCGTATGCGCGCGAGCTGGGCGGGGAGTTGGACGGGCTGCGCGTCGGAGTGCCCGTCAACTACTACTTCGAGCGCACGGACCCCCAGGTGTCGGCCGCGGTGCGGCGCGCCGTGGAGGTGCTGTGCGGGCTCGGGGCCGTATGCGCCGACGTCCGGGTGCCGATGGCGGAACACATCCGCGCCGTGCAGTGGGGTCTGACGGCGCCTGAGGCGACCGCGTACCACGAGCGGACGCTGCGGGCCTCGCCCGAGCTGTACGGAGCCGAGGTGCGCACGCTGCTGCAGGCCGGCGCGCTGGTCCCGGCGGGCGACTATCTGCGCGCGCAGCGCGCCCGCGCGCTCATGCGGCGCGCCTGGCAGGCCGTCTTCGACGCGGTGGACGTCGTCGCCGCACCCGCCGTCCCGTGCACCGCGGCCGGCCGGGGCCGGGAGCGGATCGACTGGCCGGACGGAACCTCCGAGTCGGTCGCCGACGCCTATGTCCGGCTCTCCGCCCCGGCCAACATCGTCGGCGCCCCGGCGCTCACCGTGCCCGTCGGCTGCGATGACGCCGGGCTGCCCATCGGCATGCAGCTCATCGGCCGCCCGTTCGGGGACGCGACGGTGCTGCGCGCCGGGGCCGCGTACGAGCGGGCGCGGGGCGAGATCGGCCGACTGGCCCCGTGCGGGACTGCGCAAAGCTAAAAGCTGCATATGTGCGTTAAGGTCCCGTGGAATGAGCCCCAGACCAGCGGTACGCCCCGGCGGGCGCAGCGCCCGCGTCCGGCAGTCCGTCCATGCGGCCGTACGCGAACTGCTCCAGGAGCGAGGACGGGACGGCCTCACCGTTCCGCTGGTCGCCGCCCGCGCCGGGGTCACTCCCTCGACGGTCTACCGCAGATGGGGGACGCTCCGGGCGCTGCTGGCCGACGTCGCGGTGGAACGGCTGCGGCCCGGCTCCCCGCCGGCGGACCTCGGCAGCCTCCGCGCCGACCTGGAAAGCTGGGCGACGGCCTTCGCCCAGCAGCTGGCGTCCCCGGCCGGGCGCGCCGGCCTCCGGGACGCGGTGGCCGGGGACCCGGACGGCTCCAACAGCGGGCAGTGCGCGGTGTATGCGGCCGGGCAGATCGAGACGATCCTGTCGCGGGCCGCCGCCCGCGGTGAGCACGCCCCGGACGCCGGGGCGGTGCTGGACCATGTGGTGGCGCCGTTGGTGTACCGCGCTCTCTTCCGGCAGGGGGCGCCGGAGGTGGGGCATGCGCGGGCTCTTGTCGCGACGGTGCTGTACCGGCTGATCCCGCTGCCGTGACGCGATGCGGAGGACCGCCGCCCGGTCCTCAACGCCGTTTTGCCGCACAGGCATTGACAGAGTGTATGGTCTGGACCAATGGTGGGCGGCATGTCGAGAATACGCATGGCACTCGCCGTCCTGGCACCCGTGCTGCTGCTCCTGGGGCTGGCTCCGGCCCCCGTGTCCGCCGCACAGGCGCAGGCCGGATCAGCGGGCGTGGGAGCACGGTCCTGGCCCGAGCCCGTGCCCGTCGTCTCCCACGTCGCGACCGACGACCCCGTTGTCTTCATCACCATCGACGACGGGTGGCACCATGACCCCGCTGCACAGCGGCTCCTGCTGGAGCGTCAAGTGCCGGCCTCGCTCTTCCTGCTGCCGGACGCCTACGCGTACGACAGGAGCTACTTCCGTACGCTGCTCGACCACGGCCCGTCCCGAGTGGAGAACCACAGCGTCAGCCATCCGAACCTGACCGGGCTGGACGCCGCCGGACAGCGGGCCGAGATCTGCGAAGCCCGGGACCGGCACCTCGCCGCCTTCGGGGACGGGCCGCGGCTGTTGCGTCCGCCCTTCGGGGCGTATGACGAGACGACCCGGACGGCCGCGCGCGCCTGCGGCGCCACGGCGCTGGTCACCTGGACGCACGACTTCACCACCTGGGGCGAGCAGCCGCCGCCCGCCCCGCAGCTGAAGCGGGGGGACATCGTCCTGCTCCACTTCACACCGGGTCTGAGCCAGGACCTCGCCCGCGCGCTCGACGCCGCGGAGGCGGCCGGTCTCAAGCCGGCGAAGCTGCGGCAGTACCTCGCGGACTGAGCGGGCGCCGTGTGCCGCCCCGCGCCGACCACCCGTATGGTCACCTGCGGCGACCCTCCGGTTGCGCACCGTGCACAGCGCCCGAAGTGTGGTTCCCGTCCCACCCACGATTCGAAAGGTGCTGTCCTCATGCATCGCAAAGCCACCGCTTCCACCGCCATCGCCATCGGCGTCGCCGGCGCCCTGGTGCTGGGTCCTGCCGCGGCCGCGGGCGCCGTGACCTCGGCGACAGGGCCCACGAGCCCCCTCGCGGCCGCCGCCGCCGAGGCCGCGAAGGCCGTCGGCCCGGACGCACGGGCGGACGGCGCAGACGCGCGGGCCGACCTCGCCGAGACCACGCGCGAGCTCCGCATGGCCACCCAGGACCTGGTCAGAAGCGCGGCGAAGGCCGAAAGCGGAACGACGAGGGCCGAGGACTCGGCCGTCCAGGACCTGATCAGGGACATCCAGGCCACAAAGCGGGCGCTCGAGAAGGCCAGAGCCGCGGCGGAGGACCCGACGGGCCGGGTCGCCAGCAGTTCGGCAGGCGTCGAGGCGGGGCTGGACAGCCTGCTCAGGCAGGTACGCGCCGCTGCTCCGACGGACATCCTCTCGTCGCTTCTCGCCCTGGTCACCGGCCTGCTCAACACCGTGCTGAGCCTGCTGGGCGGCCTGCTGGGCATCTCGCTGCCCCCCATCGAACTGCCGCCCATCGAACTGCCGGAGCTGCCGACACCCGAGCTGCCGGCTCCCGAACTCCCCGCGCCCGAACTCCCCGCGCCCGAACTCCCGGCACCCGAACTCCCGGCACCCGAACTCCCCGCGCCCGAACTGCCGGCCCCGAGCCTGCCCTGACAGATTCCCGCCACGCCCGCGGCCCGCTGCCGATCGACCGGCGACGGGCCGCGGGCGTGGCGCCCGGCGCCCCCGGCCGGCACGTCGTTCCCGTCACGGCAGAGCTTGCCGGGAGGGACGTTGGTCGCGCAGCAGCACGAGCGGGCGTGCGTCGCGGTCGAGGAGGACCGGAACCGGGACCAGCCCGCCCGAGTCCAGCTTGAGCAGGGTGGCTTCGCCGTCGACCCGGCCGGCGACCGTCCGGCCGGCCTCGCCCCCAGCCGGGTCGGCGGACTCCCCGGCGGCGAGCTCGCCCGGGAGTTGTCCGGTGTGCCGCCAGCTGTGTTCCCGGCCGTCGCAGTGGGCGACCGTGCCGCCGACGCCGTAGTGGACGTCGCCTTGGATCAGCGTGGCGCCGACGAGCACCGTCCTGCCGTGGTGGAGCGGCGAACAGCGGTAGGAGCCGCTCAGGGTGACCGTGCCGTCGGCGGCCAATTGCCCTTCCGGATCAAGCGTCACGGCGTCGGAGCCGGAGCGGGTGGCGGAGTGGGCGGCGGAGTAGGCGCCTGCCCCGCCCGGGGCCACCCCCATGAGACAGACCGCGGCGAGGCACGCGGCCGGCGCGAGCGACAAACGTCGAGGTGTGATCATGCTTCGCCCAACGAAGCCCGTGCGCAGAGGTGTCTGGCCCTCGCACGGACGGCCGACAGCCGTCTGCCGCCGAATGGCGGTCACGCTCCGTATGGCCCTCGGGACCGTCCCGTGTCCTGGTCGCGGGATGTCCGACCGTTCGCGTGCGGCGACACCGCGCGGCACGATGGTCGTGGATCCCGCCATGCCCCCTTTCCGAGCGGAACACTGAGCGTCATGGACAAGGAAACGACCGCTGCCGACCCGGGCGTCACCTCAAGCGAAGAGGTGTACGGCGCGCCCTGCTGGATCAGTCTGATGGCGCGGGACCTCGCCGCCGCGCAGGACTTCTACGGAGCGGTGCTCGGCTGGCGGTTCCGGCGGGCGCGGCTCGGTGCGGAGTTCCGGCTGGCCGTGCTCGACGGAGAGCCGGTCGCCGGCATCGGCCAGGTCACCCCCACCCTGCAGGCGCCGGTCGCCTGGACCCCGTACTTCGCCGTCGCGGACGCCGACGCGACCGCGGCCAGAATCCGGGAGCGCAGCGCCACCGTGGCGGTCGGCCCCCTGAACTTCCCCGTCGGGCGCGGCGCGCTGGCCGCCGACCGGGACGGGGCCGTCTTCGGCATCTGGCAGGGCCAGCTGATCTCCGACTGGCAGACCTGGCGGGAGAAGGCCCCGACCTGGCTGCGGCTGCGCACCCGCAACGCCTTCGACGCCGCGATCTTCTACGGCGAGGTCCTCGACTGGGCCTGTGGCAGGCCGGGCTGCTGCCAGGTCGACTACGAGGAGGACGAGGTCGTCCTGCGCCAGCACGGCTTCGTGGTCGCCCGGCTCAGTTCGGGGGCGATCGAGGAAGCGCCCGATCCGCTCATCCGCCCGCACTGGCATGTGCATTTCGCGGTCCGCGACGTCGAGGCCACTGTCCAGGCGGCGCTGCGGCACGGCGGGCTGGTCCTGGAGCAGCGCAGCACCCCGCAGGGCGCCGAGGCCACGCTTCGGGACACGGACGGCGCGATGTTCTCCGTCAACGACGGCTCGCACCGCAGCTGACAGCGGCGAGGGCCGCCGGTCAGGGGTCGCGGTCAGCGGTCAGGGGCGCCTTCCCGGCGGGCGCGGGCACGGGCGCTGAACCGGCGCGACCACACGATCACCCCGCGCAGCGCGCACACGAGGGTGAGGGTGTAGGCGGCGGCGAACGCCCAGATGAGGGCCGGGGCCGACGTCAGGACCGCGAGGACGAGCAGGACCAGCGACACCGCGGCGAGCGTCCAGCCCGCGACGGCGAGGGGCCGGCGGTGCAGGGTGGACCAGAGCTGCGTCAGCGGCGCGGGCGTGCGCCGCATCGTGCGGAGCTTGCGGTCCAGCAAGGCGTCTTGGCGCAGCCCGTTCTCGATCTCGTCGAGGATGCGCCGTTCGTGATCCGTAAAGCCCGTTCCGTCCATCGTCAACGCCTCCTCACGGCTGGCGGTGATGACCGCTGACGCCCGGTTGCGCACGGGGGCGGGTACCCGCCGGGGGCCGCCGGACACCTCGCTCAGCCGGGCACGGGGCCCGTGTCGCTGTTGGCGGGAGCGCGGCTGACGTCGCCGAGGGCCGATTCCGGGTCCAGCGTCTCGGCGAGGTCTTCGAGGCTGATCATGCCGATGGGACGGTCTCCCTCGACCACCGGGAGTTGGCGGACCGAGTGTTCCCGCATCAGCGACACGGCGCTGGAGACGGGTTCTTCGGGCCCGATCGACACAGGGGTGGGCGTGCAGACGGCGTCGGCGTTCACCGCGAGCGGGTCCACCCCCTCGGCTACGGCGCGCGTGGTGATGTCGCGGTCGGTGAGCACCCCGATCAGCCGGTCGTCCGATGAGACCACCACTCCCCCGATGTCCTGGGCGCGCATCATCTGGGCGGCTTCGACGAGCGAGGCATCGGGCCGGACGGCCGCCACTCCTGCTGTCATGACGTCCTTGACTTGCTGTGTCATGGCTCAGCCTTTCTGCCGTCCTCTCCGCCCGCGGGCCGGCCGTCCGGGCTTGTCCCCCGGCTGCCGCCTGGCGGTTTCTCCACGTCACGCTGCCCGCAGTACCCCTGCCGTATCCGCCTATGCGGGCGGTGACGTTTTCTCCCGCCGTGGGCGGGCATGGGCTTGGTACGTGCTTCGGACAGCAGGCACGCCCGAGGGAGCAGCCACCCGGGCGTGCCTTCGTGCCGTCCGGCCCCGCTCCCGCACCGTGCGTCGTCAAGACTCCGGGAAGCTGTGAGCATCATGTGTGCGTACGCACCCGTCCGGGACACCCAGCAGACCCAGCGCAGCCGGCACGCCCAGCCGGGCCGGCGCGCCCAACAGGCCCGGCGCGCCGGGCGCCCGCACACCGACGCCCCCGACACCGAGGACGCCTTCCGGAGAATGGTCCTGCTGCCCGAGGGACCGGAGCGCAGCAGGATCCGGCAGGACATCGTCTGCGCCTGGCTGCCCATGGCCGACCGGCTCGCCGGGCGCTTCCGCAACCGCGGGGAGTCACTCGAGGATCTGCGGCAGGTGGCCGCGCTTGGCCTGGTCAAGGCCGTCGACCGCTATGACCCCGGCCGCGGCAACGCCTTTGAGAGCTATGCCGTGCCGACCGTGGTCGGGGAGGTCAAGCGGCACTTCCGCGACCATCTGTGGACTCTCCATGTCCCCCGCCGGGTACAGGATCTGCGCAATCGCGTGCGTTTCGCCCGGCAGGACCTGTCCCAGACGATCCCCGGGCGGCCGCCCACGCGGGCGGAGATCGCCGCACACGCCGGGATGACCGAGGAGGAGGTGCGGATCGGCCTCGAAGCGCTCGACAGCTTCTCGGCGCTCTCGCTGGACGCCGAGCTGAACGGCGCGGAGGACGGATACGCCCTGCGCGACACCCTCGGGTCCGCGGACCCGGCCCTCGACGTGCTCGTCGACCGTGAGGCCGTGAAACCGGGTCTGCGCCGGCTGCCGGAGCGTGAACAGCGCATTCTCTATATGCGCTTCTTCGGCGATATGACGCAGAGCAGCATCGCCGAATCCCTCGGCATCTCTCAGATGCATGTCTCACGGCTGATCAGCCGGTGCTGCGAGCGGCTGCGCGATGAGGTCCTGCGCGACGGGGCTGCGGAGGACGCCGCAGAGGAGACCGCGGGAATCTCAGGGACGGCCTCAGAAGCACCGGCGAAGGCCGCATCGGGGAGGTCATGAGGGACGCCGCCGCATGGCAAGCGCGATGTGGTGGGACATGACGTCGACGACCCGTGCCTCGGCCAGGGAGAAGGCGAGCCTGGCGCCCGTGCGGAAGAGCGTCAGCACGGCGTGCACCGGGCCGCCGCCGGAGAGGGGGGACTGCAGCGGCACGCACAACAGCGACGTCACATCGGCCTGCACGAGGATCGAGTCGCCGGACTCGTCCCGGCCGAAGGACTCCAGGTCGTCCGGCCGTACCTGAAGGCTCGCCGGGCCGCCGCGCGCCGTCTCCACCACCAGGGGGCAGTCCGCCGGGTCCTGTGCGATGACCTTCTTGGCGAGCATGTCCGCGGCGCGGTCGTTCTCGGGGCCGCGGACGCAGACGCGCCGCAGCACTCCGCCCGACGACAGATCGGCCACCACCCAGTCGGCGAAGCCGGCGGACAGCACCCGTGCGGCCGTGTTGAGCACCTGCTGCGGCTCCCCTCCGCCGTCGAGCAGCAGGGCCGTGGTCATGGCGTCCAGGACGTCGATCAGCTCGGCACGGCGGGTGGCCTCGGTCAGATCGGGGCGTGCCGCACCGCGCCCGCCCGGGGAAGCGGACGGAGAAGCGGACGCGGACGGGAGCGGGTGCGCCGTGCGGGCGCCGTCGGTCTGCAGCACCAACAGGACGGCCGGGTGCTGCTCGTTCGGCGGCCGCAGCGCGGTGAGCGTGACCAGCAGCGGTGTCGTGGGGTCCTGCTGAAGGTGGACCCGCAGGCTGCGGCCCCCTTCGCCGCGCGCGACCGCCGCCGTCTGGGAGCGCAGGGCCGCACGGTCACCGGGCCTGAGGAGGCCGGCCAGCGGGCGGCCCGCGGCATAGCCGGCGCGGACGCCGGTCAGCTCCGTCGCGGCGACGTTCATCCTCCGTACGGCCGTGTCGGCGTCGACCAGCGCCACGGGCAGCGGCAGCCGCTGGAAGAGGGCCTTGAACAGCTGCTGTTCGGCCCGGTCCGCCAACGCTCCGGCAGGGGTGCGCGGGGAATGCGGCCGCTGTGCCTCAAGCCTGCTGCGCCAGGCGGGCCAGAGGTCCTCGGCGACGTGTTCAAGCTCGAACAGCGCGGCGTCGAGGAGAGTGTGCTGTTCCGTCGTCGGCAGTCCGCGGGCGGCCCTCAGCTCGCCCACACGCCTGACGAAGTCCGCGAGCTCCGTCTCCAGCGCATCGCCCTGGCCGGGATCCGCTCCGAACCCGTGCGCGTCCGTATCACGCATAGCACGACGCTAGCCCACGGCCGCGTTTCCCGGCGTGCCCAGCGGGAATCCGGACGGTGGAAGGAGGCGGCAGCTCATGCCATCCCCGCCTGTCCGCGTTCCCGTCCCCGAACCCACCGCCGCGGCCCGGGAGCTCTCCCAGTTCACCTGCGAGGCCATGCAGTGTGCCGACGCGAGCTGCGGCGCGGTCGCCACTCTCTCCGGTGCGGGCGGCGAGCTGCGCACCACGGCGACGCACCCCGATCTGACCACGCTGCTCTCCGTGGAGCTGGCCTCCGGCGAGGGACCCACCCCGGCGGCGCTGGACGCGGGCGGGACGGTGAACGCCCAGGATCTGCTGACCGAGGAGCGCTGGCCCGACTACCGTGCCGTGGCGCTCGACTCCGGACTGCGGTCGAGTGTGACCATGGCGTTCAGCAGAGGCGAGCTCGACGTCACCCTCACCCTTTACAGCTTCCGCCCCAGAGCTTTCAGCGAGGGAGTGCAGCAGTCGGTGCACCTGCTCGGCGAGTACTTCGCACAGGGGCTGGCCCGTGATCACTCATGCCGGGCCGCACTCGCCGAGATCGGCCAGCTGGAGACGGCTCTGGAGTCCCGTGCGGTGATCGATCAGGCGAGCGGGATCGTGATGCATGTGACGGGGAGCGACGCCCGGGAGGCGTTCGGCATTCTGCGGCAGATCTCCCAGCGCACGAACCGGAAGCTCGCGGATGTGGCCGACGAGGTCGTACGCCGCCGGGGGCGGGGTTTCGAAGCGGAGCTCAGGGCTCTCGCCGGGGCGAGCGGAAGGAGTCTGGCGTGTTCGGACGAGGCCGTTCGCGCGCCCGCGCGGAGCCGGTGACGGCGCAGCGCCCGCTCAGGGTCCGCATGCTCCTGACCATGGTCTACATCCCTCTGTTCGCGGCGGGCGCGGTGCTGTTCGCCGTATGGGCCCTGTGGTCCGACGCGGGGGACTCGCCCAGCCCCGGGATCCTGATGGCGCTGTCGTTCATCTGCGCGCTGCTGGCGCTGCTCGCGCTGGGCGAGGCGGTCGCCATCCAGCACCGCCGGGAGCGGGTGTACAGGCGGCAGGAGGAGGCCGCGAAGGGGCCGGAGCCAAACGCCCCTGAGGAGCCCGGGCCGCCCGGGCGCAAGCCCGACGATCAGGGGCATCGCGGGCCCGAGCACGGGCCCGAGTAGCCGGTACGGCGGGCAGGGCACGGCGGCGGAGACCGGACAGGCCGTATTGCCGGGCACGCGGCGTCGCGTGCGTGAGCGGGCGCTGACCCGCGCCAAGGGCAGGCGTCGGCCGGGCGTCAGGCCGCCCGGGCGGGCCAGCGGAGCAGGGCGCCCAGACCGCCGGTCGGGGAGGCGTCCGGCGGCTCCCGCGCGGGGATGCGCAGGGCTTCCGCCCCGGTGACCGCGGCGGAGCGCAGCAGGGCGTCATCCGCGCGGGCGGGCGCAGGGTCGCGTGCGCCGAGGTACCGGGCGTCCGAGCGGCGCACCGCGAGCTGGTCGGGATCCTCGCCCACCCACACCTGGCGCTGGGCGTCCGGGCCCTCGGGCCGGATGAACAGCTCCTCGATGCGGTGTTCGCGGGCCGCCTCCACCAGCGCGGGCACCCCCTCCGCCGCCGCGTCGTGCGCGGCCCTGAAGCGGTCGAGCTCCTCTTCGGCATGGCGGCTCACATGCTCCTGACGGGCGTGTTCGACGTCCTCGTCGAGCAGCCTGCTGCCCGCGCCTTCGGCGCGTCCGCCGTGTTCGGTCTCGATGACGTACGGCAGCAGCGCCGCGGGCAGCCGCTCATGGACGGCGCGCCGCTCGTAGGGGTCGCCGGCGAGAACGATCAGATCGGCGCCGTACTCCTCCTGGC
This sequence comes from Streptomyces sp. PR69, assembly GCF_026420845.1. GTDB lineage: Bacteria > Actinomycetota > Actinomycetes > Streptomycetales > Streptomycetaceae > Streptomyces. The sequence continues at coordinate 972 of NZ_JAOWCB010000019.1, read as the reverse complement.
TTCCCGCGACGGTCTCCGCGATCTCCTGGGCATTCTGCTCCCAGGTGTTCTCCACGCGCTGCTGGTGATGGCGTTCGGACCAGTCGGCGCTCGCGGTGCGGTGCAGCGGCCAGTCCCTGCCCACGGCCGAGCCGGCGCCCGTGGCGCCCAGCGGGGTGCGCAGCTCCAGGTCCGCGCCCTGGCGGTCGATGTAGACGACCAGACAGACCGGTTCCTGCGCGGCGAGATCCAGCAGCGGTGCGACATGCGGCAGGGCGGCCCAGGTGACGTCCATGGGCGCGGGAGGGCGATGGGTCAGGGGCGGGTCGAGGACCACCTCGCCGCCCGCGGCGTACACAGCCCGGCCGGGTGCCCCCGGCCTGCCCCCGAAGGCGGTGAGGGCTTCGTAGACGGCATGTCCCGTCCGCTGGTCGGCGCCCTGCTCGGCCAGCGCGCGGCAGACCTCACGGGCCTGGAGCTCATGGTGGGCGGGGGTGTCCTGGACGCCCCATGCAGTGTCGAGATGCACGCTGGCCCACGGTCCGGGACGCTCGTAGAGAGGCGTGAGAAATTCGAGTCGCATGGATTCCTCCCGGTGACCGGGTCCGCGCTACCAGCGGGTACCCGCGAGGTCATCAGTCACACGGGATGGCCGCGAGACCTGTGGAGACGGACGGAGGACGGCTGACATGACTCAGACCGAGCACGAGCACCGGGGCGTCGACCCGGCCCGTCTGGACGAGCCGGTGCTGCTCCGCGAGCTGGAGGCGATCCACCGGAGCAGGCACGACACACTGCTGTACGGGTCCGCGGCGGCGCTGGACGCGCACAATGTGCGGATGGCGGAGCTGGAGAGCGAGTATCTGCGGCGGCATCCGCGGCGGACGGTGACGCCGGGCAGGACGCGGGCCGGGGCCCGTGCGCGTGACGGGGCGCGGGACGCGGCCGGGGCGTCGGGGACCGTCTGATCGTGCGGGGCGGGGGCTTTCCCCT
>NZ_JAOWCB010000018.1 GCF_026420845.1 Streptomyces sp. PR69 | reverse complement strand
GGCGGCGGCCCGGCACACGTGCATGCGCGGCCGACGGCCGCCAGACGCGGACGGCCCTCGCGCTCGCGCTGCTGGCCGCCACCCAGCTACTGATGATCATGGACACGGCGATGCTCAATGTGGCGCTGCCGTCCATCGGCCGGGACCTCGGGTCCGGTTCGGCCGGGCTGTCGTGGGTCGCCAACGGGTATCTCATCACCTTCGGCGGGCTGTTGCTCCTCGGCGGACGCACAGCCGATCTGTTCGGACGGCGGCGGGTGTATCTCGCCGGGCTCGGCCTGCTCGCCGCGGCCTCCGCGGCCGGGGCCGTCGCCGCCGCCCCCGGCCAGCTCATCGCGGCGCGCGCGGCGCAGGGCGTGGGGGCCGCCCTCGCCGCGGCCGCCGCCTTCGCGCTGCTGCTCGGGCTGTTCCCGGACGGCCCCGCCCGGCACCGGGCGCTCGGCGTCTTCGCCGCCATGGGCGGACTGGGCGGAGTCCTCGGCACCGTACTGGGCGGAGTGCTCACCGACGCCCTCGGCTGGCGCTCCGCCTTCTGGCTCAATGTGCTCGCCGCCGCGGCGCTCGGGCTGATCGCGCTGCGCGTGCTCGACGGGGGGACGCGCAGCGCACAGCCCGGCTTCGACCTCGGCGGGGCGCTCGCCTGCACCGCGGGCCTGGGGCTTCTCGCCTATGCCCTGGTCGGCGCGGGCGAAGCGGGCTGGACCGGCGTCCGCACCCTTGCCGCGGGCGCGGCCGGCCTCGTGCTCCTCGCCGCCTTCGCCCTCTGGGAACGGCGCACCGCGCACCCCCTCGTACCGCCCGCCGTGCTGCGCCGGCCCGCCCTGCGCCGCGCCAACGCGCTGAGCGCGCTGGCCCAGATGGCGCTGTTCCCGATGTTCTTCCTGGTCAGCCTGTATCTGCAGAGCGTCCTCGACCACTCGCCGCTGACCGGGGGACTTGGCCTGCTGCCGCTCTCCCTCGTGGTCGTGGCGGTCGCACCGCAGACCGGCCGGCTCATCGGCCGCCTCGGGCTGCGTACGACCATGACGGCGGGGTTCGCGCTGCTGCTCGGCGGCATGGTCTGGCTGGCGCTGTCGCTCTCGGCCGACGGGACGTTCACCACGGCCGTGCTCGCCCCGAGCCTCGTCCTCGGCGCGGCCCTGCCCCTGGTCATGGTCACCACCAATGTCGCCGCGACCGCGGAAGCAGGGCCCGAGGAGACCGGTCTGGCCTCCGGACTGGTCAACACCAGCCAGCAGTTCGGCTCGGTGCTCGGACTCGCCGTCCTCGTCGCCGTCGCCACCGCGGGCCTCGGACCGGATGCGACCGCCGCGGACCAGACCGCCGGTTTCCGCGCCGCGCTCCTCGCCGGCGCGGGCTTCGCGGCCCTCGCCGTCCTGCTGTCGCCGCGGCTGCGCCTGCCGCCGCCGTCCGGACGGCAATCCGGGCCGCGCGGGGTCCCGTCGGCCGCAGGACCGGATGGGCCGTCGGCCGTACCGCGGCGCGAAAGGACGGCCGGGACCGCGTCTGCGCGAGGTGACGTGCCCGTGCCGCGGGCCGCGTCTGCGCGAGGTGACGGGCTCGCGCGAGGTGGCGGGCCCGGGCGGACGGCCTCATCCGCGGCCCGGCCTGACGAGCTTGTGCAGCGCGACGGGTCCGGGCCCGTCGCCGCAACCATGCCCGCGCGGCCCGACGCGTCCGGGCCGCGCGGGGCACGCGCGGCCGTGCAGGCCGATGCGCCCGCGCCGCACGATTCCGGAGCGGCGGACCCTTCGGCGGCCGACGCCGCACCCACACCCGCGCCGGAGTCGCCGCACACGGCCCCCGCGCCCCGCACCGACCGGGTCGGCGGCGCCGTGGAGTGACGTGACGGCGGGCATCCCGCCCGCCCGCCGACCGACCCGAACCGACCGCCCGAGGGGGGCACCCACCGTGACGCTGTACGACCTGGCCACGCCCGGTCCCGATCTGCGCGGCGAACCGCGCTACCGCATCGCCGAGATACGCGCCGCCGATCCGCTCGCCGCCGACCCGGTCCTCGCCGCCGTTCCCGCCATGAACGCCGACGCCGACGTGCCCGCGCTCACCGTCGCCCTGCGCGCCCTGGTGCCGTCGCCCGAACGGGTGGCGGCGCTCGGGGTCGTCGACGCGCTCGCCGCCATGCGGGACCTCGGCATCCTCCTCGGCTCGCTCAAGCGGCACGGCGTGCAGCCGGTCGCCGCCGTGCCCGAAGTGCTGCCCGTCCTCGAAGAGCTGGGGCGGCGCACCGACATGGTGCCGCGCGACACCGTCCACCACTACACCGCCTGGAACCCCCTCGGCCGCCGCCAGCGGATGTACACCTCAGACCCCATGGAGGGCAATCTCCAGGACGCGGTCCGCATGGTCTTCCCCAACCTCGTCGCCGCCCTCGGCAGCTGCGCGGAGCTGGCCCGCCGCGAACCGTACGAAGCCGGCTTCGCCCTCACCCTCGACCGCATCGCCCAGCAGGTGCAGTCCATGGTCGAGGCCATCGACTTCACCGTCGACCGGGTCTCACCGGTCTTCTTCGCCCGGCGGATGCGCTCCTACTTCGAGGAGATCGACGTCGCGGGCCGCGTCTACCTGGGCCCCGCCGCCGCGCAGGTGCCCCTCTGGCTGGTCGATCTGACGCTCTGGCAGTGCGACCGCGGCAACGCCGAGTACAACGCCTTCCTCGACGACTCGGTGCAGTACAGCCTCCCCTCCTGGCGCGCCCACTACCACGCGCACAAGGGCGGCGTCTCCGCCGTCTCCAAGCTCTCCGCCGCCCTCAGCTGGGAGTCCGCCCACCGGCTGCCGCCCCAGCTGGCCGCCTCGGCCGTCTCCCTGGCGCGTGTGCTGCGCATCCTCAAGACCTTCCGCGCCCGCCATCTCACCATCGCCCGCAAGGCGTACGCCGACGAGGTGCGGCTGTACGACGCGGGCAGCGGCGGCGCGCCGATCGAGCTGCTGCGCTCCGTGCTCGACCTGACCCGGGACAACGAGACCCTGGTGCGCCGGTCCGCGTCCGTCCCCGGCCCCCGCGCCGCCTGACCGAGCCGCTCCCCGGCGCGGCCGCCGGCCGTGCCGCCGCCCGCATGACCGTCCCAGGAGGTCCGACCCCCATGCCCCAGATCCTTATCGCCGGCGGCGGCATCGCCGGGCTCACCGCGGCGCTGTCCCTGCACACCGCCGGATTTGAGCGGATCACCGTCGTCGAGGCCGCCCGGGAGAGCCTGCCCGTCGGCGCGGGGCTGAACATCATGCCCAACGCCGTGCGCGAACTCGACGCGCTCGGCCTGCTCGACCCCCTCGAAGAGCGCGCCGTACGCACCCGGGAGCTGCGCTACTACCACCGCAGCGGCGCCCTCATCTCGCGCGAGGCGCGCGGCATGGACGCCGGGTACCACTGGCCGCAGCTGTCGATCGCCCGCGCCGAACTCCAGTCCGTGCTCGCCGGCGCCGTCGTCCGGCGGCTCGGCCGCGCCGCGCTGGTGCCGGGCGTCCGCGTCACCGGCGTCGACACCCTCCCGGACGGCGGGGCACGCGTCCAGCTGGAGCACCGGGACGGCGAGCAGCGCGCCAGGACCTGCCTGGAGCCGGATGTGCTGATCGGCGCCGACGGCATACGCTCGGCGGTGCGCGCCGCGCTCAATCCGCGCGAGGGGGCCCCGCCGTGGAACGGGATGCTCGTCTGGCGCGGAGTCTCCCGCATGCCCGCCGCCGCGGCGGGCGACTTCATGCTCATCGCGGGCGACGACCGGCAGAAGGCGGTCGTCTACCCGATGAGCGAGCCGGACCCGGCGACGGGCGACACGCTGGTCAACTGGGCCCTCGCCATCCCGGCCGACGATGTGCCCGAGGCGCGCGCCGCACACGCTACGCGCGGAGAACGCGGAGACCGCAGGGCCTACGCGTACGGGGACTGGAACCGGCCCGTACCCGTCGCGCAGATCCTGCCCTACTACGAGGGCTGGGAGTTCGACGGCGTCAGCGTCCCCGAGGTCCTCAAGGCGGCCGACGCGGCGTATGAGTACCCGATGGTCGACCGCGAGCCGCTGGAGCGCTGGACCCTGGGCCGCACCACCCTGATCGGCGACGCGGCGCACGCCATGTACCCGATCGGCTCCAACGGCGCGACCCAGTCCATCGTCGACGGCAGGGCCCTGGGGTACGCCATGGCCCTCAACCCCGACCCGGCCGTCGCCCTGGCCCGGTACGAGGCCGACCGCAGGCCCGCGATGACCGAGCTGCAGCGGGCGAACCGGCAGCTGGGCCCCGAGGTCGTCATCAACCTCGCCCATGAGCGCGCGCCCGGCGGCTTCGCCGACGTCCATGATGTGATCCCGCCCGACGAGCTGGCCCGGATCGCCGCCCGCTACGCCGCGACCGGCGCCTTCGACCCGCAGACCGTCAACCAGGGCTCGCCCTACCGGCTCACCCCGCGATCGCTTCCGTGAGCACGCGTGGGGCGCGTGCTCAGGCCCTGTGCCCCTCCTCGCGCTCCCCGTGATGCGCCGGGCGTACGGCCGCGCGCCGTGGTTGCCGGGGTCAGGTGCCATTACCGTCGGGTGACGGCGCGACGCACACCGCCGTGCGTCCCCTCGGATGCGTACCTCCCCTGCGAAGGTGGAACCCGTGAAGGCAATCCGTCGATTCACCGTCCGCCCCGTCCTGCCCGAACCGCTCCGCCCGCTCAGCGACCTGGCCCGCAATCTGCGCTGGTCCTGGCACACCGAGACCCGCGACCTCTTCCAGGCCGTCGACCCCGGGGGCTGGAAGGCGTCCGGCCATGACCCCGTACGGCTGCTGGGCGCCGTGCCCGCCGCACGTCTGGCCGAACTGGCAGGCGACCGGCGATTCCTGCGCCGGCTGGCCGTCGTGGCCGGCGATCTGGACGACTATCTGCACGGCCGCAGGTGGTACCAGCAGCACAGCGCGGTCACGGGAGGCGCATCCGGCCCGTCTGCCCCAGCCGCCTCATCCGGCCGGGTCGGCGGTTCCGGCGGTTCCGGCCCGTCCGGCCCGTCCGGCCCGTCCGACCGGTCCGACCGGTCCGGCGGCGACAGCGGGGAGTTCCCGTCCGCCATCGCCTACTTCTCACCCGAATTCGGCGTCACCGCGGCGCTGCCCCAGTACTCCGGCGGCCTTGGCATCCTCGCCGGCGACCACCTCAAGGCCGCCAGCGACCTGGGCGTCCCCCTGATCGGCGTCGGACTGCTCTACCGCCATGGCTACTTCCGCCAGTCCCTGTCCCGCGACGGCTGGCAGCAGGAGCACTATCCGCTGCTCGACCCCAACGAACTCCCCCTCCGCCTGCTGCGCGAGGAGGGCGGCGCGCCCTGCCGCATCGCCCTCACCCTGCCCGGCGACCGCGCGCTGCACGCCCAGATCTGGGTCGCCCAGGTCGGCCGTGTCCCGCTGCTGATGCTTGACTCGGGTGTCGAGGAGAACGGCCCGGGCGAACGCAATGTCACCGACCGGCTCTACGGCGGCGGCAGCGAGCACCGGCTGCTCCAGGAGATGCTGCTGGGCATCGGCGGCGTCCGCGCCGTACGGGCGTACTGCCGGCTCACCGGCCACCCCGCGCCCGAGGTGTTCCACACCAACGAAGGGCACGCCGGCTTCCTCGGCCTGGAGCGGATCAGGGAGCTGGCGCTCGCCCCCGAGGAGGGCGGCGCGGGCCTGGACTTCGCCGCCGCGCTCGAAGCCGTACGCGCCGGAACGGTCTTCACCACCCACACACCCGTCCCCGCCGGCATCGACCGCTTCGACCGCGAGCTGGTCGCCCGCCACTTCGGCGACGGCGCGGAACTGGACGGCGTGCCGGTCGAGAAGATTCTGGCGCTCGGGCGGGAGACCTATCCGGGCGGCGACGCCAAGCTCTTCAACATGGCCGTGATGGGGCTGCGCCTGGCGCAGCGCGCCAACGGCGTCTCCACCCTCCACGGCTCCGTCAGCCGCGCCATGTTCGCGGGCCTCTGGCCGGGCTTCGACCCGCAGGAGGTCCCCATCACCTCCATCACCAACGGCGTGCACGCCCCCACCTGGGTCGCCCCGGAGGTGCTGCGCCTCGGCGCCCGCCAGATCGGCCTGGGCCGCGCCGAGGACAAGCTGGCGGTCGGGGCCGCGGAGCGCTGGGACGCCGTCGCCGACATCCCGGACGACGACATCTGGGAGCTCCGCCGCGAACTGCGCGAACAGCTGGTGCACGAGGTGCGGCGGCGGCTGCACGCCGCCTGGCGGCAGCGCGGCGCCGGGGCCGCGGAGCTGGGCTGGATCGACTCGGTGCTCGACCCGGACGTCCTCACCGTCGGCTTCGCCCGCCGGGTGCCCTCGTACAAACGGCTCACCCTGATGCTGCGCGACCGCGAGCGGCTGGCCGAACTGCTGCTGCATCCGACGCGCCCGGTGCAGATCGTCGTCGCGGGCAAGGCCCACCCGGCGGACGACAGCGGCAAGCGGCTGGTGCAGGAGCTGGTGCGGTTCGCCGACGACCCGGCCGTACGCCACCGGATCGTCTTCCTGCCCGACTACGGCATGGGCATGGCGCAGAAGCTGTACCCAGGCTGCGATGTCTGGCTCAACAATCCGCTGCGGCCGCTGGAGGCCTGCGGCACCAGCGGAATGAAGGCCGCGCTGAACGGCTGCCTCAATCTGTCGGTGCTGGACGGCTGGTGGGACGAGTGGTTCGAGCCGGACTTCGGCTGGGCCATCCCCACCGCCGACGGCTCCGCCACGGACGAGGAGCGGCGCGACGACCTGGAGGCGGCCGCGCTCTACAAACTGATCGAGGAGCGGGTCGCGCCGCGCTTCTACGACCGGGGCGCGAACGGGCTGCCCGGCCGCTGGATCGAGATGGTCCGCAGGACGCTCACCTGCCTCGGGCCCAAGGTGCTCGCGGGGCGCATGGTGCGTGAGTATGTCGAGCGGCTGTACGCGCCCGCCGCGCAGGCCCACCGGGCGCTGGACGCGGACGCCGCGCGGGAGCTGGCAGCCTGGAAGGCGGCGGTCCGCGAGGCCTGGCCGCGGGTGGGGATCGACCATGTCGAGGCCCTCGACCAGTCAGCCGCCGCCGGAACGGCCGAGCTGGGCGCCACTCTGTCGCTGCGGGTGCGCGTCACGCTGGGCGCGCTGCGGCCGGACGACGTCGAGGTGCAGGCCGTCGCGGGCCGCGTCGACTCCGACGACACCATCGGCGACGCCCACACCTTCCCGCTGAAACCGGCGGGCGGGCCCGATCTGGAGGGCCGCTGGGTGTACGAGGGCCCGCTGGCCCTGGACCGCACCGGCCCCTTCGGTTACACCGTCCGCATCCTCCCGGCCCACCGGCTTCTCGCGTCGAGCGCAGATCTCGGGCTGGTGGCGCTGCCGACGGAGGCCGTGGGGGAGGGGGCGGGGGTGCTGATGCGCTGACCGGGCGGCCGGCGGGGCCGGTTGGGCGCGGCCAGGGGCGGCTCGTGGCCGGTCGGCGGGTTGCTCATGGGCGGTTTGTGGGCGGGTCATGAGCGGGTCCAGCCCTGCTCCCCGGCGTACCAGTACCCGCCGCCGGGGCTGACCGCGCTGGTGCGGAACGGCCTGCCGCCGTCGTCGACGCGCAGCACGCCCTTCCGCTCCCCGCTCGTCCAGGTCAGCTCCAGATACCAGTCGCAGTCACAGCGGGCGGTCTGCGCCTCGACGCGCAGCACCAGCGGATCGTCGGCCCTCACCTGATAGGGCAGCCGCGGAGCGGGCAGCTCCTTCACCTCACCGGTGGCGCCGGACACCTCGACCCCGTCGACCGGCCGGGCGACGGGCCGGTCCGCGTCCAGATCCACCTTGTACACGGCCGGAGTGAGCGCCCCGCCGCAGCCCTGGTCCATGGCGTAGGCCGTCCACGGCAGCGGCTCACGGCGCTCCGTCACCCGTATATGCAGCTCCTGTACGACGACGGGCCCGGCGTCCTTCGCCGGACGCACCGTCACCCGGGTGATGGCGTCCCCGCCGTGCACCGCGCCGAGGTCTGCCGCCCACTTCCGGGCGTCCTGGGCGACGGGCGGCGGCGGCACATCGGCGGGGGCGCGGTCGACGAGATACGTATGCCCGCAGCCGGAAGCCCAGACATGGCTGTCCGCGGACCAGGAGAGCGGCGGCCTCTCGGGGGCGGGCGCCGCCTCAGCCGCGGGCGTGCGCCCTTCCCCCGCGTCCCTCTCCGCACCCGTCTCCGCATCACTCTCCGCCAACTCGACGGCGACGACCCCGCCGACGACCACGGCGACGGTCGCGAGAGCGGCGGCGAGTATCCGCGTACGGGGCCGGAGCCGACGGCGGGCGCCCGACGCCGCCGGCGTGTCCGGCGGGAGGCTGGTGCGCGTGCCGGTCTGCGGGACGGTGTCCGGCGCAGCGCCCCGGCCGGCATCCGTACCGGGGTCCGCGTCCGGAGCCGTCGCCTCCCCCTGGGGACGCCCTCCGCTCTCCGCGCGGTCGCGGACGGCGGACGCCAGCACCCACCGCTGGTGCAGCTCCATCCGCTCGGCCGCCGACGCTCCGCACAGCCGGGCCAGCCGCTCGACCGGCGCATAGCCGGAGGGCACGGCCCGCCCATGGCAGTACCGGTGCAGCGTGGACGTGCTGATATGGAGCTGCGCCGCCAGCGCACCGTAGCTGCGGCCGGAGCGCTCCTTCAGCTCGCGCAGCCGCTCCGCGAACGCGGCGATCTCCTCGGATGTCTTCTCAGGCGTCTTCTCGGGCACCTTCTCGGAACGGTCCATTCCGCTGTCACCCTCCCCGTCTCACTGCCGTGTCCCACACCGTCCCTGGGCGTTCCGCCGTTCCGCCACGCGTTCCAGGCAGTTGGCGTTTCCGCAGGCCAGAGTACGCGCAGCCGTTCCAGGCGTACCGCACTGGGCGGCGGTCATTGCGCCGCGGCCGACCCGCCGCCCAGTCTGGAACCACCGAACGACACAGCCCCATCCGACTCATCAGAAACGGGGAAACACGCCCATGACCACGGCACGCAGCAACGCCCGCACCATCGCCCGTACCACCCTCGCCGCCGCCGTGAGCGCGGTCGTGGCCGGCACCCTCGCGGTGACCGTGGCGAGCGAGGTCCAGGCGCAGCCGCACCAGCCGCACCAGCCGCAGCAGCAGCCCGCGAAGCGCGCGGCGGCCGCTGCCCCCGGCTTCCTCGCCGCGAAGGACCTGCCGCCCGTCGAGGGCACGCCCTGGTACGCGGGCAAGGTCACCAAGGGCATGCCGGAGTCCCCGGTGCTCTGCCTGGAGGACGTCCTCCCGGCCAACGGCGCGACCTGGCACCGCACCTTCCGCACGGACCTCGACGCAGAAGCCCTCCAGGTCACCGTGGTGACGCCGAACGCCCGCGCCGCCGAGCGCCTCGCCACCGCGGCCAACAAGGCCGTCGCCGACTGCGCGGCCGACTGGCTGCGCGCCAACCCCGGCTCCACGGCGGCCTGGGACGACTACGGCCACCTCCCGGTCGAAGAGGGCGCCCACGCCTACGGCACCTACTTCGCCCGGCCGCAGGCCGGAATGAGCGTCAACCTCCACGGCATCGGCCGCGACGGCAACACGGTGACCTTCGTCGACTGGGGCCGCATGGGCACCCTGAAGGACGCCCCGGTCTCCGCCTTCAAGCAGACCACGACCACCGCGGTCAACAAGCTCCGCTGATCACTAGTCCCCTGGGAGCCCGGCCGAGGCCCGCCTGTACAACACAAGGTGACAGCGGGCCTCGACCAACAGCGCTCCGAATGGGGCGATTTGCCGCCGAGCGTGAAGTGATCTTCCTCACGTTGAATGCGGGAACCCTGTGAGCATCTTGTGGATCTCCTGTCCAAGTCGTAGAACGTCAGTTCTCTTGTTGGCTTGGTGGGGGGAAGCCTGTGCGCACTGCACGTCCGCTTGTTGTCGCCGTCGCTTTTGTGATGGCTGTACTGACCGGTTCCGAGCAGACCGTCCTGGCAGCCTCGCGAGGTTCCGGCGGTTCGGCCGTCGGGCGGATGGACGCCCCCGATCAGCGCTGGGGCTCCGCCGAAGGACGCGGGCACACGGCGTCCGGCGAGGCGACTCAAGCAGCTGCTGAAGGCGGGCGCAAGGGCGCACTGACCGCGCCGGGACAGTTGGCGGCTGAGCAGCCGACTCCCTCCCCGGACCTCGACGGCGGTGCCGCAAAGCTGCCTGACGTTCAGCACGTCGAGGAGACCCAGGCACCCGTCACGCCTGAGCCCCGGGGTTTTGAACCTGAAAGCAGCGAGGAGCTGAAGGACGCGCGTAAGGAGCGCGAACAGACCTTCCGGAACTCCGACGGCACCTATTGATCCGAAACGATAGATGTTGAGGGTCGTTGGTCCGTGCGTGAGTGAACTGGTGGGGGACGCGCGGCAGTTGTCGTCGTCGGCGCAGGAGGCCCTTCGGCTGCGGGCGGTGGCAGCGTTGGTGGCGGGCCGGACTCGCGAGGATGTCGCGGCGGTGTTCCAGGTCTCGCTCAAGGCGGTGGACAACTGGTGGGCGAAGTGGCTGGCAGGCGGGCGCGAGGCGCTTGTGGCCCAGCCGCGTGGACGCCGAGTCGGCGAGCACCAGGTTCTCGATGCGGTCGAGCAGCAGGCGCTCCGGCAGGCCGTGCTGGATCACCGCCCGTGTGACCTGGGGCTGGCCGGGCAGCTGTGGACGCGGGCCGGGGTGGGGGATCTGATCGCGAAGGTGTACCGGGTGCGGCTGACCGAGCAGGGCGTGGGCAAGTACCTGCGCCGCTGGGGCCTGACCTTCCAGCGGCCGGACAAGCGGGCCGTCGAGCAGGATGCCGAAGCGGTCCGCGTCTGGCGGGAGGAGACCTGGCCGGCGATCCGCGCGAAGGCGAGGGCCGAGGGCGCCGAGGTGCTTCGCCGACCAGGTCGGCATCCGCTCCGACCAGGTCACCGGCCGCACCTGGGGCGCCAAGGGGTGCACCCCCGTCGTGCGCCGCTCGGGGAACCGGTTCTCGGTGAACGCGATGTCCGCGATCAGCACGAAGGGCCGCATGCACTTCATGGTGTTCACCGAGACCTTCGACGCCGACGTGATGTGCCGCTTCCTGGACCGCCTCGCGGGCCACTTCGGCCACAAGGTCCGCCTCGTGGTGGTCGGCCACTTCGCGCACCGCTCCCGCAAGGTCCGAGCCTGGCTCGCCGAACACCCCGACCGGATCGAGCTGCACTTCCTGCCGTCGTACTCGCCCGAGCTCAACCCCGACGAACTGGTCAACGCCGACCTCAAACGGAGCCTGCCGATGCACAGCCGGGCCCGCGACCAGGCCCAACTCGCCACCGAGACCCGCCGGCTCCTCCACCGCCGCCAACGCCAACCACACATCGTCCGCGGCTACTTCGGCGGCCCGCACGTCGGCTACATCCTCGAATAGAACCCTTTGAGTTTCGGATCAATACACCACGCGTTTCTACACCGAACCGGTGAACTTCCATGACGGCAAGGGGAGCTGGCAGCCGATAGACACGGCTCTCGTCAGAGCCGAGCCCGAGGGGCCGCGGACGATGACCGGTCCCAGCGAGACATGGGAGACGGATCATATAGCAGCGATTAATTCGATACCTGGCTACTGGTCGCCGAAGGGGGGTGTTTCACCAGGTAAGGAGATGGTGGTAGGTCCGAGCGGGAAGGTGGATTCCCTTGAAATCGTAGCTGAAAGCATCAAGGGGAGGCACATACGGGACATCAGTGGCACGCCCTATGCCTACAGCGGCAAAGTTGCGGGTCACCTTCCGGACACCACGTGGTCCGGTAAGCAAGAGCCCTTCTGTTGGCACCAGCAGGACGGTTCAGTCAACTCGAAGGTGGGTCGCTGGGCTCTTAAGTATGAGGTGGGGTATAGGCCTACCGCGTTCTACTATGCGGGCGTGGATGGAGCGCCTGAGACGTATGTGACAGAACGTGTCGTGGGATCGGTAACTCGAGGGGAGTACGGCATATGTCGAATAACTCGTCCATAGGGTCGGAAGGAGTTGTGGACTTGCTCAGGCTGGTGCGAGACTTGGCTGTCGATAGGGTCAGTCGCTATTTTTCAGAAGATCCCGTTGGGGTGTCTGCGATCCCCCGGATCTATCCGCCTGCGAAACACGAGGAGTTGGTGGCGCTGGAGCAGCGATCCGGGCAGCTAATTGAGGCGACCTACAGAGATTTCCTTTCGTTGACGGATGGCATGGACGGATTCCACCTGGACATGTCCGTATTGGGGTGCAAGGACATTGAAGGAGGGGTACTGGCGAAATTGGCTGCACGGTTCCTGCAGGGTGTTCGTGAGGATGTGACGACCGAGGATGTAGGACTGCCGGCAGAGATCGGTTTGTTCCCGATCGCCGTCAATGGTGATTGCTCCAGGGCGATCTTCATGATTGATGCGCCCGATATTCTTCCGGAGCGGATTTGGTGGGTTGGCGAGGGGGATAGCATGTTCTTCGGAACGTTCGCCGATCTGCTTTCCTATGCGCTTGATCGGCTGTCCTATAATCCACGCGAAACGGTTGACTGAGTGGGGTGCGTTCATGTGGAGTCTTCTGCCGCCAGTTTCCGATTTGAAGCAGCCGAGCCTGCGCCAGCGCGAGTTGATCCGGCATCGGTGCTCATGCAGGAGCCAGGCAACGTGCTCCACGAGCTCGTAGGGCACGTCGAGCGTGGCAGGATACGGAACCAGCAGGGCGCCCTCTGGTCGCCGGTGTGATGAGTGAAATCACCACGCCAACGACGAGGGGCCCTGCCGGTCACCACCGCTTCTGACTAGCCCATTTCACCTCACGGAACAGGATGAAGGAGACTCAGCGGAGATGGTCACCAGCCGGAGGGGGATGGGTGTGGCGTGAATGGGGGTGCGTTTCAGGAGCTGCGGGATCTTATGCCGCCTCATGAGAATGCAGGGGATGAAGTTGATTGGCCTGCTGCCGCTGTAGAGGTCGGTCTCCTATTCCCGGAAGATTATCGAGAGTTTGTCGCTGTATACGGGTCTGGGGCCATTAGTGGCAGCATTACCGTGGCGATTCCGCCCCCAAATGCTCCGGAATCGTTTACCGTTGATCGATTGCCTCACGATACGCGAACCTCTCCCGCGATGCAGAACTGGCAAGATCCGAATTTGGGAGGTAGGTACAGCCTCGACAAAATGCTGGTATGGGGGCAGACTGCGGGAGCAGATGCTCTGTGCTGGCTGACATCGGCTGCTTCGCCGGAAGATTGGCCAGTCGCCGTGTGGGCTCGTCACGGTGCCGGCCTTGACCCATGGACGGGTAAGATCGATTCGATTGCCGGAATGGAATTCGATTAACGCAGGCTCGCGAAGGCCTGCACGGTCTGTAGGGGATGGCTGACGTGTCCGTGATGGATGACCTGCAAAGGATTCTGGGCCCCTCGCCCTTTGGTGAGACCCGCTCCATAGAGCGGGCATGCCGCTCGTTGTGTGTTGATCTGTCGCGCGACGACGGGGAGATCCTTGGGCTGTACGGGGATCTTCTAATATCCGACTTCCTCTTTCTCTACGGTCCGCGATTTGCCGTTGAGAAGGGAGTTTGGATGAGTGAATTTTTGCGAGACGGGCACCCGATAATCCCGTCCGCTGTGCTGCCGGATCGAGGAGGTATGTTTCTGTTCGGTCACACCATCGAAGGTGACAAACTGTTCCTGCGGCAGAGCGGTGGGGACTGGTTGGTGTCGGCGTTCAGAAGGAACTGGGCGGATTGGTGTGATTTTGATATGCCAATGCCCGAGTGGCTGGTCGGCGTATTCAAGGGAGACGTGGCCACCGACTGGATGCCTGAGTGGCCTGAGCGTCACTGGTTTGAATAGCGGATGACCACGGCGACACGCAGGGCCACGGCGTGGTGCTCGAGTTCGGTGAGCTCGATGAGGCCGGGGGAGAGCCGCTCGCGGCAGTCGGCCCACCAGCCGCGGGCGCGGTTGCCCGTCATCGCGGCCAGAGCGTCGATGTACTGCTCGTTGGTGCATGTGTAGTTGCGGGCCAGGGCGCGCACGCGATCTGCGCTCACGGCGTATCGGCCGGCCTCAATAGTGCTGATCCGGGCCTGCGGGCCGCCCAGCAGGGCGGCGGCTGCGGTTGATGTCAGTCCGGCGCGTTCGCGGAGTTTGCGCAGGGCCGGATGTGTCTCCGTTGCGTGACACGAGCCGGTGCATGACCCTCCCTTCCTCGGGGGAGGGCTGCTACCTTCCCGCCGAACAAGCGTGAGGTCGAGGTCCGCGCTCGGCTGGTCCGCACTGGGTCGGCTGCCTCGTACGCGCGACGCGTCGCCCTGTCGACAGCAGGGTGTTCCCTCGTCCCGCATGGGAGTTCAGCGATGCATCTTTCCCGACGCGCTCTGCTGAGCACCGCTGCCGCTGCCGCCGCCACGGCGGTGGTCGTCCCGCAGGCGGCAGCCGGCACACGACCGCCGGCCCTCTCGGAGGGCGTGCGGCACATTCCGCTGGAGGGCGCGGTCAATGTCCGCGATCTGGGCGGCTACCGGACATACGACGGTGAGCGGGTGCGGTACGGCAGGGTGTTCCGCGCCGACGAGCTCGGCAAGCTGACCGAGGCCGATGTCCGCACCGTGGCCGGGCTGGACCTGGCGCGGGTGGTGGACTTCCGGGTGCCGTTCGAAGTGGGCCAGAACGGTCCTGACCGGCTGCCCCCTGGCCTGACCCCGGTGGCCAGGCCCGTCAGCGATCTGGGGCTCTTCGCCCAGCTGCTGTCGGTGATCGGCTCCGCGGACCCGGTGCGGCAGGAGGAGGCGCTCGGCGGCGGGCGCGGTGAGGAGCTGATGCGCGCGATCTATCGGGCGTTCGTCACCGATCAGGACAACCGCGCGCGGTTCGCCGAGACCCTGCGCGATCTGTCGGGCGAGGTGCGCGGGCCGCTGCTGTACCACTGCACGTCGGGCAAGGACCGCACGGGCTGGACCAGTTATGTCCTGCTCCGCGCCCTGGGCGTTCCGGAGGCGTCGGCCCGGCAGGACTTCCTGCTCTCCAATGTCTTCCGCGCGGAGGCGGACCGGCGCACCCGCGAGGCGGTGCGGGAGCGCGGTCTCATGGAGAACCCGGATCTGCTGATCCCGGTCCAGGAGGTGCGCTCCAGTTACCTCGACGCGGCGCTCGATGAGGCCGAGCGGGACTACGGGGGCCTGTTCGGCTATCTCAGGGACGGCCTCTCGCTGAGCGCCTGGACCCTGCTCGGCCTCCGCTTCCGGCTGGTGAGCTGACCGACGGCGAAGGGGCGCTGCCCCGGGCTCGTACGGCCCGGAACAGCGCCCTGTGCGCTCACGCCGTCAGCAGCTTTCAGAAGCTGTCAGAAGGTGAGCTTGAAGCTGTTGATGTAGCCCGTGTCGTACCGCGCCACATCCTGCACCCGCAGCTTCCAGGTGCCGTTGGCCGTCTCGCTGGAGGCGTTGACCGTGTACGTCTCCCTGACGTCGTCCGCGGAGTCGCCGCCGCTGGCGTTCTTCAGCCGGTAGGTGCTGCCGTCCGGGGCCACCAGGTCGATGACCAGGTCGCCGCGCCAGGTGTGCACGATGTCCACGCCGACCTTCAGCGCCGAGGGGGCGTTGCCGCTGCGGTCGGAGACGGTGATCGAGGAGGTGACGGCCGCGCCGTAGTCCGGGATGGAGACATCGGTCGTGTTCTCGTAGACGTCGCCGCCGGGCTCGCCGGGGTCTCCGGGCCGGTCGCCGACGTTGACGCCCGCCCAGGCGTGGGCGACGGCCTTCGCCTCGGCGCTGTCGGCGCCGTACAGCTCGTTCGCCACGGCGAGCGTTCCCTCGCGCGCCCCGTGGTAGTTCGTACGGGAGTTGAACTTCTGGGTGAGCGCCTTGTACCAGATCAGCGCGGCCTTGTCGCGGCCGATGCCGGTGACGGGCAGCCCGTCGGAGGTCGGGGAGTCGTAGTCGACGTCGTTGATCGTCTTCGGGCCGCTGCCTTCGGAGAGCAGATAGAACCAGTGGTTCGCGGGTCCGGACGAGTAGTGGACGTCGACGTTGCCGATGCCCGAGTACCAGTAGTCCTTGGACGCGCCGTCCCTGCTGGGCCTGTCCATATAGCGCAGCGGGGTGCCGTTGCCGCGGATGTCGATCTTCTCGCCGACCAGGTAGTCGCCCTTGTCCTGGGCGTTGTTCGCGTAGAACTCGACGGCCGCGGCGAAGATGTCGCTGGTCGCCTCGTTCAGCCCGCCGGACTCGCCGCTGTAGATCAGGCCCGCGGTGTAGGAGGTGACGCCGTGGGTCATCTCGTGTGCGGCGACGTCGATGGAGGTGAGCGGCTTGGCATTGCCGGAGCCGTCGCCGTACGTCATGCAGAAGCAGCTGTCCTGCCAGAAGGCGTTGACGTAGTTGTTGCCGTAGTGGACGCGTGAGTACGCGCCGACGCCGTCGCCGCGGATGCCGCTGCGGCCGTACACGTTCTTGTAGTAGTCCCAGGTGACGCCCGCGCCGTAGTGCGCGTCCGCGCCCGCGGTCTCCATGTTCTGCGGGGTGCCGTCGCCCCAGATGTCGTCCGGCCCGGAGAAGAGGGTGCCGCGGCCGGAGGTGCCGCGGTTGAGGTTGTACGTCTTGTGGTCGCCGCGGCCGGTGTCGGTCAGCGTGTACGACGGGGCCGTGCCCAGGGTGACCTGGCCGCTGTACTGGGTGTTGCCGGTGCCGTTGTGGACGGCCTGCCACGCGAAGAGCTTCTCGCCCGTGGCGGCGTCGGTGACGACGTGCAGCTCGTTCGGGGTGCCGTCGTGCTGCAGGCCGCCGACGACGGTCTCATACGCGAGCGTCGGCTCGCCCTGGCCGCCCATCCAGATCACCTTGCGCGGGGCGCGTTCGGCCTTGGCCGCTTTGGAGCCCTCGGCCTTGGCGGCGGACACGGCCTGCTTCTCGGCCGCGGAGGGCGAGACGCGGGCGGCCCTGGTGTCGATGCTGCGGAGGGCTGCCTGTGAGGCGCGGACGACCGACTCCGTCGTCCCCGCCCGGTTCTCCGCGACCACCAGATCGCCGCCGAGGACGGGCAGTCCGTCATAGGTGCGCTCATAGCGGGTGTGCGTGGTGCCGTCGCGGTCCTGGACGACGTCGCGGACGAGGAGCTTCTCCTTGGCGGACAGGCCGAGCTCCCTGGCCGTGGCGGCCCTGGCGGCATTGGCCTCGCGTATCAGCTCGGCGCGCTGAGCCGGGGTCAGATCGGCGGGCAGGGCGCCGGGGTCGGCGCCTTTCGCAGCCTGGGCGCGGGGTGCGGCGTCAGCAGTCTCCGCGGCAGAGCTGCTGGTCTGGAAGCCGACCGCGAGGAGGGCGGCGGTTGCGATGAGTGCTCCGGCCGCGGTGGCGCGCCGGCGGGGCGTGGGTCTCACGCGGACTCCTTCTGCGATGGGGGGTACCGGCCCGATGGGTGGGCGGACCGGGCAGAACGCTGGTGCGTGGACGTGCCGTGGGAAGTGCTGAGATGAGTCGTGGACGTGGGGGAAGGGTGGCAGCCGCGCGCCCCGTCTGTCAGGACCGCGTCAAATACTTGGCCGAAACTCGTCCGTTGGCTGCATGGTCGTGTTCGTTAACCGGACGTTTCCTCAGGCGGCCGTGGTTTACGGCGATATGACGGCGGGGCCCGCCGTGGTGCACGGCGGGCCCCGCTCTCAGTCGATCACGGTCAGTTGTAGGGCTTGAACAGCTCCGTGAGGCATACACCCAGCTCGTCGCAGGGGCCGTCCAGCCCGCGCGAGCGCCGTTGAACATCGCGTCCGGGCGCGCAGTCCAGGTCCACAGCTTCACCGCGCCGTCCGACTGGTGGTTCAGGATGGCGAGGTCATCGCGGCTGTCGCCGCTGAAGTCGCCCGTGACGAACTTCATGTACTTCGCTTCCCAGGCGCCGACCGCGGCCGCGAACGACTTCTTCGGCGCGCTGATCCGCCCCCGCCGGTGCGGGGCGTGGACGTATTCGTTTCAAAGTCAGTGTTTCCTTAGCGCAATTGGCTGACAGAAGGCGCCAGAAAGACGGCGGAGGCCCGCATCGGGACTCCGCCGAAAGGGCGTCAGAAGATGACGAAAGACGTCAAAAGACGATGTCCGGAAAAGCTGCCCTGTGGAATGATCCGCTCCGGATCACGAGCTCACCACGCTCTCCCGCCACGCCCGGTGCAGCCCCGCGAACCGGCCCTCGCCCGCGATCAGGCGGGACGGTTCGCCGTCCTCCACCACCCGGCCGTGCTCCATCACCAGCACCCGGTCGGCGATCTCCACCGTGGACAGCCGGTGGGCGATCACCACCGCCGTACGGCCGTGCAGCACCGTGTCCATGGCGCGCTGCACCGCACGCTCACCGGGGATGTCCAGCGAGCTGGTCGCCTCGTCCAGGATCAGCACCGCCGGATCGGCGAGCAGCGCCCTGGCGAAGGCCACCAGCTGGCGCTGGCCCGCGGAGATGCGGCCGCCCCGCTTGCGTACGTCCGTGTCGTAGCCGTCCGGGAGGCTCATGATGAAGTCGTGCGCGCCGATGGCCTTCGCCGCCTGCTCGATCTCCGCGCGGGTGGCGTCCGGCCGGCCGATCGCGATGTTGTCGGCGACCGTCCCGGAGAACAGAAACGCCTCCTGGGTGACCATCACGACCCCGCGCCGCAGCTCCGGAACCGCCAGCTCGCGCAGATCGACTCCGTCGAGCAGCACCCGCCCCTCGGTCGGGTCGTAGAACCGGGCCAGCAGCTTCGCCAGCGTGGACTTGCCCGCGCCCGTCGAGCCGACGACGGCGACCGTCTGCCCGGCCGGGATCGTCAGATCGAAGCGGGGCAGCACCTCGCCGCCCGTACGGTAGGCGAACCGCACGCCTTCGAAGACCACCGCGCGTCCCGGCTCGCCGCCCCCGAGCGGCGGCAGCTCGCGCGGGGCGGCAGGCTCCGGAACCGTCGGCGTCTGGGCCAGCAGGCCGGCGATCTTCTCCAGCGAGGCGGCTGCCGACTCATAGGAGTTCAGGAACATCCCGAGCCGGTCGATCGGGTCGTACAGCCGCCGCAGATACAGCACGGAGGCGGCCAGCACGCCCAGCGCCAGCGTCCCGTCGGCGACCCGGTACGCACCCCACAGCACCATCCCCGCCACGGCGACATTGGCGATCAGCCGGGAGCCGACCACATAGCGCGCCATCTCCAGGATCGCGTCGCCGTTGCTCCGCTCATGGCGGTGGTTGAGCCGCTCGAAGTGCGCGTCGTTGGCCTGCTCGCGGCGGAAGGCGCGCACCGGGCGGATGCCGTTCATGGTCTCCGCGAACTTCACGATGACGGCGGCGATCGCGGTCGAGCGCACGCTGAACACCCGCCCGGCCCGGCGTCGGTAGAGGCGGATGAGCAGATACAGCGGCGCGAACGAGGCGACGGCGAGCCCCCCGATCCCCAGGTCGAGCCAGAGCAGCAGCACCGTGATGTACAGGGTGGCGAGAACCACGCCGATGAGCTCCTGCAGGCCCTCGCTGAGCAGTTCGCGCAGCGACTCCACGTCCGTGGTGGAGCGGGAGATCAGCCGGCCCGAGGTGTAGCGCTCGTGGAAGTCCACGGACAGGGCCTGGGAGTGGCGGAAGATGCGGCCCCGCAGATCGAGCAGCGCGTCCTGGTTGACATGCGCGGCCGCCCGGATGAACGCGTACTGGAAGACGCCCGCGCCGGCCGCGCACACCGCGTAGCCGACGGCCACCGTGATCAGCGGGCCGTAGTCATGGGCCTGGTACGCGGGCACGCCGCGGTCGATGGCGTACGCGACGAGCAGCGGCCCCGCCTGGGCGGCGGCTTGCTGGAGCAGCAGGAACAGCGCGGCGACCGCGACGAGCCCGCGGCGCGGCGCGAGCAGGGACCGCAGCAGGGCCCCGGTCGCCCCCTTGGGCGCGGGCAGCGCGTCCCGGCTGAACGGATCGCCGGAGTCACCGCGGGAGTCAGCGCCGGAGTCAGCGCCGGACTCAGTGCCCGCGGCACCGGCTGTGCCGGCTGCTGCCGGAGTGGGGACGCCCTCTTCGCGCCCCTGCGCGGAAGACGCAAGTGCAGTGGCGGCGGGCTCGCGGGCCGCGGGCGCAGCCTGCCCCGCCGCGCCGCGCGGCCGGGTCGCCGCGGCGGCGTCATGCCCGCCCGGAACGGCCTCGCCCCGGGCTTCCCCGCCGCCCGGAGGCTGCCCGGAGCCCGCCGCGGGCTCGTCCCCGGGGGCGGAGGGCCGGCTTGTCGTACTGCTGGTCATCGGCTGCCGCCCTTCTGCGCGCCCGTGCCTGCTTTCTGCCCTGACACCGGTTCCGGTCCCGACACCGGCTGCGGTCCCGACAGCGGCTGCGGTCCCGACACCGGCTGCGGTCCCGACATCGGTTCCGGCTGCGGCCCCGATGGCGGCCCCGGTTCGGAGACCGGTCCTTCCGGGGCCGGGCCCCGGCCCCGGCCCCGGTCCGGCCCGGGGCCCGTCTCCCGTCCCGACATCAGCCATGCGTACTCCTTGTTCGTACGCAGCAGTTCCTGGTGCGTCCCCACCGCCGCGATGCGCCCGCCCGACAGCAGCGCCACCCGGTCGGCGAGCATCACGGTCGACGGGCGGTGCGCCACGACCAGTGCCGTCGTGTCCTGGAGCACCCGGCGCAGGGCGGCCTCCACCAGCGCCTCGGTGTGGACGTCCAGCGCGGACAGCGGGTCGTCGAGGATGAGGAAGCGGGGACGCCCGACCACCGCTCGCGCCAGCGCCAGCCGTTGCCGCTGGCCGCCGGAGAGGCTCAGGCCCTGCTCGCCGACCTGGGTGTCGACACCTTCGGGCAAGGTGTGCGCGAAGCCGGCGTGCGCCACGTCCAGTGCGCGGGCCAGCGCGTCCGCCCCGGCGTCCGCCGCGCCCATCAGCACATTCTCGGCGACGCTCGCCGAGAACAGCGTCGGCTCCTCGAACGCCACCGACACCAGCTCCCGCAGCCGTGCGCGCCGCATCGCCGCGATGTCCTCTCCGTCCAGGAGAATGCGTCCGGCGGTCACCTCGTGAAGGCGCGGTACGAGGGCGGTCAGCGTGGTCTTTCCGGAACCGGTCCCGCCGACCAGCGCCATCGTCTCGCCGGGACGGATCCGCAGGTCGACGCCTTCCAGCACCGGCGCGGACGCCGGGTCGGCATCCGGATAGCGGAACCACACCCCCTCGAACACCAGCCCGCCGCCTGCCCCGTCCCCTGCCCCGCCCTCTGCCATGCCGCCTGCCCGGGCGCCGTCTGCCGCCGGGGCGGACACCTCGCGCGACTCCGGTTCCGCGTCCAGGACTTCGAAGTACCGCTCCGTCGCCGTCGCCGCCTCCTGGCTCATCGCGATCAGGAAGCCGATCGACTCCACGGGCCAGCGCAGCGCCAGCGCCGTGGACAGAAACGCCACCAGCGTGCCCGCCGACAGCCCGCCGTCCGCGACCTGCACCGTGCCCAGCACCAGCGCCGCGCCGATGGCCAGTTCGGGAATGATCGTGATCAGCGCCCAGATGCCCGCCAGCAGCCGCGCCTTGAGCAACTCCGTGCCGCGCAGCCGCCCCGCCAGCGCCTGGAAGGCGCGCGCCTGGCTGCGGTGCCGTCCGAAGCCCTTGACGATCCGGATGCCCAGCACGCTCTCCTCGACGACCGTCGTCAGATCGCCGGCCTGGTCCTGGGCGCGCCGCGCCGCCAGTGCGTACCGGGATTCGAACAGCGAGCAGATGACCATCAATGGGACGACCGGGGCCAGCAGCACCAGCCCCAGGGCCCAGTCCTGCACCAGCAACAGCACCACGCCGACAAGGATCGTCACGCCGTTGACCAGCAGGAACGTCAATGGGAAGGCCAGGAACAGCCGGATCTCCATCAGATCCGTCGTACCGCGCGAGAGCAACTGGCCGGAGGCCCAGCGGTCATGGAAGGCGATCGGCAGCCGCTGCAGATGCCGGTACAGATCGGCGCGCAGCGCCGCCTCGACTCCGGCCAGCGGCCGCGCCACCAGCCAACGCCGCAGCCCGAAGAGCACCGCCTCCGCGATCCCGAGCACCAGCAGGAGCAGCGCCCCGAACCACACCCCGCCGGGGTCGCCGCCGGCCACCGGTCCGTCCACGATCCACTTCAGCACGAGCGGGAAGACCAGGCTCAGGCACGAGGCCACGACGGCGATGACGGCCGCGGTGAACCACCGCGCGCGGACCGGCCGAACGTACGGCCACAGCCGCAGCAGGGTGCGTACGGCGGACCGCCCGGCCGGGGCGTCCGCGGACGGAGTGTCGGCGGACGGCGCGTCGGGGACTGGGGAATCGGGGACCAGGGAATCGGCGGGCGCAGAGTCAGTCGGCATCAGGTGTGAGCGTACGGTTCACCACTGACATCCCTCACATGGTTTTCCGGCGGCCACGCTGGCCCAAGGCGGTTTTACGGGCAGTTGTACGAGCCGTTCGCCGCGGCATCATCCGATCGGCTGATCCCGCGTCGAGCGCTCTGGCTGATACCGGCCGCCCCCGCTCCGCGCCACCCTCGGCCACATGGCAATCATCGAAGTGGAGGCCCGCAGAGCTGTTCATCAGCGAGGCGACGGTCAAGACTCATCTGACCCATATCTTCGCCAAGCTGGGGGCGAAGGACCGGGCGGCGGCCGTGGCCGCGGCCTATGGGCGGGGCATCCTCGGCGTCTCCCGGGAACCGGAGGCCTGAGACACACCGCCGGACGCGCCTCCCCGCCCCGCCCTCCGCGCCAGCGCCCCGCCCTCCGTGCCCGCGCCTGCTCTCCGCGCCGCACCCCGCGACCTCTGCGATCGCTTACGTCCGCTTGCGACTGCTTACGACCGCACCCGCAGCAGCAGCACCGATCGCCCTGGCGCCTCGATGGTCGCCCCGCCCGGGTGCACTGTGCCCGGCGCCCGTGCCTGGTCTTCCCGCGAGGTGTCCACGATCAGTTCATACGACTGCGCCCACGGCGGCCCCGGCAGCAGGAAGCCGAGCGGCTGCTCTCCGGCGTGCAGGACCGTCAGGAAGCTGTCGTCCGTCACCTGGGCGCCGCGTGCGTCACGGCCGGGGATGTCGCGGCCGGAGAGATACAGCGCGAGCGACGACGACGGCGCGTACCAGTCGTGCTCGGTCATCTCCGTGCCGCGCGGGGTGAACCAGGCCAGATCACGCAGCCCGTCGGGCGCCTGCGGCCGGCCGGTGAAGAAGGCGCGGCGGCGCAGCACCGGGTGGGCGTGGCGCAGGGCGAGCAGCCTGCGGGTCAGCTCCAGCAGGCTCCGCGGGCCCGGCTGGCCGGGCAGCGACCAGTCCAGCCAGCTGATGGCGTTGTCCTGGCAGTACGCGTTGTTGTTGCCGCCCTGCGTACGGCCCATCTCATCGCCGGCGACGAGCATCGGCACGCCCGTCGACAGCAGCAGGGTGGTCAGCAGATTGCGCTGCTGCCGCCGGCGCAGCGCGTTGACGCGGGGGTCGTCGGTCTCGCCCTCGACGCCGCAGTTCCAGGAGCGGTTGTCGTGTGTGCCGTCGCGGTTGCCCTCTCCGTTCGCCTCGTTGTGCTTGTGCGCGTAGCTGACGAGGTCCCGCAGTGTGAAGCCGTCGTGCGCGGTGATGAAATTGATGGAGGCGTACGGCCGCCGCCCGCCCCAGGCGTACAGATCGCTGGACCCGGACAGCCGGTAGCCGAGATCGCGTACGTCGGGGAGGGCGCCGCGCCAGAAGTCCCGCACCGCGTCCCGGTAGCGGTCGTTCCACTCTGCCCACAGCGGTGGGAACGCCCCCACCTGATAGCCGCCGCTGCCGACGTCCCAGGGCTCCGCGATCAGTTTTACCCGCCGCAGCACCGGGTCCTGCGCGATCACCGCGAGGAACGGGGACAGCATGTCGACATCGTGCATGGAGCGGGCCAGCGCCGCCGCGAGGTCGAAGCGGAAGCCGTCCACACCCATCTCGGTGACCCAGTAGCGCAGCGAGTCGGTGATCAGCCGCAGGACGTGCGGCTGCACCACATGGAGCGTATTGCCGCACCCGGTGTAGTCCGCGTACCTGCGGGCGTCGGAGAACGGGAGACGGTAGTAGCCGCGGTTGTCGATGCCGCGCAGGGAGAGGGTGGGGCCGCGCTGATCGGCCTCCGCGGTGTGGTTGTAGACCACGTCGAGGATGACCTCGATGCCCGCGGCGTGCAGGGCCCGCACCATCCGCTTGAACTCCCCGACCTGCTGCCCGCGCGTGCCGCTCGCGGAGTACGCGGCGTGCGGGGCGAAATAGCCGATGGAGTTGTAGCCCCAGTAGTTCTTCAGACCGCGGCGCAGCAGATGGTCCTCGTGGGCGAACTGATGCACGGGCAGCAGCTCGACGGCCGTCACCCCGAGGGCCGTCAGATGGCCGATCGCGGCCGGGTGCGCCAGGCCCGCGTAGGTGCCGCGCAGCGGTTCCGGGATGCCGGGGCAGCGCCGGGTGAAGCCGCGCACATGCAGTTCGTAGATGACGGAGTCCGCCCAGGGCGTCTTGGGCCTGCGGTCGTCGGACCAGTCGTCGTCATCGTGGACGACGACCCCCTTGGGGACGTACGGAGCCGAGTCCCGCTCGTCGCGCACGGTGTCGGCGACATGCTGCTGCGGCCAGTCGCGCACATGCCCGTACACCTCGGCGGGCAGCGAGAACTCGCCGTCCACCGCGCGCGCGTAGGGGTCGAGGAGCAGCTTCGCCGGATTCCAGCGGGCCCCCGTCCATGGGTCCCAGCGGCCGTGCACCCGGTATCCGTACCGCTGGCCGGGGGCCACGCCCGGCACGAAGCCGTGCCACACCTCATGGGTCAGCTCGGTGAGCGGCAGCCTGGTCTCAGCGCCGTCGTCGTCGAAGAGACAGACCTCGACGGCCTCCGCGCCGCCCGACCACAGCGCGAAGTTCGTCCCCGCGACGCCGTCCGGCCCCGACCGGTAGCGCGCCCCGAGCGGCATGGGCGCTCCTGGCCATACGGCGTGCGCGGTCTGCCCGGCATGCGCGGCCGCGCGCCGCCGCGGCGTGGGCTCCGCGCGGGGCTCCCCGCTGGACCCCGCGCCGGGCTGCTCTTCGGACGGCTGCCCGGACGGCTGCCCGTACGGCTTTTCGGGTGCGTGCGGCGGCAGGCCCCCGGCCCGCTTCCGCTCCGGCTCCGCCCCCGGCGCCGTCTGCTGTTCGGCTGCGCTCGACACCTGGCCTCCCGCGGCTCATCGGGCCCGCGTGGCGGCAGCGCCGACGGCGTCCCGGCCGTCGCGTCCCACGTGCGGTCCTCCCACCTGTTCTGCCCGCGCGGCCTGCGTCCCAACATCGGCCGGGCGGCCCGCATGGACGTTTCCCCTGAAGGGGGCCTGTCGTTGGGGCGTACGTGAAATCCGTAATGAAGCGAACAAACCCGACAAGGCGGGCGGCGGCAGCCCTCATCGGCGGCCTCGCCCTCGCCCTGCTGACGGGATGCACCGCGGGCGCGCTCGACGTCATCGCCGGGAAGCCGGGGTCACCCGAAGAGACCATCCGCGTCACCCCTGAGGACGGGGCCAAGGGCGTACGCCCGGACGGCGAAGTGGAGGTGCGGCTGCCCAGCGGCCGGCTGGAGCGGGTCGCGGTGAAACAGATTGAGGGCGGCCGGCCCGTCGACATCCCCGGCGTCATCTCCGAGGACGGACTGCGCTGGACCCCGGACGAGGACGCCCGGCTGGAACTCGCCGCGAAATACAGCGTGGACGCGGTGGCGCTCGACGCCCACGGCCGTCGCACGGCCCGGCACACCACGTTCACCACCTACGTTCCCGAGCAGCGCTTCATCGGCTACGTCAAGCCCGAGAACCGCTCGACGGTCGGCACCGGAATGATCGTGTCCTTCTCCTTCAACCGCGCCATCGAGGACCGCGCCGCCGTGGAGCGGGCGATCCGCGTGACCGCCGTGCCGCCGGTCGAGGTCGTCGGACACTGGTTCGGCGGCAAGCGGCTCGACTTCCGCCCGCGCGCGTACTGGAAGCCGGGCACCAAGGTCACGGTCGATATGCGGCTGCGCGACATCGAGGCGACGCCCGGCGTGTACGGCATCCAGCACAAGAGGATCTCGTTTGCCGTCGGGCGCTCCCAGATCTCCCGCGTCGACGCGCGGGCGCACACGATGGAGGTGCGGCGCGACGGCGCACTGGTGGCGACCGTGCCGGTCACGGCGGGCGCGCCCAAGACCGCCACGTACAACGGGAAGATGGTGGTCACCGAGATGTACGACGTGACCAGGATGAACGGCGCGACGGTCGGCTTCACCGACGACGACGGCAAGGGCGAGTACGACATCAAGGACGTGCCGCACGCCATCCGGCTGACGGCCTCGGGGACGTTCCTGCACGGCAACTACTGGGCCGCGGCGGACGTCTTCGGCGCGGACAAC
Organism: Streptomyces sp. PR69; assembly: GCF_026420845.1. Lineage (GTDB taxonomy): Bacteria > Actinomycetota > Actinomycetes > Streptomycetales > Streptomycetaceae > Streptomyces. The sequence continues at coordinate 87,568 of NZ_JAOWCB010000018.1, read as the reverse complement.
GTCAGCCACGGCTGTGTGGGGCTGCGCGATGAGCAGGGCGGCAGCCCGGACGCCCCGGCCGGCTGGTTCTTCGACCGCACGCTCATCGGCGATGTCGTCGAGGTGGTCAACTCCAAGGACCGGCAGGTCGCGCCCGACAACGGCCTCGGCGGCTGGAATCTGGACTGGAAGGCGTGGAAGGAAGGTTCCGCCCTGCGCTGACGCCTTGCGCTGAGACCTTGCGTCGAGACCTGCGCTGAGAGCGGCCCTCTCATCTGAGCCCAGCGGACAAGTTGGGACTGAACGGTGACATTCGAGGGGAGTTGCCCCGAGCTCCGATGTGATTGTCTGTCGCCGTGCGCGCGTCAGGCGCGCGGGGTGCGGGCCTCGGCGATGCCAGGCCGTGCGAGGGGAGAGCACAGGAGTGAACGGGCAGCCGATATCGGGGGCGTCGGCCGGGGGTGCGGACGAAGAGCGGGCGAGAAGGCGGCGTCCACGGGGGCGGCGGCATGGACTGATCGCCCTCGCGGGGAGCGCGCTGCTGGTGCTGGCGGCGGCCTGCGGCGGCGGAGGCGGACCCTCCGGCAAGGGCAGCGGGGAGCAGGGCGGCAAGGAGGCCGGGAAGGTCGAGAACGCGGCCTCCCGCGCGGTGGTGACCATCGTCCCCGAGGACGGCGCGGAGGCCGTCGACACCAGCGGGACCCTGAAGGTGACCGCGAGCGGCGGCAGGCTGACCACGGTCAAGGTCCAGGACGACGAGGGCGTCGAGGTCGCCGGCACGATCTCCGCGGACGGTGCGAGCTGGCAGCCGGCCACCCATCTGGCGGGGGCCACCAAGTACCGCGTCCACGCCGTCGCCAAGGACGCCGGGGGCCGTGAGTCGGCAAAGGACACCACCTTCACCACACTCGTCCCCAAGAACACCTTCATCGGCCACTACACGCCCGAGGACGGCTCGACCGTGGGCGTCGGCATGCCGGTCTCCATCAACTTCACCCGCGGCATCACCGACCCCGAGGCCGTCGAGAAGGCCATCGAGGTCACCGCCGAGCCGTCCGTGCCGGTCGAGGGCCACTGGTTCGGCAACGACCGGCTCGACTTCCGCCCCGAGAAATACTGGGCCGCCGGCACCAAGGTGACGGTCAGGCTCAATCTGGACGGTGTGGAGGGACGGCCCGGCGTCTACGGCACGCAGGCCAAGTCCTTCTCGTTCACCATCGGCCGCAGCCAGATCTCCACTGTGGACGCCGCCGCCCACACCATGACCGTCGTACGGGACGGCAAAACCATCAAGACGGTGCCGATCACCGCCGGCGCGCCGTCGACCACGACCTACAACGGGCAGATGGTCATCAGCGAGAAGTACCGGGTCACCCGGATGAACGGGGCGACGGTCGGCTTCGGCGGGGAGTACGACATCAAGGACGTGCCGCACGCCATGCGCCTGTCGACCTCGGGGACTTTCATCCACGGAAACTACTGGGCCTCTGCAGGAACGTTCGGCTCGGCGAATGTCAGCCATGGCTGCGTCGGGCTGCGCGACGTCCGCGGCGGCTACGACGGGAACATGCCCGCCGCCTGGTTCTACAACAACTCCATCATCGGCGACGTGGTGATCGTGAAAAACTCCAAGGACAAGCAGATCCAGCCGGGCAACGGCCTCAACGGCTGGAACATGCCCTGGTCGGAGTGGGTCAAGTAACGCCTCCGCAGTGCGGGTCCGGCGCTGTGGGCAAGGGCGCCGGGCCCGCTGTCGTTAACGGCAGCTAACCTGCCCCGTATGACTGTGAATCTCGAGGTCTCCGAGGGCGTCGGCACCGTCCGCCTGGACCGTCCCCCGATGAACGCGCTGGACATCGCCACCCAGGACCGGCTGCGTGAGCTGGCCGAGGAGGCGGCCCGCCGCGAGGATGTGCGCGCCGTCGTGCTCTACGGCGGGGAGAAGGTGTTCGCGGCCGGCGCGGACATCAAGGAGATGCAGGCCATGGACCACACGGCCATGGTGCTCCGGTCCCGCGGGCTGCAGGAGGCGTTCACCGCCGTGGCCCGCATCCCCAAGCCCGTCGTCGCCGCCGTCACCGGCTATGCCCTCGGCGGCGGCTGCGAACTGGCGCTGTGCGCCGACTACCGGATCGCCGCGGACGACGCCAAGCTCGGCCAGCCGGAGATCCTGCTGGGGCTGATCCCCGGAGCGGGCGGCACCCAGCGGCTGTCCCGGCTGGTCGGCCCCTCGCGCGCCAAGGACCTGATCTTCACCGGCCGGATGGTGAAGGCCGCGGAGGCGCTGTCGATCGGTCTGGTCGACCGGGTCGTCCCGGCGGCCGAGGTGTACGAGCAGGCGCACGCCTGGGCGGCCGCGCTGGCGAAGGGCCCCGCGCTGGCGCTGCGCGCCGCCAAGGAGTGCGTCGACGCGGGCCTGGAGGCGGACATCGAGACGGGACTCGCCATCGAACGGAACTGGTTCGCGGGCCTGTTCGCCACCGAGGACCGCGAGCGCGGTATGCGCAGCTTCGTCGAAGACGGCCCGGGCAAGGCGAAGTTCAGCTGAGCTCCGCTGAGTGCTGCTGAACGCCGCCGCCGCGGCGTCAACCCTGTGCACACCTTAGCCGCGCCTTAAGGGGTCCTTAAGGCGCAGCGCGCCCACTGCATTCAGCGATCATGCGTAAGCGGGGCGTCAGCGCAGCTCGGAGTGGGTATGGGTACCCGCATGCGGCCACAGTCATATGCCGTGGGCTCCGCCTGGAACGGGCAATTCCGGGGGCCCTATTCCGGCGGAACGGCCACGGGGGCTGCCCGTTGCGGCCATCATGGGGGCATGGCGGGCCTGGAAGGTGTGGAACAGCCGCGGCAGCGCATGGGTGCGGTGGCCGCGAAGTGGGCGCCGACCGTGGAGGACGAACGGGCGCTCAAGGCGGCGGAGTTGTTCGGCAACCCCGCCGAGGAGGTGGTCCGGCTGCCGTCCCGCCCGGAGTCGGCCGCGACCGCGCGCCGGCTCGCGCAGGGTGTGGCGCAGCGTCAGTGGATGCTTCCCCCGCAGTGTTCCGAGAATGTGGTGCTCCTCGTCTCGGAGCTCGTCGGCAACGCGGTCCGGCACACCGGTGCGCGCATCTTCGGTCTGCGGATGCGGCGGCCGCGCCCCTGCTGGGTGAGGGTTGAGGTCCAGGACCCTTCGCGCGGGCTGCCGTGTCTGATGCCCGTGCAGCCGATGGACATCAGCGGCCGTGGGCTGTTCCTCGTCGACAAGCTCTCCGACCGGTGGGGCGTGGATCTGCTGCCGCGGGGCAAGACGACCTGGTTCGAGATGCGCGTCGCGGAGCGCTGAGGGGCTGGCGCACAGAAGCCCCCGCGTGCCGGGTTGGGGCGTCTTGGGGGCTTCTGTGAAAGCGTGCGTGGATCAAGGGGGTGTATCCGTCGCCGCTGAGACGACCTGGCCCGGGTCAATGGGGGTCGTGACATCGACTATGGCAGACGGTGGCCTTCACGCCAAAAGAACACACCGGGATGCATTCGGGTGAATCGGGCAATTAGGAAGATGAATCCTAGGTGAAGTTGGCCACCTGCCTCGTAATCATTGAATAAACATCCGCAGGATGGCGAGAATCCTTAATCGGGCACTCGTGGGGTCGATGGCGTGGGCGCGACCCGCAAACATCCGGAATTTGGTCAATCATTACCTTCGCGGTGTTTCGCCCCTACTGTGCTCTTCCGTGACCGCGATCGACCACCACTCCCAGCAAGCCGCCCTCCCCGCGCACCCGGCGAGGGTGCTCGCCCGCCGGGCCGCCGCACTCGCCGCCGGCGCCGTGCTCGTCCTGCTGGCCGGCTGCGGCGCCGCCTCACAGACCAACGAGGCGCGCGGCACGAACGCCGCCCCGCCCGAGAAGCCGAAGAAGCCCGCCGCGCCCGCCGGGCTGCCCGGCATGCCGCCCGTGCTCGACCCCAAGGACATCTACGCCGCCAACCGGCCGGGCAAGCTCTCGCCTGTCGTCAAGGGCTTCCCCTCCCGGGTGTACGTCCCCAACACCACCTCCAACACCGTCTCCGTCATCGACCCCAAGACATACAAGGTCATCGAGACGATCCCGGTCGGCAACCATCCGCAGCACGTCGTGCCCTCCTGGGACCTCAAGACGCTCTGGGTGAACAACAACCGGGGCAACACCCTCACCCCCATCGACCCGGCCACCGGCGTCGCGGGCAAGCCGGTCGAGGTCCACGACCCGTACAACCTCTACTTCACACCCAACGGCAAACACGCCGTCGTGATGGCCTCCCTCGACCGGGAGCTGGTCTTCCGCGACCCCCACACGATGGAGCGCGTGCACACCGAGCCGGTCTCCTGCTACGGCGTCAACCACGCCGACTTCTCCGCGGACGGCCGGTACTTCATCGTCTCCTGCGAGTTCTCCGGCGAACTCCTCAAGGTTGACACCCAGAAGATGAAGGTCATCGGCCAGCAGAAGCTCCCCTTCGAGGGAGCGATGCCACAGGATGTGAAGCTCTCCCCGGACGGCAAGACCTTCTATGTCGCCGACATGATGGCGCACGGCATGTGGGTGCTGGACGGCGAGAAGTTCACCACGCCCAAGCTGCTGCCCACCGGCAAGGGCTGCCACGGCCTCTACGTCAGCCGTGATTCCAAGGAGATGTACATCTCCAACCGGGGCGAGGGCTCCATCTCCGTCTTCGACTTCCCCAAGAACAAGCTGACGAAGAAGTGGCTGCTGCCCGACGGCGGCAGCCCCGACATGGGCGGCGTCTCCGCCGACGGCAAGGTCCTGTGGCTGTCCGGCCGTTACGACGCCGAGGTGTACGCCATCGACACCCGCACCGGCAAGCAGCTCGCCCGCATCCCGGTGGGCGGCGGCCCCCACGGCCTGGCGGTCTATCCCCAGCCGGGCCGCTACTCGCTGGGCCACACAGGGGTCTTCCGCTGAGCCGGGTGCGCTCCGCCGGCCCATGCCCGGCGGGGCGCACCCTCACCCGCGGGCGCTCCTCAGCACTCGATGATGTTGACCGCCAGGCCGCCGCGCGCGGTCTCCTTGTACTTGACGGACATATCCGCGCCGGTGTCCTTCATGGTCTTGATGACCTTGTCCAGTGAGACCTTGTGGCTGCCGTCGCCGCGCATCGCCATCTTCGCGGCGGTCACGGCCTTCACCGCCGCCATGCCGTTGCGCTCGATGCACGGAATCTGCACAAGGCCGCCGACCGGGTCGCAGGTCAGGCCCAGATTGTGCTCCATGCCGATCTCCGCGGCGTTCTCCACCTGCTCGGGGCTGCCGCCCAGCACCTCGGCCAGCGCGCCCGCGGCCATGGAGCAGGCGGAGCCGACCTCGCCCTGGCAGCCGACCTCGGCGCCGGAGATCGAGGCGTTCTCCTTGAAGAGCATGCCGATCGCTCCCGCGGCGAGCAGGAAGCGGACCACGCCCTCCTCGTCCGCGCCGGGGACAAAGTTCATGTAGTAGTGCAGAACGGCCGGGATGATGCCCGCCGCGCCGTTCGTCGGGGCGGTCACCACACGGCCGCCGGCCGCGTTCTCCTCGTTGACCGCCATCGCATAGAGCGTGATCCACTCCATGGCGCGGGCCTGCGGATCGCCCTCGGCGCGCAGCTGCCGCGCCGAGTTCGCGGCACGGCGGCGCACCTTCAGACCGCCCGGCAGGATGCCCTCCCGGGACATGCCGCGCGCCACGCACGCCTGCATCACGCGCCAGATGTCGAGCAGACCCTCGCGGATCTCCTCCTCCGTGCGCCAGGCCTTCTCGTTCTCCAGCATCAGCGCGGAGATCGAAAGCCCGGTCTCCCCGGTGAGGCGCAGCAGCTCGTCACCGGTGCGGAAGGGGTGCTTCAGGACGGTGTCGTCCAGCTTGATCCGGTCCTCGCCGACCGCGTCCTCGTCCACCACGAAGCCGCCGCCGACCGAGTAGTACGTCTTCTCCAGCAGCAGCCCGCCCTCGGCGTCGTACGCGAAGACCGTCATGCCGTTGGCGTGGTACGGCAGCGCCTTGCGGCGGTGCAGCACCAGGTCCTCGTCGAAGTCGAAGCCGATCTCGTGCATGCCCAGCAGATTCAGCCGTCCCGCCGTCTTGATCTGCTCGACGCGGGCGTCGGCACTCTCCACGTCGACGGTCCGGGGCGAGCTGCCCTCCAGGCCCAGCAGCACCGCCTTGGGCGTGCCATGGCCATGGCCGGTCGCGCCGAGTGAGCCGTACAGCTCGGCCCGTATCGACGCGGTGTGCGCGAGCAGGCCCTCGTTCTTCAGGCGCCGGGCGAACATCCGGGCCGCGCGCATCGGGCCGACCGTATGGGAGCTGGACGGGCCGATGCCGATCGAGAACAGGTCGAAGACCGAAATGGCCACGGATGTCTCCTAGGGGGTGGTAGACGCCGTCGTCTGCCGGGGTGGTGCAGGGCGTGCGGGGGGAAGGGCGGGAAAGCGTGGGAAGGGCGGAACGGGCGGGACAGGGGCGGGACAGTGCGAGGTGCGGGCATGGTGCGGGGCACCGTGCTCACTGGCGCTCACCGTCCAGTGTGCGCGGTGCCCCGACTTTTTGGACCTCTGCCGCTTTACGTCCGGATTACAGACCGGGGTAGAGCGGGTGCTTCTCGGCGAGCGCCGTGACCCGGGCGCGCAGGGCGGAAGCGTCGTAAGAGGGCTTCAGGGCCTCGGCGATGATGTCCGCGACCTCCGTGAAGTCCTCCGCCTGGAAGCCGCGGGTGGCCAGCGCCGGGGTGCCGATCCGCAGACCCGAGGTGACCATCGGCGGCCGCGGGTCGTTCGGGATCGCGTTCCGGTTGACCGTGATGCCGACCTCGTGCAGCCGGTCCTCGGCCTGCTGACCGTCCAGCTCCGAGTTCCGCAGATCCACCAGGACCAGATGGACGTCCGTGCCGCCGGACAGCACCGACACACCGTGCTCGGCCACATCGCTCTGCACCAGGCGCTCCGCGAGGATGCGGGCCCCGTCCAGGGTGCGCTGCTGGCGCTCCTTGAAGTCCTCAGAGGCGGCGACCTTGAAGGACACGGCCTTGGCGGCGATCACATGCTCCAGCGGGCCGCCCTGCTGACCGGGGAAGACCGCGGAGTTGATCTTCTTGGCGAGATCGGCGGTGCACAGGATCACACCGCCGCGCGGACCGCCGAGGGTCTTGTGCGTGGTGGTGGTCACGACATGCGCGTGCGGCACCGGGTTGGGGTGCAGACCGGCCGCGACCAGACCCGCGAAGTGGGCCATGTCGACCATCAGGTACGCGCCGACCTCGTCCGCGATCCGGCGGAAGGCGGCGAAGTCGAGCTGACGCGGGTACGCGGACCAGCCGGCCACGATCAGCTTCGGCTTGGCCTCCTTGGCGAGCCGCTCGACCTCGGCCATGTCGACCTGGCCGGTGGCGTCGTCCACGTGGTAGGCGACCACGTTGTAGAGCTTGCCGGAGAAGTTGATCTTCATGCCGTGGGTCAGATGACCGCCGTGGGCCAGATTCAGGCCCATGATCGTGTCGCCCGGCTTCAGCAGCGCGAACATCGCCGCCGCATTGGCCTGGGCGCCCGAGTGCGGCTGCACATTGGCGTGCTCCGCGCCGAACAGCTCCTTGATCCGGTCGATCGCGATCTGCTCGACGACGTCGACGTGCTCACAGCCGCCGTAGTAGCGGCGGCCCGGGTAGCCCTCGGCGTACTTGTTGGTGAGGACCGAGCCCTGCGCCTCCATGACCGCGACCGGGGCGAAGTTCTCCGAGGCGATCATCTCGAGGGTGGACTGCTGACGGTGGAGCTCGGCGTCGACGGCGGCGGCGACGTCCGGGTCCAGCTCATGAAGGGGGGTGTTCAGAAGCGACATGGTGACATCCCTAGGGGTCTGAAGTCAGCGACAGTCCGCGGTCAGCTGCCGGCGAACTCGGTGTACTCGTCAGCGGAGAGCAGGTCCTTCGGCTCCTCCGCCACGCGCACCTTGAACAGCCAGCCGCCCTCGAACGGGGCCGTGTTCACCAGCGACGGGTCGTCCACGACCGCCTGGTTCGCCTCGACGACCTCGCCCGTCACCGGGGAGTACAGGTCGCTGACCGACTTGGTCGACTCCAGCTCACCGCAGGTCTCGCCCGCGGTCACCGTGTCGCCCACCTCCGGGAGCTGGACGTACACCACATCGCCGAGGGCGTTCGCCGCGTGCTCCGTGATGCCGACCGTCGACACGCCGTCCTCGGCGTCCGACAGCCACTCGTGCTCCTTGCTGTAGCGCAGCTGCTGGGGGTTGCTCATGATCTGAATTCTCCTGTACGCGGGTGAGTGCTGGGGAACGGGGAGACGCGTGTCACTTCTGGCGCTTGTAGAACGGCAGCGCCACGACCTCGTACGGCTCGTGCGCGCCGCGGATGTCCACGCCGACGCCGGCCGTGCCGGGGGCGGCGTGCGCCGCGTCCACATAGGCCATGGCGATCGGCTTGCCGAGCGTCGGGGACGGCGCCCCGGAGGTCACCTCGCCGATCACCCGGCCGTCCGCCACCACGGACATCCCGGCGCGCGGCACCCGCCGCCCCTCGGCGATCAGGCCGACCAGCTTGCGCGGCGGGCGGGACTCGGCGCGCTCCTTGGCGGCGGCCAGCGCCGCGCGGCCCACGAAGTCGCCGTCCTTCTCGAACTTGACCACCCGGCCCAGACCCGCGTCGAACGGCGTCAGGGAGGTCGTCAGCTCATGCCCGTACAGCGGCATGCCCGCCTCCAGGCGCAGGGTGTCCCGGCAGGACAGCCCGCAGGGCGTCAGCCCGGCGGGCGCGCCGGCTTCGGTGATCGCCTGCCACAGCTTCTCCGCGTGCTGCGGCTGGGTGAACAGCTCGAATCCGTCCTCGCCCGTGTAGCCGGTGCGGGCGATCAGCGCCGGGACCCCGGCGACCGTGCCCGGCAGACCCGCGTAGTACTTCAGACCGTCCAGGTCGGCGTCCGTGAGGGACTTCAGGATGCCGGGGGACTCGGGCCCCTGGACGGCGATCAGCGCATAGGCGTCACGGTCGTCGCGCACCCGGGCGTCGAAGCCCGCGGCGCGCTCCGTCAGCGCGTCCAGCACGATCTGGGCGTTGCCCGCGTTCGCGACGACGAGGTACTCGGGGGACGCAGCGTCGGCGAGACGGTAGACGATCAGATCGTCCAGGATGCCGCCGTCCTCCTGGCAGATCATGGTGTAGCGGGCGCGGCCCACGCCGACGCCGCCGATATTGCCCACCAGCGCATAGTCGAGGAGGGCGGCGGCCTGCGGCCCGGTGACGGTGATCTCGCCCATGTGGGAGAGGTCGAAGAGACCGGCCTTGGTGCGTACGGCGTTGTGCTCGTCGCGCTCGCTGCCGTACCGCAGCGGCATGTCCCAGCCCGCGAAGTCGGTCATGGTCGCGCCCAGCGACCGGTGCAGGGCGTCGAGCGCCGTACGGCGCGGGGAGGTGCTCGAAGGGGCGTTGCTCATAGACAGGGCTCCCAGGGGCATGGTCAGGGCGAGGACAATCCTCCCCATCTGTCATCGGAACCTGAGAGGTTCGTCGCGACCGCACATATGGGTAGTCGTGACTTGCACCTTGGGTGGAGCCGCTCGACGGCGGCTCGCTTTTCAGATCTGCCTCGTCGCACGCGGTACGGGGCCTGAGAGATTCAAGGGAGGAACTTGCTCCTTCGGCGCCCGGCGGACACTCATGTCGCCGGGACTCTCCCGCGTGGATTCAAACGGCCGGTATGCAGTTGGCGCGCACATCATTGCATGCATCCGGGGAGAGTGGGGGGTCCGGCCACGATACGGGAAAGGTTGTGCCGCATTACCGTTTCTTTACACTCCATGAGCAAGGGTGGGTTGGCCCGGCTCCGGGCTCGACATGGGGGAGGCGCGATGACGTCGCAACGGACCGGCCAGATCGCACCGCCGGCCGCGGGCGTCCCGGCGCGGCCCGCAGCGGGAATCGCCGTACGGGCCTCTGCGCCCCTCCTGCGTGACCTGCGCGAACGGGCCGGGCGCAGCCCCGGCAGCCTGCTGTTCGCCGCGGGCGACGTGGTGGTCGTCTCCGGGCTGCCCGGCAGCGGCAAGTCCACCCTCATCAGACGCGCGGTCCCCGGCGGGGGCATCGATTCCCAGGACGCGCGGGAGCGCTGGGAGGCCCGGCTGCCGCGGTTCCTGCCGTACGGGGTGTACCGGCCCCTGGTGCGCCTCGCCCACTACGCCGGGCTGCGGCGGGCCCTGCGCTCCGGCGCCGGCGTCGTCGTCCACGACTGCGGCGCCCAGGCGTGGGTGCGCCGCTGGCTCGCCCGCGAGGCCCGCCGCCGCGGCAGCGGACTCCACCTCATCCTCCTCGACGTCCCGCCCGAGACGGCCCGCGCGGGCCAGCGGGCCCGCGGCCGCGGGGTGTCCCGCTACGCCTTCACCCGCCACCGCCGCGCCGTCTCCCGCCTCCTCCGCGCCGCCGAATCCGGCGACCTGCCGGCGGGCTGCGCCTCCGCGACGCTGCTGGACCGGGAGTCGGCGGCGGCGCTGAGGGTGCTGGGCTTCCGGAAGGGGTGAGCGTGTGCCCTGCGGGGGCCTGTTCCCCTGCCCCTTCCCTTACGCCCTGGGGCGTGGGGGGACCCCCACTTCCCGTAACTGGGGGCAAGCCCCCAGACCCCCTTTCACGGGGGCTCCGCCCCCGGACCCCCGCGCCTCAAACTCCCCCAGCTACCGCTGGGAGGTACCCCCAGGCGAGGCTGGATTCTGGCCCCCGCGCCCCAAACGGCGGCGGGGCTCATTTTGAGCGTAGGGGGAGGGGTGGGGGAACAGCCCGCCGCAGGCGGCACCCCGCGCCCCGATCACCCCGCACGCTAAGGTCACCCCGTAGCACCGCAAAAGAAGAGGGGCGCCGCACGTCATGGACATCCCGCCGCAGGCCCACACCGCCTGGCCCGGCAATGAGCTGGAGGAGACACTCGCCGCCTCCGTCGGCAACCCCACCGCCGGCGCCCGCCTCGTCGAGGTCCTCTCCCGCAGCCACGTCTGGGTGCCCCTCCCCAACGGCGGCGGGCCCGACAGCCCCGACCTGGACCTGCCCACCGTGGAGGTCGACGGCGCGGCGTATGTCCCCGTGTTCAGCTCGGAGCAGCAGTTCCTGCAGTGCGCGGGCGCGCATATGTCGTTCACCGTCGCGCCCGCCCGCGACTTCGCCCGCGGTCTGCCCCCGCAGCTCGGCATCGCCGTCAACCCGGGCGGCACCGTCGGCATGCCTCTCCCGCCGCCCGCCGTGGCGGAACTCTGCGTCGCCGGGCGCACCCCGCTGGAGGGCCCGGCGACCGGCGGCCGGGTACGGCTCTTCGAGCCCGACTGGCAGGACGAGCCCATCGACTTCCTGGCCGCCGCGGCCGGCGAGTTCGAGGAGTCCGGCGTCGTCCTCACCGCCCGCCGCGCTCTCGCCTCCGTCGAGGGCGACGCGCCGTCTCTCTTCGTCGGCGTCCAGCTCTCCTCCTGGGAGGGCGAGAGCCGCAACGCGCCCATGGCCGCCCTCGGCCGGGCCCTCGGCCGCGTCCAGGTGCGGTGGCCGGTCAATCTCGTACTGCTGGACGTGGCCCAGGACCCGGTCGGCGACTGGATGCTGGAGCGCATCCGCCCCTTCTACGAGCGCCGGCCCGCGTGACCCGCCCGCCGGAGTCGTCAAGTCTGCGTTAAGAGGGCCGATTAAGCTGGGTTCCAGAGGGACGACGAGGGACCACGAGGGGCGACGTCGACGAGGGACGGCGTTCCAGAGGGACGACGAGGGGCGGGACCCAGAGTGAGCGCGTCAGGCACCGCTGCGGCCGGGCAGGTCGAGCACATGCTGCGCCAGGTGACTCCCGGAGGCTACGACTCCTATGAGGCGCTGCTGCACGCGCTCGCCGACCCCGCGCAGGGCCGGGTCTGGATGCTGCTCTGGCATGGCGCGCCCGGCGCCCCCGACGCCCAGTACGGAAACATGGAGGTCGACGGCGTCGGATACGCCCCCTGCGTCACCTCGGCGCAGGAGCTCGCTGCCTCCGGCTGGAACCGCGCCCATGAAGTGGTCAGCGGCCTCGACATCGCCCGCGCCCTCTTCCCCGAGCGCTGGGGCATCTGGCTCAACCCGCACGCACCCGGCGGCGGCGTCGGCATCCCCTGGCCCGATCTGCGCCGGATCGCCACCGGCCTCGACCGGATGCCCGCGGGACCGCTGACCCTGTCCGAGCCGGTCATCGAGCTGCCCCAGTTCTACGGCCTGCTCGCGCAGAACGCCCACCGCACCCCCGCGGTCCGCTCGCTGCGCCGTGCCTGGGTGCAGCCCTCGCTGGGCGCCCCGTATCTCGCCATCGGCCTCGATCTGTACGACACCGGCGCCGCGTCCGTCGACGCGGTGCGCGCGATGATGCGGCAGACGGTGACGGCGGTCCCGGACGGGCTGCCGGTCTCCACGGTCGCGATGTCCGATGAGTACGACCCTGTGGCGATGTGGCTGCGCGCCCGTGCGCGCCCCTTCTACGACCGTGAGGCCCACGGCCCGGCCCGGCCATAAATCCCAGCACGTGGACGGGCGGCCCTGGCTGTCGGCCCGTCAGGCCCCGCTCGTCTCTGCTGAACCACCGGTCAATAGCTGCACTGAACTTCCTTATATGTCAACGGTGTTAATTCGGGCATTGTGCGGCGTTCGTTGTTGTCCCGTATCTGCCCGGTTTGTTGAGTGTCCGGGTCTCAGCTAGGTATCACCGCTATCCGGACTGTTCTCCGCCGTCCTACTCGTCTGTAGTGTTCGGCCGGTCAAGACCTCTTCTCCATACGGCGGAAACCCTGGGGTGGACCGATGCGTATTTGCAAGTCAAGAGCCGTCCGGGCGGTGACAGCGGCTGTCGCCGTTGGCCTGATCGCCACAGGGTGCGGCAGTGACCGGGGCAAGGACGACGCAAAGGGCGACAAGGACACGTTCGTGTTCGCCGGCGCCGGCGATCCCGGCTCGCTGGACCCCGCGCTCGCGGCCGACGGCGAGACCTACCGGGTCACCCGCCAGGCGTTCGAGCCGCTGCTTGAGCACGAGTCCGGCGGCTCCAAGCTGGTCGGCGGCCTGGCCGAGTCCTGGGAGAGCAACGACGCGGGCACGGTGTGGACGTTCAACCTCCGCAAGGGCGTGAAGTTCCACGACGGAGAAACGTTCAACGCCGCCGCGGTCTGCGCGAACTACGAGCACTGGTTCAACTGGACGGGCACGTACCAGTCCAGCGCGGTCTCGTACTACTGGCAGTCCATCATGGGCGGCTTCAAGAAGAACGAGGACCCCGAGACGCCCAAGCCGAACTACAAGTCGTGCACCGCCAAGGACGAGCACACCGCCGTCATCGAGGTCAACGAGGCGTCCGCCAACCTGCCGGGCGGCTTCTCCCTCCAGGCCCTGTCGATCCACTCGCCGAAGGCCATCAAGGAGTACGAGAAGCAGGAAGCTTCCGCCAAGGGTGACGCGATCACCTACCCCAAGTACAGCCAGGAGGCCGGCACGGTCGCCGGCACCGGGCCGTACAAGATCAAGGAGTGGAACAAGGGGAACAAGGAAGTCACCCTTGAGCGCTTCGACGACTACTGGGGCGAGAAGGCCAAGGTGAAGAACCTGGTCATCCGCACCATCGACACCACGGAAGGCCGCCGCCAGGCCCTCCAGGCCGGTGACATCGACGGTTACGACCTGGTCGCCCCCGCCGACGTCAAGACCCTGGAGGAGGCGGGCTTCCAGGTCCCGACCCGCGATGTCTTCAACATCCTCTACCTGGGCATGACCCAGGAGGCGAGCCCGGCGCTGAAGAAGCCCGAGGTGCGCCAGGCCATCGCACACTCCATCGACCGCGAGAACATGGTCAAGACCCAGCTGCCGGAGGGCGGCAAGGTAGCGACCCAGTTCATGCCCCACACGGTCGAGGGCCACTCGGACAAGGTGAAGACGTACGCGTTTGACACCAACAAGGCCAAGCAGCTCCTCAAGGACGCGGGCGAGTCCGGTCTGAAGATCGACTTCTGCTACCCGACCGAGGTCACCCGCCCGTACATGCCCGCCCCGCAGGACATGTTCGAGCTGATGAAGGCCGACCTGGAGAAGGCCGGCGTCACCGTCACCCCGAAGCCGATGAAGTGGGCCCCGGACTATCTGGACGCCGTCGAGACCGGCAGCTGCGCGCTGCACATGCTCGGCTGGACCGGTGACTTCAACGACGGCTACAACTTCATCGGCACCTGGTTCTCCAAGTACGACAAGCAGTGGGGCTTCAAGGACGACACGGTCTTCAACGCCGTGAACGCCGCGTCCAAGGAGACCGAACCCGCCCAGCGCATCGAGGCCTACAAGAAGGCCAACGAGATCATCATGGAGTACCTGCCCGGTCTCCCGGTCTCCTCCTCCCCGCCGGCCATCGCGTTCGCCAAGAACGTCAACCCGCCGAAGGTCTCCCCGCTGACGCAGGAGAACTTCGCCGAGGCGTCGTTCAAGTAAGCACATCCGCACGCGGGGTCCGCCCGGCCACAGCACGGCGTGGCCGGGCGGACCCGCATCTCACGCACGTAGTCACGCACGTAAGAAAGGGGCATGCGGGGTGCTGCGACTCGTCGTACGAAGACTGCTACAGCTCATTCCCACCCTGCTCGGCCTGTCGGTTCTGCTCTTCATCTGGCTGAACCGACTGCCCGGCGGACCCGCCTCAGCGATCCTGGGCGAGCGGGCGACCGAAGCCGAAGTGGCGCGCATCAACCGGGCCCTGGGACTCGACCAGCCCGTCTACGTCCAGTACGGCAGATTCCTCAAGCGCATCTTCGAACTGGACCTCGGGACGTCGGTGCAGACCGGACAGCCGGTGTGGGACGAGTTCGCCGTGCGCTTCCCGGCCACGGTGGAGCTGAGCCTGATGGCGATGGCCATCGCGATCGCCGTCGGCATCCCGCTCGGCTATCTCGCGGCCAAGCGCCGCGGCGGCTGGCTGGATGTGGCCGCGGTGTCCGGCTCGCTGGTCGGCATCTGCATCCCGGTGTTCTTCCTCGCCCTGATCCTCAAGGGCATCTTCGCGGTCAACCTCGGCATCTTCCCCTCCTACGGGCGTCTCACCACCGGCATCGACGCCACCAGCGTCACCGGCTTCGCTGTACTCGACGGCATCCTCACGGGCGAGTTCGACGCCTCGTGGGACGCGATCATGCATCTGGTGCTGCCGGCGGTCACCCTCGCCTCCATCCCGCTGGCCGTGATCGTCCGGATGACCCGCGCCAGCGTGCTGGAGGTGCTCGGCGAGGACTACGTCCGCACCGCGGAGTCCAAGGGCCTTCAGAAGCGCGTCGTACGCGCCCGCCATGTGCTGCGCAACGCCATGCTGCCGGTGATCACCGCCGTCGGTCTGCTCACCGGAAGCCTGCTGTCCGGAGCGGTCCTCACCGAGTCGGTGTTCTCCTTCAACGGCATCGGCAACTTCATCCGCACCGCCATCGACGCCCGTGACTACCCGGTGCTCGTCGGCTTCATCATGTTCATCGCGATGATGTACGTCCTCATCAACCTGCTGGTCGACCTGGCGTACAGCCTCATTGACCCGAGAGTGCGGGTGCACTGACGTGAGCACCAAGACTGAGAAGATCGACCGCCTCGCATCCCTGATGCAGCAACACGAGACCACGGTCGGCGCGAGCCTGTGGCGCGAGGCGTTCCGCAGACTGAAGGCCAGCAAGATGGCCGTCATCGGCGCCTCGATCATCGCCGTGTTCATCGTGGTCGCGATCGTCGGGCCCTGGGTCGCCCCCTACTCGCCGTCCGCCCAGAACTGGCGCGGCGAAGTCTTCGTCAACCAGGGAGAGTTCGTCGGCGCCCGCGGCGAGAACTGGTTCGGCCTGGACCACCTCGGCCGCGATATGTTCTCCCGCTTCCTCGTCGGCGCCCGGCAGACGCTGCTCGTGGGCGTGGTCTCCATGCTCATCGGCCTGATCGCGGGCGCGCTGATCGGCGTCGTCTCGGGTGCGTCGGCCACGCTGGGCGGCAGGGCCGGGCAGCGCGTCGACAACGTCATCATGCGCTTTATCGACATCATGCTGTCGCTGCCGTCGCTGCTGCTCGCCGTGTCGATAGCGGCCGTGATGGGCCAGTCGCTGACCACCGTGATGATCGCCGTCGGCGTCATCCAGATCCCCATCTTCGCCCGCCTGCTGCGCGGTTCGATGCTCGCGCAGGGCGGCTCCGACTATGTGCTGGCGGCCAAGGCGCTGGGCGTGCGGAAGAAGCGGATCGTCCTCACCCAGATCCTGCCGAACTCGCTCAGCCCGGTCATCGTCCAGGCGACCCTCAGCCTCGCCACGGCGATCATCGAGGCCGCGGCCCTGTCCTATCTGGGCCTCGGCAACCCCGACCCGGCCGTCCCCGAGTGGGGCGTCATGCTCTCCCAGGCGCAGCGGTTCTTCGACAACGCGCCGATGATGGCCGTGTACCCGGCCGTCGGGATCATCATCACGGCCCTCGGCTTCACCCTGCTCGGCGAGGCCATGCGAGAAGCCCTCGACCCGAAGCTGCGAGGCTGAGAACCCATGCCACTGCTTACCGTTGACGAACTGACCGTCACCTTCGGCGGACGTGGCCGCACCGCCTCGACCGCCGTCGACGGCGTCTCCTTCACCGTCGACCAGGGCCAGGTCGTGGGCCTGGTCGGAGAGTCGGGCTGCGGCAAGTCCGTGACGTCCCTGGCGCTGATGGGTCTGCTCCCGCGCAAGGGCGTCGCCATCGGCGGCCGCGCGGACTTCGACGGCGAGGACCTGCTCGCCCTGAGCCCGAAGCGCATCCGGGACCTGCGCGGCAGCCAGCTCGCGATGATCTTCCAGGATCCGCTCTCCTCGCTGAATCCGGTCGTCCCCATCGGCATCCAGGTCACCGAGATCCTGCAGCGCCACCGCGGGATGAAGGGGGACGCCGCCCGCAAGGAGGCCGCTCATCTGCTCGACCGGGTCGGCATCCCCGACCCCACGCGGCGGCTCAAGGAGTATCCGCACCAGCTCTCCGGCGGCATGCGCCAGCGGGCGCTGATCGCCATGGCCGTCGCCTGCGCGCCCCGGCTGCTGATCGCCGATGAGCCGACCACGGCCCTCGATGTGACCATCCAGGCCCAGATCCTGGAACTCCTCAAGGAGCTGGTGGACGAGGAGGGCACCGCCCTGCTGATGATCACCCATGATCTGGGGGTCGTCGCCGGACTGTGCGACCAGGTGAATGTGCTCTACGCGGGCCGGGCGGTGGAGTCCGCGGGCCGGCGCGAGCTGTTCGCCCACCCGACCCATCCGTACGCACACGGTCTGCTGGGCTCTATCCCCCGGTTGGACGCCCCGCGCGGGGAGCCGCTGACCCCGATCCGCGGATCGATCAACGACAAGATCGCCTGGACGGACGGCTGCGCGTTCGCGCCGCGCTGCGACCACTACACGATGGAGTGCCTGACCGGCACCCCCGAACTGACCGCACCGCGGACCGAGGGACACCTGGTGCGCTGTGTGAACCCGGTCCTGCCGCAGAACGGCGCCGAGCAGGACGTGGACGGCGCGGACGACAGGGACGGCGCGGAGGACGCGAACGGCGCGGAGAAGGAGATCACGGCATGAGCCTGCTCGAACTGGACGATGTGAAGGTCCACTTCCCCGTCAGGAAGGGTGTGCTCTTCAACCGTACGGTGGGCCATGTCTACGCGGTCGACGGCATCTCGCTGAGCGTCTCGGCAGGCCAGACGTACGGTCTCGTCGGCGAGTCGGGCTGCGGCAAGACGACGCTCGGCCGCGCCGTGCTGCGGCTGGTGGACATCACCGACGGCGAGGTCGTCTTCGACGGCACGGACCTGGCGAAGCTGCCAGAGGAGGAGATGCGGAAGTTCCGCCGCCGCCTCCAGATGGTCTTCCAGGACCCGCTGGGCAGCCTCAACCCGCGGCAGAACATCGAGTCGATCCTGTCCGAGGGCATGGCGGCGCACGGCATCGGCGCGAACCAGGAGGAGCGCCGGGAGAAGATCAAGGCGATCCTCGCCCGCGTCGGCCTCCCCGCCAACGCCCTGTCCCGCTATCCGCACGAGTTCTCCGGCGGCCAGCGCCAGCGCATCGGCATCGCCCGCGCGCTGGTGCTGGAGCCGGACGTCATCATCTGCGACGAGCCGGTCTCGGCGCTCGACGTCTCGATCCAGGCGCAGGTGATCAACCTGCTGGAGGAGCTCCAGGAACAGCTCGGGCTGACCTATCTCGTCATCGCCCACGATCTCGCGGTGGTCCGGCATATCTCGGACGTCATCGGCGTCATGTACCTGGGCTCCCTGGTCGAGGAGGCCCCCAGCGACGCCTTGTACGCCTCCCCGAGGCATCCGTACACCAAGGCCCTGATGTCCGCGGTCCCCGTCCCGGACCCCGACGTCGAGGACCGCCGCGAGCGCATCCTCCTCCATGGCGACCTCCCCTCACCGGCCGACCCCCCGGCGGGCTGCCGCTTCCACACCCGCTGCCCCTGGGCCCAGCCCGGCAGGTGCGCCACGGAGCGCCCGCCGCTCACGGACCTGGGGGACGGCCACCGGGTGGCCTGCCACTTCGCGAAGGAGATCGAGGAGGGCACGGTCCAGCGCGGCGACGAGTCATGACCGGGGGCGGAGCGGGGGTCCGGGGGCCGAGCCCCCGGGTGTAAAACGGTCCCGTGCTCCCCGACCTCTTCACCCCCTCCACCCTCCGCGCCCTTGAACTCGCCGGCATCTTCGTCTTCGCCATCTCCGGCGCTCTCCTCGCCGTCCGCAAGAACTTCGACGTCTTCGGCATCGCGGTCCTCGCCGAGGCCACCGCCCTCGGCGGCGGCCTCTTCCGCGATCTGATCATCGGGGCGGTCCCGCCCGCCGCTTTCACGGACCTCGGATACTTTCTGACCCCGTTGGTGGCCACGGTCCTGGTCTTCTTCCTGCACCCCCAGGTCGAGCGCATCCAGCGCGGTGTGTATGTCTTCGACGCGGCGGGTCTGGGGCTGTTCTGCGTCACCGGCACCACCAAGGCGTACGAGTACGGCCTCGGCCTGACCTCGTCCGCCACGCTCGGCCTCGCCACGGCCGTCGGCGGCGGGGTCATCCGGGACGTCCTCGCCAACGAGATCCCCTCGCTGCTGCGCTGGGACCGCGATCTGTACGCGGTCCCAGCGATCATCGGCGCGACCATCGTCGCCCTCGCCATCCGGCTCGACGCCCTGAACACGGCCACCGGCATGGTGGCCGCCGGCACTGCCTTCGGGGTCCGTCTGCTGGCGATCCGCTACCACCTGCGCGCCCCGAGGGCCTGGAACCGCAGATCGGCGACGGCGGAGGAAGCATAGGGCGCATAGCAAAAGCTACCGCTTAGTAGTTTCCTGTTGTACGGTGCGAGCATGGCAGAGGCAGCAACCATCGGGGACAGCGAGTTCGATCGCGACACGGCTGTCACCCTCCGCGAACCGGGCGTGTACGACGCCGAACTCTCCGCGGGCTGGACCATCATCCGCGCCGTCAACGGCGGCTATCTGCTGGCGCTTCTCGGCCGCGCGCTGGGCGAGTCGCTGCCGCACCGCGACCCGCTCGCCGTCTCCGCGCACTACCTCACGGCCTCCCGGCCGGGCCCCGCGGTGATCCGGACGCAGGCCGTGCGCTCCGGGCGGACGATGTCCACCGGCCAGGCGTCGCTGTTCCAGCGGGACGAGGACGGCGGCGAGGTCGAGCGCATCCGCGTGCTGGCGACATACGGAGACCTGGACCAGCTTCCCGACGACGTCCGGACGTCCGCCAAACCACCGGCCATTCCGCCCCGTGAGCACTGCTTCGGGCCGTCCGACGCGCCCGCGCCGATCCCCGGCAGCTCGGCGATCACCGACCGGCTGGACATCAAGCTCGACCCGGCCACGCTCGGCTGGGCGCTGGGCGCGCCCTCCGGCAAGGGGGAGATGCGGGCCTGGTTCGGGCTCGCCGACGGCCGGGACGCGGACCCGCTCTCGCTCCTGCTGACCGTGGACGCGCTGCCGCCGACCGCCTTCGAGCTGGGGCTGGAGGGCTGGACTCCCACCGTGGAACTCACCGCGCACATCCGCTGCCGCCCGGCCCCCGGGCCGCTGCGGGTCTCCATCACGACCCGCAATCTCGCGGGCGGCTTCCTGGAGGAGGACGCGGACGTGTGGGACTCGGCGGACCGCCTGGTCGCCCAGTCCCGCCAGCTGGTCATGGCCCCGCGCGGCTGATCTGACAGCGGCGAGGGGCGTCCGGATGCGGACGCCCCCTCTCGCGTTCCCGTGGGGCGCGCGGTCAGCCGTCCAGCCAGTGCTTTCTGCCCAGGCTCACCAGCCTCAGCTGACGCCGCGCCAGCGAGCAGATCCGCTCAGCCTCCTCGGGGCCCGCCTCCAGCAGGGCGCTCGCCGTCATCACCATATGGTCGACATAGACGCCGGCCAGCATCAGCAGATCGTCCTCGTCCCACCCCGCCGACTCCGGCTCCCGCGCGAACGCCGCCGCCACCTCCTCGGCGAACAGCCGCAGTTGCGCCCCTATCGCCTCCCGCACCTGCCGCACGCCTCCGTGCCGCTCGCGCGCGACAAAGCGGACATGCGCGGGGGAGTCCCGTACGAGGGCGGCGATGAGCGCCACCGTACGGTCGATCCGCCGCTCGTCTCGGGAGTCCCCGAGCGCCTCGCCGATCGTGGCGTGCAGGCTGCCGAGCGTCTCCTCGACGAGGGCGACCCCGAGATCCGCCGTGTCCCGGAAGTGCCGGTAGAACGCGGTCGGCGCGACACCCACGGCACGTGTCACCTCGCGCAGGCCGAGGCTGCTCAGGCTCTGGTCCTCCAGGAGCTGGAGCGCTGCGTCCAAGAGAGCCTGACGGGTCTTCTGCTTCTGGGCCTGACGGATGCCGAGGGTGTGACTCATGACATTCAGTAAACAGCCGTTCGCTGGATACGGGAAGAGTAGACTGGCTAGTCAGTGAACAGTCGTACTCACAAGTGTTCACCGAAAGGATGACGATGATCGCCCTCGTCGCAGCGCTTCTCCTTCTGGGAATCATGCTGGGCGCCGTGGTCCAGCTCCCCGCAGCCGCAAGCGTCCCGGCCGCCGCCGTCATCGGCGTATGGCTGATCGTCTTCGCGGTGCGCGAGCGCCGTTCCACCCGCCTCGGAAGGAGCTGAGAAGGCCCATGCTCCTGCAGCACACGCCCACCGAGCCCACCGTGTCCACCGTGTCCACCGTGTCCACAGCCGACTGGGGCCGTCCCCGGAGCGCGGCGTCCGCCGCCGACGGCATGGCCGTGGCCTCCTTCGTCCTCGGCCTCGTCGGCCTGCTCGTGATGAACCTCCTGCTCGGCCCGATCGCCATCGGTCTGGCCGCGACCGCCCTCCGCCGGGGGACCGCGCGCCGCGGGCGCGCCCTGCTCGGCCTGGCGCTGGGCGTCGCCGATCTCGTGGCGCTGGCCGTGCTGGTCACGGTCAACGGGACGGTGATCTGGACGTTCGGCGGCTGACGAGCCGATCTGCCGACCGCGCGCCGGCCGGGCGCGACCGCGGTCAGGGGCGTACGAGGGCGACCGTGCGCCCCTGCGCCGCGTCCGCGCCCCCGCTCCGCCTCGTAGAATCGAGGCCACCATGGTTTACCTCGACCACGCCGCGACCACTCCCATGCTGCCGGAGGCCGTTGAGGCGCTGACCGCCCAGCTGACCGTCACCGGCAACGCCTCCGCCCTGCACGCAGCGGGCCGCCGCGCCCGCCGCACCGTCGAGGAGGCGCGCGAGACGCTCGCCGAGGCGCTGGGCGCACGGCCCAGCGAAGTGGTCTTCACCTCCGGCGGCACCGAGGCCGACAATCTCGC
Organism: Streptomyces sp. PR69; assembly: GCF_026420845.1. Lineage (GTDB taxonomy): Bacteria > Actinomycetota > Actinomycetes > Streptomycetales > Streptomycetaceae > Streptomyces. The sequence goes on along the minus strand of NZ_JAOWCB010000018.1, from coordinate 65,756 downwards.
CGTCAAGGGGCTGTACTGGGCGCGGCGGGACGCCGACCCGGCGCGCACACGCGTCCTGGCCAGCCCCGTCGAGCACCACGCCGTCCTCGACGCGGTCGACTGGCTCGCCGAGCACGAGGGCGCGAACGTCGAGTATCTGCCGGTCGACGGATACGGGCGGGTGCACCCGGAGGCCCTGCGGGAGTCCATCGAGCGCAACCCCGGCGATGTCGCGCTCGCCACCGTCATGTGGGCGAACAACGAGATCGGAACGGTCCTCCCCATTGCCGAACTCTCCGCCGTAGCGGCGGAATTCGGCATTCCGCTGCATTCCGACGCCGTCCAGGCCGTCGGCCAGCTCGATGTCTCCTTCGAGCGCTCCGGCCTCGCCGCGATGACCGTCTCCGGCCACAAGATCGGCGGCCCATACGGCATCGGCGCGCTGCTGCTCGGCCGCGACCACAGCCCCGTCCCCGTCCTGCACGGCGGCGGCCAGGAGCGCCAGGTCCGCTCGGGCACCCTCGACACACCCGCGATCGCCGCCTTCGCCGTGGCCGGCCGCCTCGCCGCCGAGCGCCGCGAGCAGTTCGCCCGCGAGGTCGGCGCGCTGCGCGACGCGCTCATCGACGCCGTACGCCGCGCCGTCCCGGACGCGATCCTCGGCGGCGACCCCGGCGACCGGCTCCCCGCCAACGCGCACTTCACCTTCCCCGGCTGCGAGGGCGACTCGCTGCTGCTCCTGCTCGACGCCCAGGGCATCCAGTGCTCCACGGGCTCCGCCTGCACGGCGGGCGTCGCCCAGCCCAGCCATGTCCTGCTGGCCACCGGCAGCGCCCCGGACCTGGCCCGCGGCACCCTCCGCTTCAGCCTCGGCCACACCTCTGCCAAGGCGGACGTGGACGCGCTGGCGGAGGCCATCGGCCCAGCGGTGGAACGCGCCCGCACGGCGGGCCTCACCTGACAGCCGTACGGCCCATCCGACCGGACCGGATCGCCCCGCGTCGCCCGGCGATTGGTCGCGGGGCGATTGTCAGTGCCCCCTTCTACGGTGTGAACAGTGGGACCCGCCGGAAGGCCGCGGGTCCGTCCTGGGGAGGGGTGTGCCATGACCGGGTCCGCGGTCTCGACGACGTATCTGGAGCTGTCGCAGGAAGGCGGCGGCGCGCACAAGTTCTATGAAGTGGCCGTCGACGGCATGGTGGTGACGGTGCGGTACGGGCGGATCGGCGCGGCCGGGCAGACGCAGACGACGACCTTCCCCACCGCGGAGAAGGCGCGCGCCGCCGCCGCGAAGAAGGTCGGGGAGAAGGTCCGCAGCGGGTACGCCCCCGCTGTCCCCGGGCAGCGCGCGCCACGTCCGGTGACCCGCCGTCAGGTGGCGTCGGCGCCGTCCACCGCACGCGCCGTGGCGCCCGTGCTGTGGCGGTTCCGCACCGGCTCGTCGGCGTTCGGCATCCATGTCGACGACGAGCACTGCTGGGTGGGCAATCAGGCGGGCGATGTGTACACCCTGGACCACGACGGCGGCGTGCTGGCCCGCTTCAGCCTGCCGGACGGCGTCAAGTGCCTGGTCGCCGACGACTTCTGGATCTACGCGGGCTGCGACGACGGCAAGGTCTACGACCTGTCCTCGAAGCTGCCGTTCGCGGCGTACGACATCGCGGCGGACGTCGACATCTTCTGGCTGGACATCCACGAGGGCGTCCTGGACGTCTCGGACCGCGACGGCAGGCTGACCGTCATCGACCACGAGGACGAGCACCAGTGGGCCCGCCGCAGCCAGGGCGAGCACGCCTGGATGGTCCGCGCCGACGACCGCGCCGTCTACCACGGCCACCACCGCGGAGTCACCGCCTACGCGCCCGACGGCGGCGGCGAGCTGTGGCACACGCCCACCAAGGGCGGCGTGCTGTTCGGCTGGCAGGAGGACGACGCCGTGTACGCGGGCACGGCGTATCGCGTGGTCCAGCGGCTGTCGAAGGCGACCGGCGCGATCGAGGCCACCTACGCCTGCGACAGCGCGGTGTACTCGTGCGCCGCCTCGCCCGGCGGCCGGTTCGTCTTCGCCGGCGACGCCGCCTCGTCCGTCTACTGCTTCGACCGGGACGGCACCCGGCTGTGGAAGCTCGGCACCGGCGGCGGCTCGGCCCTGTCGATGCAGTACCGCGACGAGCGGCTGTATCTGGTGACCACGGACGGCTCCCTGGTCTGCGTGGACGCGAGCGAGACGGCCGTCGCCGCGGCCCAGCAGGGCACGGTTCCCCAGCCGCGGGACGTCAAGCTCGCCGCAGCCCTGCCGTCGTACGCGCCCGTCACGGCCGCGGGCGCGGTGACCGCCGTCGCCGACGCCCCCGCCGGAGCGGTCGTCGTCGAGTGCGTACAGGACGGCGGCCGGCTGCGCGTCCACGTGGTGTCCGAGGGCTACGAGCCCTCCTGGAACGTCCAGTTCCCCCGCGCGATACGGGAGCCCGGCGCGCGGTACGTGGTCGACGCGCTGCACCCGGCCGCCGGCGGCTTCTACCGCGTCCGCGGCGACATCCGGCGGCTGCTGTGACCGGGGCCCGTCACCGGCGGCGCGGCAGCGGCCGCCGGTGACGGGCCCCGGTCAGGCCCTCGACGCCAGGCGGTCACCCGCCTGGGGCCGTCCTCGCGCTGCGACCGGTCTCTCAGGCTCCGGCCTGATCGGCCTGCTCGCTCTGCTCAGCCTTGGCCGCCGCTCGCACCAGCTTCAGGTACCGGTCCCAGTCCCAGTGCGGCCCGGGGTCCGTGTGATCGGTCCCCGGGACCTCCACATGGCCGATGACATGCTTCCGGTCGACCGGCATGCCGTACCGGGCGCAGATCCCCGCCGTGAGCTTCGCCGACGCCTCGTACATCGCGTCCGTGAAGTCCTCCGGGCGGTCCACGAACCCCTCGTGCTCGATCCCCACGCTGCGTTCGTTGTAGCCGCGGTCGCCCGCGTGGAACGCCACGTCCAGCTCGCGGATCATCTGCGCCACATGGCCGTCCTTGCGGACGACGTAGTGGGTCGCCGCTCCGTGCAAGGGGTCCTTGAAGACCTTCAGCGCCGTCGGATAGCTGCCCTGGACGACATGGATGATCACCCGGTCGATCCGGTAGTCGTCGGGGCGGTCGGCCAGCCGCCAGTTCGCCGGATTCGCCGCGATCCACTCCGCGCCCGCGTGATCCAGCTCACCCTCCTTGCGGGGCTTGCGCGCCCAGGGCATGCCGCGCCATACGCGCCGGATCTCGTCCTGTGCCCAGACGCCCCCGCCGACGAGGGCCGCGCCGCCTCCCAGCAGCACGGCCCGCCTGCCGAGGTGACGCTTGTGCCGCTGCTGCCTGTCATCGCTCCCCATGCGAACCACAACGCATACGCGCAAGCTTTCGGTTCCCCCGGCCCGTACCCTGGTAGGGCTATGACTGAGACTTCCCCGCGCCCCCGCCCGCTCCGGGTCCTCGCCGCCATGTCCGGAGGCGTGGACTCCGCCGTCGCCGCCGCCCGCGCCGCTGAAGCGGGGCACGATGTCACCGGGGTGCATCTGGCGCTCTCCGCGAACCCCCAGTCCTTCCGTACGGGCGCTCGCGGCTGCTGCACCATCGAGGACTCCCGGGACGCCCGCCGGGCCGCCGACGTCATCGGCATCCCCTTCTACGTCTGGGACCTCGCCGAGCGCTTCCGCGAGGACGTCGTCGAGGACTTCATCGCGGAGTACGAGGCCGGGCGCACGCCCAATCCCTGCCTTCGCTGCAACGAGAAGATCAAGTTCGCGGCGCTGCTCGACAAGGCCCTGGCCCTCGGCTTTGACGCGGTCTGCACCGGCCACTACGCGACGGTCGTCACCCGCGAGGACGGCAGCCGCGAGCTGCACCGCGCCAGCGACATGGCCAAGGACCAGTCGTATGTCCTCGGCGTGCTCGACGAGAAGCAGCTCGCCCACGCGATGTTCCCGCTCGGCGACACCCTCACCACCAAGGACGAGATCCGCGCGGAGGCCGAGCGCCGGGGCCTGGCCGTGGCGAAGAAGCCCGACAGCCACGACATCTGCTTTATCGCCGACGGCGACACCCAGGGCTTCCTCGCCTCCCGCCTGGGCAAGGCGGAGGGTGACATCGTCGACGAGTCCGGCGCGAAGCTCGGCACTCACGAGGGCGCGTACGGCTTCACCATCGGCCAGCGCAAGGGCCTCCGCCTCGGCCACCCCGCGCCGGACGGCAAGCCGCGGTACGTCCTGGACATCTCGCCGGTGAACAACACGGTCACCGTCGGCCCCGCGGCCGCCCTCGACGTCACCGCCCTCACCGCTGTCAAGCCCCGCTGGTGCGGCACGGCCCCCTCGGGCCCCGGCACGTACACCGCGCAGCTCCGCGCCCACGGCGGCGAGACGGAGGTCACCGCGGAGCCGGTCGGCGACGAGCTGTACGTCACCTTCGCCGAGCCGGTGCGGGGCGTGGCCCCGGGCCAGGCGATCGTCCTGTACGACGGCACGCGCGTGGTCGGCTCGGCGACGATCGCGACGACGGTCCGCCGCACGGCGGCGGCGGTCTGAGTCTCGGGGGGCGGTCAGCCCCCGAGGGCCCCGGCCCGCACCCCGGCGAGGAGCTGTTCCAGCGCGGCGCGCGGGACGGTGATGACCGGCGTCGGTCGCACGCTGTCCCGTATGCCCACGGTGCGGTCGTCGAGGAGCGCGATTTCTACGCAGTTGTTCCCGCCGCCGCTGCAGTAGCTCGCGCGCTTCCACTCGAATGCGGTCACTGTTCTCGGTCCTCTCAGAGATCCCGCCTGATGGACCGGATCAACTCCTGCGACTCTTTCGGAGGCAGCGCCGACTCCTCCATCAGGTCCAGAAGGGAACGATAGTTCGCCAGCGGTGACGGCGCATCAACGAAGCTCGCCCCGACTGCGGTGTCCAACTGGACGGTGTCCAGCTGTGGCACCTCACCTTCCGCGTACAGGATGGACTGACCAGCCCCGTAGAACCCTCCGGCGCTGAAGGGGATGACACGCAGCGTCACGTTTGGCCAGTCGGCGGCGTCCGCCAATCGTGCCAGCTGCTCTCGTGCTGTCGCATGACCACCGAACTCGATGCGCAGTGCCGCTTCGTGAATGATGCCGGTGTACGGGGTCGGGTTCTCACAGGTGAGCACTGACTGCCGACTCATGCGGTGTGCGACGCGCAGCTCGACGTCGAGGCGGGACAGCTTGGGCACACCAAGCTCAAAGATGGCCCGCGCATGGTCTTCCGTCTGAAGCAGCCCCGGCACGTGCACCGTCTGCGCTGTGCGGATACGTACGGCATGGTATTCCAACTCTGATACGTCCAGATGCCCATCCGGCAGCTTTCCCCGGTACTCGCTCCACCAGTGCCTGGCCCTGCGGCTGTTGGCCATGTCCGCGAGCGCGTCGACGAGCGCCTGGTCCGGGCATTTGTAGTGGCTGGCGAGTTGCCGTACCCGTTCATCGCTGACGGTGGTCCGCCCGGCCTCGATGTTGGAGATCATTGTGCGATCCGCGCCGAGCATCGAGGCCGCTTCCTGAATGGAAACGCCCGCGTGTTCGCGCATGCGGCGCAGCTCGGTGGCCAGACGGCGCTGACGGCCGGTGGGTGCGCTCCGTGGTGCCATGGTTCCTCTCCTGAAGCGAACGGCCAGTCTGGCAGCGGGTGTTACGGCGGTCTAGTGAACCGACCTGGCATTCACTCGTCCGTGAAAGATGCCTCACACGTGAGTTGAGGTGTCCTATCGTGTGAGCCACACCACTCAACTCGCCGTAGGAGGCCCCCGCATGGCACATGCGGACCACGAGCATCCGGCCCCGGGCGGACACACTCCCGCCCCGATCCCCTTCGCAGACCCCTGGGAGTACGAGCTCCACTTCCCGCGGGACCCCCGCGGCCCCGCCATCGCCCGGACCACGCTCCGCGCCGTGCTCACCGCGCACCGGCTGCACGAACTCACCGACCGGGCCGAGCTGCTGACGTCGGAGCTTGCCGCGAACGCCGTCTGCTACTCCTCCGGGCCCGCGACCGTCCGGCTGCGCTGGACGCTGCCCGTGCTCCGGGTGAGCGTGATGGACACGAGCCCCGAGTTCCCCGTTCCGCTGATCCCGGAAGGGCCGGACGCCGAGCGGGGCCGCGGGCTGCTGATCCTGGATCTGCTCGCCGACGCCTGGGGCGGCTGCCGCATCGGGGAGGCGCTCCTCGGGGCGGGCGGCAAGAGCATCTGGTTCGAACTGGTCCACGGCGACGACGGCCCGCCCCCGCCCGGGGACCTCCCGCTGCTCGGCGACGCGGGCCCCGCCGCGCCCGTGGCCCCTGCGCTGGCCGCCTGAGCATGACGCCGGGGCAGCGGCGCGCGCCGTCCGGGTGGAGCAACGGTGACACCGGTCGGGCTAGCGCCATGTGCGTGCGGATGCCGGCGTGAGCGGGCGTTCGTAGCGTCGGGGTGGGCCGGGCCGCGGCGCCCGGCATGATGCTGAGGAGTGACTCATGCGGAGCCTGCTCATCCGCAGATGGACGGCGGCACTGGCCGGCGTCGGCGTCGTCCCCTTGCTGTGGTGGGGCGTTCAGGCTCCCTCGGCCGGCGCGGCCGCGCCGTGCCCCAGGGCGTCAGCGCCTCCGTCGGCCGGAGACGTACGGGCGGCGGTGCGGCAGCAGCCGCCGGACTCGTTCACTGTGGAGACCTGGAACATGCAGGGGGCGACCGCGTCCGGGGAATGCTGACGAGAGTCGGCGAGTGCCCCGAGTGTTCAGCCGGCTGACCAGCGGGCCCATGAGCTGCTCAGCCGGACGGCTCCACCACCTCCGCCTCGTAGAAGCAGAAGTGCCCCTTGATCTGAGCCACGTCCGGCTTGGGGACCGGGTACGCCCACACCAGGTCCTTCGCTTCCGGGCGGGACCAGTAGGAGGCCGTGCCCTTGAAGGGGCAGTACGTGTGGGTGTCCGATTCCGTCAACAGGTCTGTGCGGACGTCCTCCGGGGGGATGTAGTAACGCACGGGGCAGCCTGTCTCGCGCAGCACCAGAGGGCGGCGGCTCTCCGCCAGGACGGCTCCGGCCGAGAGGACGCGGACGTGGTGCGTGGAGCGTTCGATCGTGATGCGGTGGCCTGAGGTCATGCACGGCACAACGAGAACGCCGGGATGGGGATTCCCCCCACCCGCAGGCGTCGGCCATGAACATCCGCGGCGAGCGCCACACCCGGCCCGTGCGCGAATTGGCGCAGCTCATCGGTGAGGGCGGGCACACCCTGGAGGAGTGCATGCGCCGCCGGTGATGCGAGCATGGGGCCATGGCTACACATGTGATCACCGGCGCCGGTTCCGGAATCGGCGCGGCCGTGGCGCGGCGGCTCGATGAGCGCGGCGACGACCTCGTACTGCTGGCGCGGGACGCGGGACGGGCGAAGGAGCTGGCCGGGCAGTTCCCCGGGGCCCGTACGCTCGTCGCGGATCTCGCGGAGCCGGACCGGATCTCGTGGGCGTTCGGGCATCAGACGATGCCGGAGCGGATCGACTCGCTGGTGCACAGCGCGGGGGTCGTGGACCTCGGCGCGGTCGGCGAGCTGAGCTGCAAGACCTGGCGGCAGCAGCTCAATGTCAATCTGATCGCGCCCGCCGAGCTCACCCGGCTTTTTCTGCCCCAGCTGCGGGCCGCGCGGGGGCATGTGGTCTTCGTCAACTCCGGCGCCGGGCTCAACGCGCATGCCCAGTGGAGCGCGTACGCCGCGTCCAAGCACGGGCTGAAGGCGCTCGCGGACTCGCTGCGGCAGGAGGAGTACGCGAACGGGGTGCGGGTGACCTCCGTCTATCCGGGGCGCACCGCCAGCCCCATGCAGGCCAAGGTGCACTCCCAGGAGGGCAAGGAGTACGAGCCGTCCCGCTGGATCGACCCCGAGTCCGTCGCGACGGCGATTCTCACCGCGATCGACCTGCCCCGGGACGCGGAGATCAACGATCTGACGGTGCGGCCGAGGCGATGAGCGAGCAGATGTTCCGGGGCGCGACCGGCGTCGGGTCCATGCCCGGCGGGGACGCGCGCGAGGCCGCGAAGACCGTCGCCGGGACCTTCGAGGAGTTTCCGCACCTGCCCGAGCTGCCCGCCCGAGGGCCCGGCGCGGACATGATCGGGCGGACCGTCGGGCTGCTTGTCGACCTGTACGCGCACGTGGAGCCCAGCGGCTGGCGGATCAGCGACCGGCCCGGCCGGGACACCCGGCGCGCCCGCTCCTGGCTCGGCGAAGACCTCGACGCGCTGGAGGAGCACACCCAGGGGTACGCCGGGCCGCTCAAGGTGCAGGCCGTGGGGCCCTGGACGCTCGCCGCCGCCGTGGAGCTGCGCGGCGGCGAGGCGGCGCTCGCCGATCCGGGGGCCTGCCGGGATCTTGCGGCGTCGCTCGCGGAGGGGCTGCGCGCCCACCTCGCGGAGGTCGCCCGCCGGGTGCCGGGCGCGCAGCTGGTCCTCCAGCTCGACGAGCCGTCGCTCACCGCCGTGCTGCGCGGACAGATCCGCACGGCCAGCGGCTACCGCACCCACCGGGCCGTCGACCGGCAGCTCGTCGAGAGCACGCTGCGCGAGGTGGGGGCGGTCTGCGACGGCCCGCTCGTGGTGCACTCCTGCGCGCCGGACGTGCCCTTCGCGCTGCTGCGGCGCGCCGGAGCGTCGGCCGTTTCGTTCGATTTCCAACTGATCACCGAGCGTGATGAGGAAGCGATCGGCGAGGCGGTGGAGGCGGGCGTCCGGCTGCTCGCCGGGGTCGTGCCGTCCGCCGACACGGCATTGTCAGACCCTGCCGGTAGCGTCATGGGTGTCAGGACGCTGTGGCGCAGGCTGGGGCTGAATCCGGGGACTCTCGCGGAGTCCGTGGTGATCACTCCCACATGCGGTCTCGCGGGTGCCTCGCCCGCGTACGCCCGTGCGGCGCTCGCCCACTGCGTCCGGGCCGCGAGATCGCTCGCGGACAACCCTGAGTGACGGGTGCTCGGGGGTACGGCGGCGCCCACGGCGGGTCCGGCGGGTACCGGTGACGGGTGGCACCGGTGGGACACGGGAGGACGACACGGTGGCTGGTGAGCAGCAGAAGGCGCAGCAGGACCTGCCCGCGGAGGTGCGGGAGCGGCATGCGCAGCTGGCCGAGCAGGTCGAGGAGCACCGCTTCCGGTACTACGTGAAGGACCAGCCGGTCATCAGCGACAGCGAGTTCGACCGGCTGATGCGTTCCCTGGAGAAGCTGGAGGAGGAGTATCCCCAGCTGCGCACGCCGGACTCGCCGACGCAGAAGGTCGCCGGCACCTATGAGACGGAGTTCACGGCCGTCGAGCACCGCGAGCGCATGCTGTCGCTCGACAATGCCTTCGACGACGAGGAGCTGGCCGCCTGGGTCGAGCGGGTGGCGCGCGAGGTCGGAGAGTCCGAGCACCACTTCCTGTGCGAGCTGAAGGTCGACGGCCTCGCGGTGAATCTGACGTACGAGAAGGGGCGGCTGACCCGGGCCGCCACCCGCGGCGACGGCCGCACCGGCGAGGACATCACGCCCAACGTCCGCACCATCGGGGGCATTCCGGACCGGCTCAAGGGCGACCGCATCCCGGATCTTGTGGAGATCCGCGGCGAGGTCTACTTCCCGATGCACGCCTTCGAGGAGCTCAACGCCCGTCTGGTGGAGGCGGGCGACAAGCCCTTCGCCAATCCGCGGAACGCGGCCGCGGGCTCGCTGCGGCAGAAGGACCCCAAGGTCACCGCCACCCGTCCGCTCCACATGCTGGTGCACGGTCTCGGCGCGCGCGACGGGCTGCAGATCGACCGCCTGTCGGAGGCGTACGAGCTGCTGCACGAGTGGGGTCTGCCGACCGCCGCGCACAACAAGGTCGTGGACTCGCTCAAGGAGGTGCGCGAGTTCATCGCGTACTTCGGCGAGAACCGCCACTCGATGGAGCACGAGATCGACGGCGTGGTCGTCAAGCTCGACGAGATCCCGCTCCAGGGGCGGCTGGGCTCCACCTCGCGCGCCCCGCGCTGGGCGATCGCGTGGAAGTACGCGCCGGAGGAGGTCAACACCAAGCTGGTCAATATCCGGGTTGGCGTCGGCCGCACCGGCCGGGTGACGCCGTATGCCCAGGTGGAACCGGTCACCGTGGCCGGCTCCGAGGTCGAGTTCGCCACGCTGCACAACCAGGACGTGGTCAAGGCCAAGGGCGTCCTCATCGGCGACACGGTGGTGCTGCGCAAGGCCGGTGACGTCATCCCGGAGATCCTCGGCCCGGTCGTCGATCTGCGGGACGGCAGCGAGCGCGAGTTCGAGATGCCCTCCGAGTGCCCCGAGTGCGGGACGGCGCTGCGTCCCATGAAGGAGGGGGACGTCGATCTGCGCTGTCCCAACGCCCGCTCCTGCCCTGCGCAGTTGCGTGAGCGGCTGTTCTATCTCGCCGGCCGCAAGTGCCTGGACATCGAGAACTTCGGCTATGTGGCGGCTGCCGCGCTGACCCGGCCGCTGGAGCCCGCCGAGGCGCCGCTGACGGACGAGGGCGATCTGTTCGACCTCGCCGTCGAGCAGCTGCTGCCCATCAAGGCGTATGTCCTCGACCAGGACAGCGGGCTGCCCAAGCGCGATCCCAAGACGGGCGAGGAGAAGGTCGTCACGGTCTTCGCCAACCAGAAGGGCGAGCCGAAGAAGAACGCGGTCGCCATGCTGGAGAACATCGCGGCGGCCAAGGAGCGGCCCCTCGCGCGGATCATCACGGGGTTGTCGATCCGTCATGTCGGGCCGGTCGCTGCGGAGGCGCTGGCGCGTGAGTTCCGGTCGATCGAGCGGATCGAGCAGGCGTCCGAGGAGGAGCTCGCGGCCGTCGAAGGGGTCGGTCCGACCATCGCAGCCTCGCTCAAACAGTGGTTCGAAGAGGACTGGCACCGTGAGATTCTGCGCAAGTGGCGTGCCGCGGGCGTCCGGATGGAGGAAGAGGGCGCGGGGGAGGACGAGGGGCCCCGGCCGCTGGAGGGCGTCACCGTCGTCGTCACCGGCACCCTGCAGAACTACACCCGGGATGGCGCAAAAGAGGCGCTGCAGAAAATTGGCGCGAAAGTGACTGGCTCGGTCTCCAAGAAGACCGGATTTGTGATCGTCGGTGACAACCCCGGCTCCAAGTATGACAAGGCCATGCAGCTGAAAGTTCCGGTGCTGGACGAAGACGGCTTTGAAGTCCTGCTGAAACAGGGCCCGGACGCGGCGCGTGAGGCCGCTGTGCCCCAAGAGGCGTAATGGACCGGCAATGTGCGGGGCTTGGGAGGGAGCCGTGAAGGGCTTACGCAATGGCGTGCACAGGACGCGAAAGGCCGGAAATGTACGGCGAGCCGGGTGGACGGAACACTCGGTACAGGTCACCCGTTCGGCCCATACCAGATGGATAAGGGTGGCCAGGTCGCATTCGGGCAAGAGCTGTAGAGCGCTGCCCGTCCGAGCTTCCTGCGGCCTACTGTTGAGATGCGCGCCTTTCGTGCACGGCTGCGTGGTGGGATTTCAGTCGTGGTGGGATGACAACGGGAGCCATCGCGAGGCAGAGGCAACGGCACCGCCGGCTGTGAGAGGGACGGGAATGAAACCGACCGAAAGCGCCGCCCCGGTCTCACGGCCGCGTGCCTTCGCGGCCCTTGCGGACACGGCGCCCTGGCTGCCCCTCGCCGTCATGGCCGGCGCCGCGGGCGTCCTCGCCGCGGGAATCGTGCACAGCGTGCGCGAGGGCCAGGCCCTCTTTCCCGGCGGCGGGCTCGGCTGGTCGCTGGCGCTTCTCACCGGCCTGGTCGTCGGCCATCTCGTCGCGCTGGGGCGCGACCGCTGGTGGGGCGGCACCGGCTCCGGCGCCGCCCTCACCCTGGCCGTGCTGCTGCTGTTCGGCTGGGTTCCCGCAGGCCTCGTCAGCCTCGCCGTCGTCGCCCTCGTCGGGGTCGCCCGCCGCAGCCGCTGGCGGCAGGGCGTGCTGCACGGCGCGGTCGACATCCTCGGCATCGGCGCGGCGGCGCTGCTCCTCGCCGCGTTCGGGGTGGTCCCGAGCGTCGCCGCCCCCTGGAACCCCCTCGGCTGGGGGATCGCGGCCGCCCCCGAGGTCATGGCCGCCGCCACCGCCTATCTCGCCGTCACCCGCGTACTGCTGTGGTATGTGCTGGCCCCGCAGGGCGGCGGACTGCCCACCGCCGCGCGCACCGCCCTGCTCCGGCAGGGGCTCGTCGCCGTCGCCCTCCTCGGCATCACCCCGCTGATCTGCGTCGTCGCCATGACCAGGCCGCTGTTCCTGCCGCTGTTCGCCGTGCCGCTGATCGCCCTGGACTCCACCCTGTGGATCGCTCGGGTCCGCGCGGAGGAACAGCTCCGCGACCCGCTGACCGGACTGCCCAACCGTCAGTGGCTGCTGGAGCGCACCTGGGCCGCGCTGGAGGACGCCGAGGGAAGCGGCGAGCGGGCCGCTCTGGTCCTGATCGACCTCGACCGCTTCCGTTCGGTCAATGACACACTCGGCCATCTGGCAGGCGACCGGCTGCTCCTCCAGATAGCCGAGCGGCTGAAGGCCGCGCTGCCGCGCGGGGCGGAGGCCGCGCGGCTGGGCGGCGACGAGTTCGCGGTGCTGCTGCCCACGGCTGACTCCACCACCAGCGCCCAGCGCATCACCCGCCACCTCGCCGCGGCCCTGTCCTCGCCGCTCGACCTGGACGGGCTCACCCTCGTCCTGGAGGCCAGCGCGGGCCTCGCCGTCTTCCCCGACCACGCCCATGACGCCGAAGGGCTGCTGCGCCGCGCCGACGTGGCCATGTACCAGGCCAAGCGGGACCGCACGGGCGTCGAGGTGTACGAATCCAAGCGCGACAGCAACACCCCCGACCGGCTCGGCCTCCTCGGCGATCTGCGGCGGGCCCTCGACGCCGGCGAGGTGGAGCTGCACTACCAGCCCAAGGTCGGCTTCGACGGGCATGTCGCCGGCCTCGAAGCGCTGGTGCGCTGGGTCCACCCGGACCGGGGGCGCGTCCCGCCGGACGAATTCATCGCGATCGCCGAGTCCTCCGGGCTGATGCCGCATCTGACGGAGTACGTCCTGGAGACCGCGCTCGCACAGGTCGCCCGCTGGCGCGAGCAGGGCCTGACGGTCCCGGTGGCGGTCAACGTCTCCCCGCGCGACGTCCACACCCCCGGCTTCGCCGGGGCCGTCGCCGCGCGGCTCGCCCGCCACGGGGTGCCGCCGGGCGCCCTCCAGCTGGAGATCACCGAGCATGTGCTGCTGGAGGACCCGCAGCGCGCCGCCGACACGCTCGCCGGGCTCAGCGACCACGGCGTGAAGATGTCCCTCGACGACTTCGGCACCGGGTACTCCTCACTGGTCCACCTCCGCCGCCTCCCGGTGAGCGAACTCAAGATCGACCGCTCCTTCGTGGCCCGGCTCGCCGTCGACGCCGAAGACGCGGAGATCGTCCGCTGCACCCTGGACCTCGCGCATTCGCTGGGGCTCCTTGTGGTCGCGGAGGGCGTGGAGGACGACGAGACCTGGGAGCGGCTGCGGAGCATGGGGTGCGACGCCGTGCAGGGGTGGCTGGTCGCGCCCGCGATGCCGCCGCAGGAGACCACGGCGTGGCTCCGCACCCGCGGGGAGCACGGGTGGCGGCGCCCGGCGGAGCTTCCTGCCGGTGCCGGTGCCGGTGCGGGCGCGGGGGCGTCGGCGGCGCCCGCGGTCTCCGCCGACGCGGAGAACCCCTCGGGGCAGACGGTCGCCTGACCCCAGACCCCGCGGGTCGGCCGCGCCGGGCTGGCGCCCTGTCGGGTGCGGGTCGCCGGGGGAGCCGGGCCCGTCAGGCCCGGAGGGGCCCCGACCACCCGAGGCGGGACAAGACCCCGCACCCCAAGGAACCCAAGGGCAGGCAATCCGCACCCAACGGAGGCCGGTGCCTTAAGGCGCGGGGCAGGGGGGTGTGAGGGCGGAGCCCCACACGTGAACCGAACCGTTTACCGGCCGACGTCGCGCGCCCCATAGGATTGAGGCCAAAACACTCACACTCACCCCTGAGGATCGCTGCATGCCTGGCATTACGCGCGAGGAGGTCGCCCACCTCGCCCGGCTGGCGCGTCTGGAGCTGAAGGACGAAGAGCTCGACCACTTCGCCGGACAGCTCGACGACATCATCGGCGCGGTCGCCCGCGTCTCCGAGGTCGCCGACCAAGACGTGCCCCCGACCTCCCACCCGCTGCCGCTGACCAACGTCATGCGCGCGGACGAGGTCCGTCCGTCGCTCACCCCCGAGCAGGCGCTCTCCGGCGCCCCGGCCCAGGAGCAGCAGCGTTTCAAGGTGCCGCAGATCCTGGGGGAGGAGTGAGCGCCATGACGGACAGCATCATCAAGCTCACCGCGGCCGAGATCGCCGCGAAGATCGCCTCCGGCGAGCTCACCGCCGTCGAGGTCACCGAGGCGCACCTCGCCCGCATCGAGGCCGTCGACGAGAAGGTGCACGCGTTTCTGCACGTGGACCGGGAGGGCGCGCTCGCCCAGGCCCGCGCCGTGGACGCCAAGCGCGAGGCGGGCGAGAAGCTCGGCCCGCTGGCGGGCGTGCCGCTCGCGCTCAAGGACATCTTCACCACCGAGGGCATCCCGACCACCGTCGGATCCAAGATCCTTGAGGGCTGGATCCCGCCGTACGACGCGACGCTCACCAAGAAGCTGAAGGCCGCGGACGTCGTCATCCTCGGCAAGACCAACATGGACGAGTTCGCCATGGGGTCCTCCACCGAGAACAGCGCCTACGGCCCGACCGGCAACCCCTGGGACCTGACGAAGATCCCGGGCGGCTCCGGCGGCGGCTCCAGCGCGGCGCTCGCCTCGTACCAGGCGCCGCTGGCCATCGGCACGGACACCGGCGGCTCCATCCGCCAGCCCGCCTCGGTCACCGGCACGGTCGGCGTCAAGCCGACATACGGCGGGGTGTCCCGCTACGGCATGGTCGCGTTCTCGTCCTCCCTCGACCAGGGCGGCCCCTGCGCCCGCACGGTCCTGGACGCCGCGCTGCTGCACGAGGCCATCGCCGGCCATGACCCGCTCGACTCGACGTCGATCGACGCCCCGGTCCCGCCGGTCGTCGAGGCCGCCCGCAACGGCTCGGTCGCCGGCATGCGCGTCGGCGTCGTCAAGCAGTTCCGCGGCGAGCACTACCAGGCCGGGGTGATGCAGCGCTTCGAGGAGTCCGTCGCGCTGCTGAAGGAGCTGGGCGCAGAGGTCGTGGAGCTGGACTGCCCGTCCTTCGACCTCGCGCTCTCCGCGTACTACCTGATCGCGCCGTCCGAGTGCTCCTCGAACCTGGCCCGCTTCGACGGTCTGCGCTACGGCCTGCGCACCGGCGACGACGGCGCCACGTCCGCCGAGGACGTCACCGCCGTCACCCGCGCGGACGGCTTCGGCCCCGAGGTCAAGCGCCGCATCATGCTCGGCACCTATGCGCTGAGCTCCGGCTACTACGACGCGTACTACGGCTCCGCCCAGAAGGTGCGCACCCTCATCAAGCAGGACTTCGAGAAGTCCTTCGAGCAGGTCGACGTGATCGTCTCCCCGACGACCCCGACCACCGCCTTCCCGATCGGCGAGCGCGTGGACGACCCGATCGCGATGTACTACGCCGACCTGTGCACCATCCCGGTCAACCTGGCCGGCAATGCCGCGATGTCGCTGCCCTGCGGCCTGGCCCCGGAGGACAACCTCCCGGTCGGTCTGCAGATCGTCGCCCCCGCGATGAAGGACGACCGCCTCTACACGGTGGGTGCCGCCGTCGAGGCCGCCTTCGTGGAAAAGTGGGGTCATCCGCTGCTGGAGGAGGCTCCCTCGCTGTGAGTGCCATGTCCAAGGCCAAGGGCTTCAAGAAGTCCAAGACCGGTACGTATCTGTCCATGGGCACCACCGCGTTCGGCGCGGTGAGTGTGATCAAGCAGGCCAAGAAGGCCCGCATGGAGCACGACACACTCCGGCTGATCGACGCCGCCGTGTCCGCCGCGGCCATCGTGACCGGCCTTGCGCTGCTCTACCGCGAGCTGAAGCGCATCGGCGACGACGACGTCCTGCTCGGCTGAGAGGGAAAGTTTCACCGTGACCGTCACTGAACTGGTGTCGTACGAGGCGGCCCTCGCGGCCTACGACCCCGTCATGGGCCTGGAGGTCCATGTCGAGCTCGGCACCAAGACCAAGATGTTCTGCGGCTGCTCCACCGAGCTGGGCGCGGCGCCGAACTCGCAGACCTGCCCAACCTGTCTGGGCCTGCCGGGTTCGCTCCCGGTCGTCAACGCCACCGGCGTGGAGTCCGCGATCAAGATCGGCCTGGCGCTCAACTGCGAGATCGCCGAGTGGTGCCGTTTCGCCCGGAAGAACTACTTCTATCCGGACATGCCGAAGAACTTCCAGACCTCCCAGTACGACGAGCCGATCGCCTTCAACGGCTATCTGGACGTCCAGCTGGAGGACGGCGAGGTCTTCCGGGTGGAGATCGAACGCGCCCACATGGAGGAGGACACCGGCAAGTCGACCCACATCGGCGGCGCCACCGGCCGTATCCACGGCGCGTCCCACTCCCTGCTGGACTACAACCGCGCCGGCATCCCGCTGATCGAGATCGTCACCAAGCCGATCGTCGGCGCGGGCGAGCGTGCGCCGGAGGTCGCCAAGGCGTACGTCACCGAGCTGCGCGAGCTCATCCGGGCGCTGGGCGTCTCCGAGGCCCGGATGGAGATGGGCCAGATGCGCTGCGACGTCAACCTGTCGCTGCGCCCGCAGGGCGCCTCGGTCTTCGGCACCCGCAGCGAGACGAAGAACGTCAACTCGCTGCGGTCGGTCGAGCGGGCCGTCCGCTTCGAGATCCAGCGGCATGCGGCCGTGCTTGCCGCGGGCGACAAGATCGTCCAGGAGACCCGCCACTTCCACGAGGACGACGGCACGACGACGCCGGGCCGCGTCAAGGAGGAGGCCGAGGACTACCGCTACTTCCCGGAGCCCGACCTGGTGCCCGTCGCCCCGTCCCGCGAGTGGGTCGAGGAACTGCGCGCCGGGCTGCCCGAGCTGCCGCGCGTACGCCGCAACCGGCTGCGGGAGGAGTGGGGCGTCTCCGCGCTCGACATGCAGTCCATCCTCAACGCGGGCGCGGTCGATCTGATCGTCGCCACCACGGAGGCGGGCGCGGACGCCGCGTCCGCCCGCAAGTGGTGGATGGGCGAGCTGGCCCGCCGCGCCAACGAGGAAGGCGTGGAACTCGGGGCCCTGCCGATCACCCCGGCGCAGGTGGCCCGCGTGGCCGAGCTGGTCGCCTCCGGCGATCTGAACGACAAGCTCGCCCGGCAGGTCATCGAGGGCGTGCTCGCCGGCGAAGGCGACCCGGACACGGTCGTCGAGAAGCGCGGTCTGAAGGTCGTCTCGGACGAGGGCGCGCTGGGCGCGGCCGTCGACGAGGCGATCGCGGGCAACGCGGCCATCGCCGACAAGATCCGCGGCGGCAAGGTGGCGGCGGTCGGCGCGCTCGTCGGCGCGGTCATGAAGGCCACCCGCGGCCAGGCGGACGCTGCCCGCGTCAAGGAGCTGATCCTGCAGAAGCTCGGCGTCGAGGCGTGATCGCCTGCCGCTGAGGCCGACCCAGGGGCGGCGCGCCGTTGTATGACGGCGCGCCGCCCCTGGCGTTTCGCCGGGCCGTGTTTCGCCGGGCGGACTTTCGCTTCTGCGTCCCCGCGGGGGTGGCGTCCCGCCGAGTGGCGCAGTCATCCGGACCGCGCCGGTCCGGATGGTCTGTGATCGGCTGGCCCGGCCGAGGCTCCGCGCCGCCGCGCGGGCCGGTCGGGGTGGCGGAGGCGATCCGGCCCTCCGGCCAAACCTGCCGCCGCCTGCGCGGCGGCCAAGGCTGACCGGCTACACCACTCGGCGGGGCACAACCCTCGCGGGGCGGCTGAAGGCCGATGCCGCTGCCGGGCGGGCGGGCTTCGTCCGCCTCTCGGAGGGAGGCCCCCGCGCGCCTGCCCGCACCGCGAGCCGCGGCGGCGTGCTGCTGAACGGCCCGATCGTCCTCCCGGCGTGGGCACGGTCGGACATGCCGCGTGGCCCCCGCCGCTCGGGTGGCGGGCACGGTTGATCGTCCGGTGTGTCGCGGTCGCCACGCAGGTGTCGCTGTCGCCGTGTCGCTGCCGCGCCGTGCCGCGCCGCCGGGTGCCAGGGCGTCTGTCGTCCGCGCCGCGGGGCCGGCTCGCGCGCAGCGCTGGGCCAGCCCCTGGGGTGGGGGGCGAAGCCCCCCCCACCCCGCCGGGCCGCGGCCGCGCGTCAGTGCCGTATGCCCAGCCCCGGCAGCCACATCTCGCCGCGGTCCTTGCAGCTCACATCGCGGGCGCGGAGCTGGTCCGGAGAGCGGGTGCCGCGGGCGCGGAGTTCGGTGAGGGCGAGGCGGGCCAACAGGGCGGCGTCCGCGCGGTCCGGATCGGGAAAGTCCGCCTGCCACCAGCCCCGGTCGCGGCTTTGCCAGCCGCGGGAGGTCATCAGCAGCGCGCGCTCCGCTGTGTCCTCCCCGTCCCGGTCGTCGATCGACACATGCAGGCCGTCCTCCAGGCTGTACGACACCAGGAGCTGTCGGCCGCGGTCCGCTCCGCT
Source organism: Streptomyces sp. PR69 (assembly GCF_026420845.1). Taxonomy (GTDB): domain Bacteria; phylum Actinomycetota; class Actinomycetes; order Streptomycetales; family Streptomycetaceae; genus Streptomyces. The sequence continues at coordinate 47,150 of NZ_JAOWCB010000018.1, read as the reverse complement.
GGTCACGCAGAAGCTCGCCCAGTCCCAGCCGACCTGCACCGACAACTGCTCCACCCAGGCGGTGAGCAGCAGCGAAAGCGCACGCTCGAAGTGCTCAAGCGAGGTGGCGCGGCGGCCGCCCGGCCGCTCCGGCGGGCGCTCGCCCGGCCCCCCGCGGTCCAGCTGCCAGCTGTACGGCAGATGCTCGAAGTCATGCGGCTCATCGGCGGACCAGGCCCCGCCCCAGGCGAACGTCCTGCGCTCCTGGTCCTCCAGCGCCTCGGTGTCGTGCAGCGAGAGCTGCACCTGATGGCGGTCGCCGGAGAGCAGCAGCAGCCGCCCGGCGTCCCGCCAGCGGATGTTCGGACCGTGCGCCGAGCCGCCGTACAGCGTCGGCTCGCCGATCCGGTCCACGATCGCGTCATACACCGCCCGGAAGGACTCCCGTCGCTCCGCGAGCGGCGCCCGCGGGTCGAGAGTGAGCAGGGGCACCGGTCTCTGCCCCGGCCAAAGCCCTGACGCCTCATACAGCGACCGGGCGAACTCCGCCGCGTCATGCGGCGCTAACGCATGTCGTTGGTCTGTCCCCCTGTAGTCCATACCCGCCATCGTGCCAGCCGCCGCTGACAACGGTGTCGCACATCGGCCAACCCATGCAGGCCCCCATGACGATGACCGCGGCCTGTGCCTCACACTGCGTGACGAAGGGCGGGCGTTGATCATGCGTGCGCCCGTCGGGCGCATCGGAGCGCCCGCTGTGAGTAACACCACGAAACGGACAAATGATCACGATTCGCTGCCAGAGTGTCTACCCGTAGGTCATGAGTTCTTTGCAGGCTGTTCCCTGGCAAAGATCCGTATTCGACCCAGGGAGCTAGTTCTTTGGCAGCCATCGCCCGATGGTGCATCTCGCACCGACTCGCCACCGTCCTGCTCTGGCTGCTCGCCCTCGTCGGCGTCGCGGCCGCGGCGGGCGCCACGGGATCCGCGTACTCGAACGACTACCACATCCCAGGCACCGAGTCGGGCCGCGCCTCAGCCCTGATGCAGGAGGGCTTCCCGGGCACGGGCGGCGACAGCGACACCATCGTCTGGCATGCCGACAGCCAGAGCGTGCGCGCCGTGGACGTCCAGGAGCGCACCTCCGGGATGCTCGACGAGGTCGGGCAGCTGCCCGGCGTCGCCTCCGTGACCAGCCCGTACGGCAGCGAAGGCCAGGGACGCATCAGCGCCGACGGCCACACCGCCTACGCCACGGTCACCTTCGAGCAGTCGGCCAACGACATCCCCAAGGAGCAGGCGGAAGCGGTCGTCGCCACCGCCAAGGCCGCCGAGGGCGACGGGCTCCAGATCGAGCTGGGCGGCCGCGCCATCGCGATGACCGAGTCGTCCGGCGGGCATATCGCCGAGATCGTGGGCGTCGCCGTCGCCGCCGTCGTCCTCTTCCTCGCCTTCGGCTCCCTCGCCGCCAGCGTGCTGCCCATCGCCACCGCCCTGGTGTCCGTCGGCACCGCCTACGCGGGCATCCAGCTCCTCGGCCATGTGATGACGGTCGCCGACTTCGCGCCGATGCTCGGCCTGCTCATCGGCCTCGGCGTCGGCATCGACTACGCGCTGTTCATCGTCACCCGGCACCGCAGAGGCCTCAAACGCGGACTCACGGTGGAGGAGGCGGCGCGCAACGCCGTCGCCACCACCGGCCGGGCCGTCGTCTTCGCCGGCGCAACCGTGTGCATCGCCCTGCTCGGCATGCTCATCCTGCGGCTCGGCTTCCTCAACGGCGTCGCCATAGCCGCCTCCCTCACCGTCGTGCTGACCGTCGCCGCCTCGGTGACGCTGCTGCCCGCGCTGCTGTCGTTCATCGGCATGCGGGCCCTCAGCCGCCGCGAGCGCCGTCAGCTCGCCGAGCACGGCCCGCAGCCCGAACTGCCCACCGGCTTCGCCGCCCGCTGGTCCGCGTTCGTCGAGCGCCACCCCAAGCTGCTCGGCGCCGTCGCCGCCGTCGTCATGGCGGTGCTCGCCCTGCCGATGCTCTCGCTCCACCTCGGCACCTCCGACCAGGGCAACAAGCCCGCCTCCTCGACCACCCGACAGGCCTATGACCTGCTGGCCGACGGCTTCGGGCCGGGCGTCAACGGACCGCTGACCCTCGTCGGGGACCTCGAAGGGCCCGGCGACCATGTCGCCATGGACAAGCTCGCCGACACGCTGCGTGACACCAAGGGCGTCGAATCGGTCGGCCAGGTCGCCTACAACGGCAGCGGCGACACCGCCGTCCTCACCGTCGTACCCGACTCCGCACCCCAGTCGCAGGCCACCAGCGACCTCGTCGACCGGCTGCGCGGCGATGTGCTGCCCGACGCCGTGGACGGCACCTCCCTGGATGTGTACGTCGGCGGCCTGACCGCCGGCTACGACGACTTCGCCGACGTCATCGTCGGCAAGCTCCCGCTCTTCGTCGGCGTCGTCATCGCCCTGGGCTGTCTGCTCCTGCTGCTCGCGTTCCGCTCGATCGGCATCCCGCTCAAGGCCGCCGCGATGAACATCGCCGCCGTCGCCTCCTCCTTCGGCATCGTCGTCGCGATCTTCCAATGGGGCTGGGGCAGCGAACTGCTCGGACTGGGCGCGGCCGGGCCGATCGAACCCTTCCTGCCGGTCATCATGGTCTCCGTGCTCTTCGGACTCTCCATGGACTACCAGGTCTTCCTGGTCAGCCGGATGTACGAGGAGTGGCTGGAGACCGGCGACAACCGGCGCGCGGTACGGGTCGGCCTCGCCGAGACCAGCCGCGTTATCAACTCCGCTGCCGTGATCATGATTTCGGTCTTCCTCGCCTTCGTGCTCAGCGGCGACCGGGTCATCGCGATGTTCGGCATCGCCCTCGCCGCGGCCGTCGCCCTCGACGCCTTCGTCCTGCGCACCCTTCTCGTCCCCGCGCTGATGCATATGCTCGGCGGCGCGAACTGGTGGCTGCCGCGCTGGCTCGACCGCCGTCTCCCCAGGATCAGCATCGAACCCCCGGACTGCGTCGCGGGCGCCCGTGCGAAGATCCCAGGGCAGCGCGCGAGCGAAGAAGGCCAGCTCGTGCCGTAACCCCGGCTGAGGAGAAGCATGTTCGCGGTGTCGCTCGGCGACGACCAGGCACAGTTGCGTCCACTGGAACCCTGGCAGGCAGAGGAGTTCCTCGCCCACATGGACCGCGGACGCGAGCACATAGGCCAGTACGTCGGACTCCCCGACGTCGTCGCCGACCTCGACTCCGCGCGCGCCCATCTGCAGCGCTACGCCGACAAGCAGGCCGCGGACACCGGCCGCATCTACGGCATCTGGCTCGACGGCACGCTCGTGGGCGGCGTGCTGTTCCCGAACTTCGACGCCGCCCAGGGCGTGTGCGAGGCGGGCTGCTGGCTGGAGCCGTCCGCCACGGGCCGCGGCCTCGTCACCCGCGCGACCCGCGTCCTCATCGACTGGGCCGTCGAAGAACGCGGCATCCACCGCGTCGAGTGGTACGTCTCCGCCGCCAACAAGCCCAGCATCAAGGTCGCCCAGCGCCTGGGCATGACGCGCGAGGGTGTGCTGCGGCAGCAGTACGCGTACCGGGGGGAGCGGCAGGACATTGAGATCTGGTCCCTGCTCGCGCCCGAGTGGCGCGGCCGCCTCTCCTGACCAGGGGGCTCCGCCCCCGGACCCCCGCGCCTGAAATCACCGGCGGGGCTGGAGAATCCAGCCCGTTGGGGGCACCTCTGTGGGGGAGGTAGCTGGGGGAGATTGAGGATCGGGGGCCTGGGGGCGGAGCCCCCAGTTTCGGGAAGGGGCGGGGCAGGGGAGCAACCACCGCCTTAGGCCCGCACCCCGCAGCCCCCACCCCCCAAGAATCCGGCACCCTCCCGATGCGCCCCCACCCCCTCCCCGACGAGAGTCGAAGCCGTCACCGAAACCGGTGGCAGCCGATCGCAGATCTCGTCACCAGGGAGTGCGCCATGAACGCCGAGTACGCCGTGTACCCCTGTGCGATGCTCGGCAGCGTGGAAAACAGGTCCGTCAGCCCGGTGTTCGTCGGCCGCGCCGCCGAACTGACCGCGCTCACCGCCGCGCTGGCCCGCGCCTCCGGGGACGCCCCCGGGGCCGCGGGTTCCGCAGGCGAGCCTCAGCTGCTCCTGCTCGGCGGCGAGGCGGGGGTCGGCAAGACCCGCCTCGTCGAGGAGCTGATCGCCGAGGCCTGCCGCCGCGAGGCCGCCGTGGCCGTCGGCGGCTGTGTGGAGATCGGCGCGGACGGGCTGCCGTTCGCGCCCTTCTCCACCGCCCTGCGCACCCTGCACCGCAGGCTCCCCGAGGAGCTCGCCGAGGCCGCCGCCGGCCAGGAGGGCGAGCTCGCCCGGCTGCTGCCGGAGCTGGGGGAGGCCGCGGCGGTGGCCCACCGCCTGCGGCTGTTCACGGATGCGGCCGGTCCGCGGGCGGATCCTGCGGCTGGAGGCGGATCGTGACCTTGCCGGAGGCCAGATCTATCGGGCCGCGCGTGGGGTCGTTGTCATTGACGTCGGCCTTCGTCAGCTCCAGCCGCTTGCGCTCCTCGTCCGTGTGCCGGCGGCCCGGTGCGAAGAGCTCCTCGATGAGGTTGAACAACGGTTCCCTCTATTCCACCTCCAGCCGGAGGATCTTGTCGTCCCCCGCCTCGGGCGTGCCTCGGGTGTCCGTCTCGCTGGTGACGAGCCAGACCGCGTCCCCGCCTGCCGACAGGACCGTGCGCAGGCGGCCGTGCTCTCCTTCCAGGAACGACTGGGGGTCGGCGGAGAGTTCCGTCCCGGCGAGCGGGATGCGCCACAGGCGCTCGCCCCGCAGGCCCGCCATCCAGATGGAGCCCTCGGCGTAGGCGATGCCGCTGGGGGAGGCCTCGTCGGTGGACCACTGCGCCACCGGGTCGACAAAGCCGGACTCGCCGCCCTTGCCCTCGACTTCAGGCCAGCCGTAATTCTTGCCCGGCTCGATCAGATTGAGTTCGTCCCAGGTGTTCTGGCCGAACTCCGCCGCCCACAGCCGGTTCTGCGAGTCCCAGGCGAGCCCTTGCACATTGCGGTGCCCGTAGGAGTACACGACGGAGTCCGCTTCCGGGTTGCCGTGCACCGGGTCGCCGTCCGGGGTCATCCGCAGGATCTTGCCGCCGAGGGACTCCTTGTCCTGTGCCAGCCCGGTGTCGCCGGTCTCGCCGGTGCCCGCGTACAGCATCTTGTCCGGGCCGAAGGCGATCCGGCCGCCGTTGTGGATGATGCCCTTGGGGATGCCGCGGAGGACCGTGTCGGGCGCGCCGAGCTGCTGTCCTGCGGGCTTCTGCTCGTCGTACAGCATGCGGGCGATGCGGTTGTCCGACGCCGTGGTGAAGTAGGCGTACACCATGCGGTCCGAGGCGTAGTCGGGCGAGACGGCCAGTCCCATCAGCCCGCCTTCGCCGCCGGGGGCCACGCCCGGGACCGAGCCGAGCAGGGTCTTCTGCCCGGTCTCGGCGTCGACTCGGGTGATCGTCCCCTCGTCGCGCGAGCTGACCAGCAGATCGCCGCCGGGAAGCGCGGCCAGCCCCCAGGGCGACGCCAGTTCCTCGGTGAGGGTGGAGACCACCGTCACCGAGCCCTTGTCGGGCGGCGCCGCCGGGGCCGCGTCCGACCGGGTCGCCGTCGGCGAAGGAGAGGCCGCGCCGGACGACGCCGTCCCCTGTCCGCCGGCCGGGTCCCCGCCCTCCCCGGAGGAGCATCCGGCGGCGAGCAGCAGCACGGCGGCGCACACGGCGGCGCGCAAGGCCGTCACTTGAGGACGTTTCACGGCTGGCAATCCCTTCGACGGCCCGGGGCGCACTTCCGCGGCCCGGGCGCACTTCGGCGTCCCATGGGGCGATCACGCTGACCGGTCCTTCTTACAAGAACGCAGCGCCTTGTGCCGCTCACTCCCGGACACCTGCACTCCCGGACACCTGCACTCCCGGGCCCCTGGTCCCGGGGTCCCTAGTCCCAGGATCCCCGGGCCGGGGGCAGCTGAGCGATCTCGGCCAGGTCGTACGGGGAGAGCCGCAGCGACGCCGCGCCCGCGTTCTGCGCCGCCCACTCCTCACGCTTCGCCCCCGGCACGGCCACCACATGGGGCCCCTGCGCCAGCACCCACGCCAGCGCCACCCCGGCCGGGGTCGCACCTGGTCCATGCCGCTCGGCGATGCGCCGCAGCCCGGCCACGATGGGCTGGTTCGCCGCCATCATCTCGGCGGTGAACCGGGGGTGCCGGGCGCGCACATCATCCGGCTCGAACCCCTGCCCGGGGGTGAGGGTGCCGGTGAGGAACCCGTTCCCCAGCGGCATCGCCGCCAGAAAGCCGACGCCGCGCGCCGTACACCAGGGCAGCAGCCGCACCAGGGCCTCGGGCGACCACACCGACAGCTCGGCCTGCACCGCGCTCACCGGGAAGACCTGCTGTACGCGTTCGAGCTGGCGGATCGTTTGCTCGTACAGATCGGCCGGTGCGGCCCGCTTCCCGCCCGCCCGCTCGGCCCCGGAACGGCCGCCGCCTGCCGGCCCCGCACGGCGGGCGGCCCGCGCGCCCACCGCACACAGCCCGAGCGCCCGCACCTTCCCGGCGCTCACCAGCTCGGCCATCGCCCCCCAGGTCTCCTCGACCGGCACCTCGGGGTCCGCACGGTGCAGCTGATAGAGATCGATCACATCGGTCTGCAGCCGGCGCAGCGAGGCGTCGCACGCGCGCTTGACGTACCCCGGCCTGCCGTTTGCCACCACATGCTGATCTCCTGCCAGCAGCCCCACCTTGGTGGAGACGAAGGCATCGTGCCGCCGCTGTCTGAGCACCCGGCCGATGAGCAGCTCATTGGTGAAGGGGCCGTACATGTCGGCCGTGTCGAGCAGGGTCGAGCCGGCGTCCAGCGCGGTGTGCACCGTGCGCAGCGAGCGGTCCCCGCGCTGCTGGGAGCTGCTGTACGCCCAGCTCATCGGCATACAGCCAAGCCCGATCGCGCCCACCTCGAGGGCTGCCGCACCGATTGTCCTGCGCTCCAACTCCCCGTACCCCTCCCTTGGCCGCACCCCAAAGTAACCAATGCCGCTGATCACTCTTCGCGTAGCCTCGGGCCATGACTTCGGATGTATGGCTGCCGTTCGCGGCCGATGAGATAGCCGGTCTCCCCGATCCCGCCGCGGCGGGACTGACCTACCGCTTCTGGGACGGCGGCGAGGAGTTCCCCGCGGACCCCGCGGACTGCGCCTTCTACGTCGTGCCCTATCTGAAGCCCATGGAGACCGCCGTCCGGCCGCTGGCCCGGATGTCATCCGTACAGGTCGTCCAGACCCTCTCCGCGGGCATCGATCATGTGCAGCCCGGGCTCGGCGCTCTCCGCGCCGGCGTGCGCCTGTGCAATGCCAGGGGAGTGCACGAGGCGTCCACCGCCGAGCTCACCCTCGCCCTGATCCTCGCCTCCCTGCGCGGACTGCCCGGCTTCATACGATGCCAGGACCAGGAGGAATGGCGGCCCGGCTTTTATCCCGCGCTCGCCGACAAGTCCGTGCTCATCGTCGGGTACGGCTCCATCGGCGCGGCCATCGAGGACAGGCTCGTGCCCTTTGAGTGCGCGCGGGTGGCGCGCATCGCGCGCTCTGAGCGCAACACGGCGCGCGGTTTTGTGCATGCACTCTCCGATTTGCCGTCGCTGCTCCCCGAAGCGGATGTGGTGATCCTCTCCACGCCCCTCACGGAGGCCACCCGCGGCCTCGCCGGCGCCGACTTCCTGGCCCGGATGAAGGACGGAGCGCTGCTGGTCAACGTGGCCCGCGGCCCCGTCGTGGACACCAAGGCGCTGCTCGCCGAGACGGAGAGCGGGCGCATCACCGCGGCCCTGGACGTCACCGACCCTGAGCCGCTGCCCGCCGGCCATCCGCTCTGGCATGCGCCCGGGGTGCTGATCAGCCCTCATGTGGGCGGTTCCACCTCGGCGTTCTGGCCCCGCGCCAAGCGGCTGCTCGCGGCTCAGCTGACCCGCTTCGCCGCAGCCGAACCGCTGTCCAACGTGCTGCTCACGACCTGACCCGCGCCGTCGGGAAGCCCGTTTCACCCAGCGTCATCGCAGGTCACCCCCGGCACTTGCCGCCCGCACGCCCCGTCCGGACACCGTGTGAAATCACCCGAATGCGCTGCGTGCCGGAACCGCTGATCACGGTCACACAGAGTAGAGCGCCTATGTCCCTGAGTGACCGTCCTGGTGTATCGTCCCGACCGGGGGCTGCACCGGCATGGGGCGGTACCGGCAAGCGACCTGACTGCCGATCAGACTTTGAGGGGGGCGACTGGCGATGCACGGCCACTGGACCAACCATCCGACGCGGCGAGGCGGCCGACGGCGACCCTCGCGCGCACCGACGCGCAGATTCCGGCCATGGCCGGGCCCTGCCCCGGTGGCGCGCCGCCATCCGGAGCGCTGGAATCCGGTCGCCGGCGGAGGCCGGCGATGAGCGCCCCGGGGGCGCTCATGGCGCGGCAGAGCGTGCCCAGCGGTCCGGCGGCGAGCCCCGCCGGCCGGGGCGTGCTGCTGCAGCTTCTGCTGGCCGGCCTGTGTGCCGGATACGGCGTCGGCGCGGCCCTCGGCTGGGGGTCGCCCACACTGGCGCTGATCATGGGCGACTTCGGACTGAGCGCCGCCGCCCTGGTCGCAGCCGGGTCCTGTTACGTCTACGCGCGCACACACCGGGGCCGTTTCCAGCCGGCCTGGCTGCTGTTCGCGCTCTCCTCCGCCATGGCCGCCTGCGGCAACGCCGTCTGGGGCTGGTACGAGGTCGTGCTCGGCCGCGAAGTGCCCAGCCCCTCCATCGCGGATCTGTTCTTCCTGTGCTTCGCACCGCCCGCCATCGTCGGGCTGCTGGTGCTCGCCAAGCGCCCCGTCACCAGGGCCGGCTGGGTCTGCCTCAGCCTGGACGCCTGGCTCATCGGAGGCTCGCTGCTGACCCTCTCCTGGAGCCTCGCCCTCGCGCACACGGCCCAGGTGCAGGGCCAGAGCGTGGCCCCCGCCGCCCTCTCCCTCGCCTACCCCCTCCTGGACATCGTGCTCGTCAGCATGGTCCTGGCGCTGCACTTCAAGCGCTCGGCCGCCAACCGCTCCGCCGTCAACACGGCCATCGCCGCACTCGCGCTCACCGTGCTGTGCGACGCACTGTTCACCTCCCCGCTGCTGCGGGAGAGCTACCGCTCCGGACAGCTGCTCGACGCGGGCTGGTTCGCCGGCTCGCTGCTGCTGGCCTACGCCCCATGGGGCCCGCGCCGGCCGCTGCAGCCGCAGGGGAGCGCCGCCGCCCAGCGCGGCCCCCGGCAGGCGCGGCACTCCAGCCGCCCGATCGCCAGCTCGCTGGCCGCCCTCACCCCGTACCTCGCGGCGGCGGTCTGCACCCTCGGCATCCTCTACAACGTGATCGAAGGCCGGCGGGTCGACCGCGTCGTCGTCCTCACCGGCTGCGCGGTCGTGCTCGCCCTGGTCGTACGGCAGGGCATCATGCTGCTCGACAACATCGCCCTCACCCATGAACTGGCCCAGCAGGAGAAGCACTTCCGCTCCCTGGTCCAGGGGTCCAGCGATGTCATCATGATCGCCGCACCCACCGGAGTGCTGCGGTACGTCAGCCCCGCCGCCTCCGGCGTCTACGGGCGCGACGCGGACGAGCTGATCGGCTCCGAGCTGGCCAGCCTCATCCACCCGGCCGACCTGGGGCGCGTCGTCCACGAGGTGCGGCGGTTCCTCGCCGCGCCCGCCGCGGAGGAGCCGACCACCCGGATCGAGTGCCGCTTCAAGTCCGGCAGCGGCGAGTGGCTCAACGTCGAGTCCACCGTCAACCGCCACCAGGGCGGCCTGATCTTCAACAGCCGCGATGTCACCGAGCGGGTGCGCCTGCAGGCGCAGCTCCAGCACAACGCCGAGCACGACCCGCTCACCGATCTGCCCAACCGCTCCCTGTTCACCGAGCGGGTCCGCCAGGCCCTGACCGGACGCCGTTCCGGCGACCCCGGCACCGCCGTGCTCTTCATCGACCTCGACGGCTTCAAGGGCGTCAATGACCGCCTCGGCCACCAGGCGGGCGACGAGCTGCTGATCCAGGCCGCCCGCCGGCTCTCCGACTCCGTCCGGGCCGCCGACACCGCCGCCCGGCTCGGCGGCGACGAGTTCGCCGCCCTCATCGTCGGCGACGGCGGCCGCGACCGGGCCGCGCGCGAGCGCCAGGTCTGCGAGATCGCCGACCGGCTGCGGGTGACCCTCTCCCAGCCGTACCGCATCGACGGCAACGATGTCCGGGTGGCGGCCTCCATCGGCGTGGCCTTCGCCGAGCCCGACATCAGCCCCACCAGCCTTATGCGCAACGCCGACCTCGCGATGTACCGCGCCAAGGCCGCCGGCAAGAACCGCGTCGAGCTGTACGCACCCCAGCTCCAGGCCGAGGCCGTACGCCGCACCGAGCTGGCCACCCGGCTGCGCAGCGCCCTGCACGACGGGGAGTTCACCCTGCTGCACCAGCCCGTGGTGAGTCTGTCCACCGGCCGGGTCACCGCGGTCGCGGCCCAGCCGCGCTGGCGCTCCGCCAAGGGCATCTTGTTCACCCCCGCCGAGTTCCTGCGCGTCGCCGAGGACGGCGGCCGCGGTGACGGCGTCCGAGGAGAGGGCGGCCGCGGCGACGGAGCACGGGGCGAGCACGACCGCACCGCGGAACTCGGCCGCTGGATGCTCGAAGAAGCCGTCCGGCAGGCGGCCGAGCGGGCCCGGCAGGGCCATCGCACCCCCGTGTCCGTACGCATCCCGGCCCGCCGGCTGCTGGACAAGTCCCTGCCGCTCGGCTCGGTCGAGGCGCTCCTCACCCGGTACGAACTCCCCGCCGGCGGCCTGGTGATCGAGCTGGCCGACAGCGACCCGCGGATCTCCTTCGACGAGCTGGAGCAGCGGCTCACCGCCCTGCGCACGCTCGGCGTCCGGATCGCCCTGGACGGCTTCGGCAGCGGCTACGCGGCGATCAACGCCCTGCGCAGGCTTCCCGTGGACGTCCTCAAGCTCGACCGCGGGCTGGTGGAAGGCGTCGTCGAATCCGCCCGGCTGCACAAGATCACGGCGGGCCTGCTGCGCATCGCCTGCGATCTGGGCATGGAGTCCGTGGCCGACGGGGTGGACGTACCCGAGCAGGTGCTCGCGCTGCGCGCCATGGGATGCACGCATGCCCAGGGCATGGCGTTCTCGGGCGCCCTGGACGAGTACCGCCTGCGCCGCGCCCTGGTCAGGGGCGAGTACCCGGTGCCGCAGGGAATCGCCGCACCGGTGCTGCGCGCCCCCGCCCCCGCGCTGTCCGCGCCCCCCGGCCCCGCGAGCGCCGTCCCCGGAGCGCGGACCCAAGCGGTCACCGCCTCCGCGGTCTCCCGCTCGGTACCCGGATCACCGGTCCCAGGGTCCATGGCGACCGCCTCCGCGGCACCCGGCTCCGGGGCGTCCGGGCCCCCCGTTTCCGGCGGCCATTCGGTCGCGGGGCCGCTGCCTCGGCCCGTGGGGCCGGGGGCTGTGGCTTCGGGGGAGGCGAGGGCGGCGGCCCCGGTGCCGGGCTCCGCCGCGTCCCTGAGCGCCGCTCCGGGGGCATCGGGGCTGGGGATTCCGGCGTCGTCCGCGAGCGCTGTTCCCGGGGCTTCACGGCCAGGGGCCTCGGCCGCTGCCGTCACCGCCTCGGGCTCTGCGACATCCGGCTCCGGTGTGCCGGGGCCCCCTGTTACCGGCGGTCATTCGGTCGCGGGGCCGCTGCCTCGGCCCGTGGGGCCGGGGGCTGTGGCTTCGGGGGAGGCGCGGGCGGCGGCCCCGGTGCCGGGCTCCGCCGCGCCCGCGAGCGCCGCTCCGGGGGGCTCACGGCTGGGGGGTTCGGCGTCGGCGAGGCCGGAGTCGGGGCCGCCCGGCTCCGGGGCGTCCGGGCCCCCCGTTTCCGGCGGCCATGCGGTCGCCGGGCCGCTGCCCCGGCCGGCGGAGCCGGGGCTGCCCTGTCCCGCGTCCGCGAGCGCCGCCGCAGAGGCCGGCGGGCCTGTGGCCTCAGGTCCGGGCGTGTCCGCCTCCGCGGCCCCCGGAGCGCCGGCGCCGGCAGTCCCGCTGCCGGGACCCGCGACGGCGGGTCCGCCGGCCGAGACCGCCGCCTCCGGCTACGCCGTCGTCGGGACCGCCGTCCCCGGCCGCACCGGCCCCACCCTCCCCGGCGCGCGCACTGGCTCACATAATGAGACGCGTGTCCCACCCTCTTGACAGTGACGGTGCGCCGGGGAGAGGGTCTGTGCCATGCGCACCCGAATTCTCGTACTTGGAAAGCGCGTCGGCTGAGCAGGGCCCTCGTATGGGCACTGCAGACCATCACCGGCGCGCTCCCCTCGCTTGCCTTACGGCACGAGGGGTTTTTTGTTGCACTGGAACTCCCCAAACCACCGCAAAACCCTCAGCTTCGAGAAGAGAATGACGATGACCGAGCAGGCCACCGGGGCCCACCATCCGCAGCCGCGGGCCCGTACCGGCGGACAGCAGCCCGCCGCAGTCGAACGCGTCACGGGTGCGCAGTCCCTCATCCGCTCTCTCGAGGAAGTGGGCGCCGACACCGTGTTCGGCATCCCCGGCGGCGCGATCCTGCCCGCGTACGACCCGATGATGGACTCCACCCGAGTCCGCCATGTCCTGGTCCGCCATGAGCAGGGCGCGGGCCATGCGGCCACCGGATACGCCCAGGCCACCGGCAAGGTCGGCGTGTGCATGGCCACCTCGGGCCCCGGCGCGACCAATCTGGTCACCCCGATCGCCGACGCCCATATGGACTCCGTCCCGCTGGTCGCGATCACCGGCCAGGTCGCCTCCAAGGCGATCGGCACGGACGCCTTCCAGGAGGCGGACATCTGCGGCATCACCATGCCGATCACCAAACACAACTTCCTGGTCACCAAGGCCGAGGACATCCCGCGCGTCATCGCCCAGGCATTCCACATCGCCTCGACGGGCCGGCCCGGCCCCGTCCTCGTCGACATCGCCAAGGACGCCCTCCAGGCGCAGACCACGTTCAGCTGGCCGCCGCAGCTGGACCTGCCCGGCTACCGCCCGGTCACCAAGCCGCACGCCAAGCAGATCCGCGAGGCCGCCCGGCTGATCACCGAGGCCAAGCGGCCCGTCCTGTACGTCGGCGGAGGCGTCATCAAGGCCGGCGCCACCGCCGAGCTGAAGGTGCTGGCCGAGCTGACCGGCGCGCCGGTCACCACCACGCTGATGGCGCTGGGCGCGTTCCCCGACAGCCATCCGCTGCATGTCGGCATGCCCGGCATGCACGGTTCCGTCACCGCCGTCACCGCCCTGCAGAAGGCCGATCTGATCGTCGCCCTGGGCGCGCGTTTCGACGACCGGGTGACCGGCAAGCTGGACAGCTTCGCGCCGTACGCCAAAATCGTCCACGCCGACATCGACCCGGCTGAGATCGGCAAGAACCGCGCCGCGGACGTGCCGATCGTCGGCGACGCCCGCGAGGTCATCGCCGATCTGGTGCAGGCGGTGCAGGCCGAGCACAGCGAGGGACGCACCGGCGACTACAGCTCCTGGTGGAAGGACCTCAACCGCTGGCGCGAGACCTACCCGCTCGGCTACGACCAGCCGGACGACGGCACGCTCGCCCCTCAGCAGGTCATCCAGCGGATCGGCGAACTGGCCCCCGAAGGCACCGTCTACGCGGCGGGCGTCGGCCAGCACCAGATGTGGGCCGCCCACTTCATCGACTACGAGAAGCCGGCCACCTGGCTGAACTCCGGCGGCGCGGGCACGATGGGCTATGCGGTCCCGGCCGCGATGGGCGCGAAGGCAGGCATGCCGGACCGCACCGTCTGGGCGATCGACGGCGACGGCTGCTTCCAGATGACCAATCAAGAACTGGTCACCTGCGCGCTGAACAACATCCCGATCAAGGTCGCGATCATCAACAACGGCGCGCTGGGCATGGTCCGCCAGTGGCAGACCCTCTTCTACAACCAGCGTTACTCCAACACCGTGCTGCACAGCGGCCCCGAGGCCGACGGCACCCAGCCCAGCGCCGGCACCCGTGTCCCGGACTTCGTCAAGCTCTCCGAGGCCATGGGCTGCCACGCCATCCGCTGTGAGTCCCCGGAGGACCTGGACAAGGTCATCGCCGAGGCCAACGCGATCAACGACCGCCCGGTCGTCATCGACTTCATCGTTCACGAGGACGCCCAGGTCTGGCCGATGGTCGCCGCCGGCACCTCCAACGACGAGGTCATGGCCGCCCGCGGAGTCCGCCCCGACTTCGGCGACGCCGAAGACGACTGAGCCGGCCACTGACGACCACGCCTGAGAGAGACGCAACGAACATGTCCAAGCACACGCTCTCCGTCCTGGTGGAGAACACGCCGGGCATCCTGGCCCGGATCGCCGCGCTGTTCTCCCGCCGCGGCTTCAACATCGACTCGCTCGCCGTCGGCGTCACCGAGCACCCCGACATCTCCCGCATCACGATCGTGGTCAATGTCGAGGACCTGCCCCTGGAGCAGGTGACCAAGCAGCTCAACAAGCTGGTCAACGTCCTTAAGATCGTCGAACTGGAGCCGTCCGCCGCGGTCCAGCGCGAGCTGGTCCTGGTGAAGGTCCGCGCCGACAACGAGACCCGCTCCCAGATCATCGAGATCGTCCAGCTCTTCCGCGCCAAGACCGTGGACGTCTCCCCGGAGGCCGTCACGATCGAGGCCACCGGTTCGAGTGACAAGCTCGAGGCGATGCTCAAGATGCTGGAACAGTTCGGCATCAAGGAGCTGGTCCAGTCCGGGACCATCGCCATCGGGCGCGGCGCCCGCTCCATCACCGACCGTTCGCTGCGCGCCCTGGACCGCAGCGCGTAGCCCCGGCGGCCCGAACCCGGAAACCCCCGAACCCGGAAAACGGAGCCGGGAAACCGGAACCCGGAAACCCGCCCCTCTCGGATACCGAGACCTGAAGACGTCCGCCCGCATACCCGCCGTACGGTGGGACGCAACACCAGCACTCCAAGGAGAGACCCAAAGTGGCCGAGCTGTTCTACGACGACGACGCCGATCTGTCCATCATCCAGAACCGCAAGGTCGCGGTGATCGGCTACGGCAGCCAGGGCCACGCCCACGCGCTGTCCCTGCGTGACTCGGGCGTCGACGTCCGCGTCGGTCTGCCCGAGGGCTCCAAGTCCAAGGCCAAGGCCGAGGAGCAGGGCCTGCGCGTCGTCACCCCGGCCGAGGCCGCCGCCGAGGCCGACGTGATCATGATCCTGGTCCCGGACCCGATCCAGGCGAAGGTCTACGAGGAGTCCATCGCCCCGCACCTCAAGGACGGCGACGCCCTCTTCTTCGGCCACGGCTTCAACATCCGCTTCGGCTTCATCAAGGCCCCGGCCGGCGTGGACGTGTGCATGGTCGCCCCCAAGGGCCCCGGCCACCTCGTCCGCCGCCAGTACGAGGAGGGGCGCGGCGTGCCCTGCATCGCCGCCGTCGAGCAGGACGCCTCAGGCGACGCGTTCGCGCTGGCCCTGTCGTACGCCAAGGGCATCGGCGGCACCCGCGCGGGCGTCATCAAGACCACCTTCACCGAGGAGACCGAGACCGACCTCTTCGGCGAGCAGGCCGTGCTGTGCGGCGGCGCCTCGGCGCTGGTGAAGGCCGGTTTCGAGACCCTGGTGGAGGCCGGCTACCAGCCGGAGATCGCCTACTTCGAGTGCCTCCACGAGCTGAAGTTGATCGTCGACCTGATGTACGAGGGCGGCCTGGAGAAGATGCGCTGGTCGGTCTCCGAGACCGCCGAGTGGGGTGACTACGTCACCGGCCCCCGCATCATCACCGACCAGACCAAGGCCGAGATGAAGAAGGTCCTCGCCGAGATCCAGGACGGCACCTTCGCCAAGAACTGGATGGACGAGTACCACGGCGGTCTGAAGAAGTACAACGAGTACAAGACCCAGGACTCCGAGCACCTGCTGGAGACCACGGGCAAGGAGCTGCGCAAGCTGATGAGCTGGGTGGACAACGAGGAGGCGTAAGCCTCGGGCGAGGGGCCGGGAGCACTCCCGGCCCCTCGCGCCGCCCCTGCCCGGCCGCTGCTCCACCAGTTCTCCACCCTGTCCATCCCCGGACGGGTGATCCTGCCGACGAGGCGTAAGACGCGCCCGGCGGCACCACTACACTTCTGAAACACATACGCGTCAGGCCCACAGCGTCGTGCGTCTTCCACGCGGCTAGCCCCTCCACCGCCAGCGGCCGTCGGGACGGCCGTCCGCAATGGACATGTGAGGACTCACGTGAGCTCGAAACCAGTCGTACTCATCGCCGAAGAGCTGTCGCCCGCCACCGTCGACGCCCTGGGCCCGGACTTCGAGATCCGGAGCTGCAACGGCGCGGACCGCGCGGAGCTCATCCCTGCCATCGCCGATGTCGACGCGATCCTGATCCGCTCGGCCACCAAGGTCGACGCCGAGGCGATCGCCGCCGCGCGCAAGCTCAAGGTCGTCGCCCGTGCGGGCGTCGGCCTCGACAACGTCGACGTCTCCGCCGCCACCAAGGCAGGCGTCATGGTCGTCAACGCGCCGACGTCCAACATCGTCACCGCCGCCGAACTCGCCTGCGGTCTGCTGCTCGCCACCGCCCGCAACATCCCGCAGGCCAACACCGCCCTGAAGAACGGCGAGTGGAAGCGCTCCAAGTACACCGGCGTCGAGCTCAGCGAGAAGACCCTCGGCGTCGTCGGCCTCGGCCGCATCGGCGTGCTGGTCGCCCAGCGCATGTCCGCCTTCGGCATGAAGGTCGTCGCCTACGACCCTTATGTGCAGCCCGCGCGCGCCGCCCAGATGGGCGTCAAGCTGCTCTCGCTCGACGAGCTGCTCCAGGTCTCCGACTTCATCACCGTCCATCTGCCGAAGACGCCCGAGACGCTCGGTCTGATCGGCGACGAGGCACTGCACAAGGTCAAGCCGACCGTGCGCATCGTCAACGCGGCGCGCGGCGGGATCGTCGACGAGGAGGCGCTGGCCTCCGCGCTCAAGGAGGGCCGGGTCGCCGGCGCGGGCCTGGACGTATACGCCAAGGAGCCGTGCACCGACTCCCCGCTGTTCCAGTTCGACCAGGTCGTGTGCACCCCGCACCTGGGCGCGTCCACCGACGAGGCCCAGGAGAAGGCGGGCATCGCCGTCGCCCGCTCGGTGCGCCTCGCGCTCGCCGGCGAGCTGGTGCCGGACGCGGTCAACGTCCAGGGCGGCGTCATCGCCGAGGACGTCCGTCCGGGCCTGCCGCTCGCCGAGAAGCTCGGCCGGATCTTCACCGCCCTGGCGGGCGAGGTCGCGGTCCGGCTCGACGTCGAGGTGTACGGCGAGATCACCCAGCACGACGTCAAGGTGCTGGAGCTGTCCGCCCTCAAGGGCGTGTTCGAGGACGTCGTCGACGAGACCGTCTCGTATGTCAACGCCCCGCTGTTCGCCCAGGAGCGCGGCGTCGAGGTCCGGCTGACCACGAGCAGCGAGTCCCCCGACCACCGCAATGTGGTCACCGTGCGCGGCACCCTCTCCGGCGGCGAGGAGATCTCGGTCTCCGGCACGCTCGCCGGCCCCAAGCACCTCCAGAAGATCGTCGCCGTCGGCGACTACGACGTCGACCTGGCGCTCGCCGACCATATGGTCGTCCTGCGCTACGACGACCGCCCCGGCGTCGTCGGCACCGTCGGCCGCATCCTCGGCGAGGCCGGCCTCAACATCGCCGGCATGCAGGTCTCCCGTACGGAGGAGGGCGGCGAGGCGCTGGTCGTGCTCACGGTGGACGACACGGTGCCGCAGCCGGTGCTGACGGAGATCGCGGAGGAGATCGGCGCGGCGTCGGCGCGATCGGTCAACCTCACGGCCTGACCGTCCGCGGGGCTCCGCCCCAGACCCCGCGCCTCAAGCGCCGGCGGGGGCTTGAACAAGCCCGTCCGGCGCTTGAGGACCGGGGTCTGGGGCGGAGCCCCAGGGAACTACAGCCGCGCCGCTTTCAGCGTCATGTGCAGCAGCAGCCGGTCCTCCCCTTCCCCCAGGTCAAGCCCGGTGAGCTGCTCGATCCGGGAGAGCCGGTAGTACAGCGTCTGCCGGTGGATGCCCAGCGCCGCCGCCGTCCGCCCCGCCTGGCCCGCGCAGTCGAGGAACACCTCGGCGGTGCGGGCCAGTTCCGTGTGCGAGGGCGTGAGGAGCTCCCGTACGGCGGGGTCGTGGGCGCTGCCGTCGGGCAGTGCCGTCAGCAGGCGGTACGGGCCGATGGCCGACCACTGGGCCATGGGCCCGAGCCGCGGCTGCGCCAGTGCCGCGCGGGCCGCGGAGACCGCCTCGTGCCAGGCCGCGTTGAGCTCCGCGAGGCCCCGCCGGGCCCGCGCCACCCCGGCTGCCGCCGCCTGGCCGGACAGCCGTGTCGCGGCGGTCAGCGCGGGGGTGAGGCTGTCGGCGGACCGCAGCCGCACGAGCACGGCGAGCGCGTTCCCGCCCGCGCCGCCCGGACCGCCGACACCGCCCGCACCGCGCCACGGCACCGTGCACAGCGCGGCCGTCCCCGGCAGTGAGCGCGCGGAGGGCGCGTCGCCGGACGGCCAGGGCGCGACGCAGACCATCGTGTGCGGTCCGTCCGCCGCGTCCGGCCCGCCGCCCAGCGCGGAGCGCAGCGCGGCCAGTGCCATGTCGTACTGCCAGCCGCGCTCCGCCCCCAGTACGGCACGGAGCTCACGGGACAGATCCGCGCCCGCCCGCTCCTCGTCCGCGAGCAGTGAGCCGATCCGCCCGGTGACCTCCATCGCCGCGGCGAGCTGCGCGGGCGTCGGGCCGGGGTCCGTGTCCAGCAGCCAGACATAGCCGAGCACCACACCGCGGTGCCGCACGGGCAGACAGATCCGGTCCCGGTACACCCCGGCGTCCGGCGAGGCCGGAATCCGCACGGGGCCGGTCGCACGGGTGATGCCGAACCCCTCGAACCAGGCGCGGACCGCGGGCGTCGATCCGCGGGTGAGGATGGAGCGGGTGCGGACGGGGTCCATCGTGCTGTCGTCGTCGCTGTCGTGCGCCCCGAAGGCGATCAGCCCGAAGTCGCGGTTCTCCAGGGTCGCCGGGCATGCCAGCAGCGCGGAGATCTCATCGACCAGCTCTTGATAATCGCCCTTCACCCGGACATTCTCGCACCCTCTTCAGACAGATGTCTGAGATCCCGGCCACGGATGCGTGACACCTGTCGATGGCGGGGGATCGGAGCGATCCTTAGGTTTCACGGTGGTTCTTCGTGCCGTTCCAGTTCTGTTGTGTTTTGTTCTGGTTGCGGCTTAGGTCTCTTGACTCCCCGTGGAGGTGCCCGTGCTGGGTCCCGTGATCCTCGCCGCGTCGCGCAGCGACGCCATGCGCCGAATCGTCTCGGCGGCCCCGGTCACCAAGCCTGTGGTGAACCGTTTCATCGCGGGCGAGACGGTTCAGGAGACCCTGCCGGTCATCGAGTCGATGGCCGACCGCGGTCTGGAGGTCACGCTCGACGTCCTCGGCGAGGACGTCACCGACCCCGCGGAGGCGCTGCGCGCCCGCGACGCCTACCTCCAGCTGATCGAGGCCGTCAAACCGCTCGGCCTCGCCGAATGCGCCGAGATGTCGGTGAAGCTGTCCTCCTTCGGCCAGGCGCTGCCCGGCGGCCATGACCTGGCCCTGAAGAACGTCACTCCGGTCGTCGAGGCTGCCGCCGAGATCGGCACCACGGTCACCCTCGACATGGAGGACCACACGACGGTCGACTCGACCCTCGCCATCCACGCCGAGCTGCGCGAGCGCTTCCCGCAGACCGGCGCGGTCGTCCAGTCGTACCTCTTCCGCACCGAGGACGACTGCCGCAAGCTGGCCGCCGCGGGCTCGCGCGTCCGCCTGGTCAAGGGCGCGTACAAGGAGCCCGCCTCCGTCGCGTACCAGGACAAGCACGAGGTCGACAAGGCGTATATCCGCTGTCTGAAGATTCTGATGCAGGGCAGCGGGTATCCGATGATCGGGTCCCATGACCCGCGGATCGTCGCGATCACCCAGGAGCTCGCCCGCCAGGCCGGGCGCAAGCTCGACGAGTACGAATTCCAGATGCTGTACGGCATCCGCGAGGCGGAGCAGCACCGGCTGGCCGCCGAGGGGCACCGTATGCGGGTCTACATCGCATACGGAACGGACTGGTACGGCTACTTTATGCGCCGTCTCGCGGAGCGCCCCGCGAACCTCGCCTTCTTCATGCGTTCGCTGATCAGCCGCGGCTGATCCCCCACTGCCCGACCGACTGCCCTACTGATTGAAGGAGATACGGCAACCATGGACGCTGTGACCCAGGTCCCCGCGCCGGTCAACGAGCCGGTTCACTCCTACGCGCCGGGCACCCCGGAGCGCGCCCGGCTGGAGGCCAAGCTCAAGGAGCTGGCCGACAACCCCATCGAGCTGCCGATGACGATCGGCGGCGTCAAGCGCATGGGCGGCGGCGAGCGTGTGAACGTGGTCCAGCCGCACAACCACCAGGCCGTCCTGGGCACGTTCGCCACGGCCACGCAGCAGGACGCGCAGGACGCGATCGACGCCGCGCTGGCCGCCGCCCCCGCCTGGCGTGCGATGTCCTTCGACGACCGTGCCGCGATCTTCCTGCGCGCCGCCGACCTGCTCTCCGGCCCGTGGCGCGAGACGCTCGCCGCCTCGACGATGCTGGGCCAGTCCAAGACCGCTCAGCAGGCCGAGATCGACACCCCCTGCGAGCTGATCGACTTCTGGCGGTTCAATGTCGCCTACGCCCGCCAGCTGCTGGCCGAGCAGCCGGTGGCCAACTCCCCTGGCGTGTGGAACCGTCTGGACCACCGCCCGCTGGAGGGCTTCGTCTACGCGATCACGCCGTTCAACTTCACGGCGATCGCCGGCAACCTGCCCACCGCCCCCGCGCTGATGGGCAATGTGGTGATCTGGAAGCCGTCCCCGACGCAGACCCACGCCGCCGTGCTGCTGATGCAGCTCCTGGAGGAGGCGGGCCTGCCCAAGGGCGTCATCAACCTGCTGACCGGCGACGGCCTCGCCGTCTCCGAGGTGGCCCTGAACCACCCGGACCTGGCGGGCATCCACTTCACCGGTTCGACCAAGACCTTCCAGCACCTGTGGAAGACGGTCGGCAACAACATCGACAAGTACCGCTCCTACCCGCGCATCGTCGGCGAGACGGGCGGCAAGGACTTCGTGGTCGCGCACCCGAGCGCCGACCGCGCCGTGCTGAAGACCGCGCTGACCCGCGGCGCCTTCGAGTTCCAGGGCCAGAAGTGCTCGGCGACCTCGCGTGCGTACATCCCGGCCTCCATCTGGAACTCCGGCTTCAAGGAGGAGTTCGCCGCCGAGGTCGAGGGCATCAAGATGGGCGATGTCGCCGATCTGTCCAACTTCATCGGCGCTGTGATCGACGACCGGGCCTTCGCCAAGAACAAGGCCGCGATCGACCGCGCGAAGTCCGACCCGACCTGCACGATCGTCGCGGGCGGCAGCTACGACGACTCGGTCGGCTACTTCGTCCGCCCGACCGTCGTCGAGTGCAGCGACCCGGCCAACGAGGTCTTCACGACCGAATACTTCGGGCCGTTCCTGGCCGTCCACGTCTACGAGGACGACCAGTACGACGCGATGCTGGAGCAGATGGAGTCGGTGTCCGCGTACGCGCTGACCGGCTCGGTCATCGCCAATGACCGCGCGGCCGCCCGGCACACGATGGACAAGCTGCGCTACGCCGCGGGCAACTTCTACATCAACGACAAGTCGACCGGCGCCGTGGTCGGCCAGCAGCCCTTCGGCGGCGGCCGCGCCTCCGGCACCAACGACAAGGCCGGCGCCCCGCAGAACCTGATGCGCTGGACGCTGACCCGCGCGATCAAGGAGACGCTGGTCCCGCCGACCGACTACACCTACCCGCACATGGGCTGACACGTTCCGTCAGCCCCGCGCGGCAGGCTCCGGCCCCGCCAGGCTCCGCCCCCGTCCGGCCCCCAACCGGACGGGGGCGGCCGTGTTGCGGGAAGATGGCCGACAGGGGGAACGGAACGGGAGGTTTGGGAGGTATCTGGCATGCCTGGTTCCATCACCATCGCCCATACGCACTGGGCGTCGACCATCGCCCCGGACGACGCACGGCGGCTCGCCGCGACACTGCACGAGCTGGCCCGGCTGCTGCGCCTCGACGGCCCCAACCGCCTCACGGATGCGCAGGTGGCGGCGTTGTGCGGGGGCAGGACCCAGCAGCGGGAGGAGTTCACGCGGTGGGTCGAGGACCTGACGCGAGGACTCGACCACCGAGGGTGACCCCCGCCTCGCGGCACGCCTCACTTCTCCACGAGCACCTGGTCCAGAGACTTGCGTACGAGATCGGGGACCTGGCAGTCCGCGGCCGGATAGCCGACCGGGATCACCGCGAACGCCTTCTCGTTCGCCGGACGCTGAAGCACCTCGGAGAGGAACCGCATCGGGCTCGGCGTGTGCACCAGCGCCGCGAGCCCCGACAGATGCAGCGCGCTCAGCAGCATCCCGACCGCGATGCCGACGGACTCGTCCACGTAGTAGTGCTTGCGCTTGACGCCGTCCTCGCCGAGCCAGTAGCGCTGCTGGAAGACGACGATCAGCGCGGGCGCATCCGTCAGATGCGTCTTCACCGCGTCCGTGCCCAGCGGCCGCAGCGCCGCGAGCCACTCCTCGCCGAGCCTGCCGTCGTACGAGATCCGCTCCTCGTGCTCCGCCGCCTCACGGATACGCCGCCGGATGCCGGGGTCCTTGACCAGGACGAAGGTCCACGGCTGCTGGTGCGCCCCGGAGGGCGCGGTCGCGGCGCAGGCGATCGCGTCCCGCACGACCTGCTCGGGCACCGGATCGGGCGCGAACTGCCGCACCGTGCGCCGCTCGTCCATCCGCCCGCGCAGCGCGGCCGCCCGCCGCAGCGACTCCTCGGCGCTCATCCGCTCCGGGCGGTACGGCACGGGCCGGTAGTCCAGGCCGTGCACGGGCGTCCAGCGAGGCGCGGCCGCGCGGGTTGTGCGGTCGGCGTGCGCATTGTCGGCGGTCACAGAGTCAGATGTCGAGGCCATGGCTGAAGTCTGCTGCGCGGGCCACGCCGGGCCAAGGGGGCCGTAGAGAATGCCGGACATGAGTGAGCCGAGCCTGAGCGAATCCCTGCGCACCGCCCATACCTTCGAACTGAGCCCCGCCGAGCTGCTGGAGATCCGCACGCTGCTCACCGACGCGTTCGACGGCGACTTCGGCGACGAGGACTTCGACCATGCGCTCGGCGGAGTGCACGCGCTGCTGTACGACGGCGAGGAGCTGGTGGCACACGGCAGTGTCATCCAGCGCCGGGCGATCTGCGACGGCCGCTCGCTGCGGGTCGGCTATGTCGAGGGCGTCGCCGTACGCGCCGACCGGCGGCGGCGCGGATACGGCGACCGCGTGATGGACGCGCTGGAGCAGGTGATCGACGGCGCCTACGCCCTCGGCGCCCTCTCCGCCTCCGACACCGGCGCCCTCCTCTACCGCGCCCGCGGCTGGCGCCTCTGGGAGGGCCCGATCACCGCCCTCGGCCCCGCGGGCCGCATCCCGCTGCCGGACGAGTCGGGCAGCACGTATGTCCGCGGGGCGGGGAACCGGGGGCTGCCGGATGTGGCGGGGGAGGTCTGCTTCGACTGGCGGGACGGGGACGTGCTGTAGGCCCCGCGGGGGTTGTTTCCCCCACCCCGCCCCTTCCCGACCTGGGGCTCCGCCCCAGACCCCGCGCCTCAAACGCCGGCGGGGCTGGGATTTGGCGCAGCCAAATTCAGCCCGTCCGGCGATTGAGGACACGGCCGGAGGCCGTACGGGGGTCTGGGGGCTTGCCCCCAGTTACGGGGAGTGGGGGTCCCCCCCACGCCCCAGGGCGTAGGGGGAGGGGTGGGGAAACAACCCCCGCAACCCGGTCCCCGTCTCAGATAGTAGGAAGTCCGAGTAATTGTGGAGACAGCCGCGCTGTCCTCGCTTAGCTTTGTAGAAGCCGAACGTCTCGCTCGATCAAGCGAATGGCGGATGCGAGCCCGTGCCCCACGCAGGTCACCCCTGCGGCACCGGTCCCCCGCCCCTCCGGCGCCTCGATATCCCTTGTGATCTCCAGGAGTCGATCACCATGCCCGAGACGACCGTCCGCCGTGTCCGCCACACCGCCGCCCGCCTCAGCGAGTCCGACCGCCGCAACGCCGCCGCTGCTCTGCAGCGCGCACTGGACCGCAGGGACAACGGCGGCGCGAGCGGCCGCTGAGCCCTCACGGCCCTGGGCCTCACGCCCCTGGTCCTCACGCTCTTGAGCGCTGGATCTCGAAGTAGTCGATGCGCTCGCCGCTCTCGGCGAGCGCGGAGACCTTCAGCTTCGGCGTCGCACCGGCCGCCGCCTCCACCGCGAGGAAGGAGAAGCCGGTGTACCGTACCCGCGACCAGTGCACCGTGTCCGGGTCGGGCAGCCGCAGCCTGGTCCAGTGGAAGGTCAGGATGGTGTCGTGGTCATGGATATGGCCCTCGTAGCTGTCCTTGACCCCGAGCCCGAAGCCGTACAGCTCCTTGCCCGCGCCGCCCGCCGTGACGTACACGATGCCGTCCCGCGTCGGGTCGGTCGTCGCGCCGATCGGCACCGGGCGGCCGACCTCCCCGTTCTTGATGGCGTCCGTCCGCTCGTAGACATGGTTATGGCCGTTGATCACCAGATCCACCTGGTGCTTGGCCAGCAGCGGCAGCCAGGCGTCGCGCACCCCGCCGTCGGAGCCGTGCGTCGACGTCGAGTACGCGCAGTGATGGAAGAAGACGACGATGAAGTCGACGCCGGGCTGTCGGCGCAGCTCGCCCAGCCGCTTGTCGAGCCAGGCGGTCTGCCGCCCGTCCGTGTAGCCCTTGTTGGCCGGTATCTCATACGAGACGTCATTGGCGTCCAGCGCCACCACGCCCACATTGCCGTAGGTGAACGAGTAGACGCCCGGCGCGGTCCGCGGATCGGGGCCGTTCCCGGGCAGTGACCAGCGGGCGGACTGGCCGCCGTAGCCGTTGGGGGAGTACCAGGCCTCCATGTCGTGGTTGCCGGTCGTCACCATCCACGGCACACGCGCCGCGACGCTCTCGGTCTGTGCGAGGAACTGGTCCCAGACGCGGGCGTCGTAGGTGTCCCACTCTCTCCCCTGCCCGCTGGAGTCGGCGTAGCAGATGTCGCCGGCGTGCAGATGGAAGGCCGGGTTCTGGCCGAGGATCAACTGGTCGTTGGCGAGGGCGTGATAGCTCACGCCCTGGTCGCCGAAGGCGGTGAAGACGAAGGGCTCGGGGGCTGCCGGGGCGGTGCGGAAGGAGCCGATCGTCCCGAGGCGCTCGGGCGACGCCGGATCGAAGCCGTCATGGCCGACGCCGTAGTAGTACGTGGAGCCGGGCTCCAGTCCGTCCAGGCCGACGTGCAGATAGAACTGGTCGACCGCGGGCAGCTTGCGGGAGAGGGACGGCGTGTGCAGGCTCCGCACCTCGGCCTCGATCTTCCGGCCCAGCTCCCAGGGCTGCGGTCCGATGCGCAGATACGGACGCCGGACGGCGAACGGCACCTGCCAGGAGACGTGCATCTGGGTCCGCGGGTCGGCCCCGAAGGCCAGATGGCGGCCGAACGGCGCGACCAGCGAGCCGTCCACTCGGGCCGCGGCCGTGAAGCCGACCAGTTCGGGAGCGGTCGCGGCGGCGGCGGTTCCTGCCCCGGCCCCGGCCGCGGTCCCCGCTCCGGCGAGCAGCAGACCGCCCCCTCCTGCCAGCGCGCCGGCCGCTCCCGCCGCCAGGGCGCCGGCGCCGCCCGTCAGCGCCCTGCGCCGGGAGAGGGCCGGGCGGGCGTGCCTGGCCCGCAGATATTCATGCTGCTCAGGCATGCTCATGTCACGTGCCAGATGCTCGGGGATTCCGAGTCGAGGAGTGTCAGCCATGGCTCAAAACTTGCCAGTAACTTCCGACGTGACGCCAGACGCCGGATGAACGGAATTCAACGGAATGCCCATGCCGGGAACGGCAGTTCGCGCTGACGTCCGAATGGCGGACGGCATGTGTCATGGGATGGGACGAGGAGTAGGGTGCCGCCATGTCTCGCAGCATCAATCTCGCAGTGATCCCCGGTGACGGCATCGGCCAGGAAGTCGTGGCCCAGGGCCTGAAGGTCCTCGACTCCGTCCTGCCGCAGGATGTGAAGCTGGAGACCAAGGAGTACGACCTCGGCGCCCAGCGCTGGCACCGCACCGGAGAGACCCTCCCCGACGCCGAACTCGACGCCCTCAAGAGCCATGACGCGATCCTGCTCGGCGCGATCGGCGACCCGTCCGTGCCGTCGGGCGTCCTGGAGCGCGGACTGCTGCTGAAACTGCGGTTCGCCTTCGACCACTACATCAATCTGCGTCCCTCGAAGCTCTTCCCGAACACCGCCACCCCGCTCGCCGGACGCCCGGACATCGACTTCGTCGTGGTCCGCGAGGGCACCGAGGGCCCGTACACCGGCAACGGCGGCTCGCTGCGCACCGGCACGCCCGCCGAGGTGGCCACCGAGGTCAGCGTGAACACGGCGTATGGAGTCGAGCGCGTCGTCCGCGACGCCTTCGAGCGGGCCCAGGCCCGGCCGCGCAAGAAGCTGACGCTGGTGCACAAGAACAACGTCCTCGTCTACGCCGGTCATATGTGGAAGAACATCTTCGACGCGGTCGGCCGCGAATACCCCGAGGTCACCACCGACTATCTGCACGTCGACGCGGCGACGATCTTCTTCGTCACCCAGCCGGAGCGCTTTGACGTCATCGTCACCGACAACCTCTTCGGCGACATCCTCACCGACCTCGCCGCCGCCGTCACCGGCGGCATCGGCCTGGCCGCCTCCGGCAACGTCAACCCGACGGGGGAGTTCCCGTCCATGTTCGAGCCCGTCCACGGCTCCGCGCCCGACATCGCGGGCCAGGGCAAGGCCGACCCCACCGCCACCGTGCTCTCCGTCGCGCTGCTGCTGCGCCACCTCGGCTACGAGGCGGAGGCGGCGCGCGTCGAGGCGGCCGTGGCGGCCGATCTCGCCGAGCGGACGCCCGACCGGCCCCGTACGACGGACGAGATCGGCGAAGCGCTCGCGGTAAGCGTAGCGAGCTGACCCGCGTCTGATACCACCACAGCCGCCGGGTCGCAACCGCACCCGGCGGCTTCTCCTGTGCGGCCTCCGGGTGTCACCATCAATCCCTGGGCCGCATTCACGCCGTCTTCACCCCGAGCGATAATCGAACCCGGGCCGTGTGTCTGCGGGAAAGCTCGGACGTCCTAGCAAGCTGCGGTGGCGTGCGTGAAGCGCGGTCCAACACAACCAAACGGTGAAGGACTGCACTCATGACCACGACCACGATCGAGCTCAAGCCATCCGCGCATCCGCTGTCCGACGCGGAGCGTGAGGCGATCCTGGCCAATCCCGGATTCGGCCGCCACTTCACCGACCACATGGTGACGATCAAGTGGACGGAGGGGCGCGGCTGGCATGACGCCGAGCTCGTTCCGTACGCGCCGCTCTCGCTCGACCCCGCGAATATGACGCTGCACTATGCGCAGGAGATCTTCGAGGGGCTGAAGGCCTACCGCCAGCCGGACGGCTCGGTCGCGGTCTTCCGCCCCGAGGCCAACGCGGAGCGCTTCCAGCGGTCGGCCGCGCGGCTGGCCATGCCGGAGCTGCCCGTCGAGACCTTCATCGCCGCGTGTGACGCGCTGGTCCAGCAGGACAAGGCATGGGTCCCGGCGCACGGCGGCGAGGCCTCGCTCTATCTGCGCCCCTTCATGATCGCGACCGAGGTCGGCCTCGGGGTGAAGCCGGCGAACGAGTACCTCTTCATCGTGATCGCGTCGCCCGCCGGCGCGTACTTCCCCGGCGGCGTCAAGCCCGTCTCCATCTGGCTCTCCGAGGACCGGGTGCGCGCCGTCCCCGGCGGCATCGGCGCCGCGAAGACCGGCGGCAACTACGCGGCCTCGCTGCTCGCCCAGGCTGAGGCGGCCGCGCACGGCTGCGACCAGGTCGCCTACCTCGACGCGCTGGAGCACAAGTGGGTCGAGGAACTCGGCGGCATGAACCTGTACTTCGTGTACGAGGACCGCATCGTCACCCCCGAGCTGACGGGCTCCCTGCTGGCGGGCATCACCCGCGACTCGCTGCTGAAGCTGGCGAAGGACCTCGGCTACCAGCCTCAGGAGGGCCGCGTCTCCATCGACGACTGGCGGCGTGACACCGAGAACGGCACGCTCAAGGAGGTCTTCGCCTGCGGCACGGCCGCGGTGATCACCCCGGTCGGGCTGGTGAAGTGTGCGTCCGGCGAGTGGACGCAGTCCGGCGGCGAGCCGGGCGAGGTCACGATGCGCCTGCGCGAGTCCCTCCTCGCCATCCAGACGGGCACGGCCCCCGACCCCCACGGCTGGATGCACCCCCTGGGCTGACGCCCTCCCCGTGCGCGCCTCGGCCCGGCCCCTCAACGGTGCCGGGCCGGTGCCGTTTCCCCACCCACCCGCCCTGTGTCGCCCCGCGCCCCGACAAGCGGCAGCTCCGCGCCGCCTGCACTACCGCCGACTCGGCGCTCTCCGGCGGTTCGCTCCCCCACCCTGCCCCTTCCCCTAACTGGAGGCTCCGCCCCCAGGCCCCCTTCGGGGGAGAGAGGCTGCGGGCCTGCCGCCCCGCCCCCCGGTACGGCCGGAAGGCCGTGTCCGCACGATCAGCTCCGCCTGGGGGAGGCGGCCGGGGGAGTTTGACGCGCGGGGGCCCGCACATCAGCCCCGCCGGGGGAGGTGGCTGGGGGAGTTTGCAGCGCGGGGGTCAGGAAATTCAGCCCCGCGGGCGTTTGGGGCGTGAGGGCCTCGCGCAATTGAGCCCGGTGGGTGCTTGCGGTGCAGGGGTGGGGATGCTCAGCCTCGGGGGCGTTTGAGGCGCAAGGACCCGCACAATTCAGCCCCGCCGGCGATTGAGGCGCGGGGGTCCGGGGGCGGAGCCCCCGTACGGGGTCTGGGGCGGAGCCCCAGTTCGGGGAGGGGCGGGGTGGGGGAGAGGCCCCCCCGCCTCAGGAAAGCGCCGCCTCCCGCTCCACACTCCGCCCCACCACCCCTTCCCGCCTCGCCCCCGAGCCCCCCAGCGTCAGCAGCGCGTACACCGCCCCGGAGAGGACGAAGCTGCAGTCCACCCCGGCCGTCAGCCCCAGCAGCGGCCCCTCGTACAGCGGTGTCGAGACCGCCGCGAGCCCCACCCCCGCACCCGCCGCCCACGCCGCCGTGGCGCGCGCGTTCCAGCCCGCGCGGAACCAGTACGCCCCGCCCCGCGCCCGCCGGTTGAACACCTGGAGCGCCTCCGCGTCGTACTCCCCGCGGCACCGGACGTGCGCGATCATCGTGATCACGGCCCACGGCGTGCCGATCGCCGTCAGCAGCAGCACGAACGACGTCATCGCCGACTGCGCGTCCCATGCGAAGTGCCCGAGGAAGACGAACGCCGTCGCCACGACGGCCACGATCACCGTCGCCCAGGTCCGGGTCGCCCGCGGCACGATCGCGTCCAGGTCGAGCCCCATCGAGTAGAGCATCAGCCCGGCGTTGCCCACGGACCCCGCGGTCGCCGCGAGCAGCAGCGGCGCCAGATACCACCCCGGAGACGCCGCCACCAGCGGCCCCGCGTAGTCCAGCGAGGCGCGCGCCGCCAGCGCGGTGTACGTGCCGAAGAGCTGCGGGATCAGCAGCCCCGCGAACAGCCCGAGCGCCGTCGCCCGCAGCACGCGTCTCGGCGCGTGCCGCCGCGGCGAGATATAGCGCGTGTAGTCGCCGAGCAGCGTGATGAACGCGATCGGCCCGCTCAGCCCCGCCGCCACCGCGGACAGCAGCCATGTCGGCCAGAAGGACCCCAGCAGATACGGCGCGTCCGCGGGGGCGGAGACGGTGAGGTCGGGGGCGTACGCCACCAGCCCGAGCGCAAGCAGCGCGGTCATGCCGACCGCCAGCACCTTGCTCAGCCGCAGCAGCAGCCGGTACCCGTACACCGCGCCGATCACCGTGCATCCGGCGAGCACCGCGTACACCACGGTGTGGGTGAGGCCGTTCGAGGGCAGCCCCGCGATCCTCGCCAGCGTGCCGATCATCACATCGCCGCCGATCCACAGGGTCAGCGCGGTGTAGCCGAGGGACAGCAGCAGTCCGACGATCGAGCCGACGAGCCGTCCCCGCACCCCGAACGCCGCGCCGCTCGACGTGGACAGATTTGTGGCCGTACGGAGTGAGATCAGCGCGAGCGGCGCGGTGAGGATCACGCCCACGACCGTGCCCACCACGATGGAGCTGACGGACGCCCACAGTCCCAGGCCGAAGGAGACCGGCAGCCAGCCGAAGACGATCACGCCAAGGCAGAGGTTCGACCCCAGGAGGATCGCTACGAGATCGCGCGGCGAGCTGGTGCGCTCCGCTTCCGGGATGGTGTCGACTCCGCGCTGTTCTATCGGCATGTGCTGCCCCTGACGCTCGACGTTCTTTGAGTGACGCTCAATGTGAGTCATCCCAACCTCAGAGTCAATGCTTGGTTTCAAAGACGCAGGTAGTTAGAGTGGTGCTCAAAATGGGAGGCATGACGAGGTGCGACTGACCCCGACGGAGCGCGACCGGCTCCTGATCTTCACCGCCGCTGAGCTGGCCAGGGCCCGCCGGGCACGCGGACTGCGGCTCAATGTCCCCGAGGCGACCGCCCTGATCGCGGATGCCGTCTGCGAGGCGGCCCGCGACGGCCGGCGGCTCGCCGAGGCGATCGAGGCGGCCCGCGGTGTGCTCGGGCCCGACGATGTGCTGCCCGGCGTGGCGGATGTGGTCACCGAGGTGCATGTGGAGGCCGTCTTCGACGACGGGTCCCGGCTCGCCGTCGTCTCCGACCCCCTCCGCGGCGCGACCGGTCTGGGGGACGCCGCGCCCGGCGCCGTACGGCCCGCGCCGCCCCACCCCGAGCCGCGGCCCGCCCTGCGGCTGACCGTGCGGAACACCGCCGCCGTGCCCATCAGCGTGACCTCGCACTTCCACTTCTTCGAGGCGAACCCCCGCCTCGACTTCGACCGCGCCGCGGCGTACGGCATGCGGCTGTGCGTGCCCGCGGGCTCCTCCGCCCGCTTCGACCCGGGCGGCGTCTCGGAGGTCGGCCTGGTGCCCATCGGCGGCGACCGTGTCGCGATCGGCTTCGCGGGCCTGGTCGACGGCCCGCTGGACGCGCCCGGCGCGAAGGAGGAGGCCCTGCGCAGAGCAGCAGCCTGCGGCTACCTCGGCGCGCCCGCCGCTGGTCTGGACGTCCCCGGTGTGGACGCTGCCGGGCGAGACGTCCCTGGTGTGGACGCCGCCGGGTCGGACGCCCTCGGCCCGGACGCCCGCGGTGTGGACGCCCGCGGTGTGGACGCCGCCGGGCTGCCCGCCGCTGGGCCGGACGCCCGCGGTGTGGACGCCGCCGGGCCGGACCCCCTCGGCCCGGACGCCCCCGGTGTGGACGCCGCCGGGCCGGACGTCCCCGGGCTGCCCGCCGCCGGTGTGGACGCCCCCGGGCCGGACGCCGCTGGTCTGGACGTCCCCGGTGTGGACGCCGCCGGGCCGGACGTCCCCGGGCTGCCCGCCGCCGGGCCGGAGGCCCCCGGCGTGGATGCCCCCGGGCCGGGCGCCCCCGGCGTGCCCGCCGCTGGCCCGGACGCCCCCGACCTGAACGCCACCAGCCCGCACACCCCCGGCGTGGACGTCCCGGGCGCGCCCGCCGCCGGGCCGGACACCCCCCGACCCGACCACCCCCAGGGAGGTCCGCGATGACCGGCATCGACCCATACGAGTACGCCGCCGTCCACGGCCCCCGCGCCGGCGACCGCGTCGTCCTCGGCGACTCCGGCCTCGTCGTCCGCGTCGAGTCCGACGCCCAGAAGCCCGGTGAGGAGTTCCTCGCCGGATTCGGCAAGACCGCCCGCGACGGACTGCACCTCAAGGCCGCCGCCGTACGCGACACCTGCGACATCGTGATCAGCAATGTGCTGGTCATCGACGCCGCCCAGGGCATCCGCAAGGTCTCCATCGGCATCCGGGACGGCCGGATCGCCGCCGTCGGCCGCGCGGGCAACCCCGACACCCTCGACGGCGTGGACGTCGTCGTCGGCACCGGCACCAGCATCGTCCCCGGCGAGGGACTGATCGCCACGGCCGGCGCGGTGGACACCCATGTCCATCTGCTGTCGCCGCGCATCATGGAGGCCTCGCTCGCCTCCGGCGTGACCACGGTCATCGGCCAGGAGTTCGGCCCGGTCTGGGGCGTCGGCGTCAACTCCCCCTGGGCGCTGCGCCACGCCTTCAGCGCCTTCGACGCCTGGCCCGTCAACATCGGATTCCTCGGCCGCGGATCGTCTTCCGACCCGGCCCCGCTCGTCGAGGCGCTCGCCGAGGGCGGCGCGTCCGGCTTTAAGGTCCACGAGGACATGGGCGCGCACACCCGCGCCCTGGACACCGCCCTCCGGGTCGCGGAGGAACACGACGTCCAGGTGGCGCTGCACAGTGACGGCCTCAACGAGTGCCTGTCGGTCGAGGACACCCTGAGGGTCCTCGACGGCCGCACCATCCACGCCTTCCACATCGAGGGCTGCGGCGGCGGACACGTACCCAACGTGCTCAAGATGGCGGGCGTGCGGAACGTCATCGGCTCGTCCACCAACCCCACCCTGCCCTTCGGCCGGGACGCGGTCGCCGAGCACTACGGGATGATCGTCTCCGTACACGACCTCAAGACCGACCTCCCCGGCGACGCCGCCATGGCCCGCGACCGCATCCGCGCCGGAACCATGGGCGCGGAGGACGTGCTCCACGACCTGGGGGCCATCGGCATCACCTCCTCCGACGCCCAGGGCATGGGCCGGGCGGGCGAGACGGTGCGCCGCACCTTCGCGATGGCCGGGAAGATGAAGGCGGAGCTCGGCCCGCTGGAAGGCGACGGCCCGCACGACGACAACGCGCGCGTGCTGCGCTATGTCGCCAAACTGACGATCAACCCGGCCATCGCCCACGGCCTCGCCCATGAAATCGGCTCCATCGAGGTCGGCAAGCTCGCCGACATCGTGCTGTGGAAGCCGCAGTACTTCGGCGCGAAGCCGCAGCTGGTGCTGAAGTCCGGCTTTCCCGCGTACGGGGTGACGGGCGATCCGAACGCCGCCACCGACACCTGCGAACCGCTGGTGCTGGGACCGCAGTTCGGGGCGCACGGCGCGACCCCCGCCGACATCTCCGTCGCGTTCGTCGCCCAGGCCGCCGTGGACTTGGGCGCGGACCGGATGCCCACGCGCCGCCGCCGGGTGGCCGTCCGCGGCACCCGCGGCATCGGCCCCGCCGATCTGCGCCTCAACTCCCGCATCGGGCACGTCGGCGTCGACGGCCGCACCGGACTGGTCACCCTCGACGGCGACCCCGTGCGCTCCGACCCCGCCGACTCCATCTCCCTCAACCGCCTCTACTTCCTCTAGGGACCAACTGATGTCTTTCCGCATGCCGCCCGAGTGGGCCCCCCACGAACGCACCTGGATGGCCTGGCCCGGCCCCAATGTCACCTTCACCGGCGACGACCTCGCCGAGTCCCGCCACGCCTGGGCCGCGGTCGCCCGCGCCGTACGCCGTTTCGAGCCGGTCACGATGGTCGTCGGCCCCGGCCAGGCGGAACACGCGCGCACCCTCCTCGGCCCGGACGTCGATCTCGTCGAGCGTGAGCTGGACGACGCCTGGATGCGCGACATCGGCCCCACCTTCGTCACCGACGGCACGCGCCTGGCCGCCGTGGACTGGGTGTTCAACGGCTGGGGCGCCCAGGACTGGGCCAGCTGGGAGCATGACTCCAAGATCGCCCGCTATGTCGCCGACCTCGCGGGCGTCACCGTCCACAGCTCCCCGCTGGTCAACGAGGGCGGCGGCATCCATGTCGACGGCGAGGGCACGGTCCTGCTGACGGAGACCGTCCAGCTCGGCCCCGAGCGGAACCCCGGCTGGACCAAGGAGCAGGTCGAGACCGAGATCCACGCCCAACTCGGCACGACCAAGGCGATCTGGCTCAAGCGCGGACTGACCGCCGACTACCCCCCGCACGGCTTCGGCACCCTCGGCCATGTCGACATCGTCGCCGCCTTCGCGGGCCCCGGCGTGATCGTCGCCCACACCCAGCCCGACCCGTCCCACCCCGACCATGAGATCTGCAAGGAGAACGTCGCCTTCCTGAAGTCCCAGACCGACGCACGCGGCCGCGCCGTCGAGGTCGTCGAGATCCCGGCCCCGACCGTCGTCGAGGAGGACGGCGAGTGGGTCGACTACTCCTACATCAACCACTACGTATGCAACGGCGGCGTCGTGCTGTGCGCCTTCGACGACCCGCGCGACGAGATCGCGGCTGGGATCTTCCGCCGCCTCTACCCGGACCGCACGGTGACGCTGGTCGACGCCCGTACGGTCTTCGCGGGCGGCGGCGGCATCCACTGCATCACCCAGCAGCAGCCGAAGGTCTGACGGCCTGCCGGGAGAGGACACGAGCACCCGCGGCGATCAGGTAGAACATACGGGTGATGACCCCCGCCTCCGGCTCTGCCTCTGGCCCTGCCTCCGGCCCCGCTCACCGCCGCCGTCGCAATGTCGCGCCGCCCCGGGAGTCCGTGCTCGCCGCCGCCATGGCCACCATCGCCGAGCGCGGACTCGACGGGCTGACCATGGCGGGCCTCGGCCGCGAGGTCGGGATGAGCAGCGGCCATCTGCTCTACTACTTCCGCACCAAGGACGAGCTGCTGCTGCAGACCCTGGAGTGGAGCGAGGGCCGCCTCGGCGCGGAGCGCAGCGCCCTCCTCTCCCGCCAGGCCCCGGCGGCCGAGCGGCTGTCCGCGTACGTGGATCTGTACGTCCCCGAGGGCCACCGCGACCCCCACTGGACGCTGTGGCTGGAGGTCTGGAACCGCTCCCAGGACGCCGACGCGGACGCCCGCACCCGCCAGGCGTCCATCGAGGGCGCCTGGCACCGCGACCTGGTGGCCCTGCTCGCCGAAGGGATCTCACGCGGAGAGTTCCGCCCCGTGGACCCCGACCGCTACGCCACCCGCCTGCGCGCCCTGCTGGACGGCTTCAGCGTCCACGTAGCAGTCGGCATACCGGGCACGGGCCGCGCCCAGGTCCTCACCCACGTCCGCGAATTCCTCGCGGACACGCTGTTCACTACGTGAGACGCGCGTCCACGTACGTCCCATCTGTGGCAAACTGCCTCCGTGCTTGCTCTCGGCATGATTATCGGCAGCAGCGCGCCGGTCCGCAGTGACCGCTGAACCGCGGCAGTACCCCTCGCGGCAAGGCGGCACCGTGCCCCAGACCCGCGCGCAGACCTCTCGCACCCGCGAGAGGTTTTTTCGTTGTTACGGCCCTACCCCGGCCAGGGCGAGACGCGCGCGATGATGGGGGCAAGTGGATCCCGGAATTCCGGAAGCCACATCCGACAGGAGTCAGACCCATGTCCACTAGTGAAGCCAAGCCCGCCGACGACAGTTTTCATGTCTTCGACACGACGCTGCGCGACGGCGCACAGCGCGAAGGCATCAATCTGACCGTCGCCGACAAGCTGACCATCGCGCGGCACCTCGACGACTTCGGCGTGGGCTTCATCGAGGGCGGCTGGCCGGGCGCCAACCCCCGGGACACGGAGTTCTTCGCCCGCGCCCAGCAGGAGATCGACTTCAAGCACGCCCAGCTCGTCGCCTTCGGCGCCACCCGCCGCCCGGGCGCCGCCGCCGCGGAGGACCCGCAGGTCAGGGCGCTCCTCGCATCCGGGGCGCCGGTCATCACCCTGGTCGCCAAATCCCATGACCGCCATGTCGAGCTGGCTCTGCGCACCACCCTCGACGAGAACCTGGAGATGGTCCGCGACACCGTCTCCCACCTGCGCGAACAGGGCCGCCGCGTGTTCGTCGACTGCGAGCACTTCTTCGACGGCTACCGCGCCAACCCCGCCTACGCCAAGTCCGTCGTGCGCACCGCGGCCGAGGCGGGCGCGGACGTGGTGATCCTCTGCGACACCAACGGCGGCATGCTCCCCGCCCAGGTCCAGGCCGTCGTCTCCACCGTCCGCGCCGACACCGGCGCACGCCTCGGCATCCACGCCCAGGACGACACCGGCTGCGCCGTCGCCAACACCCTCGCCGCCGTCGACGCGGGCGCGACCCACGTCCAGTGCACCGCCAACGGCTACGGCGAGCGCGTCGGCAACGCCAACCTCTTCCCCGTCGTCGCCGCGCTGGAGCTGAAGTACGGCAAGCGCGTCCTGCCCGAGGGCTCGCTCGCCGAGATGACCCGCATCTCGCACGCCATCGCAGAGGTCGTCAACCTCACCCCCTCCACCCACCAGCCGTACGTCGGCCTCTCCGCCTTCGCCCACAAGGCCGGCCTCCACGCCTCCGCGATCAAGGTCGACCCTGACCTCTACCAGCACATCGACCCCGAGCTGGTCGGCAACACCATGCGGATGCTCGTCTCCGACATGGCCGGCCGCGCCTCCGTCGAGCTCAAGGGCAGGGAACTCGGCGTCGACCTCGGCGACGACCGCGAACTCGTCGGCCGCGTCGTCGAGCGGGTCAAGGAACGGGAACTCAAGGGCTACACCTACGAGGCCGCCGACGCCTCCTTCGAGCTGCTGCTGAGGGAGGAGGCGGAGGGCCGGGCCCGCCGGTACTTCCGTACGGAATCGTGGCGCGCGATCGTCGAGGACCGCCCCGACGGCACCCACGCCAACGAGGCCACCGTCAAACTCTGGGCCAAGGGCGAACGCATCGTCGCCACCGCCGAGGGCAACGGCCCCGTCAACGCCCTCGACCGCGCCATGCGCGTCGGCCTGGAGAAGTTCTATCCGCAGCTCGCCAAGCTGGAGCTGGTCGACTACAAGGTCCGCATCCTCGAAGGCCGCCATGGCACCGAGTCCACCACCCGCGTACTGATCACCACGGGCGACGGCACCGGAGAGTGGTCCACGGTGGGCGTGGCGGAGAACGTGATCGCGGCGTCCTGGCAGGCGCTGGCGGACGCGTATACGTACGGCCTGCTCAGGGCGGGTGTCGAGCCGGCCGAATGACGCCGTGGAACCGGCCGGACGACGGTGCCGGGCCGCCGCTCCCCGGAGCGGCGGCACAGGTCTCCATGAGCGACGGGCACGGGTCTCCGCGAGCGACAGGCACGGGTCTCCATGTCCCTGACATCCGTCCTCGTCACTTACGCCCCTCTTCAGGTAGCGTCGATGTATGAAGACGAGGCCGTTTTCACTCCTGTCGGCCCTCGCGGCGCTGGCACTCTCCGTGCTGCTCATACTGACTTCCGGCGCCGGAGCGAGAGCCCAGGGAATCCCCGACGCGGCCGACGCCCTGAAGCAGGGCCCGGTCTATGTTGACCCACGCGCCTCCGACCAGCTCCCTCCCGCTGAGGCGGACGCCCTGGAGGACAAGATCCTCGACGCGGACAAGCCCGTCTTCGTGGCGGTCCTGCCGGAGGGCGAGGAGTTCCCCGAGGACAGCGTTCTGCGTGACCTCCGCACCCAGACCGGAATCACCGGCCTGTACGCCATCCGCCTCGGCGACGGCTTCAACGCGGGCGCGGACAGCAGCGTGATGTCCAATGACGCCGTACGGAACCTGGTGACCGCGGTCAAGACCCCGCCGGGCGCCGACGCCGCCACCCAGCTCAACAACTTCGTCGACCAGGCGCTGCTCCAGGCCCGCGGCACCGCGCCCGCCACGTGGGGCTCCACCGGCCTTGACGACGGCCCGAGCGGCACCTCGCTGATCGTCCTCGGCACGGTCGCCGCGGCGGGCGGCGCGGGCGCGTACGCCATCGTGCGCCGCAACCGCCGGCGCAAGGCGGAGGAGGAGCGGGCGGCCCTGGAGAAGCTGCGGGTCGTCGTGGACGAGGACATCACCTCGTACGGCGAAGAGCTCGACCGGCTCGACTTCCACCCCTCCGAGAAGGGCGCGGACGACACGATGCGCGCCGACTACGAGCGCGCACTCGACTCGTACGACAAGGCCAAGTCGCTCATGGGCGCGGCCGAGCACCCGCACGACGTCAAGGCGGTCACCCAGGAGCTTGCGGAAGGCCGCTACTCGCTCGCCGTCCTGGACGCCCGCCGCACCGGCGAGCCGGTCCCGGACCGCCGTCCGCCCTGCTTCTTCGACCCCCGCCACGGCCCGGCGGCTGTGGACGCCATGTGGAGCCCGTCAGGCGGCTCCCCTCGCCAGATCCCTGTCTGCGCGGCGGACGCGGCCCGCCTGGAAGACGGCCGGGAGCCGATGGCCCGCACGGTCGAGACCGAATCCGGCCGCCGCCCGTACTGGGAGGCGGGCCCGGCGTACGGCCCCTGGGCCGGCGGCTACTTCGGCGGCGGACTGCTCCCCGGCCTGCTGATGGGCACCATGCTCGGCCATATGCTCGCCACGCCCGCGTACGCCTCCGAATACGGCGGCGGGGAATTCACCGGCGGCGACTACTCCGGCGCGGACTTCGACTCCGGCGACTTCGGCGGCGGAGGCGACTGGGGCGGCGGAGACTTCGGCGGAGGCGGCTTCGGCGGCTTCGACGCGGGCGGCGGTTTCTGACGTTTCCGGCCGGGCCGGTCAGAGCTGCTTGAGGAAGTGCACGTCGCTCGCCCCGCCCGGGAACCCGCCGGTGCGGCCCGTCTCCTGGTAGCCGTGGCGCTCGTAGAAGCCGGGCGCCTGGAAGGTGAACGACGAGACGATCAGCCGGTCGCAGCCACGGCGGCGGGCCTCCTCCTCGGCCGCCCGAAGCAGCTTGCTGCCCCAGCCTTCCATGCGCGCGTCCTCGCGCACCCACAGCATCTCGACGCCGCAGCAGCCGCCCCAGGTCTAGCCGCTGATCCCGCCGATCAGCTCGCCGTCCTCGTCCACGGCCCGCACGGAAAGCCCGCGCTGGTCGTCGGCCCCCGTCGCCGCGATGTTGAACGCGTCCAGCTCATCGCTGAGCCGCGCGTCGAGCTTCTCGTCCTCGCCCCCGACCTCGATCAACGAACGACCCCACGGATCGCCGAAACCCAGGCGGCGGGGGAGACGGTGAGGACGGGTCCGTGGGGGTTCTTGGAGTCCCGGACGTGTACGGCGTCGGGGTGGGCGGCAACCTCGACGCAGTCGCCGCCCTCCTGGCCGCTGTAGCTGGACTTGCGCCACTCATAGGCGACTTCGACGCAGTCGCCACCCTCGCTGCCGCTGTAACTGGACTTGAACCAGTCGAGGGCTATGACAGGGCGGGTGCGTGCGTCGCGGTTCATCATTCTCCCAGCAGCTCGTCCAGCAGACGCATGCTCTCCATGGGCGAGAGGGCCTGCGAACGCAGCATCCCATACTTCTGATGGAGGATGCTGACCTCGTCGGGGTCATCGACGAGAAAGCTGACCCGCTGCCCCTCGATATAGGCCAGCAGATCGTGGTCCGGAGTCTCCAGCAGCACCATGGGCCCATCGAGCCCTGCGTGGTGCTCCTGGCCCGTCGGCATGATCTGCAGCCCCAGGAAGGGCAGTTCGGCGGACGCGCGCAGATGTTGGAGCTGCCGGTGCAGCACCTTCGGACCACCGGTGGGCCGGTGCAGGATGGACTCCTCCAGGATGAAGTTGACCGTGGGCCGGGGTTTGCGCTCGAAGATCCTCTGCCGGTCCATCCTGGCCGAGACCCGCTCCTCCAACGCCTCCTCCTCCAACGGCGGATAGACGGCGGCGAACACCGCCCGGGCGTACTCCTCCGTCTGAAGCAGCCCCGGCACCACCAAGTTCTGGTACGAGAGCAGCGTCAGCGCCTCCCGCTCATGGTCCACCAGGTCCTGCACGAACGCAGGGAACTTCTCCCGCGTCGGCACCTTCTCCACCGCCGTCTGCAACGCCTGCTTCGTATCCAGCAGATGGTCCAGCTTGATCGCCAGGTCCATCTTCAGCGGCCTGCGCCCCTGCTCGATCGACGCGACCGTCTCCTCGCTCACCCCCAGCAGATTCGCCAACCCGCCCTGCGTCATCTTCGCCGCAGCCCGGAACACCGCGAGCTGCGCCCCGATCAGATGCCAAGAGGTGATCCTCTTGGGCCTGTTGCTGTTTCGCTTTCCGTGCATGGCAACCCCCCTTCCCCGTACACAGGGTGCTCGACCGGACACCACCCGTACAAATTTGGCGTACGGGCGGTGTCCGGCCGGGGGGCGGACCTGGCTATCGCGGCGGCCCACGACGGCCCGGTCGCGACCTTCGACACCCCACGGATCAGCGGCGTCAGAGAGTGATCACGACCTTGCCGCTGTCCCAGTAGGTTCCGCGGTTGGTGCGGACCGCGACTCTGCCGTCCTTGGTGTGGACGAACATGTCAGCCTTGCCGTCGCCGGTGGCGTCGCCGAACTTGAGGGTCCCCAACTCGGTTCCGTCGATGAAGTGGTCCCAGCCGCCGGACCAGTGTGTGCCCTGGTCCCAGTGGGTTCCGCGGTTGGTGCGGACGGCGATGTTGCCGTCTTTGGTGTGGACGAGCATGTCGGCCTTGCGGTCGCCGTTGACGTCGGCGAAGTACAGTCGGCCCAGGTCCTTCCAGGTCAGGAAGTGGTCCCAGCCGCCGGACCAGTGTGTGCCCTGGTCCCAGTGGGTTCCGCGGTTGGTGCGGACGGCGATGTTGCCGTCTTTGGTGTGGACGAGCATGTCGGCCTTGCCGTCGCCGTTGACGTCGGCGAAGTACAGCCGGCCCAGGTCACTGCCGTCGATGAAGCGGTCCCAGCCGCCGGACCAGTGCTTGCCTTGGTCGAAGTAGGTGCCGTGGTTGGTGCGGACGGCGATGTTGCCGTCTTTGGTGTGGACGAGCATGTCGGCCTTGCGGTCGCCGTTGACGTCGGCGAAGTACAGCCGGCCCAGGTCCTTCCAGGTCACGAAGAGGTCCCAGCCGCCGGACATGACCCGGCCCGGGGCGAAGGTGTCACCCTGGTTGCGGTAGACCACGACGTCGCCGTTCGAGCGGAGGACGACCAGGTCGGCCTTGCCGTCGCCGTCAATGTCAGCTGAGTAGCTCCGGTCGCGGTTACGGACGTCCTTCACCCAGCCCGCCAGGCCGTCGACCCTGGCGTCCACCGCACCGGTCCGGGTCTCCGTCTCGCCGAAGCACCCACCCTGCCAGGAACGGCTGTGGACGGCGGTCAGTTCGACCTCGCCACCCTTGCGGCGCAGGGCCGGGCCACCGGCGTCACCCTTGCAGACGGAGACCCCGTCCTGCCCGGTCAGCGCCACGGTGGTGTCGGTCGTGGAGTCAACCCGGAACTCACCGGTGTGCAGCTGGTTCGGGACCCACTCAGTCCGGGTCCGCCCGAATCCGGCACCGAGCAGGGTCTCACCCGCCTCGGGGGCGTCGGCGGCCAGTTCCACCGGCTTGACCGCGGTGATGGGCTCGGCGAGCCGGACCATGGCCACGTCCCGGTCGTCGCGCGGGACCACCTCGACGATGTCGACGGTCTGCTTGCCCAGGGTCGCCCTGGACTTCAGCGCGGGCTTGCCCGACTTGACCTCGGCACCCGGGGCGGTAGCGAAACAACTCGTGGCGGTCAGCAGCCACTGCTGGTGCACCAGCGCGGCGGAGCAGCCGCGCATCGCATCGCCCTCGCCGATGCGAAGTTGGGCGGTGAAGGCATGGTCACCTGCGGCCGCGGGCTTGTCGGAGACCGCCTGCGCGGCCGGCGCCGCGGTGATCAGCCCGGCGGCGAGGGCCGCGACAATCCCGGCGGTCAGGGTGCCGCGAGCCCGTCGGGTGCGGATTCCTATGTGGGACAACGTACTTCCTTCTTCGGTTGATCGTACGGGTGGGTGGCAGGGCGATGTGAGCACCGGACCTGGACAGCGCCCCGGGCATAGTGACGAATCGTCACGAGTGGTCGATTTCCCGTGGCAACGTGGCGGACTGCGCCCATCCTGGATTCTCTCTGACTCTGTCCGAACCGCGGCAATTGGGTGTGGGAGCTGGTCAGCCGACAAACGATGAGCGGCTGTTGGCGGGCGGGTGCGGGCCGGAGCAGCTTCGAGCAGCCGCTCGCGCGCATGCCGTACCCAGGTGTCTGAGCCACGCAATTGGCCGACAGCAGCCGCACGTTGCCCGCGTCCGGTGTGAGACTCTCCCAGGCATGCGCAGTGACGAACTGCTCACCGTGGGTTTGGAAGAGGAATACCTCATCGTCGATCCGGTGTCGCGCGCCGTGCGGCCCT
This sequence comes from Streptomyces sp. PR69, assembly GCF_026420845.1. Classification (GTDB taxonomy): domain Bacteria; phylum Actinomycetota; class Actinomycetes; order Streptomycetales; family Streptomycetaceae; genus Streptomyces. The sequence goes on along the minus strand of NZ_JAOWCB010000018.1, from coordinate 4,820 downwards.
GTGCCGAGAGTGTGATCGCGTCCGCCGCCAAGGAGCTGGGGGAGGACCGGGTCGGGGACGAGCTCACCCGCTTCCATATCGAGGCGAGGACCACGCCGTGCGCCACGATGCGGCAACTCGGCGACCAGATCCGGGAGATGCGCACGGTTGCCGTCAGCGCGGCGGCGGCGCACGGGCTGGCGGTGGTGTCGTCCGGGTCGCCGGTTCTCGGCGATATCGTGCCGCCGCCGCTCACACCGGGGGTCCGGTACGCGCGCAATCTGGAGGTCTTCCGGGCCCTGAACGACGACCAGGGCACAGCTGGCTGCCATGTGCACATCGGTCTGGCGGACCGGCGACTCGCGATCGAGGTGAGCAACCGGCTGCGTCCCTGGCTGCCGGTGCTCGTATCGCTCGCCGCCAACTCCCCATACTGGGCCGGGCGGTACACGGGATACGCCAGCTGGCGCACCCTGATCTGGGCCCGCTGGCCCATTTCGGGGCCGCCGCCCCACTTCGAATCCGTGGCGCACTTCGAGGAGCTGGTGGGCAGGCTGCTCGCCGGCGGGGCCGTGATGGACCCGCAGGGCCTCTACTGGGACGTACGCCCCTCGGTCCATGTGCCCACCCTCGAAGTGCGGACCGCCGACGCCCTGATGAGCGCGCGGGACACGGTGCTGTACGCGTCGCTGGTGCGGGCGCTGGTGGCGACCGCCCTGCGTGAGACGGAGCAGGGGGAGCCCGTGCCGAACCCCGCCCCGGAGACGATGCGCGCGGCGTACTGGCGGGCCGCGCGTGACGGGCTGCGCGGCCAGGGGCTGGACGTGCGCACGCACCGCCTGGTGCCGGCCGCTGTCCTCGCCGACCGGCTGTACGCGTACGTGCGCCCCGCGCTGGAGCGCAGCGGCGACGCGGAGCAGACCGACGCGTCGTGGGAGTGGCTGCGCGGCGCCGGCGCGGGCGCGGAACGCCAGCTGGCCGCCCACCGCCGCAGGTCCAGCCTTCCGGACGTGGTCGACTGCCTCATCGGCGCGGTCACCGATCCCGTCGACGGCCGGGCGTAGATCCGCCGAGCCCTCGGCCGAGCCTGTACGGGTGTGGTGCGGACGAAGGCTCGCTGAGGCCCGGCGCCGTCAAGGCGCTTGCGGGCGGACACAAGACCCTGATTCTGCTGGCGGCCAATATGGCGCGGACGCCGGGCGAGCGGCTTCGTGTCCCCGCCCTCTGTCTGATGCAGGCCGAGGCCGATGAGGAAAACCTTGCTCGCAGGGTGCTCGCCTTCTCCTCTGTCGTAGTCGACGACCTCGACACGGCGTCCTCTGTCAGCGTCGGCAACATGATCCGCGACGGCTATGGCGGCCCCGATGCGTGCCATGCGCTGTACTGTGCGCTTCCTCGCCCGGAGTTCACCGGTATGTCCATCCTGCTCACGGACAACGAGGATGCGTACCCGCCCGGTGTGGTCACCGTCGACATCGACTCACCAGGGATGCTGGGCTCCTGCTGACGGCGCGTCAGGCCGGGGACTTGATCGCGGAGATGTCGAACGTCAGCTTCACCTTGTCGCTGACCATCACACCGCCCGTCTCCAGCGCCGCGTTCCACGTCAGGCCCCAGTCCGAGCGGAGGATCTCCGCGCTGCCCTCGAAGCCGACCCGCTCATTGCCGTACGGGTCCTTGGCGGAGCCGTTGAAGGCGAGGTCGATGGCGAGGGGGCGGGTGACGCCCCTGATGGTGAGGTCGCCGGTGATCCGGTAGGCGTCGCCTCCGAGCTGTTCCGCGCCGGTCGAGCGGAAGGTCATCAGCGGGTGGTTCTCCGCGTCGAAGAAGTCCGGGCTGCGCAGATGGCCGTCGCGGTCGGCGATGCCCGTGTCAATGCTGGCGATCTTGACGTCGATGGCGGCGGTGGAGCGGGACGGGTCGGAGCCGTCCAGGTGCAGTGTGCCTTCGTACTCGCCGAAGGAGCCGCGGACGTTCGTCACCATGGCGTGACGGACGGTGAAGCCGATGCTGCTGTGGGCGGCGTCGATGGTGTAGTCGCCGGTCAGCGCGGCCAGCGCGGGGTCGACGGCCGCGGGGGTCGCGGCGGTCGCGGTCGCGGCAGCGGCTTCCGGCTTGCGGTTGAACAGGCCCATGGTGTGCTCCCGGGGTGGAGGTGATCAGATTCTTGTTGAATGTTGAACGAGATTCACTGTAGGGCTATTCCGTTTAAGTTTCAACAGTTGTCTCCACTCTTCAGGAAAGGGCCCGCCGCTACGGGGTCGCTCGACGCCGGCTCTTGCCCCGTCTGTCCGGCGGGTACGGTGGGGCGCGCGACACGCCGTTGCGCAAGGCGACTGCGCCCGATAAGCCGATTGTTGGACCCCTACAACGTGGACCGCCTCCGCGCTGGCAGTAGGGGTCAACCTTCGCACTCGTATGTTCAAGGCTCACAGCAGATGGGGCCGGAGACTGTACGGAACCGACGGCAGGGTTTTCTTGGTCGGATCCGTAGGGTCGATGCATGACCGTTATGGACGAGACCGCCAGCGAGGCGACTGCCAGCGAGGCGAGTGACGCGCGCGGGCGCGTGGCCGAACTGCACGCTCTGCGCGAATCCGCCCGGCGCGGACCGAGCGACCGCGCGACCGAGGCGCAGCGAGCCAAGGGCAAGCTGACCGCGCGGGAGCGGATCGAGCTGCTGCTGGACGAGGGCTCGTTTCATGAGGTCGAGCAGCTGCGCCGGCACCGGGCGACCGGTTTCGGCCTGGAGGCGAAGAAGCCGTACACGGACGGTGTGATCACCGGCTGGGGCACGGTCGAGGGCCGCACGGTCTTCGTCTACGCCCATGACTTCCGGATCTTCGGAGGGGCGCTGGGCGAGGCCCACGCCACAAAGATCCACAAGATCATGGACATGGCGATCTCGGCGGGCGCCCCGCTGGTGTCGCTGAACGACGGCGCGGGCGCGCGCATCCAGGAGGGCGTCTCGGCGCTCGCCGGGTACGGCGGGATCTTCCAGCGCAACACGCGCGCATCGGGCGTCATCCCGCAGATCAGCGTGATGCTCGGCCCGTGCGCGGGCGGCGCGGCTTACAGCCCGGCGCTGACGGACTTCGTGTTCATGGTCCGGGACACCTCGCAGATGTTCATCACCGGCCCCGACGTGGTCAAGGCGGTCACCGGCGAGGAGATCACCCAGAACGGGCTGGGCGGCGCGGATGTGCACGCCGAGACGTCCGGCGTGGCGCACTTCGCCTACGACGACGAGGAGACCTGCCTCGCCGAGGTCCGCTATCTGCTGTCGATGCTCCCGCAGAACAACCGCGAGAACCCGCCTGCGGTCGCCTCCGACGATCCGGCGGAGCGCAGCTGCGACACCCTGCTGGACCTCGTCCCGGTCGACGGCAACCGGCCGTACGACATGCACAAGGTGATCGAGGAGCTCGTCGACGACGGCGACTTCCTGGAGGTCCACGAGCGCTGGGCCCGCAACATCATCTGCGCGCTGGCGCGGCTCGACGGCCAGGTCGTCGGGATCGTGGCCAACCAGCCGCAGTCGCTGGCCGGTGTGCTGGACATCGAGGCGTCCGAGAAGGCCGCGCGCTTCGTGCAGATGTGCGATGCGTTCAATATCCCGATCGTCACTCTGCTGGACGTGCCCGGCTTTCTGCCCGGCGTCGACCAGGAGCACGGTGGGATCATCCGCCACGGCGCGAAGCTCCTGTACGCGTACTGCAACGCGACCGTGCCGCGGATCTCCCTGATCCTGCGGAAGGCGTACGGAGGTGCGTACATCGTCATGGACTCCCAGTCCATCGGCGCCGACCTCACCTACGCCTGGCCGACGAACGAGATCGCGGTCATGGGCGCGGAAGGCGCGGCGAACGTCATCTTCCGCCGGCAGATCGCGGAGGCCGAGGACCCCGAGGCGATGCGCGCGCGCATGGTCAAGGAGTACAAGGCCGAGCTGATGCACCCGTACTACGCCGCCGAGCGGGGACTGGTCGACGACGTGATCGACCCCGCGGAGACCCGGTCAGTGCTGATCGCGTCTCTGGCGATGCTCCGCACCAAGCACGCAGACCTGCCGTCGCGCAAGCACGGCAACCCGCCCCAGTAAGAGGAGCCCCTCGTGACGACTGACGCATCCCTGCTCCGTGTCGAGAAGGGCCACGCCGAGCCGGAGGAGCTCGCGGCCATCACCGCGATCCTGCTGGCCCGCGCCTCCGCTCAGCCAGCCGCCGAGCCGCACCGTCCCAGCACGGTGGGCTGGCGCCGCCTGGAGCGGCAGCGCGGTTTCCGCTCGGCGCACAGCTGGCAGGCCTGACGCGACCGGCCGTCTTTCAAGGGCCCTCACCCGGATGGGTGAGGGCCCTTTGCCCTGTGCGGCCGCCTCACCGTGCCGGGTTCTCCCCTGCCCCGCCCCTTCCCGAAACTGGGGGCTTCGCCCCCAGACCCCCCACGCTCCCCCCTGCGCCGTGGCGGGCCGCGCCCCAGTCCCCTCGTAAGTCCCTAACGCCCGCCCCGCGCACCGTGCTGGTCTGCATGGCCGGGGGCCCTCGGCAAGTGCCGCCTTGCGCTGGGCGGGCGCAGGGCCCGTGAGCCTGTGGCCCGCGCGGCGCTGGTTGGCGTGGCCTTGGGCGCGGGGTCCGGAGCCCGCGCCCCGCACGAGGCATGGGGTGGCCGCGGCGCACGGGCCCGCGCGGAGCGCTGGGCCGGGTGCGTCGGGGGTGTGGGGGGGGCGTGGGGGCGAAGCCCGCGCGTCTTGGGCGGGTGGGTGGGGAAAACACAGCGCCCCCGCACTCCGCGAGGAGTGCGAGGGCGTCTCAGCGTCCTTCGCCGCCGCGCAGCGGTTACCG
>NZ_JAOWCB010000017.1 GCF_026420845.1 Streptomyces sp. PR69 | reverse complement strand
CGTTCAACTAGCGCTCCTGCTGGTGTGTGGGGCCGAGGTTGCCGAGGTCGAAGCTGCCGGTCGTCGAGTTCTGCTGCCGGCCCTGCTGGATGCCGCGGCGCAGATTGGTGAGCCGGCCGCGCACATCGTCGGGCGCGCGCGAGACCTGCGGACCGCTCTGGTGGGCCTGCTCCTGTGCGGTGCCCGGCACCAGATTGGCACGCGGGACCCGACGGGGCAGACCGGAGGTGGTGACACCGCCGGAAGCGGGCTTTCTGGCCCGCTCGGCCTGGCGCACCAGATCGTCGTTGGGGGAGGAACGCCACGCCGGGGCGGCCGGGTCGGCCTGGGGCGAGGTGTTCGACGAGCCGGTGCCGTTCGGCGCGTAGTCCGGGGTCGCCGGGGGCTGCGCCGGGGTGCGCTGGGGAGCCTGCGGCCGCTCACTGGTCGAGCGGTCCGGCTGCTGGGGCACGGACGGCGCCGCCGGGGCCGCCGGGGCCTGCGGCTGCTGACCGCCCTGCCCGTCGCGGCCGCCGCGGAACCAGTCCGTCTCCAGAGTGTCGTACAGCGGGGTACGGCCGTCCCCGGGGTCGGAGGCAGGCGGCAGCGCCTCCGGCTGGCGCGGCGCGGGCGCGGGGGCCTGCGGCTGCTGCTGCGCGCCCATGTCCGGACGGGCGAACTGGGCCGTGCCGGCCGGGTCCTGAGCGCCGCCGTACACATCGGGTCGGGTGAACTCGCCAGTGGAGCCGTTCGCCTCGGCGCCGGTCCGGGTGTCCGCTCCCTCGCGGGGCGCGGGCGCGCCGAAGCCGGATCCGTCGAATCCGGGGCGCGCGAACTCGGCCGTCGAGCCGGGGCCGCGTGTGCCGTCGTGGTCCTCGTGGCCGCGCGGCGAGTCCTGCCCCGCCGGGCGCTGCGGGCGTACGGGCGGCGGCTGCTCGCTGCCCCAGCTCGCGGCCTGCGGGCGCGGGGAGCGGGGTGCGCCGCCGCCTGCGTTGCCGCCGGGGAGTTCGGCGCGCGGGCCGCTGGGGGCGGGAAGCTGCCGTCCCTGGTCGCCGGAGGCGCGGGCCTCGTCGCGGGCGGGGGCGTTCTGCGCGCCGCGGCCGGCTCCGGAGCCGAACGCGCCGCTCAGACCGCGGCCGCCGTCCCGGCCCTGACGGCCGAAGGAGTCCTGGCCGTAGCCGCCCTGGCTGCCCTGACCGCCGTGACCGCCCTGGCTCCCCTGCGGGGTGCGGCCGCCGGACGCGAAGAAGTCCTGTCCGGAGCCCGGCTGTGACTGCGGCCCTGACGGCTGCCGGCCCTGGCCTTGCCCCTGCTGCTGGCCCTGTGCCTGCCGGGCCTGCGGCTGGAGACCGCCGGAGGCGAAACCGCTCCCCTGGGAGGGGCCGCCCTGGCCACCCTGCGGGCCACCCGGCTGGCCGCCCCGGGGCGCGCCGTCACGTCCGGGCAGGGCCGCGCGCGGGGCCGAGCCCGCGCCGAGGCGTCCGCCCGCACCCGCACCGGCGCCCGCGAGACCCTTCCCGGCGCCGCCGGAGCCTCCGGAGCCGCCGGACGGACCGCCGCCGAGGCCGGGCCGGCTGCCGCCCGCCGACGCGGCAGGCGCGCCGGGGCCGCCCTTGCCGCCGCCCGTACCGGGCTTGCCGCCGGGCTTCTTGCCGCCGTGGGCGACATCGACGGGGAGCATGACCAGCGCGGTCGTGCCGCCAGAGTCGGAGGGACGGAGCTGGATGCGGATGCCGTGCCGCAGGGACAGCCGGCCGACCACGAACAGACCCATGCGGCGGGAGACCGACACATCCACGGTGGGCGGCGACGCCAGCCGCTCGTTGATCGCGGCGAGGTCCTCGGGGGAGAGGCCGATGCCGGTGTCGTGGATCTCGACGAGCACCCGCCCGTCGGGCAGCGCATGACCGGTGACCTTGACCTTGGTCTGCGGCGAGGAGAACGACGTCGCGTTCTCCAGCAGCTCGGCGAGCAGGTGGACGAGGTCGTTGACGACCCGGCCCGCGACTTCGGTCGCCGGGACCGACGCCAGCTCGATGCGCTCGTACTGCTCCACCTCGGAGGCCGCGGCGCGGAGCACGTCGACCAGCGGGACGGGGCGCGTCCAGCGGCGGCCGGGCTCTTCACCGGCCAGAACGAGAAGGTTCTCGCCGTTACGGCGCATACGGGTCGCGAGGTGGTCCAGCTTGAACAGGGACGACAGCTGGTCCGGGTCGGCCTCGCGGGACTCCAGCTCGGAGATCAGCGAGAGCTGACGCTGAATCAGACCCTGGCTCCGGCGGGAGAGGTTGGTAAACATCGCGTTGACGTTGCCCCGCAGCAGGGCCTGCTCGGCGGCGAGGCGGACCGCCTCGCGGTGCACGTCGTCGAAGGCCGCGGCCACCTGGCCGATCTCGTCACGGGAATGCACGCCGACGGACTCCACGGAGGTGTCCACGTCCTGCGGGTCCGCCTCCGAGAGCTGCTTGACCAGCTCGGGCAGCCGGTCCTGGGCGACCCTGGTGGCCGTGTCCTGCAGCCTGCGCAGCGAGCGGATCATGGACCGGGCGACGACGAACGCGCCGACGAGGGAGACGCCGAGGACGACGAGGATCAGCGCACCGTTGATGATCGCTTCCTGCTGCGACTCCTCGCGCAGCTCACGCGCCTTGGCCTCCATCTGGCCGAGCAGCGTCGCCTCGATGGTCCGCATGGCGTTGATGCGGACCGAGTAGTCGTCGGTCCAGTCCAGGTGCGAACGCTTCTTCTGGTTCTGCTGCTTCAGCAGACCGTTCCGGTTGTCCAGCACACGCTTGGCGTACAGCTCGGACGCGGTGATGGTGGGGTTGCCGCTGTCCAGGGTCGCGGTCAGCTCCTCGGCATTGCCGCCGACCGACTCATAGATGGACTTGAACGCCTTGAGCTGGGTGTCGCCGTTTTCGAGAGCCGCCTTGCCGTAGAGACGGTCGTTCTCGCTCAGACCCGGTCCGTTGGAGTCATCGCCCGCCGGGAGGGCGGCGGCGATGATGGCGCGCTGGATGGACGCGTACTCCTTGGCGGCGGAGAAGGCAGCCAGCGCACGCGTCCGCTTGATCATGTCCGGGTTGGAGGTGGCCTGCGCCATGTCCTGCGAGAGGCTCAGCAGCGATTCGATCAGCCGGCTGTAGCTCTCCACCGTCATCGACGGCGGGGTGTCGTCCGTGTACGCGGTCTGGCGGATCTTCTCAAGACCGCGGACCTGGACGGCGATCTGGTTGGCGTTGGCGCGGATGGCCTCCAGCGCCGCGTCGTCGCCCGCGTTGGGGATGTCGCGGGTGGCGTCGAGGAAGCTCTTCTTGGCGCGGTCGGTCGCGGTGCGCGGACCGGTGACCTTGAAGTCATTGGGGTTGGACCCGTTGGCGAGGGGACCGGCCGACAGGTCACGCTCCGTCTGGAGCGCCTGGGCGAGCTGGGTCGCCTCCTTGGTCATGGTGGTGAGCAGCTGCATATGGTCCAGCTGCTTCATGTCCTCCATGGACTCATTGATACGGAGTCCGCCCAGCGTGGTCGCCGCGACGACCGGCAGGGTGAGCAGGGACACCAGACGGGTGCTGATGCGCCAGTTGCGCAGGGCTATTCGTGAGCCGGTATCCGAGGGCCGCTTTGGAGCGGACGCCGCATCGGACGCGTCTCCCTGCGGCCCCTGGGAACCCTGAGACGCCGGTGCTCCGGGGCGCGCGGCGCGCTCGCCGCCGTCGCCGGGCGCTGACTGACCCTGGCTCTGGGGGTGCTGGGGCGTGGTGCCGCGGTCGGCACCGCCGCGCGGCTCCTGTTCCGCCGCAGCGTCTCCTCGGCTCTGGCGGGCCTGGGGGGACCCCATGCCATCCCTCTTGAAACGTCCCTGCACTAGCGTCGCAACCTCTGGACCAGGCGTCCCCCCGCGTGTACGGCGGGACGGTGTCGGCGTCGTGGGGCGACGGTGCGCGCCCCAATCGGTGGTCGTGAGTGACCGGCGCAGCCCCCCCTTTCCCGCCGCCGCTCGGCGCTGCGTTGCGCCTCTTGCGCGCCGATCTGAGACCTGCGGCGGTGCGTGGAATTCCAGCACAGTGCCGGATCTCCAACAAGAGCCGGGGACCCCTCTGTGACCTGAGTGACACGATGTGATTGTTATGTCACAAGGCGTGTAAATCGTTCACGGGCGAAAGCGGACTTTTCCCCGCGAGCCGTCAGGGTGCGAGGGGTGTCCCAGTCGGCATGATCAGGAGCGGAATGCTGACTTCGGTGGCGCAATGTCCGATTCGCCAATGAAGATCCAGTGTCTGAATTGCCAGGATCGCCCATCAATTCGTGAGCAAACTCACACGTAGATCGCCGTCACTTCCAGGTAATGGGGGGCAACCGGATGTTTAGCCTGGTGCCGCTTTACGATTGCCCGCTCTCTGTAAAGGCCCGATACCGCAAATGAAGACGACGATGATGTTCCGCAACATAGCCAACCCCCGTCGCACCACCCTCGCGCATCTCACGGACGTGGAGGAGCTGCCGACGCCGGAGCAGCCGGAGCACCCGCTCGATCTTCCCACCCAGACGGCCAACCCCCGCCGCACAGTCCTCATGGAAGCCCCCGCTAATTGACTGTGGCTCGGTTCGCCTCCGGGGCGCTTTAGCGTCTGTCGACGGTCGATCATGCTCGGTCCCTCGTTCCTCGGGACCTGCGCGTGTTCTCCCTTTCGACACCCGCGCGCCCCTTCGGCTCACTCGCCCTTGGGCGAGTCATGGCTTGTGAGCTGCTGGTCCGGGCGAGCCGCGGTCGTACGGGTGGATGCACAGCACGTTAGCCTGAAGCGTCAGTCTCGAAGCTCGCGCTCAACGCTCCCGTAGGCGCGGGCCGCAGCAGCAAGAAGAGGGGCATCCGCAACCCGTGCGCATCGCCAGGTTCTCCATCGACGGCAATGTCGCCTTCGGTGCGGTCGAGGGCGACGGCACCGGCGACCCGGCCGGTCTCGTCCTCGACATCATCAAGGGCATTCCCTACGCCGACTTCGAGCTCTCCGGCACCAAGGTCCCGCTGAGCAAGGTCCGTCTGCTGCCGCCCGTGCTGCCCAACAAGGTCGTGGCCATCGGCCGCAACTACGCGGAGCACGCGGCGGAGCTGGGCAATGAGGTGCCCGACGTCCCCGTCGCCTTCTTCAAGCCCACCACCTCGGTGATCGGCTCCGGCGACGCCATCGAGTACCCCGCCTTCTCCCAGGAGCTGCACCACGAGGCCGAGCTGGCCGTCGTGATCGGCCGGATGTGCCGCGATGTGCCGCGCGAGCGGGTCAAGGACGTGATCTTCGGCTTCACCTGCGCCAACGACGTCACCGCGCGCGACGTCCAGAAGCGCGAGAAGCAGTGGGCCAGGGCCAAGGGCTTTGACACCTCCTGCCCGCTCGGCCCCTGGGTGGAGACCGGCATCGACCTGGCCGCCGCGCATGACCTCACCATCCAGTGCACGGTCAACGGCGAACAGCGCCAGCTGGGTCGTACGAGCGACATGATCCGCTCCATCGAGGACCTGGTCGTCCATCTCACCGAGGCCATGACGCTGCTCCCGGGAGACGTCATCCTCACCGGCACCCCCGCCGGGGTCGGCCCCCTCAACGTCGGCGACGAGGTCGCCGTCACCATCGAAGGCATCGGCACTCTCACCAATAAGGTGATCAAGCGTGGCTAACGCGAACGTCCGCGTACGTTTCTGTCCCTCGCCGACCGGCAACCCCCATGTGGGCCTGGTCCGCACTGCCCTGTTCAACTGGGCGTTCGCCCGGCATCACGGCGGGACCATGGTGTTCCGCATCGAGGACACCGACGCGGCGCGCGACTCGGAGGAGTCCTACCAGCAGCTCCTGGACTCGCTGCGCTGGCTGGGCCTGGACTGGGACGAGGGCCCCGAGGTCGGCGGACCGCACGCGCCCTACCGGCAGTCGCAGCGGATGGACATCTACCGGAACATCGCGCAGAAGCTGCTGGACGGCGGCTACGCCTACCCCTGCTACTGCACCGCCGAGGAGCTCGACGCCCGCCGCGAGCTGGCCCGCCGCGAGGGCCGCCCGTCCGGCTACGACGGCCAGTGCCGCACGGTGACGGCCGAGCAGAAGGCGGTGTACGAGGCCGAGGGCCGCGAGCCGATCATCCGCTTCCGGATGCCCGACGAGCCGATCACCTTCACCGACCTGGTCCGCGGCGAGCTGACGTTCACCCCGGAGAACGTGCCCGACTACGGCATCGTCCGCGCGACCGGCGCCCCGCTCTACACGCTGGTCAATCCCGTCGACGACGCGCTGATGGAGATCACCCATGTGCTGCGCGGCGAGGACCTGCTGTCGTCCACCCCGCGGCAGATCGCGCTCTACAAGGCGCTGATCGAGCTGGGGATCGCCAAGGAGATCCCCGCCTTCGGCCACCTCCCGTACGTCATGGGCGAGGGCAACAAGAAGCTCTCCAAGCGCGATCCGCAGTCCTCGCTCAACCTCTACCGCGAGCGCGGCTTCCTGCCGGAGGGCCTGCTCAACTACCTCTCCCTGCTCGGCTGGTCCTTCTCCGCCGACCAGGATGTCTTCTCCGTCGCCGAGCTGATCGAGAAGTTCGACGTCAAGGACGTCAACGCCAATCCGGCCCGCTTTGACATCAAGAAGGCCGAGGCGATCAACGCGGACCACATCCGCCGCCTGGATGAGAAGGCCTTCATCGAGGCCTGCGAGCCCTGGCTGAAGGCCCCGTACGCAAACTGGGCCCCCGAGGACTTCGACCGGGCGGCCTGGGAGGCGATCGCCCCGTACGCCCAGACCCGGCTGACCGCCCTGTCGGACATCACGGCCAATGTCGACTTCCTCTTCCTGAAGGAGCCGGTGCAGGACGAGGCGTCCTGGGCCAAGGCGATGAAGGGCGACCCGGCCGCCCTGCTCACGACGGCCCGCGCCAGGCTGGAGGCGGCCGACTGGTCCGGCCCCGACTCGCTCAAGGACGCCGTCCTCAAGGCGGGCGAGGAGCACGGCCTCAAGCTGGGCAAGGCCCAGGCCCCGGTCCGCGTCGCGGTCACCGGCCGCACGGTGGGCCTGCCGCTCTTCGAGTCCCTCCAGATCCTTGGCAAGGACCGCACCCTGGCCCGGATCGACGCGGCCCTGGCCAAGCTGGCCGCCTGATCCGCGGCCCGCACGTACAGCCGCCCGGCTCGTAGAGTCACCCAGTCACCCGCTCCTGCGAAGGGCCCGGAAGCCGTCATGGCTCCGGGCCCTTCGCCGTTCCCGCCGCGTATGGCGCGTACCGGCGGTACGGTCGCGCTATGGCCATCCGCGGGGTTCTCTGGGACATCGACGACACGATCTTCGACTATGCGAGTGCCGACCGGGCGGGCATGGAGCGGCACCTCGCGGCCGAGGGGCTGGCCGGGGAGTACGGCTGTGTGGAGGAGGCGCTCACCCGGTGGCGGGAGGCCACGACCCTGCACTGGAGGCGCTTCGAGGCCGGCGGCATCGGCTTCGAGGAGCAGCGCAGGGACCGGGTCCGGGACTTCCTCGGGGCGCAGGGGATGAGCGACGCCGAGGCCGACGGCTGGTTCGGACGGTACGTCGCGCACTACGAGGCCGCCTGGGCGCTGTTTCCGGACGCCCTGCCGGCGCTCCAGACGCTGGCGGGGGAGTTCCGGCAGGGGGTCCTGTCCAACTCCTCCGTGCACAACCAGCAGCGCAAGCTGGCCGTGCTGGGGGTGAGCGAGTGGTTCGAGGCCGTCGTGTGCGCGGCGGAGCTGGGCGTGGCCAAGCCCGCCCCTGAGGCCTTCCACGCCGCCTGTGAGCTGCTGGGGCTGCCCCCGGAGGATGTCGCCTACGTCGGCGACCAGCCGGACATCGACGCCGGCGGGGCGGCCGCGGCCGGTCTCACCGGCATCTGGCTGGACCGCACCGGTCTCGGCGGGCGCCCGGAGCTGATCAGGATCACGGGTCTCGACGAGCTGCCCGGCCTGTTGCGGGCGGATACCCGTTTTGGAGCGCCGTCCACCTTCGGGTAATGTTCTTCCTGCGCCGCCCGAGAGGGCCGAGAGGCCCGGCGGGAAGCGTAAACCAAACAAAATCCCCACCGGGGGTTGAGTTTTGGTGGCCTATGGTGTAATTGGCAGCACGACTGATTCTGGTTCAGTTAGTCTTGGTTCGAGTCCAGGTAGGCCAGCTCGCAGAGCTCATCTGCAAAGCCCCCGTTGTGTAGCGGCCTAGCACGCTGCCCTCTCAAGGCAGTAGCGCCGGTTCGAATCCGGTCGGGGGTACAGATCCTTCCCGTGTGATCATCTGGGTCGCTCCCGATGGTCCCTCGACGCAGGATCACCAGGGCCCCCGTTGTGTAGCGGCCTAGCACGCCGCCCTCTCAAGGCGGTAGCGCCGGTTCGAATCCGGTCGGGGGTACCAACTGGTCTAGACCACCAGTGGCCTATGGTGTAATTGGCAGCACGACTGATTCTGGTTCAGTTAGTCTTGGTTCGAGTCCAGGTAGGCCAGCGGATCTTCCGAGATCTTGCCCCCGTTGTGTAGCGGCCTAGCACGCCGCCCTCTCAAGGCGGTAGCGCCGGTTCGAATCCGGTCGGGGGTACGCGATGAAGAAGGCCCTCCCCTTAAGGGGAGGGCCTTCTCGCGTCCTCACCGGTTCGCCTGCTCACCCGAAGCGGCGATGCGACTCCTCCGCCTCCGCCATCCTGCGCAGGCTGAGCAGTACCGGCTCATACAGCACCGTGAGCGCCACCGCCGCCTCCACCTGCTCCTCCCGGCGCTCGTACTCCTCGACCAAATCAAGGTCCGCGACCGAGAGTTGGGCGGCGCTGCGGGCGTACGGCAGCAGATGCGCGGTGTCGCAGGGATAGCCGAGCCGGCGCAGCGCGGCGACGGCGGCCACCAGCATCCGGTACGCGGGTGACTCGTCGCCCGCCTCGCGGCCGAAGTCCCAGCCGACGCGCTCCAGCAGCTCGGCCACGGTCCCGCGGGCGGTGACGGCGGCGGGGTCGTCCTCCTCGGGCTCCGGCCCGTGCGGCAGGGCCCAGACCGCGGCGCCCAGACGCCTGTGGTGGTCGAGCGCGTCATCGCCGAGGGCGGCGAGCACCTCGCGGGCCGTGGCCACCGGCATCCGCCCCACCTGGATCAGCGCCCGCACCAGCCGCAGCCTGCGCAGATGCTCCTCGCCGTACGCCGCCTTGGTCGCGCTGATCCGCCGGCCCGGCGGGAGGAGGCCCTCGCGCAGGTAGTACTTGATCGTCGCCGCGGAGACCCCGCTGCGTTCGCTCAGCTCCGCGAGTTTCATCACGCCCTTGCGCCCCTTCTTGGATAGTGCCACTATCTAATCATGGATAGCGACGCTATCCAACACTCTCCGTACTCGCTTCAAGGGGGATCGGGTGATGAGCGGCACCACGCTGAACACGAACGAGCCGGACAGGCCAGATAGGCCGGGCAAGCCGAACAGGCCTGTCGAGGGCCGGATGACCGCCGCATCCCAAGGCGGCGTGACCGTCTTTCTGATCGGCATGCGGATCAACAACTTCCGGGCGCTGCGCAGCTGGTGGCCGGTCTTCATTGCCATGCCGAAGATGATCAGGGAGCTGTCGAAGGAGAAGGAACGCGGCCTGCTGGGCCTCCAGCCGCTGCTCGGCGGTCCCCGGCTGCTGTACCTCGTCCAGTACTGGGAGTCCAAGGAGAAGCTGCTCGCCTACGCCTCCGATCGGGACGGGGAGCACCGGCCCGCGTGGGCGGCGTTCAATCGCCGGGTGCGGGAGGGGCGGGGGAAGGTGGGCTTCTGGCACGAGACGTATGCCGTGCCGGCCGGCTCCTATGAGTCGATCTACGTGAATATGCCGGAGTTCGGCCTGGGCAAGGCGACGGGGGTGGTTCCGGTCGGCCGCCGGGGCGAGCGGGCGGCGGATCGCCTCGCGGCGGGGTCGGCCGGCTGAGCGCGGTAACTGGGGCTCCGCCCCAGACCCCGCTTTCCGGGGGCTCCGCCCCCGAACCCCCGCGCCTCAATCTCCCCCAGCTGCCGCTGGGGGTGCCCCCAGGCGGGGCTGGATGTCTGGCTCCTGCGCCTCAATCGCCGGCGGGGCTGGGTTTCTGGTCCCCGTGCTCCGGGTGTCGGCGGGGCTGGATATCTGGTTCTTGCGCCTCAAGCGCGCCGACGGGGCTGGATTGTGCAGCCCCTTGCGCCTCAATCGCCGGCGGGGCTTGAAGTGCGCCTCAAGCGTCGGCGGGGCTGGGTTTCTGGCCCCCGTGCTCCGGGTGTTGGCGGGGCTGGATGTCTGGCCTCTGTGATTCACGCGGCGGCAGGGCTGGATTGTGTAGCCCCTCGCGGTTTGGGCGTTGGCGGGGCTGGGTTTCCGGCTCCTGGGCCTCATGGGTCGGCGAGGCTGAAGGCCTCCAGCCCGTTGGGGGTGCCTCGCGGGGGCCACCCCGAGGGCACCTCCGTGGGGTACCCCTGAGGGCGCCTCCGTGGGGGTACCCCTGGGGGCGCCTCCGTGGGGGTACCCCCGGACGGAGTCTGGGGGAGGTAGCTGGGGGGTGCGGACACGGCCTTCAGGCCGTACAGGGGGCGGCGGCGCGAAGCTGCCGCCCGCCAGGGGGTGCGGGGCGCGAGCCCCGCAGTCCCTCCCCCCGAAGGGGGGCTGGGGGCGGAGCCCCCAGTTTCGGGAAGTGGGGGTCCCCCCACGCCCCCAGGGCGTAGGGGGAGGGGCAGGGGAGAGACCGACCGGCGGCGCGGCCGGCCCCACGGCTGGGCCCGTTCCGGCAGGCGGCGGCGTTGACGCCCGCCCGGCAAGGCCCGCACGCGGCCCGGGGTGCGGCCCGGCGCCCGTACGCTTGGCGCGTCAGCTCGCGCGGCGCAGCGCCTCCGAGAGCCGCGCCGCCGCGTCGATGACCGCCTGCGCGTGCATCCGCCCCGGATGCCGCGTCAGCCGCTCGATCGGCCCGGAGACCGACACCGCGGCCACGACGCGGTTCGACGGCCCCCGTACGGGCGCGGACACCGACGCCACGCCCGGCTCCCGCTCGCCGATCGACTGGGCCCAGCCCCGGCGCCGTACGCCTGAGAGCGCCGTCGCCGTGAAGCGCGCGCCCTGCAGCCCCCGGTGCAGCCGCTCGGGCTCCTCCCAGGCCATGAGGATCTGCGCGGACGAGCCCGCCTTCATGGTCAGTGTGGAGCCGACCGGGACGGTGTCCCGCAGTCCGGACAGCCGCTCGGCCGCGGCGACGCAGATGCGCATGTCTCCCTGCCGGCGGTAGAGCTGCGCGCTCTCGCCGGTGACATCGCGCAGATGGGTCAGCACAGGGCCGGCCGTGGCCAGCAGCCGGTCCTCGCCCGCCGCCGCGGCGAGCTCCGCCAGCCGCGGGCCCAGGATGAACCGGCCCTGCATGTCACGCGCCACCATCCGGTGGTGCTCCAGAGCCACGGCCAGGCGGTGTGCCGTGGGTCGTGCCAGTCCGGTCGCCCCGACCAGACCCGCGAGGGTGGCCGGACCGGACTCCAGGGCGCTCAAGACCAGTGCCGCCTTGTCGAGAACGCCGACGCCGCTAGAGTTGTCCATGCAACGATACTCGCGTCTCACTCTGTGAAACGCAAGTTCAATATTCCGGGGAACTTGCGAACCTGGATGGCACAGCCGCCCGCGCACCGACGGGACGGCGGCCGGTGCCCGCGTGGGGCGCGTTCATCGGCGTACACATCTCTAGGAGCGCCGGGCGAACAACGCCGGCCGGAGGGAAAGCGATGGGTAGGACACTCGCGGAGAAGGTCTGGGACGACCATGTCGTCCGGCGCGCCGAGGGCGAGCCCGACCTGCTCTTCATCGATCTGCACCTGCTGCACGAGGTGACCAGCCCCCAGGCCTTCGATGGCCTGCGCAAGAGCGGCCGGCAGGTGCGGCGGCTCGATCTGACCATCGCCACCGAGGACCACAACACCCCCACCCTCGACATCGACAAGCCCATCGCCGACCCGGTCTCGCGCGCCCAGCTGGAGACGCTGCGCAAGAACTGCGCGGAGTTCGGGGTGCGGCTGCACCCGCTGGGCGACGTCGAGCAGGGCGTCGTCCATGTCGTGGGACCGCAGCTGGGCCTGACCCAGCCCGGCACCACCGTGGTCTGCGGCGACTCGCACACCTCCACGCACGGCGCGTTCGGCGCGCTGGCCTTCGGCATCGGCACCTCCCAGGTGGAGCATGTGCTGGCCACCCAGACGCTGCCGATGGCCCGTCCCAAGACCATGGCCATCACCGTCGAGGGCGAGCTGCCCGACGGCGTCACCGCCAAGGACCTGATCCTGGCGATCATCGCGAAGATCGGCACCGGTGGCGGCCAGGGCTACATCATCGAGTACCGCGGCTCGGCCATCGAGAAGCTCTCGATGGAGGCCCGGATGACCATCTGCAATATGTCGATCGAGGCCGGCGCGCGGGCGGGGATGATCGCCCCCGACCAGACCACGTTCGACTACCTCCAGGGCCGCGACCACGCCCCCCGGGGCGCGGACTGGGACGCGGCCGTCGCGTACTGGAAGACGCTGCGCACGGACGACGACGCCGTCTTCGACGCCGAGGTGTTCATCGACGCCGCCGAGCTGGCCCCGTTCGTCACCTGGGGCACCAACCCCGGACAGGGCGCGCCGCTGTCCGCCTCGGTCCCCGACCCCGCTTCGTACGAGGACGCTTCGGAGCGGCTCGCCGCCGAAAAGGCCCTGGAGTACATGGGATTGACCGCGGGGCAGCCGCTGCGCGACATCAAGGTTGACACCGTCTTCGTAGGCTCGTGCACCAACGGCCGCATCGAGGACCTGCGGGCGGCCGCCTCGCTGCTGCAGGGCCGCAAAGTCGCCGACGGGGTACGGATGCTGGTCGTGCCCGGCTCCGTGCGGGTCGCGCTGCAGGCGGTCGAGGAGGGCCTGGACAGGGTCTTCACCGAGGCCGGGGCCGAATGGCGGCACGCGGGCTGTTCGATGTGCCTGGGCATGAACCCCGACCAACTGGCCCCCGGCGAGCGCTCCGCCTCCACCTCCAACCGCAACTTCGAAGGCCGGCAGGGCAAGGGCGGACGCACCCATCTGGTCTCCCCGCAGGTCGCCGCCGCCACCGCCGTGCTGGGCCATCTGGCCTCGCCCGCCGATCTGACCGACAACGCCGCCACCCGCACGCCTGCTGGAGTCTGAGGACCATGGAAGCCTTTACCGCACACACCGGCCGGGCGGTGCCGCTGCGCCGCAGCAATGTCGACACCGACCAGATCATCCCCGCCCACTGGCTGAAGAAGGTCACCCGCGACGGCTTCGAGGACGGGCTGTTCGAGGCCTGGCGCAAGGACCCGGAGTTTGTGCTCAATCGCCCCGAGCGGCAGGGCGCCACCGTGCTGGTCGCCGGACCCGACTTCGGCACCGGCTCCTCGCGTGAGCACGCGGTCTGGGCCCTGCAGAACTACGGCTTCAAGACGGTGATCTCCTCCCGCTTCGCCGACATCTTCCGCGGCAACTCGCTCAAGAACGGTCTGCTGACCGTGGTTCTGGAGCAGTCCGTCGTGGACCGGCTGTGGGAGCTGACCGAGGCCGACCCGGCGGCGGAGATCACCGTCGACCTGGTCGAGCGGAAGGTGACCGCCGAAGGAGTCATGGCCGATTTCGAGCTTGACGAGAACGCCCGCTGGCGGCTGCTGAACGGGCTGGACGACATCTCCCTCACCCTTCAGAACGAAGCGGACATCGCCGCCTACGAGGCCTCACGGCCGGCCTTCAAACCGCGTACGCTAAAGGCCTGAGCAGCGGTTTTCCCCTACTGCGCCCCCCGCCGCCCGGCGGGGGGCGCAGTCGCTTGTTGAGACCCCGTCGGGCGACAACTCGCCCCAGATGGCACAATCGGTGCATGGAACGCGACAGCCAACTCGAGCTCTACGAGGCCGTCGCCGCCCGGCTGAAAGAAGCGCACACAAGAGTGCGCCAACTGCAAGTCCCGGAGGGCGTAAGGATGGCGCTGTCCCGGAAGCTGCTGGTCGTCACGGCAGCGGCGAAGCACGATCTCCCGGATGCGGCAAGGCGTCTGGACCGCTTGATGAAGGACCTCGACGAGGGCCGATTCCCTGAAGGCGACTGACACCCGGTGCTGTGCCGATATGCGGCTCCGCTGTGTGGCTGCGACGGTCGACTTCGTTGCGGCACTAGGGTGATTAGCCCGTTTCGTGTTTGATTTGCGGTATATATCTGCCTAACGTGCGAAAAAGGCCGAACGCATTCGTTCGGCCAATGTCTCCGAAGGGGAAGACGTGAACAAGGCGCAGCTCGTAGAAGCGATTGCCGACAAGCTCGGCGGCCGCCAGCAGGCGGCGGAGGCCGTTGACGCGGTACTTGACGCGATCGTCCGCGCGGTGGTCGGCGGAGACCGGGTTTCGGTCACCGGCTTCGGCTCGTTCGAGAAGGTCGAGCGTCCGGCCCGTTACGCCCGCAACCCGCAGACAGGTGAGCGTGTGCGGGTCAAGAAGACCTCTGTTCCGCGCTTCCGCGCGGGCCAGGGCTTCAAGGACCTGGTCAGCGGCTCGAAGAAGCTCCCGAAGGGCGGCGAGATCTCCGTCAAGAAGGCTCCCAAGGGCAGCCTGACCGGAGGCAAGGCCACCGTGAAGAAGGCGGCCGCGAAGAAGGCCGCGGTGAAGAAGGCGGCCGCCAAGAAGGCCGTGGCCAAGAAGGCGCCCGCGAAGAAGGCCGCGGCGAAGAAGGCCACGGTCAAGAAGACCGCGGCCAAGAAGGCCACGGTGAAGAAGGCGGCCGCCAAGAAGACCACGGCCAAGAAGGCCGCGGCGAAGAAGGCGCCTGCGAAGAAGGCCACCGCGAAGAAAGCGCCGGCCAAGAAGGCCACCACGCGCAAGGCCACCGCCAAGAAGACGACGGCGCGCAAGAGGTAACCGCCGCGGAATCGGCCGACGGCCGACAGCACGCGACGCGACGCCACGCCCACTCACGCGCCGGGCCGGGCTCCCCATGGGAACCCGGCCCGCGGCGC
The DNA here is from genome assembly GCF_026420845.1 of Streptomyces sp. PR69. Classification (GTDB taxonomy): domain Bacteria; phylum Actinomycetota; class Actinomycetes; order Streptomycetales; family Streptomycetaceae; genus Streptomyces. The sequence continues at coordinate 112,200 of NZ_JAOWCB010000017.1, read as the reverse complement.
GTTCTGGGGCCGGGCCGTTCAGCTCAGCCGCCGCTCGTCACAGCGTCTGCAGCGTCACCAGCGTGATCCGCAGAGATTCCCCCTCGCCCTCGGTCTCGATGCGCACCCGCTGCCCGGGCCGGAGCAGCCGCAGACCGCCCGCGTCGAACGCCGCGGCGTCGAATTCGACCGGCGTGCCGTCGTCGAGGAGCACGCTGCCGCGGCGGGTGTCGGGGTCGTATGTGTAGGAGGTCGCCTGCATGCGGCCAGCCTATCCGCCGCGGCGCTTCTGTACCTGGGGGCTTGAGCCCCCAGACCCCCGGTCCTCAAACTCCCCCAGCTACCGCTGGGAGGTGCCCCCAGACGGGCTGGAAATGCAGCCCCGCCGGCTATTGAGGCGCGGGGGTTCGGGGGCAGCGCCCCCGTACGGGGTCTGGGGCGGAGCCCCAGTTATGGGAGCCCCGGCGCGGCCGCCGCCCACCGTTCCGCCGTCCGCGGGCCCACCCCCAGCGCGAACGCCGCCGCCAGATCCGCCTCCGTGTCCACGTCCTGCCGTACCGAATCGACCCCGTCCAGCACGATTTCCACGGCCCCCGACGCCAAATGGCGACGCCGCGAGGGGCCGCCGAAAGCCGGGCGCAATTCCTTCCCCGGTGCGGCTGCCAGCAATGTGGTGCCGATTCCCGCCGCATCCGTCAGAAATGCCCGTGGAAATACCGAAGCGTGCGCCAGTACGCGCGCCAATTCTCCGGGGCGCAATGCGGGAAGATCGGCGTTGAGCGCGGCGAGCGGTGCGCCCGGCCGCAGGGAGCGCACCGCGCGCGCCCCGTGCACCAGCGCCGCATTGAGCCCCGCGCCCGGGGAGTCCGGCACGATGCGCGCCCCCAGGGCCGCCAGCCCGGCCGCGGCCGCGGGATCGTCCGTGACGACCGCCACATCGGCGACAGCGGGGCTGGCCAGCGCCGCGGCCACCGTGTCCAGGGCGAAGGCGAGCGCAAGGCGGGGCCGCAGCAGCTCGTCGGCCGCACCCGAGAGCCGGCTCTTGGCCAGCGCCAGCGGCTTCAGCGGGACGATCAGCGACCAGCGGACCGCCGCATCGCCCCATGCGGCGGCCGTGGCGTCCGTGGCCCGAATGGCGTTCGTGGCAAGCTCTCCGTCCGTGCGCATCGGGCCCATTGTGGCCCGTGCGCGGGAAGGCCCACAGCGCCGGGCTGACAGACGAGGCGTACGGTGTCCTCGACAGACCAGGGGCCTGGGGCGACACTTGACCCCCAGCAGCCAGGCAGTAGCCCGGTCAAAGAGGAAGGTGTCCGAGTGTCCCGCCGTAGAATCGGCTTCTGGTACCGCCTGGCGGCGGTCATCGCGAAACCGCCGCTGTTGATTCTGTTCAAACGGGACTGGCGGGGAATGGAACACATTCCGGCCCAGGGCGGATTTATCACCGCGGTCAACCACAACTCCTATCTCGATCCCCTCTCCTACGCCCACTTCCAGTACAACACCGGACGCGTGCCGCGCTTCCTGGCGAAGGACGGGCTGTTCAAGGGCGCGTTCGTCGGCATGATGCTGCGCGGCACCCGGCAGATCCCGGTGTACCGCGAGACCACCAACGCCGTGGACGCCTTCCGCGCCGCCGTGGACGCCATCGAGCGGGGCGAGTGCGTCGCCTTCTACCCCGAGGGCACGCTCACCCGCGACCCGCAGATGTGGCCCATGGCGGGCAAGACCGGGGTCGCGCGGGTCGCGCTGCTCACCAAGGCCCCCGTCATCCCCGTGGCCCAGTGGGGCGCGAACCTGGCGATGCCGCCGTACGCCAAGGAGAAGAAGTTCCGGCTCTTCCCCCGCAAGACCCTCAGAGTCAAGGCGGGTCCGCCGGTCGATCTGAGCCGCTTCTACGGCGTCGAACCCACCCCCGAGGTGCTCCGCGAGGCGACCGAGGCCATCATGGCGGAGATCACCTCGCTGCTGGAGGACGTGCGCGGCGAGAAGGCCCCGGACCGGCCCTACGACCACCGCAAGGCACGTGCAGAACAGCGGCGCAAGGCCGCCGGGGAGGGAAGCAAGTGACAGAGCCCGCCAAGGCGGCCGTGTTCGGAACCGGCTCGTGGGGGACGGCGTTCGCCATGGTCCTCGCCGACGCCGGCTGCGAGGTGACCCTGTGGGGCCGGCGGGCGGAGCTCGCCGAAGCCGTCAACACCACCCGCACCAACCCCGACTACCTTCCCGGCATCGAACTCCCGGCCCGGATCACGGCCACGACCGACCCGGCCGAGGCGCTGCGCGGCGCGGACTTCGCGGTGCTCGCCATCCCCTCCCAGACCCTGCGCGCCAACCTCGCCGAGTGGGCCCCGCTGCTGCCCCCCGACACGATCCTCGTCTCCCTGATGAAGGGCGTCGAACTCGGCACCGCCAAGCGGATGAGCGAGGTCATCGAGGAGGTGGCGGGCGTCCCGCCCGAGCGGGTCGCCGTCGTCACCGGCCCCAACCTCGCCAAGGAGATCGCCGAACGCCGCCCGGCCGCCGCGGTCGTCGCCTGCGTCGACGAATCCGTCGCCCAGCGCCTGCAGGCCGCCTGCCACACCCCGTACTTCCGGCCGTACACCAACACCGACGTGGTGGGCTGCGAACTGGGCGGCGCGGTCAAGAACGTCATCGGCCTCGCCGTCGGCATCGCGGACGGCATGGGTCTCGGTGACAACGCCAAGGGCTCGCTGATCACCCGCGGCCTCGCCGAGACCACGCGCCTCGGCCTCGCCATGGGCGCCGACCCGCTGACCTTCTCGGGCCTCGCGGGCCTGGGCGACCTGGTCGCCACCTGCTCCTCGCCGCTCTCCCGCAACCACACCTTCGGCACCAACCTGGGGCGCGGGATGACGCTCCAGGAGACCATCGCCGTCACCAAGCAGACCGCCGAGGGCGTCAAGTCCTGCGAGTCCGTGCTGGATCTGGCGCGCCGCCACGGCGTCGACATGCCGATCACCGAGACGGTCGTCGGCATCGTCCACGAGGGCAAGCCGCCGGCGGTGGCGCTGAAGGAACTGATGTCGCGCAGCGCCAAGTCAGAGCGCCGCTGAGCGTTTCCCCGGGGGCTCCGCCCCCGGACCCCCGCGCCTCAGTCTCCCCCAGCTGCCGCTGGGGGTACCCCCAGGCGGGGCTTGAATGTGCCGGGGGTCTGGGGGCGGAGCCCCCAGTTGGCAGGCCGACGCACTGTCCGCAGGGCTCCCCGCCCCGCACCCCGCAAGGTACTCTCGTCGCGATATGAGCACCGAGAACCACTCCCAGAGCCCCCACCCTCCCCACCCCGGAGGGCAGTCGCTCCGCAAGCCGCGCGTGGCCGTCGTGTTCGGCGGACGCAGTTCCGAGCACGGCATCTCGGTCGTCACCGCCGGCGCCGTCCTGCGCGCCATCGACCGGGCCAAGTACGACGTGCTGCCCATCGGCATCACCGCCGACGGCCGCTGGGCGCTCACCGGCGACGATCCGGACCGGATGACGATCGCCGACCGCACGGTGCCGGATGTCGCCCGGCTCGCCGAGTCCGGGGAGGGCGGTGTCGTCCTCTCCGTCGACCCCGGCAGCCGCGAAGTCGTCTACACGGAGCCCGGCGCCGTGCCCAAGGCGCTCGGCGAAGTCGACGTGGTCTTCCCCGTGCTGCACGGCCCGTACGGAGAGGACGGCACCCTTCAGGGCATGCTGGAGCTCGCAGGCGTCCCGTACGTCGGCTCCGGCGTCCTGGCCTCCGCCGTCGGGCAGGACAAGGAGTATATGAAGCGGATCTTCATCTCCTTCGGACTCCCGGTCGGCCCGTACACGGTGATCCGCCCCCGCGAGTGGGAGCAGGACGCGTCCGCCGCCCGGAAGAAGATCATCGACTTCGCCGGGGACCACGGCTGGCCGCTCTTCGTCAAGCCCGCGCGCGCCGGTTCGTCCATCGGCATCACCAAGGTCGACGATCTCTCCGGCCTTGACGCCGCGGTCGAGGAGGCGCAGCGTCATGACCCCAAGATCATTGTGGAGGCGCTGGTCCGCGGCCGGGAGATCGAGTGCGGGGTGCTGGAGTTCGAGGACGGGCCGCGGGCCAGTGTGCCCGCCGAGATCCCGCCGGTCAGCTCGCATGACTTCTACGACTTCGAGGCCAAGTACATCGACTCGGCCTCCGGAGTGGTGCCCGCGCCGCTGACCGACGAGCAGACCGCCGAGGTGCGCCGTCTCGCGATCGAGGCCTTCGACGCCGCCTCCTGCGAGGGTCTGGTCCGGGCCGACTTCTTCCTCACCGAGGACGGCCGGTTTGTGATCAACGAGATCAACACGATGCCCGGCTTCACCCCCATCTCGATGTACCCGCGCATGTGGGAGGAGAGCGGTGTGAGCTACCCGGAGCTGGTGGACCAGCTGATCCAGGCCGCGCTGCGCCGCTCGACCGGGCTGCGCTGACACACGTGGGAAACCCGGCGCCGCGGCCTACAGGCTGGCGGGGACCGTCTTCTCGACGGCCTCGGCCAGCCCGGCCAGCGGTCCGGCGTCATGCGCGTACCGCTTGTCCAGCACGACCTCGACATAGGCGGTGCGGTACGTCGTGGTGAACCGGGGACCGGCGTCCTCCTCGCCGGTGTGCTCCTCCACCAGCCAGCCGACCCCGTTCACTTCCAGCCCCTGGGACTGGGGGTCGTCCATGGCCGGGGGCCGCGGCACGCCGCAGCGCAGTACGATCGCGCCATCGCCCCAGGCGGCGGTGTACGCGGAGGCCGGCTGCGGGTCCCGGCGGCTCTGGCCGGCGACGGACTCGGGGAGCTCCTCGTCCAGTGCACGGCAGACCGCTGCTTCGGCGGGCGGGGGGCTGGGAACCGCTGCCCGCACCGTCGCGTCCGCGGGGGAGCAGCCCACAGCCGCCGGCAGCAGCACAGCGGCAGCGGCGGCAGCGGCGGGCAGACAGAGGGGCCGACGGCGCGAAAACGTCACCGGCCAAGCGTAGACGGGGGCTACAGGTGCACGACCGGGCAGGTCAGCGTACGGGTGATGCCTTCCACCTGCTGGACCTTGGCGACCACCATACGGCCGAGGTCGTCTACCGTGTCCGCCTGGGCGCGCACGATCACGTCATAGGGTCCGGTCACGTCCTCGGCCTGGATCACTCCCGGGATCTTGCTGATGACCTCGGCGACGACCGACGCTTTGCCCACCTCGGTCTGGATGAGGATGTACGCCTGTACCACGGAACCTCCAGGGCGGCCACGAGGATTCGTGTTCGGGGGAAAGGGACGCCACGGTATCGCGTCGCCGCGGGTCAGGGGGAGACCCGGGCCCTGTGGACGCGCGAAGCGTGGCGCGCACCGGCCGGACGCCGGGGCGCCGCACGCCGTGCGGCCCGGTGCCGTGTGGGCCGCACGCCGCGCAGGCTGGCGTACCAGGCGGCGCAGGGGATAAGAGAAGTTGACGTGTCTGTCGACGGTGACCGGGTCTCTTGACGGTACCCAGGACGACAGACGCCCGCGACCGCGGGCGGAGCGAGCGGACAGCCCGGCCGGACGGCCCGGCCGGGCCATGGAGAGGTGGGACTCGGTGAAGGGCACTGTGGGCGAGTTGGGGGAGTTCGGGCTGATCAGAGAGCTCACCTCCCGGCTCACCTCCACTCCCGCGGTGCGGCTCGGACCGGGCGACGACGCCGCGGTCGTGGCCGCCCCCGACCGCAGGGTCGTGGCCAGCACGGACCTCCTCCTGGAGGGACGGCACTTCCGCCGCGACTGGTCGACCGCGTACGACGTGGGCCGCAAGGCCGCCGCGCAGAACCTCGCCGACATCGCGGCGATGGGCGCCGTGCCCACCGCGCTGCTGCTCGGCCTCGTCGTGCCCGCAGAGCTGCCGGTCACCTGGGCGACCGAGCTGATGGACGGCATCCGCGACGAATGCCAGGTCGCGGGGGCGGCCGTGGTCGGCGGCGATGTCGTACGCGGCGATGTCATCACGCTCGCGATCACCGCGCTGGGAGATCTGCGCAACCACGAGCCGGTGACCCGGTCCGGGGCCCAGCCCGGCGACGTCGTCGCCTACACCGGATGGCTGGGCTGGTCGGCGGCCGGGCACGCGGTCCTCTCCCGCGGCTTCCGCTCCCCGCGCGCCTTCGTCGAGGCCCACCGCAGGCCCGAGCCGCCGTACCACGCGGGCCCCGCGGCCGCCGGTCTGGGCGCCACCGCCATGTGCGACATCAGCGACGGACTGGTCGCCGACCTCGGGCACATCGCGGAGGCCAGCAAGGTCCGGATCGATCTGCGGTCCGGCAGCATCGACATCCCGAGCCAGATGAACGACATCGGGCAGGCCGTCGGCGTCGACCCGATCCAGTGGGTGCTGACCGGGGGCGAGGACCATGCGATCGTCGCCACCTTCCCGCCGGATGTGAAGCTGCCCGCCCGCTGGAAGGTGATCGGCGAGGTGCTCAACCCGTCGGCGCTGCCGCAGGTGACGGTGGACGGCGCGCCCTGGACCAGCAAGAGCGGCTGGGACCACTTCAGGGAGAGCGAATGACGGGCGCACCTCCTCGGGTGCTGACCGTCGCCGGGTCCGACTCCGGCGGCGGCGCCGGCATCCAGGCGGACCTCAAGACCATGCTGGCGCTCGGCGTGCACGGCATGAGCGTCGTCACCGCCGTCACCGCGCAGAACTCGCGGGGCGTGCAGGGCGCGTGGGAGCTGCCCGCCGAGGCGGTCCGCGCCCAGTACCGCAGCGTCGTCGACGACATCGGCGTACAGGCCGTGAAGACCGGCATGCTGGCGTCCGCGGAGCTCGTGGAGACGGTCGCGGAGCTGCTGGCCGGGACGGACGCCCCCGTGGTCGTGGACCCGGTGGGGATCTCCAAGCACGGGGACGCGCTGCTCGCCGCCTCGGCGCTCGGCTCCGTACGCACCCGGCTGCTGCCGACGGCGACCGTGGCCACCCCGAACCTGGACGAGACGGCGCAGCTCACCGGCGTACGAGTGGAGAGCGAGGCGGATCTGCCAAGGGCGGCCGAGGCCCTGCTGGAGTACGGCCCGCGGTGGGCGCTCATCAAGGGCGGACATCTGGCGGGAGACGCGGTCGACCTGCTGACGGACGGTTCCGAGGAGCACTGGCTGCGCGCTCCCCGCAGTGAGAACCGCCATACGCACGGCACGGGCTGCACGCTCGCCTCGGCGATCGCGGCGGGCCTGGCGAAGGGGCTGGGCGTGCCGGAGGCGGTGCGGCAGGCCAAGGAGTATGTGACGGGCGCGATCGCGGGCGGCTTCGCGCTGGGTGCGGGGATCGGCCCGGTGGACCACGCCTGGCGCCTGCGCTGAGCGCTCCGCGGGAAGCGCCGCGACCTGCCGGAGAAAGGCAGAAAGCCGGTCCATCGGCTGATGGACCGGCTTTCAGGGCAACCGGAGGGCTGCGCTACGACGAAGCGTCGGCGTTAGCGCGAGACCTTGCCGGCCTTGATGCACGAGGTGCAGGCATTGACGCGCTTCGGCGTCCCGCCGACCACAGTACGGACGCGCTGGATGTTCGGGTTCCAGCGACGGGACGTACGGCGGTGCGAGTGCGAGATGTTGTTGCCGAAGCCCGGCCCCTTGCCGCAGACGTCGCAGTTGGCAGCCACGGGTCACTCCAAAGACTTCAGATGCACTTACAGTGAATTCCGGCATGCCGGAATCAGTGGTCTGATGGTGGCTTTGCCGGGAAAGGGCCCGACTCTCATCGGGCAACCGGAGCAGCATACAACGGCTGCGTCCGGGATACGAAACTACCATGGTTCGCCCTGCCCCCGCCCTGCCCACCGGCCGGAACCGGGTCTACCCTGCGGTGCAGCCCAGCCCGATCAAGGAGGATTGCCCGGTGCCGCAGACCCTCGACGCCGTCGCGGTACGCAGCTGGTGCGCACGGGCGCTGGACGCGCTGGGCCGGGAGCGCGAGGAAATCGACGCGATCAACGTCTACCCGGTCGCGGACGCCGACACCGGCACGAATCTGTATCTGACCGTGGAATCGGCGGCCCGGGCGGTCGAGGCGGTCTTCGCGGCGCACGAGGTCGGATCCTCCAGCCCCGCCCCCGGCGAGGCCGTCCGCGCGATGGCGCACGGCGCGCTGATCGGGGCCCGCGGCAACTCGGGCACGATCCTGGCGCAGCTGCTGCGCGGCATGGCCGAGCGGCTCGCCGACGGGGACGAGCTGCCCGGCGCCCTGCGCCGCGCCGCCCAGCTGGCGCGGGAAGCCGTCGCACACCCCGTGGAGGGCACCATCCTCAGCGTGGCGGGCGCGGCGGCCGACGCGGCGGGCGCGTGCACGGCCCCGGAGGACGCCGGGGCGGTTGCCAAGGCCGCGTACGAAGGCGCCAGGACGGCCCTCGACGCGACCCCCGGGCAGCTGGAGGTGCTGGCCCGCGCGGGCGTCGTGGACGCGGGCGGACGCGGGCTGCTCACGGTCCTGGGGGCGCTGGTGGAGACGGTCTCCGGCGCGGCGGTCCCGGCACGGCATGAGCGGGTCGCCCACCCCGCGCCGCCGCCGGAGCAGTGCGGCGCCGAAGGCGGCCCCGCCTTCGAGGTGATCTACCTCCTGGAAGCGGACGACGCGGCGGTGTCGCGGCTGCGGACCCGCCTCGACGGCCTGGGGGACTCCCTGGTCGTCGTCGGCGGCGACGGCCTGTGGAATGTCCACGTCCATGTCGACGACGCGGGCGCGGCCGTGGAGGCGGGCGTCGAGGCGGGCCGCCCGTACCGCATCCGCATCACCCACTTCGCTGCCGCCGCTGCGGCCGCGGCGCCCCGCCGCGAGCCGGTGCAGCGGGCCGTCGTGGCGGTCGTCCCCGCGGAGGGGATGGCCGCCCTGTGCGCCGAGGCCGGCGCGACCACCGTGCTGGCGCGGCCCGGAGAACCGCCCGCCAGCGGCGAACTCGTCGACGCGATCCGGCGCGCCCACGCCCGCGAGGTCGTCCTCCTGCCGAACGACCCCGACCTGCGCCACACCGCGGCCGCCGCGGCGGAACAGGCCCGTACGGAGGGCGTGCGCGTCGCCCTCATCCCCACCCGCGCCGCCGTCCAGGGCATCGCGGCCCTCGCCGTCCACGAGCCCGGCCGCCGCTTCGACGAGGACGTGGTCGCCATGACCGCGGCCGCCGGCGCGACCCGCTACGCCGAGCTGGCCGTCGCGGAACGCCAGTCCTGGACCACCGCCGGCGTCTGCCAGGCCGGTGACATCCTCGGCCTGATCGACGGCGACGTCGCCGTCATCGGCCACGACCTCGCCGCCACCGCCGAGACGGTCCTCGACCGCATGCTCTCCGCGGGCGGCGAACTGGTCACCCTCATCGCCGCGGACTCCGCACCGGCCGGGCTGACCGCGCGGCTGGAATCGCATGTCCGGGAGACGCACCTGGCGGTGGACACGGTGGCGTATGCCGGGGGAGCGGACGAGGCGCCGCTGCGGATAGGGGTTGAGTAGCTTTCCCCACCCCTCCCCTTCCCGAACTGGGGCTCCGCCCCAGACCCCGCGCCTCAATCGCCGGCGGGGCTTCTTTTGTCCTCAATCTCCCCCAGCTACCTCCCCCAGACTCCGTCCGGGGGTACCCCCACGGAGGTGCCCCCAACGGGCTGGATTTTCCAGCCCGTCCGGCGATTGAGGACACGGCCGAAGGCCGTACGGGGTCTGGGGGCTTGCCCCCAGTTACGGGTAGGGGCGGGTAGGGGAAAAGGCACCCCGGCCGCCGCACCCCGCACCGCCCCGGTTGTCAGTCACGTGGTGTGCAATGGATCCGTGCACGCCCTCGACGAACCGCTCAAGACCACCCTCGGCCCCGCCACCGCCAAGGTCATGGCCGAGCACCTCGACCTGCACACCGTCGGCGATCTGCTGCACCACTACCCCCGCCGGTACGCCGAGCGCGGCGAGCTGACCCGGCTCGCCGAGCTGCCTCTCGACGAGCACGTCACGGTCGTCGCCCAAGTCGCCACCGCCCGCATCCTGAAGTTCAACGGCGGGCGCGGCCAGCGCCTGGAGGTCACCATCACCGACGGCAGCGGTCAGCTGCAGCTGGTGTTCTTCGGCCGCGGCGTCCACAAGCCGCACAAGGACCTGCTGCCCGGCACCCGCGCCATGTTCGCGGGCAAGGTGTCCGTCTTCAACCGCAAGCTCCAGCTCGCCCACCCCGCGTACGAGCTGCTGCGCGAGGGCCGCGACGGCGACTCTGCGGCCGACGCCTGGGCGAACGCGCTGATCCCGATCTACCCGGCCACCGCCAAGCTGGAGTCCTGGAAGATCTCCAAGGCGGTCGACGCGGTGCTGCCGAGCGCCGCGGAGGCCGCCGACCCGCTGCCGTCCGCCCTGCGGGAGGGCCGCGGGCTGGCCTCCCTGCCGGACGCCCTCCGCAAGGTCCACCGCCCGCGCACCAAGGCGGACGTCGCCGCCGCCCGTGAGCGGCTCAAGTGGGACGAGGCGTTCGTCCTCCAGGTCGCCCTCGCCCGCCGCCGGTTCGCCGACACCCAGCTCCCGGCCGTGGCCCGCACCCCGAAGCCGGACGGGCTGCTCGCCGCTTTCGACGCCAAACTGCCCTTCACCCTCACCGAGGGACAGCAGAAGGTCTCCGGGGAGATCTTCGGCGATCTGGCGACAGAGCACCCGATGCACCGCCTCCTGCAAGGCGAAGTGGGCTCCGGCAAGACGATGGTGGCGCTGCGGGCGATGCTCGCCGTCGTCGACGCCGGCGGCCAGGCCGCCATGCTCGCTCCGACCGAGGTCCTCGCCCAGCAGCACTGGCGCTCCGTCGTGGAGATGATGGGCGAGCTCGCCGAAGGCGGGATGCTCGGCGGCGCCGAGCAGGCCACCAAGGTGGTGCTGCTCACCGGCTCCATGGGCGCGGCAGCCCGCCGCCGGGCCCTGCTCGACCTGGCGACCGGCGAGGCCGGCGTCGTCATCGGCACGCATGCGCTCATCGAGGACAAGGTGCAGTTCCACGACCTCGGCCTGGTCGTGGTCGACGAGCAGCACCGCTTCGGCGTGGAGCAGCGCGACGCCCTGCGCTCCAAAGGACACTCCCAGAGGGAAAGCCGGACCCCGCATCTGCTGGTGATGACGGCCACCCCTATCCCGCGCACCGTCGCCATGACCGTCTTCGGCGATCTGGAGACCTCCGTCCTGGACGAGCTGCCCGCCGGCCGTTCGCCGATCGCCAGCCATGTGGTCCCCGCCCGGGACAAGCCGCACTATCTGGCCCGCGCCTGGGAGCGGGTGCGGGAAGAGGTCTCCAAGGGCCATCAGGCCTACGTGGTGTGCCCCCGCATCGGCGACGACCTCGACGAGAGCGCCGCCGCGCGCGCGAAGTCCCCCGAGGACGAAGCGGAGAAGCGCCCGCCGCTCGCGGTGGTCGATGTGCTGGAGCAGCTCGCCGAGGGCCCGCTCGCCGGGCTGCGCCTCGCCATGCTGCACGGGCGGATGCAGCCGGACGAGAAGGACGACGTGATGCGCCGCTTCGCCGCGGGCGAGGTGGATGTGCTGGTCGCCACCACCGTCATCGAGGTCGGGGTCAATGTGCCCAACGCCACCGTTATGGTGATCATGGATGCGGACCGCTTCGGCGTCTCCCAGCTCCACCAGCTTCGCGGCCGGGTCGGCCGCGGCTCCGCCCCCGGCCTGTGCCTGCTGGTCACCGAGATGCCCGAGGCCAGCCCGGCCCGCGCCCGGCTGGGCGCGGTCGCCGCCACGCTCGACGGCTTCGAGCTGTCCCGCATCGACCTCGAACAGCGCCGCGAGGGCGATGTCCTCGGACAGGCCCAGTCCGGCGTCCGCTCCTCGCTGCGGATGCTCACGGTCATCGACGATGAGGAGGTCATCGCCGCGGCCCGCGAGGAAGCCACGAAGATCGTCACAGCGGACCCGGAGCTGGCGGGCTTCCCGGAGCTGCGCACCGCCCTGGACGCCCTGCTCGACCAGGAGCGCGAGCAGTATCTGGACAAGGGCTGAGCACCTCGCGTACGGACCGAGGCACCTGGCGTACGGACCGAACACCCCGCGTACGGCCCGCGCGGCGGATCGCGGCATATCGTGGGGACAGCACCCCTGCACCATCGCCCCGACGAGGATCGACACACCATGACCCGCGTGATCGCCGGCGCCGCCGGCGGACGCCGCCTGGCCGTCCCGCCGGGCAACGGCACCCGGCCCACCTCCGACCGGGCCCGTGAGGGCCTGTTCTCCAGCTGGGAGTCGCTGCTCGGCGGCTTCCACGGAATCCGGGTCGCCGATCTGTACGCCGGCTCGGGGGCCGTCGGGCTCGAAGCGCTCTCCCGCGGCGCCGCCCATGCCCTCCTCGTCGAGGCGGACCCCCGCGCCGCCCGCACCGTCCGTGAGAACGTCCGCACGCTCGGGCTGCCCGGCGCGGAGCTGCGCACGGGCAGAGCGGAGCAGATCGTCGCGGGACCGGCCCCGGCCGAACCGTACGACCTGGTCTTCCTCGACCCTCCCTACGCCGTCTCCGATGACGATCTTCGGGAGATCCTCCTCACACTCCGCTTTCAGGGGTGGCTTGCGGACGACGCCGTCGCCACCGTGGAGCGCAGCACCAGAGGCGGGGAATTCAACTGGCCCAAGGGATTTGAGCCGCTGCGGGCCCGCCGCTACGGCGAGGGCACGCTTTGGTACGGTCGCGCCGCCTCTACGTGCGAAGACGCACCATGACCGGACCGGAGAGCGAGGGACTTCAGTTGCGCCGCGCAGTCTGTCCGGGGTCGTTCGACCCCATCACCAATGGACATCTGGACATCATCGCTCGCGCCTCCAAGCTGTATGACGTCGTATACGTCGCGGTGATGATCAACCAGTCCAAGAAGGGGCTGTTCACCGTCGAGGAGCGCATGGCGCTCATCCGCGAGGTGACCAGCGAGTACGGCAATGTGGTGGTCGAGTCCCACCACGGCCTGCTCGTCGACTTCTGCAAGGAGCGCGACATCCCGGCCATCGTGAAGGGCCTGCGCGCCGTCAGCGACTTCGACTACGAACTGCAGATGGCCCAGATGAACAACGGGCTCTCGGGCGTCGAGACCCTGTTCGTGCCGACCAACCCCACCTACAGCTTCCTCTCCTCCAGCCTGGTCAAGGAGGTCGCGGCCTGGGGCGGCGACGTCTCCCACCTGCTGCCGCCCGCCGTCCACCGGGCCCTGATCGAGCGGCTTGCCGAGAAGTGAGCCACACAGCGCCGACTGCCCTTAAAGTCGTGCCGTCCGTCTCCAACCCGCTGTAGAGAGTGGCGAGCACGCCGTGGATGTGCAGAAGAAGCTCGATGAGATCGTCGAGTCGGTCAGCAGCGCCCGCTCCATGCCCATGTCGGCCTCCTGCGTGGTCAACCGCGCCGAGCTGCTCGCCATGCTCGAAGAGGTGCGCCAGGCGCTGCCCGACTCGCTCGCCCAGGCCAGGGAGCTGATCGGCGGCCGGGAGCAGCTCGTCGAGGAGGCCCGCCAGGAGGCCGAGCGGATCATCCAGTCGGCCCACGCCGAGCGCGGCTCCCTGATCTCCGACACCCAGGTCGCGCGCCAGTCCCGGGACCAGGCCGACCGCATCCTGGCCGAGGCCCGCAGGGAGGCCGAGGAGATCCGCGCCGAGGCCGACGACTACGTCGACTCCAAGCTCGCCAACTTCGAGGTGGTCCTCACCAAGACCATCGGCTCCGTCGACCGCGGCCGCGAGAAGCTGCTCGGCCGCGGCAACGCCCTGTCCGGGGGGTACGACGCCGACGCCGACGCGGACGCCCCCGAGTACAGCGCCGACCCCGCCACCCTGATCCAGCGGGCCGACGACTACGTGGACGCCAAGCTCGGCGCCTTCGAAGCGGTGCTCTCCAAGACGCTTGAGGCCGTCGGCCGCGGCCGCCAGAAGCTGCACGGCCGTATCGCCACCGATGAGCTGGGCGCGCATATCGCCGCCCAGGACGCGGCGGGCGCGCCCCGGCACTCCAGCGACGCCGACTATCTGGCGGGCCTGGCGGAGCTCGCCGACCCGGACCCGCAGGCCCAGCAGGCCCAGGCACAGCAGACACCGCAAGCCCAGCCCCAGCAGCCGCAGGGCCAGCCGCTGCAGCCGGGCATCCCGCAGCAGCCGGACCCGTACACCTACCCGCCGCAGGACGCCTACGCGTACCAGCAGGACCCGTACGCCGCCTACCAGCAGCAGCCGGCCCAGACCGGCCAGGCGGACTACGGACAGGGGTATGCGTCCCAGCAGCCCGCCTACGGCTACCAGCAGCAGCCGCAGACCCAGCCCGCGCTGGACGAGACCAGCTTCTTCGACACCAGCATGATCGACCTCGACCAGCTGCGCCGTTACGAAGAAGGGCGCTGACGCGGGCGTCCTTCCGGCCGCGGCCCGGCCGGACGGCGGGAGCGGATTGGGTCCTGGGCGAAGCGTCCAGTATCCTGGCTCTTCGGTCGCGCGTACGTCCGCGATCACGGCTGCCCGTTTCGGCCCCCCGAAAATACGGTCGGCCCCGCCTCACGATCCGAAAGCAGGAAGAGCCCTGAACGCCCGTCTCGACCACCGCAACCCCCTCGTGTTCGACACGCACGAGCTGGACCGGCGGCCCGGTGCGCTCCAGCGGCTGACCCGCACGGTCGAGGCGCCCGGTGCGCCCACGGCCTTCGGCATCGAAGGGGTCGTCGGGGTGCCGGAAGGCGCGCCCGTGGAGCTGGACCTCCGTCTTGAGTCCGTCATGGAAGGGGTGCTTGTCACAGGCGCCGCCCGTGCCACGGCCGAGGGGGAGTGCGTAAGGTGTCTGGAGCCGCTGCGCCTTGATGTCGAAGCGGACTTCCAGGAGCTGTTCTCCTACCCTGACGCCGACGACCGGGGCCGCGCCGCGGAGCCCGGAGACGACGACGAGGGCGAGGAGCGGCTTTTCCTCGAGGACGACCTGTTCGACCTCGAACCCGTGCTGCGCGATGCGGTGGTGCTCGCACTGCCGATGCAGCCGGTGTGCCGGGAGGACTGCCTCGGTCTGTGCCCCGACTGCGGGGTCAGGCTGGAAGACGACCCGGACCACCACCATGACGCCGCCGACATCCGTTGGGCGGCACTGCAGGGACTCGCCGAATCCATCAGGGACGGCGAGAAGGACGACATGAGCGGCGACGCGCCTGGATCAGCACGCGTCGACGAGAAGCAGGAGAAGTAGCCGTGGCTGTTCCGAAGCGGAAGATGTCGCGCAGCAACACGCGCCACCGCCGGTCGCAGTGGAAGGCTGCGGTCCCCACCCTGGTTTCGTGTGAGCGGTGCCAGGAGCCGAAGCAGCAGCACATCGCGTGCCCGAGCTGCGGCACCTACAACAAGCGCCAGGTTCTCGAGGTCTGAGCGGCTGGTGAGAGGCCCGATGTCTGACAACAACGTCAACGCAGCCTCGTCCCACACGCTTCTGGAAGGGCGGATCGGCTATCAGGTCGAGTCCGCCCTTCTGGTGCGTGCTCTGACCCACCGGTCGTACGCCTATGAGAACGGCGGTCTGCCCACCAACGAGCGGCTGGAGTTCCTCGGGGACTCGGTGCTCGGCCTGGTGGTCACCGACACGCTGTACCGCACCCACCCCGACCTGCCCGAAGGCCAGCTGGCCAAGCTGCGGGCCGCGGTGGTCAACTCGCGCGCCCTGGCCGAGGTCGGCCGCGGCCTTGAGCTGGGCTCCTTCATCCGGCTTGGCCGGGGCGAGGAAGGCACCGGAGGGCGGGACAAGGCGTCCATCCTCGCCGACACCCTGGAAGCGGTGATCGGCGCGGTCTATCTCGACAAGGGCCTCGAAGCGGCGTCGGAGCTGGTGCACCGGCTGTTCGACCCGCTGATCGAGAAGTCCTCGAACCTCGGCGCGGGCCTGGACTGGAAGACCAGCCTCCAGGAGCTGACTGCGGCCGAGGGCCTCGGGGTGCCGGAGTATCTGGTCACCGAGACCGGTCCGGACCACGAGAAGACCTTCACTGCTGCCGCCCGCGTCGGTGGTGTCTCGTACGGCACCGGCACCGGCCGCAGCAAGAAGGAAGCGGAGCAGCAGGCCGCGGAGTCCGCGTGGCGGGAGATCCGCGCGGCTGCGGACGAGCGTGCCGCGCAGGCGGCCGCGGAAGAGGCATCCCAGAGCGAAGGGTCCGCCGACACCCCTTCGCCTTCCCAGCCCTCCGCGGACCGCGCCTCGGCCTGACCCGCCTGCGCCGCCGCCGCTTCCTTGCGTCCCGCCGCCCACTGGGGCGGCGGGACGCTTTTGTCTGCCACCACCCGACACCCCCGCGCGGCAGGACGACCAGCCCGCCCGGGCGCGTACGCGCGGCTTCCGGTACACCCCGGAGCACGGCGTGCCGGCCTGTCCGCGGGACCTCCCCCCGAAGGCCGCCGCGGTGGCGCAGACGGCGGTCTGGTGTCCCGGCGGCGCGTGCCGCCGTCCTTGGGGGCGGCCCCTCGCGCCCGCGTTAGGCTTCAGACGTCCCCGGCAGAGAAGGAGAGCGCGCCGTGCCCGAGTTGCCCGAGGTCGAGGTGGTACGGCGGGGGCTTGAGCGCTGGGTCAGCGGGCGGACCGTCGCCGAGGTCCAGGTCCTGCACCCCCGCGCCGTACGCCGCCACCCGGCCGGCGGCGAGGACTTCGCGGCCTGCCTCAAGGGCCGCCGCATCGGCGTCGCCCGCCGCCGCGGCAAGTACCTCTGGCTCCCGCTCGCCGATGCCGACGCCTCGATCCTCGGCCACCTCGGCATGAGCGGCCAGCTCCTCGTCCAGCCCGAGACCGCGCCGGACGAAAAGCACCTCCGGATCCGTCTCCGCTTCGACGACACCGCCGGCACCGAACTCCGCTTCGTCGACCAGCGCACCTTCGGCGGCCTCTCGGTCCATGACAACACCCCGGACGGCCTGCCCGACGTGATCGCCCATATCGCCCGCGATCCGCTCGACCCGGCGTTCGACGACGCCGCCTTCCACGCCGCGCTGCGCCTGCGCCGCACCACGATCAAGCGCGCCCTGCTCGACCAGTCCCTGATCAGCGGCGTCGGCAACATCTACGCCGACGAGGCCCTGTGGCGTGCCAAGCTGCACTACGAACGGCCCACGGCCGGCTTCACCCGCCCGCGCACCGCCGAACTCCTCGGCCATGTACGCGGGGTGATGTCCGCCGCCCTCGCCGTCGGCGGCACCAGCTTCGACAGCCTGTACGTCAACGTCAACGGCGAGTCCGGCTACTTCGAGCGCTCCCTCGACGCCTACGGCCGCGAGGGCGAGCCCTGCCGCCGCTGCGGTGCCCCCATGCGCCGCCGCGCCTGGATGAACCGGTCCAGCTACTTCTGCCCGCGCTGCCAGCGCACCCCCCGCCCCCGGCCATAGCCGGGCCCGTCAGCGCCCAGCAGCCGCCCGGGAGCCGTCAGAAGCCGAAGTTCTGCGTCCACCAGGGGCCGCCTGACCCCAGGACGACCCCCACGCCCAGCGTCTTGTACTCGCAGTTCAGGATGTTGGCGCGATGGCCGTCGCTGTTCATCCAGGCGTTCATGACCGCCTTCGCGTCCGCCTGGCCGCGGGCTATGTTCTCGCCGCCCAGGTGCGACACGCCCGCCTCGTCGGCGCGGTCCCAGGGGGTCTCGCCGTCCGGGTTGGTGTGGTCGAAGAAGCCGCGGTCCTTCATGTCCTGGCTGTGGCCCTCGGCGAGATCCGCGAGGGCGCCGTCGGCGCGCACCGCGCTGCAGCCGGCCTTCCCGCGTTCGGCGTTGACGATGCTCAGCACCGTCGCCGCCTCGGCCTCCGCCCTGGACGCGGCCTCGGCGGCCGGGCTCGTCCGCTCGGCCGACCGGCTGGAGGAGGGGGGCTGGGTACGCGGCGGAGCGGCCGTCTCGGTCTTGGCCTGCGACTTCTCCGGCTCCGGGGCCTTGGTCTTCTGGGAGGGCGTCGCCGAAGGCTTGGCGGGGGTGGGGGAGGCGGTCTTTGACCCGGACGCCGGAGACTTCGACGGGCCGGCGTCGGAGTCCGGACCCGTGTTCAGGCCCGGCGAGGCCGCGGGGGTGTCCGTCGGGGACGCGCTCGCGCCGCCCTGGGCGTCGAGCTGCCCGGAACCCTCGGTGCGCACCTTGGTGCTCGAACCGCCGCCGAGGCCCCCGAAGGTGAATGTGTCGCCGCCCGGCAGCAGCCCGGAGGTCACGGCCACGGCGCCGATCGCCATGGCGGCGGAGGCGCCGAGCAACCCGGTGCGTACGGGCCTGCGCCCGCGCTTCCGTCGATGGCGTCCCATCTGCTGTGCCTTCCTGATGCGCGACGTCGTCCTGGACGTCGGACGTCAAGCCAGATCGAGTCACCCATACGGGTGAGGCTCATTGCGACGGGACTGTACGCCATGACGCGTGGGGGTGAAGTGCTCTCTGCGCAATTGGGCGGCTACCGTGCACGCATGCATGACGTCGCACGGTTCACGGCCTGGGTACGCGGCCGAGTACAGGGAGTGGGTTTCCGCTGGTTCACCAGGGCAAACGCTCTGGAGATCGGCGGCCTGACCGGTTTCGCCCTGAATCTCGACGACGGCAGGGTGCAGATCGTGGCAGAGGGCCCACGTGAGAATTGCCACCGTTTGCTGGAGTGGCTTCGCTCCGGCGACACTCCCGGGCAGGTTTCCGGAGTCACTGAGATCTGGGCCACGCCCCGCGGCGGCTACGACGGCTTCGCGATCCGCTGAGTGCGTGGGCGCACTCGCCCGCGCGCCGGCGGTCGGGTGTGCCCCAGGTCGTACGCCCGGGGTGGAAAAGACCTGGTGGTTGCCAAGAACGGCTTGTCATGCGAGGCTGCGCCAAGAAGGATGATCTCCACGCCCCCAGGGCCCCGCAGGAGAGGCTCCGCCGCACGCTCAGCGGCCGTATGCCCCCGGGTTGCCCCTCGATACGGGGCGTGATCGTGTTGACCGTCAAACTTTTTGGTGAGACGCTGGAAGCCCCGCGCACCTTAGCTGTTTGGCAGTAAGAACCGCAGTAATATCAAGCAGTATCCCCCCGCTGCCGAACACCGCGGGTGCGAATCCCTCACGACCCACCACCGCTTCGGTCGGTCACTCAGTGTGGAGGACCATCCATCATGGCAAAGGCGCTTCTCGGTTACGTCGGCGGTTCCGACCCGCGACTCCTCGCCGAGATGCGACGGCTGCAGCAGCGCGTCCAGGACCTCGAATCCGAGCTGGTACGGATCCAGTCCGAGAACGACGCGCTGAACGCTGCCGTCGCACAGCACCCTGGAGAGTCGCTGCTCGACGGCATCGACATCGACGTTTCCAAAGCGGAGCCCGCGCTCACCTGAGCACGTCTCCGCTGGAGATTCATCGCGCACGATATGCAAGGGACGCTTCGGCGTCCCTTCTTGCTTTCCCCGGTCCCCCCGAACCGACAAGCCTTACCGTCTGATGTGCCCTGCACCTTCATAGGTGAAACCGGCAGCGAAAGGTAGAGTCCGGCGGCGTGCACCTCAAGGCCATGACCCTGCGAGGCTTCAAGTCCTTCGCCTCCGCCACCACGCTGCGCTTTGAACCCGGCATCACCTGTGTCGTGGGCCCGAACGGCTCCGGAAAGTCCAATGTGGTGGACGCGCTCTCCTGGGTCATGGGCGAGCAGGGCGCCAAGTCGCTGCGCGGCGGCAAGATGGAGGACGTCATCTTCGCCGGGACGACCGGGCGGCCCCCGCTCGGCCGCGCCGAGGTCTCCCTCACCATCGACAATTCCGACGGCGCACTGCCCATCGACTACGCCGAAGTCACCATTACGCGGATCATGTTCCGCAACGGCGGCAGTGAATACCAGCTCAACGGCGACACCTGCCGACTGCTCGACATCCAGGAACTGCTCTCCGACAGCGGCATCGGCCGCGAGATGCACGTCATCGTCGGGCAGGGCCAGCTCGACTCCGTACTCCACGCCGACCCCATGGGGCGGCGCGCCTTCATCGAGGAGGCGGCCGGCGTCCTCAAACACCGCAAGCGCAAGGAGAAGGCGCTGCGGAAGCTGGACGCGATGCAGGCCAATCTGGCCCGGGTGCAGGATCTGACCGACGAGCTGCGCCGCCAGCTCAAGCCGCTGGGCCGGCAGGCCGCGGTGGCCCGGCGCGCCGCCGTCATCCAGGCCGACCTGCGCGACGCGCGGCTGCGGCTGCTCGCCGACGACCTCGTACGTCTGAAGGAGGCGCTGCGCGCCGAGATCGCCGACGAGGCCGCGCTCAAGGATCGCAAGGAGGCCGCCGAGGCAGAGCTCAAGGCCGCGCTCACGCGCGAGGCGGCCCTTGAGGACGACGTCCGCCGGCTGGCCCCGCGGCTGACGCGGGCGCAGCAGAGCTGGTACGAACTCTCCCAGCTGGCCGAGCGGGTACGCGGCACGATCTCGCTCGCCGACGCCCGGGTCACCAGCGCGACCGCCCAGCCGCCGGAGGAGCGGCGCGGCCGCGACCCCGAGGACCTGGAGCGCGAGGCCGCCCGCATCCGGGAGCAGGAGGCGGAGCTGGAGGCCGCGCTGGAGGCCGCCGAACGCGCCCTGGAGGACACCGTCGCCCACCGTGCCGAGCTGGAGCGGCAGCTCGCCCTCGAAGAGCGGCGGCTCAAGGACGCCGCGCGGGTCATCGCGGACCGGCGCGAGGAGCTGGCGCGGCTGGGCGGCAAGGTGGGCGCGGCCCGTTCGCGGGCCGCCTCCGCCCAGGCCGAGATCGACCGCCTCGCCGCGGCCCGTGACGAGGCCCAGGAGCGGGCCGTCGCCGCGCAGGAGGAGTACGAGCAGCTCAAGGCCGAGGTCGACGGCCTCGACGCGGGCGACGCGGAGCTCACGGAGCGGCACGAGGCGGCCAGGCGGGAGCTGGCCGCGGCGGAGGCGGCGCTCAGCGAGACCCGCGACGAACTGGCCGCGGCCGAACGGGGCCGCGCCGCCGTCGCCGCCCGCCGCGAGGCCCTCGCGCTCGGCCTGCGCCGCAAGGACGGCACCGGCGCGCTGCTGGCCGCCCGCGACCGGCTGGGCGGTCTGCTCGGCCCCGCGGCCGAACTGCTGACCGTGGCCCCGGGGTACGAGGCGCCGGTCGCCGCGGCCCTCGGCGCGGCCGCGGACGCCCTGGCGGCCACCGACCCGGCCACGGCGGCAGAAGCGATCCGCCTCCTGCGCAAACAGGACGCGGGCCGCGCCACACTGCTGCTCACCGGCCCGCCGGGGCCGGACCGGCCCCACCCCGCCGCCCCCCTGCCGGAAGGTTCCGCCTCCGCGGCCGCGATCCCACGGGGCCGCCGGGAATCCGACGGCCGCGCCCGCCCGGATGGCGGCATGCCGAGTGCGCCCGGAGCGGTTCCGCCCGGCAGCCGGGACGGGGAAGGCGAACTCGGCGTCCGCACGGCCGCCGCCGCTGGCGCGGTTTCGGACGGAAGCCCGCGTGCCTCCGGCGGCAAGCCGGTGCCCGCCTGCCGCCCGGAGGCGGAAGGTTCCCTCTCGGCACCCGCCGGCGCCGGGACAGGCGTGCCCGGACAGGCCGGCGCCCGTGACTCCGCGGGGCGAAGCGGCGCCGGAGCAGCCACCGCGGGTCAGGGCGGTGGAGTCGTTCCGGAGCCCGCGGGCGCCGGGGGCGGTGGAGTCGTTCCGGAGCCCGGGGGCGCCGGGGGCGTTGCAGGCGCGGGGCCCGAGTCGGCCGGCGACCTGACCCCGGCGGGACGCGCGGCCGGATGCGCCGGGCCCCTCGCCGCGGCCGCCCCCGTGGGCGGCCTGGTGCAGGGGCCGGAAGGGCTCCTCGCGGCCGTGCGGCACCTGGTGCGGGACATGGTGGTCGTCGGGACGCTGGAGGACGCCGAGGAGCTGGTGGCCGCGCGCCCCGGGCTGACCGCCGTCACCGCCGAAGGCGATGTGCTCGGGGCGCACTTCGCGCAGGGCGGCTCGGCGGGCGCGCCCAGCCTGCTGGAGGTCCAGGCGTCCGTGGACGAGGCGGAGGCGGAGCTTCAGGAGCTGGAGCGGCGCTGCGCAGAGCTGGCCGCGCGCAAGGACAGGGCCGCCGCCCGCCGCGCCGACCGCGCCGCGCTCGTCGAGGAGCTGGCCGACCGGCGCAGGGCCGCCGACCGGGAGAAGTCGGCCGTCTCCGGTCAGCTGGGGCGGCTCGCCGGCCAGGCGCGCGCCGCCGCCGGCGAGGCCGAACGGGCGGGCGCATCCGCCGCCAGGGCGCAGGAGGCGCTGGAGCGGGCCCGTGAGGAGGCCGAGGAGCTGGCCGAGCGGCTGCTGGCGGCCGAGGAGCTGCCGGCCGACGACGAGCCGGACACCTCCGTACGCGACCGGCTCGCCGCCGACGGCGCGAACGCACGGCAGACCGAGATGGAGGCCCGGCTCCAGGCCCGTACGCACGAGGAGCGCGTCAAGGCGCTCGCGGGTCGCGCGGACGCGCTCGACCGGGCCGCGCGCGCCGAGCGGGAGGCGCGGACGCGCGCCGAGCAGCGGCGCGCCCGGCTGCGCCACGAGGCCGCCGTCGCCTCCGCCGTCGCGGCGGGCGCCCGCCAGCTGCTCGCCCATATCGAGGTCTCGCTCGTCCGCGCCGAACAGGAGCGCGCCGCCGCGGAGACGGCCAAGGCCGAGCGTGAGCAGGCGCTGACCGCCGCCCGCAACGACGGCCGTGAGCTGAAGGCCGAACTCGACAAGCTCACCGACTCGGTGCACCGCGGCGAGGTGCTGGGCGCCGAGAAGCGGCTGCGGATCGAGCAGCTGGAGACCAGGGCGCTGGAGGAGCTGGGCGTGGAGCCGGCCGGGCTGGTCGCCGAGTACGGCCCCGACCAGCCGGTGCCCCCGTCGCCTCCCGCCGAGGGCGAGGAGCTGCCGGAGGACCCGGCGCACCCGCGCCATCAGCCGAGGCCGTTCGTCCGCGCGGAGCAGGAGAAGCGGCTCAAGTCCGCCGAGCGGGCCTATCAGCAGCTCGGCAAGGTCAACCCGCTGGCGCTGGAGGAGTTCGCGGCGCTGGAGGAGCGCCATCAGTTCCTGTCCGAGCAGCTTGAGGATCTGAAGAAGACCAGGGCGGATCTGCTCCAGGTGGTCAAGGAGGTCGACGAGCGGGTCGAGCAGGTCTTCACCGAGGCATACCGGGACACCGCCCGGGAGTTCGAGGGCGTCTTCTCCCGGCTCTTCCCCGGCGGCGAGGGCCGCCTGGTGCTCACCGACCCGGACAATATGCTCACCACGGGCGTGGACGTGGAAGCCCGTCCGCCGGGCAAGAAGGTCAAGCGGCTGTCGCTGCTCTCCGGCGGCGAGCGCTCGCTGACCGCCGTCGCCCTGCTGGTGTCGATCTTCAAGGCCAGGCCCAGCCCGTTCTATGTGATGGACGAGGTCGAGGCGGCGCTGGACGACACCAATCTCCAGCGGCTCATCCGGATCATGCAGGAGCTCCAGGAGAGCTCACAGCTGATCGTGATCACTCACCAGAAGCGCACCATGGAGGTCGCGGACGCGCTCTACGGCGTCTCCATGCAGGGGGACGGCGTCTCCAAGGTGATCAGTCAGCGTCTTCGCTGATCAGCAGCCCCCGGGGCTCCGCATCTTCAAGTCTTGAACGCTACATGCCCTATTGTGCTCAGACTGCGCCGAGGATGATCCTCTTGACTTCGCAACTTGAAGGCATAGTCTCTGCAACGTTGCTTTTACCTTTAAGTGGTGGGCGGCCGCTTGGTGTGCGCCACTCAAAGGGTTCGCCTTCAGGAGTACATGTGACCAGCACAGCGCAGCCGCCCGCCGCACGGGCCCGGCAAGCCCACCCCGAACACATCGGCCATGTCATCTTCATCACGGCCTCCGCCGCCATGGGCGGCTTCCTGTTCGGATACGACAGCTCCGTCATCAACGGCGCGGTCGAGGCCGTCCGCGACCGTTACGACATCGGCTCCGCCACCCTCGCCCAGGTCATCGCGATCGCCCTGATCGGCTGTGCCGTCGGCGCCGCCACCGCAGGCCGGATCGCCGACCGCATCGGCCGCATCCGCTGTATGCAGATCGCCGCCGTGCTGTTCACCGTCAGCGCCATCGGCTCCGCGCTGCCCTTCTCCCTGGTCGACCTCGCCTTCTGGCGGGTCGTCGGCGGCTTCGCCATCGGCATGGCCTCCGTCATCGGCCCCGCCTATATCGCGGAGGTCGCCCCCGCCGCCTACCGCGGCCGCCTCGGCGCCTTCCAGCAGGCCGCGATCGTCATCGGCATCGCCGTGTCCCAGCTGGTCAACTACGGCATCCTGCAGCTCGCCGACGGCGACCAGCGCGGTGAGATCGCCGGGCTCGAAGCCTGGCAGTGGATGCTCGGCGTGATGGTCGTCCCGGCCGTGCTGTACGGGCTGCTCTCCTTCGCCATCCCCGAGTCGCCCCGCTTCCTGATCTCCGTCGGCAAGCTCAGCCGCGCCAAGGAGGTCCTCGCCGAGGTCGAGGGCAAGGACGTCGATCTGGACGCCCGTGTCGCCGAGATCGAACGCGCCATGCACAGCGAGCACAAGTCCACCTTCCGCGACCTGCTCGGCAACCGCTTCTTCTTCCTGCCCATCGTCTGGGTCGGCATCGGCCTCTCGGTCTTCCAGCAGCTTGTCGGCATCAATGTGGCGTTCTACTACTCCGCCACCCTCTGGCAGTCCGTCGGCATCGACCCGTCGAGCTCGTTCTTCTACTCCTTCACCACCTCGATCATCAACATCATCGGCACGGTGATCGCGATGGTCCTGGTCGACCGCGTCGGACGCCGCCCCCTCGCCCTCGTCGGCTCCGCCGGCATGGCGCTCGCCCTCGCCGTCGAGGCCTGGGCCTTCTCCGCCGACCTCGTGGACGGCAAGCTGCCCGGGACACAGGGCGCCGTCGCCCTGGTCGCCGCCCACGCCTTCGTGCTCTTCTTCGCCCTCTCCTGGGGCGTCGTGGTGTGGGTCTTCCTCGGCGAGATGTTCCCCAACCGCATCCGGGCGGCCGCCCTCGGCGTCGCCGCCTCCGCACAGTGGATCGCCAACTGGGTGATCACCGCGAGCTTCCCCAGCCTCGCGGACTGGAACCTCTCCGGGACGTACGTCATCTACATGGCCTTCGCCATGCTCTCCATCCCCTTCGTGCTCAAGTTCGTGAAGGAGACCAAGGGCAAGGCGTTGGAGGAGATGGGCTAAGTCCCCGCTGCCCCTCTCCTCGAACCGCTGCTGCCCCGGCTCACCCCCTGAGCCGGGGCAGCACGTTCTCGCAGAACAGATGCATGCTGCGCCAGCCCTCGTCCACCGGCAGCCCGCCGCACAGCGGATGCAGCACCACACCCGGCCCGCCCTCCTCAAGGCACTGGGCGGGCGTCAGCACCCGGTAGACCCCCTCGCGCCGCAGCTCCTCGACCGTCGTCGCCGCCGACCGCACCGCCGAGCTGACGTCCTTCGACTGCCAGGAGGCATACGTCCGCGCCTCGTGCAGAAAGCGCTCCCCGTACTCGCCCCACACCCGGTCCGGATCCTCCGCCACATGCACCAGCGGCGTGCGCTCCGCGGGCATCATGCAGAAGCCCTCCGTCCCGTACCGCGCGCACACCTCCTCGTAGTACGCCCGCAGCTCCGGCAGATGCGCGCTGGGGAAGAACGGCAGCCCGAAGCGCGCCGCACGCCGGGCCGCCGCCCGTGAGGAGCCGCCGATCAGCAGGGCGGGATGCGGCCGGGTGTACGGGCGCGGGGTGACCCTCACCGTACGGCCCCGGAAGGGGAACGGCTCGCCCCGCCAGGCCGTGAGCAGCGTCTCGATCAGCTCGTCCTGGAGCAGGCCGCGGCTGCCCCACTCGACGCCCAGCTGCTCGTACTCCGCGGGCCGGTAGCCGATCCCGGCCACCGTGATCAGCCGCCCCTTGCCGATCAGATCCAGTACGGCGATGTCCTCGGCCAGCCGCAGCGGGTCGTACAGCGGGCCGATGATCGCCGATACGGTGACCGAGATCCGGCGGGTGGAGCCGAGCACCGCGCCCGCGAAGACGAAGGGGGAGGGCAGCCAGTTGTTCTCCGCGCCGTGGTGCTCCTCCGTCTGCACGGTGTCGATGCCGCGGTCGTCGGCGTACGCGGCCATCTCCAGCGCCGCCCGGTAGCGCTCCGCCAGCGCCTCGGGCGTTCCGGCGGGGTCGACGAGATTGAACCGGACCACGGTGAACGCCATGAGGCAGCCCCCTGAAGCCGAGTGAACCTGGCGAAGGGCGACGGTAGCTGACGCGGCGTCAGTTGGACAGGGGTGCGGGCTCCCGCTCCCCGCCGGCAGCCGGCTCATCGTCGGCGCCCGGCTCCCCGCCGGCAGCCGGCTCCTCGCGAGCGGCCGAATCCGCGCCGAGGGCCGCCCGCGCCTCCTCGGCGGCCTCCCGCCGGGTCCGCGCCCCGCCCCGGTCGCGCGGCAGCACCGCATACAGCGCGGCCGCGATCACGACGGTCACCGCCCAGCCCAGCCCATGCGCCCCCAGCCAGGAGGAGGCAAGCGGGCCGCTGAACCAGTCCACCTTGGTGAACAGCAGCCCTGTCAGCAGCGCGACGCCCCACGCGGTCATCGCCTGCCAGGCGAAGCCGCCCCGGTACCAGTACGCACTGGTGCGGCCGGTGTCCATCAGCGCCTCGCCGTCGTACGACGTCCGCCGCAGCATGTCCACGCCGAACACCCCGATCCACGCCGAGAACGCCACCGCCAGCAGCGTCAGGAACGAGATGAACGAGCCGATGAAGCTGGTCGCCACCGCCATCAGCAGAAAACCAAAGACCAGCGAGATCACCGCGTTGACGCTGACCGCCCAGGCGCGCGGCACATCGATTCCCAGCGTCTGCGCGGTGAAGCCCGCCGAATACATCGACATCGAGTTGATCAGCAGCATGCCGGCCAGCGCGATCAGCAGATACGGCACCGACAGCCACATCGGCAGCAGCTCGCCGATGAACGACACCGGATCCTGCGCCGACGCCAGATCCGGGGTGCCCACCGCCATCACCGCGCCCATCAGCACCATCGGTACCACCACAATCCCCGCGCCGCCGACCGTCGAGCCGACCATCCCCCGTGACGAGGCCGTCCGCGGCAGATAGCGGGTGAAGTCCGGCGCGGACGGCACCCAGCTGATCCCGCCGGCCGCCAGGGTGCCGATGCCCGCGATCATCATCGCCGTCGACCCGGACGGCTTGGCGAACACCGCCGACCAGTCCGTCTCCGCGATCAGATAGCCCAGCACCAGCACGCTGAACGCGCCGAAGAGATACGTCGACCAGGTGCTGCACCGCCGCAGCGCATTGATGCCGAGCCCCGACACCAGGAAGGTGCCGCCGACGAACAGCAGCAGCGTGACCACGATCAGGGCCATATTGCTGCGCACGCCGAACAGCAGATCCAGCACGGTCAGCACGGCGTATGCGCCGGTCACCGCGTTGATCGTCTCCCAGCCCCAGCGTGCCGCCCAGATCAGCGCACCGGGGAAGAGATTTCCGCGCTGCCCGAAGACCGCGCGCGAGAGCGCCATGCCGGGCGAGCCGCCGCGCTTTCCGGCGATGGAGATCAGCCCCACCAGGCCGTATGAGACGACGGGCGCCGCGATCGCGACGACGAGGACCTGCCAGAAGTTGAGGCCGTTGAAGACGATCAGACCTGCGCCCATGGTGAGCAGCAGCACACTGATATTGGCCGCCACCCAGGTGGGGAACAGCTCGCGCACCCGGCCGGTGCGCTCCTCGTCGGGTACGGGCTCAAGGCCACGGGTTTCTATCGCGCCTTCGGACTCGGAGGCGTGGGGCATGCAGGAGCTCCGTACGACGGGGCGGCCAGTGCGGGCACCACATCCGGGGCCCGGGGCAGCCGATGACAAAGGGCAGAAACACCAGGATCGTATGGAACCCCCAAAAGGTCCAAACGGGGCCAGAAGTTCTTGTGCGATCCTCCCAGGCCGTCGACCGCTGCCCGCCGTGGCCGATACTGGGTGGCGTTATGGAAACCGTCATCCTTGCTGTAGTCATCGCCCTGGTCGCGATCGGCGCGATCAGCGGGCTGGTGGTCGGCAGCCGCAGAAAGAAGCAGCTGCCGTCCCCGCCGCCCAGCGCGCCGACCATCACCGCTCCGCCCGCCGAGCCACACGTCGGCGACGAGGCGGAGACACCGCGCGACGAGCCGCGCCGCACGATCGAAGAAGTCGGCCTCCCGGACGCCGAGCAGGCGGTCGAGACGCCGGCGGCGGCAGAGGAGCCGGCTGCCGCCGAGCCCG
The DNA here is from genome assembly GCF_026420845.1 of Streptomyces sp. PR69. Taxonomy (GTDB): domain Bacteria; phylum Actinomycetota; class Actinomycetes; order Streptomycetales; family Streptomycetaceae; genus Streptomyces. Next base: position 84,054 of record NZ_JAOWCB010000017.1, on the reverse strand, counting down.
CCGCCCCCGAGATCGAGGTCCCCGAGCCGACCGCAGGCCGTCTCGTCCGGCTGCGCGCCCGCCTCGCCCGCTCGCAGAACTCCCTGGGCAAGGGGCTGCTCACCCTGCTGTCCCGTGAGCACCTCGACGAGGACACCTGGGAGGAGATCGAGGACACCCTCCTCACCGCCGACGTGGGCGTCGCCCCGACCCAGGAGCTGGTCGAGCGGCTGCGTGAGCGGGTGAAGGTCCTCGGCACCCGCACCCCCGAGCAGCTGCGCACCCTGCTCCGCGAGGAGCTGCTCACCCTGGTCGGCGCCGACCTGGACCGCGAGGTCAAGACGGAGAGCGGACTGGACACCCCGGGCGTCGTCATGGTCGTCGGGGTCAATGGCACCGGAAAGACCACCACCACCGGCAAGCTGGCGCGGGTCCTGGTCGCCGACGGGCGCTCGGTCGTGCTGGGCGCGGCGGACACCTTCCGCGCCGCGGCCGCGGACCAGCTCCAGACGTGGGGCGAGCGGGTCGGCGCACGCACCGTGCGCGGCCCCGAGGGCGGCGACCCGGCCTCGATCGCCTTTGACGCGGTCAAGGAGGGCATCGCGGAGAGCGCCGATGTCGTCCTGATCGACACGGCGGGCCGGCTGCACACCAAGACCGGTCTGATGGACGAGCTGGGCAAGGTCAAGCGCGTCGTGGAGAAGCACGGCCCGCTGGACGAGGTCCTGCTGGTCCTGGACGCCACGACCGGTCAGAACGGTCTGGTCCAGGCAAGGGTCTTCGCGGAGGTCGTGGACATCACCGGCATCGTGCTGACCAAGCTGGACGGCACGGCCAAGGGCGGCATCGTCGTCTCCGTCCAACGTGAGCTGGGTGTGCCGGTGAAGCTGGTGGGGCTGGGCGAGGGCCCGGACGATCTGGCGCCCTTCGAGCCGGAGGCGTTTGTCGACGCCCTGATCGGCGACTGAGCGGAAGCCTTCCGCGGGCAAGCGCCCCACCGCATGGTGCAGATGCAGTGGGGCGCTTCCATGTATATACCGACATAGGCGTCGGTCACGGTGTTGCCGGGGATCGATGGCAGATATACGCCAAGGTGCCCAGCAGCAGTCTGGCCTGCGGCGGAGCGGCGGCGGTGTCCAGCGACGGCGGCCGCAGCCAGCGAGCGGGCCCCAGACCGGCGTGGTCCGAGGGCGGGGCGGTGATGTACGCCCCCGGGCCCATGCAGCGCAGATCCAGATCCGCGTCGTCCCAGCCCATGCGGTAGAGCAGCTCGGGGAGTTCGGCTGCGGCCCCCGGGGCGACGAAGAACTGGCAGCGCCCGTCGGGAGTGGCCGAGACCGGCCCGAGCGGCAGTCCCATGCGCTCCAGTCGCAGCAGCGCGCGCCGCCCGGCGGGCGCGGCGACGTCGAGGACGTCGAAGTCGCGGCCCACCGGCAGCAGCAGCGCCGCGCCCGGGACTTCCGACCAGGCCTTGGCCGCCTCGTCGAGTGTCGCGCCGGCCGGGACCTCCAGTGCGAAGTCGAGCGGATGCGCCCCCGGGGACGTACAGCGCGGATCGCCGCATGAGCACGCGCCGTCCGCGGCCCGTGCCCCCGGGACCACGGACCAGCCCCACAGTCCGGTGTACTCGGCGACCGCCGTGCAGTCGTTCGCCCGGCTGCGCCGCCGTGAGCCGGGCCGGAGCTGGCCGATCCCACTGATCCCCCGGCTGCCGCCGATCGTGAAGCCCATGCCCCCTCCAACGGGTGGAAATCGCCGGTGGTTACGACCCGAAGTCTCCCTGTGACCGAGCGTCGCCGCCGGTAGGGATTCGGCGGCGCACGGTGGCGCGAGGGGTAGTGCGGACTGCTGCGCGCGCCCCTGGGGGCAACAGTGCACTGCCTCCCGATCGTCGTATGTCAAGTGAATCGCGGCTCACAGCAATCGAGTTCATTCAAAGGGGTGGCGAATGGTGGCGTTTACTCAAACCCCCTCGCTGGACCGGTGATCGTAGGATTACTTTGGGTGCATGAACTCTGGAGTTCAGCGCATCAGCGGGTATGCCGGAGGCAACTCGCCATCGTGTGCGAATCATGCGGTCCGTCCGACGGAGCACCGAGTCCGTCACGGACAGCGGCAACAGGCCGCATTCTGATAGGGATTTCGAGCGATCCGGCGGGAAGCGAGCGAGCGCCGGCCGGATCGGGAGAGCAGACAGCCGGTTCCGGGCGGGGCGGAACCGCAGGGCACAGCACACACAGGACAGACGGCGACCGGCAGCTCGGCCCGACCGGGCGCGGCAGGCCGCAAAGACGAAGAGGCCGAGCGTCACGACGTGTCAGACAGGCGTCATGACATCGGCGAAGGCGAATAGGGGGCACGGCAGTGGGCGGCAGCGGCGCAGACGGTACATCCGCCGGCAAGCGCCCGAACGAGCACTTGAGCTCGTGGTTCGTGCGCAGCGGCTGGTCCAAGGGCGAGCTCGCGCGTCAAGTGAACCGCCGGGCGCGCCAGATGGGCGCACATCACATCAGCACGGACACCTCCCGGGTGCGCCGCTGGCTCGACGGCGAGCAGCCGCGCGAGCCGATTCCGCGCATCCTCTCCGAACTGTTCTCCGAACGCTTCGGCAGCGTCGTCGCCGTGGAGGACCTCGGCCTGCGCGCAGGCCATCAGTCACCCTCCGTATCCGGAGTGGACCTCCCATGGGCCGGCCCGCAGACCGTCTCCATGCTCAGCGACTTCTCCCGCAGCGACCTGATGCTGGCCCGCCGGGGCTTCCTCGGCACCTCGCTGGCCCTGGCCGCGGGGCCCGCGCTCATCGAACCCATGCAGCGCTGGCTGGTCCCCACCCCGCCCGGCGAGAGCCCGGCCCCCGACCCGGGCGGCCGGCCCGCCCGGCTCTCCCAGCCCGAGCTGGACCTGCTGGAGACCACCACCGCCATGTTCCGCACCTGGGACGCCCAGTGCGGCGGCGGACTCCGCCGCAAAGCCGTCGTCGGACAACTGCACGAGGTCACCGACCTGTTGCAGGAGCCCCAGCCGCCCGCCACCGCCAAGCGGCTCTTCAAATGCGCCGCGGAACTGGCCGAGCTGGCCGGCTGGATGAGCTACGACGTCGGACTCCAGCCCACCGCCCAGAAGTACTTCGTGCTCGGGCTGCACGCCGCCAAGGAAGCAGGGGAGAAGTCCCTCGGCTCCTACATCCTCTCCTCCATGAGCCGCCAGATGATCCACCTCGGGCGGCCCGACGACGCCCTGGAACTCATCCATCTCGCCCAGTACGGCAGCCGTGACTGCGCCACCGCGCGCACCCAGGCCATGCTGTATGCGATGGAGGCCCGCGCCTACGCCAATATGGGCCAGCCGAGCAAGACCAAGCGAGCCGTCCGCATGGCCGAGGACACCTTCGCCGACATCGGCCTCGACGGCGAGCCGGAGCCCGACTGGATCCGCTTCTTCTCCGAAGCGGAACTCAACGCCGAAAACGCCCACTCCTACCGCGACCTCGCCTATGTCGCAGGCCGCAGCCCCACCTACGCCTCGCTCGCCGAACCGCTGATGGCACGCGCCGTCGAGCTGTTCGGCAAGGACGAGGTGCACCAGCGGTCGTACGCACTCAATCTGATCGGCATGGCCACCGTCCATCTGCTGAAGCGGGAGCCCGAGCAGGCCACCACACTGGCCGGGAAGGCGCTCAGCACCGCGAAGTCGGTCCGCTCCGAGCGGGTCAACACCCGGCTGCGCAAGACCGTGGACACCGCCGCACGCGACTTCGGAGACGTACCGGAAGTCGTCCAGTTCACCGATTACCTCACCACTCAGCTCCCCGAGACGGCCGAGGCCGTCTGAGCACCGGCGCAGACTCCGGAAACCCGGAACCCCGGCCGCGGCGCCCACCCCTCACAGCCCGACTCGGCTCCCCCACGCCAGGTCAGACAGGTGGACGTCGCGGTCGGCCGTGCGATGTGCCGGAGATGGTATCCACGGCCCCCCGCCCCCACCCGGCGGTTCATGGGCCCGTAACACGCCGGACCCCTTCGTCACTGGCGCGAAACATCGAGCTGCTCTCGCCGAAACCGCGCTGCGCCACGCTCCTCAGCACAGTCGGCCCACCCCCACGGCATCCGCACGGGCCGTTTCCGACCCACTGAGGAGACGCTGGCCTTGAATGGCGCAGATACAGCATTCGTATTGATCAGTGCCGCGCTCGTCATGCTGATGACGCCCGGCCTGGCCTTCTTCTACGGCGGCATGGTCCGCGTGAAGAGCGCCCTCAACATGCTCATGATGTCCTTCATCTCGCTCGGCATCGTCAGCGTGCTGTGGGTGCTCTACGGGTACTCGCTCACCTTCGGCGACGACATCGGCGCGGGCCTGCTCGGCAACTTCGACCACATCGGCTTCCAGGGCATCACAGCGGAGACGCTGACCGGCGAGGGCGGCATCCCCGTCTTCGCATTCGCCCTCTTCCAGCTGATGTTCGCCGTCCTGACCCCCGCCCTGATGAGCGGCGCCCTCGCCGACCGCGTGAAGTTCACCGCCTGGTCGCTGTTCATCGCCCTGTGGGTGACCGTGGTCTACTTCCCGGTCGCGCACTGGGTGTGGCAGTCCGACGGATGGCTCTACAAGCTTGAGGTCATCGACTTCGCCGGCGGCACCGCCGTCCACATCAACGCGGGCATCGGCGCGCTCGCCGCCGTCCTCGTCGTCGGCAAGCGCATCGGCTTCAAGAAGGACGCCATGCGGCCGCACAGCCTGCCGCTCGTCGTCCTCGGCGCCGCACTGCTGTGGTTCGGCTGGTTCGGCTTCAACGCCGGCTCCGCGCTCGCCGCCGACGGCACCGCGGCCACCATGGCCTTCAACACCCAGATCGCCACCGGCGCCGCCATGCTCGGCTGGCTGATCTACGAGCGCATCCGCCACGGCGCGCTCACCACGCTGGGCGCCGCCTCCGGCGCGATCGCCGGTCTGGTCGCCATCACCCCGTCCGGCGCCCATGTCAACCCCTTCGGCGCGCTCCTCATCGGCGTCGTCGCCGGCGCCGTCTGCTCCTGGGCCGTCAGCCTCAAGTTCAAGCTGGGCTATGACGACTCCCTCGACGTGGTCGGCGTCCACCTCGTCGGCGGCGTCGTCGGCACCCTGCTCGTCGGGCTCCTCGCCATCGACGGCGTGGGCGGCTTCTCCCAGCTCGGCAAGCAGGCCATCGGCGCCTTCTCGGTCATGGCCTACTCCTTCGTCGTCTCCTGGATCCTCGCCAAGCTCGTGGATGCGACGATCGGCTTCCGGGCCTCCGAGGACGACGAGGTCAGCGGGGTCGACCAGGCGTTCCACGCCGAGTCCGCCTATGACTTCAGCGCTGTGGGAGGCTCGCCCGCGGGCCGTGCCGCCGCCGCGCCGGCCGCCGTCCAGGACGGGACCTCCACTGCCGCGCCGCAGCAGACGCAGCAGTCGCAGAACAAGAAGGTGGACGCATGAAGCTCATCACCGCAGTCGTGAAGCCGCACAAGCTGGACGCGATCAAGGAGGCCCTCCAGGCCTTCGGCGTCCAGGGCCTCACGGTCACCGAGGCCAGCGGCTACGGGCGGCAGCGCGGTCACACCGAGGTCTACCGGGGCGCTGAGTACCAGGTCGACCTGGTGCCCAAGATCCGCATCGAGGTGCTCGTCGAGGACGCCGACGCCGACGAACTGGTCAATGTGATCGTCAAGGCCGCCCGCACCGAGAAGATCGGCGACGGAAAGGTGTGGGTCCTGCCCGTCGACACCGCCGTACGGGTCCGCACCGGAGAACGCGGCCCGGACGCACTGTAAGCCGGACCCGACCTGCCACGCCGGTTGCAGCACCGGCCACAGAAAAGGAGCTGCTGGGTGACGAGCCTCGATCTCACTGCCGAAGCGGAAGACTCGGGACCCAGCGGCTACGCGGCGGCCCGGCTGCGCCTCCTCACCGAGAAGGCGCGGCCCGGGCCGCCGCGCCGTGCCGCCCTCGCCGAACTCACCGACTCCTGGCTGGCCGCACTCTTCACCGCCGCCGCCGCCGAGGACACCGGCGTCCACGGCGCCGCACTGGTCGCCGTCGGCGGCTACGGCCGGGGCGAGCTGTCCCCGCGCAGCGACCTCGACCTGCTGCTGCTCACCGACGGCTCGGCCGACCCCGGCCGGCTCGCCGCCCTCGCCGACCGCATCTGGTACCCCGTCTGGGACCTCGGCCTGGCCCTGGACCACTCCGTACGCACCCCTGCCGAAGCCCGCAAAACCGCGGGTGAGGACCTCAAAGTCCAACTCGGGCTGCTCGACGCCCGCCAGGTCGCGGGAGACCTCGGCATGGTCGCCGGACTGCGCACCGCCGTCCTCGCCGACTGGCGCAACCAGGCCCCCAAACGCCTGCCCGAACTGCGTGAACTCTGCTGTGAACGCGCAGAGCGCCAGGGTGAACTGCAGTTCCTGCTGGAGCCCGATCTCAAGGAGGCCCGCGGCGGGCTGCGCGACGCCACCGCACTGCGCGCCGTCGCCGCCTCCTGGCTCGCCGACGCGCCCCGCGAAGGGCTCGCCGAAGCGCGCAGGCAGCTCCTCGACGCCCGCGACGCGCTGCATCTGGCCACCGGACGCGCCACCGACCGCCTCGCCCTCCAGGAACAGGACCAGGTCGCCGAAGCGCTCGGCCTGCTCGACGCCGACGCCCTGCTCCGCCAGGTGTACGAAGCGGCCCGCACCGTCTCGTACGCCTCCGACGTCACCTGGCGCGAGGTCGGCCGGGTCCTCAAGGCCCGCTCGGCTCGGCCCCGGCTCCGTGCGCTGATCACCGGCGGGCGCACCCCGCAGCCGGAGCGCAGCCCGCTCGCCGAAGGCGTCGTCGAGCAGGAAGGCGAAGCCGTGCTGGCGCGTGCCGCCCGGCCGGAGCGCGACCCGGTGCTGCCGCTGCGCGCCGCCGCGGCCGCCGCCCAGTCCGGACTGCCCCTCTCCCTGCACACCGCCCGCCGCCTCTCCGCCGCCGCCCGGCCCCTCCCCGTGCCCTGGCCCGCCGAGGCCCGGGAAGAGCTGGTCACCCTCCTCGGCGCGGGCGAGGCGGCCGTGCCCGTATGGGAGGCGCTGGAGGCCGAAGGGCTGATCACCCGGCTGCTGCCCGACTGGGAACGCGTACGGTGCCGGCCCCAGCGCAACCCCGTGCACACCTTCACCGTCGACCGGCATCTCGTCGAGACCGCCGTCCGCGCCGCCTCGCTGACCCGGCGCGTCGGCCGCCCCGACCTGCTGCTGGTCGCCGCCCTGCTGCACGACATCGGCAAGGGCTGGCCCGGGGACCACTCCGTGGCGGGCGAGGTCATCGCCCGCGACGTCGCCGCCCGGATCGGCTTCGACACCGCGGACGTGGCCGTCGTCGCCACTCTCGTACGACACCATCTGCTGCTGATCGACACCGCCACCCGGCGCGACCTGGACGACCCCGCGACCGTCGCCTCCGTCGCCGAGGCCGTCGGCTCCGCGGGCACCCTGGAGCTGCTGCACGCCCTCACCGAGGCCGACGCACTGGCCACCGGGCCCGCCGCCTGGTCCTCGTGGCGCGCCTCCCTGGTCGCGGACCTGGTCCAACGGGTGGCGGGCGCGCTCGCCGGGGACGCCCCGCCGGTCGCGGCGGTAGCGGCGCCCAGCGCCGAGGAGGAGCGGCTGGCCGTGGAGGCGCTGCGCACCAGGGAGCCAGTGCTGAGCCTGCACGCCGAGGCGGCCCCGCAGGACGACGGGCCCGAGCCGGTGGGCGTGGAGCTGCTGATCGCCCTGCCGGACCAGACGGGTGTTCTCCCGGCCGTCGCCGGGGTGCTGGCGCTGCACCGGCTGACGGTGCGGTCGGCTGACCTGCGGGCCATCGAGCTGGACGCGATGGGCGCCGCCGGGCCCCCTGTCCTGGTGCTGAACTGGCGTGTGGCGGCCGAGTACGGGTCGCTCCCGCAGGCCGCGCGGCTGCGCGCCGATCTCGTACGGGTGCTGGAAGGGTCCCTGGACGTGGCGGCCCGGCTGGCGGAGCGGGACGCCGCGTACCCGAGACGGCGAGGGCTCCAGGCGCCCCCGCCGCGCGTGACGGTCGCCCCTGCGGGGTCGGCGGCGCGGGCGACGGTGCTGGAGGTGCGGGCCCAGGACGCTCCTGGGCTGCTGCACCGGATCGGGCGGGCGCTGGAGGGGGCGGATGTGCGGGTGCGGAGCGCGCACGTGAGCACGCTGGGTGCCAATGCCGTCGACACGGTGTACGTGACATCACTGGACGGCGCCCCGCTGTCGGCTGTGGAGGCGGCTGAGGTGGCAAGCAGGGTGCAGAAGGCGTTGTCCTGAGCGTGACCCAGATGTCTCCGGCGCCTTGGACAAGCAGCAGCGCTCCCCGCGTCAGCGGGGGTGATCCCGCGTCGACGGCGCTCGCGCCCAGCGTGGTTACGTGCTCCCCGCGCACGCGGGGCTGATGCCCTCGCCCGCCAGTTCCGGCGGGCGAGGGCACTTCTCTTGCACGGCCGGATACCCTTGAGTCCGACTGCCCGCCTGCTCCCTAGACCCGAGGATCCGCGACCGCCGTGTTCGATACCCTCTCCGATCGCCTTGCAGCCACCTTCAAAAATCTCCGTGGCAAAGGGAAGCTCTCCGAGGCGGACATCGACGCCACCGCCCGCGAGATCCGCATCGCGCTGCTGGAGGCGGATGTCGCGCTCCCGGTCGTCCGGGCCTTCATCAAGCAGATCAAGGAACGCGCGACGGGCGCCGAGGTCTCCAAGGCGCTCAATCCCGCCCAGCAGGTCATCAAGATCGTCAACGAAGAGCTGATCGGCATCCTCGGCGGCGAGACCCGCCGGCTCCGGTTCGCCAAGCAGCCGCCGACCGTGATCATGCTGGCCGGTCTGCAGGGCGCCGGCAAGACCACCCTCGCCGGAAAGCTCGGCCAGTGGCTCAAAGGCCAGGGGCACTCCCCGCTGCTCGTCGCCTGTGACCTTCAGCGGCCCAACGCCGTCAACCAGCTCTCCGTCGTCGCGGAGCGGGCCGGCGTCGGCGTCTACGCGCCGGAGCCGGGCAATGGCGTGGGCGACCCGGTGCAGGTCGCGAAGGACTCCATCGAGTACGCGCGCACCAAGCAATACGACGTCGTCATCGTCGACACCGCCGGTCGCCTGGGCATCGACCAGGAGATGATGCAGCAGGCTGCGGACATCCGTGACGCGGTCCAGCCGGACGAGATCCTTTTCATCGTCGACGCGATGATCGGTCAGGACGCCGTCAACACCGCCGAGGCCTTCCGCGACGGCGTCGGCTTCGACGGTGTCGTCCTCTCCAAGCTCGACGGCGACGCCCGCGGCGGCGCGGCCCTGTCGATCGCGCATGTCACCGGCCGCCAGATCATGTTCGCCTCCAACGGCGAGAAGCTGGACGACTTCGACGCGTTCCACCCGGACCGCATGGCGTCCCGCATCCTCGGCATGGGCGACATGCTCAGCCTGATCGAGAAGGCCGAGCAGACCTTCAGCCAGGAAGAGGCCGCCAAGATGGCCTCCAAGCTGGCGTCCAGCAAGGGCAAGGACTTCACGCTGGACGACTTCCTGGCCCAGATGGAGCAGGTCCGCAAGATGGGCTCCATCAGCAAGCTCCTCGGCATGCTGCCCGGCATGGCCCAGATGAAGGACCAGATCAACAGCATCGACGAGCGCGATGTCGACCGCACCGCCGCGATCATCAAGTCGATGACCCCGGGCGAGCGCGATGACCCGACGATCATCAACGGCTCGCGCCGGGCCCGTATCGCCCGCGGTTCGGGCGTGGACGTCAGCGCGGTGAAGAACCTGGTGGAGCGGTTCTTCGAGGCGCGCAAGATGATGTCGCGCATGGCCCAGGGCGGCGGCATGCCGGGAATGCCGGGCATTCCCGGGATGGGGGGCGGTCCCGGCCGCCAGAAGAAGCAGCAGAAGCAGGCCAAGGGCAAGCGCAAGAGCGGCAACCCGATGAAGCGCAAGGCCGAGGAACAGGCCGCCGCGGCGCGTCGGCAGGCCGCGCAGCAGCAGGGCGGGGCGTTCGGCCTGCCGGCCGGGCAGCCGGGCAAGGACTTCGAGCTGCCGGACGAGTTCAAGAAGTTCATGGGCTGACCGTCCGCGACATGGGCCCGTGGCCGGGAAGGGCGGCCGCGGGCCCTTGGCGTGCCCGCGGGGGGGGGGTGCACCCACGGAGGCCCGCCGTTGGACGCCGCTGACTGGCGGCGGACCCGCACCTGTGGGGAGATGGGCACAGGTGTCCGCGCAGAGGAGGGCAGCCGGCGTGGCCAACTCCGTACCCCCACGCGACCGCCCGGATCAGCCGTGGCGCTCCGAGGGCGCGCCGCCGCCGTCCCCGCCGAAGAGGAAGCTGCCGGGCGGCTGGGGCGGGCTGCTGATCGCGGTGGTCGCGGTCTTCCTGCTGACCAATCTGGTGCTGTCGCTGATGGGGGACGACGAGCCGACGACGGTCTCGTATACGGAGTTCGGCAGGCAGGTCGAGGCCGGCAATGTGGAGCGGATCTACGCCAAGGGCGATCAGATCCAGGGCGATCTGAAGCAGGCCGCACCGGTGCCCAACGGCGACGACGGCACCTATGACCGGTTTACCACCCAGCGGCCCGCCTTCGCCGAAGACGATCTGTGGGCGCAGCTGACCCGGCAGGACGTCGTGGTCACGGCGGAGCCGGTGTTCGAGGAACCGAGCCTGCTGACCAATCTGCTGATCTCTCTCGCGCCGATCCTGCTGCTGGTCGCGCTGTGGGTGTTCATCACACGGCGGATGGCGTCGCGGCTGGGCGGCGCCGGAGGGATGCTGGGCCGCAAGGAGCCGCCCAGACCCGTCCAGCTGGAGACCGGCAGGCGCACCACGTTCGCCGATGTGGCGGGCATCGACGAGGTGCAGGCCGAGCTGAACGACGTCGTCGACTTCCTCAAGAACCCCGACGCCTACCGGCGGATGGGCGCGCGAATGCCCGGCGGGGTGCTGCTGTCCGGGCCGCCGGGGACCGGGAAGACGCTGCTGGCGCGGGCGGTGGCGGGCGAGGCGGGGGTGCCGTTCTTCTCGGCGTCGGCGTCGGAGTTCATCGAGATGATCGTGGGCGTGGGGGCGTCGCGGGTCCGGGAGCTCTTCGCCGAGGCGCGCAAGGTGGCCCCCGCGATCATCTTTATCGACGAGATCGACACCATCGGGCGCGCGCGGGGCGGCGGCGCGGCGATGGGCGGCCATGACGAGCGGGAACAGACGCTGAACCAGATCCTCACGGAGATGGACGGGTTCACCGGTTCTGAGGGGGTGGTCGTGGTCGCGGCGACCAACCGCGCCGATGTGCTGGACCCGGCGCTGACCCGGCCGGGCCGCTTCGACCGCACGGTGAACGTCAGCCCGCCGGACCGGGGCGGGCGTGAGGCGATCCTGCGCATCCACACCCGTTACATTCCGCTCGACGCAGGCGTCGACCTGGCGCAGGTCGCGCGCACCACCCCCGGGATGACGGGCGCGGATCTGGCCAATCTGGCGAACGAGGCGGCGCTGCTCGCGGTCAAGCGGGGGCGGCACGAGGTGACCCAGTCGGATCTGTCGGAGGCTCTGGAGAAGGTCCAACTCGGCGCGGAGCGGCCCTTGGTGATGCCGCCCGCGGAACGCCGCCGCACGGCGTACCACGAGAGCGGCCACGCCCTGCTCGGCATGCTCCAGCCGGGCGCGGACCCCGTACGCAAGGTGACCATCGTGCCGCGGGGCCGGGCGCTTGGCGTGACGCTCTCCACGCCGGAGGCCGACCGGTACGCGTACACCGAGGAGTATCTGCGCGGCCGCATCGTGGGGGCGCTGGGCGGGATGGCGGCGGAGGAAGTGGTCTTCGGCGTGGTGACCACGGGGTCGGAGAGCGACCTGGAGCAGGTGACCGTGCTGGCGCGGGGGATGGTCGGGCGGTGGGGGATGAGCGACCGGGTGGGGCGGCTGACGGCGATTCCGGGCGATGCGCAGCAGGCGTACGGGCTGTCGGCGGCGCCGGGGACGCTGGATGCGGTGGACGCGGAGATGCGGCGGATCGTCGACGAGTGCTACGAGAGCGCGTGCCGTCAGCTGCGCGACAACCGGGACCGCCTGGACGCTCTGGCGGAGGCGCTCCTGCAGAACGAAACCCTCGAAGAGGAGGCCGCCTACGCCGCCGCGGGCATCCCCCGTCTGTCGAAGGACCAGGAGCCCTGAGCCCTGCCTGAGCCCCTGGGCCGGACCGCTCTGGGCGCTCAGGGGGTGTGCCGTCCCCGCCCCGCCCCCCCGGCGTTCAGCGGGTCAGTCCCCGTCCCGCGTTCCGCGCGGGCGGCGGTGTCTGCGGCGCGGAGCTGCCGCTGTACGGGGCGGGGCAACAGGGTTGCGGCCGTGTTCGGGCGGTCAGGCCGTCCGGGTGATCAGATAGCGGAAGACATTCGGCATCCACACCGTCCCGTCCCCCCGCCGATGCGGCCCCAGCGCCTCGTCGATCTCCTTCCGCACCTGCGCCTGGTCGGTCGCCCGCACCGCCTCCGCGTAGAGCCCTGTCGACAGCAGCCCCCGCACCGCGCTGCCGGCGTCCGCGTAACCGAAGGGGCAGGCCACCCGGCCCGAGCCGTCCGGCAGCAGACCGGCCTTGGCGGCGACGTCCTCCAGGTCGTCGCGCAGGGCGGGGCGCCAGGCGCCGCCGGGGCGGCCGTCCCCGGTGCGGAGACGTTCCGTCAGCCGGCGGGCCACCCGCAGGACTCCGGAGGTGGCGCAGCGCTCCGGCGGCCCCCAGCCGGTGAGCACGACGGCGGCTCCGCGATGCGCCGCCCGCACGGCTGCTTCGAGTTCCGGAACGAGCGCCTCGCAGTCACCGGCCGTACACCCGATCGGGTGAAACGCGGTGATCACGTCATAGGGGCCCGCCGATGCCGCGTCCGCCGCTTCCCCCTCCACGAGCACGGCGCGGACCCGTCCGCCGTCCCCGCCGTCGCCTGTGTCTCCGGCGGAATCCAGCCGCTGCCGCGCCAGCGCCAGCCGCTCGCAGTCCGTGTCCACACCGGTCACCGACGCCCCGCGCGCCGCGGCGAGCAGCAGCGCCAGCCCGGAGCCGCAGCCCAGGCCCAGCACTCTGGTCCCGGGGCCGACCTCCAGGCGCTCGTACACCGCCTCGTACAGCGGCGCCAGCATCCGTTCCTGGATCTCGGCCCAGTCGCGCGCGGCGGCCACGGCGGCGGATGCGTGCGCCGCGGTCTGCGCCGCCGTGTCGTGCCCGCCGTGCCGACGGTGCTGGAAGTCCTGGCGGTGCTGGACGAGCGTAGGAGTCATCGAAAGCGCCTCAATCCGACAAGCTGACGAGCCGACGTGAGATCAGCCCCCGTGTGCGTGCGTTGCGCTCCCCCCGGTGTCCTCCCCCTGTATGCCAGAGAACTCCGCATGCCTCTCCGCGTCCAGAGGGTGTGTGCGATTCCTTCGTGCCCCGGGCGTGCGCCCCGGTTGAGCCGCCTGCTTCCCTCCTGATTCCCTTTCCCGGCGCTTCTCGCCGTACGATGCGCGCCATGGCTAAGGCACCCGTTCTCACGCCCCAGGCGGAAGACTTCCCACGCTGGTACCAGGACTTGATCAACAAGGCCGAGCTGGCGGACAACGGCCCGGTGCGCGGCACCATGGTCATCCGGCCGTACGGATACGGTCTGTGGGAGCGGATGCAGCAGGAGATGGACGCCCGCATCAAGGAGGCGGGCGCTTCGAACGCCTACTTCCCGCTCTTCATCCCCCAGTCTTACCTGACGCGGGAAGCTGAGCACGTCGAGGGATTCGCGCCTGAGCTGGCCGTGGTCACGCACGGCGGCGGCAAGGAGCTGGAGGAGCCCGTCGTCGTACGGCCCACCTCCGAGACGATCATCAATGACTATTTCTCGAAGTGGGTGCAGAGCTACCGGGATCTGCCCCTGCTGATCAACCAGTGGGCGAATGTGGTCCGTTGGGAGATGCGCCCGCGCGTCTTCCTGCGTACCACGGAGTTCCTGTGGCAGGAGGGGCACACCGCCCATGCCACGTACGAGGAAGCACGCGACTATGCGGCCCATATCCACCGGAACGTCTATGCGGACTTCATGGTGAATGTGCTGGCGATCGACGTGGTGCTGGGCCGCAAGACGCCGCGTGAGCGGTTCGCGGGAGCCATCAACACCCTCACCCTGGAAGGGATGATGGGCGACGGCAAGGCCCTGCAGATGGGTACCAGCCATGAGCTGGGGACCAACTTCTCCAAGGCGTTCAACACCACGTATCTGTCCAAGGAAGGCAAGCAGGAGCTCGCCTGGCAGACCTCCTGGGGCTCCTCCACCCGGATGGTCGGCGGGCTGATCATGTCCCATGGCGATGACGCCGGACTGCGGGTCCCGCCGCGTCTCGCCCCGGTCCAGGCGGTGGTGCTGGCTGTCAGGGGCGACGACGCGGTGCTCGCCAAGGTCCGTGAGATCGGCGACCGGCTGACGGCGGCGGGGGTGCGGGTGCAGGTCGACGACCGCACGGACACCCCGTTCGGCCGCCGGGCCGTGGACTGGGAGCTCAAGGGCGTCCCGGTGCGGATCGAGGTCGGTCCGCGCGATCTGGCGGCCGGGAACGCGATGCTGGCCCGCCGGATTCCCGGCGGGAAGGAGCCGGTGAGCATCGAGTCGCTGGCCGAACTGCTCCCGAAGATCCTCGAAGAGGACCAGGCGCTGCTGCTGCGGCAGTCCCGGGACCGTCGCGAGGCGCGGACCAGCGATGTCTCCACGCTCGCGGAGGCCGCGGAGGCGGCGAACGCCGGAGGCTGGGCCCGGATTCCGTGGGCGACTTTGGGCCAGGAGGGTGAGGCCGTCCTCGCGGAGCAGGCTGTGTCGGTACGCTGCCTGATCGCGGAGGACGGTTCCGTGCCGGCGTCGGACGACGAGCCCGGCGCGGTCGCCGTCGTGGCGCGCGCCTACTGAGCGTACGGAACACGAGGCGGGCGCCGGCGGCCGTCCTCGGCGCTGTCAGGTACGTACCACCTTGGTGGGAGCTGTGTTGGCTCAATGGAAACTGACGGGTACGTGCAAATTATTTGAGATGCCCCGGAATGGAACCCGTGAGCGCTGCGGCTCGTTATCACGACGTGAGCACGACACCACCTGTTCTCGCAGCGGAGCTGGCGCAGGCGTGGGCCGACATTCAACGGCACCACCCCGAGCTGCCGGATCTCGCTGCGCCAGAGTCCCTGATCGGAGAGTCCTCGTCCGCATGCGGCGCGGAGCTCTCCTTCGAGCGGCTGCTCCATGAGGCAGTCCATGGCATCGCCGCCGCGCGCGGCGTCCGCGACACTTCGCGCGCCGGCCGCTACCACAACCGCCGATTCCTGGCGATCGCCGAGGAGATGGGTCTGGACCATCCGGAGGAGCCGCATCCAAGCAGCGGTTTCTCGCTGGTGACGCTCAACCCCGAGGCGAAGCGGCGCTATCGGTCCACGATCGAGAGACTGCAGCGCGCCCTGCGGGCGCATACGGCCGCCACGGCCGCCGACACCAAACGCTCCTTCCGCGGTCCGGCCGCCCGGCACGGCTCGTCGGGCGGCGGCGTGCGAGTGAAGGCCGTGTGCGACTGCGGGCGCAATGTCAGGGTCGTCCCCTCGGTGCTGGCCCAGGCGCCGATCGTCTGCGGCGGCTGCGGCAAACCCTTCCGGATTCCGGAGACCGTGGGCGCGGCTGGCTGACCCGCGCCCGCGCCCCGTGCCCCGTGCCGGACTCGAACCGGCTGGGGGTGCGGACCGGCTGCGGGGGTGGGCCGGCTGCGGGGGTGGGCCGGTGCGCCCCGCCGCGGTGTGGCACAATGGCTAGCTGTACTCGACAGCCGCACAGGACCCCTCTCGCCTCCGGCTGGCGCGTCCATCGGGCACCCCGAGTACCGCAACCCCACGTGGCATCTCGTTGTGCCCCACCACGTCAACACCAGGAGACACCACTCCCGTGGCAGTCAAGATCAAGCTGAAGCGTCTGGGCAAGATCCGTTCGCCTCACTACCGCATCGTCGTCGCCGACTCCCGTACCCGCCGTGACGGCCGGGCCATCGAGGAGATCGGCCTGTACCACCCGGTGCAGAACCCCTCCCGCATCGAGGTCAACTCGGAGCGCGCGCAGTACTGGCTGTCCGTCGGCGCCCAGCCGACCGAGCCGGTCCTCGCGATTCTGAAGCTCACCGGCGACTGGCAGAAGCACAAGGGCCTGCCGGCTCCCGAGCCGCTGAAGGTCGCCGAGCCGAAGGACAAGCGCGCCGCGTTCGAGGCCTTCACCAAGGCCTTTGAGGGCGACGAGGCCAAGGGCGAGGCCATCACCCCCAAGGCCAAGAAGGCCGACAAGAAGGCGGACGAGGCTGCTGAGGCGGCCGAGTCCACCGAGTCGACCGAGGCCTGAGCATGCTCGAGGAGGCTCTCGAGCACCTCGTGAAGGGCATCGTCGACTACCCGGACGACGTCCATGTGGCCTCGCGCAATCTGCGCCGCGGACGCGTGCTCGAGGTCCGGGTCCACCCCGACGATCTCGGTAAGGTGATCGGCCGCAACGGCCGCACCGCACGTGCCCTGCGCACCGTCGTCGGTGCCATCGGCGGCCGCGGCATCCGCGTCGACCTCGTCGACGTGGACCAGGTCCGCTGAGCAGTTGGCTGTTCTGCCTTGAGAAGCGCCGGCACGGGCCGGGGAGGGCCTATGGGCCCGCCCCGGCCCGTCGTCGTATGACAGGAGCATTGAGCGTGCAGTTGGTAGTCGCGCGGATCGGC
The DNA here is from genome assembly GCF_026420845.1 of Streptomyces sp. PR69. GTDB lineage: Bacteria > Actinomycetota > Actinomycetes > Streptomycetales > Streptomycetaceae > Streptomyces. The sequence goes on along the minus strand of NZ_JAOWCB010000017.1, from coordinate 67,327 downwards.
CGCGCCCATGGCATCAAGGGCGAGGTCACCGTCGAGGTGCGGACCGACGAGCCGGAGCTGAGGCTCGGCCCCGGCGCCGTACTGGCCACCGAGCCGGCCTCTGCCGGCCCGCTGACCATCGAGTCCGGCCGGGTGCACAGCGGCAGGCTGCTGCTGCGCTTCGAGGGCGTACGCGACCGCAACGCCGCGGAGGCGCTGCGCAACACCCTCCTCATCGCGGAGGTCGACCCGGACGAGCTTCCCGAGGACCCCGACGAGTACTACGACCACCAGCTCATGGATCTGGACGTCGTCCTCGCCGACGGGACGGCCGTCGGGCGGATCACCGAGATCTCGCATCTGCCGTCGCAGGATCTGTTCATCGTGGAGCGCCCCGACGGCAGCGAGGTCATGATCCCGTTCGTCGAGGAGATCGTCGCCGAGATCGATCTCGAAGAGCAGCGGGCCGTCATCACCCCGCCGCCCGGTCTCATCGACGACAGCCAGGCGGAGATCGCGTCCACCAGGACGGCGGACGCCGCCCCGGCGGACGCTGCTCCGGCGGACGAGGGCGGGAACTGATGCGGCTCGACGTCGTCACGATCTTCCCCGAGTATCTGGAGCCGCTGAACGTCTCGCTCGTCGGCAAGGCCCGCGCCCGCGGCCAGCTCGATGTCCACGTCCACGACCTGCGGGACTGGACGTACGACCGGCACAGCACCGTCGACGACACCCCCTACGGCGGCGGCCCCGGCATGGTGATGAAGACCGAGCCCTGGGGCGAGGCGCTCGACCAGACCCTCGCCGACGGCTATGAGTCCGGCGCCCGCGAGCCCGTCCTCGTCGTCCCCACGCCGAGCGGCCGCCCCTTCACCCAGGAGGTCGCGGTCGAGCTCTCCCGGAAGCCGTGGCTGATCTTCACCCCCGCCCGGTACGAGGGCATCGACCGCCGGGTCATCGACGAGTACGCCACCCGGATGCCGGTGTACGAGGTGTCGATCGGCGACTATGTGCTGGCGGGCGGCGAGGCGGCCGTCCTGGTCATCACCGAAGCCGTGGCCCGGCTGCTGCCCGGCGTCCTCGGCAACGCCGAATCCCACCGCGACGACTCCTTCGCCCCCGGCGCGATGGCCAACCTCCTCGAAGGCCCCGTCTACACCAAGCCGCCCCAGTGGCGCGGCCGCACCATCCCCGAGGTGCTGCTCAGCGGCCACCACGGGAAGATCGCACGCTGGCGCCGGGACGAGGCCTTCCGCCGTACCGCCCGCAACCGGCCGGATCTGATCGAGCGCTGTGACTCCGCTGCCTTCGACAAGAAGGACCGGGAGATCCTCTCCATACTGGGCTGGGAGCCGGAGCCCGGCGGCCGATTTTGGCGCAGACGGGCGGACGTGGAAGAATGAGCCGCTGCTGTGCGTCCGGCCGGCGCCCCTGCCACAGGGGGACCGACGCCCGCCCGGCGTATACGGCACCCTGATTCTCATCACGATCATTCCGCTGATGACCTGTGGCATCGGCGAGGAAGCAGACCACCATGGCTCACCTGCTCGACGACGTCAACGCCGCTTCGCTGCGCACCGACGTCCCCGACTTCCGCCCCGGCGACACCGTGAACGTCCACGTGCGCGTCATCGAGGGCAACCGCTCCCGTATCCAGCAGTTCAAGGGCGTGGTCATCCGCCGCCAGGGCGCGGGTGTGAGCGAGACCTTCACGGTCCGCAAGGTCTCCTTCTCCGTCGGCGTCGAGCGCACCTTCCCGGTGCACAGCCCGATCTTCGAGAAGATCGAGCTCGTCACCCGCGGTGACGTCCGCCGTGCCAAGCTGTACTACCTGCGTGAGCTGCGCGGCAAGGCTGCGAAGATCAAGGAGAAGCGCGAGAACTGAGCCCCGCCGCCGACCTGGTCGGCCGCTGGCTCACACCGCGTTCACAGCAGGGCCGGATAGCATCTGGCCCCGATGGACACCGAAGCACTGCACACGGAGCGCGACCGCTCTTCCGCCCCCGAGACCGGGGAGGAGGGAGAGGGGTCGCGCTCCGTGCGTTCTGCGCCCCCGGCGCACGCTGGGCGTTCTGGGCCCGGGAGGGTCCGTGCGGCGGGTCGCGCGGCGCTGCACCGGCTGAGCTGGCGCAGCACGGGGCTGCTCGGCGCGGTCTGCGCGGTGTTCGTCCTGCTGCTGAGCCATTTCGTCATCCAGCCCTTCCAGATCCCCAGCGGCTCGATGGAGCCCACGCTCCAAGTCGGGGACCGGGTGCTGGTGAACAAGCTGGCGTACCGTTTCGGTGACCGGCCCGAGCGCGGGGACGTCGTCGTCTTCGACGGGCGGGGGTCCTTTGTGCGCGAGAGCGCCGAGGAGAACCCGGTCAGCGCCTTCACCCGCGGCGCGCTGGCCATGGTGGGGCTCGCGGAGCCCGCGGAGACCGACTTTGTGAAGCGCGTGGTGGGCGTGGGCGGGGATCATGTGGTCTGCTGCGACGAGGGGGGCAGGGTCGAGGTGAACGGCGTACCGGTCGACGAGGCGTATCTGCACCCCGGCGACGCCCCCTCCCGGGTGCCTTTCGACATCGTCGTACCACAGGGCAGGCTCTGGGTGATGGGAGACCACCGCAGCAGATCGCAGGACTCCCGTGACCACCTGGGACAGCCCGGCGGAGGAATGGTGCCGGTGGACAGGGTCGTCGGGCGGGCGGACTGGATCGGCTGGCCGGCGGGCCGCTGGTCGTCCGTGGCCCGGACGGACGCCTTCGACGCGGTCCCGGACTCCGCGGGCGGCGCGGGCGGGGCCTTTGGCGGCGTGCGCGGGGCCCTTGGCGGTCCGGGCGGCGGCGATGGGTAGCCGGGGGCGGCAGGCGAGCCACCGCGCGGACACCCGGCTGCCGACCGGAACGCGCCCCACGGACGGCGGACGGGCGCTACCGGGGCGCGCGGAGCGGCGCAGGCTGGCCCAGAAGGTCAAACGCCGGCGTCGCCGTTCCGCCGCGAAGGAGATACCCCTCCTGATCGTGGTGGCCTTGCTGATAGCCCTGGTGCTCAAGACGTTTCTGGTGCAGGCGTTCGTCATTCCGTCGGGCTCGATGGAGCAGACCATACGGATTCAGGACCGGGTGCTGGTCGACAAGCTGACCCCGTGGTTCGGCTCCAAGCCGCAGCGCGGCGACGTCGTCGTGTTCAAGGACCCGGGCGGCTGGCTGCAGCAGGAGCAGAGCCAGCAGACCGGAGAGGATCCGGTCGGGATCAAACAGATCAAACAGGTCCTGAGCTTCATCGGGCTGCTGCCGTCCGAGGACGAGCAGGATCTGATCAAGCGGGTGATCGCGGTGGGCGGCGACCGGGTGGTCTGCTGCGATGCGGACGGCCGCGTGACCGTCAATGGAACGCCTCTGACCGAGCCGTACCTCAACCCCGGAGACGCCCCCTCCGAGATCGCGTTTGACGTGCGGGTGCCCCAGGGGCGGTTCTTCGTCCTCGGCGACCACCGCTCCAACTCCGGCGACTCCCGTTTCCACCTCGACGAGCAGGGCGGCACCGTGTCGGAGGACTCGGTCGTCGGGCGCGCCGTGGTGATCGCCTGGCCGGTGAGCCACTGGCGCACGCTGGAGGAGCGTGAGACCTACGCCTCGGTGCCCAACGCGCCCTCCGGGCCGACCGCCGCCCTGCCCGTGTCGCATAGGGTGTCACCTCAGGATCTCAAGGGAATGGTCCTGCTCCCGAGCCCTGCGGAACTCCCGCTCGTTATGGGAGTGGTGGGTCTGCGCCTTCTGTGGGGCAGACGGTTTCGCACGGAGATGAGGAGTGGATGTGGGGGATGTGGCAGTCGGTGCACGATCCGGCCACGATGGGTCCGAGGACAGGCAGCCCCCAGCTGTGACGGATCAGCCGAGGGAACCGCAGGAGCCGCAAGAGCCTCAGGAGTCCGGTGAGGGTGAGGCCAAGGACGGCGGCGGTACGGGACAGAAGAAGCAGCGGTCCTTCTGGAAGGAGCTGCCTCTTCTGATCGGTATCGCGCTGATCCTCGCGCTGCTGATCAAGACGTTTCTGCTGCAGGCATTCTCGATCCCGTCGGACTCGATGCAGAACACCCTGCAGCGCGGTGACCGGGTGCTGGTCGACAAGCTCACTCCGTGGTTCGGCTCCGAGCCCGAGCGTGGCGAGGTCGTGGTCTTCGAGGACCCGGCCGGCTGGCTCGCGGGCGAGCCCACGGCCGACCCGAACGTGATCCAGCGGTTCCTCAGCCTCATCGGTCTGATGCCGTCCGCCGACGAGAAGGACCTGATCAAGCGGACGATCGCCATCGGCGGCGACACGGTGGAGTGCAAGAAGGGCGGCCCGGTCAAGGTCAACGGCAAGGTGCTGGACGAGCCCTATGTCTTCCCCGGCAACACCCCCTGCGACGACCAGCCCTTCGGGCCGCTCAAGGTGCCGGACGGCATGATCTGGGTGATGGGCGACCACCGTCAGAACTCCCAGGACTCCCGCTACCACATGGAGGACAAGAACGGCGGCTTCGTCCCGGTCGACAAGGTCGTGGGGCGCGCCGTGGTGATCGCCTGGCCGGTGAACCGTTGGTCGACGCTGCCGGTGCCGGACACCTTCGATCAGCCAGGGATCAATGCGCTGGCGGCGCGGTCGCTCGGCACGGCCTCCTCGGCTGCTCCGGCGGCGCTGGGCCTGGCGGGCGCGCTGCCGCTCGTGCTGTGGCGCAGGCGCAGGCTGACCGCCCGCACCGTACGGCAGGCCGCCGCGGGGCATACCGCCGGGTAGGACCGGCAGGTAGGGTGCCGTCCCAGAGCTCCGGCCCGCCGCGTGGGGGCCGGTGAGAACGCCGAGGCGGGGAGCGCTGGGGATGGGCGGAACGGGACGTTCGGGCGGCCGCGGCCGCCTCGGCAGCGCGCTGTCGGGGCTGGCCGTGGCCGTCGGCTGTGTGCTCTTCCTCGGCGGATTCGGCTGGGGCGCCGTCGTCTACCAGCCCTACACCGTGCCGACGGATTCGATGTCGCCGACCGTGCAGGCGGGCGACCGGGTGCTGGCGGAGCGGATATCCGGCGACGAGGTCAGACGCGGGGACATCGTCGTCTTCACCGACTCCACATGGGGCGATCTGCCGATGGTGAAGCGGGTCGTCGGCGTCGGCGGCGATGAGATCGCCTGCTGCGACGCGCAAGGGCGGCTGACCGTCAACGGCACGGCGGTGGAGGAGCCGTATCTGAGCGGCGGCGGGCCGGCCTCGCCACAGGGCTTCAGCGCCTCGGTCCCGGAGGGACAGCTGTTTCTGCTCGGCGACGAGCGCACGGGGTCGGTCGACTCCCGCGTCCATCTTCAGGAGCCCGGGGAAGGCTCCGTGCCGCGGTCGGCCGTGAGCGCCCGGCTGGACGCGGTGGCCTGGCCGCTCGACGGCGGTCTGGTGGAGCGGCCCGGCTCCTTCGCGGCGCTGCCGGGCGGGGTCTCCCGGCCGGGACCGGTGCGGCTGATCGTCGGGGCGATCGCGGCGGGCGTGGCGCTGATCTTGGGCGGGGCGGCGTACGGGCCGGTGGCACGGCGCCGACACGCTGTCCGCAGCGCATGAGACGGTGTATCCGACCAGGCTCGCCGAGCTGCGGCGCACGCTGCTCGACGGGGGTCCCCCGCGTACGCCGGCAGTCCTGGCCCCGGAAAATCGTCTAGGGGTGCGGATGGCTGACGCACAATGGGGGGACGCACGGCTGAAGGGGAACATGCCATGAGCGCCGAGGACCTCGAGAAGTACGAGACCGAGATGGAGCTGAAGCTCTACCGGGAGTACCGCGACGTCGTCGGGCTGTTCAAATATGTGATCGAGACCGAACGGCGCTTCTATCTCACCAACGACTACGAGATGCAGGTGCACTCGGTCCAGGGCGAGGTCTTCTTCGAGGTCTCGATGGCTGATGCCTGGGTCTGGGACATGTACCGCCCGGCCAGGTTCGTCAAGCAGGTACGTGTGCTGACATTCAAGGATGTGAACATCGAGGAGCTGAACAAGAGCGACCTCGAGCTTCCGGGCGGCTGAAGGGGACCGCTTGGTCAGGGCCCCCATCGCTGAATCGGGTGACGGAGTTATCCACAGCGGACGGGTTGTCCACCAAGATCCACACGTAACGGTGTGACGCGTCACAGTCGGTGCCGGAGGTGGTGCCGAGATGAACGCGACGGGGGCACTGGGACGGTACGGCGAGGAGCTGGCGGCGCGGCTGCTGGCATGCTCCGGCATGGCGGTGCTGGCGAGGAACTGGCGATGCGGCCGGTCCGGCGAGATCGACATCGTGGCGCGCGACGGGGATGCGCTGGTCGTCTGCGAGGTCAAGACCCGCAGGGCGGCCGCCTTCGAACACCCGATGGCCGCGATCACCCCACGGAAGGCCGCCCGGCTCAGACGGCTGGCCGAATGCTGGCTGCAGCGGCACGGCGGCCCGCCGCCGGGCGGGGTGCGCATCGACCTCGTGGGTGTGCTGCTGCCCCGGCAGGGCGGGCCCGTGGTGCAGCATGCGCGGGGGGTGGCCTGATGGGATTCGCGCGTGCGTGTTCCGTGGCGCTGGTTGGCGTCGAGGGCGTGGTCGTGGAGGTGCAGGCCGACCTTGAGCCCGGCGTCGCCGCCTTCACCCTGGTGGGGCTGCCGGACAAGAGCCTCGTCGAGAGCCGGGACCGGGTGCGGGCGGCCGTGGTCAACTCCGGCGCGGAGTGGCCGCAGAAGAAGCTCACCGTGGGCCTCAGCCCCGCCTCCGTGCCCAAGGCGGGCAGCGGTTTCGACCTGGCCGTCGCGGTGGCCACCCTGGGAGCGGCCGAGCGCATCGCCCCCGAGGACATCGCCGATCTGGTGCTCATCGGCGAACTGGGCCTCGACGGCCGCGTCCGCCCCGTGCGCGGGGTGCTGCCCGCCGTCCTCGCGGCCGCGGAAGCCGGCTACCGCCAGGTGGTCGTCCCCGAGCAGACCGCCGGCGAGGCGTCGCTCGTCCCCGGCGTGTCCGTCCTCGGTGTGCGCAGCCTGCGACAGCTCATCGCCATCCTGACCAAGGAGCCCGTGCCCCACGAGGAAGCCGAGCCGCCCGGCCGCCCCGACTCCATGCTCGCCGGTCTGATGGTGCCGGGTGCGGGCGTGGGCGCCGGGATCTCCGCCCCGTCCGGCGACGGCCCCGACCTGGCCGATGTCGCAGGGCAGCGCGCCGCCCGCACGGCTCTGGAGGTGGCCGCCGCGGGCCGCCACCATCTGCTGCTCTACGGCCCGCCCGGCGCGGGAAAGACCATGCTCGCCGAGCGCCTCCCCGGAGCGCTGCCGCCGCTGACCCGCCGCGAGTCGCTCGAAGTCACCGCCGTCCACTCCGTCGCGGGCATCCTGCCGCCCGGCGAACCCCTGGTGCGCACGCCGCCCTACTGCGCCCCGCACCACTCGGCGACCATGCCTTCCCTGGTCGGCGGCGGCAACGGCCTGCCCAGACCGGGTGCGGTCTCCCTGGCGCACAGAGGAGTGCTCTTCCTGGATGAAACCCCTGAATTCTCCACAAAAGCCCTCGATGCGCTGCGGCAGCCCCTGGAATCCGGGCATGTGGTGGTCGCCCGCAGCGGGGGAGTGGTGCGGCTGCCGGCGCGCTTTCTGATGGTGCTCGCCGCGAATCCCTGCCCATGCGGCCGGCACACCCTCCATGGCGCGGGCTGTGAGTGCCCGCCCGCCGTCATCCGCCGCTATCAGGCACGGCTCTCCGGGCCACTGCTCGACCGCGTCGACCTGCGCGTCGAGGTGGAGCCCGTCGACCGCGGCGACCTCATGGGCCAGGGCGGCCGCGGGGAGCCCACCGAGCGGGTCGCGGCCCGTGTGCTGGCAGCACGCGAACGCGCCGCCGCCCGGCTGAGCGGCACGCCCTGGAGCGTCAACAGCGAAGTGCCCGGCCATGAGCTGCGCACCCGATGGACCCTCGCCCCCGGCGCCCTCGCCGCCGCCGAGCGGGACATGGAGCGCGGTCTGCTCACCGCCCGCGGGCTCGACCGCGTCGTCCGCGTCGCCTGGACCATCGCCGACCTCGCCGGACGGGACCGCCCGCAGTCCCATGACATCGACCTCGCCCTGGAACTGCGCACCGGCGTCGCGCGGGGCGCGCCGATGGCCGCCGCGGGAGGCGTCGTATGAGGCGGGGCGAGGGGGCGCTCGACGACGAGCCGGCCGATCACGCTGAGGGGCCGCCCGGCGAGCCCGCGGACGGGGCGGCGGCAGCGCGCAGCGGGAGCGCGCCGGGCGCCGTCACCGCGTACGGTTCCAGGGGCGGCGCGAAGCCCTTGCCGGAGGCAGAGCCGGGGAGCAGGGGCGTGGCCCCAGACGGCTCCACGGGCTCCGGGCATACAGGGCAGGCCCCGCGGGCGGCCGCCGACGGAGAGCGGCTGGCACGGGCGGCGCTCACCCGGGTCATCGAGCCCGGCGACGAACGCGGGGGCCGCTGGCTGCGGGAGTTCGGGGCGCGCGGGCTGCTGGAGCGCCTCACCGCGCCGCCGGACGAACCGGACGCGCTGCCCGGGGCCACCCCGAGACGGCTGGCCGGCTACCGCATACGGGCAGCCGCGGCCGATCCCGAACGCGACCTCGCGGCCGCCGCCGCGGCCGACGGCCGGTTCATCGTCCCGGGCGACGCCGAGTGGCCCACCCAGCTCGACGACCTCGGTGACGCCAGACCCCTCGGACTATGGGTGCGGGGCCGCCCGGATCTGCGGAAATGGGCGCTGTGCTCGGTCGCCGTCGTCGGCGCCCGGGCCTGCACGCCCTACGGCGCGCATCTGGCAGCCTCCCTCGGCTCGGGACTCGCCGAGCGCGGCTGGGTCGTGGTCTCCGGGGCGGCCTTCGGGATCGACGGCGCGGCGCACAGAGGCGCGCTGGCCGCGGGCGGGGCGACCGTCGCCGTGCTCGCCTGCGGGGTCGACGTGGTCTATCCGCGCGGCCATGCGCAGCTGATCCGGCGTGTCGCGGAACAGGGCCTGGTCATCGGGGAGTTGCCGCCAGGCGACCATCCCACGCCCAGCAGATTCATCCTCAGGAACCGTGTGATCGCGGCGCTCACCCGCGGCACGGTCGTCGTCGAAGCCGAGTACCGCAGCGGCTCGCTGGTCACCGCACGGGCCGCGCAGCGGCTGGGCCGCCACACGATGGGCGTCCCGGGACCCGTCACCAGCGGACTCTCGGCCGGGGTGCATGAACTGCTGCGCGGTGAGGGCACGCTGGTCACGGACGCCGACGAAGTCGTCGAGCTCATCGGCGAGATGGGCGACCTCGCCCCGGAGCGCCGAGGGCCTGTGCTGCCCAGGGATCTGCTCGACCCGCTCAGCGCGCGGCTGCTCGCGGCGTTTCCGGCCCGCGGCACGGCGGACCCCGAGGGCCTGGCGCGCGCCGTGGGGCTGACCCCGGACGAGACCGGCGGCAGGCTGTATGAACTGCACTCCCTGGGGTTCGTCGAAAGGGTGGGTGACCGCTGGCAGTTGACGCGGTGTGCGAGCCACGGCCCGAACGTGTGGCGAGGCGGTGCTTGACCTGACGCATTCGGGTGACAGGGTGAGGCCGATGACCTCTGCAGCCCCGTCGTCAGCATCCGAGGGGCCGGCGCGTCTGGCGTCGGCCCTGGTTCGAAGGTGTGGCCGACGGGCTGTACCCGCACAGGTTCACTCCCCCGAGGATCGCCCACCGCGACGTGTCAGTCACGCTACGCTCACCGGAATTCCCTCACAGACGACGCCCGCCCCATCCCGCGTCACAGCAGAACGGCTCAAGGCAACGCATGCCCCAGCACACCTCCGGGTCTGACCGCGCGGCAGCGCCCCCCGCTGCCCGTGGCGCCGTGCGGCCCTCCGCTCCCTCGTCGCTCGACGAGCTGTGGCGGTCGTACAAGGCCACGGGCGACGAGCGCCTGCGGGAGCAGCTGATCCTGCACTACTCGCCTCTGGTGAAGTATGTCGCGGGCCGGGTGAGCGTGGGGTTGCCGTCCAATGTCGAGCAGGCGGACTTCGTCTCCTCCGGAGTCTTCGGGCTCATCGACGCCATTGAGAAGTTCGATCTCGACCGGTCGATCAAGTTCGAGACCTACGCCATCACCCGGATCCGCGGGGCCATGATCGACGAGCTGCGCGCGCTGGACTGGATTCCGCGCTCCGTGCGGCAGAAGGCCCGGGCCGTGGAGCGGGCGTATGCGACGCTCGAGGCCCAGCTGAGGCGCACTCCCACCGAGGCCGAGGTGGCCTCGGAGATGGGCATCGCGGTGGACGAACTGCACGCGGTTTTCAGCCAGTTGTCCCTGGCCAATGTGGTGGCCCTGGAGGAGCTGCTGCATGTGGGCGGCGAGGGCGGCGACGGGCTCAGCGTGATGGACACCCTGGAGGACACCGCGGCGGACAACCCCGTCGAGGTCGCGGAGGACCGGGAGCTGCGGCGGTTGCTGGCCAAGGCCGTCAACACCCTGCCCGAGCGGGAGAAGACCGTCGTCACCCTCTACTACTACGAGGGCCTCACCCTCGCGGAGATCGGCAATGTGCTGGGGGTCACGGAGAGCAGGGTCAGCCAGATCCACACAAAGTCGGTGCTCCAGCTGCGGGCGAAGCTGGCCGACGTCGGACGCTGAGGGGGCGCTGTCGCTGGAACGGGGCGGCCGGATCCGTACAGTGGTGGGGTGCCCAGGATTCGAGCGGCCTCCGTGGCCGAGCACCGGACGATGCAGCGCGACGCCCTGCTGGACGCCGCGCGTTCCCTGCTGTCGGAGGGCGGCACTGAGGCGCTGACATTCCCCGCCCTCGCCGAACGCACCGGTCTGGCCCGGTCCTCCGTGTACGAGTACTTCCGCTCGCGGGCCGCCGTCGTCGAGGAGCTGTGCGCGGTCGACTTCCCCGTGTGGGCCGCGGAGGTCGAGGCCGCGATGGAGCGGGCTGCGACCCCCGAGGACAAGATCGAGGCGTATGTGCGGCAGCAGCTTGAGCTGGTCGGGGACCGGCGGCACCGTGCCGTGGTCGCGATCTCGGCGAGTGAGCTGGACGCGGGGGCGCGGGAGAAGATCCGTGCCGCGCACGGCGGCCTGGTCGCGATGATCGTCGAGGCGCTCGCGGAGCTGGGGCATGAGCAGCCCCGCCTTGCGGCGGTGCTCCTCCAGGGCGTGGTGGACGCGGCGGTCCGCCGTACCGAACTCGGCGCGGCGGAGGACCCCGCCAAGATCGCCGACGCGGCGGTCTCCCTGGCGCTGCGCGGCGTGACCCCGCGCGTCTGAGAAGCTTCGGCGAAGTGCAGCGCGGTTCGGGCGCGCCCCGTAGGGGCGCGGGGCTGCACTGCTGTGCGGCTTCGCCCCGGACCCCCTGTGGAGGGCATGGGGCGGCCTACCGCGAGCGGGTGCCCGACAGCGGGAGCAGGCGGGACGGCGCGCGCGGGAGCAGCAGCAGCGGGTTGAGGTAGGCGTCCGCGCGCAGCAGGCCCCAGTGGAGGCACGGCCCCGCGCAGTGCGAGGGCCCGGCGGCGAGGGTGGCCACGGTCTGGCCCGGGCGGACCGGGTCGCCGGCGCGCACCATGGGCCGCACAGGCTCATACGTCGTCCGCAACGGCGGCGCGCCCGTCCCGGCGAGCGCGATCACCAGCACACCCCGCCCCGCCACCTGCCCCGCGAACAGCACCCGCCCCGCGGCCGCCGCGCGGACCTCCGCCCCGGCGCGGCCCGCCAGATCCACGCCCCGGTGCCCCGGCCCGTACGGGAAAAGCGGCGGTTCCCAGCCCCGTACGACCTCGGGGCGAGGCGGGCCGAGCGGCCAGACGGCCTGCCGGGGGAGGGCGGTGGGCAGCAGCAGGGCGAGGGTGAGGACAAGAGCGGTCATGGCGGGAGCGTGCCCGAGACGCCGGGCGCCTCGCGGATCATGGGCCCGGCCTGTGGACTACTCCCCGGTTGTGGACAACGCCGTCACCCCGGCGCGTCACCTGCGACCGCCCCCGTCCCGTACACTTCTTCTGGCGATCCGGGTCACCGGGTCGACTTCGCACGCCCCGCCACCGGACCCTCATCGGTCAGTGGCCGCGCCTCTCGGTCCCCTGTGGCACGGCGCGTCGGGGCGTCAGGACACAACCGAGAAATCCAAGGAGATACGGCCATGGCCGTCGTCACGATGCGGGAGCTGCTGGAGAGCGGCGTCCACTTCGGTCACCAGACCCGTCGCTGGAACCCGAAGATGAAGCGCTTCATCTTCACCGAGCGCAACGGCATCTACATCATCGACCTGCTCCAGTCGCTGTCGTACATCGACCGCGCCTATGAGTTCGTCAAGGAGACCGTCGCGCACGGCGGCTCCATCATGTTCGTCGGCACCAAGAAGCAGGCGCAGGAGGCCATCGCCGAGCAGGCGACCCGCGTCGGCATGCCGTACGTCAACCAGCGCTGGCTGGGCGGCATGCTCACCAACTTCTCCACCGTCTACAAGCGCCTTCAGCGTCTGAAGGAGCTTGAGCAGATCGACTTCGAGGACGTGGCCGCCTCCGGCCTCACCAAGAAGGAGCTGCTGGTCCTCTCCCGTGAGAAGGCCAAGCTGGAGAAGACCCTCGGCGGCATCCGCGAGATGCAGAAGGTGCCCAGCGCCGTCTGGATCGTCGACACCAAGAAGGAGCACATCGCCGTCGGCGAGGCTCGCAAGCTCAACATCCCGGTCGTCGCGATCCTCGACACCAACTGCGACCCCGACGAGGTCGACTACAAGATCCCGGGCAACGACGACGCGATCCGCTCCGTCACTCTGCTCACCCGCGTGATCGCCGACGCCGTCGCCGAGGGCCTCATCGCCCGCTCCGGCGCCGCGACCGGCGACCAGAAGCCGGGCGACAAGGCCGCGGGCGAGCCGCTGGCCGAGTGGGAGCGTGACCTGCTCGAGGGCGAGAAGAAGGCCGACGAGGGCGAGAAGAAGGCCGACGAGGAGGCCAAGCCCGCCGAGGCCGAGAAGCCTGCCGCGGACGCCGAGCAGGCCTGACCTCAACGGTTCGGTTCCTGACGGCGGGGGACGGCGCACCATGAGCGCCGCCCCCGCCGCTCACCCGTAGATCTTCGACTTTCGACTTCGAGAGAGATTCAAGGACATGGCGAACTACACCGCCGCCGACGTCAAGAAGCTTCGCGAGCTCACCGGCGCCGGCATGATGGACTGCAAGAAGGCGCTGGACGAGGCCGAGGGCAACGTCGACAAGGCCGTTGAGCTGCTCCGCGTCAAGGGCCAGAAGGGCGTCGCCAAGCGTGAGGGCCGCTCCGCCGAGAACGGCGCGGTCGTCTCCCTCATCGCCGACGACAAGTCCTCCGGCGTGCTGCTGGAGCTGAAGTGCGAGACGGACTTCGTCGCCAAGGGCGAGAAGTTCCTCGCCGTGGCCGACGCGCTCGCCAAGCACGTCGCCGCCACCTCCCCGGCCGACATCGAGGCGCTGCTCGCCTCCGAGATCGAGGCCGGCAAGACCGTCCAGGCGTACGTCGACGAGGCCAACGCCAACCTCGGCGAGAAGATCGTCCTCGACCGCTTCGCGCAGTTCGCCGACGGCTATGTCGCCGCGTACATGCACCGCACCATGCCCGACCTCCCGCCGCAGGTCGGCGTGCTGGTCGAGCTGGACAAGGAGAATGCAGAGGTCGCCAAGGACGTCGCGCAGCACATCGCCGCCTTCGCCCCGAAGTACCTCCGCCGCGAGGACGTCCCGGCCGAGGTCGTCGAGGCCGAGCGCCGCGTCGCCGAGGAGACCTCGCGCAACGAGGGCAAGCCCGAGGCCGCCCTCCCGAAGATCGTCGAGGGTCGCGTCAACGGCTTCTTCAAGGAGGTCACCCTCCTCGACCAGCCGTTCGCCAAGGACAACAAGAAGACCGTCCAGAAGGTCCTGGACGAGGCCGGTGTCTCGCTGAAGCGCTTCGCGCGCATCCGCGTCGGCGCCTGAGCCCGTAAGCGATCGACACAGGAGACCGCTAGGGTTTCCTAACGCAGTCATCGGCCGGGTACGCGCCGCACGACCGCAGATCTGACGAGGAGGCCATTGCCGACAGGGACACCAGCACCCCAAGGCAGTGGCCTTCTTCGTATGTGCACGAGGAGATCTCCATGAACAAGGGCGCGGACGCCACCCAGGCAGCCGGCGGCAAACGCGAGAACAACGGCGAGAGCAACGGCGGCGACGGCAAGAAGGCCGGACGCTTTCTGCTGAAGCTCTCCGGAGAAGCGTTCTCCGGCGGCACGGGGCTCGGCGTCGACCCCGACGTCGTACACACCATGGCGCGCGAGATCGCCGCGGTGGTCCGGGACGGCGCGCAGATCGCGGTCGTCATCGGCGGCGGCAACTTCTTCCGCGGCGCGGAGCTCCAGCAGCGCGGCATGGACCGGGCGCGCTCCGACTACATGGGCATGCTCGGCACGGTGATGAACTGCCTCGCCCTCCAGGACTTCCTGGAGAAGGAGGGCATCGACTCGCGCGTCCAGACCGCCATCACCATGGGGCAGGTCGCGGAGCCGTACATCCCGCTGCGCGCGGTGCGCCACCTGGAGAAGGGCCGGGTCGTCATCTTCGGCGCGGGCATGGGCATGCCCTACTTCTCCACGGACACCACCGCGGCCCAGCGTGCCCTGGAGATCGACGCCGAGGCCCTGCTGATGGGCAAGAACGGCGTGGACGGGGTCTATGACTCCGACCCCAAGACCAACCCCGACGCGGTGAAGTTCGACGCGCTGGAGTACGGCGAGGTGATCTCCCGCAACCTCAAGGTCGCCGACGCCACCGCCGTCACGCTCTGCCGCGACAACAACCTCCCGATTCTCGTCTTCGAGCTGCTGACGACGGGCAATATCGCCCGGGCCGTCAAGGGTGAGAAGATCGGCACACTCGTGAGCGACCAGGGCACCCGGGCCTGATCGAGGGATGGACAACGCCCCGCCGGTCGGACACCGTGCAGGGGTAGACGCGACACAGGTTCCGCCGGCCCCCGCTGGATGCCGGGCCAACTCTAGACACGCAGGAGCAAGTGGTGATCGAAGAGACCCTCCTCGAGGCCGAGGAGAAGATGGAAAAGGCCGTCCTGGTCGCCAAGGAGGACTTCGCCGCGATCCGTACGGGACGTGCCCACCCCGCCATGTTCAACAAGATCGTGGCGGACTACTACGGTGCCGCGACGCCGATCAACCAGCTCGCCTCGTTCGCGGTCCCCGAGGCCCGCATGGCCGTGGTGACGCCTTTCGACAAGAGCGCGCTGCGCAATATCGAGCAGGCCATCCGCGACTCCGATCTGGGCGTCAACCCCACCAATGACGGCAATGTCATCCGCGTGGTGTTCCCGGAGCTCACCGAGGAGCGCCGCCGCGAGTACATCAAGGTCGCCAAGGGCAAGGGCGAGGACGCCAAGATCTCGATCCGTTCGGTCCGCCGCAAGGCCAAGGAGGCCATCGACAAGCTGATCAAGGACGGCGAGGTCGGCGAGGACGAGGGACGCCGCGCGGAGAAGGAGCTCGACGACACCACCGCGAAGCATGTGGCGCAGGTGGATGAGCTGCTCAAGCACAAGGAAGCCGAGCTGCTCGAGGTCTGATGAACGACTCTTCCCGGGGGGCCGCCCCGCAGCACCGGCAGCACGCCGGATACGCAGGTCAGTGGCCGCCGTCCGACCAGGGGCATGCCCCGGCGGGTCCCGCATACGATGAGCGCGCCGCGCCGCAGACTCGGCCCATGCCCATCGTGCCGGACTTCCCCGACGCAGGTAGAGACGACGCAGGCAGCGACCACGAGAACCGAGGCAGCCGCGGCGACGGCCGCAGTGATCAGGAAGACCGCGACCGGGGGGCCGCTCGGCTGAGCGGCCCCCTGTTCCGTGACGAGATGCCGCAGGAGCCCATGCCCACCGCGCCGCAGACCGCGCCCACCCCGCAGCCGAAGAAGCGGGCAGGCCGTGACCTGCGGGCCGCCATAGGGGTCGGGATCGGGCTCGGCGCGGTCATCATCGCCTCGCTCTTCGTCGTCAAGGCCGTCTTCGTCGGCGTGATAGCGGTCGCCGTCGTCGTCGGCCTGTGGGAGCTGACCTCCCGCCTCCAGGAGCGCAAGCAGATCAAGGCCCCGCTGGTGCCGCTGGCCGTGGGCGGCGCGGCCATGGTGGTGGCCGGCTATGCGCGCGGCGCCGAAGGCGCCTGGGTGGCCATGGCGCTGACCGGTCTTGCGGTGCTGGTCTGGCGGATGACCGAACCGCCCGAGGGCTATCTCAGGGACGTCACCGCGGGCCTCTTCGCCGCGTTCTACGTCCCCTTCCTGGCGACGTTCGTCGCCATGATGCTCACCGCCGGGGACGGGCCCCAGCGGGTGCTCACCTTCCTGCTGCTCACCGTCGTCAGCGACACCGGGGCGTACGCGGTCGGCTGGCGCTTCGGCAAGCACAAGCTGGCCCCGCGCATCAGCCCCGGAAAGACCCGTGAGGGTCTGGCCGGGGCGGTGGCGTTCGCCATGGCGGCGGGCGCGCTGTGCATGCAGTTCCTCATCGACGGCGGCACCTGGTGGCAGGGTCTGCTGCTGGGCCTCGCGGTCGCCGTCAGCGCCACGCTGGGCGACCTCGGCGAGTCCATGATCAAGCGTGATCTGGGCATCAAGGACATGGGCACCCTGCTTCCCGGCCACGGCGGCATCATGGACCGCCTCGACTCGCTGCTGCCCACGGCTCCGGTGGTGTGGCTGCTGATGGTGATCTTCGTCGGGGCGAGCTGACCCGAGCAGGTACGCTGGAAGAGCCCGTGGCGCGACGTACCGCGGGCCCTTTCCATCAGCCCCTTCCCATCGGTCCCCGCCGACGCGGGGGCGGTCCCGTGAGGTCTCCCGGCTTCGGCACGGTGTTGCCGTTGTCCCCGCGACAGCGGGGCCGGACCTCGTCGTCATGAGGAGTTTCCCGACGTGGCACGCCCTGTTCCCGGCGAACTGACCTTCGTCGCCCCGCGCGGAGCCAAGAAGCCACCGCGGCATCTCGCCGATCTCTCGCCCGCCGAGCGCAAGGAGGCCGTCGCCGCCATCGGCGAGAAGCCGTTCCGCGCCAGGCAGCTCTCACAGCACTACTTCGCGCGGTACGCCCACGACCCCGCCCAGTGGACGGACATTCCCGCCACGGCGCGCGAGAAGCTCGCCTCGGAGCTGCTGCCCGAGCTGATGTCCGTCGTACGGCATATCTCCTGCGACGACGACACCACCCGCAAGACCCTGTGGCGGCTGCACGACGGCACGCTCGTCGAGTCGGTGCTCATGCGCTACCCGGACCGGGTGACCATGTGCATCTCCTCACAGGCCGGCTGCGGGATGAACTGCCCCTTCTGCGCCACCGGGCAGGCGGGACTGGACCGCAATCTGTCCACCGCCGAGATCGTCCACCAGATCGTCGACGGCATGCGCGCCCTGCGCGACGGCGAGGTCCCCGGAGGCCCCGCCCGGCTGTCGAACATCGTCTTCATGGGCATGGGGGAGCCGCTCGCCAACTACAAGCGGGTCGTGGGCGCCATCCGCCGGCTCACCGACCCCGAGCCGGACGGCCTCGGCCTCTCCCAGCGCGGGATCACCGTCTCCACCGTCGGCCTGGTCCCGGCGATGCTGCGGTTCGCCGACGAGGGCTTCAAGTGCCGGCTGGCGGTCTCGCTGCACGCGCCCGACGACGAGCTGCGCGACACCCTCGTCCCCGTCAACACCCGCTGGAAGGTCCGCGAGGTCCTCGACGCGGCATGGGAGTACGCGGAGAAGTCCGGCCGCCGCATCTCCGTCGAGTACGCGCTGATCCGCGACATCAACGACCAGGCATGGCGGGGCGATCTGCTGGGCCGGCTGCTCAAGGGCAAGCGCGTCCATGTCAATCTGATCCCGCTCAACCCCACGCCCGGCTCCAAGTGGACGGCCTCCCGCCCCGCGGACGAGAAGGCGTTCATCGAGGCCATCGCCGCCCATGGGGTGCCGGTGACCGTGCGGGACACCCGCGGCCAGGAGATCGACGGGGCCTGCGGCCAGCTCGCCGCCTCGGAGCGCTGACCCCTGAACCCTGAACCGGGCCGCCGGCCCCCGGAACCGTCCATGTAATGTGACTGGAAATATCTGCATAGTCATTCCGACAGGGGAGCGCCACAGCGCTGAGAGTGCGACGCCGTCAGGTCGCAGACCCTCTGAACCTCGCCCCGGTCATTCGGGGTAGGAAGTTCGGTCATCACTCAAGCTGTTGCGCCCTGCCCGGCATCCGATCCGCTCGCTTCGGGGCCGGGCGGGGCCGCGTCTCTTCCTGGTCATCTCCAGGAGGAATCCGATGAGCACCAAGAAGATCACGGCCGTCGTGGCCGCCGCCGCCCTCGGCGTCGGCGCACTCGCCGCCTGCGGCGGAGAGTCCAAGGACGCCAAGGACTCCAAGGACGCCGCCACGGGCTCCGGCTCCGGCTCCAAGACTGTGACCCTCGTCAGCCATGAGTCGTTCGCCGCCTCCGAGGACGTGCTGAAGCAGTTCACCAAGGAGACCGGCTACACGGTCACGGTGCTCAAGAGCGGAGACGCGGGCGAGGCGCTCAACAAGGAGATCCTCACCAAGGGCTCCCCGCAGGGCGATGTCCTCTTCGGCGTCGACAACACCCTGCTGTCGCGTGCGCTCGACCACGGACTGTTCACGCCGTACGAGGCCAAGGGCCTGGCGCAGGTGCGCGAAGAGGTCCGGCTCGACGATCAGCAGCACCGCGTCACCCCTGTCGACACGGGCGACATCTGCGTCAACTACGACAAGAAGTACTTCGCCGACAAGAAGCTCGCCCCGCCGCAGACCTTCGACGATCTGGCCAAGCCCGCGTACAAGAACCTCCTCGTCGTCGAGAACGCCGCCACCTCCTCACCCGGCCTCGGCTTCCTCCTCGGCACGATCGGCACATACGGCGAAGACGGCTGGCAGGACTACTGGAAGAAGCTCGACGCCAACGGCGTCAAGGTCGTCGACGGCTGGGAGCAGGCCTACAACGAGGAGTTCTCCGGCTCCGCGGGCGGCAAGAAGGCCGGAGCGGAGCGGCCGCTCGTCGTCAGCTACGCCTCCAGCCCGCCGGTCGAGGTCCTCTACTCCGAGCCGCAGCCCGACGAGGCGCCCACCGGCGTCGCCACCGGCACCTGCTTCCGCCAGATCGAGTTCGCCGGGCTGCTCAAGGGCGCGAAGAACGAGGCGGGCGGCAAGGCCCTGCTGGACTTCCTGGTCTCCAAGACCTTCCAGGAGGACATGCCGCTGAACATGTTCGTCAACCCCGTACGCGACGACGCGAAGCTGCCCGAGCTGTTCACCGAGCACGGCGAGGTCGTGGACAAGCCCGCGACCGTGCCCGCGGACGACATCGCGAAGAACCGTGAGCAGTGGATCCAGTCGTGGTCCTCGCTCGTCCTGAAGTAGGCGGTCCGCCGCGCACCCGCGGTGCGCGGCGGCGCGGCGGCGTGACGCGGCTCGCCCTGATGGCCGGGCCCGTCGCGTTCTTCGCCGTCTTCTTCGCCTACCCCGTGGCCGCGATCGTCGCCCGCGGCCTCAAGGCCGACGGGGACTGGCAGTTCGGGCGCTTCGGCGAAGTGCTGGCCCGCTCGGACATCCAGCACGTGCTGTGGTTCACCACCTGGCAGGCGCTCGCGTCCACCGCGCTGACCCTGCTGATCGCCCTGCCCGGGGCGTATGTCTTCGCCCGGCTCGACTTCCCCGGGAAGCAGCTGCTGCGGGCCGCGGTCACCGTGCCGTTCGTGCTGCCCACCGTCGTCGTCGGCTCCGCCTTCCTCGCCCTGCTCGGCCGCGGCGGGCTGCTCGACGAAACCCTCGGCATACGCCTGGACACCACCGTCTGGGCGATCCTCCTCGCCCATGTCTTCTTCAACTACGCCGTCGTCGTACGGACCGTCGGCGGACTCTGGGCCCAGCTCGACCCGCGCCAGGAGGAGGCCGCGCGCGTGCTCGGGGCCGGACGGTTCGCCGCCTGGCGGCGCGTCACCCTGCCCGCGCTGGCGCCCGCCGTCGCGGCCGCTGCCCTGATGGTCTTTCTGTTCACCTTCAGCTCCTTCGGCGTCGTGCAGATCCTCGGCGGGCCCGCCTTCGCCACCCTGGAGGTGGAGATCTACCGGCAGACCGCCCAGCTGCTCGATCTGCCCACCGCGGCCGTGCTGACCATGCTCCAGTTCCTCGCCGTCGGCGTCGTCCTCGCCGTGCACGCCCGCACCGTACGGCGCAGGGAGAGCGCGCTGCGGCTGACCGACCCGGCGCGCACGGCGCGCAGGCCGCGCGGAGCGGGCCAGTGGACGCTCCTCGGCGGCGTCCTCGCCAGTGTGGCCGCCCTGCTGCTGACCCCCCTCGCCGTGCTCGTCGAACGCTCCCTCGCCGGCCCCGACGGCTACGGCCTGCACTACTACCGGGCCCTCACCACACTCGACGCACGCGGCGGCGCCTTTCTCGTACCGCCCATCGAGGCCGTGTGGAACTCCCTCGAATACGCGCTCGCCGCGACCGCCGTAGCCGTCGCCGTCGGCGGACTCGCGGCCGCCGCGCTCACCCGGCGCGCCGGGCGGCTCGTACGCGGCTTCGACGCGCTGCTGATGCTGCCGCTCGGCGTCTCCGCCGTCACGGTCGGCTTCGGCTTCCTCATCGCCCTCGACGAGCCGCCGCTGGATCTGCGGGCTTCCTGGATTCTGGTGCCGCTCGCACAGGCGCTGGTCGGCGTGCCCTTCGTCGTACGGATCATGCTGCCGGTGCTGCGGGCGGTGGACGAACGGCTGCGGGAGGCCGCCGCCGTCCTCGGAGCGTCGCCGCTGCGCGCCTGGCGCGAGGTCGACTTCCCTCTGGTACGCCGCGCCCTGCTGATCGCCGCGGGCTTCGCCTTCGCCGTCTCCCTGGGCGAGTTCGGGGCGACGGTCTTCATCGCCCGGCCCGACCAGCCGACGCTGCCGGTGGCCGTGGCGCGGCTGCTGGGGCGGCCCGGCGAACTCAACTACGGCCAGGCGATGGCGCTGAGCACCATTCTCATGGCGGTGTGCGCCGCCGCGCTGCTGCTGCTCGAACGAGTCCGCGGCTCGTCCAAGACGTCAGGGGAGTTCTGATGCCATTGCTGCGGCTGGAGGATGTGACCGTGCGGTTCGGGGGCCGCGCGGTCGTCGACGCGGTGGACCTGGAGGTCGCTGAGCACGAGATCGTCTGCCTCCTCGGCCCGAGCGGCAGCGGCAAGTCCACGCTGCTGCGGGCCATCGCCGGGCTCCAGCCCGCGGACGCGGGGCGGGTGCTCCTCGGCGACGCCGACCAGTCGGGGGTGCCGGTGCACCGCCGGGGCGTCGGGCTGATGTTCCAGGACCATCAGCTCTTCCCGCAGCGCGATGTCGCCGGGAATGTCGCGTTCGGCCTGCGGATGCACGGCGTCGCCCGCCGGGAACGCGACCGCCGGGTGGCCGAACTGCTGGATCTCGTCGGACTGCCCGGCGCGCAGCGGCGCGCCGTCGCCTCCCTGTCCGGCGGCGAACAGCAGCGGGTCGCCCTGGCGCGGGCGCTCGCCCCCGAACCGCGGCTGCTGATGCTGGACGAGCCGCTCGGGCAGCTGGACCGCGGGCTGCGGGAGCGGCTGGTCGCCGAACTGCGGGAACTGTTCGGGCGGCTGGGTACGACGGTGCTCGCCGTCACCCACGACCAGGGGGAGGCGTTCGCGCTCGCCGACCGCGTGGCGGTCATGCGGGACGGGCGCATCGCGCAGACGGGCGCCCCGCTGGAGGTCTGGCGGCGGCCGGCCTCCGCGTTCGTGGCCCGCTTCCTCGGCTTCGACAACATCGTCGACGCCACGGTCGCCGGCGCGGCGGCCGCCACCCCCTGGGGCAAGATCCCGGTCCCCGACGGCTCCCCGCAGGGGGCCCGGAAGCTCCTCGTCCGGCCGGCCGGAGTGCGCCTCGTCCCGCCCGGCGACGGCCTGCGGTGCACGGTCGAGGCCCGCACCTTCCGCGGTACGCATATGGCCATGCTGCTCCGGCCCCGCGCGCCTGCCGCGGACGGGCCTCTCCTGGAAGCGGAGTGCGCGCTGCGGGATGCGGTGGCGGTGGGCGCGGAGACGGGTGTGGACTTCTCGGAGGACGAGGTCGTGGTGCTTGAGGGTGCGTGAGCGGGGGCCTGTTCCCCTACCCCCTGGGGGCGTGGGGGGACCCCCACTTCCCGAAACTGGGGGCTCCGCCCCCAGGCCCCCGTTTCCCGGGGGCTCCGCCCCCGGACCCCCGGCTCCTCAATCGCCGGAGGGGCTCAAAAGAGCGTTGGGGATGTCAGCGGAGCAGGGGAAACGCCGCCAGCGTCGCCACCGTCCACGTCAGCGGCGCGAAGACCGCCAGCAGCACACCCGCCCGCACCACCCCCGCGTTGCGGAGCAGACCCGCCGGCGCCCCCTGCTCCCGCAGGCACTCCGCCGTGCGGCCGCGGGTCGTGCGGGATTCGAGCGCGGCGGTGAGCAGCGTCGCCGTTGTGCAGGTGACGACCAGCGCCGCGCCGAGCGCGGTGAGCGGGCCGAAGGGGCGCGGCCCCGTCGCCCCCGTCGCGTACAGGTTCCACGCCGCCACCCCGCCCGCCGCCACCGCGCAGACGACGCCCAGGGGGCGGCCGACGCGGCGGGCGTCCTCCATCAGGAGGCGTCCGGCCAGCAGCCGGGTCGGCCCGGGGTGCACGCCCTGCAGGATGCGCCCGCACTGGTGGGTGAGGCCGGGGCCCATCAGCGCCAGGCCCAGCGCGGTGAGCGCCCAGCCCGCCAGCACTCCGGCGGGGCTGCCGTCGAAGTGGCCGGGCAGTGCGAGCGGCGGAGCGGAAGCGGCGGCCCCGCCCGCCGCCGTGGCTTCCCGGCCCGCGTAGACCTCCACCGCGAGGCCCGCGGCGATGAGCGCCACGCCCCACGGCAGCCCGGTGGGCGCGGTCGGCGGCGCGCCGGGCCGGTCGGGGTCGGTCTCCTCGCCTGGTCTGACCCGCCGCGGCCGCAGCGCCAGCGCCGCCGCCGCGGACGACACGGCGGGCGTGACCGCGAGGAGCGTCAGCGCCGCGCCCACCGGCAGGGGCACGCCCGCGGCCAGCAGCCGCCCCGCCGCGCCGTCGAAGGGCAGTGCGGTCAGATCGCCGCGCAGCTGCAGGAACACCAGCAGCGCCGCCATGCTGCCGAGCCCCGTGGACAGGGCCGTCGTGGTCGCGGCGATGGCGGTCAGCCGGACCGGCCCGAGCCCGATCGCGGACAGCCCGGGCCTCGGCCGCGTACCGGGGTCCGTACGCGCCACCGCCACGGCGAGATACACCGTCGCGGCGAGCGGCACGGCGCACCACAGCAGCCGCAGCAGCGAAGCGGAGGGCTCCCCGGGGTGGGCCAGCGCGTGCGCCATGGCGCACAGCAGCAGAAAGCCGACCCCCGCGGAGGCGGCCGCCACGGTCAGCCGGCGCAGCAGGACCAGCGGGTGGGAGCCGCGGGCTAGACGGAGAGCGAGCACGCGGCCCGGCCTTCCACCTCGGTGATCACGGTGGCCGCCGCCACCCGCCGTCCGTCCGCCAGGGTGATCGAGCGGTCGGCGAGCATGGCCACCTCCGCGTCATGGGTGGCGAGGACGACGGTGATCCGGTGCGAGCGGGCCGCGGCGGTGATGGTGCGCAGCACATGCGCCCGGTCCGCCTGGTGCAGTGGGGCCGTCGGCTCGTCGGCGAACAGCACGGACGGGGTGGCGGCCAGGGCCCGCGCGGTCGCCACCCGCTGCCGCTGCGCCTGGCTCAGCGCATACGGCCGCTTGCGGGCGTGCGCGCCGATGTCGAGGCGTTCCAGCCACTCCGCCGCCGTGGCCTTCGCGGCGCGGTGCGAGACGCCGCGCAGCAGCAGCGGCAGGGCCGTGTTCTCCCAGGCCGTCAGCTCCGGCACCAGGGCCGGTTCGGGGGAGATCCAGCCGAAGCGGTCGCGCCGCAGCCGTTCCCGCGCGGCCGCGGACATGGTGTGCACGGGCGCGCTGTTGAACCACACCTCGCCCTGCTCGGCGACGAGCTGGCCGGACAGGGCGCGCAGCAGTGTGGTCTTGCCGCTGCCGCGGGCCCCGCACACGGCGAGGATCTCGCCTTCCCGCACCCCCAGCGACACCCCTGTCAGCGCGGGCGAGCCGCTGTAGGAGCAGTGCAGTGAGCGTGCCCAGAGCACATCGTTGTCCGGCGGGGCCACCATGGCGTACACCTCGGTTCTGATCTGACGTCCCCCTCCCACGTACTCCCTCGCACGGGGGAACGAACGCAGGGCCGATCGGTCACTCGGCACGCTAGGGAGTCAGTACGGGGGGTGCGCGAAGCACGCGGCCCGGTCGCCGTCCATCTCACTCGGATGGCGGCAACCGGGCCGGGGCGCCAGGGGCCGGGTGCGTCGGGCCGGGGTCAGGGGCTCAGAGCTTGGCCCAGGCCTGGGTGAGCACCGTGCGCAGGATCTGCTCGATCTCGTCGAACGTCGACTGGTCCGCGATCAGCGGCGGCGCCAGCTGGATGACCGGGTCGCCGCGGTCGTCGGCCCGGCAGTACAGGCCGTTGTCGTACAGGGCCTTGGAGAGGAAGCCGTACAGGACGCGCTCCGTCTCCTCGTCGGTGAAGGTCTCCTTGGAGGCCTTGTCTTTCACCAGCTCGATGCCGTAGAAGTAGCCGTTTCCGCGGACGTCGCCGACGATCGGCAGGTCGTGCAGCTTCTGCAGCGTGGACAGGAACGCGCTCTCGTTGTCCAGGACGTGCTGGTTGAGGTTCTCCCGCTCGAAGATGTCGAGGTTGGCGAGGCCGACGGCGGCGGAGACCGGGTGGCCGCCGAAGGTGTAGCCGTGCAGGAAGGTGTTGTCGCCCTGGTAGAACGGCTCGGCGATGCGGTCGGAGACGATGCATGCGCCGATCGGGGAGTAGCCCGAAGTCATGCCCTTGGCACAGGTGATCATGTCCGGGACGTAGCCGAACTTGTCACAGGCGAAGATCGTGCCGAGGCGGCCGAAGGCGCAGATGACCTCGTCGGAGACGAGCAGTACGTCGTACTGGTCGCAGATCTCGCGGACCCGCTGGAAGTACCCGGGCGGCGGCGGGAAGCAGCCGCCGGCGTTCTGCACCGGCTCCAGGAAGACCGCGGCGACGGTGTCGGGGCCCTCGAAGAGGATCTGCTGCTCGATCTGGTCGGCGGCCCAGCGGCCGAAGGCCTCCGGGTCGTCGCCGTAGATCGGGGCGCGGTAGATATTGGTGTTCGGCACCTTGTGCGCGCCGGGCACCAGCGGCTCGAAGGGGGCCTTCAGCCCCGGCAGGCCGGTGATGGACAGGGCGCCCTGCGGGGTGCCGTGGTAGGCGACGGCGCGCGAGATGACCTTGTACTTGGTCGGCTTGCCCTTGAGCTTGAAGTACTGCTTGGCCAGCTTCCAGGCGGTCTCCACCGCCTCGCCGCCGCCGGTGGTGAAGAAGACCTTGTTGAGATCGCCCGGGGCGTAGCCGGCGAGCCGCTCGGCCAGTTCGACGGCCTTGGGGTGGGCATAGGACCACACCGGGAAGAAGGCGAGCTCCTGGGCCTGCTTGAAGGCGGTCTCGGCGAGCTCGGCGCGGCCGTGACCGGCGTTGACGACGAAGAGGCCGGCGAGCCCGTCGAGGTAGCGCTTGCCCTTGTCGTCGTAGATGTAGGCGCCCTCGCCGCGCACGATGGTGGGGACGGGGGCGTTCTCGTACGACGACATGCGGGTGAAGTGCATCCACAGGTGGTCGTAGGCGGTCTGGGAGAGGTCCTTGCTCACGGCTATCGGGTTCCCCACATATAGGTCTGCTTCTTGAGCTTGAGGTAGACGAAGCTCTCTGTGGAGCGCACGCCGGGGAGCGCACGAATCCGCTTGTTGATCACTTCGAGCAGGTGGTCGTCGTCCTCGCAGACGATCTCCACCATCAGATCGAACGAGCCCGCGGTCAGCACCACGTACTCGCACTCGGCCATGGCCGTCACCGCGTCAGCCACCGGGTCGACATCGCCCTCGACGGTGATGCCGACCATCGCCTGACGCCGCAGACCCACGGTGAGCGGGTCGGTGACGGCGACGATCTGCATCACGCCCTGGTCGAGCAGCTTCTGGACGCGCTGCCGCACGGCCGCTTCGGAGAGGCCGACGGCCTTGCCTATCGCGGCGTACGGACGCCGTCCGTCCTCCTGAAGCTGTTCGATGATCGCGAGCGAGACGGCGTCGATCGTCGGCGACGACCCCGATCCGCCGCCGCTGGGGTTCCTGGAGTCTGCACTACGGCTGGCCACCACTTCACTGTGCACGCGTCTCGTCTGTCGCGCAAGCCCTCAGCGATGGAAAGCGTAGTTTTTAGGCTTGGAACTCACTGAATCCGAAGTTGGCGAGGGTTGACCCTGTCGAAAGCGTCACCGCTGGAGCTAGGGTGGCCTCAGGCATTCCAGCATGTGGGCAACTCACCCATCGGACATCTGACAGGAGGGGTGGCAACAGTGACCACCGAGCTGCGTCGTCTGCGCAACTACATCAACGGGGAGTTCAAGGACGCCGCCGACGGGGGGACCATCGAGGTGATCAACCCGGCGACGGGTGAGGCCTACGCGACATCGCCGCTCTCCAGGGAGGCCGACGTCGACGCCGCCATGGCGGCGGCCGCGGCCGCCTTCCCCGCCTGGCGCGACGCCATCCCCGCCGAGCGCCAGAAGGCCCTGCTGAAGATCGCGGACGCCTTCGAGGAGCGCGCCGAGGACCTGATCGCCGCCGAGTGCGAGAACACCGGCAAGCCCGTCGAGCTCACCCGGACCGAAGAGTTCCCGATGATGGTGGACCAGATCCGCTTCTTCGCGGGCGCGG
This sequence comes from Streptomyces sp. PR69, assembly GCF_026420845.1. Lineage (GTDB taxonomy): Bacteria > Actinomycetota > Actinomycetes > Streptomycetales > Streptomycetaceae > Streptomyces. The sequence continues at coordinate 40,542 of NZ_JAOWCB010000017.1, read as the reverse complement.
CGCGCATGCTGGAGGGCCGGGCGTCCGGCGAGTACATGGAGGGCTTCACCTCCATGATCCGCCGTGAGCCGGTCGGCGTCTGCGCCCAGGTCGCGCCGTGGAACTACCCGATGATGATGGCCGTGTGGAAGTTCGCCCCGGCGCTGGCCGCGGGCAACACGGTCGTCCTCAAGCCCTCGGACACCACACCGGCCTCGACCGTCCTGATCGCCGAGATCATCGGCTCCATCCTCCCCAAGGGCGTCTTCAACGTCCTCTGCGGAGACCGGGAGACCGGCCGCATGATGGTCGAGCACTCCACGCCCGCCATGGCCTCCATCACCGGCTCGGTGCGCGCCGGCATGCAGGTCGCCGCCTCCGCGGCCAAGGACGTCAAGCGGGTCCACCTGGAGCTGGGCGGCAAGGCGCCCGTCGTCGTGTTCGAGGACACGGACATCGCCAAGGCCGTCGAGGACATCTGCGTCGCCGGCTACTTCAACGCAGGCCAGGACTGCACCGCCGCGACCCGTGTGCTGGTGCACGAGTCGATCCACGACGAGTTCGTCCAGGCGCTGGCCAAGGCCGCCGCGGACACCAAGACGGGCGGCCCGGACGACGCGGACGTGCTGTACGGCCCGCTGAACAACGCCAACCAGCTGGAGCAGGTCACCGGCTTCATCGACCGGCTCCCGGCGCACGCCAAGGTCGAGGCGGGCGGCCACCGGGTCGGCGACAAGGGCTACTTCTACGCGCCCACCGTCGTCTCCGGCCTCAAGCAGGACGACGAGATCGTCCAGCGCGAGGTCTTCGGCCCGGTCATCACCGTGCAGTCCTTCCGTGACGAGGCCCAGGCGATCGAGTGGGCCAACGGCGTGGAGTACGCGCTGGCGTCCTCGGTGTGGACCAAGGACCACGCACGCGCCATGCGGCTGTCCAAGGCGCTGGACTTCGGCTGCGTCTGGATCAACACCCACATCCCGCTGGTGGCGGAGATGCCGCACGGCGGCTTCAAGAAGTCCGGCTACGGCAAGGACCTGTCGGCGTACGGCTTCGACGACTACACCCGCGTCAAGCATGTGATGACCTCGCTCAACGCATAGCACCACGCCCCTGACCGGGAGCGCGCCCCGGACACCCGCCGCCCGGCGGGCGTCCGGGGCGCGCATCTGCGTCAGGCTGCCTAAGCTGACAGTACGGCTCGGGGACGTACATGCGTACGTACGGCTGGCTCGGGGATGCTCGCGCGGGAGGCCACGATGACGGCGTCGCAGAGCGTGGAAGTCACCTCGCACAAGGACATCTGGCCCGGGATCGCGGGTGTGGTGGCCGGCGGCCTGCTGATCGCGGTCCAGGCGCTGTGGTACCGCACCCCGGACATCGAGGGCCGCGGCGCGATCCGCGACGTGGTCGCCTTCTACGCCGACGACGGCAACCGCCATCTCGCGGAGGCGACGGCGCTGATGACGCTGCTGGCGGGCCTGCTCTTCCTGTTCTTCCTCGTCGCCCTCGCCCGGCTGGCCGGGAACCGCTCCCACCAAGTGCTGCTGGGCGGTGTGGCGTTCACGGTGCTGCTGCTCGTCGCGGTGATCGCCGGCAATGTCTACGCCATCACCGTCGACCACGCAGACGTCTTCCCGGTCGCCCCGCAGACCGCGCTGATCGCGATCCTGCTGCTGGAGGTGCAGTACGCGGGCATGGTCGCGGCCATGGTCGCCGCGGCCGTCATGCTCTTCGCCGTCTGGCGGGTGGCGACGGCGGCGCACGCCGCGCCGCAGTGGCTGGGCTGGTCCGCGTTCGCGGTGGCCGTCATCTGCCTGGTCGGCCCGTTCACGGCCTGGCTGACGCCGCTGCTGCTGGGCGTCTGGGTGATCGCGGCCGGGGTGCTGATGATCCTCCAGTCCCGTGAGAAGACCGCGGGACACCTGCCCGCCGGGCCCGGCACCCCCGAGCCGGGGCCCGCCGGCCCAGGGTCTTCCGGCCCGGCCGCCTCCGGGCCCGGTACGGCGCCGGGCCCGACACCGGGTGGCGCGCAGAGCCCGCCCGGCCCGGGCGCGGCGTCGGGTCCGGCCCCGGGAGGCACACCGGGCCCGCCCGCGCCGTGACCACCGCGGCGGCGGTCTGGCGCCCCTCCCGGAGACCTCTCCCCTGGCGCGCCGCTCTGCACGCCGCCCCGCGTCCGGGGCGGCATGCAGGGCGGCGGGGTGCGCTGCACGCCGCTCCGCGGCCGGGCGGCCTGGCCCGGCGGCAGGGTGCGCGGCCGTCGCCAGGCGTGGACGGTGATGTCCGGGCAGCCGCCGCCATGGCGGCCCTGATGATCGACAGGGTGTCGGGGCCCCGCCGCAGGGATGGACGTACCGTCCATTGCCCCGCATCCCCGGCCGCGGCCATCCTTCCCGGGTGCCAGCGACTCGGAACCACCCCATATCCCGACGGTCCCTGCTGCGTTCCCTCGGCGCCGGCGGCACGCTGATCGCCGCGTGCGGCGCACTCTCCGGCTGCGGAGTCCCCGCCGCGTACGTGCCGGCCGGCGAGCGCGCACGGCGCGACGTCTCCGACAGCGACCGCAGCGTGGACTTCGCCAACTGGCCGCTCTACATCGACACCGACGACGAGGACGAGTCCCGTCGCCCCACGCTCGAAGCCTTCACCCGGCGCACCGGGATCTCCGTCCGCTACACCGAGGAGATCAACGACAACGACGAGTTCTTCGGGAAGATCAGCCCGGCGCTGATCAACCGTCAGGAGACGGACCGCGATCTGATCGTCATCAGCGACTGGATGGCCGCCCGCTTCGTACGCCTCGGCTGGGTCCAGGAGATGGACCGCTCCGCCCAGCCCAACGTGGCCGAGCACCTCGACCCACAGCTGCGTTCGCCCGCCTTCGACGAAGGGCGGCGCTTCAGCGTTCCCTGGCAGTCCGGCATCACCGGCATCGCCTACAACCGGCGGCTGCTCGGCCGGGAGATCCGGCAGACCGGCGAACTCTGGGCCGGCGATCTGCGCGGCAAGGTCACCCTGCTGTCCGGGCTCGATGAGGCCTTCGCCCTGCTGATGCAGGGCAACGGCGTCGACATCACCCGCTGGGGAGAGGACGACTTCGACCTCATCTGCGAACAGGTCGACAAGCTTGTCCGGCGCGGCCATATCCGCCGCTTCACCGGCAACGACTACATCAAGGACCTCTCCACCGGCGATGTGCTCGCCTGCCAGGCGTACTCCGGAGACGTCATCCAGCTCCAGGCCGACAACCCCGACATCGAGTTCGTCGTGCCCGAGGAGGGCGCGGAGCTCTGGTCGGAGTCCCTGATGATCCCCAACCTCGCCCGCCGCAAACGCAACGCCGAGGCGCTGGTCGACCACTACTACGACCCCGCGGTCGCCGCCGAACTGGCGAGCTGGGTCAACTATGTGTGCCCCGTCCCCGCCGCCCGCGATGTCCTCGCCGACTCCGGCGACGAGGAGACCGCCGCACTCGCCGAAGACCCGCTGATCTTCCCGGACGCCGCGATGCGGGCACGGCTCGCGATCGCCCGCGACATCACGGCGGGGGAGCGCACCCGGTTCGCCAAACGCTGGAACGCGATCGTGGGCCTGTAGTGCCGCCCCGCAGGACCGTGCCTCGGCCGGACGCCGCCGTCATCAGCGGTGTGAGTCCAGTACGCGGCCGAGGACGTCCACCCGGTTGGTGGTGATGGAGTCCACTCCATGGGCGAGCAGCCGTCGCATCGTGCGCCGGGTGTCCGCGGTCCAGGCCGAGACCAGGGCGCCGTCGCGGTGGACCCGGTCCACCAGCTCCCCGCTGACCAGGCCGAAGCGGTAGTTGAGCCAGCGCGGGCGCACCGCGGCCAGCAGCACGGGGCGGGGCGGGGCCAAGGTCGTCCAGGTCAGGGCGAGTTCGGCGGAGGGGTCGGCGGCGCGGACCGCGAGCATCGTCGCGGCGCCCGCGCTGTAGTACACGCGCTCCGCCGCGCCGCACTCGCGCACCACGCCCACGATCGTCCGTACCGACCGCTCCGACGCGCCCGGCAGATCGATCATCAGCCGGTGTGCGCCCGTGGCGAGCAGCGCCTCGTGCAGCGTCGGCACCCCGCCCAGCGTCAGCTCCTTCAGCTGCGCCAGGGCAAGCCGGTCAAGTGGCCGGTCATGGCCCCACAGCCGCTTCAGCGAGGCGTCGTGCAGCAGCACGGGCGTCTCGTCCAGGGTCAGCCGGACGTCGATCTCGACCGCGTCCGCGCCGCAGTCGATCGCCGAGCGCAGCGAGCCGAGCGTGTTCTCCCGGACGCGGTACGGATCTCCGCGATGGGCCACGGCGGCGACGGGGCGCATCAGGACCGGCTGCTGCCGCACGGGGCGCACGGGGCGGCCGGTTTCAGCGGGCCAGCCACGCGGCCGTGTAGGCGTCGATCTCCGCGGCGATCCGCTCCTTGCCCGCCGGGTCAAGGAACGACGCCTCCACCGCGTTCTTCGCCAGGCCGGCCACGCCCCGCTCGTCCAGCTCCAGCAGCCGGGCGGCCACCGCGTACTCGGTGTTGAGGTCGGTGCCGAACATGGGAGGGTCATCGCTGTTGACCGTCACCGGCACACCCGCCGCGACCATCTCCCGGATCGGATGCCGGTCCAGGTCCGCGACGGCGCGCGTGGCGATGTTGGAGGTGGGGCAGACCTCCAGGGGGATCCGGTGCTCGGCGAGATGGGCGAGCAGCTCGGGGTCCCGGACGGAGCTTGTGCCATGGCCGATGCGTTCGGCACGCAGCTCGGTGAGGGCGTCCCACACCGTCTGCGGCCCGGTCGTCTCTCCCGCGTGCGGCACGGAGTGCAGACCGGCGTCGATGGCGCGGTCGAAGTACGGCTTGAACTGCGGCCGCGGCACACCGATCTCCGGCCCGCCGAGACCGAAGGACACCAGCCCCTCAGGGCGCAGATCGACCGCCAGCCGGGCCGTCTCCTCCGCAGCCTCGAGACCGGCCTCGCCGGGGATGTCGAAGCACCAGCGCAGGACCACCCCGAGCTCGTCCTCGGCCGCCTTGCGGGCATCCTCGATCGCCGCCATGAACGCCTTCTCGTCGATGCCGCGGCGGGTCGAGCTGAAGGGCGTGACGGTCAGCTCGGCATAGCGGATGTTCTGCCGCGCCATGTCGCGGGCCACCTCGAAGGTGAGCAGCCGCACATCCTCGGGGGTGCGGATCAGATCGACGACCGAGAGATAGACCTCGATGAAGTGCGCGAAGTCGGTGAAGGTGAAGTAGTCGGCGAGCGCCGAGGGGTCGGCGGGAACCTTGGAGTCCGGGTGCCGTGCGGCCAGTTCCGCGACGATGCGGGGCGAGGCGGAGCCGATGTGGTGCACATGCAGTTCGGCCTTGGGCAGCCCCGCGATGAAGGGGCGCAGATCGGGCATCGAGGTCCTCCGGGAGCTGTGGATCGGCGCGGGTCCGGCTGGCTGTCACGGATCATCGTAGGCCGCCCGGCCAGGCGCGGAACCCACGCCGTAGCATGGCCGGACCACCGATGGGGGAGAGGAATGTCTGACAATCAGGACGGCCGCGGGACGAGCGGGCCAGAGCCGCGCGACAGCGATCCATGGGCTCCGCCGCAGTACGGAGCGCCCGGTGCGGCCGCGCCGGGTGGCGCGCAGGGCGGTGTGCCGCTTGGCAAGTCCGGGGACGCGCCGCAGCCCGCGCCGGTGCATGACCAGCCGACGGTCGCCGCGATGCCGGCCGCCTCGCCCGACGCCGGCGCTGTGCCCCCGCCGCCCACGGCCCCCGGCGGCCCGGCGGCCGGCGCCTACGGCTACCCCGCGGCCGGGACCGCGAGCACCCCGTATGGCTCGGGCGCCTACCCCGCGTACCCGGCGGCGACCGCCTACCAGAGCTACGGCCAGCCCGGCTGGCAGCCCTCGCCCTCCAACGGCATGGGCGTCACCGCGATGGTGCTCGGCATCCTCTCCGTCTGCCTGTTCTGCCTGTACGGAATCGTCGGCCTGATCCTGGGCGTCCTCGCGCTGATCTTCGGCATCCTCGGCCGCAAGAAGGCCCAGCGCGGCGAGGCCACCAACGGCGGCATGGCCCTGGCGGGCATCATCCTCGGCTCCATCGGCATGCTGCTGGGGGCGGTGATGATCGGGTTGCTGGCGTGGGGGATCACGACGGCGATCAATGAGGAGCGGAACAAGGGCGACGAGTACGACTACGACTACGACAGCTACTCGAATGTGCTGGTCGTCGACGAGGGGGCGGCCCGCTAGGCGGGTGCCCTTTCCCTTCCCGAACCTGGGGCTGAAGCCCCAGACCCCGTTTCCCGGGGACTCCGCCCCCGGACCCCCGCGCCTCAAGCGCCGGCGAGTCTGAGCGTGCAGCCTCCGCGCCTCAAGCGCCGGCGAGGCTGGAAAATCCAGCCCGTTGGGGGCACCTCCCAGCGGTAGCTGGGGGAGATTGAGGACACGGCCGAAGGCCGTAGGCGGGTCTGGGGGCCTGCCCCCCTAGTTGCGGGCAGTGGGGGTCCCCCACGCCCCCAGGGCATAGGGCCAGGGCAAGGTCCCCCGGCCCGCGCACCGGCTAGCTCCGTGCCACGGCGGAGCCCCGGGCCTACGGGAGGGCCTCGGCTCGCAGTGCGTCCCGCGCCTCCATCAGCGCGAAGCCCAGCAGATTCAGCCCCCGCCACTGCGCGGGGTCATGCGCGCGCTCGTCGGCAGCCGTGAGGCCGATGCCCCAGACGCGGTCCCGCGGGCTCGCCTCGACCAGCACGCGGTCGCCCGTCGCCAGCAGGAAGTCCCTCAGGTCCGGGTGCTGGCGGAACTTGTGCAGGCTGCCGGTGCGCACGATCGCGAAGCGCTCGCGCTCCCATATCTGCTCGTCGAAGCCGCGCACCAGCCGTCCCGCGGTCTTCGCCGCACCCGGGCTCGTCGCCTGGAGCACCTGGCGCTCGGCGTCCGCGTCGGCGAAGAGTCTCGCCTTCTCCGCCATCATCCAGTGCTCCGCCGTGGCGTAGCGCACGCCGTCGACCGCGAAGGGCGACGGCCACCACTGGCTCAGACAGCTTGCGCCGATGCGGCCGTCCTTTCCTGGAGCATGGCCCCAGAAGTGGACATACTTGACTCTCTTCCCGCTGTTCAGACGGTTGAGCAGCGCTTCGGTCGCCTCGGTCCCCGTGTGTGTCCCCATGCAGGCGAGTCTGGCACCCGCCACTGACAGTGCGTATGCCAACGGGCCCGTCGACCCGACACATGGTCGACCGATTCCGTCGCGTAACCAAAAGGCAACTACGGAATCGCTTGTTAGACAGCAGTCGCTCTGTCAGGATCGGCACTCAATTCGAGCTGGAACTACGGAGAGCGTGATGGGCAACCGCTTCCAGGCACAGGATCGCTTCGCGGACGGCGCGCAGTACATCGCCGGCCGGCTCAGGCCCGGGACCTCGGGACGTACACAGGATGTGGTCGATCCGGCCACCGGGCAGAGAGTCCACACCTACGAGCTCGCAGGCCCCGCGGACGTGGACGCGGCCGTGGCCGCCGCGCGTGAGGCGCTGCCCGGCTGGTCCGGGGCCACCCCCGGCGAGCGCTCCGACGCGATGCACCGTTTCGCCTCCGTGCTCGCCGGGCAGGCGGACGAGCTGGCGCGCGCCGAGTCCCTGCAGTGTGGCAAGCCCATCAAGCTGACGAGCGAGTTCGACGTGCCCGGCACGGTCGACAACACCGCCTTTTTCGCGGGGGCCGCCCGCCATCTCCAGGGCCAGTCGGCGGGCGAGTACAGCGGCGACCACACCTCGTATGTACGGCGGGAGCCGATCGGCGTGGTCGGCTCCATCGCTCCCTGGAACTATCCGCTCCAGATGGCCGCCTGGAAGGTCCTGCCGGCCATCGCCGCGGGCAACACGGTCGTCCTCAAGCCTGCTGAGATCACCCCGTTCACCTCCCTGATGTTCGCCGAGGCCGCCGCCGAGGCGGGCATCCCGGAAGGCGTCGTCAACGTCGTCAGCGGCGCGGGCCGGGACGCGGGCGAGCAGCTGGTCGGCCACCCGGATGTGGCGATGACGTCCTTCACCGGTTCCACCGCCGTCGGCAGACGTGTCGCCGAACTCGCGGTCGCCACCGTCAAGCGCCTCCATCTGGAACTCGGCGGCAAGGCCCCCTTCGTCGTGTTCGACGACGCCGATCTGGAGGCCGCCGTCCACGGCGCGGTCGCCGGAGCGCTGATCAACACCGGTCAGGACTGCACCGCCGCCACCCGCGCCTACGTCCAGCGGCCGCTGTACGACGCCTTCGTCTCCGGCGTCGCCGATCTGATGGCGACCGTCCGCCTCGGCGACCCCTTCGACCCCGCCACCGACCTCGGCCCGCTCGTCTCCCATGCCCAGCGTGACCGGGTGGCCGGCTTCGTCGAACGCGCCCGCGGCTATGCGACCGTCGTCACCGGCGGGGAAGCTCCGCAGGGTGAGCTGAAGAGCGGCGCGTACTACCGCCCCACCCTGATCACCGGAGCCGCGCAGACCAGCGAGGCCGTGCAGTCCGAGATCTTCGGCCCGGTCCTTGTCGTCCTGCCCTTCGACTCCGACGACGAGGGCATCGCTCTCGCCAACGACACGCCCTACGGACTGGCCGCCTCCGCCTGGAGCCGGGACGTCTTCCGTGCCAACCGCGCCACCCGCGAGATCAAGGCGGGCTGCGTCTGGATCAACGACCACATCCCGATCATCAGCGAGATGCCGCACGGCGGATATCAGGCCTCAGGCTTCGGCAAGGATATGTCGGTGTACTCCTTCGAGGAGTACACGCAGGTCAAGCATGTGATGTTCGATAACACCGCGGTCGCCGCGAAGGACTGGCACCGCACGGTATTCGGGGACAGGTAGGACAGACAACCGCCGGCCGCCGACCACGGCCTCCCTCTCCCGCAAGGGCAGATCCCGAAAGGGCACAGCGCATGGATCAGTACGAGCCGGAGCCGGACGGCGCCCTGTCCCGGGCGCAGCTGGCCGCGATGCGACGCAGTCTCGCCCGCAGCGAAGGACGCGGCCTCACCCGCCGCTCGATGCTGCGCGCCTCCGGCGTCGGCGCGCTCACCGCAGGCGGCCTGGCCGCCCTGGGCGCCTGCGGCATCCCGCCCGCGAAACGCTCGGGCGACACGGCCGCGGCCGACGACCACTCGGCCGAGGAGAAGCAGCTCAACTTCTCCAACTGGACCCAGTACATCGACATCAGCGACGACGAGAAGCACCGTCCCTCGCTGGAGGCGTTTGCCAAGCGCACCGGGATCAAGGTCAAGTACACCGAGGACATCAACGACAACGTCGAATTCTTCGGCAAGATCCAGCCGCAGCTCGCCGCGGGCCAGGACACCGGCCGCGATCTGATCTGCGTCACCGACTGGCTCGCCGCCCGGATGATCCGCCTCGGCTGGGCGCAGAAGCTCGACCCGGCGAACCTCCCGCACGCCTACGCCAACCTCAGTCAGCAGTTCCGCACGCCCGACTGGGACCCCGGCCGCGCCTACACCTATCCCTGGACCGGCATCTCCACCGTCATCGCCTACAACGCCAAGGCCACCGGAGGCCGCGAGATCACCTCGGTCTCCCAGCTGCTGGACGACCCGGCGCTCAAGGGCCGCGTCGCCTTCCTGTCCGAGATGCGCGACAGCGTCGGCATGACCCTCCTCGACATGGGCAAGGACCCGGCCACGGTCACGGACGACGACTTCGGCGCGGCCGTCGCCCGCCTCCAGAAGGCCGTCGACCGACGCCAGATCCGCCGCTTCACCGGCAACGACTACACCTCCGACCTCAACAAGGGCGATATCGCCGCCTGTCTGGCCTGGGCGGGCGATCTGATCCAGCTCCAGGTCGACAACCCGGACATCCGCTTCGCCATCCCGGACGCCGGCTATATGACCTCCACCGACAACCTCCTGGTCCCGGCGCAGGCCCGGCACAAGACCAACGCCGAGAAGCTGATCGACTACTACTACGAGCCGCCGGTCGCCGCCCAGCTCGCCGCGTACATCAACTACGTCTGCCCCGTCGCCGGCGTACGCGAGGAGCTGGCGAAGATCGACGACTCGCTGGCGTCCAACACCCTGATCCTCCCGGACGAGGCCATGGCCGCGAAGTCCCATGCCTTCCGCTCCCTCGCCACCGAGGAAGAGACGGCGTACGAGGAGAAGTTCGCCACGCTCATCGGCGCCTGACCGGCCCGCGAGGCCCCGGCCCTCCCCCCCCGCCCCCGACACCACTGGGACCGCGACCCATGACACAGAAGTCCGACGGCGGCGACGTCCGCCTCTTTGGGATCAGCAAGACGTACGGCTCCTTCACCGCCGTCCAGCCCCTCGATCTGACCGTGCCTCAGGGCTCCTTCTTCGCCCTCCTCGGCGCATCCGGCTGCGGCAAGACCACCACCCTGCGGATGATCGCCGGACTGGAGGACCCCACGACGGGAACAGTGTTCCTCGGCGACCGCGACGTCACCGAACTCCCCCCGTACAAGCGCCCCGTCAACACCGTCTTCCAGTCGTACGCGCTCTTCCCGCATCTCGACATCTACGAGAACGTCGCCTTCGGGCTGCGCAGACGCGGCATAAAGTCCGTGAAGAAGCAGGTCGGCGAGATGCTCGACCTGGTGCAGCTCGGCGACTACGCACACCGCAAGCCGCACCAGCTCTCCGGCGGCCAGCAGCAGCGCGTCGCCGTCGCCCGCGCCCTGATCAACCATCCGCAGGTGCTGCTCCTCGACGAGCCGCTCGGCGCCCTCGACCTCAAGCTGCGCCGCCAGATGCAGCTGGAACTCAAGCGCATCCAGACCGAGGTCGGCATCACCTTCATCCATGTCACCCATGACCAGGAGGAGGCCATGACCATGGCCGACACGGTCGCGGTGATGAACGCCGGCCGGGTGGAACAGCTCGGCGCGCCCGCCGAGCTCTATGAGCACCCCCGCTCCACCTTCGTCGCCAACTTCCTCGGCACCTCCAACCTCATCGAGGCCGAGGTCGTCGAATCCGGCGGCACGGGCGCCGACGGGGAGATCGTCGTCACCGCGGGCGGCGGCAAGCTGCGGCTGCCCGCCGGACGCTGCTCGGCCGACCCGACCGCGGGCGGCGGCAAGCTGCTCGTCGGCGTCCGCCCGGAGAAGATCTCCCTCGCGCTCCCCGAGGACGCCGAGTCCGTCCCCGGCGGCCGCAATGCCGTCACCGGCCGGATCGCCGCCTCATCCTTCATCGGCGTCTCCACCCAGTACGTCATCGACTCCCCGGCCGGCCGGGGACTGGAGGTGTACGTCCAGAACACCGAGCACCGCGACGGATTCGTCCCCGGCGCAGACGTCGTCCTGCACTGGAACCCCGACCACACCTTCGGCCTGGACGCCGCCCAGGACCGCACCGCCGGCACCGAAAAGGTGGAGGACGCCACATGAGCACCTCCACCCTCACCGAGGCCCCGCCGCCCGCACCCCGGCCGCAGACCCCCGAGCAGCCCGTCCGGCGCACCGTCCCTACGCGCCGCCGGCTCGTCCCGTATCTGCTGCTGCTCCCCGGCATTCTGTGGCTGCTGGTCTTCTTCGCCCTGCCGCTGGTCTACCAGGCATCCACCTCCGTCCAGACCGGCTCCCTGGAAGAGGGCTTCGAGGTCACCTGGCACTTCCCGACGTACTGGGAGGCGCTCCAGGAGTACTACCCGCAGTTCATCCGCTCTCTGCTGTACGCGGGCACCGCCACCGTGCTGTGTCTGCTGCTCGGCTATCCGCTGGCGTATCTGATCGCCTTCAAAGCGGGACGCTGGCGCAATCTGCTGCTCGTGCTCGTCATCGCGCCCTTCTTCACCAGCTTCCTCATCCGCACCCTGGCCTGGAAGACGATCCTCGCCGACGGCGGAGCGGTCGTCGGCGCGCTCGACGCCCTGTACGTCCTGGACGTCACCAACTGGCTCGGCTGGACCGAGGGCAACCGCGTCCTCGCCACGCCCATGGCCGTCGTCACCGGTCTGACGTACAACTTCCTGCCCTTTATGATCCTGCCGCTCTACACCTCGCTGGAGCGCATCGACGGCAGGCTGCACGAGGCCGCCCGGGATCTGTACGCCTCCCCGGTCACCACTTTCCGCAAAGTGACCTTCCCGCTGTCCATGCCGGGCGTCGTCTCCGGCACCCTGCTCACCTTCATCCCGGCGAGCGGCGACTACGTCAACGCCGAACTCCTTGGCTCCACCGACACCAAGATGGTCGGCAACGTCATCCAGTCGCAGTTCCTCAGAGTCCTCGACTATCCGACCGCCGCCGCGCTCTCCTTCATCCTCATGGCGATCGTGCTGCTCATGGTCACCGTCTACATCCGCCGGTCGGGAACGGAGGACCTGCTCTGATGGCCGCACCGCTGAAGTGGCTCAGGCGCAATCTCGTCGTCGTCGCGGGACTGCTCACCCTGGCCTATCTGATCGTGCCGAACATCGTCGTGCTGGTGTTCTCCTTCAACAAGCCGCGCGGCCGGTTCAACTACGCCTGGCAGGAGTTCTCCCTCGACGCCTGGAAGGACCCCTGCGGCGTCGCCGACATGTGCGGCTCGCTCTCCCTCTCCCTCCAGATCGCCGGCTGGGCCACGCTCGCCGCCACGGCGCTGGGCACCCTCATCGCCTTCGCGCTGGTCCGCTACCGCTTCCGGGCGCGCGGCGCGATCAACTCGCTGATCTTCCTGCCGATGGCGATGCCCGAGGTGGTGATGGCCGCCTCGCTGCTCACCCTCTTCCTCAACATGGGCGCGCAGCTCGGCTTCTACACCGTCCTGATCGCCCACATCATGTTCTGCCTCAGCTTCGTCGTCGTCGCCGTCAAGGCGCGGGTCATGTCCATGGACCCACGTCTGGAGGAGGCCGCCCGGGATCTGTACGCGGGCCCGGTGCAGACCTTCCTGCGCGTCACCCTGCCGATCGCCGCGCCCGGCATCGCGGCCGGCGCGATGCTCGCCTTCGCGCTCTCCTTCGACGACTTCATCATCACCAACTTCAACGCGGGCTCCACCGTGACCTTCCCGATGTTCGTCTGGGGATCGGCACAGCGCGGCACGCCCGTACAGATCAATGTCATCGGCACGGCGATGTTCGCCGTGGCCGTCCTGGTCGTGGTCGCGGGCCAGCTGATCAGCAGCCGGCGACAGCGCACCGCGGCGCAACAACCCTGAGCACACTCCGAAGGAGTTGGAAACCATGGCCCCAGCTGCCATGCGTCTCGCTGCACGATCACTCTCCGACGCCCAGCCCGTCCCCTTCTGGCTGGACGACCCCGCGAAGCCCGGCGCCCTGCCGGCCCTCACCGGGGACGAACACTGCGACCTGCTGGTCATCGGCGGCGGCTACAGCGGACTGTGGACCGCGCTGCTCGCCAAGGAACGCGACCCGGAACGGGACGTCGTCCTGATCGAGAGCCATGAGGCGGGCTGGGCCGCCTCGGGCCGCAACGGCGGCTTCTGCGCCGCCTCCCTCACCCACGGCTTCGCCAACGGCCTCGCCCGCTGGCCGGACGAACTGGCTGTCCTGGAGCAGCTCGGCGCCCGCAACCTCGACGCCATCGAGGCGGCGGTCGCCGCGTACTCCATCGACTGCGACTTCGAACGCACCGGCGAGATCGACGTGGCTGTCGAGCCCTACCAGCTCGACGAGCTGCGCGAGACATACGAGCAGGTCACCCGCCTCGGTCTGGACGGCTACGAGCTGCTGGACCGCGACCGGATGCGCGCCGAGGTCGACTCCCCGACCTTCCTCGGCGGGCTGTGGGACCGGCGCGGGGTCGCCATGCTGCATCCGGCCAGGCTGGCCTGGGGTCTCAAGCGCGCCTGCGAGGAGCTGGGCGTCCGGATCTACGAGAACACCCCCGGGCTGAAGCTGTCCTCGAACGGCAGCCGGATGGGGGTGCGCACCCCGTACGGCCGGGTCTTCGCCCGCCGGGTGGCGCTCGGCACCAACGTCTTCCCCTCGCTGGTCAAGAGGGTGAGGGCGTACACCGTCCCGGTCTACGACTACGCGCTCATGACAGAGCCGCTCACCGAGGAGCAGCTGGCGGCGGTGGGCTGGAAGAACCGCCAGGGCCTCGGCGACAGCGCCAACCAGTTCCACTACTTCCGCATCACCGCCGACTGCCGCATCCTGTGGGGCGGCTATGACGCCGTCTATCCCTACGGCGGCCGGGTGACCGCCGAGATGGATCACCGGCCCGAGACCTATCTGAAGCTCGCGGGGCAGTTCTTCGACTGCTTCCCGCAGCTTGAGGGCGTCCGCTTCAGCCATGCCTGGGGCGGGGCGATCGACACCTGCTCCCGCTTCTCCGCCTTCTTCGGCACCGCGCACGGCGGCAAGGTGGCCTACGCCGCCGGCTATACGGGGCTCGGGGTGGGCGCGAGCCGCTTCGGCGCGGAGGTGATGCTCGACCTGCTGGCGGGGGAGCGCACCGAACGCACCGAGCTGGAGATGGTGCGCACCAAGCCGCTGCCGTTCCCGCCCGAGCCGATCGCCTGGGCGGGCATCGGTCTCACCAAGTGGTCGCTGGCGCGGGCGGATGCGCACGGCGGCCGGCGGAATCTATGGCTCAAGGCCATGGACCGCCTGGGCCTCGGCTTCGACAGCTGACACGCGATCACATCCGCTTCCTTTCTGTGTGACCCAGTTCACTGCGCATCGGCAGCTGAACCCGCGTCATAGTCCGGGCCCACCCTGCTCTCTCCCCGTGCAGCACCCATGCAGCACACACGGATGGGAGACGGGGACGATGACAGGCCCGGGAGTCAAAACGGCGGTGGAATGGCTGGTGTCGGCGGCGCCCGACCCCGACGCCTGCCGCTGGGAGTGGGAGCGCAACCCCCTGGGTGTCGCTCTCCTCCCGGCCGGCCGGCTCTGGGATGTGCTGATCCTGCCGGGGGAACTCGGCTATCCGGCCCTCGATGTGCTCACCCGGCTGGTGGAGCGGCCGGGTCCCGTGCTCGCCGACTTCGGCGACTCCCGCATCGGGTACTTCGTGCCGCCGGGCACCGCCGCCCGCTGGCTCGGCACGGGTGTACGCGGCGCGGGCAAGGGCACATGGATCGTCGTGCCGCACCCGGCCAAGGGAACCGCGGGCACCGTGCGCTGGCTGGTCCTGCCCGACGGCGCGGGCACGCTCAACGACCCGTCGCTGCTGGAGCTGGCCATGCACGAGGCGGCAGCGTCGATCAGCAGGGAGGGCGAGGGCTGACCGGAGGCCGCCGTGAAGGACTTCAGCTCCTGCTTCGGCGGCCTGGGCCGTGTCGTCAAAGTGGTGTCGTCAAAGTGGCGTCGTCAAAGGAGCGTCGTCCGCCCCTGCGCCAGGCGCAACAACACCAGCAGCACCCCGCACAGGCACAGGCTGCCGACCACATCCAGCGGCCAGTGGTAGCCGCGCAGCACCAGACCGGCGCCCGTC
The DNA here is from genome assembly GCF_026420845.1 of Streptomyces sp. PR69. GTDB lineage: Bacteria > Actinomycetota > Actinomycetes > Streptomycetales > Streptomycetaceae > Streptomyces. The sequence goes on along the minus strand of NZ_JAOWCB010000017.1, from coordinate 25,154 downwards.
GCCAGTGTCAGCGCCCCGGCGGCGGCCATCGTCCATCGCCGCAGCCGGCGGCCCGTGTACGGGGCGAGCAGCAGGGCCGCCGCCCCGTACGCCACCGCCGCCGTGGCCGTATGCCCCGACGGGTACCAGCCGGTGCCGGGCTCCAGCGGCCCGGGGCGGGCGATCCACAGCTTCAGGGGAATGACGAGAGCGGGCACGGCGGCCATGGCGAGGGCGGCGGCGAGCGCCCGCGGCCAGTCGCGGCCGCGCCAGAGCGCATACGCGATCGCCGCCGCGAGAACGGGAAGGGCGACCGTCATGCTGCCCAGGTCGGCGAGGAGTTCGGTGACGGAGGCCGGGCCACGGCCGAAGAGCGACCTGCCGAGGCGTTCGTCGGCGGAGCGCAGCGGCCCATGGGCGGCCACCTGCCAGGTGACCAGCGCGAAGAGGGCCGCACATCCGAGAAGGACGAGCAGGGCGGGACGGCGGAGAGGGCCGAGAAGAGCCGGCTTCCCCGGAACAGGGGGGGTGGTTCCGGGGAAGCCGGCCTGACCGGTGCACCGCGCGCCCCGGGGGGTTTGGGGCGGGCGGCCGTCCGATCGGTGAGGAGTTCCGGAACACAAGGCTCCGACGGTGTGCGCAATGGCACCGCCAGGCCGGGGCTGGGGAGGCTCCGCCCTGGCATCGCCCGCAGTCCCCTGCGGACGGGGTGTTTCTCTCATCTGCAGGAACCGTACGTCAGCGGCCGGGGTGACCGACAGCCGGATCTCCAACCCGCCATCGGCCCCCCACAGCTTCTTCACCAATCACCGGTGAGCCGCGCCGCGCCCGATCGGTTCCGGCCCGGAACCGATCGGAACGGCCACGGCTCAGAGCCCGGCGAGCGCCTGCTCGATGACGTCCAGGCCCTCGTTCAGCAGGTCCTCGCCGATCACCAGCGGCGGCAGGAAGCGCAGCACATTGCCGTACGTGCCGCAGGTGAGCACCAGCACGCCCGCCGCGTGGCACGCCTTGGCGAGCGCGGCGGCGGCCTCGGGCGCGGGCTCCTTGGTGCCGCGGTCCTTCACCAGCTCGATCGCGATCATCGCGCCGCGGCCGCGGATGTCGCCGATCACGTCGAACTTCTCGGCCATGGCGGCCAGGCGGCCCTTCATGACCTCCTCGATCCGCTTGGCCTTGCCGTTGAGGTCGAGCTCCTTCATGGTCTCGATCGCGCCCAGGGCCCCGGCGCAGGCCACCGGGTTGCCGCCGTAGGTGCCGCCGAGGCCGCCGGGGTGCGCGGCGTCCATGATCTCGGCGCGGCCGGTCACGGCGGCCAGCGGCAGACCGCCTGCGATGCCCTTGGCGGTGGTGATCAGGTCCGGGACGACGCCCTCGTCCTCGCAGGCGAACCACTGGCCGGTGCGGCAGAAGCCGGACTGGATCTCATCGGCGACGAAGACGATGCCGTTGTCCTTGGCGAACTGCGCGAGGGCGGGCAGGAAGCCCTTCGCCGGCTCGATGAAGCCGCCCTCGCCGAGGACCGGCTCGATCACGATGGCGGCCACATTGTCCGCGCCGACCTGCTTGGAGATCTGGTCGATCGCCTGGGCCGCGGCCTCCGGACCGCAGTTGTCCGGGCCGGTCGGCCAGCGGTAGCCATAGGCCACCGGCACCCGGTACACCTCGGGCGCGAACGGGCCGAAGCCATGCTTGTACGGCATGTTCTTCGAGGTCAGCGCCATCGTCAGATTGGTGCGCCCGTGGTACCCGTGATCGAACACCACCACGGCCTGCCGCTTGGTGTGCGCGCGGGCGATCTTGACCGCGTTCTCCACGGCCTCCGCGCCCGAGTTGAACAGCGCGGACTTCTTCGCGTGGTCGCCCGGGGTCAGCTCGGCCAGCTGCTCGCAGACCTCCACATAGCCCTCGTACGGCGTGACCATGAAACAGGTGTGGGTGAAGTCGGCGAGCTGCGCGGACGCCCGGCGAACGACGGCTTCCGCGGAGGCGCCGACGCTGGTCACGGCGATGCCGGAGCCGAAGTCGATCAGACGGTTGCCGTCCACGTCCTCGACGACGCCGCCGCCGACGCGGGCGGTGAAGACGGGCAGCACGGACCCCACACCACCGGCGACCGCGGCGGTACGGCGGGCCTGAAGCTCCTGGGACTTCGGGCCGGGGATGGCGGTGACGACGCGGCGCTCCTGCGGGATTGCGGTCATGAGGGGCTCCTGGGATCTTCCGGACGCATTGCTTCTGTCTCGCAGGCTAGGCGCGGGCACTTCGGCCGGGCATGCTCCGTTCGGGAGTGTTGGGCTTGTGTCCTTGTCCGCGGCGGAGTGTCACCCGAACGCCCGGCCGGTGCTCCGCAGCCGTTCCGGTCGGCGTTCCGGTCGGCGTTCCGTTCCGTGTTCCGGCCGGCGACGCGGCCGGGTCAGGGCCGGGGATCGGTGAACTCCCCCTGACGGGGCACTAGATTGACGGATGCACACGGCGGGCCTGGCTGGTCAGGGGGCAGGGTTCATGAATTCCGACGGCACGTCCGACGGCACATCCGACACATGCGGCACCCGGGACTCGCAGTTCCCGCGGCCTGCCGCCCCGCCGGCGCCGCCACGCCCCGCGGCCCCGCCGCCGTCCGCGCCCGGTCTGCCGACGCCCCCCGCACCGCCCGCGCATGCGCCCATGACCCGGCCGGGAGCCGTCGAGTGGCTGCGGACCCCCCGGCCGGAGGCCGAACCGGGCGTATGGCGCTTCGGCCACCGCCCGCGCCCGGCGGAGGAGCCGGAGCCCGTACCGGCCAGGCGGCTCTTCGCAGGGGCGCTGATCGCCCTGCTCAGCGGCTGGCTGCTGTGGTCGCTGCTGTGGAACGGCTATCTGGGCCGCTACTGGATCTGGCCGCTCCTCGCCCTCACCCCCGACTCCTGGCGCTCCGAGCCGTCCCTCTGGGCGTTCGCCAGCTACACGTACTACACCCTCGTCGGCGGCGGACTCCTCGTCTTCTTCGCCCGGATCGGCCATGTCCCGGAGATCTGGCGGCGCTTCGTCCAGCGCTACGCCCGGCGCTCCGACCGGCGGCCCGCCGTCCCGCCGCCGCCCAAGGGGGAGCCCGATCCGGCGGACTGGCCGGAGCTGCGCGCGGCCGGGCTGGCCGAGGCCGCCGCCCGGCTCACCGAGGCGACGCACGCCGGGACACTCGGCGACGTCGACTACGCGCGCATCCGCCGCGCCTGGCAGGGCGTCCACGCCAGCCCCGAGCGGCTGGCCGCGTTCACGGACGCCGTGCGCACCCGCGGGCCGGCCGCCTGCGCCCACCCCTCGGGGATGCGGGACCTGCCCGTGCGCGGCGCGACACACGACCTGGCCACCGCGCAGGTGAGGATCGGCACGGTCGCGGACGACCCCCGCAACCCCTACGCCCGCCGCACCACCGGGCTCGCCCTGGAGCCCGCGCTGCTGGGCACCTCCCTGCTGGCCGTGGGGCCGTCCGGCTCCGGCAAGAGCGTGCGTCTGGTGCGGCCGGTCGTCGAATCCCTGTGCCTCCTCGCGCTGGCCAACCGCGCCGCGGTCGTCGCCGTCACCGAGTACGGCTCCGGGCTCGCCCCCGACGACGCCTTCGACCTCGTCATCGGCGTCGGCCGGCCCGATTCCACACACGACCTCGATCTGTACGGCGGGGCCGAGGACCCCGACGAAGCGGCCCGCACCCTCGCCGAGGCGCTCGTCGGCGACCTCGTCGCCGACAGCCGGCGCGCCGCGACCGCGCTCGCCCAGCTGATCGGCCCCTACCAGTGCGTCCACGGCTCCTTCCCCGGGGTGCCGGAGCTGCGCGACCTCCTCGCGGGCGCGCCCGCGGCCGTGGGCGAGCTGCGGTCCGCTCTGGAGAAGTCCGCCGCCCCCGGCGCCGCAGCGCAGCTGAGGGAACTGGACGCCCGCGAGCGGCAGTCGGCCCGCGCCGACGACATCGGCGTCCTCCTCGCCGAGCGGATCGCCTTCCTCGACCGGCCCGCCTTCGCCGACTTCTTCCGTACGGACGGCGGCGGCCGCCCCTTCTCCCTGCGGGCGGTCGAGCATCCCCTGCGGGTCCGCATCGACCTGCCGGAGCGAGGGCACGCGGAAGCCTCCAGGATCGTCGCGCGCCTGGTGCTCGCCCAGTTCACCGAGGCCGCGCTGACCAGGTCGGACCGCTCCCTGTTCGCCTGCCTCGTCCTCGACGACGCGACCCACACCGTCACCGCCGACTCCGTCCGCGCGATCCAGCGGCTCCGCTCGGCCAACGCCGGCGTGCTGCTCGCCCTGCGCACCCTGGAGGACGTGCCCGAGCCGCTGCGGGATCCGCTCCTCGGCGCGGTCGGCTGCCGGATGGCGTTCGCCGGGGTCGCTCCGTGGGACGGCGGGCGGTTCGCGGAGACCTGGGGCACGGAGTGGGTCCAGACCCGCGATGTCACCGACCGCCAGATCGTCTCCGACGAGCCCCTCACCAAGGCCCTGCACCTGATGCGCCGCCTGGCCACCGGCAAGGCGGCCACGGCCCAGGCGGTCACCGTCCGCGAGGTGGAGCGCCCGCGGTGGTCGGCCTCCGACCTGTCGCACGGGCTGCCCGCGGGGCACGCGGTGCTGTCTCTGACGACGGTGCACGGGGACCATACGCCGCCGCTGCTGGTGAACTTGCGGGGGTGATCCGCGCCCGCCCCCGAACCGGGGGCTCCGCCCCGTACCCCCGCGCCTCAAACGCCGGCGGGGCTGGGATGTGGCGCAGCCCCCAGTTTCGAGACCCCCCGCACCGTCCCCCCGGGAGTCCTACGACCTGGCAGAATCGGGGTAGGCCGTTCATACAGGACGGCGCAAAAGCCGCCGTCTCCCCCGGAAGCGCACCCCCATGCCCCCCACCCTCGCCTCCCTCCTCCAGCACTCCGCGCTCAAGCTCACCGTCCGCGCCGGGCACGGGCAGCTGGAGAGGCCCGTGCGGTGGGCGCATGTGAGCGAGCTGGCCGACCCGGTGCCGTATATGGAAGGCGGCGAGCTGCTGCTCGTCACCGCGATGAAGCTGGACGCGGAGGACCGCGACGCCATGCGCCGCTATGTCCGGCGGCTCGCCGCCGCGGGCGTCGTCGGGCTCGGATTCGCCGTCGGCGTGTACTACGACGACATCCCCGACGCGCTGGTGGAGGCGGCGAAGGAGGAGGACTTCCCGCTGCTCGCCGTCCCCCGCCGCACCCCCTTCCTCGCCATCAGCAAGGCCGTCTCCGCGGCCATCGCCGCCGACCAGTACCGCGCCGTCACCGCGGGCTTCGAGGCCCAGCGCGAGCTGACCCGCGCCGCGCTCGCGGAGGGCCCGGCCGCGGTCGTCGCCCGGCTGGCCGCGCATGTCGACGGCTGGGCGGCGGTGTACGACGCGTCGGGGGCCGTGCTGGCCGTCGCCCCGGAGTGGGCGCAGCGCAGGGCCGCCCGGCTCACCGCGGATGTGGAGCGGCTGCGTGACCGCCCCGCGCCGGTCAGCGCGGTCGTCGGAGACGCGGACGACCGCGTGGAGCTGCAGTCGCTCGGCACCGGACGCCGGGTCCGCGGCGCTCTCGCCGTCGGCACCGGCGCGCCGCTGGGCACGGCGGAGCGGTACGCCGTCCACTCCGCCGTCGCCCTGCTCACCCTGACCACGGAGCGGTCCCGCTCGCTCCAGGCCGCCGAACAGCGGCTCGGCGCCGCCGTGCTGCGCATGCTGCTGGCCGGTCAGCAGGACCACGCCCGCGCGGTCGCGGGAGATCTGTACGGATCGCTCCTCGACGCCCCCTTCCGGCTGCTGATCGCCGAGCCCGCCGAACCCCCCGCGCCCACGGCGCCCGCCGCCCCCGCCGACGCCCGCCCGCTGCACGCTTTCGCCGAGTCGGTGGAGTCGGCCGCCGCCCGGGCGGGCGAGACCGTGCTGGCGGTGCCGGAGCGCGACGACCGGCTGGTCGTCCTCGCCGTGGACGGCGGCGCGGTCGTCACAGCGGTGGCCGCCGCCTGCGCGGGCCAGGACGCCGAAGAGGCCCAGGCCGTCGTCGGGCTCTCCGCGCCCACCGGCCCGATCGCCGCCGCAGGCGCGTACAAGCAGGCCGAGCAGGCGCTCTCGGTCGCCCGCCGCCGCGGCCGCGCCCTCGTCGAGCACGACGAGCTGTCCGCGGGCTCGATCCTGCCGCTGCTCGCGGACGACGCGGTCCGCGCGTTCGCCGACGGCATGCTCCGCGCCCTCTACGAACACGACGCCACCGGCCGCGGGGACCTCGTCGCCTCCCTGCGTGCCTGGCTCTCCCGCCATGGCCAGTGGGACGCGGCCGCCGCGGATCTGGGCGTCCACCGCCACACCCTGCGCTACCGGATGCGCCGCGTCGAGGAGATCCTCGGCCGCTCACTGGACGACCCGGACGTCCGCATGGAGCTCTGGCTGGCGCTCAAGGCCACAGGCGACGGCGCTCCATCCCGCTGACGGCGCCCCGACTTCCCTGATCCTGCCCGAACTCGGGCAAATTCTTTGCTGTTTGGCGCTCCTGATCCATATTCTCCGGCGCATGACACGTCCTGCCGTCGCTACGGCGCACTCATCCATACCCCCTGGCCCCGCCCGCCGCCGCACGGGCGGGGCGGCCGTCTGGGCCGCCCTCGCGATCGTGTACGTGGTCTGGGGGTCCACCTACCTCGGCATCCGGGTGGTCGTGGAGACCATGCCGCCCTTCCTGTCCGCAGGATTCCGGTTCACCGTCGCCGGGCTCGCCCTCGGCGCGCTGCTCGCCTGGCGGCGCGGGCCGGCCGTGCTGAAGGTGACCCGCGCCCAGCTCGCCTCCACCGCCGTCGTCGGAGCGCTGCTGCTCCTCGGCGGCAACGGGCTCGTGGTCCTCGCCGAGACCTCCGTGCCCTCCGGCCTCGCCGCGCTGCTCATCGCCGTCGTACCGGCCTGGGTCGTGCTGCTGCGCACCGCCTTCGGCGAGCGGCCCGGCGCCGGCGCGTATCTGGGCGTCCTGCTCGGCCTCGGCGGGCTGGCGGTCCTCACCCTCCCCGGTCTCAGCGGCGAGGTCCGCATCGGCGGCGTTCTCACCGTGATCGCCGCGACCGTCATGTGGTCGGCGGGCTCCTTCACCTCCTCCCGGATCCCGATGCCCTCCAACGCGTTCACCGCCAGCGCGTACGAGATGGTCTTCGGCGGCCTGGGCTGCCTGCTCGTCGGACTGGTCCGCGGCGAACACCTCGGCCTGGACGTCACCGCCTTCTCCGCCCGCTCCTGGACCGCCCTCGGCTATCTGGTCCTCTTCGGCTCACTGCTCGCGTTCACGGCGTACGCCTGGCTTCTGCAGACCGCCCCGCTCTCGCTGGTCGCCACCTACGCCTATGTCAATCCGGTCGTCGCGGTCCTCCTCGGCGCGCTCGTCCTGAACGAGGCGCTGACCTGGCCCATTCTGCTGGGAGGCGCCGTCGTCGTGGCGGGCGTCTGCCTCATCGTCAGCACCGAGCGGCGCGCCTGACGCCTGACGGAGCGCGCCGTATCTGCCGAACCGGCGGATCAGCCCCGTCGACCACTCCACGCCGGATAAACCCACACCGTCCGCCCCGGTCCTACGGTGGGCACAGACAACCCCCCGCTACCTCCGGAAGGGCCGGGACCGCACAATGACTTCCACCCACGCCTTCTGGCTCGCCGGCCGCCAGGCCACCGGCGAGACCTCCTTTGACGTCACCTCCCCCTGGGACGGCCGGATCGTCGGCACGGTCTCCGTGCCCACCGACGCCCAGGTCGAGGAGGCGGTGGCCGCCGCCCACGCCGTACGGGACGAGTTCGCCGCCACCCCGGCCCATGTCCGCGCCGCCGCCCTCGACCATGTCTCGCGCCGTCTCGTCGAGCGCACCGAGGAGATCGCCCAGCTGATCTCCGCCGAGAACGGCAAGCCCGTCAAGTGGGCGCGCGGCGAGGTCGGCCGCGCCGTCTCCGTGTTCCGCTTCGCGGCCGAGGAGGCCCGCCGCTTCAACGGCGGCGAGGCCCAGCGCCTGGACACCGACGCGGGCGGCCAGGGCCGTCTCGCCCTCACCCGCCGCTTCCCCAAGGGCGTCGTCCTCGGCATCGCGCCGTTCAACTTCCCGCTGAACCTGTGCGCCCACAAGATCGCCCCGGCGATCGCCGTCGGCGCGCCGATCATCCTCAAGCCCGCGCCCGCCACCCCGCTGTCCGGGCTGCTCCTCGGCGAACTGCTCGCCGAGACCGAGCTGCCCGCGGGCTCCTGGTCGGTCCTGCCGGTGGAGAACGACCGCATGCCCGCACTTGTGCAGGATGAGCGCCTCCCCGTCATCTCCTTCACCGGCTCCGACAAGGTCGGCTACGCGATCATGGACTCGGTGCCGCGCAAGCACTGCACCCTGGAGCTCGGCGGCAACGGCGCCGCCGTCGTCCTCGCCGACTTCGCACGCGACGAGGACCTGGACTGGGCGGCGAACCGCATCGCCACCTTCTCCAACTACCAGGGCGGTCAGTCCTGTATCTCCGTCCAGCGCGTCATCGCCGACGCCTCGCTGTACGAGCGGCTGGTGCCGAAGATCGTCGCGGCCGTCGAGAAGCAGGTCACCGGCGACCCGTCCGACCCGGCCACCGATGTCGGCCCGCTGGTGAGCGAGGACGCCGCCAAGCGGGTCGAGGCCTGGGTCGAGGAGGCGGTGCGGGCCGGCGCCAAGCTGCTCGCCGGCGGCAAGCGCGACGGCGCGTCCTATGCCCCGACCGTGCTGGCCGAGGTGCCGTCCGATGTCACCCTCGCCTGCGAGGAGGTCTTCGGCCCGGTGCTCACCGTCCAGCGGGCCGACGGCGAGGAGGCCGCGTTCGCCGCGGTCAACGACTCCAAGTACGGCCTGCAGGCGGGCGTGTTCACCCACGATGTGCAGACCGCCTTCCGCGCCCACCGCGCTCTGGAGGTCGGCGGCGTCATCGTCGGCGATGTGCCCTCCTACCGCGCGGACCAGATGCCGTACGGCGGCGTCAAGCAGTCCGGCGTCGGCCGTGAGGGCGTGCGCTTCGCGATGGACGACTACACCTACGAGCGGGTGCTCGTGCTGACCGGTCTGGCGCTGTAAGCCCGCCGGTCCCCGAAAAGACCCACGGCCTGAGCCCACTGTGCGGGGGCTCAGGCCGTGCTCGCACATCCCTCCGTACAACCCCCTCCGTACAACCCGCTCTGTGCACCCCCGTACACCCCCGTACACCTCCCCGCACCTTCGCGCGCCCTCATCCGGCCGCACGCGGCAAGCGGCGTACGCGCACTGGTGGACCCGCCGGAATTTGGGTACTACGAACGAGTAGCACCGGCTGGTAAGTCCACTCCGACTCGCGGCGAGGTGAACCTCATGTCCGCACCACTCGACAGGCTCGAAAGGCCCGACAGGCCCGACAGGTCGCAGCCCGACGCGGCTCCCAAGGTCAGCGAACGCGAAGCGCGCCAGGTCGCCGAGGCCGCCCGCGAGCAGGGCTGGCGCAAACCCAGCTTCGCCAAGGAGCTGTTCCTGGGCCGCTTCCGGCTGGACCTGATCCACCCTCACCCGCTGCCCGCGGACGAGGACGTCCAGCGCGGCGAGGAGTTCCTCGCCAAGCTGCGCGACTTCTGCGAGACGAAGATCGACGGCGCGCTGATCGAACGCGAGGCCCGCATCCCCGACGCGGTGATCGACGGGCTCAAGGAACTCGGCGCGCTCGGCATGAAGATCGACACCAAGTACGGCGGGCTCGGCCTCACCCAGGTGTACTACAACAAGGCGCTCGCGCTCGTCGGTTCCGCGAACCCGGCCGTCGGCGCGCTGCTGTCCGCACATCAGTCGATCGGCGTACCGCAGCCGCTGAAACTGTTCGGCACCCAGGAGCAGCGGGACGCGTTCCTGCCGCGCTGCGCCCGCACCGACATCTCCGCCTTCCTGCTCACCGAACCCGACGTCGGCTCCGACCCGGCGCGGATGGCCGCCACGGCCGTGCCCGACGGGGACGACTACATCCTCGACGGCGTCAAACTCTGGACCACCAACGGCGTCGTCGCCGATCTGCTCGTCGTCATGGCCCGGGTGCCGAAGTCCGAGGGCCACAAGGGCGGCATCACCGCCTTCGTGGTGGAGGCCGGGAGCGAGGGCATCACCGTCGAGAACCGCAACGCCTTCATGGGCCTGCGCGGCATCGAAAACGGCGTCACCCGCTTCCACCGGGTGCGCGTCCCCGCCGCCAACCGCATCGGCCCCGAGGGCGCCGGCCTCAAGATCGCCCTGACCACGCTCAACACCGGCCGGCTCTCCCTGCCCGCCATGTGCGTCGGCGCGGGCAAGTGGTGTCTGAAGATCGCCCGCGAGTGGTCGGCGGTCCGCGAACAGTGGGGCAAGCCCGTCGCCAAACACGAGGCCGTCGGCTCCAAGATCTCCTTCATCGCGGCCACCACCTTCGCCCTGGAGGCGGTCCTCGACCTCTCCTCCCAGATGGCCGACGAAGACCGCAACGACATCCGCATCGAGGCCGCGCTGGCCAAGCTGTACGGCTCCGAGATGGCCTGGCTGATGGCGGACGAGCTGGTCCAGATCCGCGGCGGCCGGGGCTTCGAGACCGCCGAGTCCCTGGCGGCGCGCGGGGAGAAGGCCGTGCCCGCCGAGCAGATGCTGCGCGATCTGCGCATCAACCGGATCTTCGAGGGCTCGACGGAGATCATGCATCTGCTGATCGCCCGCGAGGCCGTCGACGCCCACCTCGCGGTCGCCGGAGACATCATCGACCCGGACAAGCCGATGTCGGCCAAGGCCAAGGCGGGGGCAAACGCCGCCGTCTTCTACGCCCGCTGGCTCCCCAAGCTGGTCGCGGGCCGGGGCCAGCTCCCGCGCGCCTACGCCGAGTTCGGCGCGCTCGCCCCCCATCTGCGCTATGTCGAACGCGGCGCGCGCCGGCTCGCCCGCGCCACCTTCCTCGGCATGTCCCGCTGGCAGGGCCGCATGGAGACCAAACAGGGCTTCCTCGGCCGGGTCGTGGACATCGGCGCGGAGCTGTTCGCGATGAGCGCCGCCTGCGTACGCGCCGAGCTGCTGCGCACCCAGGGCGACCACGGCCGCGCGGCGTACCAACTGGCCGACGCCTTCTGCCGGCAGGCCCGCATCCGCGTCGAGGAGCTCTTCGACCGGCTGTGGACCAACACCGACGAGCTGGACCGCAAGGTCGTCAGAAGCGTGCTGTCCGGGGACCACACCTGGCTCGAAGAGGGCGTCGTCGACCCCAGCGGCGAAGGCCCCTGGATCGCCGACGCCGCCCCCGGGCCCTCCCAGCGCGAGAACGTCCACCGTCCGATCCGCTGACCGCGGCGCGCCGGGGCCCGGCGACCGGACACCGTCAGGCACCACCCCCGGGAGTGGCGTTTCGCGGGGAGTGGTGTCCGGACGCACAGCGGATGCGGCAAGAATGGGGGGCATGAGCGACAGCCCAGCCCCTCTCGCAGACCCGCATACCGTCTTCGACACGACCGAAGGCCGCCGGTCCGTGGTCGTCCTCGGCTCCACCGGGTCCATCGGCACGCAGGCCATCGATCTGGTCCTGCGCAACCCCGACCGCTTCCGGGTGACCGCCCTGTCCGCCGCGGGCGGCCGGGTGGGGCTCCTCGCCGAGCAGGCACGGCGGCTGCGCGTCGACGCGGTCGCCGTGGCCGACGAGGGCGCGCTCCCCGCGCTGCGGGAGGCGCTGGCCGGGCAGTACGGCTCCGAACCGCAGCCCGAGATCCTCGCGGGGCCCGGCGCCGCCGCCGAGCTGGCCGCCTCGCCGTGCCACACGGTGCTCAACGGCATCACCGGCTCCATCGGCCTCGGCCCCACGCTGGCGGCCCTCGAAGCGGGCCGCACGCTCGCCCTGGCCAACAAGGAGTCGCTGATCGTGGGCGGCCCGCTGGTCAAGGCCGCCGCGAAGCCCGGGCAGATCATCCCCGTCGACTCCGAGCACGCCGCCCTCTTCCAGGCGCTCGCCGCAGGCGCCAGGGCCGACGTCCGCAAGCTCGTCGTCACCGCCTCCGGCGGGCCCTTCCGCGGCCGCAGCCGCGAGCAGCTGGCGCATGTCACCCCTGAGGACGCGCTCGCCCACCCCACCTGGGCGATGGGCCCGGTCATCACCGTCAACAGCGCGACGCTCGTCAACAAGGGGCTTGAGGTCATCGAGGCCCATCTGCTCTACGACATCCCCTTCGACCGCATCGAGGTCGTCGTCCACCCCCAGTCGTACGTTCACTCCATGGTGGAGTTCACCGACGGCTCCACCCTCGCCCAGGCCACCCCGCCCGATATGCGCGGGCCCATCGCCGTCGGCCTCGGCTGGCCCGGCCGAGTCCCCGACGCGGCCCCCGCCTTCGACTGGTCCACCGCCTCGACCTGGGAGTTCTTCCCGCTCGACGACGAGGCCTTCCCCTCCGTGGCGCTCGCCCGGCATGTCGGCGAGCTGGGCGGCACCGCCCCCGCCGTGTTCAACGCCGCGAACGAGGTGTGCGTGGAGGCGTTTCTGTCCGGACGGCTGCCGTTCAACGCCATCATGGATACGGTCACCGAGGTCGTCGCCGCGCACGGCTCTCCCGCACAGCACGCGCAGGGAACCTCCCTCACCGTGGCCGACGTCCTCGAAGCGGATGCCTGGGCGCGCGCCCGGGCCCGGGAGACAGCAGCCAAGTACAGCGGCGGCGCAGTAGGCGACGACGCGGCACAGCCGGCGGAGGCTCGCGCATGACGATTCTGTTGACGGTCCTCGGAATAGCGCTCTTCGCCGTGGGGCTGCTCTTCTCGATCGCGTGGCACGAGCTGGGCCATCTCTCCACCGCCAAGCTCTTCGGCATCCGCGTGCCGCAGTACATGGTCGGCTTTGGCCCCACCCTGTTCTCGCGCCGCAGGGGCGAGACCGAGTACGGCATCAAGGCCATCCCCATGGGCGGCTATATCCGGATGATCGGGATGTTCCCGCCCGGCGACGACGGCAAGCTGGAGGCCCGCTCCACCTCGCCCTGGCGCGGCATGATCGAGGACGCCCGCACCGCCGCCTACGAAGAGCTCCAGCCGGGCGACGAGAAGCGGCTGTTCTACACGCGCAAGCCGTGGAAGCGCGTGATCGTGATGTTCGCGGGCCCCTTCATGAATCTGGTGCTCGCCGTCGCGATCTTCATGGGCGTCGCGATGACCTTCGGCTTCGCCACCCAGACCACCGAGGTCGCGGGCGTGCAGAAGTGCGTCATCGCCCAGAGCGAGGAGCGCGACACCTGCGCCGCCGGCGACCCCGTCTCACCCGCCCACGCCGCCGGGCTCACGGAGGGCGACAAGATCGTCGCCTTCAACGGCGCCCCGGTCCACGACTGGGACACGCTCTCCAGCCGTATCCGCGACACCATCGGCCCCGCCACGATCACCGTGGAGCGTGACGGCCGGGAGCAGGTCCTCAAAGCCAGCCTCCTGGAGAACCTGGTCGCCAAGAAGGACGCCGACGGCGAAGTGGTCTCCGGGGAGTTCGTCAAGGCCGGCTATCTCGGGTTCGCCGCGAAGACCGAGATCCTGCCGCTGTCCTTCACCGAGTCCGTCGACCGCATGGGCGACATGATGGAGAACGGCGTCGAAGCGGTCGTCGCCATCCCGTCCAAGATCCCCGACCTGTGGAACGCCGCCTTCAACGACGGCGAGCGCAAGGACGACTCCCCGGTCGGCGTCGTCGGAGCCGCCCGGATCAGCGGCGAGGTGCTCAACCTCGACGTGCCAGCCCAGAACATCGTCGCCACCTTCCTGATGCTGCTGGCCGGCTTCAACCTCTCCCTCTTCCTGTTCAATATGCTTCCGCTGCTTCCGCTGGACGGCGGGCATATCGCGGGGGCGCTCTGGGAGTCCGTACGCCGCAATGTCGCCAGGGTCTTCCGGCGTCCCGACCCGGGCCCGTTCGACGTGGCCAAGCTGATGCCGGTCGCCTATGTCGTCGCCGGGATCTTCATCTGCTTCACACTGCTCGTGCTGGTCGCCGACATCGTCAACCCCGTCAAGATCAGCTGAGGAAACCGGTCAAGATCAGCTGAGGCTGCCCGCTCCGCGGCGGCCGGACACGCCCGGTGTCCGGCCGCCCGCCCTTTGGGCGAGTCTTTCCCCCGCGATGTGCCCGCTGTCAGCTGAGTGCCGTAATCTCAGAAGCCGGAGCCCGCGCCGATTCGGGACCTCGTTCCACACCTTGGGGTTGCACAGCAGATGACTGCGATTTCACTCGGTATGCCGTCCGTCCCGGCCAAGCTCGCCGACCGGCGGGTGAGCCGGCAGATCCAGGTCGGCTCGGTGGCCGTCGGAGGGGACGCGCCCGTCTCGGTGCAGTCGATGACCACCACCCGCACCTCCGACATCGGGGCGACCCTCCAGCAGATCGCGGAGCTGACCGCGTCCGGCTGCCAGATCGTACGGGTGGCCTGCCCCACCCAGGATGACGCGGACGCGCTGGCGACGATCGCCAAGAAGTCCCAGATCCCCGTCATCGCGGACATCCACTTCCAGCCCAAGTATGTGTTCGCCGCCATCGACGCGGGCTGCGCGGCGGTCCGGGTGAACCCGGGCAACATCAAGCAGTTCGACGACAAGGTCAAGGAGATCGCCAAGGCGGCGTCCGAGACCCGCACCCCCATCCGCATCGGCGTCAACGCCGGATCGCTGGACAAGCGGCTGCTGGAGAAGTACGGCAAGGCCACCCCCGAGGCGCTGGTGGAGTCCGCGCTGTGGGAGGCGAGCCTGTTTGAGGAGCACGGCTTCCGCGACATCAAGATCTCGGTCAAGCACAACGACCCGGTGGTGATGGTCAACGCCTACCGGCAGCTGGCCGCGCAGTGCGACTACCCGCTCCACCTCGGCGTCACCGAGGCCGGCCCGGCCTTCCAGGGCACCATCAAGTCGGCCGTCGCCTTCGGCGCGCTGCTGTCGGAGGGCATCGGCGACACCATCCGCGTCTCGCTGTCCGCCCCGCCCGCCGAGGAGGTCAAGGTCGGCATCCAGATCCTGGAGTCGCTGAATCTCCGCCAGCGCCGGCTGGAGATCGTCTCCTGCCCCTCCTGCGGACGCGCCCAAGTCGATGTCTACAAGCTCGCCGACCAGGTCACCGCCGGTCTGGAGGGCATGGAGGTGCCGCTGCGCGTCGCCGTCATGGGCTGCGTCGTCAACGGCCCAGGCGAGGCGCGCGAGGCCGACCTCGGCGTGGCGTCCGGCAACGGCAAGGGCCAGATCTTCGTCAAGGGCGAGGTCATCAAGACCGTCCCCGAGTCGAAGATCGTCGAGACGCTGATCGAAGAGGCGCTGAAGATCGCCGAGCAGATGGAGAAGGACGGCGTCGCCTCCGGCGAACCCCAGGTCTCCATCAGCTGACACCGCGGCTGACACTGCGGCTGACACCGCCGCGCGCGGCCCCGGACCGGGACCCCGGCCTGGTCATGGACAGGGTCCCGGTTCCCCGTGCATGAGGTGCTGCGGGCCATCTCCGGGTACAGTTCGACAGATCAGCAGACCTTGTGCCTCCGCCCACGAGGGGCTTCTCGCAAGCGACGCGACGGTCAAGCCCTGACCGGTGCCGAACTGGCACGCGGCGACGCCGACAGCGAGCAGGACGCTGTGCCGCCGCCCCGAAGGAGCGTTGGAGCCACCCTCGTGTTGACGCACACCACCACCCGGGTCCTCGACCCCAGCGACCTCGGGGCCGCGCTCGCCATCCTGGAGAGCGAGCCCGTAGAGAATGCTTTCGTCACCTCGCGCGTCCAGGTCGCCGGACTCGACCCCTGGCGTCTCGGCGGGGAGATGTGGGGCTGGTACGCGGAAGGGCGGCTGCGCTCCCTCTGCTACTCCGGCGCCAATCTCGTGCCCATCTGCGCCACCCCGGACGCGGTGCGCGCCTTCGCCGACCGCGCCCGCAGAACAGGCCGCCGCTGCTCGTCCATCGTCGGCCCCGCAGAGCCCACCGCCCAGCTGTGGCGGCTGCTCGAATCCAGCTGGGGCCCCGCCCGTGACGTACGGCCCCATCAGCCCCTGATGGTCGCGGACCAGCTCCCCGCGGACGTCCGGCCCGACCCCCGCGTCCGCCGCATCCGCAAGGACGAACTCGACGTGATCATGCCGGCGTGCGTGGCGATGTTCACCGAAGAGGTCGGCGTCTCGCCGCTCGCCGGCGACGGCGGACTGCTCTATCAGGCGCGGGTCGCGGAAATCGTCGGCGCGGGCCGGTGCTTCGCCCGCATCGACGACGGCAAAGTGATCTTCAAGGCGGAGATCGGTGCGGCCACCGACCAGGCCTGCCAGATCCAAGGAGTCTGGGTCGACCCCGAATACCGCGGCCGAGGGCTCTCCGAAACAGGGATGGCCGCGGTGCTCCGCTACGCCCTCGCTGATGTCGCCCCGGTGGTCAGCCTGTATGTCAACGACTACAACACCGCGGCCAGGGCCGCATACCGGCGCGTCGGCTTCCGGGAGGTCGGAGCCTTTATGAGCGTGCTGTTCTGAGCGGCTGATGAGCCGACTGTTCCGGGCCTGCTGTTCCGGGCCTGCTGTTCCGGGCGGGCCGTTCTGGGCGCGCCGTTCTGGGCTTCGGCGGCGCGAAGTAGGGTTCCCGCATGGCAGATGTAGTGATCGGACCGCTCGAACTGGCCGCCCGGGTCGACGAGGCCCTCGCGGTCCAAGCCCTCGCCTTCGGCCTGAGCGAGGAAGAGATCGAGGTGCGCCGCTACATCGTGCTGCGGCATCTGCTCAGCCCCGGCGCCCGCGCGCTGGGCGCGACCACCGAGACGGGACGGCTCGTCGGCTTCGTCTACGGCATGCCCAACGACCGCACCCACTGGTGGTCGACCGTCGTCGAACCCTATCTGCGCGCCTCCGGCACGGACGACTGGCTCGACGACTCCTTCGTGATCACCGAGCTCCATGTGCACCCCGACTTCCAGGGGCGGGGCATCGGCCGCTCGCTGATCACCTCCCTCACCGACGACGCCGACCAGCCGCGCTCCATCCTGTCCGCCATCGACGTCGAAAGCCCCGCCCGCGCGCTCTACCGCAGCCTCGGCTACACCGACCTCGCCCGCCAGGTGCTGTTCCCCAGCGCGCCCAGCCCCTACGCGGTGATGGGCGCGCCGCTGCCCCTGCGGCGCGGGAACTGATTTCCGCCCGGCGGCGTGCCCCGGCTAACCTCCTGTACTCCACACCTTCCGAGCAGGAGTTCACCATGTCCCAGGTCCAGCGCATGTCCCGTCTGATGGTCAAGACACTGCGCGACGACCCGGCGGACGCCGAGACCCTCAACCACAAGCTGCTGGTCCGCGCGGGCTACGTCCGCCGGACCTCCGCGGGCGTCTGGTCCTGGCTGCCGCTCGGCAAGAAGGTCCTGGAGAACATCACGCGCGTCGTACGCGAGGAGATGGACGCCATCGGCGCGCAGGAGGTGCTGCTGCCCGCACTGCTGCCGAAGGAGCCGTACGAGGCGAGCGGCCGCTACGACGAGTACGGCGACCTGCTGTTCCGCCTGAAGGACCGCAAGGGCGCGGACTACCTCCTCGGCCCCACGCACGAGGAGATCTTCACCCAGACCGTGAAGGACCAGTGCACGTCCTACAAGGACCTGCCGGTGATCCTCTACCAGATCCAGACCAAGTACCGGGACGAGGCGCGGCCCCGTGCCGGTGTGCTGCGCGGCCGCGAGTTCCAGATGAAGGACTCCTACTCCTTCGACACGACCGACGAGGGGCTGGCCGAGTCCTACGCGCTGCACCGCGCCGCCTACCAGCGGATCTTCGAGCGACTCGGCCTCGACTACCGCATCGTCTCCGCGGTGGCGGGCGCGATGGGCGGCTCCAAGTCGGAGGAGTTCCTCGCGCCCGCGCCCGCGGGCGAGGACACCTTCGTCGACTGCCCCGCCTGTGACTACGCGGCCAACACCGAGGCCGTCACCTTCGCCCTGAAGCCGGTGACCGGCGAGGGGCACGGGCCGGCCGAGGAGCTGGACACCCCCGACACGCCGACCATCGAGTCCCTCGCCGAGCACCTGGGCGTGCCGGCCTCGGCCACCCTGAAGAACCTGCTCGTCAAGGTCGACGGCGAGATCGTCGCGGTCGGCGTGCCCGGCGACCGCGAGGTCGACCTCGGCAAGCTGGGCGAGCACCTCGCCCCGGCGGAGGTCGAGCTGGTCACCGCGGACGACTTCGCGGACCGTCCGGACCTGGTCCGCGGCTATGTCGGCCCGCAGGGCCTGGAGAAGGTCCGCTATATCGCCGACCCGCGGGTGGCCCCCGGCACCGCGTGGATCACCGGCGCCAACAAGCCCGACACCCATGCGAAGAACGTCGTATGCGGGCGGGACTTCGACGTCGACGACTACCTCGACGTGGTCGTCGTCGAGGAGGGCGACCCGTGCCCCGCGTGCGGGGCCGGCCTGAAGCTGGACCGGGCGATCGAGATCGGCCATATCTTCCAGCTGGGCCGCAAGTACGCGGACTCCTTCCAGCTCGACGTCCTGGGACAGAACGGCAAGCCCGTGCGTGTGACGATGGGCTCCTACGGCATCGGCGTCTCCCGCGCGGTGGCCGCGCTCGCCGAGCAGTCCGCCGACGACAAGGGCCTGTGCTGGCCGCGGGAGATCGCCCCCGCGGACGTCCACATCGTCGCCGCCGGCAAGGCGCTCCAGACCGAGCTGGCCCTTCAGGCAGCCGACCGCCTGGCCGGGGCGGGGCTGCGGGTGCTGGTGGACGAGCGCGCGGGCGTCTCCCCTGGCGTGAAGTTCACCGACGCGGAACTCATCGGCGTCCCGCACATCCTCGTCGCGGGCCGCCGCGCGGCGGAGGGCGTCCTCGAACTGAAGGACCGCCGGACGGGCGAGCGCGTAGAACTCCCCCTCGACGAGGCGGTGGCGCGGCTCACGGTGTGACGGGGGGGCCGCGGGGAGCCTCCGGGCTGCGGCCGCCCACACGTGCGGGTCACCCATGGCCCGGGCAGGTGCCCTTCCCGTCCCTCGCCGGGTGCGGGTGGGTGGGGTGGGGGTCCGGCACTCCGCCGGGCGCGGGGCTGGGGTGCCCCGAGGCACAGCCGCCCATCCGTGCGGGTTACCCGCGGCCCGGGCCGGTACCTCTCCCGGCCACCCTCCCCCTACGCCCTGGGGGCGTGGGGGGACCCCCACGTTTCCAGCACCCCACAAGGTGCGGGCCGGGGTGCCCTGGGGTCATGGCTGCCCTTCCGTGCGGGTCGCCCGCGGCCCGGGCCGGTGCTTGTCCCTCCCGTCCTCCCCCTTCGCCCTGGGGGCGTGGGGGGCCCCACGTTTCCAGTGCTCCGCCGGGTGCGGGCGGGTAGGTGGGTGGGGGGTCCGGCACTCCGCCGGGTGCGGGGCGGGGTGCCCCGGGGTTGCGGCTTCCCGCCCGTGCGGGCCGCCCGTGGCCCGGGCGGGTGCTTGTCCCTCCCGCTTTCCCCCTTCGCCCTGGGGGGTGGGGGGACCCCCACGTTTCCAGCACCTCGTCGGGTGCGGCGGGTGGGTGGGGGGGCCGGCACCCCGTCAGGCGCGGGTGAGGGGGGACTCGCATCCTGTCGGGTGCGGGGACGCCGGGGCAGTCGGCCCGTCTGGGGCGGAGGGGCCGTGCAGGGTCGCCCCCGCAGAGGACCGGCGGCAAGACCGGGGTGACCCTGACAAGGGCGGTCACGCCGCCGGCCTTGAGGAGGTGAGCCCGGAGGGGCCCCGACTGCCCGAGGTTCGGCAAGGCCCCGCACCCCAAGGAACCCAAGGGACAGGCAACCCGCACCCGGCGAGGGCCCGAAAAGCCCGTGCCCAACGGAGACGGGCGCAGCCGGGGAACCCCAGCGGCGCGCAGCGCCGCCAGGGGGTGTAAGGGGGCGAAGCCCCTACACCTAGAAAGGGCGGGTGGGTGGGGGAAGGGCCCGCACCCGCGGAGAGGGGCCCGCCCGGGAAACCCGCACGGCGCGCAGCGCCGCCGGGGTGTGGGGGCGAAGCCCCTGCACCAACAAGGGCGGGTGGGTGGGAAAGGGACCCGCACCCGCGGACACCGGCTCCGCCCCCTACAACCACGACGCGAACTCCAGCGCCAGCTCCGCGTCCCTCCTTCGCCCCGCCCCCAGCGCCCGCGCGGCCGACGCGACCGCCCGGAAAAGGGTCCAGCCCCGCAGCCGGTCGCGGTCGACGTCCAGGGAGTCGGCCAGGCGGTTCACCCGCCGCCGCGCCCCCGCCGCGCCCGCCGTCGAGGCGATCAGGTCCTCGGCCCGGTCGCGGGCCAGCCGGGCCAGGTCGTAGGCGCGTTCGCCGACGACGGGAGCGGGCCCGACGGCCAGCCACGGCGTACGGTCACCCGCCAGCACCTTGCTCTGCCGGAAGTCGCCGTGCAGCAGCACCGCCTCGACCGCGCGGCCGGCACCCACGCCCGTACCCGCACCCGCGCCGTCGGCGTCCGCACCCGCGACGAGTTCCGCCCGCGCGGCGAGCGCGCTCTCCACCAGCGGGCCGAACGATGCGTCCGCCCGATGGCGGACCATCGCCGCCGCATGCCGTTCCGTGCGCTCCGCCACCGTCTCGAACCCGTGCCCCGCGGGCGGCTCGACCCACAGCCGCCGCACGGTGCCCGCCGCCTCCAGCAGCGCCTTCGCCTCCGGCAGCGACCGCAGCGAGACCTCGGGGTGCAGCCGCTCCAGCAGCAGGGCGCCCCCGTCCGGTTCGCCCCCGTCCGCTTCGTCCATGGACGACAGCAGTCGTACCGCGCCCCAGCCGTCCCAGTGCTCCAGCGCAGCCCGCTCCGCAGCGGGCGCGGCGAAGGGCGGAACCACCTTCAGCGCCGCGGGCGCGCCGTCCGGAGTGTGCACGAGCAGCACCAGGCTGCTCCGTCCGCCGGGGGCGAGGACCCGCTCGACGTCCAGCTGCCACCGGTCCACCGCCGCCTGCGCGGCCTTGGGGAGCCGTGCGAGCCACTCGCCCGCCGCCGCCTCCCCGTAGTTCTCGGCGAGTGCCCGGACGAGCCGCTGCGGCGGTTCGAAAGCCATGCGTATGTCGTTCCCTTTCAGCGCTGAGGATTCGGGGTCCGCTCGGCGAGCCCCGGAAAGGCTACGCCGCTGCCCCGCCACCGCACCGCGCGGACCGCCGCCTCCCGCAGCGCCCGGGCCGCCTCCGTGCGCAGCGGGCCCTCGGCGGCCCGTACCAGGTCGGAGTAGACGCCGGCCACCCGGTCCTCCAGCGCAGCGGCCAGCCGCTCGGCCGCCGCCGCGTCCGGCACCGGGAAGGGCAGGGCGTACGCGGGCGCCGCGGCGTCGGGCGTGCCGCCCAGGTCGCGCGCCGTGCGGGCGAGCGAGTCCCGCCGTGCCCGGTGCGCCGCGTACGCGGTCCGCGCCTCGGCCGCGCGGTCCTCGCCGACGCGGCCGCCGACGACCCCGTACCCGTACACCGCCGCGTGCTCCGCGCCCAACGCCGCCTGCACGGCTTGAAGGGCTCTGTCCGCCGGGCTCACCGCGCCCCCTCGGCCGGTGGGTGCGTGAGCAGGTACGCGTGCGCCGCCCCCGCCGCCGCGACGGACGCGAGCAGCCGCGCCAGCTCCGGTTCGGCGTCCACGAGGGCTGCGGCGAAGGCGTCGGAGGTACGCCGTTCGGCCGCGGCCAGCTCCTTCAGCGCCGTGCCGGGATCGGCCGACACACCGACCCCCGGGGCCGATGCCGCCGCGCCGGGCGACGGAGACGCCGTTCCGGAGGGCACCCCCGATGCCGCCATTCCGGACGGCTCCCCGGAAGGCACCCCCGAGGCTGCCCCGGACGGCCCCTCAGACGGCACCCCGGAGGACGGTGTCCCGGACGCCCTGACACCCCCCGGCAGCAGCGCCTTCTCATGCTCCGCCACCGCCTCCCGCAGCGCCCCCAGCCGCTCCGCCAGCCGTGGATGGCGTGCGATCACAGCGTCATACCGCTCCCGCAGCACCGTGCTGTGCGCCACGAGCAGCCGTCGCCGGGCCTCCTCGACGCGGACCTCTTCCATCCCGGCCGGCAGGGCCTCCGGCTCCCGGGCCGGAGAGGAACAGCCGGCCGCCACGGCCGTCGCGGCCGCCGCGCCCACCGCCAGGACACGCCTGCGCGTCGCCCCCGCGCGCCCCTCGCCTGTGCGCCCCACGCATGCTCCTCGCCCTTGATCATCACCGCCCCGCGAGCGTACCCGTGGGTACGGCGGAGGTGGACGGCAACACCCCCTGGGACCGGATACCCTTTGACCTGACACGCGACGATCCCACAACAGCACACGCGGCCGAGGAGTCACCCGGATGAGCACCACCCAGAGCGAAAGGCTGCGCGGGCTGCTGGAACCGCTCGTCAGCGCCGCCGACCTGGAGCTGGAAGAGATCGAGATCTCCCGGGCAGGCAGGCGCCGCATGCTGCGGATCATCGTGGACTCCGACCAGGGCGTCGAGCTGGACGCCTGCGCGGAGCTGAGCCGCACCATCTCCCAGAAGCTGGACGAGACGGACGCGATGGGCGAGGGCGAGTACGTCCTCGAAGTCAGCTCCCCCGGCGCGGACCGCCCGCTGACCCAGCACCGCCACTACGTACGCGCTGTCGGCCGGCTGGTGAAATTCCAGCTGAAGGAAGGCGGAGAGCTCACGGCTCGCATTCTCACCGTGGACGACGACGGCCTCGATCTGGAGGTGCCGGGCGTCAAGGGGCGCAAGCCCACTGCCCGCCGGGTCGAATTCGCCGATGTCGCCAAGGCGCGCGTGGAGATCGAATTCAGCCGCAAGAACACGAAGGAAGAGGAGGCGTAGCCGTGGATATCGACGTGAAGCTCCTGAAGGGCTTGGCACAGGAGAAGGAGATCGCCTTCGACCTGCTGGTCGAGGCCATCGAGTCGGCCCTCCTCATCGCCTATCACCGCACCGAGGGCAGCCGCCGCCACGCACGCGTGGTGCTCGACCGCGACACCGGCCATGTCACGGTGTGGGCGAAGGAGGACCCGGCGGACCTCGAAGAGGGGCAGGAGCCCAAGGAGTTCGACGACACTCCGACTGACTTCGGCCGGATCGCAGCCACCACCGCCCGGCAGGTGATCCAGCAGCGGCTGCGCGACGCCGAGAACGACGTCACCTTCGGCGAGTACGCCCGCCGTGAGGGCGATGTGGTCGCCGGCCAGGTGCAGCAGGGCAAGGACCCCAAGAACGTCCTCGTCAAGCTGGACGACAAGCTGGAGGCCATCCTTCCGGTGCAGGAGCAGGTGCCCGGCGAGGAGTACACGCACGGTCTGCGGCTGCGCACCTACGTCGTCCGGGTGGCCAAGGGCGTGCGCGGCCCGTCCGTCACGCTGTCCCGCACGCACCCCAATCTGGTGAAGAAGCTCTTCGCCCTGGAGGTGCCGGAGATCGCGGACGGCTCGGTGGAGATCGCGGCGATCGCCCGTGAGGCCGGTCACCGCACCAAGATCGCTGTCCGTTCGACACGCAGTGGCCTGAATGCGAAGGGTGCCTGCATCGGCCCGATGGGCGGCCGGGTGCGCAATGTGATGGGCGAGCTGCACGGCGAGAAGATCGACATCGTGGACTGGTCGGATGACCCGGCCGAGATGGTGGCCAATGCGCTCTCCCCGGCGCGGGTCTCCAAGGTGGAGATCGTGGATCTGGCCGCCCGCTCCGCGCGGGTGACCGTCCCCGACTACCAGCTCTCCCTGGCGATCGGCAAGGAAGGTCAGAACGCCAGGCTGGCCGCCCGGCTGACCGGCTGGCGCATTGACATCCGCCCCGACACCCCGGCGGGACTGGCTGGTCAGACCGGCCCCGGCGGCGAGCAGTCGGCAGAGCAGACCTCGGAGGACTCCCGCCGGATCTGAGGTCTGATGGCCGGCGCGGCATGAAGGCGTCGGCCGCCTCGGGAATACTCGCCCGCCGTGATCACGTTGTGGCTCGGCGGGATCACAGTGATCTTTTGAGCCATCAGCTGTTCGATTTTTGCCCCAAAGGGGTGAGGTCGGTGCGGGGAGGTAGACTTAACCGTGTCTGGCCGGACGCATGCCCGCGCATGCCCTGAGCGCACGTGTGTGGGGTGCCGGGAGCGAGCGGCCAAGGGCGATCTGCTGCGGATCGTGGCGATCGAGGACGCCTGCGTCCCCGATCATCGCGGTACGCTGCCCGGCCGGGGCGCTTATGTGCATCCCGCTTTGGCCTGTCTCGATATGGCGGTCCGCCGCCGGGCGTTTCCACGGGCTCTCAGGCACCGGGGACCGCTCGACACCGCGGAGGTGCGCCTTGCCCTTGAGGCAAAGCAGGCTTGAGGCTGGCGTAAAGCAGGCGTGAAGCAGGCTTGAGGCAGCGCCGTGAAGAAGAAAGAAAGAAAGAAGTACGGCACGGAACCCCGTGCGGTCAGGTACCTCGCGAGTCGGAAGTAGGTCGAGATTGCGATGAGCACTCGATGAGTACGCGATGAGTACGCCCATGAAGTAGCGACGGTCCGGCGGTAACCCGGACCTAAAAGGAGCGAAGTGGCTAAGGTCCGGGTATACGAACTCGCCAAGGAGTTCGGTGTAGAGAGCAAAGTCGTCATGGCTAAGCTCCAGGAACTCGGTGAATTCGTCCGTTCGGCGTCCTCGACGATCGAGGCACCCGTAGTACGTAAGCTGACCGATGCGCTGCAGGGGCCCGGCGGAACCGCCGGCAAGCCCGCTGCCAAGCCCGGCGCGCCCCGTAAGGCCGCGCCTGCCAAGCCGACCGCGCCGTCCCCGGCACAGTCGGCCCGTCCTGCTGCCCCGAAGCCCGGCGCACCGGCCCCGAAGCCGGCCGCACGCCCCGAGGCTCCGGCGAGCAGCACCCCCTCCCAGGCCCCGGCTCCGGGTCCGCGGCCCGCGCCCGGCCCCAAGCCGGTGCCGGCCAAGCCCGCCCCGGCGCCCGCGGCGGAGTTCTCGTCCCCCGCGGCCCCGGCCCCCGCGCCCCAGGCGCCGCGTCCTGCCGGCGGTCCTCAGGGAGCCGCCCCCGGCCCGCGTCCCGGCGCGCGCCCCGGTCCGTCCGGCGGTCAGCAGGGCGGCGGACGCGGCGCTGCACGCCCCGGCCCGTCCGGCGGTCAGGGCGCTCCGCGTCCCGGCGGCCGTCCGGCCGGTCCGCGTCCCGGCAACAACCCCTTCACCTCGGGCGGCTCCACCGGCATGGCCCGTCCGCAGTCGCCCCGCTCGGCAGGCGGCCCCGGCGGCGGCCGTCCGGGCGGCGGTC
>NZ_JAOWCB010000016.1 GCF_026420845.1 Streptomyces sp. PR69 | reverse complement strand
CCTCCAGGAGTGGAACGCCCACCCCGTCGCACTCCCCACGGACCGTGGGGTGCGGGAACTCGTGGAGGAGTGGGCCGCGCGGAAGCCCGGAGCGGTCGCGCTGGTCGCCGGGCCGCACACCGTGACGTACGGGGAACTGGAGGAGCGGAGCAATCGGCTCGCGCACCACCTGGTCTCCCTCGGCGTCGCGCCCGATGTGCCGGTCGGGGTGTGCCTGGAGCGCGGACCGGACCTGGTCGTCGCCCTGCTGGCCGTACTAAAGGCCGGTGGCGCCTACGTGCCGCTGGACCCCGCGTACCCCGCCGAGCGGCTGGAGTTCATCCTGCGGGACACCGCCGCACCCGTGGTGATCACGGAGGAGCGCCTGCGTGAAGTCCTGCCGTACGGCGACGGTGTGAACCACGACGGCGGCGCGGACGGCCGTGCCCGTACGCTCGTCGTACTAGACACCGACCGCCGGCGCATCGCGGCCGCCTCCGCCCAGGCGCCCGCGCCGACGGCCGGGCCGGACGACCTCGCGTACGTCATCTACACGTCCGGCTCCACCGGCACCCCCAAGGGTGTGGCGGTCAGTGTCGGCTCGCTGGCGAACCTGCTCCTCGCGAAGCGGGAGGTCTTCCCGCTCGCCGAGGGGGACGCGGTGCTGTTCACCGCGTCGCCCGCCTTCGACATCGCCAATGTCGAGATGTGGCTCCCGCTGATCTCGGGCGGCCGGGTCGTGGTGGCGGGCCGGGACGACGTCCACACGCCCACCGCGCTGGCCCAGCTGATCGACGAGCACGACGTCATGCTGGCCCAGGCGACGCCGTCGGCCTGGCGGCCCGTCGTCGAGGCACTCGCCGCGACGCCCAGGACCGGGCGGCGGCTCCAGATCGTCACCGGTGGCGAGACGCTCCACGCCGAACTGGCCGAGGAGATGCTGCGGGTGGCGCCCCGGGTCGTCAACGCCTACGGTCCCACCGAGACCACGGTCTGCGCGACGCTCGCCGAGATCCGCGACACGACGGGTGCCCTGCCCATCGGCAAGCCGCTCGCCAACGTCGAGGTGTACGTGGTCGACCCGGCCGGGCGTCCCGTCCCGCCGGGCGTCCCCGGCGAGCTGCTGATCGGCGGACGCGGTGTGGCGCGCGGCTATCTCGGCCGGCCGGAACTGACGGCTGAGCGATTCGTCGCCCATCCGTTCTCGGCGGACCCGTCGGCGCGCGTGTACCGCTCCGGTGACCTGGTGCGCTGGCTGCCCGACGGCAGCCTCGAGTTCCTGGGACGCCTCGACCACCAGGTGAAGGTGCGCGGCTTCCGGATTGAGCCCGGCGAGGTCGAGTCCGTCCTCGCCGCCCACGAGGGCGTCGGAGCCGTCGCGGTGACGATCCGCGACGACATGCCCGGCGGGCCGGCCCTGGTCGCCTACCACGTGCCCGCGCCCCTGACCGGCGAGGGCCGGGAGGCCGACGGTGGCGAGCTGCGCGACTGGTGCCGGCGGACGCTGCCCGACTACATGGTGCCGTCCGCGTTCGTGAGGCTCGACGCGCTGCCGCTGACCGCGAACGGCAAGCTGGACCACAAGGCGCTGCCCGCACCCGTGTACGAGAGCGGGCAGGACGGGCGCGCCCCGCGCACCGCGCTGGAAGCCCGCCTGTGCGACCTGTTCGCGGAGGTACTCGGGCTGCGCGCGGTGGGCATCGACGACAACTTCTTCGAATGCGGCGGCCACTCCCTGCTGGCGACCCGTCTGGTCAGCCGGATCCGAGCCGCGTTCGATCACGAGCTGTCGGTCCGCACGCTGTTCGAGGCGCCGACGGTCGCCCTGCTCGCCGAGCGCTTCGAGCACGGCACGGGCGGGGACTCGCTCGGGGTACTGCTGCCGCTGCGGCCCGACGGCACCCGCCGCCCGCTGCTCTGCGTGCATCCCGCGATCGGGCTGAGCTGGTGCTACAGCGGTCTGCTGGCGCACCTGGACCGGGACCAACCGGTCTACGGCCTTCAGGCGCGCGGGTTCCGTGACGCCGACGCCGCCCCGGCTGACCTCGACGAACTCGTCGCGGACTACGTGGCGGAGATCAGGTCGGTTCAGCCGTACGGCCCGTACGCCCTGCTGGGCTGGTCGCTCGGCGGCACCGTGGCTCACGCCGTCGCCGTGCGGCTCCAGGAAACCGGGGAGAAGGTCGACTTCCTCGCCGTACTCGACGGGTTCCCCGCAGCCGCCGGGCAGCGCGGACCCGGGTACACCCACGACGATCCGAGGGTGTGGCCGGCGATCGTGGAGTCGGTCGGTCACGACCCTGCCGACCCCGGCAGTCCGCTCGCCGGTCTGGGCGCGGACGGGCTCACGTCCCTGGCGCGGGTCTTCGTCGACCTGTCCAACCTCCGGGGCTCGTACTCCTCCGGCGTCTTTGACGGGGAGATGCTGTTCTTCGCCGCCACCGCGGGCCGCGCCGAACGCACCAGGAGCGACATCTGGTCCCCGTACGTCTCCGGTGACGTCGAGTTGCATGAGATCGACTGCGAGCACGGGGCGATGACCCAGCCCGGACCGCTGCGCGAGATCGGACGAATCGTGGCCGAGCGCTTGAACGAGCTGCCCCAGTAGAAGGTTGAGGACATGGAAAAGAACAGCGAGTCATCCGACGACACGTCGGCCGAGGACTCGTCGCGAGTGGGGTCCCTCCTGGTCGCCCGGGGCCTGATCCCAGAGCGCGGCCCCAAGCGGACCCTGGCGCTCGCCACCTTCGTGAACCAGATCGGCAACGGCCTGTTCATGATCGGCGCCGCGCTCTACTTCACCCGGTCGGTGGGGCTGTCCGTGACGCAGGTCGGCCTCGGCATGGGCATAGCCGCCCTGGTCGGCCTGCTCGCCGGAGTCCCGGTCGGGCACCTCGCCGACCGGCGGGGCCCGCGCGAGACCTACCTGATCACCATCGGTGTGGAAGCCGTGGCGATGGCGGCGCTGGTGTTCGTCCACACGTTTTGGCTGTTCGTTATCGTCGTCTGCGTGACCCAGCTCGCCAGCTCGGCCAGCCAGGCGGCGCGCGGACCGCTGGTACGCGGCTTCGCCGGTCCCAACCCGACCAAGTTCCGGTCCTACATGCGGGCGCTCAGCAACCTCGCGGGCGCCGGTGGCGGCGTCGCGGCGGGCATCGCCGTGCAGCTGGACACCCGGGCCGCGTATCTGGCCCTCGTACTGGGCAACGCCCTGACGTTCGTGGCCTGCGCAGCCGTGATCTCCCGGCTGCCGTCCCTCCCGCCCGTCAAGGCGCCGGAACGGAAGGGGCGCTGGATCGCGCTGCGGGACACCCCGTTCGTGACGGTCACCGCGCTGGACGGGATCCTGTCCCTCCAGGGCTATGTGCTGGTGTTCGCGCTGCCGCTGTGGATCGTGGAGGAGAGCAGCGCGCCGCGCTGGCTGGTCTCCGTGTGCGTGCTGGTCAACACCATGATGGTGGTCTTCTTCCAGGTGCGGGCGAGCCGGGGCATCGACACCAACACGGCGGCCACCCGGGCGGTCCGCCGCGCCAGCCTCGCCTTCCTGCTGGGCATGGCGCTGATCGCGACGACGGGCGAGATGTCGGGGAAGCTGGCCGCCGTGGTGATCGTCATGGGCGTGGCGGTCCACACGGTCGGTGAACTCTGGCACGCGGCCGCCTCCTTCGAGCTGAGCTTCGGACTCGCGCCACGCCACGCGCAGGGGCAGTACTCGGGTCTGTTCGGCCTCGGCCACGGCTTCGCGAGCGCCGCGGCGCCCTCCGTTCTGGGCCTGCTCTGCATCACCTGGGGCGCCCCCGGATGGCTGGTGATGGGCGCCGTCTTCGTGGTCGTCGGACTGATCATGCCGTACGTCGTGCGCTGGGCGGAACGCACCCGCGAACCGGCCCCCGCCGAACAGACCACCGCGGCCTGACCACCCCTCCCCGGCGACCCCACCCCCACCACCGGCGACGGGCTGGGCGGACCCCCGTACAGGGTGGCCGCCCAGCCAGAGTGCTGAGCAGGCGCTGGACGCCGTCCGGCGATCGGACAGAAATGATCGGCATCGTGGGCGCCCATGAGTTGGTCACCGAAAACAGGCTGGCGTTGCCGTGTCGCCTAGTCTCGCTGGTCGCCGCTGGTGTGCTGACCGCACCTGGCTGCCAGGCGTACACCCACGCTGGCTGCAGCGGCGTCTCTGCTCCGGCGTCGCCGTGTGGTGCGGCCGCGGAGCCGTCGCTCGGCACTCGGGCGTGACCGGCGTGGCCCCTCGGCTGGACATCGTTACCGGTCGGTGCCATGGACGATCATTCTCGGCGGCGCCGGCGAAGGGCCACCGGCGGTCGAGGGGCTGAGCCGGGTCACGCGTCACTTCTGACGGTGCTTCTGGGATGCGGCACGCCAGCGGTCGGGCACGGCCGGACCCGACAGCCTGCCGCGGTCGCCGTGTTGGCTGACCGTTGTCGCCCGGTTCTGTCCCTGTGCGGCTCCTGTGGGCGATGCACGCGCCGACCGCTGGCCGTGTGGCGTCAGCGGCTGCGGAGGCCGTAGCGGCGGAGGCGGGATTGGGCATGCTGCTCGGTCAGGCCCAGAGCGGTGGCGGTGTGCTCCCACGAGTGCCGTTCCTCGGAGGCGGCGATACAGGCGGCGACGCGGCCGGCACGCTGAACCGCGCCTTCCAGTGTTGCCGCGATCCTGAGCGCGGCAAGCGGCGCGTCGTACGCCAGCTTGTCGAGCCTTCCCTCCAGGGCCTCCAGCAAGTGCTGCACGTCCTCGGGCAGCGGCACGGCGCGTGCTTCGACGTCGGCGAGATGCTCTTGCCAGTCAGTAAGGACGGGATCAGTGTCGATGTCAGCTTCATCCAGCGAGGTGTCTCCGATGGTGGACCAGTCGATCGGGTAGCGGGTGGTCCTGCGCCAGCCGCACGAGCACGCGCCGCGCAGCGCCGCGGCCCGGGGCCTGCGGAACTCGCCGTCGTAGATCGTCCAGTGCGTGGTCGAGGGAACGTAGCTGCCGCTCCCCATGTCCACGTAGACCGGGCCGGGCTCGCTGCCGTCGACCAGGACCACGCCCACCGTGCCTTCGTGGGAGGTACCGAATTCCCCGGTCGTCCACTTCTCCATGACGCACACCCTCCATCTCCGTTCGGCCCACGCGGCGCCTGACCTGGTCTCCGAAAATGCCGCAGGCAACGCGCGGTTTCAGCCGAATCGGAAAATCCATCCGGGGCGAAACGTTCCGGGGCAGCGAGGCATCGGGCACAACCGGGTCGTGGCGTCACGGACACGGCGAGATCGACGGCGGGCCCTCGAGCGGGGCCCGCCGTCGATTCAGGTGTGTCTACTCGGTGGTGCCTTCGGCCCACCGGTAGGTGCGCGGGTAGTCGCTCACCTTCTCGGTAATGCCCTGCTGGGTGAGCTTGACGAGGGCGTTCGCGATGGCTCCGGAGGACTTTTCGATCACGCGGCTGATCCGGGTGGCGGTGAACGCCTCGCCGGGGTGGGTCTTGAGGTGGTCGATGACCATCTGCCGCAGGGCACCGGGTGCGAGGCGGTGCTTCCCGCCCGGGACGGTGACCACCTCCAGGTGGCGCGTCGTGTCATCGGCTTCCGCCGGTGAGGTGGTCACCCCACCGGCGTCCGAGCCGTCGTCGTTGACCTGACCGGGCTGGCTGTCCTGCGGCGGCGTCTCCCTCGGCGCGTCGGAGATGGAAGCCGTGACGTCGCTCGGTTCGCTGGGGGCGTCCGGCGCGGTCTTCGCGTCGGGGGTGTCGTCGGACTCGTCGGCGTTGTCGACGAGCGGCTTCGGGCTGTCACTGGTTGCCGAGGTGTCGGGCTCCGTGTGCTCGTCGGTCTCCTGGGTGGTGTCGGGGGTGGGCGCGGCGCGCCAGTGGTCGGGGGTGCGGAGCGCGCCGTCGTGGCCGCCGGGGGTGCGCAGGGCCAGGCCGTGCTCTTCCAGGGTGACCAGGGCCTTGCTTGCGGTGGAGCGTCCGAGGGCGGCGGCGAGGGCGAGTTCGGCGGCCGTCGCGGGCTCGGTGCGTCCGGCCAGTTCGGTGTAGATGGCGGCGGGTGCTCCGGTCAGGCCGGTGAGGGGTTCGGGGTCGGGTACGGCGCGCAGGGTACGCGTGGCGTCGTAGCTGTTGTCGGACATGAGTGGGGTCCTCGACTTCTGTGAGAAGAGTGGTGGAGGTCCCCGGCCGGGGTGCGGCCCGGCGATGCGGGCTGCGGGTGTTCGTCCGGGGGCGTGCGCATCGCGGGATCCCGGGCGGACGTGGTCGTGACACGGCGGTTCGTACGTGGGAACCGGGGGTCCGTGCGTCGGCCACGACCATGGACGCTCGATGTCGGCAGGGAAGTCAAGCGGCCCGGTCGATGCGCCAAAAGACCAGATCAAAGAGCGGGCGGACGAGCGTGCCGGTCACGACGGACGGGGTAGCCGATCGGGGAGCGGCACACGGCGCTGAGGTTGTGAGTGCCCGGTCGGCTGACATGTTCGGGTGGTCCGGTCACTGCCGAGGCCGCCGCTTTTGAACAGGCCGATCGTCGCAGGCCGGACGGCGGGCGAGGAGCTGCGCGTGGATCTGTTGCGCGCGCCGTGGACCGAGGTGCAGATCGGTGCGCAGCCGCCAGACGCTCACCGGTCTGCTGGTCGCGGCACGAGCGGCCTCATCCAGCGCGATGGCACGGTGCCACACGCCGCCGTCTGCCGCCCCCTGAACGGGCGCTGCGGCGTCGGGGCAGGGGGTTGGCTGTCGGGCGGGCTGTCGCGCGTTCAGGGGCGTTCTGATGGGCGGACGGTAGCGGGGCCGTCCGCTAACACGGGCCCCGGCGCGGAGTTGGGCACGGCTTCCGGGACGCCGCCGCGATCGGTCTCGTGTGCCGCCCCGATCGAGCTCTTGCCCTGTCGATCGGCCTTGGCGGGCTGACTTGAGCTCAACGAGCTCGTGCCGATCGGTGGGATCGGCCCGGTCGAGGAGGTCGGTGACGGTTCTTCGGTACGCGGCGATCGTCTCCGTTAGGGCGATCAGCAGTAGAGCGGGGGTCAGATGGAGGAGTACCGCTGCGGGATCGGCCTTGCGTGGCCAGCCGATCTGTCCGTCGGGCCACAGGCTCTCCCAGGTGTTCATCAGGGCGGCGGTGAAGCCGGCGCCCCAGCGCAGGGTGGTGGACCAGCCGGGCGGGCGGATGCCCCAGGAGGCGAGGCGAGCGTCGACGTAGATGACGCCGGCGAGGGCGGTACCGATCATTGGGTCGAGGAGGACCGCGATGGGCAGGGGGACGTCGCGGGTGGTGGCGAAGCGGGTGACGTTGACGGTCGTGAACACCAGCGCGAGGAGTCCGACGGCGCACAGCACCCAGGTCATGGTCCGCAGCAGGTTGATGGCCTCGCGGGCCGCGGGCGGCTTCACCGAGGGCCTCCCCTTGCTGCGGGGCGGGTGGTGCCCTGGAACGTGGCGAGGTGGGTATTCGCTGCTCCTTCGCGGACGACCTTTCCGGGGCGTGGTGCGTCTACGGCGCGGCCGTTGCCGGTGTAGAGGGAGACGTGGGTGATGTTGCGTGGGCTGGGGCCGAAGAACAGCAGGTCTCCTGGTGCGAGGGGCACGCCGCGCGGTACGCGGGGGCCGGCGTCGTACTGGGCCTGGGCGACGCGGGGGATGCTGATTCCGGCGGCTCTGTAGGCGGCTTGGGTGAGGCCGGAGCAGTCGAAGCCGCCTTCGGCCGGTCCGTCGCCGCCCCACACGTACGGAGTGCCGATCTGGGCGCGGGCGAAGGCGACGGCCTTGCCGGCGGCGGTGCCCGGTTCGGGCGCGGAGGCGGCGTACTTCGCGGCGATGGTCAGGACGTGGTCGACGTAGGCGTTGCTGTGGTTGTAGTGCCAGATCGCGCGACGCAGGTCGCGTCCGTTCCTGGCCCCGTTCGCGCACAGGAGGCGGGCGGCGGCGTGGACGGCGTCGACCGGGTCCCACGGGGTGGGTGGGTTCTTGCCGCCGGGCGGTACGGGATGGGCGTACTGCTTGAAGGTGGAGGGCAGGAACTGCATTGGCCCGACCGCGCCTGCCGAGGAGATCATGGTGGGGTGTCGGGCGTGGTCGGTCTCGACTTTGCCGATCGCGGCCAGCACCGTCCATGACAGGCCTGGGCACTCGGGTGCCGCGCGCTGGTAGAGGGCCAGCATGTACGGGGGGATGTCGGCGACCGCGTGCTTGCTCGGAGCTGCGGCCGTACTGCTGCCGCCGGGGAACAGGCTGCCGAGGGCGGAGGCGACGGCGACCGCGCCGAGCAGTGGCAGGGCCACGACCGTGCAACCGACACCGGCGGTCGCCTTGGTGGACAGGGAGCTCATGCGTCTGCGCGGGTGGCGGGAGGCAGCGGCGGTACGGGAAGGGTCAGTGCCGTGTCGGCGTCCGTCGGCTCCAGGTCCGCCGGTGCGAGGTGGTGCCAGAGGGCGGCGAGGCGGGTGAGGGTGGTGCGGCGGGTGTCGCCCGGTTGGAGCGGGCTCCACCACGGGCCCCAGGGGTCGGTGGTGGTGAAGTCGGCGGAGGCGGTGGCGACGTGCAGGCCCAGTTCGCGTACGGGGCCGGCGAGGCGTCGGCGGATCGCCTGGTCGCGGGACTGTGTGCGGGTGTGGATCAGGAGGGCGGGGCGGGTGCCGGTGGTGGAGCCGAAGGCGGCGTAGCCGGTGAGCTTGGCCTCAACGCGGGCGAGGGGCTGGCTGCCGGTGTCGTACTCCAGGAAGAACGGCAGGACGCGGTCATCGTCCTGCCAGTGGGCGTAGGCGTCGGGGCGGACGATGTCGCCCCAGCGGCGGGCGCAGGACTTCTCCGACAGCCACACCGTCAGCCCGCTTCCCGGTGTGGTGCGGGCGCGCGCGGCGAGGTGGACGAGGAGGTCGTTGACGCCCAGGTCGTGGCCGAGGGAGGGGGAGTAGGCGATGCGGCCGGTGTGGCTGGGGCGCCAGCCCAGGTCGGCGAGGTCACAGCTCACGTGCGCGGCCAGGACGGCCGCTCCGGCGGGGCCGAGGGTGTAGTGCTCGGGCGCGGAGCCGGTCTGCGTCAGGGGCCGGAAGGAATCGACGACCGTGTGTTGGTGGAGGGTGCGAAGGCGTCGCTGTGTGGAGCGGAGTGAGGTGTAGGCGAGGGCGGCGATCTGGTGCGTGGTCAGGACGCGGTGTTCGTGCAGCATGCGGGTGAGCCACTGGTCGCGGGTGGTGAGCAGACGGGCGAGGACGGCCACGTCGGTGTGCCGGGCCGGGCGGAAGCGGCTGGTCGCGGCACGGGCCGTGTAGCGCGAGCCGGGGCCGGAGGCGGGACGGGGGAGAGCGGGCATGGCGGATCACCACCAGACATGAGTGGAGGGGCAGCAGGTGTCAGGGGCGGGTGGAGGGGCGTGGTCCGGTACGGCCGGCGGCGGCTTGCCGGAGGTCCTTGGCACGCCCGGGCACGGGGGGCGGGAGCGGGCGGGTGGTGAGGGCGAAGGCGGTGGATTCCGCGCCGCCGGTCAGCAGGTGGGCGGCGGCCTGGTAGGGGCCGAGGTGTGCGAGGTCGTGTGCGGCCAGGGTGGGCAGGGTGTGGCGCTCGAGGGCGGCCGCGTCTTCGGGGGAGGCGTTGAAGAAGATCTTGTTGCGGGCGTTGGCGGAGATGCCTTCGCGTAGGTCGCGGGGGAGCTGGGCGAGGTGCTGGTGGGCCAGGAGTATCGAAAGGCGGTAGCCGCGGGCCTCGGCGAGCATGTCCTCCAACGGGTACGGCAGGGTCAGGAAGTTGTGCGCCTCGTCGATGCTGAGCGTGGCGTCGATCCGGGCCTGCTCGGGAGTACGGGCTCGGGCGGCTGCGGCCTGCCAGGTGCCGGCGACGATGAACGAGCCGAGGAGGCGGGCGGTCTCTTCACCGAGCGCCCCTTTGGGGAGGCGGCACAGCAGGATGCCGCCGTCGAGGATCTGGCCGAGGTCGAAGGTGGAGGGGCCTGCGGCGATAGCGCGGCGGGCGAAGTCGCGCAGGAGGAAGGCACGCAGCTTGTTCATCACCGGGCCGACCACGGCCGCCCGGGATGGCTCGGACATGGACTCGTACCAGGCCCAGAAGCCCTTGAGGACTGGGTCTTTGAGGGCGGGGATGATGCGTAGACGGTAGGCGCTCTCGCCGAGGAGGCGGGGGACGTCTGCGAGGGTGACGAGCTGGTGGGTGCGCTCGCGGTGCTTGAGGAGGGTCAGGCAGGCCGCGCGCATGAGGTCGTCGGTCCGCGGTCCCCAGAAGGCGGTGAAGATCCGGCGGAAGATGCCGGTGATGTTGTCGACGACGACGTCGATGTCGGCGCCGTCCAGCACGTTCAGGCATGGCGGCGTGTGCGGGTCGTCGGGGTCGATGAGGACGAGCCGGTCGGCGCAGGTGTCGGGGAGGCGGTCCAGGAGGTCGGTGACAAGGTCGCCTTTGGGATCGATGACGATGACGCCGCGGTGGTTGCGCACGTCGTCCAGGGCGAGGTTCGCGATCAGCGTGGACTTGCCCGAACCGGTCGCACCCATGACGTGCAGGTGGTGACGCGCGTCGGCGACCGCGACACCGACACCTCGGCGCGCGCCGACGCCCGAGCGGCCAAGCGGCTTGACGCCCGCGCCAGGAGTTGGTTCGGGGACGGAGGGCGGCGGCAGGACGGAGCGCGCGCCGGCCCGCTGTAGACCTGGAGCGTCCGCCTCGAAGGGGAGGTGGGCGAGCGCGGCGAGCTCCGGCACCGACAGCAGCATGGACCGGGTCGGGAAGCGTCGGTCGTTCATCGGCTGCTGCGGCTGTCGAAGACGCGCACGGGCCAGGTAGTTGCGGTCGGCGTACAGGCCGAACGCGGAGGCGAGCGCGTGTGCTCGGCCACGCACGATGTCGTCGGCACGCTCGGTATGAGCGGAGCATGCCGCCGCGTAGGTGACGGTGCACTGCCATTGGGGACCGGAGAGTTTCGTGGCGGCCTGCCGTACGGCGGCGGAGTGCTCGGGGTCCTGCTTGCCGGTCGCGACAGGTTGGGCGCGGTGGAGGAGGAGGGCGGCCAATGCGGGGAGCCGCGCGGGGGAGTGTCCGGCCTTCAGCCGCCTGGCCTGACGGCGGGCCCGCCGCAGCGCGCCGCCGGTTGCGGGACGGGCCAGGATCTGAACGCACGCGGATTCGTCGTCGCCCATGCCTGCCGCTGCCTGCAGCAGCGCGCGCAGGGGGTCGGTCGCGTGGTCGGTCCGCAGGGGCAGGACGTCCGGGCGCGCGAGGCGCAGCCGTCCGCCGGTGACCGTGTCGCTCCCGGTGGGGAGGAGGGCGGTGGTCTCGGTGAGGCGGGTGTGGGCGCCGGGCCAGGCCGCCTCCACAGCGCGACGCACGAGCCCGAACGGCACGGTGCCCGGCACCCACATGCGGATACACAGCCCGGTGTGTGACCAGACGTATTCGAAGGCGAGGTGCGGCTGGCCCGTGGTGGCGCGGCGCCACCACGGGCGGAGAAGGCCGGTGAGCTGCGCCCACAGCACCTCACCGCCCCGAGGCGCGACAGTCGGCGGCGCGAGGATCTCCACGCAACGAGCGTCCTTGGCCAGGTACTGCTGCTGGCGGAGCCGGAGGCGCCGTGTGAGAACGAACCCACCGGCGCTGGCGAGTACTGCACCGGGTGCCAGTACGGGGGTCCGGGCAGTGAGCCAGCCCAGGCCCGTGCCGCCGATCGACGTCCAGAATCCAGCCGGGTCGGTGAGAAGGTCGACCAGGATGGAGCCCGCCTGCCCTGTCACGACTCCCAGCTCCCGCCATCGACTGGTTCGTCGATGTAGAGGCCGTCGGGGGCCAAGCCGTCGTCCGCCGATTGGGCGGCGAGTTCACCAGGGTCTGTGGTGATCACTTCGTGTTCGCCGGGAGCGGCGACGCTGATGAGCGCGACTTTGTGGCGGCGGTCCCCGGTCAGGAGCAGCGCCTCGCCTCGGCCGGCGGAGAGCAGGAACTCCCTCTCCCCGTGGCAGAGGTGGAAGTTGTCGCTGATCGCGTCGATGGCCTGGGGCGCCTGGCGGAGCAGGATCTGCGTGGCGGCGTTGGAGACGATGGCCCTCCCGAGCGGCTGGGCGAGCAGGTCGTCGTCGTCCTGCGTGACCACGGCCAGGCCCGTCCAGTACTTGCGGGCGGACTTGGCCATGCGGAACAGGAAGGCGGCACCGGCTCCCTCGTGCATCAGCCGCCACGCCTCGTCCACGACCACCAGATGTCGGCCAGGGTTCGCGCGGTGGAGGACCTGCCGCCAGACGGCATCCAGAGCGAGGAGCATCGCTGGGGCCTTCACCTCCTCCGGGAGCTGGCGTAGGGCGAACACCACCAGGTGTCCGGTCGTCGAGACGGTGCTCGGCCCGTTGAACAGGCGGGCGTGCGATCCGGTGGTGAACGGGGCGAGACGATCCGCGAGACCGCCTGCCGTCTCGCCCTGCTCCTCGCTCAGAACGGTCACGAGGTCGGCGAGGGTGGGCGGGGTGCGCTGCCAGGTCCGCGGGTCCGTGGTGAGACCTGCCCGGTCGTAGGTGGCCAGGAGCGCCCGGTCCAGCAGCGCCTTCTCCGCAGCGGTCAGCTCCGTGCCCAAGAGGACGGAGAGGAAGGTATGCAGGAACAGCACCCGGCGGGTCAGCGCGTCCCCTTCGACGTCCCCGGTGGGCAGGTCGAAGGGGTTGACGCGTACGCCGTCCGCGCCGAGCGCGACGACCTGGCCGCCGACAGTCTCGGCCAGCCGCACGTACTCGTCCTCCGGATCGATCACCGAGGCGGTGACCCCGGTGAACAGCAGCCTGAGCAGTTCGAGCTTGGTCAGGTACGATTTGCCGGCCCCGGAGCGGGCCAAAGTGATGGAGTTGTAGTTGTCCTGCGCGAATCGGTCCCACAGGACCGGCGCGCCCGAGACCGCGTTCAGCCCGTACAGCACTCCGGTCGCTGTCCCCTCGTCGTTGGTGGGCAGGGGCAGCTCGGGGCTCGTGAAGGGGAAGCAGGCCGCGAGCGCGGCGGTGTCGAACGTGCGGCGGATCTTGAGGGTGTCGATGCCGAGCGGCAGGGTGGCCAGCCAGCCGGGTAGCGCCCGGTATGTGGTGGGGGCCACGGTCATGAGCAGGGACTCGGCGATCGCGCGTACGGCGGCCGCTTCCTCGGCGAGGGCCTCTTCGTCCGGAGCGTGCACCGTCATGTACAGCGCGACATGGAAGAGCTTCCCTTCCCCTCGGGCGATGCGATAGGCGAGCTCGGCGGCGTCCGCGGCGGCGGCTTCGACGTCCGGGTCGTCCAGGTGGCCCTTGTCGAAGCCGGCCCGGCGCCCGGACTCCAGGCGGGCCCGCTGCCTCTTCAACCCTGCGGCAGCCACCGGGTTGGGGACGGGCTCGATGTGCAGGGCGATGTCCAGGTGGCCGGGGTAGTTCAGCAGTGGTGCGAGCCAGCCCGGGGTGACCTCGGCTGGGTAGCCGGTGACGACGAGGGTGGTGGCTACGTGGGCGCCGATCGCCACGGTGCGGGCGTGTACGTCGATCGCCTCCGGCCCGGCCACCTCCAGCAGCCGAGCACCATCAATGGTCTGGCACTCCCCAGAGGTACAGCGAGTACGGTTGCGCGGGCTCATGCGTGGTCCCCTTCCGGTCCGGTGGTGGGGGCGGGTGTGTCGGGGTTGCACGCGGCGGTGACCAGGTCGGCGCACTGTTCGCCGTCCATGGGCGTAACGGTGACCTCGGCGGCAGCCAGGGCACGCGCCGCCTCGTGAACACGCTGGAGGGCCCGTCCCCCTCCTGCGTCGCTCCGAGGCCGACGGCCGAAGCTCTCCTCACGGGCCACCAGCACGATCTGCCGGCCGAGCATGTTGTCGGCCCGGGCGAGGTCGGTCAGGAAGTCCGCGTGAGCCCGAGCCGCCCGCTCCAGCGCCGGGTGCGGTAGCGCGGCCGCACCGTGGTGCAGGTCATGGGCGAGCGGGGACAGGTCGACGCGATGGCAGCGCACCAGGACCTGGGTCGGCCCGGTCAGGGAGTTCAACCACCTCGCGAACGCAGCCGTAAGCCCCTGCTGCTCCGAGGCGGAGCGGAGCTCGAAGTTGACTGTGGAGCACGTCGCCAGCGCGGCACGCCCCGCACGACCCAGGTCGAGCACGCCGTCAGTCGTGGCGCCCTCGTACGGCATGTCCATCGCGGCGGGCGGCTGTCTGGCTGCCTCCGTCCAGCGGCCGGGAACGACGCCGGGCAGCGGAGGCACCCCCTCGGGAGCGTACACCTGCCGCTTCGGGCTGCGGGCGTGGACGAGCGCGGAGAGCACGAAGTGGTCCAGGCCGATCCCTTCCCGTCGGCCGAGCGCGAGCGCGGCCACCGCCCCGGCGACAGGGATCACCAGCACCACGTACGCCAGCGGCTCGATGAACGGGCGAACCAGCCAGTACGCGCCGTACAGGACGAGTGCCGCGCTGGCGAGGATCAGGGCCTGCCGGACGGTGAATGGGCCGAACACGCGGTCCGGTCGGGAGATATCCGCGGGGATGCGGGTGCCCTGCAGGGAGTCCGGGGCGTCGTCGGACGGGTTCATGGACGGTGCCTCCGGGGCGGTTCGAGGGGGAGCCGCAGCTGCATCGGACGCGGCGGACGCCTGCGCACACGGGCGGCGGGCACCGGCAGGGCCAGCTGGCGTGCACGCGGCACCGGCGCGGAAGCGGGAGCCGAAGGAGCTGAGGCGGTCGGCCGGGCTGGGGTCGGGGGAGGTGCGGCGGCGATGCGTTGGACGCTGATGGGCAGCCACATCTGAGTCGACCGTGCGGGACGCGTCGGAGCGCGCTTGGCCGGCACCGGGAGGGATAGTTGCCTCGTACGCCGTGCCTGGGCGGGATGGATCACAGAGCGAGGACCTCCAGGTGTCCGTGCAGCCGGAGCGGGGCCTTGGGATGGACGTCGAGCCACCCGTGCGCGCGACGGCCTCGACGCGCCAGTCGGACCCACATCGGGGTACGCAGTCGGTGCCGTGTTCGCGGCCATCGTCGAGTTTCCAGACCCCCTGCCGCCGGGGATCGACCAGCGCGCTGCTGGTGAGCGCAGGTGCGTACGAGCGGGCCCCAGAATCGCGCGGCTTCGGCTGAACAGTGCCCGAGCCCGGCTACGCACGCTTACTCCAGGCCCTGGCCCACCCGCCGGAACCGGCGCGGGAGGCCGACCGCCACCAGGCCGTCCACCTTGGCTGCCTCCTGGTCGGCCCCCACCGCCGGGCCTGCCTCGGCTGCCTGCTGGCCGCCCTCCGCCGCTCGGCGGTCCACCTGGGCGCAGGCCAGGGCCGCCACGAATACCACCACCGCCTCCGCCGCCGCTTCGCCCGGTGGGGTGGCGTCGCAGCGTACTCACACCAGGCACGTACCGGTTCATGAGCTGGTAGAGCGCCAGGTGCTTGAGCACCCGGACCGAGGCCGGAGCGTGCGGCTGGTGGGCCGGAGTGCCGCGCAGGACCACCTGAAGCGTCCACCCGGGGATCTTGAACAGCACCCAGAACAGGGCAAGCCCGGCGAGCATCGTGCCGAGCTGGTCCGACTTGGGGATGCCGAGCGTCGTTGCGCCAGGCGCGAAGAACAACTTCAGCGCGAGGATGAAGGTCATCGACTGCGCGACCTGGATCGCCAGACAACCACCCAGGGCCCGCCACCACAGCCGAGCGACCGGGTCGGTCAACGGGTGGGCGTGACACGCCAGCATGAGGGGAGCGCCCACGGCGAGCAGCGCCATCACGGCGACGCGGACCAGGAAGCCGACGAGGACGGCCAGGACGAGCGCGATCATGAGGATCGCGAGGATCAACAGGTAGATCTTCAGCCCGGCCGTGCCGAAGAGGGCGAAGGGCAGGACGCGCTCGACCATGCCCTTGCCGGCGTCGGTCATGTCGGTGGCCATGATCGCGTGGGCGAGGGCGTTGGCGAGGCTGATCGCCTTGCCCATCACGGTCAGGGAGGTCGCCGACGCGATCATCCCGAGCAGGAGGCGGGGCGCGACCTGCTGGAGTGTGTAGCGGGTCTGGAACGTCTCGTACCCCATGATGGTGATCCCGCCGGCGGTGACGAACACCACGTAGATGCCTGCGGTGATGCCGAGTATGGCGGTCCACAGTCTCCTGACGTCGGC
This sequence comes from Streptomyces sp. PR69, assembly GCF_026420845.1. Lineage (GTDB taxonomy): Bacteria > Actinomycetota > Actinomycetes > Streptomycetales > Streptomycetaceae > Streptomyces. The sequence continues at coordinate 116,183 of NZ_JAOWCB010000016.1, read as the reverse complement.
GTGCTGGGTGACGTCGGGTGTCGCCAGGAGGGTGTCGGCGAGGAACTCGCGGACCGGCTTCATGATCTGCTCGATGAGCATGCCGAGGAACGAGGTGATCGCGTTCACGATCATCCCCGGGATATCGAAGAGGTCCCCGAAGCCGAAGCCACCACCGCTCTCCTGGCACCCCTCCTCCGTCGTCTCGCACGCCTGCGGCATCGGACCGGGCGCCGGCTCGGGGGACGGCGGGCGTGTCGGGCCGGGTGTGGGGCGGCCCGGCGTTGGCGGTAGCCCCGGTGTGGGGGAGGGCCGCGCATCAGGGCCAGGGGACGGGGCAGGTGCGGGGCCGGGGGCAGGCTGCGGTTCGGGCCTGGGCCAATCCGGAGCCGCAGGAGCCAAGGGAGCAGCTGCCGCGACGTGGACAGCAGCGGCCGGCGCGCAGAGCGCTACCAGGGCAGGAATCAGCAGCACAGCCAGAAGCAGAGGGACGCGGAAGAGGCGTCGGACGACGTTCATCGCCCGCCACCAGCACCGCCGCCATTGCCCCCGCCCCCACCCGGGACCTCCGCTCCGACAATGCCCTGCAGCACGGTGACGAGCACCGGGGCGAGGATCGCCAGCCCGTAGCCGATCGCCGCGGCCTTCAAGGCGCGCTTCGACGCCTCGACCTCTCCAGGATCGCCGCCGGCCATCAGGTAGCGCAGGCCGCCGAAGGTCATGAACAGCGTCGCGGCCCCGGCGAGGATGCCGACGATCCAGTTCCGGAGATTCGTGATCACCGTCGGGATGTCCGCGACCGCCCAGACCAGTGGCGCCTCCGCCAGCGTGACGGACAAGGCGCCAACAACGGTGACCATGAGCCGTCCTACCTGACGCCCAGCAGCCCGACGGGCGCGCGGCCGGATGGAGCGGTGAAGTTCTGAAGGCACAGTGGATGTCCCTTCCAGGAGGGCAGCGACAAGGACGGTGTGCCGCGCGCGACAGGAAATCGGGCTGTCGGCCGACGGGGTGAGCACGCGGCCCTCGTCCCCGGGCGCGGTCCTCCTTCGGGGCGCGAACGGGAGCAGGGTGCTCGGGTGTCAGCACGAGACGGACGTGCTCACCCCGCACGAGGCGGCGTTCCGCTCCGGGGCATCGGCCGCGGCCCCGGATCAGAACAGGCAGCGTGGGCCTCAGCCCGACTGGCCGCCGTCACTGTGAATAGAGATGTCTGTGGCAGAAATTGACACACCGCCACTGAGGATCCCCCGGTCGGACCACCTACAGGTCCCGAAGATGGCGCCGCAGATGGTCGGCCAGGCGCTGCTCGGCGGCGTGACGGTAGCGGTAGAGCTGACGCGCACTCACCCCGCGCTCGATGGCGAGACGACTCATCGGTTCCCCGTCCAGACGCGTACGGGCGATCAGCCGCGCCTCAGCCACGTCGACCACACGAGCCACGACTGCACGGTCCAGCAAGCCCAGCTCGTCCACCGACCCGCCGCACTCCAGGTGCGGCATGGAGCACAAGCGGTTCAAGTGGGCTGCTGTGTGACCGGTCTCGCGGGCGGTACGGCGGCGGGCGGCGTACACCAGGCGGTGCACAGCCCGGTCGGCCGCTGCGAACAGCTCCCGGTCCAGCCGACCCGTGCCCGCGTCCACACTGCGCAGGGTCACGGCGACGGCGGCCAGGGCCTCCTGCTCGACCTCGGCGCGCTCCAAGTGGGCCGGCCGGGCCAGCCGAGCCAGCATCCGCCGCAGAACCGGAACGGTCATGGCGACGGCCACCATGTCCCACGGCTCACCCAGGGTCTGTGCGCGGTGGACGAGCTCACGCCAGGTCTGCTCGCGCAGCTCGGCGCGGGTGGAGGGGTGGGCGAGGTGAGTGCGGACTCGGTCGACCGGCCACGCGGCCCGGTCGGGCTCGTTGCACACCAGGTGCGCGGGGAACGTGAGTGGTTCTGCCCGGCGGGCCAGGGCGAGGAACACCTGCTCCAGCTCCCCGAGCGGGGAGCGAAGGTCGCTGTGAGGCCGGGCCGAGTCGGTTCGGTGGGCTTGGTGACGGTGGTGCATGACGCATCTCCCGTGACGACGTGGACAGCTTCCGCCGACACCCCTCCCAGGCCGCCGCGTCACCACCAGCCCACCCACACACCATCCCCGCGTCACCCGCGGCCCAGTGGTCCGGCATGTGCGATGGCCCGACCTTGGCCCTCGCCCGATGTCCTGGAGCGACGCCCTCGATGGAAGCTGGCGAATCGAACACAGAAAATCTTCGCTTCGATCCGGACCCCCGCTGTTCGGCCGGGAGCGGTGGCTCGGTGCTGGCCCGCCGGTGGCTCGTGACTGGCTCGCAGACGATATGACCTGCGCAAATGCCATGGACGCTGCCTAAGACCCGCGCACGCACCTGGTGGCGGGGAACGAACTCTTGGCGGATCGAACACGCTCTGGGCGATGGCAAAGACGAGTTGACGAATCCCTATTACTTCACGTCAGCACGAGCACGATCCGCCCCTCGCTCCCGAGCGCCGCTCACCCCATGCCGAACTCCAGCACCCCCCGCGCCCGTACGTCCCGCCCGCTGCCGGCGACCGTCTGCTTCCCCGACCCGGACGAGCCCAACGTCGCGCCCATCCCTGGCGCGGTGCTGCCCGCCTGGGCGATCGACAAGATCCGCACCGAGTTCGTCGGACGCCCCGCCCACCGGCCCGCCCCACTGCTCAAGATCGCGATCCCGGACACGGCCCCCGGCATGGACGCCCGCATCCCGACCACCCCCTTCACCACCGCGGGCGACGACGAGGAGGGCGCGTCGAAGAGGCCGTCCATGCTCCTCGCCGAACTCCACCCCGACACCCTCCCCGCCCCCACCGACGACCTGCCGGTCGACGGAAGCACGACGCCCGGCGCGATCGAAGACGGCTGGCCCGGATTCTTCCACCGCGCCCACCGCCTCCTCCCCGAAGGCGGCTTCCTCCTCCTGGCCACCCGCCAGCGCCGCGACGGAGGACGCCTCACCGAACCGCTCGGCACCCTGATCGCCGCAGCCCGCACTGCTGGCTTCCGCTACCTCCAGCACACCGTCGTCGTCTACGGCCACCCCGTCGGCGACCGCCTGGTTCCCGTCCTCCCCGAGGACGCCTCCATCGGCGTCGCGCACTGCGACTTGATCGCCCTCTCCGCGATCCGCGACGCATAGACCACAACCCAGGAGACAGCCGCCATGCCCTCTCCTCTGTCGGTGTGGAACACCGCCCCAACCTCCGCCCCCGCGCAGCGCAAGGGCCGCTACGTGCCCGGCTCGGCCGCCCACCCCGCCAAGATGCTCCCGCAGATCGCCGCCCACGCCGTCGCCACCTACACCCGCCCAGGCGGCCTCGTCCTCGACCCCATGTGCGGCATCGGCACCACCCTCGTCGAAGCCATCCACCTCGGCCGCAGCGCCCTCGGTGTCGAGTACGAACAGCAGTGGGCCGACATCGCCCGCCGCAACGCCGCCGCAGCCGCCACCCGCGAAGGTGGCGGAGCAACCGGAACCGTGCGGTGCGGCGACGCCCGCCGACTCACCGACCTGATCCCCACCGCGCTCCACGGCGAGGTGGACCTCGTGGTCACCTCACCGCCGTACGGCAGCTCCGTACACGGACAGGTCCGCTCCACCCGCGAGACCGGCGAGCGGGGCGTGGTCAAGAAGGACTACCGCTACAGCCACGACCCCTCCAACCTCGCCCACGTCTCCACCGACCGGCTCCTGGAAGCCTTCACCAAGATCCTCCAGCAGTGCCGCATCATGCTCCGTCCCGGTGGCACCGCCGTCGTCACCACCCGGCCCTGGCGAGAACGCGGCGAACTCATCGACCTGCCCTCCGCCGTCCTCGCCGCCGGACAAGCCGCCGGCCTGGTCCCCGCGGAACGCTGCGTCGCCCTCCTCGCCGGCATCCGCGACAGCCGCCTCATCGCGCGGCCCTCGTTCTTCCAGATGAAGAACGTGCGCGACGCCCGCCGCCAAGGCATCCCCCTATCCGTCGTCCAACACGAAGACGTCCTCGTCTTCACCCGCCCAGACAGGCTCACCCCGCCTGCCCGGCCCACGTGCGCACGTCGAGCGACACGGGGGCCGGCGCAGGGCACGACGTTCCGGTCCCGCACCTGCGCAGGGGACAGGTCGCATGACTGCCGCTGAGCCCCTCGTCGGCAGCCTCCTCTCGGGGATCGGCGGCCTCGACCTCGGCGTGCGGCGAGCGCTCCGCGCCGATGTCGCCTGGCACGTCGAGAACGATCCCCACGCTGCCAAGATCCTCACCCGCCACTGGCCGCGCACTCCGAACCTGTGCGACATCACCACAGTCGACTGGTCCACGGTCGACCCCGTGTGCGTCCTCACCGCCGGCTTCCCCTGCCAGGACCTCTCCGTCGCCGGACCCCGCACCGGCCTGGCCTCCGGCACACGCTCAGCCCTCTGGCGCCACGTCACCGACGCCATCCGCACCCTCAGCCCCTGCCTGGTGGTGATCGAGAATGTCCGCGGCCTGCTCTCCACCCCAGCCGGAACCCACACACTTCGCCACCTGGAACCCTGCGCACGGTGCATGGGAGACCCATCCGATCCACCCCGTATGCGGGCACTGGGCGTGCTACTCGCGGACCTGGCCGACCTCGGGTACGACGCGAGCTGGACATACCTACGCGCCTCTGACATTGGCGCCCCGCACCGCCGTGAACGCGTCTTCCTCACCGCCTGGCCGGCAGCCGCGCACGGTTCAGCCGCCACTGCTGAAGACCCCGACGGCGAACCTCGGCACCAACGGTGGCTCCCAGCCCCCGAACCGCCGCAGGGCCCGGGGACACGGCCCCACCCTCGCCGCCGAGATCGAACACCTCCTGCCTACGCCCACCGCCAGCGATGGCGCCAAGGGTTTACCGAACCAGAAGCACGGCAACGGCAGCCGTACCCTCGCATCGACAGCGGCGGCCCTGGCTGCTTCGGAGCCACCGACCGGGGCGAACCCGGAACGGGAGACCGCCCGGCTGCGGGCCCCCGATGGTCCGGCTGTCGGCAGCAGAGGTATCGCCCCCCTAACAGATGTCGACTGCTTGCTGCCCACTCCGACTTCGTCGGACGGGGGAGCGGCGGCGCTGGCATCACCCCGAAGCGCAAAGGCGGAATGAATTTGAGGACCGCGGTCACTCACCTGCCCAATGGTGGGGCCCCTACCTGCCCGCCATCTACCGATGGGAGTGCGTGACCGGACGTCCCGCACCCATGGCCACCGCATCCGGCACCCGCCGACTGTCCCCCGGCTTCGTCGAGTGGATGATGGGGCTCCCCGCAGGCTGGGTCACCGGCACCGAGGGCCTCTCCCGCGCGACCCAGCTCCGCCTCCTCGGCAACAGCGTCGTACCCGCACAGACCGAAGAGGCTATCCGTCTCTTGCTCTCGCATCGAGCCACCACTCATCTCTCCGCACCGCAACCTCCTGGTTCATGCCAGGGAGGCGAGTGATGATGCACCCTTCACCGCCCGACGATCACGCTCAAGATCGCGGCCTTGACGACGTCGCCGAGTCGGAGCGTCCATGGTCGACGACCGTCCGCGCCACCCCCCAGCCGCCCTGTTCAGCCGAGGGGCCGCGGTTGGTCGTGGAATACGTCGTCGTCCGTGGCGAGGACGCTCACGCGCTGGCCCGACGCCAGGGCGCCGCGATCCGCGAGGTGCTGGAGTGGCTGTGCGCCCGTCACAATGCCCCGCCGGGACGTGGCCAGGCTTGAGTCTCCGAGCCCAGTCCATGGGAGAGGCACAACCATGCCCGGCACCTCATCCAACGCCCCGCCTTGGGCGCCCCCAGTACCTGGCCGCCCATGGTCCCCAGACGGCATTCCGGACGCCACAGCGCTCCCGGTAACCGTCCCGGTGGCATGGCTCGGCCGAACCTCCACCGAAGACGCCCAGGACCCCACGCTCTCCCTGCCCCGGCAGCTCCGCAATGCCCGAGCCGCGTTGCCGCCGGGCTGGGTGATCGTGGCGCACTTCTACGACGTCGAGTCCGGCCGCAAGGAGCTGCGCGAGCGCGGCAAGTCCCAGGCACACCAGCAGTTCAACATTCCGATCCCTCGCGACGGTAGCGTTGCCGATCTTCTGACGGAGGCCCAGCGTCCGGATCGTCGCTTCGCGGCCGTCATCTGCGAGTCCATCGAGCGCGTCGCCCGCCGCACCTACTTCGGCACGAAGATCGAGTACGAGCTGGAACAGGCCGGAGTGGCCCTGTGTGCCGCCGATGAGCCGATCATCACCGGCCCGAGGGCGAAGCGCGCCACACCCACGCTCACCCGCCGCGTCAAGCAGGCTGTGTCCGAGTGGTATGTGCTGCAGATGCTGGAGCTGTCCTGGGACGGTTTCATCGAGCACGTCTCCCAGGGCTGGAATGTCGGCAAGCCCCCGTACGGCTACCTCGCAGAGAAAGTCCCCCATCCCGTCCCTGCACGCCGAGCCGAGGGCCGTACCAAGCACCGCCTTGTCCCCGACCCGCAGCGAGCACCGGCGGTGACCCGCATCTTCCAGCTCCGAGGACTGGACAAGCTCGGATACGACGCGATCGCCGACCGCCTCAACCTGGATCTCGTCGCCTACCCGCCGCCGGAACCGACCCGTCCGGAGATGGCTCTCGGTCGCTGGAGCGGGTCCGCCGTACGCGAGATCCTGCGCAACCCCAAGTACACCGGCTACCAGGTCTGGAACCGGCGCTCGACGAAGAAGGGCGGCCGGAACAACGATCCGAAGGACTGGGTGTGGTCCCCGCAGCCCACCCACGAGCCGCTCGTGACAAAAGAGCTCTTCGACACTGTGTCCGCCATGGGCAAGAGCCGCCAAGGCTCGCGGAGCACGGACGCGCCCAACACGCACCCGGCCACCAAGCGCTCCTACGTACTCCGGTCGTACGTCACCTGCGACATCTGCGATCGCCGCATGTTCGGCAAGGCCCGTCACCAGATCTCGTACTACGCCTGCCAGCCCGATCCGAACGAACATCGCGATCGGCCGTGGTTCCCCGACCATCCCAAGAGTCTGTGGATCCGCGAAGAGACCTTGATCAACGCCATCTCCCGCTTCTTCGCTACCCGGATCCTCGGCCCCGACCGACACAGCTATCTCAGCGCCGCGCTCGAAGCCGCACAGCCCGGGGACGACACCGGAGCCCGCGTCGCCCAGGAGCGCGCCGCCCTGGAACAGGCCATCAGCGCCATCAGCCAGCGCCAAGCCCGCCTCATCCGCACGCTCGCCGACGGCACGGGGCACGACGAGCAGGACGCCGTCTTCGATCCGGAGCAGGAGAAAGGAGTTCCGCGACGCCGTCCGCCAGGAACACGCGACACTGGGCGCACAACGCAAAGCCCTTGCCGAGCAGTTGGCTCAACTCAAGGCCCTGCCGGCCACCGACGACGCCGTCGACCCCTCAGCCCTGCTGGACGCCCTCCCGCACCTCGACGTCGACCTCTCTCTCGTCCCGGAGAAGATCCAGCGCCGCCTCTACGCCGCCTTCGGTCTGGAGGTCCGCTACAGCCGCCCCCGCGAAGAGATCACCCTCCGGGTGACGATCCCGGGGCACATGGTGGACGGACTGGTGTCCGTCACCCGTGAGCTGGAGCCGTGGAACAAAAAATCGGGTTCCCGCACCGAGGTGCTGGAACCCGATCATGGCACTCGGGGCGGACGATCCCGGCAAAGCCGACGCGTCCGTTCCCATCTTTCGAGTGCCCCCGGCAGGATTCGAACCTGCGCACACGGCTCCGGAGGCCGTTGCTCTATCCCCTGAGCTACGGGGGCGTGCGCTGCGCTTCTGCGCGGCGACGGGTAGAACACTACCAGCTCCGGGAGGGTGGCTGTGAACAGGTATTTCCGGTGGGACGGAGGGGGTGCGGGGTAGGCCCGCGGGGGTGGAAGTGGGGAAAACCCGGACGCAGGGCGCCCCGGAGACCTACTCTCGAGTTGTGTCAGGCGCGTCCGGGCGGGTGCTCGTTGTCGACGACAACCGGGTCATTCGGCAGCTGATCAGGGTCAACCTCGAGCTGGAGGGCTTCGAGGTCGTGACCGCGGCCGATGGTGCCGAGTGCCTGGAGGTGGTGCATCAGGTGCGGCCGGATGTGGTCACGCTGGATGTGGTGATGCCCCGGCTCGACGGGCTGCGGACCGCGGCGCGGCTCAGGGATGATCCGCGGACCAGGCGGCTGCCCTTGGCGATCATCAGTGCCTGTACGCAGTACGAGGTGGAGACCGGGCTTGTCGCCGGGGTGGACGCGTTTCTTGCGAAACCGTTTGAGCCGGCCGAGTTGGTGCGGATAGTGCGGCAGTTGGCGCACCGGGAGGGTCCGCCGTCCGTCGACGACAGGCATGGGGCCGGGCGGGCGGGGAGCGCCCGGGGCTGACCGCATTGCGAAACCAGTTCGCGTTTGACCCCCCTGCCTCCCATACGCTTGTCCCGTGACCCCCGCTGAGCTCTCCCGTACCGTCCTGCACGCCGTGCGCCGGGCGGTCGACGAGGGTGCCCTGCAGGTGGCCGTTCCCGACAGCGTCAAGATCGAGGCCTCCCGTCCCGGCGGCCGCGGCGACTATGCCTCGGGGGTCGCCCTCCGGCTGGCCGGCCCTGCGGGGAAGGAGCCGCGTGAGGTGGCGGAGGTGCTGCGGTCACGGCTGGGGGGCAGTCCCGGTATCGAGGCCGTGCACATCACCGGCGGCGGGTTCCTCAATTTCACCCTGGGCGGCGGCACCCTTCCCGAGCTGCTGCGGCGCGTCCGCGCGCAAGGAGCGCGGTACGGGTACGGCGACGCCCTCTCCGGGCAGCCCGTCGTCCTCCGAGACGAGCCGGAGCTGCGTGCCCGCGTGATGGCGGAGACCCTGGTGAACCTGCTCCGCAGCCAGGGCGCCCGCGCCGAGATCCGCGATGGCGGGGAGGCCGTCCGCATCCGGGGCGTGGAGGATCAGGATCTGCTGGAGCGGCTCGGCGAGGACGCGGGGCGCTGGGCGCTCCTCCGGGCCGCCCCCGGTGATCCGCCCCGGCCGGGGAACGTGCTCGTTCAGACGGAAGCCAGTGGGCTGTTCCGGGTGCGGTACGCGGCCTCCCGCGCCCGCGCCCTCACCCGCGGCGCCGCTCAGCTGGGGTTTGCCAGCCGGTACGAGGCGTACGAAGAGGACGCCCGCTGCGCGGACGCCGGCCGCGGCATCCGCGACTACCCCGCCGTCCTCGCCTCCGCCGCCCGCCTCCGTTCCCCCGACCGGCTCGCCCGCCATCTCGAAGCGCTCGCCGACGCCCTGCTCGCGTTCCAGCACACCGTGCTGCCCCGCGGCGACGAGAAACCCTCGGCCGCCCACCGCTCCCGGCTCGCCCTCGCCGAAGCCGCCGGGACGGTGCTGGCCGGCGGCCTCGGACTCCTCGGCCTCAGCGCACCCGAATACGTGTAACAGCCGTATGCAACGGCGGTAAGAGAGAGACAGATGAGCCGATCCGCGCACCCCGCCGGGCCCCGTCACGCCGACGTCCTTCCCGAAGGGCACTACACCGCCCCGCCCGCCGACCTCAACGCCCTCGACGCGAAGGTCTGGTCCCGGACCGCGCGGCGCGGTGAGGACGGCGTCGTCACCGTCGGCGGGATGGAAGTGACCCGGCTCGCCGAGGAGTTCGGCACGCCCGCGTACTTCCTCGACGAGGCCGACTTCCGGGCCCGCTGCCGGGCCTGGGCGGACGCCTTCGGGCCGGACGCCGATGTGTTCTACGCGGGCAAGGCGTTTCTGTCGCGCGCCGTCGTGCGCTGGCTCACCGAGGAGGGGCTCAACCTCGACGTCTGCTCCGGCGGGGAGCTCGCCACCGCCCTGGACGCCGGGATGCCCGCCGAGCGGATCGCCTTCCACGGCAACAACAAGTCGCAGGAGGAGATCGAGCGGGCCGTGAGCGCCGGCGTCGGGCGCATCGTCCTCGACTCCTTCCAGGAGATCGTCCGCGTCGCGCATATCGCCCAGGAGCAGGGCAAGCGGCAGCGTGTGCAGATCCGCGTCACCGTCGGCGTCGAAGCGCACACCCACGAGTTCATCGCCACCGCCCACGAGGACCAGAAGTTCGGGATCGCCCTCGCGGACGGGCAGGCCGCCGAGGCCGTGCGGCGGGCGCTGAAGCTGGACGGCCTGGAGCTCATCGGCATCCACTCGCACATCGGGTCGCAGATCTTCGACATGGCGGGATTCGAGGTGTCCGCCCGCCGGGTGGTGCAGCTGCTCGCGCGGGTACGGGACGAGCACGGCGTCGAGCTGCCCGAGATCGACCTGGGCGGCGGCCTCGGCATCGCGTACACCTCCGACGACGACCCCAAGGAGCCGCACGACATCGCCAAGGCGCTGCGCGAGATCGTCGCCCGGGAGTGCGAGGCCGCGAAGCTGCGCACCCCGCGCATCTCCGTCGAGCCGGGGCGGGCCATCGTCGGGCCCTCCGCGTTCACGCTCTACCGCGTCGGCACGGTCAAGCCGCTGCCGGGCCTTAGGACGTATGTGAGCGTCGACGGCGGCATGTCGGACAACATCCGCACCGCCCTGTACGACGCGGAGTACAGCGTCTCCCTGGTCTCCCGTGCGTCCGACGCCGCGCCCATGCTCAGCCGGGTCGTCGGCAAGCACTGTGAGAGTGGCGACATCGTGGTCAAGGACGCGTTCCTGCCGGCCGACGTGGCGCCGGGCGATCTGCTCGCCGTGCCCGCGACCGGCGCGTACTGCCGCTCCATGGCCAGCAACTACAACCACGCTCTGCGCCCGCCCGTCGTCGCCGTCAAGGACGGCCGGGCGCGTGTCATCGTGCGGCGCGAGACCGAGGACGATCTGCTCCGTCTCGACGTCGGATGATGAAATAGATGTCTCGCGATCTGGACCGAGGATAGAAACTCTCATCCAGTGCGTGAGACTGGATCGCATTCATGCTTGAAGTGAGAAACGAGGTCGGATGATGCGTACGCGTCCGCTGAAGGTGGCGCTGCTGGGCTGTGGAGTGGTCGGCTCAGAGGTGGCGCGCATCATGACGACGCACGCCGACGACCTCGCCGCGCGCATCGGCGCCCCGGTGGAGCTCGCCGGGGTGGCCGTGCGCCGCCCCTCCAAGGTGCGGGAGGGCATCGACCCGGCGCTGATCACCACCGATGCGACCGCCCTGGTCAAACGCGGCGACCTCGACGTCGTCGTGGAGGTCATCGGCGGCATCGAGCCGGCCCGTACGCTCGTCACCACCGCCTTCGAGCACGGCGCGTCCGTCGTCTCCGCCAACAAGGCCCTGCTCGCCGAGGACGGCGCGACGCTGTACGCCGCGGCCGAGCAGCACGGCCGCGACCTGTACTTCGAGGCCGCGGTCGCCGGCGCCATCCCGCTGATCAGGCCGCTGCGCGAGTCCCTGGCCGGAGACAAGGTCAACCGGGTCCTCGGCATCGTCAACGGCACCACCAACTTCATCCTGGACCGGATGGACTCCTCCGGCGCCGGATACTCGGAGGCGCTCGACGAGGCCACCGCCCTGGGGTACGCCGAGGCCGACCCGACCGCCGACGTCGAGGGCTTTGACGCCGCCGCCAAGGCCGCCATCCTCGCCGGGATCGCCTTCCACACCCGCGTACGCCTCGACGACGTCTACCGCGAGGGGCTGACCGAGGTCACCGCGGCCGACATGGCCTCCGCCCGCCGCATGGGCTGTACCGTCAAGCTGCTCGCCATCTGCGAGCGGGCCGCCGACGGACGGTCGGTGACCGCCCGTGTCCACCCCGCGATGATCCCGCTCAGCCACCCGCTCGCCTCCGTGCGCGAGGCGTACAACGCGGTCTTCGTCGAGGCGGAGGCGGCCGGACAGCTGATGTTCTACGGCCCCGGGGCCGGCGGCGCGCCGACCGCCTCGGCCGTCCTGGGCGACCTGGTCGCCGTCTGCCGCAACCGGCTGGCCGAGTCGACCGGGCCCGGCGAGTCCGCGTACACCCAGCTGCCCGTGAGCCCCATGGGCGAGGTCGTCACGCGCTACCACATCAGCCTGGACGTGGCCGACAAGCCCGGCGTGCTCGCGCAGGTCGCCACGGTCTTCGCCGAGCACGGAGTGTCCATCGACACTGTTCGGCAGCAGGGCAAGGACGGCGAGGCGTCTCTCGTCGTCGTCACCCACCGCGCGCCCGACGCCGCCCTCTCCGGGACCGTCGAGGCGCTGCGCAAGCTCGACACCGTACGCGGTGTCGCCAGCATCATGCGGGTTGAAGGAGAGTAAACACCCATGAGCACCCACCAGTGGCGCGGCATCATCGAGGAGTACCGGGACCGGCTCCCGGTCACGGACACCACGCCGGTCGTCACGCTCCGTGAGGGTGGCACACCGCTCGTGCCGGCGCAGGTCATCTCCGAGCGCACGGGCTGCGAGGTGCACCTCAAGGTCGAGGGCGCCAACCCCACCGGGTCTTTCAAGGACCGCGGCATGACGATGGCGATCACCCGCGCGAAGGAGGAGGGTGCGAAGGCGGTCATCTGCGCCTCCACCGGCAATACGTCCGCCTCCGCCGCCGCGTACGCCGTGCGGGCGGGCATGGTCTGCGCCGTCCTCGTCCCGCAGGGCAAGATCGCGCTCGGCAAGATGGGGCAGGCGCTCGTGCACGGCGCCCGCATCCTCCAGGTCGACGGAAACTTCGACGACTGTCTCGATCTCGCCCGTGGATTGTCCGACAACTACCCGGTCGCGCTGGTCAATTCGGTCAATCCGGTCCGTATCGAGGGGCAGAAGACCGCGGCGTTTGAAATCGTCGACGCGCTCGGCGACGCTCCCGACATCCATGTGCTGCCCGTCGGCAACGCCGGCAACATCACCGCGTACTGGAAGGGCTACACGGAGTACGCGGCCGACAAGTCCGCGACCCACGCCCCCCGGATGTGGGGCTTCCAGGCCGCCGGCTCCGCGCCCCTCGTGCGCGGCGAGGTGGTCAAGGACCCGTCGACCATCGCCACCGCCATCCGCATCGGCAATCCGGCCTCCTGGGAGTACGCGCTCGCGGCCCGGGACGAGTCGGGCGGCTTCATCGACGAGGTGACGGACCGCGAGATCCTGCGGGCCTACCGGCTGTTGGCCGCACAGGAGGGCGTCTTCGTGGAGCCCGCCTCCGCCGCCTCGGTCGCCGGTCTGCTCAAGGCCGCCGAGCAGGGCAAGGTGGACCCGGGGCAGCGCATCGTCTGCACCGTGACCGGGAACGGCCTCAAGGACCCGGACTGGGCGGTCGCGGGTGCGCCGCAGCCTGTCACGGTTCCGGTGGACGCCGCCACGGCCGCGCAACACCTCGGCCTGATCTGATCGGTCGGAGAGTTTCCGGGAGCTGTTTTTGGCTCGAAAGGGACTGGAAATGACCTGGAACCGGTCCCTCGAAGACTGGCAACCCGGACAACGGCGTACGTAGGGGCACAGCAGGCTCGCGACACGCATCGTGCGCCTCCTGTGCGCCCTATGTCGCCGCAGAACCTTCCTTCGATAGGCTGTAGCGAGGCCACCCCGCCGCATATGCCGCGGCGATGCCGTCGTTGCCGCCGTTGTCGTCGTCCGGGCCTCGTCCGTCGCAGGCCCTGCCGTCACGACGGGCCGCGGGTGTTGGCACTCCCTCCCTCTCGCAGTCGCCGTCACGCAGAAGTCATCAGAAGACCGTAGAAGTACGCAGCAGCACGCAGAATTACCCAGAATTACTCAGAATCACTCCCAGAACCACTCAGAGCCGAACCAAGGAGAGACGTCGAGCGATGGCCGGTCCAGCGTTCCGCGCCGCCGCCGTACGGGTGCGCGTCCCCGCCACCAGCGCCAACCTCGGCCCGGGCTTCGACGCCCTGGGCCTGTCGCTGGGGCTGTACGACGACGTGGTCGTCCGGGTCGCCGACTCCGGCCTCCACATCGACATCGCGGGCGAGGGCGCCGGGACGCTGCCCCGCGATGAGAACCATCTGCTCGTACGCTCCCTGCGCACCGCGTTCGACCTGCTCGGCGGGCAGCCGCGCGGCCTGGAGGTCGTCTGCGCCAACCGCATCCCGCACGGACGCGGTCTCGGCTCGTCGTCCGCGGCCATCTGCGCCGGAATCGTCGCCGCCCGCGCGGTGACGATAGGGGGCGAGGCACGGCTCGACGACGCCGCGCTGCTGGAGCTGGCCACCGAGATCGAGGGACACCCCGACAATGTGGCCGCCTGTCTGCTCGGCGGCTTCACGCTCGCCTGGACGGACGCCGGCGCCGCGCGGGCCATCAGGATGGATCCCGCGGATTCCGTCGTTCCGGTGGTTTTCGTGCCCAGCAAGCCCCTCCTCACCGAGACCGCCCGCGGACTGCTGCCGCGCACCGTCCCGCATGTGGACGCCGCGGCCAACGCGGGCCGGGCGGCCCTGCTCGTCGAGGCGCTGACCAGACGCCCCGAGCTGCTGCTGCCCGCCACAGAGGACCGGCTCCACCAGGAGTACCGCGCCCCGGCCATGCCCGAGAGCGCCGCCCTGGTGGGCAGACTGCGCGCCGACGGGGTGCCCGCGGTCATCTCCGGCGCGGGCCCCACGGTGCTCGCGCTGGCCGAGGACGGTGTGGCCGACAAGGTCGCACGGCTGGCGGGCGAGGGATGGGCGGCCAACCGGCTCACCTTCGACGCCGCGGGAGCGAGTGTTCTGCCGCTTGCCCCATAGGGCCACGCAGTGACACGTGATTGCCGGTGATGGAGAGGGGGAATGTTTGTTGGAGCCGGTAGTGTTAACCTCAAGTCTGCAACCGTCGTCATCGCGACACGGTGCTGTGCGTCCCCTCTCGGGACCACCCTTCTTCCGGGAGCCTCCCCAACTGCCTGAGCAGCCTGCCTGAGCAGTTTCGAGCACGCTCCGGAACCGGCACGACACCCCTCGCTTCCCGCCGCAGGGCAGCGCAGCGGGACCTCGGGCCGGACCTTGCACGTATATCTCTTCCGCCGAAATCCCCGGCGGGACCACCGCCCCGACACGGTCTGCACCACCAAGGACCGCGGTCGGACAGCACAACCGGTCGCCGAGCCAGAAGGCCGACGTCCGCTCCAGGGAAGGACCCTTCGTGAGCGACACCACCGATCTGATGGGCGTGAGCGCCGACAACAATGTCGACAACTCCGCGCCCGCCGCAGGTGCTGCCTCCGGCACCACCTCACGGCGCCGCCGCTCCGGCACCGGCCTCGAGGGCATGGTCCTGGCCGAGCTGCAGCAGGTCGCGTCCGGCCTCGGCATCAGGGGCACGGCGCGGATGCGCAAGAGCCAGCTGATCGAGGTCATCAAGGAGGCGCAGGCAGCCGGAGGAGCCGCCGCGCCGAAGACCGCCGAGGCAGGCACGGGCGAGGCCCCGGCCAAGCCGAAGCGGCGCGCCACGTCCAAGGCGCGCACCGGCGAGGCCGCCGAGAAGGCCGCCGCCCCGGAGAAGGCCGAGAAGCCGGAGAAGGCAGAGAAGCCCGAGAAGGCCGGCAAGGCCGGGAAGGCCGAGACGCCCGAGCCCGCCGCCGCGGCCTCCGAGCGGGCCGAGAAGGCCGTCGCACAGCAGCAGATCGAGATCCCCGGTCAGCCGGCCAGCGACGACCAGCCGGCCGGCGAGCGCCGCCGTCGCCGGGCCACCGCACAGGCGGGCAGCCCGGAGGCCAAGGGCGAGCCGCGCGCCGAAGGCGGCGTGGACACCGCCGTCGACGTCAGGACGGACGTCCGCACCGAGACCAGGACCGAGGCGAAGGCCGCCACCCAGACGGAGACCAGGCCGGACACGCAGGCCGACACCGCCGGCGGCGGCCAGGAAGGCGGCGACGGCCGCCAGGGCCGTGGCGAGCGCGGCCAGCGCGACCGCCGGGGCCGCCGCGGCAAGGGCGACGACCAGCAGGGCGGCGGCCAGCAGGGCGGCGGCCAGGGCCGCCAGCAGCAGGGCGAAGGCCGCCAGGGCCGTCAGCAGGACGACTTCGACGAGGACGGCCAGGGCGGCCGCCGCGGCCGCCGCGGGCGCTACCGCGACCGCCGTGGCCGTCGCGGCCGCGACGACTTCGCCGGTGAGCCGCAGCTGTCCGAGGACGACGTCCTGATCCCCGTCGCGGGCATCCTGGACATCCTCGACAACTACGCCTTCATCCGGACCTCCGGCTATCTGCCCGGGCCGAACGACGTCTACGTCTCCCTCGCCCAGGTCCGCAAGAACGGCCTGCGCAAGGGCGACCATGTCACCGGAGCGGTCCGCCAGCCCAAGGAAGGCGAGCGCCGCGAGAAGTTCAACGCGCTCGTCCGCCTGGACTCCGTCAACGGCATGGCGCCCGAATCGGGCCGCGGCCGCCCGGAGTTCAACAAGCTGACCCCGCTCTACCCGCAGGACCGGCTCCGCCTGGAGACCGACCCCGGCGTGCTGACCACGCGGATCATCGACCTGGTGTCGCCGATCGGCAAGGGCCAGCGCGGTCTGATCGTGGCCCCGCCGAAGACCGGCAAGACCATGATCATGCAGTCGGTCGCCAATGCGATCACCCACAACAACCCCGAGTGCCATCTGATGGTCGTCCTCGTCGACGAGCGTCCGGAAGAGGTCACCGACATGCAGCGGTCGGTCAAGGGCGAGGTCATCTCCTCGACCTTCGACCGCCCGGCCGAAGACCACACCACCGTCGCCGAGCTGGCCATCGAGCGCGCCAAGCGCCTGGTGGAGCTGGGTCACGACGTGGTCGTCCTGCTGGACTCGATCACCCGCCTGGGCCGTGCGTACAACCTGGCGGCCCCCGCCTCCGGGCGCATCCTGTCCGGCGGTGTCGACTCGACCGCGCTCTACCCGCCCAAGCGCTTCTTCGGCGCCGCGCGCAACATCGAGGACGGCGGCTCGCTGACGATCCTCGCCACCGCGCTGGTCGACACCGGCTCGCGCATGGACGAGGTGATCTTCGAGGAGTTCAAGGGCACCGGCAACATGGAGCTCAAGCTCGACCGGAAGCTCGCCGACAAGCGCATCTTCCCGGCGGTGGACGTGGACGCGTCCGGCACCCGCAAGGAGGAGATCCTGCTCGGCGGCGAGGAGCTCGGCATCGTCTGGAAGCTGCGCCGGGTGCTGCACGCGCTCGACCAGCAGCAGGCGATCGAGCTGCTGCTCGACAAGATGAAGCAGACGAAGTCCAACGCGGAGTTCCTGCTGCAGATCCAGAAGACGACGCCGTCCGCCGGAAACGGCAACGACTGACGGCAGCCGTTCGTCGAAGCGCAAACGCCTCGCGCCCACCGCGTACGCGGTGGGCGCGAGGCGTTTCCCGGCCTCCCTGTCTTCCCCGGCTTGTTTCTCAGTGAGTTCTCACCTGCGCCGTGCAACCCTTCGCCCCGCTGCCCCGTCTGACTACGGCGGGGGGACGAAAGGGACGCAAGCCGCGCCAGCAGACGAGTCAGCGAGACGAACCGAGGAGACCATGGCCGACCAGACCAGCAGCGGAAGTCGAATACGCAGCCGCGGCAAACGCCGCAAGCCGCCCGGCAAAGGCCGCCGGGCGCTGACGCTCCTCGCCTGGTCCGCGGCCGGAATCGCCCTGATCGGCGGCTCCGGCCTCGGCTATGTCTACTTCACCCTCAATGACAACATCCACGGCGTCGACATCAACGCCGCCCTCGGCGGCGACCGCCCCGACGACGTCGACAACGGCTCCATGGACATCCTCGTCCTGGGCTCCGACTCACGCTCCGGCGCCAACTCCGCATATGGCGCGGACGAGGGCGGCGCACGCTCCGACACCGCGATGATCGTCCATGTCTACGAGGGCCATAAGAAGGCATCCGTCGTCTCCATTCCCCGCGACACCCTGGTCACCAGGCCCATGTGCACCGACGCCAAGGGCACAAGCGTCCCCGCCCAGCCGCGCGCCATGTTCAACACGGCGTACGAGGTCGGCGGCCCGGCCTGCGCCGTGAAGACCGTGGAGACCATGTCCGGCATCCGCATGGACCACTTCATCGAGGTCGACTTCACCGGCTTCAAGAAGCTCATCGACGAACTCGGCGGGGTGGAGGTCACCACCACCCGGCCGATCAAGGACGGCAAGAGCCATCTCGACCTCCAGCCGGGCGCCCACACCCTCGACGGGGAGCAGTCCCTCGGTCTCGTACGCACCCGCAAGAGCGTCGGCGACGGCAGCGACCTGGGACGAATACAGCTCCAGCAGGCGTTCATCAAAGCCCTCGTCGACCAGGTGAAGTCCGTCGGCGTCTTCACCAGCCCGAAGAAGCTCTTCGACCTCGCCGACACCGCCACCAAGGCCATCACGCCCGACTCGGAACTCGACTCGGTCGACGCGCTGACCGGCTTCGCCAGGTCCCTGGCCGGCCTCGGCGCGGACGACATCCAGATGATCACGCTGCCGGTGCAGTACGACACCGTCGACCCCAACCGCGTGGTGCCGCTGCTCACCGCCTCCCAGCAGGTCTGGACGGCCCTCAAGCAGGACAAGCCGATCCCCGCCTCCGTCACGAAGGACGCCGCGACCGGGCAGGCCGCGGACGTCGTCCAATGACCTCCGGTTAACCGGTGACCTCCGGGTAACCGGGCGATCGCACGGCGGAGCCGGAAACCCCGGCCCGCGCGGGCCGGAATAGACGGGGGCCGCCCCCGGTTTTGGTCAGATGCGGCCAGTACTGGCAGACTGGTACGTCGGCTCCGGTTCACGCACCCGCATCCCGCGCGTGCGACCCGGCGCCCTCCCGAATCTAGGAGACACCTTGAAGCGCGACATCCACCCCGAGTACGTCGAGACCCAGGTCAGCTGCACCTGCGGCGCGGCGTTCACCACCCGCAGCACGATCGAAGGCGGTTCCATCCGCGCCGAGGTCTGCTCCGAGTGCCACCCGTTCTACACGGGCAAGCAGAAGATCCTCGACACCGGTGGCCGTGTGGCCCGCTTCGAGGCCCGCTTCGGCAAGGCCGCCGGCTCCGCCAAGAAGTAGCGAGCCACTGCGCCGGTCTTCGGCTGCCCCTACGCGGGGCGGCCGGGACCGGCGTTTGGCGTCCTACAGCCCCTTTCGCGTCATCTAGTCGCGTCATCCCCATCAGGAGCCCCCGATGTTCGAGGCGGTCGAGGAACTGGTCGGCGAACACGCCGACCTCGAGAAGAAGCTCGCCGACCCTTCGGTCCACGCCGACCAGGCCAATGCGCGCAAGCTGAACAAGCGCTACGCCGAGCTGACCCCGATCGTGGCCGCGTACCGCTCCTGGAAGCAGACCGGGGACGACATCGGCACGGCGCGTGAACTGGCCGCCGAAGACCCGGACTTCGCCGACGAGGTCAAGGAGCTAGAAGCGCGCCGCGAGGAGCTGACCGAGAAGCTGCGGCTGCTGCTGGTGCCCCGCGACCCCAGCGACGACAAGGACGTCATCCTTGAGGTCAAGGCGGGCGCGGGCGGCGACGAGTCCGCGCTGTTCGCCGGCGATCTGCTGCGGATGTATCTGCGCTACGCGGAGCGCGCCGGCTGGAAGACCGAGATCATCGACGCCACCGAGTCCGAGCTGGGCGGCTACAAGGACGTCCAGGTCGCGGTGAAGAGCCGCGGCGCGGCCGCCGAGCCGGGCCAGGGCGTCTGGGCACGGCTGAAGTACGAGGGCGGGGTGCACCGCGTCCAGCGGGTGCCCGCCACCGAGTCCCAGGGCCGTATCCACACCTCCGCGGCCGGTGTGCTGGTCACCCCGGAAGCCGAGGAGGTCGACGTCGAGATCAACGCCAACGATCTGCGGATCGACGTCTACCGCTCCTCCGGGCCCGGCGGCCAGTCGGTCAACACCACCGACTCGGCGGTGCGCATCACCCATCTGCCGACCGGCGTCGTAGCCTCGTGCCAGAACGAGAAGAGCCAGCTCCAGAACAAGGAGCAGGCGCTGCGTATCCTGCGCTCCAGGCTGCTCGCCATGGCGCAGGAGGAGGCCGAGAAGGAGGCCGCCGACGCCCGCCGCAGCCAGGTGCGCACCGTGGACCGCTCCGAGAAGATCCGTACGTACAACTTCCCGGAGAACCGGATCTCGGACCACCGGGTCGGCTTCAAGGCGTACAACCTTGACCAGGTGCTCGACGGCGATCTGGATGCGGTCATCCAGGCTTGCGTCGACGCGGACGCCGCGGCGAAGCTCGCCGCCGCGCAGTGACGGGCAACGACGCGCGGTAACGCGCGGCAACACAAAGCGCTGCACAACGCGCCGCGCAACGCGCGACGAACAGCGCAGCACACAGCGCAACAAGCAGCGCAACGACTGGCACGTGCTGGAGGGAACAGCGTGAACCTGCTGCTCGCCGAGGTGGCCCAGGCCACCCAGCGGCTGGCCGACGCCGGCGTGCCCTCGCCGCGTTTCGACGCGGAGGAGCTCGCCGCGTTTGTGCACGGTGTGAAGCGGGGAGAGCTGCACGCCGTCAAGGACGCGGACTTCGACGCCCGCTACTGGGAGGCCGTCGCCCGCCGTGAGGCCCGTGAGCCCCTCCAGCACATCACCGGCCGCGCCTTCTTCCGCTATCTGGAACTCCAGGTCGGCCCCGGGGTCTTCGTACCGCGCCCCGAGACCGAGTCCGTCGTCGACTGGGCCATACAGGCCGTCCGCGCCATGGACGTCGTCGAACCGCTGATCGTCGACCTCTGCACCGGCTCCGGCGCGATCGCGCTCGCCATGGCGCAGGAAGTGCCCCGCTCGCGCGTACACGCCGTGGAGCTGTCCGAGGACGCGCTGAAGTGGGCCCGCAAGAACGCCGAGGGCTCCCGCGTCACCGTCCACCAGGGCGACGCCCTGGCCGCGCTGCCCGAGCTGGACGGCCAGGTCGACCTCGTCATCTCCAATCCGCCGTACATTCCGCTCACCGAGTGGGAGTATGTCGCCCCCGAGGCACGGGACCACGACCCCCAGATGGCGCTGTTCTCCGGAGAGGACGGTCTCGACGTCATCCGGGGCCTGGAGCGCACCGCCCACCGGCTGCTGCGCCCGGGCGGCCTGGTGGTCGTCGAGCACGCGGACACCCAGGGCGGCCAGGTGCCGTGGATCTTCAACGAGGAGAGCGGCTGGGCGGATGCGGCGGACCACCCGGACCTGAACAACCGCCCGCGGTTCGCCACGGCCCGCAAGGCGATGCCGTGACGTCCCCCGTTCTTCTGCTGACTGCAATGACCGATGCGAACGACATGAGGAGGGCCGGCTGATGGCTCGGCGATACGACTGCAACGACGCGACCGACCGCGCCACCGGCCTGCGCGAGGCGGCGTCGGCCGTACGGCGCGGCGAACTGGTCGTGCTGCCCACCGACACCGTGTACGGGATCGGCGCGGACGCCTTCAGCTCCGAGGCCGTGGCCGATCTGCTGGACGCCAAGGGCCGGGGCCGCAATATGCCCACCCCCGTGCTGATCGGCTCGCCGAACACCCTGCACGGGCTGGTCACCGACTTCTCCGAGCAGGCGTGGGAGCTGGTCGACGCCTTCTGGCCCGGTGCGCTGACACTGGTCGCCCGGCACCAGCCGTCCCTCCAGTGGGACCTCGGCGACACCCGCGGCACCGTGGCCATCCGCATGCCGCTGCACCCGGTCGCCATCGAACTGCTCACCGAGGTCGGCCCGATGGCCGTCTCCTCCGCGAATCTGACCGGGCACCCGGCCCCTGAGGACTGCGACGCGGCCCAGGAGATGCTCGGCGACTCCGTGTCCGTGTACCTCGACGGAGGGCCGACGCCCGGCATCGTGCCGTCCTCGATCGTCGATGTGACCGGGGACGTCCCGGTGCTGCTGCGCGAGGGCGCGCTGACCCCGGAGGAGCTGCGCAAGGTCGTACCCGACCTCGAGGTGGCGAATTGACCGCCCCTGAGGGGCGTGGCATAGGTGCGGCGGTCGCCACGGGCGACACGTTCAGAATCCTCCACGTCAGCACCGGCAATGTATGCCGCTCGCCGATCACCGAGCGGCTGACCCGGCATGCCCTGAGCAACCGCCTGGGCGACCCCCTGGCCGGCGGCCTGATCGTGGAGAGCGCGGGCACCTGGGGGCACGAGGGGGCCCCGATGGAGGCCAACGCGGAGATCGTGCTCGCGGACTTCGGTGCGGACGCGAGCGGCTTCACGGGGCGGGAGCTGCTGGACGAGCATGTGATCCGCGCGGATCTCGTCCTCACCGCGACGCGGGACCACCGGGCGCAGGTCATCTCCATGGGGCACTCCGCGGGACTGCGCACCTTCACGCTGAAGGAGTTCACCCGGCTGGTCCGGGCCATAGACCCCGCCACCCTGCCCGACCCCGGCGACGGCGTCGTGCAGCGCGCCCGCGCCCTGGTGCAGGCCGCGGCGGCGCTGCGGGGGTGGCTGCTGGCGCCGAACCCTGACGCGGACGAGGTGCACGATCCGTACGGTGCGCCGATCACGTTCTTCCGCTCGATCGGCGACGAGATCCAGCAGGCGCTGGACCCGGTGGTGACGGCGCTGACGGGGGTCGCGGAGCGCGGCTGACCCTTTCCGGGGGCTCCGCCCCCGCACCCCCGCGCCTCAATCGCCGGCGGGGCTGGTTTCTGGTCCCCGCGCCTCAATCGCCGGCGGGGCTGGTTTCTGGTCCCCGCGCCTCAATCGCCGGCAGGGATGGAGTCTGGTCCCCGCGCCTTGAGCGCCGGCGGGGATGGAGTCTGGCGCAGCCAAATCGAGCCCGTACGGGGCTTCTCCTGGGGGCACCTCCGTTGGGGGTCCCCCGGACGGAGTCTGGGGGTTTGAGGACACGGCCGAAGGCCGTACGGGGGGCGCGGGGCGGCAGCCCCGCAGGCTCCTCCCCCCGGAGGGTGGTCTGGGGGTGGAGCCCCAGTTGCGGGAAGGGGCGGGGAGGGGAAGACACACCCCGCCGACACCAGGCGGCCCCCGCCCCCCTCGGCCTACATTGGAGAGGCCGGAACCGCACCGTCCACGCCGGGAGCCCCCCATGCCGGTGACCGCCGCGGCGACCGCCGCATCCGCCGCCCACGCCCCCGCTCCCGCGGACTTCGAGGCGCTGCGCAGGCAGGACCCGCAGATCGGTGAGGTGATCGTGGGGGAGACGGCCCGGCAGGCGGAAGGGCTGCAGCTCATCGCCGCGGAGAACTTCACCTCGCCGGCCGTGCTGGCGGCGCTCGGCTCGCCGCTGGCGAACAAGTACGCGGAGGGGTATCCGGGCGCCCGTCACCACGGCGGCTGTGAGCTGGTCGACGCGGCCGAGCGGATCGCCGTGGAGCGGGCCGCGGGCCTCTTCGGGGCCGAGCATGCGAATGTGCAACCGCACTCCGGCTCCTCCGCCGTGCTCGCGGCCTACGCTGCCCTGCTGCGGCCCGGCGACACCGTGCTCGCCATGGGGCTGGCGTACGGCGGGCATCTCACTCATGGCTCGCCGTCCAACTTCTCCGGCCGCTGGTTCGACTTCGTCGGGTACGGCGTCGACGCCGAGACCGGTCTCATCGACTACGAGGAAGTCAACGCCCTGGCCCACCGCGACCGGCCCAAGGCGATCGTCTGCGGCTCGATCTCCTACCCCCGGCACCCCGACTACGCCGCCTTCCGGGAGATCGCGGACGAGGTGGGCGCCTGCCTGATCGCGGACGCGGCCCATCCCATGGGGCTGGTCGCGGGCGGCGCGGCCCCGAGCCCCGTCCCGTACGCGGACGTCGTCTGCGCGACCACGCACAAGGTGCTGCGCGGGCCGCGCGGCGGGATGATCCTGTGCGGGGCGGATCTCGCGGAGAGGATCGACCGGGCGGTTTTCCCCTTCACCCAGGGCGGCGCGCAGATGCACACGATCGCGGCGAAGGCCGTCGCCTTCGGGGAGGCGGCAACACCCGCGTTCACGGAGTACGCCCATCAGGTGGTCGCCAACGCGCGCGTGCTGGCCGACGCGCTCGCCGCGGAGGGCCTGGAGGTCCTGACCGGCGGTACGGACACCCATCTCGTCGTCGTCGACCCGGCCCCGCTCGGGGTGGACGGCAGAACGGCCCGCGGCCGGCTCGCCGCGGCGGGCCTGGTGCTCGACACCTGTGCCCTGCCGTACGGGGACGGAGGGCGCGGCATTCGCCTGGGCACGGCCGCCGTGACGACCCAGGGCATGCGGGAGACCGAAATGGCGCGTGTCGCCGCGCTGTTCGCCGCGGCCGTCAGGGAGGGGAACGGAGAGGGCGGGGAGTCGATCAGAAGGGTGCGTACGGAGGTCCGCGAGCTGGCCGGTAGATTTCCCCCCTATCCGGGGTAGCCGGAGGCGGTGCAACCGGCTGCCCGGCTCCGGTTGTCCTCATCCATGGGGCGACCAGAGCTAGGGTGTGGGGCTGAGATGGCCAGCGATTCCTGTGGGGCAGCCCGTGCGTGATTACCTGCTGACACTGTGTGTCACGGCCGCGGTGACGTATCTGCTCACCGGGCCGGTGCGCAAGTTCGCCATCGCCACCGGCGCGATGCCGGAGATCCGCGCGCGGGACGTGCACCGGGAGCCCACGCCCCGGCTCGGCGGGATCGCCATGTTCTTCGGCCTGTGCGCGGGGCTGCTCGTCGCAGACCATCTGCAGAACCTCAACGGCGTCTTCGAGCTGTCCAACGAGCCGCGTGCGCTGCTCTCCGGCGCGGCCCTGATCTGGATCATCGGCGTCCTCGACGACAAGTTCGAGATCGACGCGCTGATCAAGCTCGGCGGGCAGATGATCGCCGCGGGTGTGATGGTGATGCAGGGCCTCACGATCCTGTGGCTGCCGATCCCGGGCGTCGGCACGGTCTCGCTGACGCAGTGGCAGGGCACGCTGCTGACCGTGGCGCTGGTGGTCATCACCATCAACGCGGTGAACTTCGTGGACGGTCTGGACGGGCTGGCGGCCGGCATGGTCTGCATCGCCGCGGCGGCGTTCTTCCTCTACTCGTACCGGATCTGGTTCGGGTACATGATCGAGGCGGCCGCGCCCGCGACGCTGTTCACGGCGGTCCTGATGGGCATGTGCCTGGGCTTCCTGCCGCACAATATGCACCCCGCGCGGATCTTCATGGGCGACTCAGGCTCGATGCTGATCGGCCTGGTGCTGGCGGCGGCCGCGATCTCGGTGACGGGACAGGTGGACCCGGACGCCCTGAAGATCTTCGAGGGCGGCACCCGCGAGGCCACGCACGCGGCGCTGCCGGTCTTCATTCCGCTGCTGCTGCCGCTGACCATCATCGCGATCCCGGTGGCCGACCTGGTGCTGGCGATCGTGCGCCGCACCTGGAAGGGTCAGTCGCCGTTCGCCGCGGACCGCGGCCATCTGCACCACCGGCTGCTGGAGATCGGCCACTCGCACAGCCGGGCCGTTCTGATCATGTACTTCTGGTCGGCGCTGATCGCCTTCGGCGTCGTGGCGTACTCGGTCCACTCGGCGTCGATGTGGATCGTCCTGCTCGTCGTCGCCCTGAGCGCGGTGGGCCTGGTCCTGCTGCTCCTGCCGCGCTTCACCCCGCGCGCCCCGCGCTGGGCGGAGTCCTTCGTCCCGCCCCGCTACCGCCGCCGGGCCCTTGCCCCGCAGCCTGCGGCCTCGCTCCCGCACGAGCCCTCGGCCGGCGCGGCCCAGGGCGCTCAGGATGTCCAGGACGCCCAGGAGGACGACGGGGAACGCGTCCCGGTGGCCGTCGGCGTCTCGGGCGTCAACGGAGCGACGGCCATCGGCCCCCGTTCGCGCTTTACGACCAGCAACGTGAGGAAGTAGGCACGTCGGCTCGCGCCGTCAACGCAAGAGTCGTTCGGCCGCCTTGCCGATGGCGGCCGAACGACTCAGTTCGTCAGATGTCAGCAGCTGACGACGCTGCGCGGGTAATCGATGCCGAAGTGACCGGTCTCGAAGTGCCACTTCTTCGTGGCCCCCGCGTTGATGGTGGAGCAGGGGGTGTCACGCCCCCGTGCGATGTCCACCCGCTTCTTCACCGCCTTGCTGCTGCAGTTGCGGTAGTAGATGTCCCACTTCTTGTTGGGGAAGACCCCGCCCCCGTTGGGCAGACGCTTGATCGTGGTCCCGCAGGAGACAGCCGTCGCGGACGAGGGAGCTGCTGCCGCAGGTGTTGCGGTGGCGGCGAGCATCCCTCCGGCCAGCAAAGTGGCTGCAGTCGTGACGCTTAAGAACGCTGAACGCTTCCTAGCCATCTGTGCTCCTTGTGGTTGGTCAGACCGAATTTGCACCAAGCAACGGTGGTTGACGGTGTCGAACGCCAGTTCCCTTGCTGATGCTCATGGTGATCCTGCGATGCCTGGGAGAGGTGCGTCAACCGAACAGTGGCCGAGCGGACACTCGGAGCGACGCATTCCAGGTAGGCGGACGTCCTGTGTGAGCTGGCGATTCCCTGGACATCGTGCGGTCGGTCTCGGGTGCATGGATTGGCTTGATCGAAACAACTGCATGGCTAGGTGTCGCTCGTTCGGGTTCGAGGAGGGGGGTGAACCGGGCCAATAGCAGAGATTTTGCTCGCGGCGCTGCAAGTTTGTGCATGCTCACTCTCATGTGTGACAGTCGGCACACCCAGTGGGTAAAGACCTCATCAAATAGTTTGTGATACCGTTCACGAGAACCGGAGACAGCGCCGAAGGACCGTAGTGCGACGGTCCACTGGCCCCGAGATCTGCCTCGGACCGGATCTACGCTCGTCCATGACGACACCACTGCCCCCACCAGTAAGCGGAGCTGCCGCCATGCCGACGTCCCAAGACGCCCGGACTCTCCTGCACACCGTTCTACCCACCGCTGCCGTCGGCGCGGTCGCAGCCGTCGTCGGCGGGGTGGTCGCGGGGGGCAAGGGAGCGCTCGGAGCGGTCGTCGGGGCGCTGGTGGTCATCGTCTTCATGGGGATCGGGCTCGTCGTCCTCCAGCGGACCGCCAAGAGCTTCCCCCAGTTGTTCCAGGCGATGGGGCTGATGCTCTACACGACACAGCTTCTGCTGCTGTTCGTCTTCGTCGCCGTCTTCAAGGACACGACCCTCTTCGATCCCAAGGTCTTTGCCGCAACGATCGTCGCTGCGACGCTCGCCTGGGTGGCGGCCCAGGCCCGTGCCTATATGAAGGCCAAGATTCTCTACGTCGAACCCGAACCCTCCGCGCCTCCTGCCGGTGAGAAGACGGGCCTGTCGTCGTGACAGGTAGGGCCGGGATAAGTGCTCGTTCGAGATCCTGCTATCGTCCGGTGCCAACTGCGGCACTGCGGGCGCGGGCATCTGAGCTGACGCCTGTTCGATCGCGAGGCCTCGATGCCTGATCGCCGCTCCCACATCCGAAACACCAGTCCGGTGCCGACTCGCGGCTGTGCGCCGCGCCGACAAACCGAGGTTGCCGAACCCATGCGTCACGCCGAAGGAGCCCGCGGTGAGTGCTGAACAGACCACGCTCGCCTTTGACTGGAGCTGCCGCATCATGGCCGACAACGGCTGTGGCTTTCCGGCGCCGGGCTTGCATTCCTTCCTCTTCCAGCCCCTCTTCACCGTCGGCGGGTACGAGTTCAACAAGGTGATGCTGCTTGCGCTGATCACCTCCGTCCTTGTGGTCGCCTTCTTCTGGGCGGCATTCGGCAAGGCGAAGGTTGTTCCCGGCAAGCTGCAGATGATCGGCGAGGCCGGTTACGACTTTGTGCGCCGCGGGATTGTCTACGAGACCATCGGAAAGCGTGAGGGCGAGAAGTACGTCCCGCTCATGGTCTCCATCTTCTTCTTCGTCTGGATCATGAACATCTGGTCCGTGATCCCGCTGGCCCAGTTCCCCGTCTCCTCGATCATCGCGTACCCGATGATCCTGGCGCTCATCGTCTATGTGATCTGGGTGTCGCTTACCTTCAAGCGCCACGGCTTCGTCGGCGGACTCAAGAACATCACCGGTTACGACAAGAGTCTTGGCCCGGTTCTTCCGCTTGTCGTGGTCATCGAGTTCTTCTCGAACCTGCTGGTCCGCCCCTTCACCCACGCGGTGCGACTCTTCGCCAATATGTTCGCCGGTCACCTGATGCTGGTGATGTTCACCGTCGCCTCCTGGTACCTGCTGAACAGCTACATGATCCCGGCCGCCGGCGTCTCGTTCGCCATGACGATCGGCATGATCGGATTCGAGCTCTTCGTCCAGGCCGTGCAGGCGTACGTCTTCGTCCTGCTGGCCTGCTCCTACATTCAGGGTGCTCTCGCCGAGCACCACTGAGCACTCTCCCCGCAAATCCCCTATGCGCCCGGTGGCCAACCCCCACCGGTCCACGAAAGAGAAGGAAGTAACGGCATGTCCGCGACTCTGGAACTCGCCGCCGTCACCGGTGACCTCAAGGCCCTCGGCTCCATCGGCTACGGTCTCGCGGCCATCGGCCCCGGCGTCGGCGTCGGCATCGTCTTCGGTAAGGGCACCGAGGCCCTGGCTCGTCAGCCCGAGGCCGCCGGCCTGATCCGCGCCAACCAGATCCTCGGCTTCGCCTTCTGTGAGGCGCTCGCCCTCATCGGCATCGTCATGCCGTTCGTCTACGGCTCCTGAGTGCTGAAGACGAATAGCTCATTCGACGAAAGGCATTGATGTGATCGCCAACCTCGTTCAGCTGGCGGCCGAGGAGGAGCAGAATCCGCTCGTTCCTCCGGGCCCCGAGCTGCTCGTCGGCACGATCGCCTTCGCCATCGTCTTCTTCTTCCTCGCCAAGAAGCTCCTCCCGAACATCAACCGGGTTCTGGAAGAGCGCCGCGAGGCCATCGAAGGCGGCATGGAGAAGGCCGAGGCGGCCAAGGTCGAAGCCGAGAGCGTGCTTGAGCAGTACAAGGCTCAGCTCGCCGAGGCCCGCCACGAGGCCGCGCGTCTCCGTCAGGAGGCGACCGAGCAGGGCACCGCGATCATCCAGGAGATGAAGGCGGAAGGCCAGCGGCAGCGTGAGGAGATCATCGCGGCTGGTCACGCCCAGATCGAGGCCGACCGCAAGGCCGCGGCCGCGGCGCTGCGCCAGGACGTGGGCAAGCTCGCCACCGACCTGGCCGGCAAGCTCGTCGGCGAGTCCCTGGAGGACCACGCGCGGCAGAGCCGCACGATCGACCGTTTCCTCGATGAGCTCGAAGACGGTGCGACGAAGGCCGAGGCCGCCCGATGAACGGAGCGAGCCGCGAGGCACTGGCTGCCGCACGTGAGCGCCTCGACGCGCTGACCGACAACACGTCGGTCGACGCCAAGAAGCTCGCCGAGGAGCTGGCCGCCGTCACCGCGCTGCTCGACCGCGAGGTGTCGCTGCGTCGGGTCCTGACCGACCCGGCGCAGTCCGGCGAGGCCAAGGCCGAGCTGGCCGGGCGGCTGCTGAGCGGTCAGGTGAGCGGCGAGAGCGTCGACCTGGTCTCCGGCATGGTCCGCTCCCGCTGGTCCGCCTCACGTGACCTGGTCGACGCGGTCGAGGAGCTGGCGGACACCGCCGATCTCACCGCGGCGCAGCAGGCCGGCGCCCTGGACGACGTCGAGGACGAGCTGTTCCGGTTCGGCCGCGTCGTCGAGTCCAGCACCGAGCTGCGTGCCGCGCTCACGGACCGTACCGCCACGGCGTCCGCCAAGAGCGAGCTGCTGCGCAGCCTGCTAGGCGGCAGGGCCAATCCGGCCACCGAGCGGCTGGTCGTCCGCCTGGTGACCGCTCCGCGAGGACGTAGCCTGGAGTCGGGACTTCAGTCCCTGTCCAAGCTGGCCGCGGATCGCCGTGACCGCATGGTCGCGGTCGTCACCACGGCGGTTCCGCTGAGCGAGACGCAGAAGCAGCGCCTCGGCGCCGTGCTGGCGAAGCTGTACGGCCGCCAGATGCACCTCAACCTCGACGTGGACCCCGAGGTCCTCGGCGGGATCTCGGTGCGAGTCGGCGACGAGGAGATCAACGGCACCGTCGCGGAGCGCCTCGACGAGGCGGCCCGCCGGATGGCCGGCTGATCAGCCACCAACTCAACAAGCATCAGCTAGCGGCCCGGTTGGGCCGTGCAGAGATTGCAGAAGATTCCTGGGGGCCGCCCCCAGACCCCCAAAGAAACTTCGGGCCCAACAAGGAGAGCAGGGAACCCAGATGGCGGAGCTCACGATCCGGCCGGAGGAGATCCGGGACGCGCTGGAGAACTTTGTCCAGGCGTACAAGCCGGACGCGGCCTCGCGCGAGGAGGTCGGTACGGTCAGCCTTGCCGGCGACGGCATCGCGAAGGTCGAGGGTCTTCCCTCGGCCATGGCAAACGAGCTGCTGAAGTTCGAGGACGGCACCCTCGGCCTCGCCCTCAACCTCGAGGACCGCGAGATCGGTGCCATCGTCCTCGGTGAGTTCAGCGGCATCGAGGAGGGCCAGTCGGTCTCCCGCACCGGCGAGGTCCTGTCCGTCGCGGTCGGCGAGGGCTACCTTGGCCGTGTCGTCGACCCGCTCGGCAACCCGATCGACGGCCTCGGCGAGATCGAGACCTCGGGCCGCCGCGCCCTTGAGCTGCAGGCCCCCACGGTCATGCAGCGCAAGTCGGTGCACGAGCCGATGGAGACCGGCTACAAGGCCGTCGACGCGATGACCCCGATCGGCCGTGGCCAGCGTCAGCTGATCATCGGCGACCGGCAGACCGGCAAGACCGCCCTGGCCGTCGACACGATCATCAACCAGCGTGACAACTGGCGCTCCGGCGACCCGAAGAAGCAGGTCCGCTGCATCTACGTCGCCATCGGCCAGAAGGGCTCCACCATCGCGTCCGTGCGCGGCGCGCTGGAGGAGGCCGGCGCGCTGGAGTACACGACGATCGTCGCCGCCCCGGCGTCCGACCCGGCCGGCTTCAAGTACCTCGCCCCCTACACCGGCTCGGCCATCGGCCAGCAGTGGATGTACGAGGGCAAGCACGTCCTGATCGTCTTCGACGACCTGTCGAAGCAGGCCGACGCCTACCGCGCCGTGTCGCTGCTGCTGCGCCGCCCGCCGGGCCGTGAGGCCTACCCGGGTGACGTCTTCTACCTGCACTCCCGTCTGCTGGAGCGCTGCGCCAAGCTCTCCGACGAGATGGGCGCCGGTTCGATGACGGGTCTGCCGATCGTCGAGACCAAGGCCAACGACGTGTCGGCGTTCATTCCGACCAACGTCATCTCCATCACCGACGGCCAGTGCTTCCTGGAGTCCGACCTGTTCAACGCCGGTCAGCGTCCGGCCCTGAACGTCGGCATCTCCGTCTCCCGAGTCGGTGGCTCCGCCCAGCACAAGGCCATGAAGCAGGTCTCCGGCCGACTGCGTGTGGACCTGGCCCAGTACCGCGAGCTGGAGGCGTTCGCCGCCTTCGGCTCCGACCTGGACGCCGCCTCGAAGTCCGCCCTGGAGCGCGGCAAGCGCATGGTCGAGCTGCTCAAGCAGCCGCAGTACGACCCGATGCCGACCGAGAACCAGGTCGTCTCCGTGTGGGCCGGCACCACCGGCAAGATGGACGACGTGCCGGTGGCGGACATCCGCCGCTTCGAGCGCGAGCTGCTGGACTACCTGCACCGCGAGGAGGGCACGCTGATGACCTCCATCCGCGAGGGCGGGAAGATGTCGGACGACACGCTGACCAAGGTCGCGGACTCCATCGCGGCGTTCAAGAAGCAGTTCGAGACCTCCGACGGCAAGCTGCTCGGCGAGGACGCTCCGGCGGCCGTCAACGTCTCCAAGTGACGACGGAAGGGACCTGACTCATGGGAGCGCAGCTCCGGGTCTACAAGCGTCGCATCCGGTCCGTCACCGCGACGAAGAAGATCACCAAGGCGATGGAGATGATCGCCGCCTCGCGCATCGTCAAGGCGCAGCGCAAGGTGGCGGCCTCCACGCCGTACGCGACCGAGCTGACCCGCGCGGTCACGGCGGTGGCCACCGGATCGAACACCAAGCACCCGCTGACCACGGAGGCGGACCAGCCGACCCGTGCCGCGGTTCTGCTCATCACGAGCGACCGCGGTCTGGCCGGCGGCTACTCCTCCAACGCCATCAAGGCGGCCGACCGGCTCACCGAGCGGCTCCGCGGCGAGGGCAAGGAGGTCGACACCTACATCGTCGGCCGCAAGGGTGTGTCCTACTACGGCTTCCGCGAGCGCAAGATCGCGGACTCGTGGACCGGGTTCACGGACAGCCCGAGCTACGCGGACGCCAAGCAGGTGGCCGGTCCCCTCATCGAGGCGGTCCAGCAGGACACCTCCGAGGGCGGCGTCGACGAGCTGCACATCGTCTTCACGGAGTTCGTGTCGATGCTGACGCAGACGCCCGTCGACCGCCGGATGCTGCCGCTCAGCCTTGAAGAGGCCGCGCTGCAGAGCGGTGCGAAGGGCGGCGAGGTCCTGCCGCTGTTCGACTTCGAGCCGTCGGCGGAGGACGTCCTCGACGCCCTGCTGCCGCGCTATGTCGAGAGCCGGATCTACAACGCCCTGCTGCAGGCCGCCGCCTCCGAGCACGCGGCCCGCCGCCGGGCGATGAAGTCGGCGACCGACAATGCGGGCGAGCTGATCAACTCGCTTTCCCGTCTTGCCAACGCGGCCCGCCAGGCCGAAATCACCCAGGAAATCAGCGAGATCGTCGGTGGCGCGAGCGCCCTGGCCGACGCGACCGCGGGGAGTGAAAAGTAAATGACCACCACTGTTGAGACGGCCGCCGCCACGGGCCGCGTCGCCCGGGTGATCGGCCCGGTCGTCGACGTGGAGTTCCCCGTCGACGCGATGCCGGAGATCTACAACGCCCTGCACGTCGAGGTCGACGACCCGGCTCAGGAGGGCGCCAAGAAGCTGCTGACGCTTGAGGTCGCCCAGCACCTCGGCGACGGCCTGGTGCGCACCATCTCCATGCAGCCCACCGACGGTCTGGTCCGCCAGGCCCCGGTGACCAACACCGGCACGGGCATCACCGTCCCGGTCGGCGACTTCACCAAGGGCAAGGTGTTCAACACCCTCGGCGAGGTGCTGAACCTCCCCGAGGAGAACGCCAACGTCGGCGAGCGCTGGCCGATCCACCGCAAGGCCCCCGACTTCGACCAGCTTGAGTCCAAGACCGAGATGTTCGAGACCGGCCTGAAGGTCGTCGACCTGCTGACCCCGTATGTCAAGGGCGGCAAGATCGGTCTGTTCGGCGGCGCGGGCGTCGGCAAGACCGTGCTGATCCAGGAAATGATCATGCGTGTCGCCAACCTCCACGAGGGCGTCTCCGTCTTCGCGGGCGTCGGCGAGCGCACCCGTGAGGGCAACGACCTCATCGTGGAGATGGAGGAGTCCGGCGTTCTGGACAAGACCGCGCTGGTCTTCGGCCAGATGGACGAGCCCCCGGGCACCCGTCTGCGCGTCGCCCTGGCCGGTCTGACCATGGCGGAGTACTTCCGCGATGTGCAGAAGCAGGACGTGCTCTTCTTCATCGACAACATCTTCCGGTTCACCCAGGCCGGCTCCGAGGTGTCCACCCTGCTCGGCCGTATGCCGTCCGCGGTGGGTTACCAGCCGAACCTGGCCGATGAGATGGGTCTGCTGCAGGAGCGCATCACCTCGACCCGCGGTCACTCGATCACCTCCATGCAGGCGATCTACGTCCCCGCGGACGACCTGACCGACCCGGCCCCGGCCACCACCTTCGCCCACCTCGACGCGACGACGGTGCTCTCCCGTCCGATCTCCGAGAAGGGCATCTACCCGGCCGTGGACCCGCTGGACTCCACGTCCCGGATTCTGGACCCGCGCTACATCTCCCAGGACCACTACGAGACGGCCAGCCGTGTCAAGGGAATCCTGCAGAAGTACAAGGACCTCCAGGACATCATCGCGATCCTCGGCATCGACGAGCTCAGCGAGGAGGACAAGCTGGTCGTCCACCGCGCCCGTCGCGTCGAGCGCTTCCTGTCGCAGAACACCCACGCGGCGAAGCAGTTCACCGGTGTGGACGGCTCGGACGTGCCGCTCGACGAGTCGATCGCCGCGTTCAACGCGATCTGCGACGGCGAGTACGACCACTTCCCCGAGCAGGCCTTCTTCATGTGCGGTGGTCTTGAGGACCTGAAGAAGAACGCCAAGGAGCTGGGCGTCTCCTGAAGTCCTTGTGACTGGTGAAGGGGGGCGGGCACGTCCCGCCCCCCTTCGCAACGCCCCTTCCAGAACCCCTAGAATTTGTCCAACACCCGGCATTACCCGCCGGGTGGTGACCCGAGGAGCCCACCTTGGCTGCTGAGCTGCACGTCGAGCTGGTAGCGGCGGACCGCAGTGTCTGGTCCGGCGAGGCCACCCTGGTCGTCGCGCGCACCACGTCCGGCGACATCGGCGTCATGCCCGGTCACCAGCCGCTGCTCGGTGTGCTGGAGTCGGGCCCGGTGACCATTCGTACAGCTTCCCCGGACGGGCCCGGCACGGTGGTCGCCGCCGTGCACGGCGGTTTTATCTCGTTCGCGGACAACAAGCTCTCGCTGCTCGCCGAGATCGCCGAGCTGGCCGATGAGATCGACGTCCAGCGCGCCGAGCGTGCGCTGGAGCGTGCCAAGTCGGATGCGGACGCCGGCGCCGAGCGCCGTGCCGAGGTCCGGCTGCGCGCGGTGGCGGTGCGCTGAGCCGCCCCGCCGACGGTTCGACCCTCAGCCGCGGCCGGCCCGGACTCTCCGGGCCGCGCCGCGGCTGAGGCGATGCGGATGCACGTGATACAGCGTGTATGTGTATTC
Organism: Streptomyces sp. PR69; assembly: GCF_026420845.1. GTDB lineage: Bacteria > Actinomycetota > Actinomycetes > Streptomycetales > Streptomycetaceae > Streptomyces. Next base: position 81,599 of record NZ_JAOWCB010000016.1, on the reverse strand, counting down.
CATAGACGGATAGCAGGTACGGGACGATGCGAGGAGGTCGGTGGAGATGTTCCTCGCTCTGCTTGTGGGCGGCCTGGTCATCACGCTGGTGGTGGTCGGGCTGTTCGTCTTCGGACTGCGCCGCCGGCTGATCCAGCGCTCGGGCGGCACCTTCGACTGCAGCCTGCGCTGGAATGTGCCCGAGGAGCCCGACGCCTCCGGCAAGGGCTGGATCTACGGGGTGGCCCGCTACAACGGCGACCGGGTCGAGTGGTTCCGGGTCTTCTCGTACGCTCCGCGTCCCCGCCGCTTTCTGGAGCGGGCGTCGGTGGAGGTCGTTGCCCGCCGCACCCCCGAGGGGGAGGAGGAGCTGGCGCTGCTCTCCGATGCCGTCGTCCTGGAGTGTCTGCATGACGACACCCGGCTGGAGCTGGCGATGAGCGAGGACGCGCTGACCGGCTTCCTGGCCTGGCTGGAGGCGGCCCCGCCGGGCCAACGAGTCAATGTGGCCTAAATAGTCTTTCTCGTTGGATGGGGGTACCCCCGGACGGAGTCTGGGGGAGAGTCAATGTGGCCTAAATAGTCTTTCTCGTTGGATGGGGGTCCCCTGGGGGCACCTCCCAGCGGTAGCTGGGGGAGGAGTCTGGGGGAGAGTCAATGTGGCCTGATTGTCGTACCGCATAAAGGGGCCCGGGAGAGTGAGTCTCCCGGGCCCCTTCCCCGTACAGGGTGTGCGGGCGGTCTAACCGAGGCCGCTGTCGATCGCGCTCACCAGCTCGCCATTGGCCGTGTCACCGCTGAACTCCCAGAAGAACGCGCCTCCCAGGTCCTGGTTCCTGGCCCAGCCCATCTTGGAGGTCACGGTCGCCGGGGTGTCATAGCTCCACCACTCGCTGCCGCAGTGGGCATAGGCCGTGCCCGCGACCGTGCCGTTGGACGGACAGCGGGACTTGAGCACCTTGTAGTCCTCGATGCCCTGCTCGTACGTCCCCGAGGCCGGTCCGGTCGCGCTGCCGCCGGGGGCCGACTGGGTCACCCCGGTCCAGCCGCGGCCGTAGAAGCCGATGCCGAGCAGCAGTTTCTTCGAGGGGATGCCCTTGGCTTTGAGCTTGGCGATGGCCGCCGCCGAGTTGAAGCCCTCCTGCGGGATGCCCGGGTAGGAGGTCAGCGGGGAGTGCGGGGCGGTCGGGCCCTGGGCCGCCCAGGCGCCGAAGAAGTCGTACGTCATCACGTTGTACCAGTCGGCGTACTGCGCGGCGCCCGCGTAGTCGGCCGCGTCGATCTTGCCGCCGCTGGAGGCGTCGGCGGTGATCGCCGCGGTGACCAGGTTGTCCGGGCCGAAGCGGTTGCGGAACGCCTGCATCATCGTCTTCATCACGGCCGGGCCGCTGGAGTCGCAGCTCAGCCCGCACGCGTTCGGGTACTCCCAGTCGAGGTCGATGCCGTCGAAGACGTCGGCCCACCGCGGGTCCTCGACCAGCTGGTAGCAGGAGTCGGCGAAGGCGGCCGGGTTCTGCATGGCCTGCCCGAAGCCGCCGGACCAGGTCCAGCCGCCGAACGACCACAGCACCTTGATGTGCGGGTACTGGGCCTTGAGCTTGCGCAGCTGGTTGAAGTTGCCGCGCAGCGGCTGGTCCCAGGTGTCGGCGACGCCGTCGACGGACTGGGCGGCGGTGTAGGCCTTCTCGTAGTCGGCGTAGGAGTCGCCGATGGTGCAGCGGCCGTTCTGGACGTTGCCGAAGGCGTAGTTGATGTGGGTGATCTTGGCGGCGGAGCCGGAGGTCACCAGATTCTTTACGTGGTAGTTGCGCTGGTAGACGCCCCAGTTGGTGAAGTAGCCGAGCTTGACGGTGTCGCTCGGGCCGGGGCCGGGGCCCGGGTCGCCGCCGGTGGTGCGGACCGCTCGGGCGCCGCTGAGCGGTCCGGTCTGACCGGCGGTGTCACGGGCCCGGACGGTGTACGAGTAGTCGGTTCCGGCGCTCAGCCCGGTGTCTGTGTACGAGGTGGAGGTCACCGTGGCGACGACCGCGCCGTCGCGCAGGACGTCGTAGTTCTTGACGCCGTTGTCGTCGGCAGCCGCGGTCCAGCTCAGCTGTACGGAGCTGTCGGTGATGCCGGAGGCGCTCGGGGTGCCGGGCGCGGAGGGCGGGTCGTCACCGGGCTCGCTCGGGCCGCCGTCGCAGGAGCCGCCGTTGACCGTGCAGTTCGAGGGCGAGCCGGGGCCCGCGCCGTTGAAGCCGAAGGACACGGAGGCGCCGGGGGCGAGGGTGCCGTTCCAGCTCTTGTTCTTGGCGGTCCAGTGGTTGCCGGAGCTGGTGACGTCGGCGTCCCAGGCGGTGGTGACGGAGGTCCCGGAGGGGAAGTCCCACTCCACCGTCCAGGAGTTGATGGTGGTGGCGCCGGTGTTCTTCACCGTCCACTTGCCTTCGAAGCCGGTGCCCCAGTCCTGGGTCTTGACGTATGTGGCGGTGGCGGAGGGCGCGGCTTCCGCGGGGGAGGCGAGGCCCACCATGGCGGCGAGCGGCACCGCCAGCGCGGTGAGACCGGCGAGAAGCCGGGAGCGGCGTCTGCCTCTGACGCCGTGCGGGGGGTGCGGGGGGTGCTGGGAGTGCGGTTTCACAGCTGCTCCTCAACGAGGTCCGGACGTTCAAGGGGGTTGTCCGTGCATCACTGCGCACCCTGCGGGGCTCACCGCAGGGGTGTGTCCGGTGAGAGTAGGAAGGTCTGGACCAATCGTCAATAGGTCCAGACCATAGCTGAGGAGGTGTTCGCCGGCCCGGTTTACACGCCCAACTCCTGTGCCAGCACCGCCGCTTGCACCCGGCTCCGCAGCTCCAGCTTTCCCAGCAGACGGCTGACATGCGTCTTGACCGTCGCCTCGGCCATCGACAGGCGTACGGCGATCTCGGCGTTGGACAGTCCCTCGCCGAGGCAGGACAGCACCTCACGCTCCCGCCGGGTCAGCGCGTCGAGCACACCGGGATCCGGGGCGTCCGCCTGCTTCGCCCCGGGGGGTGTGGGGGCGGCGAACTCCGCGATCAGCCGCCGGGTCACGGCCGGGGCGATCAGGCCCTCCCCGCGCGCCACCGTGCGCACCGCAGCCACCAGATCCCGCGCCTCGGTGTTCTTCAGCAGAAAGCCCACGGCGCCCGCGCGCAGCGCCCCGAACACATACTCGTCCAGATCAAAGGTCGTCAGCACCAGCACATCGGCCAGCCCCTCGCCGGTGATCCGGCCCGTCGCCGACACCCCGTCGAGGCGCGGCATCTGAATGTCCATCAGCACCAGATCGGGGCGCAGCTCACGGGCGAGCCGCACCGCCTCCTCGCCGTCCGCCGCCTCACCCACGACCTCGATCTCCGGCGCGCTGCGCAGAATGAGCACCAGCCCGGCGCGTACGGCGCTCTGGTCCTCCGCCACCACGACCCGGATCGTCATGAACTCCTCTTCCCTCCGTCTACGGGCAGCTCGTCCACGGGCAGCTCTGCCCGCACCTGCCAGATCTTCCCTCCGCCGGCGGCGGTCGTCGGCCCCGACTCGAAGCGGCCCGCCAGCAGCGCGGCCCGTTCGCGCATGCCGACCAGCCCGGCGCCGGAGCCCGGCGCGCGCGGACCGTGCGCGCCGCCCTCCCCTTCGTACGGGCTCGTCACCAGGACCGTCAGGCGCCGTGCGTCCTGGGTGAGGGTGACCGTGACCCGGCCGGGCGAGGCGTGCTTGAGGGCGTTGGTCAGCGACTCCTGCACGATCCTGTACGCGGCGAGCTCCACCGGCGCGGGCAGCGGCCCCTGCCCGTCCCGCCCGTCCCGCCCGTCCCGCGCGTCGTGCAGCGCGAACCGCAGTCCGCTGGGCGCGCCATGTGCCTCGGCCTGCTCGATCAGCGCGTCCACGGCGGCGAGGCTCGGCGCGGCCGCGGCCGGGGAAGCGGTCGCCGGATCCGCGCCGCCGCTGTCACGCAGCAGCCCGATCAGCCGGCGCATTTCGGCCAGTCCTTCGACGCTGTTCTCCCGGATGACGGAGAGCGCCTCATGGCCGGTCTTCGGATCGCCGATGGACAGCGCGGCCGTGGAGTGGATGGCGATCGCCGAGAGATGGCCCGCCACCATGTCGTGCAGCTCCCGCGCCATCCGGGCCCGCTCGGCGACCACCGCCTGGGTGCGGTCGACCTCGGCGAGCAGCTTGGTCTGCTCGGCCCGCAGCCGGGCCGCCTCGGCGGCGTCGCGGTGGTTGCGCACCAGGACCCCGGTCAGGGCGGGAGCGAGCGACACCAGCCCGGTGACGACACCGAGGATCAACGCCTCCGGTCTGCGGAACCAGGCCAGAAGCCCGATGGTCGCCGTCACGGTGACCAGCCCGCAGCCGACGGGGATGCGCCGTGCGGCGGCCGGGGTGCCGTAGAGCACCGCCGCGTACACGACATCCGTGAACATCACGATGGTGACCAGATTGCCCTGGGTGAACTGGTCCGCCACCAGGGCCGCGGCGCCGGTGAGCAGGGCGGTCTGCGGCCAGGTCCTGCGGAGCAGCTCCGCGCCCGCCATGACGCCGAGCGGCAGCAGCACCCATGCGCCCGTCAGCGGACGCTCGTCCACGGGGTTCATCTGCAGCCCGAGAGCCCAGAAGGCCAGGCCGCCGACGAGACCGGTCAGCGCGATCAGCGCGTCATGGCGATGAGGGCGGGGGAGTTTCACCGCTCCATCAAACACGGCGCGCCGGGCCGGGGCCTCCGCGTACGGGGTGACCTGCGACTACATCGAAGGATGCAGTGCCGTTTCGTCACTGACGACGACGCTTTCCCGCCCGCGGGACGTGAACCTGGGACAGGAACACCGGGGGAGTCACGGGGGAACGACGGGAGAGTGCTGTGATCGTCACGCTGATCGTGATCTGCGAGGTCGGCTTCTGGGTGCTGCTGGCCCTGGGGCTCTCGCTGCGCTATCTGGCGCGGCTGCCGCGGGCGGGTGCGGGTGTGCTGCTGCTGGAGCCGCTGCTGGAAGTCGTACTGCTGGTCGTCACGGCGATCGACCTGAAGAACGGCGCGGAGCCGGACTGGAAGCACGGGCTCGCCGCGCTCTACATCGGTTTCACGGTCGCCTACGGCCACTACATGATCAAGTGGGCCGACGGCCACTTCGCCCACCGCTTCGCCGGCGGCCCCCCTCCGGCCGGGCCCCCGCGCTACGGCTCCGCCCGCGCCAAGCACGAGGCGAAGCAGTGGCTCCGTACGGTGCTCGCCGCGGCGGTCGCGGTCGTGCTGCTCCAGCTCGCCGTCTGGTACGTGGACGACCCGAGCCGTACGACGTCGCTGACGAACTGGCAGGGGACGGCGGGGCGGGTGGTGGCGATCCATGGCCTGATCGCGCTGAGCTACACGATCTGGCAGAAGAAGCCGCCGAAGGGGGAGGCGGGCGGGGTGGAACGCGCGCCGGTACGGGCCCCTTGAACCTGGGGCTCCGCCCCCAGACCCCGCGGACACGGCCTTCAGGCCGTACCGGGGTCTGGGGGCGGAGCCTCCAGTTCCGGGAACTAGCGCTCCCCGCCCGGGACCCACAGCACGTCCCCGACCTCCCGATTCGCCGCCCTCGCCAGAATGAACAGCAGGTCAGACAGCCGGTTCAGATACGTCGCCGTCAGCGGGTTCATCGTCTCCCCGTGCACCTCCAGCGCCGCCCAGGTGGACCGTTCCGCGCGGCGGACCACCGTGCACGCCTGGTGGAGCAGGGCCGCGCCCGGCGCGCCGCCGGGGAGGATGAAGCTGCGGAGCTTCTCCAGGGGTTCCAGGAAGACATCGCAGTCGGCTTCGAGCTTGTCGATATACGACTGCTCGACCCGCAGCGGCGGGTGCTCCGGCTTCTCGACGACCGGGGTGCACAGGTCCGCGCCCACGTCGAAGAGGTCGTTCTGGACGCGGACCAGGACCTTGACGACGGCCTCGTCCAGCTGCCCCAGCGCGATCGCTGTGCCGATCGCGGCGTTGGCCTCGTTGGCGTCGGCGTAGGCGGCGATCCGCAGATCCGTCTTTGCGGTGCGGCTCATGTCGCCGAGCGCCGTGGTGCCGGTGTCGCCGGTGCGGGTGTAGATGCGCGTCAGATTGACCATGCGACCAGCCTAGTGACGAGCGGCCCGGCGGCCGCATCGCGTCATTGAATTTTGCATCGGCACCAAAATTTAATTGATAGCAGCAACGCTACGATGAGGCCATGGCAGAGGGGCTCAGGGAGCGGAAGAAGCGGCAGACCAGGCAGCATCTGTCGGATGTGGCCACCGGGCTGTTCCTTCAGCGGGGATTCGACGCCGTCACCATCGCCGAGATCGCCGACGCGGCCGATGTCTCCGTCAACACCGTCTACAACTACTTCCCGGCCAAGGAGGACCTCTTCTTCGACCGCAGCAAGGGCATCGTCGATCGGCTGCCGCGCTGTGTCCGGGCCCGCGCCGAGGGCGAGTCCGCTGCCGCCGCCGTGCTGCGCGAGCTGCGCCGTGAGGTCGAGACCGGCTCCCCTGACCTCGGCCTGATCGACGGATACGCGGACTTCATGCGCGTGGTGATGGAGGCGCACACCCTCCGCTCCCGGCTCTGCGCCATCCAGCAGGAGGTTGTCCAGCGGCTGGAGGAGACCCTGCGCGCGGAGACCGGCGCGGCGGACGGCGACCCCCTGCCCACCCTTATGGCCGGTCAGCTCGCCTGGATCCAGTCCGCCCTCATGGGGTGGATCGGCGCGGAGATGGTCAAAGGCCGCAAGGCCGGCGATGTCTCACGCGGCGCGCTCGCGCTCCTCGACGACATGGCAGGCATGCTGGGCGAACAGGTGCTCAAGTACGCCGTCCGCGAGGGATGATGAGGGGGCCGGCGGGCGACTGCTGCGCCGTACCGGTGTGATGTCCGTCATCTGAGACGTGACGCGCATCTCTTCACCGCCACTTGGCGGCGTGCGACCGCTAACCTCCGGCAGAGCGTCGGTATGTATACGCACCGTCGCACGGTCGCATGACTGTGCGGCCGTGCCGCACAGGACAGCCGTTCACACACAGCCGAAGGGGTGCCGCAGTGGCCAGGAAGCTCGCCGTCATCGGAGCCGGACTCATGGGGTCCGGAATCGCGCAGGTCTCCGCCCAGGCGGGCTGGGAGGTCGTGCTGCGCGATGTCACCGACGGCGCGCTGGCGCGCGGCAAGGACGCCATCAAGACCTCGTACGACCGCTTCGTCGCCAAGGGCCGGCTCGAAGCCGCCGACGCCGAGGCCGCATTGGCCCGCATCACGACCACCACCGACCTGGACGCCGCCGCGGACGCGGATGTCGTCGTCGAGGCCGTGTTCGAGAAGCTTGAGGTCAAGCACGAGATCTTCCGTACGCTCGACAAGCTCGTACGGGACGAGACGGTCCTCGCCTCCAACACCTCCGCCATCCCGATCACCAAGATCGCGGCTGTCACGGAGCGCCCGGAGCGGGTCGTCGGCACGCACTTCTTCTCGCCTGTCCCGATGATGCAGCTCTGCGAGCTGGTGCGCGGTTACAAGACCAGCGACGAAACCCTCGCCGCCGCACGGGAGTTCGCCGAGTCCGTCGGCAAGACCTGCATCGTCGTCAACCGCGACGTCGCCGGCTTTGTCACCACCCGGCTTATCTCGGCGCTCGTCGTCGAGGCGGCCAAGCTGTACGAGTCGGGCGTCGCCTCGGCCGAGGACATCGACATCGCCTGCAAGCTCGGCTTCGGCCACGCCATGGGCCCGCTGGCCACCGCCGACCTGACCGGCGTCGACATCCTGCTCCACGCCACCTCGAACATCTACACCGAGACCCAGGACGAGAAGTTCGCGCCGCCGGAGCTGATGCGCCGCATGGTGGACGCGGGTGACATCGGCCGTAAGAGCGGGCAGGGCTTTTACACCCACTGACCGGCTGCCGACGACTCCGGATCACCCTCCGGGGTGAATTCGGTATCGGTTCGCTTACAGACGGCAACTTCCCCTCCTGCGGGGCCGTCAGTTGTTGCAAGTGTTGCAAGAAAGAACCACTCAGGAACCGCGCACAGAACCACGCAGACCAGCGGAGCACTCTCGGGGAGCGCATATGCACATCAGGGGCGACCACGCCGAGCTCGTCGTCGGGGGCCGCCTCGACGTCCGCAGCGCGGCGGACGCCCGTACGGTCCTGCACTCCGCAGTCGACGGCGGAGACGGCGACCTCGTGCTCGATCTGACCGCCCTCGACTCATGGGACGCCACCGGACTCGGCGTCATCATGGGCGCGCACCGGCGGGCCGGCCGCTGCGGCCGCCGGCTCGTCCTGCGCGGAGTGCCGCCGCAGATGCAGCGCCTGCTGGTGGCCACCCGGCTGCACCGCATCCTCGCCGTCGAAGGCGGCCTCGCAGCGGAAACGGTCCCTCGGGCCTGACAGGCGCGAGCCGGCGCGAGCCCGCCCGTGCCGGTGCGACCCGGTGCGAGCCCGTGCGACCCGGTGCAAGCCGGAGTGGGCCGGTGTGACCCGGTCCAAGCCGGGCCGGAACCTCCCGACGTGCGCAATCATCATGAGAATGTGACGTGACGGGCGAGGCGGCACCCCGCCTGTTCGGCAATACTGAGCGAACGTCTAGGGTTCCGGAACGCCTCACCGTCGAGAGAGTGCCAGAGCTCGACGGCGACGAAGCCGAGCAACCGCACCTGGGGGGCTAGGACCATGGACAACGACAGCTTCCGCGAGGACGCGGGCGGCGGCCTGCCGCGTGCCCCGCGCGACGCCGCCGCCCCCGACCTGGGACCGTCCGCCGCGGCGTCGCCCGCCAGGACCGTCCAGCTGGTGTCGGGTGACTTCCTCCTCACCGTCAACCCCGTCGACGGCAGCGAGATCGAGCCCTGCCCGCCCGGCGACCGGCCCGAGCCCCCCGAGCGCCACAGCGCCGCCCAACGCGCCGAACTGCGCCGCGCCGCCCGGCCGCCCGTGCCGCCCGGCCCCGCCGCACCCCAGCTCCCCCTGCTGGAGCGGGACGAGAAGCGCGGTCAGCTTCTGCGCCTGCTCGGCCGCGGCCGTTCCATACGCCTCACCGGCCCCGCCGGGTCCGGACGCACCACCCTCCTCGATGTCGTTGCCGAGGAGTGCGCAGACCTCGCCCCCGACGGAGTCGTACGGCTCAACGGCCTCGGCCGCACCCCCGCCCAGCTGCTGTACGACCTCTTCGCCGCGGTCTTCCGCGCCCCCCGGCACCGCCCGGAACGGGATGAACTGCTCACCCATGTCGCCGAGATCGGCGCGATCGTCGTCCTCGACGATCTGGAGTTCGGCGGCGCGACCCTGGACGATCTGCTCGACGCCGCGCCCGAGTGCGCCTTCCTCTTCGCCGCCGCCCCCGACGTCCCCGCGCCCTCCCTGGACTCGCACATCGAGGAGATGGTGCTCACCGGCCTGGGCCGCAGCTCCTCGCTGGAACTGCTGGAGCGCGCCGTGGACCGGCCGCTCACCGAGGACGAGACCAACTGGGCCGGCGACCTCTGGTTCGAGTCCGAAGGGCTGCCCCTGCGCTTCGTCCAGGCCGGTGCGCTGCTGCGGCAGTGCGACAGCCTGCGCGCCGACCCCGAGGCCATCGAAGACGCCAGCCCCTTCGAATGCGTCGGCGCCATCGAGGTGCCGCTGCCCACCCTCGGCGAAGGCGCGGCCCCGGCGGGGCTGCTGGCCTCCCGGATGAGCGCCTCCGCCCGCGAGGCCCTGCGCTTCGCCGTCGCCCTCGGCGGCGAGGTCCCGCACCAGGCGCATCTGCCGGCGCTCGTCGGCGACACCCACGCGGACGCGGCCCTCGGCGAGCTGATGAGCTGCGGGCTGCTCTCCGCCGTCGGCGGCCGCTACCGGCTTGCGCCCGGAGTGGCCGCCCAGCTCACGGAGAAGGGCTACGCCGACGACGCCACGGCCCACGCCCACACCGCCGCCCAGCACTACGCCTGGTGGGCGAGCCACCCCTCGGTCAGCCCCGAACGGGCCGCCGGGGAGGCGGACGCGATGCTCGCCGCCCTGACGGCGCTTCTCGCCAGCGAGGAGGCCGGGCACGCCAGCGCCGCGGTCCTGCTGGCCCGCAGCGCCGCCCCCGCCTTCGCCGCGGGCATGCAGTGGGGCGTCTGGGAGAAGATGCTCCGGGCGGGCTCCCAGGCGGCCCGAATAGCGGGCGAAGTGGCCGAAGATGCCTACTTCCACCATGAACTGGGCGTGTTGGCGCTGTGCAACGGCAATGTCGACCGGGCCCGCGCCGAGCTGGAAGCCTCCATCGGGATGCGCGGCGCCCTCGCTGACAAGAGCGGCACGGTCGCCGGACGCAGGGCGCTCGCCCTCGTCTCCGACCAGGCGCGCGGCGACTTGGGCGCCGTCCCCCCGCCGCCCACCGTGGGCGACGACACTCCTGCGACCCCGTACCCCTCGTACGACGCGTCGGAGGCGCCGACCGCCGGGCTTCCGGCGATCGTCTCGCAGACCTTCTCCACGTCCGACCGGAAGCCCGCGCCCGCGTCCCCGCCGCCGCCTGACCCTGCGCCTGCGTCTGCGCCCGCGCCTGCTCATGCGTCTGCTCCCGGTCCGGTGCACCCGGCGCTGCCGCCCGGTGCGGCAGCCTCCTGGGAGCCGCTGGACGACGAGCCCACGACCGTCATGACGAGCCGCGTCTCGCCCATGGGCGGCCTCAAGGCCCGGATGTCCGGCGCGTCCCGGATGTCGGTCCTCAGCGGGGCCCGGCGCAATCTGGTGGCGGTGGGCGCGGGCGCTCTGCTGGCCGCCGTCCTGGGCACCGTGGTGACGCTCGGCGCGACCTCGGACCAGGAGAATCCGCCCGGGGAGAAGGTCCGCCAGGGCCAGTCGGCCAACGAGGACGACACGGACACCGGCCTCGACGCGGACGAGCCGTTCGCCGACGCCCCCAGCCGCCCCGACGCCCCGAGCGGCCCGTCCTCCCCTTCGTCCTCGGACGGGACGACGGCGAGCCCCGGCGCCTCGTCCTCGGGCCCGGCGCCGCGCGGCGGCTCGACGCCGACGACGGGGCAGTCCCAGCCGGGACAGGACCCGACGACCCCCGGACAGCCGACGCGTACGCCTACCCAGTCGACGCCGGGGACCGGTACGTCGCCGACGCCGACGAAGTCCCCGACCTCGGAGTCCCCGACGACCGGCCCGTCACCGTCCACCAGCGGGTCCACCGGCTCCCCGTCGAGCACGCCCACGGGCGGGACCGACACGGGTGGCACCGGCAGCACCGGCGGCTCAGGTGAAACCGGCGGTACCGGCGGTACCGGCGGGGAGGCCGGCGGTGGCACAGGCGACAGCGGCGGCGATACGGAGACCACCGCCAGCGCCCCTCACACCAGCCCCGCCACCTCGACCTCGTCGGCCACGTCCGACTCCGCCGCCTCGCCTGCCGGGACACAGCCGGAGCCGAGTGGCGGCTCGCCCTCCGGTTCGGGTTCCGACAACCCGGTCATCTGACCCGGGGCAGGCGCTCGCCAGCCCCGCACTCACACGCACACGGCCCCGGACGGCGCTGCCGCCCGGGGCCGTACGCACACGCACGCCCGTCCGTGTTCAGAAGAGCCGCAGCTTGTCGTCCTCGATGCCGCGCAGGGCGTCATAGTCCAGCACCACACAGCCGATCCCGCGGTCCGTCGCCAGCACCCGCGCCTGCGGCTTGATCTCCTGGGCCGCGAAGACGCCCTTCACCGGAGCAAGGTGCGGATCGCGGTTGAGCAGCTCCAGATAGCGGGTGAGCTGCTCCACACCGTCGATCTCACCGCGCCGCTTGATCTCCACGGCGACCGTCCCGCCGTCCGCGTCCCGGCAGAGGATGTCCACCGGACCGATCGCGGTGGGGTATTCACGCCGGATCAGGCTGTAGCCCTCGCCCAGCGTCTCGATCCGGTCGGCGAGCAGCTCCTGAAGGTGGGCTTCCACGCCGTCCTTGATGAGGCCGGGGTCCACGCCCAGCTCATGCGAGGAGTCATGGAGAACGTCCTCCATGGTGATGATCAGTTTCTCGCCTGCCTTGTTGACCACCGTCCACACGCTGTCGTCGCCTTCCTTCAGCGTGCACGGCGGGGACATCCAGTTGAGCGGTTTGTACGCTCTGTCGTCCGCGTGGATGGACACGCTGCCGTCCGCCTTGACCAGGATCAGACGGGGGGCGGAGGGCAGATGGGCGGTGAGCCGGCCCGCGTAGTCCACGGAGCAACGGGCGATGACGAGACGCATGGTCCGCAACGCTACTCGACGGACGCGGTCGCGCGCGATTCGCCCTGGAAGCCCCGTTCGCCGGTGGCCGGTTGTACGCCCAATCTCCTGGTGCCCTCTGGACGGCGCACTTACCGTGGAGACGGGAGGTCGTCGGCTGTGCACTCTGCGTCGCAGTTCGTCGTCGGTTCGCCGCGCGCGCCGACGCCTCCTTCCCTGCCCGTAAGGCCCCCTCTCCGACCGGACGGGGCCGCGAGAGGAGAACTCATGTCGCTCGACGTCTCACCGGCGCTGTTGGATCAGGCCGAGCGAGGCGAGGTCGACGAAGCCGCCTTCGTCGACTGCGTCCGGACCTCCCTGCCCTACGCATGGGAGATGATCAGTTCTCTGGTGGCTCAGCTGAAGGTGGACGGCGGCGACTTCGCCGACAACCAGACGCCTCCGCCGGACGAGCAGGCACGAGGCCAGCTGCTGCGCGCGCTCGCGAGTGACGCCATTCGCGGCGCGCTGCAGAGGCATTTCGGAGTACGTCTGGCGTTCCAGAACTGTCACCGCGTCGCGGTGTTCCCCTTGGACCCCGCGGTGAACGAGCGGCTCGCCCGTTTCACCTCGGCGCGGGCCCAGCTGCTCAATCAGTCGCCGGAACTGCGCGACTGCTGAACTTCTGCTGCCGCTCCGCACCGCGGGAGGTGCGACTGGCAGCGGGGCGGCAGCGCTAGCCGAGCACCGGCAACGGGAGTGCCGGCCGAGCAACGGCAAAGGCAACGGCAATGGCAGCGTCAGCTGAGCAGCGGCAGCACCTCGGCGCCCAGCCGCCGGATGTTCTCCTCGGTGGCCGCGAGATCGCCGGAGCCCTCGGCGAGCAGGGCGAAGCGGGTGATGCCGGTGCGCTCCGAGGTGGCCGCGATGCGGTCCGCGGCGAGCCGGGGCGGGCCCACCGGATGCAGGGAGCACAGCAGCTCCGTATAAGACACCGGATCGCGCATCGCGCGGTGCCGGCCGTCGACGGTGACATGGGCGTCAAGTCCCTGTTTAAGCCAGCCCGGCATGGCTTTCACCAGGGTCTGCGCAGCCTCCTCCCGGCCGTCCTCGATCTGTACCACTCCAGCGGACACATGTGCGGCTCTATCCACTTCTTCCCGCGAACGGCCTGCGGCAAGCGCGTACTTGCGCCATAGTGCGACCATGTCCGCCTTTTCTTCGTCGCCGCAGTGCATCCCGAGCAGCATCGGGAGGCCGCGCACCGCGGCCCGCTCGACGCTCTTGGGGGAGGTGCAGGCGATGACCACCTCGGGCCCGGACGCGCCGCCGGGCCCGGCGGCGGCGTCGGGGGAGTGGGGGTCGGCGATCAGCTCGTCGGGCCGGGGCACGACGGCCACTTCGCGGAAGCTGAATCGTTCCCCCTCGTGTCCGACACGGGGTTCGCGCAGCCAGCGCAGCAGCAGATCGAGCGACTCGGGGAAGTCCTTCTCGTATGCCTCCAGGCCCGCGCCGAACACCTCCAGGTCCACCCAGGGGCCGCCGCGGCCCACGCCCAGGGTGAACCGCCCCCCGGAGGTGAGGTGCAGCAGCGCGGACTGCTCTCCGAGCGCCACTGGGTGGACGGTCGGCAGCACGCTGACCGCGGTGCCGACCCTGATGCGCCGGGTGCGGCCCAGCAGCAGCGCCGCGAGCGTCACGGCCGACGGGCATACTCCATACGGCACGAAGTGGTGCTCGGCCAGCCACACCGAGTCCAGCCCGGCTTCCTCGGCGACTTCGGCGCTCCGCACCGCTCGATGCAGCGCCTCCCCCTGCCCTTGGCCCGGAAACTGGGCCCCCAGTACGAACGTTCCCACGCGCATCGCCTTCTGCCTCCTTGCGGCCGACGCGTCACTCCCCCTGACCGCATTAACGTCTGACACGTGCCAAAGGCACGGCCAGCCGTGAAGTTTTTGCGATTTTCCGGTAACTCATGATGACGGTGGTCACCGTGGGGGGGCTTGCGGTACGCGTACCCCCGGATGCGGACCGTAGGCTGGAGGGGAACTGTCCGGACTTGCCCCGTGAGGTGTCACGTGTCCCCGCGCCGCAACCGCCCCCGTGGCGGCGAGAAATCCGACGAACGCCGCAGCGAAACGGCCGACAGGTACGGCGGGTTCGGGCGCAGCGAGTTCTGGCAGGGCGAGGAGTGGTCGGTCCGCCATGTCGCCGGGGCGAGCGCAGCGGGCAAGACGTACCGCTGCCCCGGCTGCGATCAGGAGATCCCCTCCGGCCTGCCGCATGTGGTGGCCTGGTCCGAGTACGGCGGCGTGGACGACCGCAGGCACTGGCACAAGGCGTGCTGGAACGCGAAGGACCGCCGCACCGCGAGGGTGCAGCGGTCCCGTAACGCGCCCCGGTACTGACCAGGCGACGCAGTCGGTCAGACGTCGCGCGTGCTGAGCGAGGCGAACGCGCCGGCCATCGCCACCGCCGTCACGCCCAGCACGATCCACAGCGGCTGCCAGCCGGTCGGCCCGGACGTCGTCACCGCGGAGTCGTAGAGCACGCCGATCTGGTTGGGGATCGAATACTCGAACAGCGCCTGCTGCACATCGCGGAGCGACTCGGAGAACATGAAGATCGCGACCACGAGGGGCAGCAGCAGCACCCCGATCATGATGGTGATCGCGCCCGCGGAGTGCCGGATCAGCGCGCCGACGGCCAGCGCCAGCAGCCCCAGGACGGCGACATAGAGGCCGACGCCCACGGTGGCGCGGAACCAGTCCTCGCCCGACGGCTCGCCGCCGACGATGCCGACCTGCAGCGCGCCGACGATCGCTGTCGTCACCGTGGTGAGGGTGAAGACGAGCAGGAAGAAGACGATCGCCTTGGCGGCGAGCACCCGGCCGCGGCTGGGGCAGGCGGTCAGCGTCGTACGGATCATCCCGGTGCCGAACTCCGAGGAGATCGTCAGCACGCCCAGCGTCATCACACAGATGCTGCCGAGCAGTACGCCGGAGAAGCCGAGAGAGAGTACCGACTGGCCTTGGAGGTCGGGGTCGGCGGCGGCCACGAGCGCCGCCGTGAGCAGCCCGAGGCCGACCATCAGCACAATCATCACGCCGAGCGTCCACATCGTGGAGCGCACCGAGCGGATCTTGGTCCACTCGGAGGCGAGGGCGTCGCCGAGGTGGGTGTTGCGCACCGGGATCGGCGAGGTGTAGGAGGCGACAGGTGCGCCCTGCTGCTGGTACGGGGTGGTCATCGGGCGTCCTCGGACGTGGTCGGGCCGGCGGGCGGAGCAGTGGGGGCAGCGGAGGGCGCGGGGGCCGGGCCGCCGGGAGTGGCGGCGGGCGGCGCGGGCGTACCCTGCGCAGCGGGGCCCTGACCCGGCTGGGGCGGCGGCGGGGCGTAGAAGCCCTGCTGAGGCACCTCGGGGATCTGCTGGTACGCGGGCGCCGGCCCCATGGCGCCCATCGGCGGCTGCTGCATCAGACCCGCCTTCTGGTCCTCGGTGGAGCGGTAGTCGACCGCGCCCTGCGTCATCCGCATATAAGCCTCCTCAAGCGAGGCCTGGTGCGGGGAGAGCTCCCACAGCCGTACATCGGCCTCGTGCGCGAGGTCGCTGATGCGCGGCAGCGGCAGCCCCATCACCCGCAGCGCGCCGTCCGGCTCCGGCATGACCTGGCCGCCGGCCTCCATGATCGCCGTGGACAGCTTCTCGCGCTGCTCCGGCTCGGTCTGCGGGGTGCGCACCCGGGCGAAGTCCGCGGAGTTGGCCGAGATGAAGTCCTTGACGCTCATGTCCGACAGAAGCTGGCCGCGGCCGATCACGATCAGATGGTCGGCGGTGAGCGCCATCTCGCTCATCAGATGGGAGGAGACGAAGACGGTGCGGCCCTCCGCGGCGAGCTGCTTCATCAGATTGCGGACCCAGAGGATGCCCTCGGGGTCCAGGCCGTTGACCGGCTCGTCGAAGAGCAGCACCTGCGGATCGCCCAGCAGCGCCGCCGCGATGCCCAGGCGCTGGCCCATGCCGAGCGAGAACCCCTTGGACCGCTTCTTGGCGACCTCCTGCAGGCCGACCACGCCGAGCACCTCGTCCACCCGGCGGGCCGGGATGCCGGAGAGCTGCGCCAGCGACAGCAGATGGTTGCGCGCGCTGCGCCCGCCGTGCACGGCCTTGGCGTCCAGCAGCGCGCCGACCTGGCGCGGTGCGTTCGGCAGCTGCTTGAACGGACGGCCGCCGATCGTCACATGCCCCCCGCTGGGCTGGTCAAGCCCGAGGATCATGCGCATCGTCGTCGACTTCCCGGCGCCGTTGGGTCCGAGGAACCCGGTCACCAGCCCCGGCCTCACCTGGAAGGAAAGGTTGTATACGGCCGTCTTCGCGCCATAGCGCTTGGTCAGGCCGACTGCCTCGATCATTCTCCAGCCCCATCGACTTTTCGGGTCGTCGGGGCACACGCCGCCATCCGGCCGTACGCCCCCGTAAGAGTTAGGAGGATAGCTGTGCCTTGACGGTTCCGGCCAAGCCTAAAGTGGCCGCAGATGTCGGGCGGGCGGCCGGAACGTCTCGCCCGGGCGGCTCAGGCGTCGCGCTTCTTCAGCACCAGATAGCCGCCGAGCAGCGCCGCCGCGACCCATGCGCACATGATCCCCAGCCCGCCCCAGGGCCCGTATGGCGCGACATCGCTGCCCAGGGCGTCCGGCACCACCTGCATGATCTTGGAGCCGGCCTGGTCGGGGAAGTACCGGGCGACCGTCTTCGCCTTGGGCACGGAGATCAGGATCTGGGAGACCAGGAAGAAGAACGGCACCAGGATGCCCAGCGAGAGGATCGAGGAGCGCAGCATCGTCGCCACGCCCATCGAGAACAGCGCGATCAGCCCCATATAGAGGCCGCCGCCGATGACCGCGCGCAGCACATTGTCCGCGCCGATCGTCGTACGGTGCTCGCCCAGCAGCGCCTGGCCGACGAAGAACGACAGAAAGCTGGTGGCCATGCCGACCGCCAGCGCCAGCACGGTGGCCACCGC
Organism: Streptomyces sp. PR69; assembly: GCF_026420845.1. Classification (GTDB taxonomy): domain Bacteria; phylum Actinomycetota; class Actinomycetes; order Streptomycetales; family Streptomycetaceae; genus Streptomyces. Next base: position 64,426 of record NZ_JAOWCB010000016.1, on the reverse strand, counting down.
CATCTTGCTGAAGATGAACGTCGCACGCTGCGGCACCGCGGCCAGCGAGGTGCGGATCATGCCCGAGCTGTACTCGGTGCCCACCACCAGCACACCGAAGACCACCATGGCGAGCTGGCCGAGGATCATCCCGGAGAAGCTGACGAACGTGGGGTCAAACGTGGCCCGCTCCAGCTCCGACAGCTCATCGAACGTGGCCTTCACCAGGGCGCTGATCCCGGCGCTCATCGCGACGGTGACCACCAGGGCGCTCACGAGCGTCCAGACCGTGGAGGAGACCGTACGGATCTTGGTCCACTCGGACTGCAGGACGGCGGGTACGGAGGCCATCGGTCACGCTCCCCCGCGGCTGCCGCGACGGCGCCGCTGCTCTTCGTAGCTCTGGCCCCACGGCACGGCCGGCTGTCCGGGCTGTCCCTGCTGCCCTGGCTGATCCGGGCCGCCCGGCTGGGAGGCCGGCGGCGCCTCGCCCGGGAAGCCGTGCTCGCCCGCGGCATGTGCGTGGTACTCCACCGAGGCGGCGGTCATCTGCATAAACGCTTCCTCCAGAGAGGCGCGCTGGGCGCTCAGCTCATGCAGGGTGATCTGGTGCCGGGCGGCCAGCTCGCCGATCTGCTCGGTGGTCGCACCGTCGATCTCCAGCACCCCGCTGCCCGCCTCGACCGCGGTCAGCCCTTCGGTGTGCAGCACATCCAGCACCCGTTCCCGCTGCGGTGAACGCATCCGGACATAGCTGCGCGAGTTCTCCTGGATGAAATCCGCCATCGAGGTGTCGGCCAGCAGCTTTCCCTGCCCGATCACAATCAAGTGGTCGGCGGTCAGGGCCATTTCACTCATCAGATGAGAGGAGACGAAGATCGTCCGTCCTTCGGCGGCGAGCTGCTTCATCAGATTGCGGATCCAGTGAATTCCCTCGGGATCCAGGCCGTTGACCGGCTCGTCGAACATCAGGATCTCGGGATCGCCGAGCAGCGCGGATGCGATGCCGAGCCGCTGGTTCATACCGAGAGAGAAGCCCTTTGACTTCTTCCGGGCCACGGCCGTGAGACCGACGATGTCCAGCACCTCGTCCACGCGGGACGCCGGGATGCGGTTCGACTGGGCGAGACACAGCAGATTGTGATACGCCCTGCGCCCGCCGTGCATCGCCTTCGACGCCTCCAGCAGCGCGCCGATGTACTTCAGCGGCTCTTCGAGGTCCCGGTAGTGCTTGCCGTCGATGCGGACTGTGCCACTGGTCGGATTGTCGAGGTCGAGCATCATGCGCATCGTCGTCGACTTGCCCGCGCCGTTCGGCCCGAGGAAGCCGGTCACCACGCCCGGCCGCACCGTGAAGGACAGATGGTCGACCGCCACCTTCGCGCCGAAGTGCTTGGTGAGACCCTCGAGCTCGATCATGCGGCCACGCTAAGGGGGAAGCCTGCCCTCCGCCACCGGGCGGCGTGACTTTTTGCCGGGTCCTCAATCTCCCCCGGACTCCTCCCCCAGCTACCGCTGGGAGGTGCCCCCAGGGGTACCCCCACGGAGGCGCCCCCAGGAGGCGCTGCAACGGGCTGTGTTCAGCCCGTCCGGCGATTGAGGAGCGGGGGCCCGGGGGCTTCTGCCCCGGGCCCCCGCTTCAGGCTCCGCGGTCAGCGGGACTGCTGGGCCGGCACCCCGCGGGTGATCGGCGATTCATCGTCCGCGGGCGCGCCCGCGGCGGCCACCGCCGCGCCCGTCAGCGTGGCCAGCATCTCGCGGACGTTGGTCAGCTGGGCGTTGATGGAGTCGCGGCGGTTCGTCAGCGCAGCCAGCTCGCGCTCCGATTCGCTGCGGATACGGTCCGCCTTGGCGTTCGCGTCGGCCACGATGTCCTCGGCCTGGCGCTGGGCCGTCTCCACCGTCTGACGGGCCCGGCGCTCCGCGTCCGTACGCAGCTTCTCGGCCTCCAGCCGGAGCTGCTCGGCGCGGTGCTCGATCTCCGCCAGGCGCTTCTCCGCCTTCGCCTGACGCGAGGCCAGGTCACGCTCGGACTGCTCGCGCCGCTTGGCGAGGTTCGTCTCGAAGTCGGCCGCGGCCTGGGCGGCCTTGGCGCGGGTCTCCTCGAAGAGCGCGTCCGCCTCCTCCCGCTTGGACTGCGCGTCCTTCTGCGCCTCTGCGCGCAGCGCGTTGGCCTCGCCCTTGGCCTTCTCGACGATGCGGACGCCCTCGTCCTCCGCCTTCGACTTGCGCTCCGCGGCGAACGACTCGGCGTCGTTGCGGACCTGCTGGGCGGCGGACTCGGCGAGCTCCCGGTGCTGCTCGGCGGCGCGGCGGGCCTCCTCGCGCAGGTCCTTCGCCTCCTCCTCGGCGAGGCGGAGGATCTTCTCCACGCGTGCGCCGAGGCCCGCGTACGACGGCTCCGCGTCGTTGACCTGGGCCTGGGCGTTCTGCGTCTCGAGGTGGAGCTCCTCGATGCGCTTCTCCAGAGAGGTGATGCGGGCCAGAGCACTGTCTCGGTCTGCGACGAGTTTGGTAATGCGGTCATCCACCTGACCGCGGTCGTAACCACGCCGCACGAGCTCGAAGCCGAAGGGGGAGGAAGTGTCGCTCATGGGGTTCCTGTCGAATGAGACCGGTGAGGTGTTAGGGGGAATCCTAGGGGTCGAAGCGGCGTGTCATCGAGCGTATGCCCGTTTGATCTGGAGAATGTCCAGCCTTTTGAGTGGCTAGCCGTCGGACGACTTGCCACTCGAACGTGTAACCCCAGCTGTGGCGCCCGCTTTGACGCCTGCGCCCTCTTTGCCGCCGCCCCCGGGGGCTTCGAAAGACTCCAACGCCTCAAGCACGTCCTGGACACGGGAGATCTCCGCCTGAATGTCCTCGCGCCTGCGCACCAGCACCTCCAGCTCCCGCTTGCCTTCGGCGATCAGCTCCTCCGACTCCCGCTCGGCCTCCGCCTTGATCGCCTCGGCCTCCCTGATCAGCACGGCCTTCTTCTGCTCGGCCTCCTTGAGCAGCCCCTCCGCACGCTTGACCGCGGCGATACGCACCGTGCTCGCCTCCGAAGTGGCCTCGGACACCAGCTCCTTGGCCTTGGCCTCGGCTTCCTCCCGCTGCTCGGTCGCGGCCTTCACCAGCTGGTCGGCCCGCTCGCCGGCGGACTTCAGCTGCTCGGCGGTCTCCTTGCGGGCCCGCTCGTGCAGCTCCTCGACCTCCGCCTCGGCCCGGGTCCGCAGCTCCTCCCCGCGTTCCCTTATGGCGGCCGCGTCCCGGCGTGCGCCGACGAGCAGCTCGTCGGCGTCCGTACGCGCCTTCTCCACCAGGGTGTTGCCCTGCACGGTCGCCTCGGCGACGATCCGCTCGGCCTCCTTGCGGGCCGCGCCGACCATGGTGTCGGCCTGCTCCTCGGCCTCCGTGGCGGCGCGCAGCGCCTCCTCCTGGGCCTTGGAGATGAGCTGGTCGGCCTGCTCGGCCGCGTCCGCACGGCGCTTCGCCGCGGCCTCGCGAGCCTCGTCGACGGTACGGTCGGCCTCCTCGCGCGCCTCGGAACGCATCTTCTCGGCCGCGGCCTCGGCGTCCGCCTTGACCTTCTCCGCCTCGGCCGCGATCCGCTCGGCCGCCTGCTGCGCCGCCCCGACCGTCTCGGCCGCCTCGGCGCGCAGCCGTTCGGCTTCGCCGGTGGCTTCGGCGATGAGCTGGTCGGCCTGCTCGGCCGCGTCGGCGCGGCGTTTGTCGGCGGCTTTGCGGGCTTCGTCGAGGAGTTGTTCGCCGTCGGCGCGGGCGGCGGCGCGCAGCTCCTCGGCCTGGGTTTCGCCGTCGGCTTTGACCTGTTCTGCTTCGGTGCGCAGCCGGGCGGCGTCCGCCTCTGCCGTGGCCAGCACCTCGGCCGCCTCGGCGCGCAGCCGCTCGGACTCGGACGTCGCCTCGCCGATGAGCAGATCCGCCTGAGCCGCCGCGTCCGTACGGATGCGATTGGCGTCCTCGCGCGCCTCGGCACGGGTGCGGGCCGCGTCCTGCTCGGCCGTGGCCAGCGCGTCGGACGCGTCCGTGCGCATCCGCTGCGCGTACTGCGACGCCTCGGTGCGCAGCCGCTCGGATTCGGCGATCGCCTCCGAAACCGTACGCTCCGCCAGCTCCTTGGCCGCCTCGGTCTCCTCGTGCGCCCGCTCCCGCAGCCGCCTGGCGTCCTGCGAGGCGCGCTCCCGCTCGTCGTAGGCGTCGGCGCGGACCCGGTCCGCCTCCTCCTGCGCCTCCGTACGCGTCCGCTCCGCCGCGTGCTCCGCCGCGGACCGCAGCCCGGCGATCTCCTCCTCGGCCTGCTCCTGCAGCCCGGCGACCGAGTCCCGCACCTGCTGCGCGGTCTGCTCGGCGGCCGCGACCATCTCCGCGGCCCGGCTCTCGGCCTCCTGGACGAGGCGCTGCGCCTCGGTCTCCGCCTCCTCGACCCGCTTGCGGGCCGAGGACAGCAGCTCCTCGCTCTGCTCACGCGCCCGCTGACGCTCCTGATCGGCCTCCGCACGGGCCGAGCCGAGGGTCTCCTCGGCCTCACGGCGCCGCCGGGCGGCCTCCTCCTGGGCGGCGGCCAGCGCCTCCGCGGCCTCCGCGCCCACCCGCTCGGCCGCCGCGGCCGCCTCCGAGCGGATGCGGTCCGCGCTCTCCTGCGCTTCGGTGCGCAGCCGCTCCGCCTCCGCGGCCGCCTCGCTCTGCAGCCGGGACGCGGCCGCCTCGGCCTCGGCGCGCGCCGCCGAGGCGTCGGCCGCGGCTTCGTCGCGCAGCCGCTCCGCGTCCTGCTCGGCCTGCTCCCGCAGCCCCCGCAGCCGCTCGGCCGCCTCGGTGCGCAGCCGCTCGGTCTCCTCCGCGGCCTCGCGCCGGATCCGCTCGCCCTCGCCGCGCGCCTCCGCCAGTGACTGCTCGGCCGCGGCCAGCCGCTCCTCGGCCTCCGCGTGCAGCCGGTTCAGCTCCTCGGCGGCTTCCGCACGCCGCGCCTCGACGCCCCGCTCGGTCTCCTCGCGCAGGCGCGCCGCGGCCTCCTCGGCCGCCGCTGTCACCGTCTCGGCCTGCTCCTCGGCCTCGGTGCGCAGCCGCTCGGCCTCGGCGCGGGTGCGCTCCAGCGTCTCTTCGGCCTGCCGGCGCAGGGTGGTGGCCCGCTCGATGGCCTCCGTACGGACCTTCTCGCTGTCCGAGCCGGCGGCGGCCCGCAGTTCGTCCGCGTCCGTACGGGCCTTCGTCAGCAGCTCCTCGGCGGTGCGGGCCGCCTCCTCGATCTGCTGCACGGCCTCGCGGCGGGCCTCGCCGCGAATCCGCTCGCCTTCCGCGACCGCCTCGGCGCGCAGCTGCTCGGCCTCGCCGCGCAGCCGCCGCGCCTCCTCCTGCAGCTCGACGGTCTTGGCGCGGTACTCCTTGGTGTCGTCCTTGGCCGCGCCCTTGAGCTGGTCCGCCTGCTCCTCGGCCTCGGCGCGCAGCCGGTCGGCCTCCGCCTCGGCCTCGCGGCGGATGCGTTCGGCCTCTTCGGCCGCCGCGCGCGTGGTGTCCCGGGCGGCTTCCGACGCCTTGTCCAGCACCTCCTCCGCGGTGCGCGCCGCCTTGGCGAGCTGTGCCGCCGAGTCCTCGGCCGCCGCCGTACGCGCCTTCTCCGCGGCCTCCGCGACCAGCTTCTCCGCCTCGGCGCGGGCGTCCTCAAGGGCCTGCTCGGCCTCGGCCTTGAGGGCTTCGGCGTCCTTGGTCGCCTCGCCGACCAGCCGGGCGATCTCCGCCTTCGCGGTGCGGGTGCGCTGTTCGTTGACGGACTCGGCGGACGCCAGCTGCTTGGCGGCCGACTCCTTGGCCTCCGCGAGGACCCTCTCGGCCTCCGCGCGCGCCTCGCGCAGCCGCTCGTCCGCCTTCTGCAGGCGCTGCTCGGCGGCCCGGCTCAGCTCGGTGGCCTGCGCTCTGGCCTGCTCCGCCTCGGCCGTGGTCGACGAACGCAGCTGCTCGGCGTGGGCGGTGGCCTCCTGCGCCTGGCTGGAGGCGGCGTTCAGCAGCCGCTCGGCGTCCCTGCGGGCGCGCAGCAGGATCGCTTCAGCCTCGGCGCGGGCGGCTTCCGCCTCGGAGCCGACCCGTCTGCGGGTCTCCTCCGCCACCCGCGCGGCCTCGGCGCGGGCGGCGGCCAGCGCCTGCTCGGCCTCGGCGCGGGACTCCTCCAGCAGCCGGCGGGCCTGGGACTCGCTGCGGGCGCGGAGCTGCTCGGCCCACGCGACGTTCTCGTTGACATGCGCTTCGACGGTCTGGCGGCGCTCGGCCAGCTCCTGGTCCAGCTGCTGGCGGCGCTGGTTGGCCTCGGTGTGCAGCTCGGCCTGGAGCCGGGCCTGATGCTCGGCGTGCTCCTGGAGGATGCGCTGGGTCTGGGCGCGGGCCTCGCGCAGTTCGCGCTCGGCGTCCATGCGCATCTGGTCGGCCTGGAGCTGCGCGTTCCGCAGCATCTGCTCGGCCTGGTAACCGATGTCCGCGCTGTCGTAGGCAGGACGGGACGCAAGAGCGCGCCGTGCCTCATGGAGCTTGGCGCGCAACACCTCGACCTGGTAGCCGAGGTCTTCGGCGTGCTGGACGGCCTTCTCCCGCTCGGTCTTCAGCCGGTCCATCTCGGCTTCGAACCGCGAGAGGTGGTCGTCGTCAGCTCGGTGGCTCTCCTGGCGTTCGTAGCCCCGCACTGCGCGGTCCCATCCGTCCCCTGGTCAACAACTTCTCCACACGAGCACCGTCCGGCGGCGAACGGCCCCCCGGGGAATGGTGACAGATCAGCGGCGGGGACGCGGCACGGCCCCGAACCCGGCCCCGGCCCGGAACAGCCCACTCTACCGGGCCGGGGATGTCCGGTCAGTGCTCCGCGGAGACGTCCGGGGCCGAGGTGACCAGCTCCGTGAGCACCCCGTGGCAGTCCTTGGGGTGCAGAAACGTGATGCGGGAGCCCATCGAGCCGATACGGGGCTCGTCGTACAGCACCCGTACGCCCTTGTTGCGGATCGACTGGGCGTCGCCGTCTACATCCGCCGTCCCGAACGCGATGTGGTGCACCCCCTCGCCGTTCTTGGCCAGCCACTTGCCGACCGCCGAGTCCTCGCGGGTGGGCTCCAGCAGCTGGAGGTAGGAGGCCCCGCCGTCGGAGGTCTCATTGATCTTGAGCATGGCCTCGCGCACGCCCTGCTCTTCGTTGACCTCCGTGTGGAAGACCTCGAACCCGTATGTGGCCCGGTAGAACTCCACCGTCTTGTCGAGGTCGAAACAGGCGATCCCGATGTGGTCGATTCGCGTCAGCATTCCCCCAGTGCAGCGCTCCGGACACGGTTACGCAACGTGCGCGCGATCACACCGGCTGCCCGGTGACCCGACCGCATACCGCTCAGTACATTTGAGGTAAACCCTCGTTCACTCCTCAGCCGTCGCGCTGGAAGGGGAATCGCGCCTCATGTCTGGAACGACCGGTACTACCTCAGTGATCGTCGCGGGCGCCCGTACGCCCATGGGCCGGCTGCTCGGCTCGCTCAAGTCCTTCTCCGGCGCCGACCTCGGCGGCTTCGCCATCAAGGCCGCGCTGGACCGTGCGGGCATCGCCGGCGACCAGGTGCAGTACGTGATCATGGGCCAGGTGCTGACGGCCGGGGCGGGCCAGATCCCGGCCCGGCAGGCAGCCGTCAAGGCCGGCATCCCGATGAGCGTGCCCGCGCTCACCGTCAACAAGGTGTGCCTCTCCGGCCTGGACTCCATCGCGCTGGCCGACCAGCTGATCCGCGCCGGCGAGTTCGATGTGGTCGTGGCCGGCGGCCAGGAGTCCATGACCAGCGCCCCGCACCTCCTGCCGTCCCGCGAGGGCGTCAAGTACGGCTCGATCCAGGTGCTCGACTCGATGGCGCACGACGGCCTCACCGACTCCTTCGAGGGCATCGCCATGGGCGAGTCCACGGAGAAGCACAACGCCCGGCTGGGCATCGGCCGCGCCGAACAGGACGAGATCGCCGCGCTGTCCCACCAGCGGGCGGCGGCCGCGCAGAAGAACGGCCTGTTCGAGGCGGAGATCACCCCGGTCGAGGTGCCGCAGCGCAAGGGCGATCCGGTGCTGGTCACCAAGGACGAGGGGGTGCGGCCGGAGACCACGGCGGAGACCCTCGGCAAGCTGCGCCCGTCCTTCGCCAAGGACGGCACGATCACCGCCGGTTCGTCCTCGCCGATCTCGGACGGCGCGGCCGCGGTCGTGGTGATGAGCAAGGCCAAGGCCGAGGAGCTCGGCCTGGAGTGGATCGCGGAGATCGGCGCGCACGGCAATGTGGCGGGCCCGGACAGCTCCCTGCACTCCCAGCCGTCCAACGCGATCCGCCACGCGGTCGGCAAGGAGGGCATCGCCGTCGAGGACCTCGACCTCATCGAGATCAATGAGGCGTTCGCCGCTGTGTCGGCGCAGTCAATGAAGGAGCTCGGGGTAAGCCCGGAAAAGGTGAACGTCAACGGCGGCGCGATCGCCCTGGGCCACCCGATCGGCATGTCCGGCGCCCGCCTGGTGCTTCACCTGGCGCTGGAGCTCAAGCGCCGGGGCGGCGGCGTGGGCGCGGCGGCGCTGTGCGGCGGCGGCGGTCAGGGCGATGCGCTGATCGTCCGGGTACCGGTCAAGTAAGGGAGCTCGACATGGTGGACGTCCCCCAGCTGGTCGCTCAGGCGAGAAAGGGCCGGCCGAGGGCCGTCGCCCGGCTGATCTCACTGGTGGAGGGGGCGTCCCCGCAGCTGCGCGAGGTGATGGCGGCGCTGGCCCCGCTGGCCGGCAACGCGTATGTGGTCGGGCTGACCGGTTCGCCGGGCGTCGGCAAGTCGACGTCGACATCGGCGCTGGTGACGGCGTACCGGCGGGCCGGGAAGCGGGTCGGCGTGCTCGCCGTCGACCCGTCGTCGCCGTTCTCCGGCGGCGCGCTGCTCGGCGACCGGGTGCGGATGTCGGAGCACGCCTCCGACCCGGGCGTCTACATCCGCTCCATGGCCACCCGCGGGCATCTCGGCGGCCTCGCCTGGGCCGCCCCGCAGGCCATCCGCGTCCTGGACGCGGCGGGCTGCGAGGTGATCCTCGTGGAGACGGTCGGCGTCGGCCAGTCCGAGGTGGAGATCGCCTCCCAGGCGGACACCTCCGTGGTGCTGCTGGCGCCGGGCATGGGCGACGGCATCCAGGCGGCGAAGGCCGGCATCCTGGAGATCGGCGATGTGTACGTCGTCAACAAGGCCGACCGCGACGGCGCGGACGCCACCGCCCGCGAACTCAACCATATGCTGGGCCTGGGCGAGGCCCGCGCGCCCGGCGACTGGCGGCCGCCGATCGTGAAGACGGTCGCGGCGCGGGCGGAGGGCGTCGACGAGGTCGTCGAGGCCCTGGAGAAGCACCGCGCCTGGATGGAGGAGCACGGCGTCCTCGCCGAGCGCCGCGCGCGCCGCGCGGCGGACGAGGTGGAGACGATCGCGGTCACCGCCCTGCGCGCCCGCATCGCCGATCTGCACGGCGACCGCCGTCTGGGCGCGCTTGCGGAGCGCATCGTCGCGGGTGAGCTGGACCCGTACGCGGCGGCGGACGAACTGGTGGCGGGCCTGACGGAGGGCTGACTTCCGCAGGGGCTCCGCCCCGGTCCCCCGCGCCTCAAGCGCCGGCGGGGCTGGGTCGTGCGGCTCCTTGCGCCTCAAGCTCCCCCAGCTACCTCCCGGACGGAGTCTGGGGGAGTTTGAGGACACGGCCGAAGGCCGTACAGGGGGTCTGGGGGCGGAGCCCCCAGTTACTTCCCGCGCCTCCCCCGCAAGTGATCCGCCACTGGCGACAGCGAATCGCGCAGCGCCTGCAGCCCGTCGGCCGACAGCAGATCGATGAAGTGTCTGCGCACCGACTCGACATGGTGCGGCGCGACCTTGCGCATGGTCTCCATGCCGTGCTCGGTGAGCACCGCGTACAGCCCCCGCCGGTCCGACTCGCAGTTCTCCCGCCGTACCAGGCCGGCGTTCTCCATGCGTGTGATCTGGTGGGAGAGGCGGCTCTTGGACTGGAGGGTGGCCGCGGCCAGGTCGCTCATCCGCATACGGCGCTCGGCCGACTCCGAGAGGTTGACCAGGATCTCGTAGTCGTTGTTGGTCAGGCCGAACGGCTGGAGGTCCTTCTCGAGCTGGTGCATCAGCAGTCTGCTGACATCAAGGTGAGTGCGCCAGGCGCACTGCTCGGCATCGGTCAGCCAGCGGGTGGCCGTCTCGGTCTCCATATATGGATTCTACCTAAGAAGTTGAAAATCGGACGAAGTGAGGAGGGTGTGACGCCCCGGCACCCCGGCTTCCCCCGAGACCCCCGATACCCCTGTAAAGGTGCACACGTTCGACGTCACACTCCGCAGACTACCGCTCACAGGCCGAAGCGGCGCTGGAGGTCCCCGAGCTGTCCGGGAAGACGCGGTGTCGACCCATGATGACCGCCCGCGCCGGGCCCGCCGTGTGCCCCGTGAGACCCATGGCCGCTGCCGGGGACCCCCGGCTGATGCGGCACCGCGCCGGTGGCCTGATCCGGCAGCAGCGCCTCGCTCGACTGCAACAGCACTGTGCCCGCCCCGACGAAGTCGAACTGGTGCTCCTCGCCGGAGGCTCCGCCGATGCCGGTCAGCGCGCGGACGCCGCCCAGCACCCCCGACATATAGCCGTGGTCGTAATGGTGACAGGGGGAGGGGCAGTCCGCCCAGCCCACCAGGGCCTGCGGGTCCACCCGGATCGGCGGCTCCATGAAGACCACCGGGCCGTTGGACGCGGCCACGAACTTGCCCGTGCCGATCAGCGTCAGAAAGCCCGGCACGATCGACTGCTTGAGCGCCAGCGAGGGCTGGTACGCCAGCAGGTTCCCGGCCCGGATCGTCAGATTCCCGTCGTCCAGATCGTAGGAGTTGACATCGAAGGCCCGGTCGGCCAGCAGCATTTTGCCGCTGCCCTCGGCCACCACCCAGTCGCTCGCGTGCAGCGGCGAGTGGAACGACGTCCGCATCAGCCGGTCCAGCCGGCCGTGGCCGATTCCGTTGAAGTCGATCCGCCCGTAATAGGCGATCATCTTCCCCTTCTGCAGAAACCACTGGGAGCCCGTCAGCTCCACGCAGAAGGTGTAGGAGTTGACATTGTCGTCGCTCGGCAGCGTCATCGGGTCGAATACGACGGGTGTGCTCACAGCTTCTCCTCCGACGCCTGGACGAACACCGCACCGCTGCCGCTCAGCTCCAGCTGGAACGCCTCGCCCGAGCCGCGCCCCACCATGTCCCGCCAGCCCAGCGCGGCGGAGAGCTTGTTCCGTACGTCCCCGTGGTGGGCGACATACGCCTGCGGGTCGACATGCACGGGCCGGCCGGGGGTGATCGGCAGCTCGATCACCCCGCCGTGCGCCATCACCGCGACCGCGCCATGGCCCCTGAGCGTCGTGGTGAACAGGCCCTGCCCGGTGACCTGGCCGCGGACCATGCCCATCACCCCGCCCTGCGAGCCCATGAACATCGTCCCCTGCTCCAGGGTCCCGTCGAAGGCGAGCAGCCGGTCAGCCTCCACATACAGGGTGTCGCCGGAGAGGTTGATCACCTGGATGTGATGGCCGCCATGGCCGAACATCACCGTGCCGCATGGGGTCTCCCCAGGGCCGCCGGGCCCGAGGGGAACCTCGACGGTCATCAGCGGGGTCGCCTCGCCCGCCACCCGGCGGCCGATCATCGACATCACGCCGCCCTGTCCGCCGGTGATGCTCGGGGTGAAGGTGACGTCCCCCCGGTAGGCGAGCATCGCGCCGCGCTGGCTGAACATGCGCTGCCCGGGGAGCACCGTGGCCTCGACCATCTTGGAGTTGATCTCACGGAAGGGCATCTCAGATGTCACCGCCGATCGTGTTGCGCTCGCTCGGCTGTACGTAGACGAGCCCGTCGCCCTCGAATCGGATCTGGAACGCCTCGCCCGAGCCCTCGCCGATGAAGGTCCGGAAGTTCACCCCGGACTGGAACTGCTGCCGCAGCTCGCCCTGGTGCGCGATATACGCGCCCGGGTCCACGGAGAGCGGGTACTGCGGCGTCACCCGGAGCACCACGGCCTCGCCGTCCGACAAGATCGCCGCCTGTCCCGTGCCCTCCACGGTCGTGGTGAACAGGCCATTGCCCGTCGCCCCGCCGCGCAGCCCGGTGAAGCTGGTGCCGGTGCGCAGCCCGCCGTCCGCGCAGAGCAGATTGCTGGACTCGACGTAGAGCTTCTCGCCGCGCAGGCTGACCAGGTTGATCTCGGAGGCCCGGTCGGCGAGGTAGCAGGTGCCCTGCCCCTTCACTTCCATCATGGTCATCTGCTCGCCGGTGAGCCGGCGGGTGACCATCCCGCGGACGCCCTCACCGCCGCCGGTCAGTTTCTTGAATGCCATCTGGCCGTCGTACGCGACCATCGAGCCGTTCTTCGCTTTGACGGCGTCGCCGGCCATGTCGACGGCGAGCACCTTGCTGCCTTGCAGTCGGAACGTTGCCACGGGGCGACGTTAGCCGGTGGTCCGATGGGCGACCAGGGTCCTTGGGGAGGACATGAGAGGGGAGAAGGACCCGGGTAAAGATCCGGGAAAGCCCGGTGCCACAATGGCCCGGGCTTGTGCATCCATTCACAAGATCAGTGCCGACCCAGACCGACCTCCCACCCGAAGGTGACCCCCGTGGACATCAAGACCGCCTCCTCCCTGCACCGCCTCCGGCTCGTCTCCGCGCCGGAAGCCGTCTCCTTCCTTGTGCTGATCGTCTGCTCGGTGCTCAAGCGGACGACGGAGTTCAATGCGGTCCCGGCGATGGGCGCGATTCACGGTGTGCTCTTCATCTTCTATGTCCTGTTCTGGCTGGACGCCTGGAACCGCACCAAGTGGGACCTGAAGACCGCCGCGCTCTACTTCGTCCTCTCCGTGCTTCCCTTCGGCGGCTTCTTCGCCGATCGGAAGCTCAAGCGCGAGGCCGAGGCCGCGGTCGCCGCCGCCCGCGCCCGCACGGCCGAGACCGCGGAGCAGCGCCTGTCCTCGTAAACCTGTTGCGGCGAGAACCGCTCGCTTGGCCGACTCCAGTCGACACGCCGACAAATCTCCATTTTCGTGGGCATAACGGTGTTTCACGACGGCTGGAGGCGCACCGTGCGGTCTGCGAGCTACGACTACGAGACCCACAGCTGCCTGGCCGGTCCCCTCACGGAACCGGACCAGGCAGCGGCGTACCGGGTGCGCTATCGCAGCCTTCTCGCCCAGGAGCCCCACCGAATACGCGCCGTCCTGCTGATGACCCTGGCGCCGGCGCTCTCCGGGGTGCTGCTCGGCTATCTCGTATGGCCCACGCACTGGACCACCCGCGAGGGCGATCGCCGCTGGCTGGTCCACTTCGACACGGTGATGCTCCTGTCCATCGGGTGCATCGCCTTCTTCATGCTGGTGAACGTGGCGTCCGTCGCCCATGCCACGCTCGTCGCCCGCGACCCGATACCCGTCACCCCCGAACGGGGGACCAGGGTCGCCTTTCTCACCACCTACGTACCGGGCAAAGAGCCCCTGGCGATGGTCCGCGCCACCCTCGAAGGCGCGGCGGCGCTGCGCCACGACGGCCCGCTGGACGTATGGCTGCTGGACGAGGGCGACGACGCCGACGCCAGGGCCCTGTGCGAGGAGCTCGGCGTACGCCACTTCACCCGCAAAGGCGTCGCCGAGTGGAACCGCCGGAAAGGCCCCCACAGGGCCAGGACCAAACACGGCAACTACAACGCCTGGCTTCAGGCCCACGGCGACGACTACGACTTCTTCGCCTCCGTCGACACCGACCACATCCCGCTGCCGAACTTCCTTGAGCGGATGCTCGGCTACTTCCGCGACCCCGATGTGGCCTTCGTCGTCGGACCGCAGGTGTACGGCAACTACACCGAGCCGGTCACCAAGGCCGCCGAATCGCAGCAGTTCCTCTTCCACGCGCTGATCCAGCGGGCCGGCAACCGCTATGGCGCGCCCATGTTCGTCGGCACCAACAACGCCGTGCGCATCGCCGCGCTGAAACAGATCGGCGGCCTGTACGACTCCATCACCGAGGACATGGCCACCGGCTTTGAGCTGCACCGCAGGAAGAACCCCGCCACCGGCCGGCACTGGCGCTCCGTCTACACCCCGGACGTGCTCGCCGTCGGCGAGGGCCCCGCGTCCTGGACCGACTTCTTCACCCAGCAGCTCCGCTGGTCGCGCGGCACCTACGAGACCCTTCTCAAGCAGTACTGGAAGGCTCCGCTGCGCGTCCCGCCGGGCCGGCTGCTCAACTACACGCTGATGCTGGTCTACTACCCGATGACCGCCGTCAACTGGTTCCTCGGCGTGCTCAGCTGCTGTCTGTTCCTCTGGCTCGGCGCCTCCGGCACCCAGGTCTCCTCATCCGTGTGGCTGATGCTCTACAGCGACGCGGCCGCCCTGCAGATCGGGCTGTATCTGTGGAACCGCCGGCACAATGTCTCCCCGCACGAGCCCGAGGGCTCCGGCGGACTCGCGGGCATGGCGATGTCCGCGCTCTCCGCGCCCATCTATCTCAAGTCGCTGATCGCGGCCCTGCTGCGCACCCGCGGGCGGTTCGTCGTCACCCCCAAGGGCGGCGCCGCAAGCCCGGACCGGCTGCTGACCTTCCGTATCCATCTCTTCTGGGCGGCGGTGCTCATCAGCGCGCTCACCGCCTCCGTCGTCCTCGACCACACGCATGCGGCGATGCGGACCTGGGCCGTGCTGGCGCTGCTCATCGCGCTGGCCCCGGTCGCCGTGTGGAGCTGGACCGCCCGGCGGGCGGCGCGCTCCGCCGACGCCCCCGCCGCCGGTGTCACGCCCTTCACCGTGACCGCTTCCGCCACCGGCTCCGGACCGGACGAAGGGGGCGAGGAGCCGGAGCCCGCCTACGCGACGACAGGAGGGAACTGAGCCATGGCCTACCGCCCGTCGAAGAATTTCAAGAAGACGCTGCTGGGTGGCGGCGCCTTCCTCGCCCTGGCCGGGCTGAACGCTCCCGCCGCGCTCTCCTTCGCGGAGGAGAAGTACCACGCGTACAAGATCTCCCAGCCCGGCTACCAGGCCAGATTCGGCTCCTGGAAGCTGGTGGACGTCCCCGAGAAGTACCGCCTCAACGCGATCCACGCCGCCCTGCTCCACACCGGCAAGGTGCTGCTGATCGCGGGCTCGGGCAACGACCAGAAGAACTTTGACGCGGGCAGCTTCTCCACCATCGTCTGGGACCCGGTGAACAACACCTTCAAGGACGTTCCCACCCCCGAGGACTTCTTCTGCGCGGGCCATGCCCAGCTCCCCGACGGCCGGCTGCTGGTGGCGGGCGGCACCGCCCGCTATGAGGTGCTGGACGGCGAGGTGAAGCGCGCCGGCGGCGCGATGCGGGTGAAGAACGAGAGCCCCGACAAGGCCGTGACACTGAAGAAGGGGACGGTCTTCCGCTCGCCCTCGGGCGTGGAGTACGTCTCCAAGTTCGATGTGACGGTCCCCAAGGCCAAGCGGGAGTTCGAGGTCGGCTACCACGCGAGCGGGAAGATGAAGCCGTGGGAGACGAAGGTGACGGCCGCCGAGGCGCGCGTCTTCGTGGAGGCGGTTCAGGAGGGCCCGCAGGCGCTGACCACACAGGCGGCCCAGTACGAGATCGTCGGCCTCGCGGGCAAGGACGCGGACAACGTCTACGGCCTGGCGCAGAAGCTCACCACCGAGAAGCAGGACTTCCAGGGCATCAAGGCCGCGTACGAGTTCGACCCGGTGCAGGAGAAGTATGTGCCGGCCAGCCCGATGAAGGACGCCCGCTGGTACCCGACGCTGGTCGCGCTCCAGGACGGGCGTGTACTCGCCGTCTCCGGCCTCAATGACGTCGGAGACGTCGTCCCCGGCGACAACGAGATCTATGACCCGGAGACGAGGAAGTGGTCGAAGGGCCCCTTCCGCTACTTCCCCACCTACCCGGCGCTCTTTCTGACAAAGGGCGGAAAGCTCCTCTACACCGGCTCCAACGCCGGATACGGCCCCGCCGACAAGGGGCGCGAGCCCGGCATCTGGGATCTGGAGACCAATGCCTTCACCCCGGTTCGCGGACTGACCGATCCGGACCAGCTGGAGACCTCGGCCTCGGTGATCCTGCCGCCCGCGCAGGACCAGAAGGTGATGGTGCTGGGCGGGGGCGGCGTCGGCGAGTCGGACAAGTCCACGGCGCGCACCGCCGTCATCGACCTCAAGGAGGACAATCCGGTCTTCCGGGAGGGGCCGGATCTGCCGCAGGGCACCCGCTATCTCAGCAGCGTGCTGATGCCGGACGACACCGTCTTCACCAGCGGCGGCTCGCGCGACTACCGGGGGCGCGGGGCCAGCGACATCCTCAAGGCCCAGTTCTACGACCCGGCGGAGGGCGTCTTCCGCCCCGCGGCCGACCCGACCGTGGGCCGCAATTACCACTCGGAGGCGCTGCTGCTGCCGGACGGGCGCGTGGCCACGTTCGGCTCCGATCCGCTGTTCGGGGACGCGGACAACACCAGGCTGGGGACGTTCGAGCAGCGGGTGGAGGTCTTCACCCCGCCGTATCTGCACAGGGCGGGCGGGAACCGGCCGGCGCTGGGCGACGGGCCGCAGGAGATCGACCAGAACGGGCGGGCGACGTTCACGGCGGAGGACCCGGGGTCGATCGTCAAGGCGCGGCTGATGCGGCCGAGCGCCGTGACCCATACGACGGATGTCGAGCAGCGCTCGATCGAGCTGGAGCTGCAGAAGACCGACGACTCGGTGACGGTGACCGTGCCGAAGGACCGGACGCTGGTGCCGCCCGGCTGGTACATGCTGTTCGTGCTGGACGGGGAGGGGACGCCGTCGGCGGCGAAGTGGATTCAGGTCAAGTGAAGCGGCGTGCGGGCCGTGAGGGGCGTACGGGCTGTGAGCGGCGTGCGGGCTGCGACGGGCGTACGGCGTGGTGCTCCCGCCTGGCCCCGGCCGCTACTGATCCGCGCGGCGGGCCAGCCCCAGGGCATAGTCGGGCCACCAGGTCCCGGCGTCCGGCCCGCCCCTGCAGGGCCCGTCCGACTCCCCGGGGCGCTTGATCCACAGATAGGCGTCGAGCACCTCGCTGCCGGTGTCGTCCGTCGGCGGGGTGCCCAGCGCGCGCCCCGGCGGATTGCACCACGCCTCCTCGCGGTCGCCCGGCAGCGGGCCCGCGCCGTTGCGGCTGGAGTCCACCGTGTAGTGGGCGCCGCCGAGCAGCGCGGACAGCTCGTTCCCGAAGGACTTCACCACCTGGTCGGTCTGGAAGTTGGAGACATTGAGCGAGAAGCCGTCCGCCGCGTCGACTCCGGCCCGGGTGAGCGGCTCGACGAGCTTGCCCGGGTCCTTGATCCAGGCGGGGTTGCCCGCGTCCAGATACACCTTGGTGCGCGGCTGCCGCTTGAGCCGGTCGACGGCCTCGGAGAGGAGGGTGTAGCGCTCGTCGTGGTACTCGCCGGGGGTGCAGCCGTCGACGATGTGGGGAAGGGCGTCCGGTTCCAGGACGACGATCGCGGAGGCGTCCCCGATGGCGGCTGCGAACGAGTCGATCCACGCACGGTAAGCGGCCGCGTCGGCCGCGCCGCCCGCCGAGTACATGCCGCAGTCGCGGTGCGGGATGTTGTACGCGACGAGGACCACCGTGCGGTCGCCCTGGCGTGCGCCCTGCACCGCCCGGCTGATCTGCGGCACCGGATCGTCGCCCGCCGGCCACTCGGCCACCGGCCGCTCGGCGATCCGCCGCAGCAGCGCCGCGTCCTCCTCACGCCCCTGCGCCTGCCACTGTTCGACCTGGCGGGCGGCGGCGCTGTCCGGATCGACCCAGAAGGGGGAGCCTGCGCTGGGGGCGGCCGGCTCGCCCACGTCCTTCTTGGCCGCCTCAAGGCCGGCGGGCCGCTGCCCGGGGGAGCCGGAGGGGGCGGAGCAGCCGGCGGTCACGGCGACGGCGAGCGCGGCAGCGGCGGCGACGGCGGGGACGACGGTGCGGGCGGTGCGGACGGTGGTGCGGGCGGTGGTGCGGACGACGGCGGGCGGGAACCTGTGGCCGGACAATCCAGCCCCCTCGGGCGGCGGGTGAGCACGGGACTGGAAAATCGTTGCATATGGGACATTGCACAACGATGTGCAACACCGATGGGGTTCTGTTGTGTGCGGCCGTCGTGCGTGCTGCGGGCAGGAGCTCGTCGCAGGAGCCCGACCGATGGGCGAGACAGGGCTGACCACCATATGACCAGTGGGTAAGGTCGGAGCCGTGCCCAAGCCGCTCAGCCTTCCCTTCGACCCCATCGCCCGCGCCGACGAACTCTGGCGGCAGCGCTGGGGCCCCGTCCCCTCGATGGCCGCGATCACCTCGGTCATGCGCGCCCACCAGATCCTGCTCGCCGAGGTCGACGCGGTCGTCAAGCCGTACGGGCTGACCTTCGCCCGCTACGAGGCGCTGGTGCTGCTGACCTTCTCCAAGGCGGGCGAGCTGCCGATGTCCAAGATCGGCGAACGGCTGATGGTTCATCCGACATCGGTGACCAACACGGTGGACCGGCTGGTCAAATCCGGCCTGGTCGCCAAGCGCCCCAACCCGAACGACGGCCGGGGCACGCTGGCGTCCATCACGGACAAGGGCCGCGAGGTGGTGGAGGCGGCCACCCGTGATCTGATGGCGATGGACTTCGGGCTCGGCGTGTACGACGCCGAGGAGTGCGCGGAGATCTTCGCGATGCTGCGCCCGCTGCGGGTGGCGGCGCACGACTTCGAGGAGAAGTAGGCGCACGACTTCGAGGAGAAGAAGCAGAGAAGCGGCGGTGAAGCGGCGGCCTGGTGGCCGGGTCCCCGCCCCGCGCGAAGATCGCCCTATGCGTCCGGTTACGCTCGGGCCATGAAGTCGAATGTGCTGTCGCGCTACCGGGTGATGGCGTACATCACCGCCGTATGGCTGCTGGTCTTCACCGTGGCGATCATCGCCAAGTACGGGTTCGACACCGGCGACACCATGCTGATCTCGCAGATCCACGGCGTGCTCTTCATCATCTATGTGATCTTCGCCTTCGATCTGGGCTCCAAGGCGAAGTGGCCGTTCGGCAAGCTGCTGTGGGTGCTGGCCGCGGGTTGCATCCCCGTGGCGTCCTTCTTCGTCGAGCCCAAGATCACCCGCGAGGTGCGCGCCCAGCTCGCGACGGCGGACGCGGATGCCGCGCCCGCCAAGGCGTAGGCCGCCGGGCGCGCCGCGGGCTGTGGGGGCGAAGCCCCCACAGCCCTGAGGTCCCCGCTGGACGCGAACCGCGATTCGCCATCGACATTTACTAGGACGTCCTAGTAAATTCAAAGGCATGGACGCTGACGCCATCGAGGAGGGCCGCCGCCGCTGGCAGGCCCGCTACGACGCCGCAAAGAAGCGGGACGCGGACTTCACCACGCTCTCCGGCGATCCCGTGGACCCCGTGTACGGCCCACGCCCCGGAGACTCCTACGACGGCTTCGAGCGGATCGGCTGGCCGGGGGAGTACCCCTTCACCCGAGGCCTCCACCCGACCGGCTACCGCGGCCGCACCTGGACCATCCGGCAGTTCGCCGGCTTCGGCAACGCCGAGCAGACGAACGAGCGGTACAAGATGATCCTGGCCGCCGGAGGCGGCGGGCTCTCCGTCGCCTTCGACATGCCCACGCTCATGGGCCGCGACTCCGACGACCCGCGCTCCCTGGGCGAGGTGGGCCACTGCGGCGTCGCCATCGACTCGGCAGCCGACATGGAGATCCTGTTCCGGGACATCCCGCTGGGCGACGTCACCACCTCCATGACCATCTCCGGCCCCGCCGTCCCGGTCTTCTGCATGTACCTGGTGGCCGCGGAGCGCCAGGGCATCGACCCCCGCGTGCTCAACGGCACGCTGCAGACGGACATCTTCAAGGAGTACATCGCCCAGAAGGAGTGGCTGTTCCAGCCGGAGCCCCATCTGCGGCTGATCGGCGATCTGATGGAGCACTGCGCCGACCAGATCCCGGCGTACAAGCCTCTCTCCGTCTCCGGCTACCACATCCGCGAGGCGGGCGCGACGGCTGCCCAGGAGCTGGCGTACACACTCGCCGACGGCTTCGGCTATGTGGAGCTCGGCCTCTCCCGCGGCCTGGACGTCGACGTTTTCGCCCCCGGCCTGTCCTTCTTCTTCGACGCGCACCTCGACTTCTTCGAGGAGATCGCCAAGTTCCGGGCCGCGCGCCGCATCTGGGCGCGCTGGATGCGCGACGTCTACGGCGCGAAGAGCGACAAGGCGCAGTGGCTGCGCTTCCACACCCAGACGGCGGGCGTCTCGCTCACCGCCCAGCAGCCGTACAACAACGTCGTGCGCACGGCCGTCGAGGCCCTCTCCGCGGTCCTCGGCGGCACCAACTCCCTCCACACCAACGCCCTGGACGAGACCCTCGCGCTGCCGAGCGAGCAGGCGGCGGAGATCGCCCTGCGCACCCAGCAGGTGCTGATGGAGGAGACGGGCGTGGCCAATGTGGCCGACCCGCTCGGCGGCTCCTGGTATGTGGAACAGCTCACCGACCGGATCGAGGCCGACGCCGAGAAGATCTTCGACCAGATCAAGGAACGCGGCCTGCGCGCCCACCCGGACGGCAAGCACCCCATCGGACCCATGACCTCAGGCATCCTGCGCGGCATCGAGGACGGCTGGTTCACCGGCGAGATCGCCGAGTCCGCCTTCCGCTACCAGCAGGCGCTGGAGAAGGGCGACAAGAAGGTCGTCGGCGTCAATGTCCACCATGGCTCGGTCACCGGCGATCTGGAGATCCTGCGCGTCAGCCACGAGGTGGAGCGCGAGCAGGTCAGGGTGCTCGCCGACCGCAAGACGACCCGCGACGACGCGGCGGTGCGCGCCTCCCTGGACACGATGCTGGCCGCGGCGCGCGACGGCGGGAACATGATCGAGCCAATGCTTGACGCGGTGCGCGCGGAGGCGACGCTCGGCGAGATCTGCGATGCGCTGCGGGACGAGTGGGGCACATACACGGAACCCGCGGGCTTCTGACGGCACATTCCAGCCCCGCCTGGGGGTGCCCCCGGACGGAGTCTGGGGGAGTTTGAGGCGCAAGGGGCTGCACATTCCAGCCTCGTGGGGGCACCTCCCAGCGGTAGCTGGGGGAGTTTGAGGAGCGGGGGTCCGGGGGGCGGAGCCCCCGGGAAACGGGGTCTGGGGCGAAGCCCCAGTTACGGGAAGGGGAGGGGAGGGGAAGACCCCCGCCCCGCCCCCTCCGCCGCGTCCTGGAGGGACCCCAACCCCGACACCAACAACCTCGTAAACCTCCGCGCCCACTCCTCGTCCACCGGCTCCGCGCTCACCAGCGCCCGGTGCACCACCGCCCCGGCGACCACATCGAAGATCAGGTCCGTGTTCGCGGCGGCCGCACGGGGATCGTCCTCGTACGGCAGCTCGCCACGGGCCTGGGCGCGCTCCCGCCCGGTGACCACCAGCCGCTTCTGCCGGTCCACAAGCGCGGACCGCACCCGCTCGCGCAGCACCTCGTCGCGGGTGGACTCGGCGACCACGGCCATCAGCGCGGTCTTGGCCTCGGGCCGGTTCAGCAGCGCCGCGAACTGGAGGACCACGCCCTCCACATCCGCGAGCAGACTTCCGCGGTCGGGGAGTTCCAGCTCGTCGAAGAGGACGGCGACGGCGTCGACGACCATCTCGTTCTTGTTCGCCCAGCGCCGGTAGAGCGTCGTCTTGGCCACCCCGGCCCGTGCGGCCACATCCCCCATCGTCAGCTTTGACCAGCCCAGCTCGACGAGCGCGGCTCTGGTCGCCTGGAGGATCGCTGCGTCGGCGGCGACGCTGCGCGGGCGTCCGGTGCGGGTGTGCTGCGGCATGCCCGTGACCATACCGGCCGGTAGGCAATGCGCTGTGACCGACTTCACCGCAGGCGGTGAGGGCGCCCCTCTATGAACCGCCGCCCGCACCCAGTTACGCTACGACGCGTAGCGAAAGCCTGGGAAGCCAGGCCGGAGCGACGACCACGGGCGTCGGTGGGGACCGGCGCCGATGACTGCAGTGACCGCAGGGACCAGCGTTTTTCATATGCGCGCGCGGAGGGGGGAGGATGTACTCATGCAGCCTAGGAACATGTCCATGAGCGGCGTCGTCGACCTCGCCGCGGTGAAGGCGGCCGGAGAGGCCAAGGCGAAGGCAGAGCAGGCCCGCGCGGAGGCCGCGCGCCAGGGCGGCGGCGGTGCCGTCTCCCCCTCCAGTCTGGTGGTCGACGTCGACGAGGCGGGCTTTGAGCGCGATGTCCTCCAGCGTTCCGCCGAGGTCCCGGTCGTCATCGACTTCTGGGCCGAGTGGTGTGAGCCGTGCAAGCAGCTCGGCCCGCTGCTGGAGCGCCTGGCCACGGAGTACAGCGGCCGCTTTGTGCTGGCCAAGATCGACGTCGACGCCAACCAGATGCTGATGCAGCAGTTCGGGATCCAGGGCATCCCGGCCGTCTTCGCGGTGGTGGCGGGGCAGGCGCTGCCGCTCTTCCAGGGCGCCGCGCCGGAGGCGCAGATCCGGCAGACCCTGGACCAGCTGATCCAGGTCGCCGAGCAGCGCTTCGGCCTGACCGGCATCACGGTCTCCGCGGACGCGGAGGGCGAGCCCGCGGCCGCCGCTCCCGCGCCCGCCGGTCCGTACGACGCCGTGCTGGCCGCGGCGGTCCAGGCGCTGGACGCCGGCGACTTCGGCGGCGCCATCCAGGCGTACAAGAACGTGCTGGCCGACGACCCGGGCAATACGGAGGCCAAGCTGGGCCTGGCCCAGGCCGAGCTGCTGCGCAGGGTCCAGGGCATGGACCCGCAGCAGGTGCGCAAGGAGGCCGCCGACCGCCCGGACGATGTGTCCGCCCAGGTCAGGGCGGCCGACCTCGATCTGGTCGGCGGCCATGTCGAGGACGCCTTCGGCCGTCTCGTGGAGACGGTGCGCCGCGCGTCGGGAGAGGACCGCGACACGGCTCGGCTGCGGCTGCTGGAGCTCTTCGAGGTTGTCGGCGCGGAGGACCCGCGGGTGACGGCGGCGCGTTCGGCGCTGGCGAGGGTGCTGTTCTGACGTAACGGGTCTCACCCATCCGGAACGCCATCGGCCTCTGCCGATTTGGCGACACAGTGACATGCAGCGGCTGCGCTTTACCAAAACTTGGTAAACGCAGCCGCTGTTACTGCGAGTAAATCAACCACCGTCTTCTGTCCGTTTATTGGCGGTATTCACCCCTTCTGGCGCGTAGTCGCGAGGAACCCTGCGTGCCCGCATGGCGTCGGTCGGTCGTGGCACGGTTATCGGGCCGTTACTAGTGAGTAACGAACCCCTTGTGCGGCAGCCGTGAATGGACCACGATCGGCCACGCTCGGTCCATCACCGCACCAGCCCGGCCCCCAGCCGTGCCGCGGTCCTGGGTCCCCACCGGGCCGGCCGGCGCCGCTTCGACGCCGACCGCGGACAGGGGGGTTCCTGCCCGAACGGCAGGGCCTGTCCGGCAGGTTGCGCAGGTTGCGCGCAAACAGCGCATCAGGCGCGGCCAGTGGTTGTCGCTCGGGGGTGATCGCCGGTGTTTCGGACGCGGTACGCGCCGGAAAGTACGGGCGCTCTCCTTCCCGAGGACGTAGCACTTCTCCCATCCCAGGACGGACCCGCGGGTCCGGACCGGAGATGTACGTCCGAGAAGGAGGAAAGTCATGGAATCTGTGGCTCGTGGCGGAACCAGATGGAAGCGGTTCGCCCTTGTCATGGTGCCCAGCGTGGCCGCGACGGCCGCGATAGGCATCGGCCTGGCACAGGGGGCGCTTGCGGCGTCCTTCAGCGTCTCCGGCCAGGAATTCAAGGTCAAGGCGAAGGAACTCGAGGGCTACAACTTCATCCAGTACGGCAGCATTGCCAACGGCAAGACCCTGGAGGGCAAGCCGTTCGCCGAGCCGGTCGGTGTGTCGGGCTTCAAGGAGGCCTACATCACCGACATGTGTCAGTCGGTCGTCACTCCCAAGGTGCCCTTCATCGGCAATGTCAGCCTTGAGCTGAGGGCTGGCACGCCGGGCCATGACCGGGTGTACGCCAAGGACATCTACCTCGATGTGTCGCAGCTCGACGCTGACGCCGAGTTCTCGAACATCGACATCGGCGTCGCCGCCGGCCAACTGAAGAACCCTGGCCCGCAGCCCGGCACCGAGGGCAAGTACAACGAGCACGGCTTCGCGCAGCGTGCCGAGAAGGCGGTGCTGAAGGACGTGGAGCAGAAGGCGTGGGCCACCACCGCCGGCACGTTCAAGCTCAGCGGTCTCTCCCTGCGCCTGCACAAGGGCGTCAAGGAGTGCTTCTAGCCCCCAGGGGCTGACGGGACTCACCTCCCGTACGCCCCTCCAGCACATCCGGACGGGCGGGGAGCGGCCCCATGGCGCCCCGCCCGCTCCACCCCACGCAGTATCTCTCACTTCAGCACGACATAGAGCACCACCGTTTCCAGGGAGCTGTTTTCCATGAGCGCCGAGGCACCCGGACAGAACGAGCACTTCCTCCGAGTCATTCGGCGGCGCTTCCGTAACTGGCGTGGCACCCGGCCGTTCTGGGCGGGGCTGTTCACTCTGGCCGGCGGTTTGCCGATCGCCTATTTTCCGTACGCCAATCTCCACCTTGGCAATCTCACTCTCGCGATGTCCACCACCGGTGGCGCGGGATCGCTGATCATCGGCGTACTGCTGTTCACGCTCGGCCTCACGATGTGGTTCCACTCGGTCGTCCGGGTGTTCGCGGGTGTCGCCGCCATTGTGCTCGCACTGGTGTCCATCCCCGTTTCCAACCTCGGCGGCTTTTTCTTCGGCTTCTTGTTCTCCCTGCTCGGCGGTGCTCTCTCCATCTCGTGGGCTCCCGGAAAGTCCGCGAAGCCGGCCGACGAAGCCGAGCCGGAGCAGGCTCCGCCTGGTGAGGGCGAGGCGGCCGGCGCGCCGTCCCCCGAGGCCGAGGAGCCCGTCCCGAACGCGACCGAAACGACTGCCCACGCCAACGGCGGGAGGAACAGTGCGGGGTGATGAAACACAGCTGAGCGCAGCTGACGGCAGTACGGCTCCGGTGAGAAAGGGACCCCGTCACGCGGCCCCGAAGAAGTCACTTCTGACGAAGCTGCAGCTGCCTGCCAGCAAGGCGCTCGCCCTGGCGGCGATGCCCACCGCCGTTTTCGTGGGCATGGGGCTCACCCCCAAGCTGGCACTCGCCGACGACAAGGAGATCCCCTTCGCGCCGGGCCCGTGTGTGACCCGCTCGGACGAGCCGGAGGAGACCGAGAAGGAGACCTCGCCGACACCGTCCGAGACCCCTTCGCAGAGCCCGTCCGCCGGGCCGTCAGCGGAGCCGGAGCCTACGCCCACGGCCACGGCCGAGGAGGGCAAGGACGAGCCGAAGCCGGACGCGAGTCCGTCGGCCGCCTCCACCCCGGACCCAGGCAAGCAGCAAGCGGCTCAGGCCCAGGCCCCCGAGGCCCCGGCCGCATCCTCCACGAGCGTCCCGGAGCCAGAACCGGAGCCGGAGCCCAGCGAGTCGAAGAACCCGCTGGACCCGCTGGGCCTGGGGGACGCGATCAAGGACCTGTTCGACGGCCCGGACGAGGAACCCAAGCAGGCGTCCACCCCGGCGGCTCCCACGCCCACGTCGAGTGCCACCGAGACGACGCAGCCCGCTGAGGATCAGCAGCAGCCTGCTGAGCAGCAGCCCGCCGCCCCGGAGGAGAAGAAGTCCGAGCCGAAGGCGGTTGCCAAGACCGCCGACGAGGCTGCCGACGAGGTCAGCGAGGCCACGGACCCGGCCAAGACCGCCATCAAGGACGCCGCAGACAAGGTCGGCGCCACGGTGGAAGAGCTGGACGAGGACGTCAAGGGACTGGACCCCAAGAAGGACGAGGACATCCCGGACGGCGCGAAGCCGCGCTTCCCCTGCCCGACCTCCGACCCGGAAGCCCTGGCGAACGCCCAACTGGAGCCCGGCATCCCGCTGCTCCCGGACGACCCCTGGATCCTGGAGAGCTCCCTGCTCACCCTCATGGGACTCGACTACCACGGCATCGTTGAGGTGAGGACCGGCAGCGGCAAGGTCAAGAAGGTCCTGAAGTTCACCGCGACGGGCGTTGACATCAAGGACCTCCACCAACTGGTGGTCGGCCCGATGGGCACCACCGCCCACGTCGAGGCCCGCAAGGGATCGACCTCGACCATCCGCAACGGCACGGTGACGATGTACACGGAGGAGCTCAAGGGCAAGCTGTTCGGCATCATCCCGATCACCTTCAGCCCGGAGTCCCCGCCCCCGCTGAACGTCCCCTTCGCCTTCTTCACCGACGTGAAGGTGACGCAGGCGGGCCAGTTCGGCGGCACGCTGACCGTGCCGGGCCTGCACAACTACTTCACGGGCGCATAGCCGACAAGCCATCGGGAGCCGCACAGAGTTGTGGGCCGCACCCTCCGCGAGGGTGCGGCCCACAACTCTGCCCGCCCGGCTTTCTCCCGTTGCCGGTCGTGCCAAACCTCGTCGACCCGCAGAGGCATGGTGTTCGATGGATTCCCGCCGTCCTCCGCGGCCGTGCGGTTCCGCGCTGACGACGGACGGCCGCTGCCCTGGCCAAAGGGGAGGCGTCGTCGCTCCGTTGCGTCATATGGACTATCCGCAGGTCAGAAGGGGTGTGGCCGCAGGGGGTACTGGGGCTGTGGAGCCTGGAGTGGCACAAGAGGGTGATCTGACGAAACTGGCGTAATCGCAGCGTGCTCATCCCGCCACTCTCGACCAACATCATCAGGCGCTGCTTCACTGACGAGCAGCCCAGGGCCGCCGTTTCGGTGCAGCTCAGGGGCGTGTCCATGCCTTGAGCGCCTCCATCGAAGGGACCCTGGATGTCCACCGCAGTGACGCCGGAACAGCCCGAGCAGCAGGCGCAGTCAGCGGGGCGGGCGCAGCTCAGTCTCGGTGTCGCGGCGGCGCGGAACCTGGCGACCGTCACCAAGTCCGTACCGCAGATGCAGAACATCAGCTCGCGCTGGCTGCTGCGGACACTGCCGTGGGTGGAGGTCAGCGCCGGCGCCTACCGGGTCAACCGCCGGCTGATGTACACGGTCGGCGACGGCCGGGTGACGTTCGTCCAGGACGGCGCGGAGGTCAGGGTCATCCCCGCAGAGCTGGGAGAGCTTCCGCTGCTGAGCGGGTTCGACGACGCCGAGGTGCTCCAGGCGCTGGCCGACCGGTGCGAGCAGCGGGAGTACGAGCCCGGCCGGCTGCTCGCGCAGCAAGGGCAGCCCGCCGACTGCGTCTACCTCATCGCGCACGGCAAGGTGGAGCGCGTCGGAACCGGCAAGTACGGCGAGGAGGCCCGGCTGGGCTCGCTCGCCGACGGCGGCTTCTTCGGCGGGCAGACCGTCGCGGCCGAGCCCGGCGAGTGGACGTTCACCGCTCGCGCCGCGACCGCGTGCACCGTGCTGGTCCTGCCCCGTCAGGCGTACGAGGACGTCGCGGCCCGCAGCGAGCGGCTGCGCGCCCATGTCGAGCGCCGCCAGGCCGAGGAGGCCCGGCCGCACAACAAGCGCGGCGAGGCGGAGATCGCGATCTCCGCCGGGCACTCCGGGGAGCCGCCGATCCCCGGCACCTTCGTGGACTACGAACTCAAGCCCCGTGAGTATGAGCTGAGCGTCGCCCAGACCGTGCTGAAGGTGCACAGCCGCGTCGCGGACCTCTACAACGAGCCGATGGACCAGATCGAGCAGCAGCTGCGGCTGACCATCGAGGCGCTGCGCGAGCGCCAGGAGTTCGAGATGGTCAACAACCGCGAGTTCGGGCTGCTGCACAACGCCGACTACGGCCAGCGCATCCCGACCCGCTCCGGGCCGCCCACCCCGGACGACATGGACGAGCTGCTCTGCATGCGGCGCTCCACCAAGGCGTTCTTCGCGCACCCGCGCGCCATCGCCGCCTTAGGCCGCGAGTGCAACAAGCGCGGCCTCAGCCCGGAGAGCGCCGACGTCAACGGCCGCAGCGTGCCCGCCTGGCGCGGGGTCCCCATCTTCCCGTGCGGCAAGCTCCAGGTGTCCGGCGACGGCACCTCCTCGATCCTCGCGATGCGCATGGGCGAGGACGACGGGGGAGTGGTCGGCCTGCGCCAGACCGGCATCCCCGACGAGTACGAGCCCGGCCTCAACGTCCGCTTCATGGGCATAGACGCGCAGGCCATCATCTCGTACCTGGTCAGCACGTACTACTCGGCGGCCGTGCTGGTGCCCGACGCCCTCGGCGTGCTGGAGAACGTCGAGGTCTTCCACACAGGCCGCTGACCACACAGGCCGCTGACCACGCCGACCGCTGACGCTGCCGCTGACACCCACCGCTGACGCCGAGAACGGAGCACACTGGTGTCACTGCTGTCCCGCATGACCGCGCCCACCGTCGCCCATGACGTGGCGGATCTGGTGCACACCCTCCTGTCCCGGCACGCGGGGGCCGCGCCCGCGCGGCTGCCCGGCGGCGGGGTGCCACGCGGGACCACGCCGACGGCCATCAGGGCGGCCGCCACCGTCCCCACGGGCCCCACGGGGCTGGGCACGTCCGCCGCCCGCATCCCGCCGGCCCGGCCGACCGGGGACGCCCCCCGTACCGCCCCCGCCGGCACATCCCCACGTGGCCTGTACTGCCCCCCGGCCCTGCGCGACGACCCCGAACTCGCCGCGGAGGTCAACGAACGGCTGCTCGAGTGGGCGGACGACGTCGGCATCTACGCCGGGCGGCTCGACCGCGTCCGCGCGGCCGACTTCGGACGGCTCGTGATGCTCGCCCACCCCGGCGCCGACGACCCGGACCGGCTGCTGGCGGCGGCCAGGTGCGCCCTGGCGGAATGGGCCACGGACGACTACTACTGCGATGACGAGGCCGCTGCCGGAACCGCGCTCACGGAGCTCGGCTCCCATCTCGGTCTGGCCTACACGGCGATGGACCCGACCCACCCCCCTGTCGGCCGGATGCCCGCGCTGGAGAAGGGCCTGCGCGCCGACCCCGTACGCGTCGCCCTGCGCTCCGGCTTCGAGCACTTGGCCCGGTACGCCGACTGGACCCAGATCGCCCGCCTGCGCGCGGAGATCGCCGTACTGTTCGTGGGCTACGGCCAG
The DNA here is from genome assembly GCF_026420845.1 of Streptomyces sp. PR69. Lineage (GTDB taxonomy): Bacteria > Actinomycetota > Actinomycetes > Streptomycetales > Streptomycetaceae > Streptomyces. The sequence goes on along the minus strand of NZ_JAOWCB010000016.1, from coordinate 35,276 downwards.
GAAGGGTCCTGGCGCTCGCAGGACCGGATGCCCGCGGTCTGGGAGTATCTGGCGCACCGCCAGATCAACAGCTTCGTCCCCTGCCTCGCCGTGATCGACGTGGTGGACGGCCATCCCCTGACCGCCGCCGAGTACGACGATCCCCGGGTGCGCCGCGCCGTGGTGATGGCCGGTACCGCCAGCACCCTCGTCAACGACCTCTACTCCATGGCAAAGGAGCACGACGCCTCCGGCCCGGAGTACAACCTGCCCCAGGTGATCGCCGCGGAAGAGCGCTGCTCCCTGCGCGAAGCCGTGGACCGCAGCGTCGACATCCACAACGAACTGGTCCGCACCTTCGAAGCGGAGGCCGCGGCCCTCAGCTTCACGGGCTCTCCTTCACTCGGGCGTTTCCTCGCCGGAGTGTGGGCCTGGCTCGGCGGCAACCGCGAATGGCACAGCGGCAGCGCACGTTACGCGGGCGCGGACGAAGCCGGCTGACCCTCCCTCCTGATCCATCGGATGCGCATGCGTACGCGTCGCGTGTTTTCCCTGCCCTGACGAGCTGTAAGGAGCCCTCACGATGACGACCACCCCGGAGACTTCCGCTCACGTCCTGCGCACCGACTACCAGCGTGCGGTGGCGACGTACTGGAACAACGAGAAGGACCCCGTCAACCTCCGCCTCGGCGAGGTCGACGACCTCTACCACCACCACTACGGCCTCGGCGACTGGGACCCATCCGTCCTCGAAGGCCCCGAGGACACCCGCGACGCCCGCATCATCGAGGAGCTCCACCGGCTGGAGTCCGCCCAGGCGGACGTCCTCCTGGACCACCTCGGCCCCGTCCAGCCCGGCCACCGCCTCCTCGACGCGGGCTGCGGCCGCGGCGGCACCAGCGTCATGGCCAACCTCCGCTTCGGCTGCGAAGTGGACGGCGTCTCCATCTCCCAGACCCAGGTCGACTTCGCCAACGACCAGGCCGCCAAGCGCGGCGTCGCCGACAAGGTCCGCTACCACTTCCGCAACATGCTGGACACCGGCCTGCCCACCGGAGCCTTCCAGGCCATCTGGAACAACGAGTCCACCATGTACGTCGACCTGTTCGACCTCTTCGCCGAACACGCCCGCCAGCTCGCCTACGGCGGCCGCTATGTCACCATCACCGGCTGCTACAACGACGTCACCGGCGGCCGCTCCAAGGCGGTCAGCCGCATCGACGAGCACTACACCTGCAACATCCACCCGCGCAGCGCCTACTTCAAGGCGATGGCCGCCAACGGCATGGTCCCCATCAACGTCGTCGACCTCACGGCCGCGACGATCCCCTACTGGGAGCTGCGCGCCAAGTCCTCCCTCGCGACGGGCGTCGAGGACCCCTTCCTCACCGCGTACAAGGAGGGCAGCTTCCACTACCTGCTCATCGCGGCGGACCGCGTCTGAGCGACGGGAGTGCGTCAGGTGGCCTGAAGGTGGCGCCCCATGCTCTGGGGCGCCACCGGGATGCCGTACGCCTCACCCGCCTACCGAGACGGCCTTTCCTCCTCGGCTCCGTCCCGGAAGCCGGCCGCCATCAGCTCTGCGGCATCCGGTGGTGTGGGGCACAGGGGTGCGCATGGTGCGCAGGCGTAGACGTTGAAGCCGGGGCCGGAGCCCGCGTGTACCTCGGAGACCAGAACAGGGGCGGTGGTGAAGGCCTGGCAGCGTACGCACATGCTCACCGGGGGCAGCTGTCGCGCACATCCCGTGCAGATCCGCTGGTGGACCACCTGGCCGGTGGCGTCGGTGGTCACCACGGGCATAGGGGCCCTCTGCGATCCACAGGCGTCACAGGTGGCGGGGGCGTTGCTCGCGGTCATCGGGCGGCTCCCTGTGCACCGATGAGGTGCGCGTCGAGTACGAGGGCATGGGGCCGCTGCCCCTGGGCGCGTACGCAGGGGCGGACCAGGGCCGTTGCCTCGCCGTTCAGCGGTACGTCGAGCCCGTACGGCGAACGATGCGCGGGGAGCGGTGTCGAGGCCGGGTGCCCGCGCCCGGCGAACGCCGGTTCCGGAAGGCTTCGCCTGGCGTTGGCAGTACGCGGGGCAAGTGCCTGCACCGCCCACCGGGCTACGCGGCGGGTAGCGTTGGTCATGTCGGTCTGCTCCGTTCAGATCGGCCGTGCCCCGGGAGGTCTGACCACCTCGCCGGGGTTCTTCATGTCCACCATACGGTGGTCTACCGCAGTCTACTGCGGTCGCGCGGTAGATCGCAGAGTTCTAGCGTCAACCGCATGAGTGAAGGCCTTGACCGCACGCGTCCGATCTGGCGTCAGGTGGCCGCGGCTATCGCGGACCGCATCGCCGACGGCACGTACCCTGTCGGCGGCAAGGTGCCTTCCGTGGTGGAGCTGTCCGCCGAGTTCAGCATCGCCGCCTCGACGGCGCAGAAGGCGTTGGCTCACCTGAAGGCGGAGGGGCTGGTCAGGGCCGAGGTCGGACTCGGCAGCTTCGTTGCGAAGCGGCCCGAGTAGCTGGATGCACAGGACCCCTACACGTGATCGGGTTTGACTCGACCCGGCCCACTGGGTGCAGATCGCCGACCTCATCCGGGAGCGAATCGTGACAACGGAGTTGGGTCGAGAGGGCTTGGCATGTCGCAGAGCGAAGGTGCGCGATTGCTCCGGGAAGCGCGGGCCACGGGTGCACGTCAGCACCCTCCAGGCTGCGTTACCGAACCTGTCACCCGAACCGGCATCAGCCCCCGCGCATGCGGACGCTGGCCGAAGTGCGGGCGGCTTTAGCTGCCGGGCTGGGGTTCCCCGGGGATCTGGGGCGGATGGACGCCGAGGTGGCGGAGGCGCTGGAGCGTGCTCCGTACGACGATCTGCGTGAGATGTCGGAGGTCATCGCCGCCTATCCGGGGCATGTGCTGGCGCGCTGCGAGCCCGGCTTTGAGGGCGCGCTCGCCGAAGGGCTTGGGCTGACGCGGCGGCTCAAGGAGGCGTGAAGCGGGCGTGGGCCGCACCTCGTGGCGTACGGGGTGCGGCCCACGCCGCAAAAGGCGGGACGGAACTAGCGGCCGCCGCCCAGGTGGTGGACGCGGACCATGTTCGTGGTGCCGGGGATGCCCGGAGGGGAGCCCGCGGTGATGATCATGGTGTCGTTCTGGTTGTAGCGCTGGAGCTTCAGCAGCTCGGCGTCGACCAGGTCGACCATGGCGTCCGTGTTGTCGACGTGCGGGACGACGAAGGACTCCACGCCCCAGCTCAGGGTGAGCTGGTTGCGGGTCGAGGCGTCCGTGGTGAAGGCCAGGATCGGCTGGACCGCGCGGTAGCGGCACAGGCGGCGGGCCGTGTCGCCGGACTTGGTGAAGGCGACCAGGGCCTTGCCGCTGAGGAAGTCGGCGATCTCGCAGGCCGCGCGGGCGACGGAGCCGCCCTGGGTGCGGGGCTTCTTGCCGGGGACCAGGGGCTGGAGGCCCTTGGCGAGCAGCTCCTCCTCGGCGGCGGAGACGATCTTGGACATGGTCTTGACCGTCTCGATCGGGTACGCGCCGACCGAGGACTCCGCGGAGAGCATCACCGCGTCCGCGCCGTCCAGGATCGCGTTGGCCACGTCGGAGGCCTCCGCGCGGGTCGGGCGGGAGTTGGTGATCATCGACTCCATCATCTGGGTGGCGACGATCACCGGCTTGGCGTTCCGGCGGCACAGCTCGATCAGGCGCTTCTGCACCATCGGGACCTTCTCGAGCGGATACTCGACGGCCAGGTCGCCGCGGGCCACCATCACACCGTCGAACGCCATCACGACGTCCTGCATATTGGCGACGGCCTGCGGCTTCTCCACCTTGGCGATGACCGGGACCCGGCGGCCCTCCTGGTCCATCACCTTGTGGACGTCCTTGACGTCGTCGGCGTCCCGCACGAAGGACAGCGCCACCAGGTCGCAGCCCATGCGCAGGGCGAAGCGCAGGTCCTCGACGTCCTTCTCGGACAGCGCCGGGACGTTGACCGCCGCACCGGGCAGGTTGATGCCCTTGTGGTCGGAGATCACGCCGCCCTCGACGACGATGGTCTTCACCCGCGGCCCTTCGACCTCGACGACCCGGAGCTCGACATTGCCGTCGTTGATCAGGACCTGGTCGCCCTTGGAGACATCGCCCGGCAGGCCCTTGTATGTGGTGCCGCAGATGGACTTGTCACCGGGGACGTCCTCGGTGGTGATGGTGAACTCATCACCGCGGACCAGTTCGACCGGGCCCTCGGCGAAGGTCTCCAGACGGATCTTGGGGCCCTGGAGGTCGGCGAGCACGCCCACCGCGCGGCCGGTGTCCTCGCACGCCTTGCGCAGGCGGACGTACCGCTCCTCGTGCTCAGCGTGGGTCCCGTGGCTCATATTGAAACGGGCCACGTTCATGCCGGCCTCGATGAGCGCTTTCAGCTGCTCGTAGGAGTCGACGGCGGGGCCCAGTGTGCAGACGATTTTGGAACGGCGCATACGGCGGATCCTATCGGTTTGTTTCTAGGCGGAATATTCCGTCTGGTGGAAGATACAAGTGGGCAGAGGGTCGCTCAGTTGTTCAGTTTTCGGTTGCCGTGTTGACGACGGCGAAAGTCTGGTGGGCTATTTCCAGTTCTTCGTCGGTCGGGACCACGGCGACCGCCACGCGCGCGTACGACGGCGAAATGATCCGCGGCTCATCGGACCGTACGGCGTTGAGCTCGGCGTCCACCGCCATGCCCAGCTCCTCAAGGCCCGCGATCGCAGCTTCCCGCACCGGCGCCGCGTTCTCACCGACCCCGGCCGTGAACGCCACCGCGTCCACCCGGCCGAGCACCGCGCAGTACGCGCCGAGGTACTTCTTCAGCCGGTGGATGTAGATGTCGAAGGCGAGCCGCGCCCGCTCGTCGCCCGCGTCGATCCGCCGCCGGATCTCCCGCATGTCGTTGTCGCCGCACAGCCCGATCAGACCGCTCTTCTTGTTCAGCAGCGCGTCGATCCCGTCGACCGACATGCCGGCGACCCGGTGCAGATGGAAGATCACGGCCGGGTCCAGGTCCCCGGACCGCGTCCCCATCACCAGCCCCTCCAGCGGCGTCAGCCCCATCGAGGTGTCCACGCACACCCCGCCGCGCACCGCCGACGCCGACGCGCCGTTGCCCAGGTGCAGCACGATGACGTTCACCTCGGACGGGTCCTTGCCCAGCAGCTCGGCCGTACGGCGGGAGACATAGGCGTGCGAGGTGCCGTGGAAGCCGTACCGCCGGATGCGGTGCGCGTCCGCCGTGTCCACATCGATCGCGTACCGGGCCGCCGCCTCCGGCATCGTCGTATGGAAGGCCGTGTCGAACACCGCCACCTGCGGCAGATCCGGGCGCAGCGCCCGCGCCGTGCGGATGCCGGTGATGTTCGCCGGATTGTGCAGCGGCGCGACCGGCACCAGCCGCTCGATCTCCGCCAGCACCTCGTCCGTGATCACGGTCGGCTGGGTGAACCGCAGTCCGCCGTGCACCACCCGGTGGCCGATCGCCGCCAGCTCGGGGGAGTCCAGGCCCAGGCCGTCCTGGGTCAGCTCCTCCGCCACCGCCTTCAGGGCGGCGGCGTGGTCGGCGATCGGGCCGGTACGCTCCCGGCGCTCCGCGCCCTCGCGGGCCAGCGGGGTGTGCACCAGACGGGACGTTTCCTCGCTGATGCGTTCGACGAGGCCGACGGCCAGCCGGGTGTCGTCGCGGGCGTCCAGCAGCTGGTACTTCACCGACGAGGAGCCGGAGTTGAGGACGAGGATGCGGCTGGGGGCGGTGGGGTTGGTCATCTCGGATGCCTTCTGTGCTGCGGCGTTACGCGGAGTGGGGCAGGGGTTCGGGCTGCGGCTCGGGCCGGGAGTGCGGCTCGGGCTGGGAGTGCGGCTCGGGCTGGGACTGGATCGCCGTGATCGCGACCGTGTTCACGATGTCGCTGACCAGCGCACCGCGCGACAGGTCGTTCACCGGCTTGCGCAGGCCCTGCAGCACCGGGCCGACCGCCACCGCGCCCGCCGAGCGCTGCACCGCCTTGTAGGTGTTGTTCCCGGTGTTCAGGTCCGGGAAGATCAGTACGGTGGCCTGCCCGGCCACCTCCGAGTCCGGGAGCTTGGTCGCGGCGACGGACGGCTCGACCGCCGCGTCGTACTGGATCGGGCCCTCGATCTTCAGATCGGGACGCCGCGCGCGCACCAGCTTGGTCGCCTCCCGCACCTTGTCGACATCCGCGCCCGAGCCGGATGTGCCCGTCGAGTACGACAGCATGGCGATGCGCGGCTCGACGCCGAAGCGGGCGGCGGTCGCGGCGGACTGGATCGCGATATCGGCGAGCTGCTCCGCGTCCGGGTCCGGGTTGACCGCGCAGTCGCCGTAGACCAGCACCCGGTCCGCCAGACACATAAAGAAGACGGACGACACGATCGCGGCGTCCGCCCTGGTCTTGATGATCTCGAACGAGGGGCGGATGGTGGCGGCCGTGGAGTGCACCGAGCCCGACACCATGCCGTCGGCCAGCCCCTCCTGGACCATCAGCGTGCCGAAGTAGTTCACATCGGCGACCACGTCATGGGCCAGCTCCACGGTCACGCCCTTGTGGGCGCGCAGCTCGGCGTACCGCTCGGCGAACCGCGTCCGCAGCTCGGAGGTGTGCGGATCGATCAGCTGCGCCGCGGAGAGGTCGATGCCCAGGTCGGCGGCCTTCTTGCGGATCGCCTCCGTATCGCCGAGGAGGGTCAGCTCGCACACGGAGCGGCGCAGCAGGACGTCGGCCGCGCGCAGCACGCGCTCCTCCGTGCCCTCGGGCAGCACGACACGGCGGCGGTCGGCGCGGGCCTGCTCCAGCAGCTCGTGTTCGAACATCATCGGGGTGACCCGGCCGCTGCGGGCCACCGCCAGCCGCTCCAGCAGCTCGCCGGTGTTCACATGGCGCTCGAACAACCCGAGCGCGGTCTCCGCCTTGCGCGGGGTGGCCGCGTTCAGCTTGCCCTCCAGCGCGAACAGCTCGGCGGCGGTGGGGAAGCTGGTGGAGGCGACGGAGATGACCGGGGTGCCGGGCGCGAGCCGGGAGGCGAGGGTGAGGATCTCCTTGCTGGGCCGCTCGTTGAGGGTCAGCAGCACCCCGGCGATGGGCGGGGTGCCCGCGGAGTGCGCGGCCAGCGCGCCGACCACCAGGTCGGCCCGGTCCCCGGGGGTGACGACCATACAGCCGGGGGTCAGGGCGTTGAGGAAGGTCGGCAGCATCGCGCCGCCGAAGACAAAGTCCAGCGCGTCGCGGGCGAGCCCGGAGTCGTCGCCGAGCAGGACGACGCCCCCCAGGGCGTGGGTGATCTGGGCGACGGTGGGGGCGGCGAGGGCCGGCTCGTCGGGCAGCACATAGCAGGGGGAGGGGAGGCGGGCCGTCAGCCGCTCGGCTATCGGCTCGCGGTCCTCGGGGGCTGCCCGGTTGACCACCAGCGCGAGGATGTCGCAGCCCAGCGCCTCGTACGCCCGGTAGGCGTTGCGGGCCTCGGCCCGTACGAGATCGGCGGGCTGCCCCTTGCCGCCGACGACCGGGATCACGGACGCGCCGAACTCATTGGCGAGCCGCGCGTTGAACGCCAGCTCGTCGGGGAGCTGGGTGGCGGCGTAGTCCGTGCCCAGGACCAGCACCACCTCGTACTCGCGCGCCACCTGGTGGAAGCGTTCGACGAGCCGCGAGACCAGCTCGTCGGCGCCCTTCTCGGCCTGGAGCGCGGCGGCCTCGCGGTAGTCCATCCCGTACACGGTCGACGCGTCCTGGGAGAGCCGGTAGCGGGCCCGCAGCAGTTCGAACAGCCGGTCGGGGCCGTCGTGCACGAGGGGGCGGAAGACGCCCACTCGGTCCACCTGGCGGGTCAGGAGCTCCATGACTCCCAGCTCCACGACCTGGCGGCCGTCCCCTCGGTCGATCCCGGTCACGTACACGCTGCGGGTCACGCGTGCTCTCCCGTCATGTTCATGCTCTCGAAAAAAATCGTCTGGGGGCGCCGTTGCCCTCTTGACAATACCTCTGCGGCTGGCTAGGGCGCGCCTCGGGCGGCCGAGCGGCCGGGGAGTAGCTGGGGACGCGAGCGGCCCGTCATACATGGAACAATCGCACTGGGCTCACATGTACCACTACGAGCAGGAGACACAGCACGATGCGCATCGGAGTACTCACCGCAGGCGGCGACTGCCCCGGCCTGAACGCAGTGATCCGGTCGGTCGTGCACCGCGCCCTGACCGGCCACGGAGATGAAGTCATCGGCTTCGAGGACGGTTTCAAGGGACTGCTCGACAGCCACCACCGCAAGCTCGACCTCAACGAGGTCAGCGGCATCCTCGCCCGCGGCGGCACCATCCTCGGCTCCTCCCGCCTGGAGCGCCGCCGCCTCGCGGAAGCCGCCGAGAACGCCGGCGAACTGGCGCGGAAGTACGGCATCGACGCGCTGATCCCCATCGGCGGCGAAGGCACGCTCACCGCGGCCCGGCTGCTGTCCGAGGCCGGGATGCCCGTCGTCGGCGTACCGAAGACCATCGACAACGACATCTCCTCCACCGACCGCACCTTCGGCTTCGACACCGCGGTGACGGTCGCGACGGAGGCCATCGACCGGCTCAAGACCACCGCCGAGTCCCACCAGCGGGTCATGGTGGTGGAGGTGATGGGACGGCACGCCGGATGGATCGCCCTGGAGTCCGGCATGGCGGGCGGCGCGCACGGCATCTGTCTGCCCGAGCGGCACTTTGAGGTCGACGACCTGGTGAAGATGGTCCAGGAGCGCTTCGCCCGCGGCAAGAAGTTCGCCGTCATCTGCGTGGCCGAGGGCGCCCACCCGGCTGAGGGCTCCATGGACTACGGCAAGGGCGAGATCGACCAGTACGGCCATGAGCGCTTCCAGGGCATCGGCAACCGGCTGGCCGCCGAGCTGGAGCAGCGGCTCGGCACGGAGGCGCGCCCGGTGATCCTGGGCCATGTGCAGCGCGGCGGCACGCCCACCGCGTACGACAGGGTGCTCGCCACCCGCTTCGGCTGGCATGCGGTGGAGGCCGTGCACCGCGGAGACTTCGGGATGATGACGGCGCTGCGGGGTACGGAGGTGGTGATGGTGCCGCTGGCGGAGGCGGTGACTCAGCTGAAGACGGTGCCGGCGGACCGGATGGACGAGGCGGAGTCCGTTTTCTGACGGGGGGCTCCGCCCCCAGGTTCGGGGAGGCGCGGGTTATCCCTCCGCCAGTTCCCAGAAGTGGTCCACGATCCGGTCCAGAAAGTCCCGGCCCGGCTCCGCCGTGTCATGCGTCGTGTCGCCCCAGCTGAGCGTCGCCACCATCCGCGACTGGTAGTCGGAGTGCAGCCGCTCCAGCACGCCCTCCAGCAGATCCTTGTCGAGCGGCAGCAGTTTGCCCACCGGCCGCACATACGGCTGCCAGCGCGCGGCCACCGCGTCGCGCAGCAGGTTCGCCAGGTCCTCGTCCCGGCCCGTGACGGTCAGCAGCTCGCGCGGGCCGAGCCGGAGGACGTCCGCCAGGGCGGCGGTCTGCCGCGCGTTGCCGCGCCAGCGCCCCGACTCCTCCATCTTCAGATAGGCGGAGGCGTCCACGCCGACGCGCCGCGCCAGTTCGCCGGGGGCCAGCCCGTGGGACATGCGGTGCTCGCGCAGGGTCGTGGCCTGCGCGAGCAGTTCGCCCGGTGAGCACCACAGCACCCCCGCGAGCGCGGACAGTTCATGCGGCCGGGGTGCGGCCGCACCGCGCTCCCACGCGGCGACCGTCTCCGGGCTGATCTGGAGTCCGTACTGGGCGTGGAGGCCGTAGGCGACATGGCCGGGGTGCATGCCGAGCGCTTCGCGCAGTCGGCGCGCTGCGGAGGCGTTGAACGGGGGCGAAGGGTGGTGCTGCACCCGGACAACGTAGGGGCGGAAGGGCGCGCGCGACTACGGTCCGTTCCCCCAAGGCCACATGTCGTAGGAATATCCCAGGTGATCGTCTGGTGCCTCCCGGCAATGGGATTACCTGCCGGTTCGGCGGCGCGGGCGTCCGCGGCCGGGCGCGCAACCGCGCTCGGTATCGCTGATATCGGATTGGTGTTGGAGTTCGGAGGAGTCGACGTCGTCGTCAACACCGCGGGCATCCTGCTCCTGGCCCCCATCGCGACGCTGGACCTCGACGACCTCGACCGGATGCACCGCACCAATGTCCGCGGCGCCTTCGTGGTCTCCCAGCAGGCGGCCCGGCGGGTGCGCCGGGGCGGCGCGATCATCAACTTCTCCACATCCGTCACCCGGCTGCAGTTCCCGGCCTACGGCGCCTACGCGGCGAGCAAAGGCGCGGTCGAGGCGATGACCCTGGTGCTGGCCCGCGAGCTGCGGGGCAAGGACATCACCGTCAACGCCGTGGCCCCCGGCCCGACCGCCACGCCGCTGTTCCTCGAAGGCAAGGACCAGCCGACGATAGACAACCTCTCCAGCGCGGCCCCGCTTGAGCGGCTGGGCGCCCCGGAGGACATCGCCGAAACGGTCGCCTTCCTGGCAGGCCCCGCCCGGTGGATCAACGGCCAGATCCTCTACGCCAACGGCGGCCTTGCCTGACCGCCGCCGTCGTCGTCAGCGGTTCGACGGCAGCCAGCGGTACTGCAGTTCGGGGCGGCCGATCTGGCCGTACCGCGGACTGCGCACGGCACGCCCGGCGGACACCAGATGCTCCAGATAGCGGCGCGCCGTGATCCGCGAAATGCCCACCGCCGCGCCCGCCTCCGCCGCCGTCAGCCCGCCCTCCGCGTCGCGCAGCGTCAGCGTCACCGCCTCCAGGGTCGGGCCGCTGAGCCCCTTGGGCAGACCGGTGCTCTGCGGTGTCGCACGCAGCGCCGCCAGCGCCCGGTCCACCTCCTCCTGCCCGCTGGCCTCGCCCGCCGCGGCGCGGAACTCGGCATACCGGGCGAGCCGGTCGCGCAGTGCGGCGAAGGTGAAGGGCTTCAGCACGTACTGCACCACCCCCAGCGACACGCCTTCGCGGACGACCGCCAGATCGCGGGCGGACGTGACGGCGATGACGTCCGCGTGATGCCCCGCCGCGCGCAGGGACCGTACGAGCCGCAGCCCGTGCCCGTCCGGCAGGTAGAGGTCGAGGAGCAGCAGATCGACGCGGGTGCGCTCCAGCGCCCGCACGGCCTCCGCACGCGAATGCGCCACCCCGGCGACCTCGAAGCCGTCGACCCGGCGCACATAGAGCGCGTGCGCGTCGGCTGCGACGGGGTCGTCCTCGACGACCAGCACATGGATGGGGCGGGAGACGGTCATACGGACGCCTCCGCCGGGGCGTGGAGGGGGAGCCGTACGGTGAACTCCGCGCCGCCGTCCGCGGAACGGGCGAGCCCGATCGTGCCGTCGGCGCGGCGAACGGCCTGCCGCACCAGCGCGAGCCCCAGCCCGCGGCCCGCGCCGTGGGTGGACCAGCCGCGCCGGAACACCTCCTCCGCGTCCGCCGGATCGACGCCCGTGCCGCTGTCCGCGACGCGCAGCAACAACACCCGCCCGTCGTCCTCCACCCGCACGGTCACGATCACGACCGCCCGCCGGCGGGCCGCGGGCGCCGCGGGGAGGCTGTGCAGGCGCCCGCCGCCCTCGTCCGCCGCGCCCGGCGATACGGCCCCATCGGGCCATCCGCCGCCGTCCGCAAGCTGAGCCCCGTCTCCCGATGCGGCTGCAAGACGCGAACCTGCGCTTCCCACCGCGCCGGCGTGCGCCGCGGGCGTCCCGACGGGGTCCGCGGTGCTCGCTGCGGTTGGGCCTTCCCCGACCGGACCCGCGTCGGCCGGGGCCGGACGGGTCGGCCGCGTGCCCGCCGCCTTCGCGTCGGCCGCCGTCGTGGGCGTTCCGGTGGGGTTCGCCGTGCTTGCCGCGGTTGCGTCCGCGGTGGCCGGGTGGGCCGCGTCCGTGGTGGTCGGGTGCGTGCCTGCGGTCTTCGGGTCGGCCGCCGTCGCGGGCATCCCGGCGGGGTTCGCGGTGCTTGCCGCAGTCGGGGCTGTGGCGGTTGGAGTCGGGTCGGTTTGGCGCGTGCCCGCCGTCTTCGCGTCCGGGTCCGGCGTGGGTGTGCCGGCGGGGTTCGCGGTGCTTGCCGCAGTCGGGGCCGCGGCGGTCGGAGTCGGGTCGGTTGGCCGCGTGCCCGCCGTCTTCGCGTCGGGGTCCGGCGTGGGTGGCCCGGTCCGGGCCGCCATGCCTGCCTCCGCCCCGGCCGCGGTGGCCGGGGCAGGGTCCTCCGGGCGTGGGCCCGGCGGTTCGGATGCCGCCGCGTCGACCGCGTTGTCGATGAGGTTGCCGAGGATCGTCACCAGGTCGCGCGCCGGGAGGGACGCGGGCAGCACTCCGTCGTCGATCCGGCTGTCGTCCGCCAGCACCAGCTCCACGCCGCGCTCGTTCGCCTGCGCCGCCTTGCCCAGCAGCAGTGCCGCGAGCACCGGTTCGCCCACCGCGCCGACCACACGGTCGGTGAGCACCTGCGCCAGCTCCAGCTCCGCCGTCGCGAACTCGACCGCCTCGCCGACCCGTCCCAGCTCGATCAGGGAGACCACCGTGTGCAGCCGGTTGGCCGCCTCATGGGCCTGGGAACGCAGCGCCTGGGAGAAGCCGCGTTCGGAGTCCAGCTCCCCGGAGAGCGCCTGCAGTTCGGTGTGGTCCCGCAGCGTGACCACGGTGCCCCGCCGCTCGCCGCCGACGACCGGGCGGGTGGAGACCACCACCACCCGGTCCGCCGTCAGATGCACTTCGTCCGCCCGGGGCTCGGACGCCAGCAGCGCGCCGGTCAGCGGCGCGGGCAGGCCGAGTTCCGCCACCCGCCGCCCCACCGCGTCCCCGCCGAGCCCCAGCAGCTCCCGCGCGCCGTCGTTGATCAGGGCGATCCGCCGCTGTCCGTCGAGCATCACCAGGCCCTCGCGCACCGCGTGGAGGGCCGCCTCGTGGTAGTCGTGCAGCCGGCTCAGCTCGGCCGCGTTCATGCCGTGCGTATGCCGCCGCAGCCGGGCGTTGATGACATACGTGCCCACCGCGCCGAGCGCCAGCGCCCCGCCCGCGACCGCCAGCAGCGCGGCGACCTGCTCCCGCACCTGTTCGCTGATCGCCCGGACCGTGATGCCCGCGCTGACGACCCCGGCGACCCGGCCGCCGCCCTCCGCGTCGTACACCGGGGCCACCGTCCGCACGGACCGCCCGAGCGTGCCGGTGTAGCTCTCGCTGTAGACCTCGCCGCGCAGCGCCGGGCCGATGTGCCCCAGATACGTACGGCCGATCTCGCCCGTCGCCGGATGCGTCCAGCGTGTCCCGTCCGGGGCCATGATCACCACAAAGTCCACTCCGGAGTCGCGGCGCACGCTCTCCGCGTACGGCTGGAGCACGGAGGAGGGATCGGTCAGCCGGGCCGCCTCGGCGACCGACGGCGAGCGGGCGACGGCGGTCGCGGTCGCCGTGGCCTGACGGCGTGCCGCCTCCTCGGCCTGGCCGCGGTCGGTGAGGTACGCGAAGAGCGCGCAGCCCGCGACGATCACCGCCACCAGCACCGCCTGCATGGCGAAGAGCTGCCCGGCGAGGCTCCGCGGACGGGGTATGCGCATGGGGGCAAGTGTGCCCGTCCGCCTTCGTATGAACGAAAAGAACGCAACGGTGACCGGCGTCACAGCCTGATGGATAGTCGCGGGGATCCATCGGGACATGGACACGCAATCACTTCAGGAGGCCCCCCGTGGGAGCTGTGACAACGCCGTCGCGAACGGGCAGACGGGACCGTACCCACTACCTCTACATCGCCGTCATCGCCGCCGTGCTGCTCGGCATCGCGGTCGGTTTCGCCGCGCCCGGCGTGGCCGTGGAGCTCAAGCCCATCGGCAAGGGCTTCGTCAATCTGATCAAGATGATGATCTCCCCGGTCATCTTCTGCACCATCGTGCTGGGCATCGGATCGGTGCGGAAGGCGGCGAAGGTCGGCGCGGTCGGCGGACTGGCCCTCGGCTACTTCCTCGTGATGTCGACCGTCGCGCTCGGCATCGGCCTGCTCGTCGGCAATGTGCTGGAGCCCGGCGCGGGGCTCCACGTGACCGAGGCGGCGCGCGCCGCGGGCGAGCAGCAGGCGGCGGGGGCGAGCGAGAGCACCGTGGACTTCCTCCTCGGCATCATCCCCACCACGCTGGTCTCCGCCTTCACCGAGGGCGAGGTGCTCCAGACGCTGCTGGTGGCGCTGCTCGCCGGCTTTGCGCTCCAGGCGATGGGAGCGGCGGGCGAGCCCGTGCTGCGCGGCATCGGCCATGTCCAGCGGCTCGTCTTCCGTATCCTCGCCATGATCATGTGGGTGGCGCCGGTCGGCGCGTTCGGCGCGATCGCGGCGGTCGTCGGCGAGACCGGTCTCGATGCGCTGAAGTCGCTCGCGGTCATCATGATCGGCTTCTATCTCACCTGCGCGGTCTTCGTCTTCGTGGTGCTCGGGGCGCTGCTGCGGCTGGTCGCCGGGGTGAATCTGTTCTCGCTGCTGCGCTATCTGGGGCGGGAGTTCCTGCTGATCCTGTCCACGTCGTCGTCCGAGTCGGCGCTGCCGCGGCTGATCGCGAAGATGGAACACATGGGCGTGAGCAAGCCGGTCGTCGGCATCACCGTCCCCACCGGCTACTCCTTCAACCTCGACGGCACGGCGATCTATCTGACGATGGCCTCGCTGTTCATCGCCAATGCGATGGGCGACCCGCTGTCCGCGTCCGAGCAGATCTCGCTGCTGGTCTTCATGGTCATCGCCTCCAAGGGTGCGGCGGGCGTGACCGGCGCGGGCCTGGCGACGCTCGCCGGCGGGCTGCAGTCGCACCGGCCCGAACTGGTCGACGGCGTGGGGCTGATCGTCGGCATCGACCGCTTTATGAGCGAGGCGCGGGCGCTGACGAACTTCGCGGGCAATGCCGTGGCCACGGTGCTCGTCGGCACCTGGACGAAGGAGATCGACAAGGAGCGGGCGGCGGATGTCCTGGCGGGGCGGGTGCCGTTCGACGAGAAGACGCTGGTGGACGACGGCCACGACGGCCACGACGGCCACGGCGGCCGCGGCGGCCCGGCGGCGGATGCCGCGGGGGTCCCGGAGGCCGGGGAGCCGGAGCAGCAGCCCGCGCCCGCGAAGGTCTGAACCGGATCCGGGCTTCCTCGCGTCGCGACCGTACCGCCGGTAACCGGAACGTGTCATCGTATGGGCCGCTCCAGTCATGGCATGCCCATCACCAAGCACGGGAAGGGACGGCCCCCATGTGGCGCAGAACGCGTCCTCCGGCACCGCTCGCGCTCACTCTCACTCTCACGCTCACCCTCACGCTCGCCCTCGGCTCGCTGACCGCCCCGGCCTCCACGGCCGCGGACGGACCGGCGGCCGGGGGCGGGCTGCGCGATGTCGTCATCGTAGGCAACAGCGCCGACGGCACCGTCAGCTTCATCGACGCCCACACCTACGACAACCTCGGCTCCCTCGACGTCATCCCCGACCTCGACGAGGTGCTGAACGGGATGGGCCCGATCCGGCGCGCCGCGTACGAGATCGTCAAACAGCAGGCGGGCGGCGACAAGTTCGTCGACGACGCCCATCTCGCGCCCGACGGCGCCACGCTGTATGTCTCCCGCGGCAACCTGGGCGACGCGGCGGCGTACGACGTCGCCAGCGGCCGGCAGCTCTGGCGCACCCACCTCGACGGCTTCAAGGCCGACCATGCCGCGCTCTCCCCGGACGGCCGGACCTTCGTCGTCTCGGCCATCACCGCCGCCAAGTCCCAGACGCTGGACACGGCGACGGGCCGGATCACCGGCTCGTTCCCGACCGGCACCTATCCGCACGAGAACGTCTACTCCGCGGACGGCTCCCTCATCTACAACATGTCCATCGGCGTCACCTCGCTCCCCAAGGCCCTTAACTTCCTCAAGGGCGCCAAGCAGGTGACGGTCGCGGACGCCCGCACGCTCAAGGTCGTACGGAGATACAGCTTCGACCACGGCGTCCGCCCGTCCGTGATCACCCCGGACGGCAAGACGATGTACGCCCAGCTGTCGTACCTCAACGGCTTCATCGAGTACGACCTGGAGCGCGGGCGCACGGTCCGCACGGTCCGGATGCCCTTCAGCGAGGCGGGCGCGCGGCTCAAGCCGGACGACTATCCGCAGAACTCGGCCCACCACGGCATGGCCATGAACGCGGCCGGCGACAAGCTGTGCATGGCGGGCACCATCGACGACTACACGGCGATCGCCTCCCGCCCCTCCCTGACGACGGACGGCTTTGTGCACTACCCCGAGGGCTCGCTGCCGTACTGGTCCGTCACCGGCCCCGACGGCCGGCACTGCTTTGTGACGCTGTCCAACCGGGACGAGGTGTCCGTGATCGACTACGCGACGGCAGAGGAGGTCGCCCGGGTCGAGGTCGGCGACTTCCCCCAGCGCGAACGCGCGGGCAGGGTCGCAAAGGAGGCCCTGAACGGGCTCAGCCGCCCCTGACACAGGGCTTCTCCTGGTCGCCGCGCGCAGCGGGTCCGGCGGCGGCGACCAGGAGCGTGCCGCTCAGCCGAAGGGGATGCGGACGTACGACAGGTTGCCGGTCCCGAGCGTGCTCGGTCCGCTGCCGATCGCGCTCCAGACCTCGATCCGCACCCGGCCGCCCGTCAGATCGCCATGCGAGCCGGTGGCGGACTTCAGCCCCCGCGCCTGCGTATAGTGCTCATAGCCCGGCACTGGATCGGTGGCGAAGTAGTGGTACGTCTCCGTCCGGTCCCAGGTCCCGTCGCCGGTACGGTCATAACTCACCCTGATCTGCTGGCCGTTGGCGACCGTCGACCCCGCGTCCACCAACAGGTCGAACTCCGTGGAGCCGCCGCTGTACGCACGGGTGATCCCGGAAGCCGTGAACACCCGCGGACTGTGCGGACTGCCGTCGTGGTTCGCCCCGCCCGCGGAGGCGAGGCTCACCGCGGAACCGGAGCCCGCCGCATCGCCTGCCGCGCCCCCGGGCCGCAGATACAGCTGGGACGATCCGCCGGGCGGCGGGGTGGTGCCGCCCCCGCCCCTGGTCCAGACGGCGACATAGTCCACGAGCATCGCATGCCCGGGCGCCGTCGCCGCGGTCGGCGTCCTGCCGCCCAGCGCATCCGGGAAGGCACCGCCGATCGCGACGTTGAGCAGAATGAAGTAGCCCGCGTGGTCCGTCATGTTCGCCCAGGTCGTGGCGTCGAACCGGCTCTGGTCGAGGCTGTGGTAGAGCTGTCCGTCCACATACCAGCGCAGTTCGCTGGGGGACACGGACCGGTCCCACTCGAAGCGGTACGTGTGGAACGCCGACTGGCAGCTTGCGCCGGGGCAGACGCGGCTGGCGCCGAGCCCGCTGGTCTCATTGCACGGCCCGCCGGGGTTGACGCCGCAGTGCAGCACGCCCCAGACGGAGTTGAGGCCGTTGACGTTCTCCATGATGTCGAACTCGCCGATGGACGGCCAGTTCCAGTAATCGCCCCGGTACGGGGAGCCCAGCGCCCAGAACGCGGGCCAGTAGCCGAGGGCGGCGTCCCCGGTCACGTTCGGCATCTGTATCCGCCCCTCGATGCGCAGCGTGCCGCCCGCGGGGGCCTTGAAGTCCGCCCGCCGCGTCTCGATCCGCGCCGAGGTCCAGTTGCCCGCTCCGTCCCGGAGCGGGGTGATGCGCAGCCGGCCGTTCCCGTCATGGCTGATGTTGTCGGGACTGGCGGTGTAGTTCTGGACCTCGCCCGTGCCCCAGTTGGCGGGCCCTCCCGGATAGGAGTGGCCGGTGTCGATCTGCCAGTCCGCGGCCGAAGGGAGCGTGCCGTCCGCTCCGTCGAAGTCGTCGCTCCACTGCAGGGTCCACCCGGGCGCGGGCGGCGGCACATCCCCACGCGCGGCCCCGGCCCCGCCGCCCACGGCGGCGATCCCGGCGAGAACGACGGCCAGGACGGCCAGCAGGGAGACGGCCGGGGCCGTGCGGCGCGGGGCGCAGGCGTGGGTGCGGGTGCTGGTGTGGTGTGTGTTGCGCTGGATGCGGCTCGTACTCAAGGAACACCTCCGGACGGATGGAGCCGAGGCGGGGGGTTTGAGAGCGCTCTCACTGTTTTCTAGATGGAGGCAGATCCCCCGTCAATCCCCGTGCCGTGTTAAGCCCTTGAACACGCGCGCTGTCTGCCGGGTTGCGCAGTCTCCGCATTCGCCTGCCGATGCCTTGTCCCGCTTGGGAGACTGCTCGCCATGCCGCACTCTCGTCAGACCGCTTGTGTCCTTGTGTCTCTGTGCGCCGGGGCGGTGGTGCTGGTCGGCTGTTCCGGCCCGTCGGGCTCTTTGAGGGGCACACCGTCGGGAGCCGACGCCGCCCGGAGCGCCGCCGCGGAAGCCTCCGGCGCGGCCGACGGCAGCCGGTCGGCCGTGACCTTCGCCGCCCGGCAGCCGGCGACGGCCGACGCGGTGCGGACGACCGCGGAACGGCTCAAGCGGCGTGCCGACGCACTGGGGATGGCCGGTGTACGGGTCAGGGCGGAGGGCGGCTCCATCACCGTCACCGGTCCCAGCTCCGACGAGGAGCGCCTGAAGCAACTGGGAGCCGCCGGGGAGCTGCACTTCCGGCCGGTGCTGGCGGTGGCCCCTGGGTCTGCGCTCCCCGCCGACCGCTCCACCGACTCCTCCGCCGACTCCGCCGCCGCCCCCTCTGCCGACCGTCCCGCCGACAGCCCCGCCGTTCCCTCCGCGAACACCTCGTCGGAGCCCAGCGCCGCGCTTCAGGCGGAGTTCGCGGCGCTGGACTGCTCCGGCGACCGCCCGCGCGCCGACGCCGGCCGGCGCGCCGGCGCACAGGACTCCATCGCCGCCTGCGGCGCCGAAGGCGGGACGCCGCCGGGCGAGGCCCTGAAGTATCTGCTGGGTCCGGCCGCCCTGGACGGCTCCGGCATCAGCTCGGCCGAGGCCGCCCTGGATGCCCAGGGCACGGCGCGCTGGGTCGTCCAGCTGGCCTTCAGCCCCGCGGGCACGCGGAAGTTCGCCGACATCACCGGAGATCTCGCCGCCCGCTCCTCGCCGCAGAACCAGTTCGCCATCGTCCTCGACGGCGAGGTCGTCTCCGCACCGGCCGTCAACATGAGACTCGGCGGCGGCAATGCCGAGATCTCCGGGACGTTCACGCGCCGGTCCGCCGAGGAACTCGCCGCCACCCTGAATTCCGGTTCCCTTCCCGCGGAGTTGGAGATCACCAGCCTCGTCCGGATCGGCGAACCGTAGGCCGGGCCGCGCCAGGCCCGTCTTCTGCGCGCCCCGGGGGCCGACGGCGGGAGGAGGCGGCAGGGGCGGCATGATGGGCTGCGCGCCGCCGCAGCCCATGTGCCGACAGGAGCCCCTGAGATGTCCGACCGCGTCCGCCCTGCCCTTCTCCGCGTGTTCGCCGCGGTGGTGGTGTGCGGTGTGCTCGCAGGGGCCGTGGGCGGATGCTCCGCGTCCGGCGGCGAGCGCGCCGATGTGCCGGACGGGTCCTCCGCCGCCGCGCCGACCGCGACCGCGACCGCTGCCGAGCCCGGGGCCGAGCCCGGGGCCGGAGCCCCGGCCGGCGCCAGGCCGCCGACCGCAGCCGGTACGGCGGCCCCGGCCCAGGCCCCGACCGCTTCGGGGAAGCCGACCGAGGCCCGCACCCCGGCCGGGGCGGGCAAGCCGGTGCTGCCCGAGGCCGGCATCGCCTTCGACTACCAGATCGGCGGCCCCTACGCCCCACCGCCCGGTGTACGCGCGGTCTCCCGCGACCGCGCCGCGAAGCCCGCGCCCGGGCTGTACAACATCTGCTACGTCAACGCTTTCCAGGCCCAGCCTGACGCCACCGGCTGGTGGCAGGCCCGCCACCCCGACCTGCTGCTCCGTGACGCCGCCGGTGCACTGGTCGTCGACGGAGACTGGGACGAGGCCCTCCTTGACATCTCGACCCCCGCCAAGCGCGAGCGGCTCGCCCGGATCGTGGGGGAGTGGATCGACGGCTGTGCCGCCTCCGGCTACCAGGCCGTCGAGGCCGACAACCTCGACTCGCACGAGCGGTCCAGGGGGCTCCTCACGGCTGAACACGACCTCGCCTTCGGGAAGCTGCTCGTCGCGCGGGCCCACGCCGCCGGTCTGGCGATCGGCCAGAAGAACGCCGCCGAACTGGCAGGCCGGGGACGGAGCATCGGATTCGATTTCGCGGTCGCCGAGGAGTGCGGACAGTACGACGAATGCGGTGCCTACGCGGACGCCTTCGACGACCGGGTCTTCGTCATCGAGTACCAGACGGCGGGCCTTGCCGCCGCCTGCGAGACCTGGGGCGACAGGCTCTCGGTGGTCCTGCGCGACCTGGACGTCGCCCCGGCCGGGGAAGCCGCGTACGCCCGCCGTACCTGCTGATCTGCCCGGCGTTCCGAACTGCCGCACACAAAAACCCCGGCTCCGCATTGGCGGCCGGGGTTCTTCTCTGGGTATATTGAGTGGTTCCGCTTTATGTGCGCATAAACAATACGGTTAACCAACTCCGCATAATATACCGCGTCAGGAGCTGAATTGTCAAACGACGAATTGCAGCAGGAACAGCAATTCATCTCCCTGCTCCACGAGCGTCTCGACACGCTTCGTGAGCAGGCCGAGTCCGCCCTCCGGCAGGCCGTCGCGCAGGTCGGCACGGGACGCCAGGCACGGGTCGAGCGGGATGTCGTCACCGCGGAGCACTCCGCGAGATTCGCCTCCCTGAACGTCGCGGACACCGGTCTCTGCTTCGGACGCATCGACCGCCGCGACGGACGCACCCACCACATCGGGCGCATCGGCATCCGCGCCGACGACAGCGAACGGACACCCCTGCTCATCGACTGGCGCGCGCCCGTCGCGCGGCCGTTCTACCTCGCCACCGGGTATGAGCCGATGGGGCTGCGCCGCCGCCGGCACATCACCACCGAGGGGCGGACCGTCACCGGACTGCATGACGAGATCCTCGACCTCGACGACGACACCCGCACCGGATACGAGTCCCGTAACGCCGACGAGGTGCTGCTCGCCGCGCTGAACTCCGCCCGCACCGGCCGCATGGGCGACATCGTGCAGACCATCCAGGCCGAACAGGACCGCATCATCCGCGCCCCGCACCACGGCGTGCTGGTCGTCGAGGGCGGTCCGGGCACCGGGAAGACCGCGGTGGCGCTGCACCGGGCCGCGTATCTGCTCTACGCGCACCGGGAGCAGCTCGCCAAGCGCGCCGTGCTGATCGTCGGGCCCAACCCGGCTTTCCTCAGCTACATCGGCGAAGTGCTGCCCTCGCTCGGCGAGACGGGTGTGCTGCTGGCCACGGTGGGCGAGCTGTTCCCCGGCGTGCGCGCCGAGGGCGTCGACAGCCAGCGGGCCGCGGAGGTCAAGGGGCGCGCGGAGATGGCCGAGGCGCTGGCCGCGGCCGTACGCGACCGGCAGCAGGTGCCCGAGCGAGGGTCGCCGCTGGTCATCCCGCACGACGACGGCGATCTCGTCCTCGACTGGGACATGGCGCTCGAAGCCCGGCACAAGGCCCGCGAGACCGGGCTGCCGCACAATCTCGCCCGCCCGCACTTCGCGTTCCGGATCATCGACGCGCTGACCGAGCAGCTGGCCGACCGCATCGGCGAGGACCCGTACGGCGGGCCCAACTTCCTCGGCCCCGACGACATCGCCCAGCTCGCGAAGGGCATCGCCGCGAGCAGCGAGGTGCATGCCGCGATCGACGAGCTGTGGCCCCTGCTCACCCCGCAGGAGTTCCTCGCCGACTACCTCGCCGAACCGGCGCATCTCTCCGACGCGGACGCGGAAACGATCCGCCGCGCCGCCGCGAGCCCCTCCGGCCCCTGGACGCCCGCCGATGTGCCGCTGCTCGACGAGGCCGCCGAGCTCCTCGGCGCGGACGACTCCGCCGCCCGCGCCGCCGCGGAGGCCGAGCGCCAGCGGCGGATCGCCTATGCGCAGGGCGTGCTCGACGTCTCGTACGCCTCCCGCACCTATGAGTTCGAGGACAAGGAGGAGCTCGACAAGGACGCCTCCGAGGTCCTCAGCGCGCATGACGTCATCGACGCCGAGCGGATGGCCGACCGGCACGAGGAGGCCGACACCCGCAGCGCCGCGGAGCGCGCCGCGGCCGACCGCACCTGGGCGTTCGGGCACATCATCGTGGATGAGGCGCAGGAGCTGTCCGCGATGGCCTGGCGGCTGCTGATGCGGCGCGCCCCGACCCGCTCCATGACGCTCGTCGGCGACCCGGCGCAGACCGGCGACGCGGCCGGCAGCAGCTCCTGGCAGCACATCCTCGGTCCGTACGTCGAGGACCGCTGGGAGCTGGCCAGGCTCGGCGTCAACTACCGCACCCCCACCGAGATCATGGACCTCGCGGCGGAGCTGAGGCGCGCCGCGGACCCCGGCTTCGAGCCGCCGCGCTCGGTGCGGTCGACGGGGGTACGGCCCTGGGAGACGGCGGTCTCCCCGGGCAAGCTGCCCCACGCCGTCGCCGAACGCGTCGCCGGCGCCCCGCGCGAAGGCCGCCTCGCCGTGATCGCCCCGCCCGCCCTGCACCCCGCACTGCGCGAGGCCCTGTCCGCCGCGCTGCCCGACGTCCCCTTCGAGGGCCCCCTCGACCTCACCCGCCCGGTCGTCCTGATCGACCCCCGCCAGGCGAAGGGCCTGGAATTTGACACGGTGGTGGTCGTCGACCCGCACGGCATCCGCACGGCCGTCCCGCACGGCGAGAACGACCTGTATGTGGCGCTGACCAGAGCAACGCAGCGGCTGGGGCTGGTCCGGATGGAAGCGGAGGGCTAGCTGCGATCCCAGCGCGCCACGCCCGCGATCCCAGGGCGTCACGCCCGCCGGGGCTGACCGCGACGTGGTGGCCGGGCCCGGGCCCCGGGCGGGGGCGCGTCATGACGGGCGGAGCCAGAGGGTTGCGAGGGGCGGCAGGGTCAGCTGGATGCTGTGGCGGCGGCCGTGGCAGGGGGTGTCGTCCGGCTTCAGGGGGTCCGGGTTGGTCACGTCGCCGCCGCCGTAGCGTGCGGCGTCCGTGTTGAGGACCTCCGCCCAGGCCGTCGGCTCGGGCGGCACGCCGAGGCGGTACTCATGGCGCACCACGGGGGAGAAGTTGCTCACCGCGAGCAGCGGCGCGCCGTGGGCGTCGAAGCGGAGGAAGGCGAAGACGTTGTCCTCGGCCGCGTCGCCGTCGACCCAGGCGAAGCCCTCGGGCGTGGTGTCGCGTTGCCAGAGCGCGGGCGTGCCCGCGTAGAGCGTGTTGAGGTCGCGGACCAGGTCCCGCACGCCCCGGTGGTCCGGCTCCGCCGCGTACGAGGGGTCGAGCAGCCACCAGTCGGGCCCGTGGCTCTCCGACCACTCCGCGCCCTGGGCGAACTCCTGGCCCATGAAGAGCAGCTGCTTGCCGGGGTGCGCCCACATGAAGCCCAGATACGCGCGGTGGTTGGCGCGCTGCTGCCACCAGTCGCCGGGCATTTTGCTGACCAGCGCCTGCTTGCCGTGGACCACCTCGTCGTGGGAGATCGGCAGGATGTAGTTCTCGCTGTACGCGTACACCATCGAGAAGGTCATCTCGTTGTGGTGGAACTTGCGGTGCACCGGCTCGTGCGCGACATAGCCCAGCGAGTCATGCATCCAGCCCATGTTCCACTTCAGGCCGAAGCCGAGGCCGCCGAAGCCGCCGGGGCCCGCATGGTGGGTCGCGCGGGTCACGCCGTCCCAGGCGGTGGACTCCTCCGCGATGGTGACGACGCCCGGGCAGCGGCGGTAGACGGTGGCGTTCATCTCCTGGAGGAAGGCCACCGCGTCCAGGTTCTCCCGGCCGCCGTGTTCGTTCGGCGACCACTCGCCGTTCTCGCGTGAGTAGTCGAGGTACAGCATCGAGGCGACGGCGTCCACCCGCAGCCCGTCGATATGGAACTCCTCGCACCAGTACGCGGCGTTCGCCACGAGGAAGTTGCGCACCTCTTTGCGGCCGTAGTCGAACTCCAGCGTGCCCCAGTCGGGGTGCGACGCCCGGACCGGGTCCTGGTGCTCGTACAGCGGGCGGCCGTCGAACTGGGCGAGCGCCCAGTCGTCGCGCGGGAAGTGGGCCGGCACCCAGTCCATCAGCACGCCGACGCCCGCCCGGTGCAGCGCGTCGACGAGGTGTCTGAAGTCGTCCGGCGTGCCCAGCCGGGCGGTGGGCGCGTAGAAGCCCGTGATCTGGTAGCCCCAGGAGCCGCCGAAGGGATGCTCGGCGAGCGGCATGAACTCCACATGGGTGAAGCCGAGGTCCTTGACGTACGCGGGCAGCTGCGCGGCCAGCTGGCGGTAGGTCAGACCGGGCCGCCAGGACGGCAGATGGACCTCGTAGACCGAGAACGGCGACTCGTGCACCGGACGGTCGCCGCGGTGCGCCATCCACTCCTCGTCATGCCACACATGGTGGGACTCGGTCACGATCGAGGCGGTGGCGGGCGGGGCCTCCGTGCGCCGGGCCATCGGGTCGGCGCGCAGGGTGTGCGAGCCGTCCGGGCGGGTGATGTCGAACTTGTACAGCGCTCCCTCGCCCACGCCCGGCAGGAACAGCTCCCACACCCCGCTGGAGCCCAGGGAGCGCATGGGGAAGCCGGTGCCGTCCCAGTAGTTGAAGTCCCCGGCGATCCGCACCCCGCGGGCGTTGGGCGCCCATACCGTGAAGCGGGTGCCGGTCACGCCCTGGTGCGCCATCGGCTGGGCCCCCAGCGCCTTCCACAGCTCCTCGTGGCGGCCCTCGCCGATCAGATGCAGATCCAGTTCGCCCAGGGCGGGCAGAAAGCGGTACGGGTCATGGACCTCGATCTCGTGTGTGCCGCTGCCACCTTCGCCGTCGTACGCCACGACCAGCCGGTATTCGGGGACGGCGCGCAGCGGCAGCACTCCGGAGAACAGACCGTCGCCGTCCTCGTGCAGCGCGGCGCGCAGCCCCTTGGCGAGCACGGTCACCGAGCGTGCGTAGGGGCGCAGCACCCGCAGCTCCACCCCGCCGCGCACGGTGTGCGCGCCGAGCAGGGCGTGCGGATCGTGGTGGGCGCCGTGCAGCAGCCGCTGCCGGTCCTCCTCCGGGAGCGGCCGGGCGGGACGCACGCCATGGCTGCCGCGCTGCTTCGACGCTCGGGCGGGCGGCTGCTTTCCGCGCTGTGCCCTGGGTGCGTCGGCGGAACCGGGGGACGGGGGACGAGGGGTCACGGGGGCAGCCTCCTGGAAGGGATGCGGGGCGGGGAGGGAAGGGGCGTCAGGGGGTGAGAGCGGCGGCCAGGCGGTCGATCGCCGCCATGGGCACCGGCAGCCAGTCGGGGCGGTGTCTGGCCTCGTACACCGCCTCGTACACCGCCTTGTCCGTCTCGTACGCGCGCAGCAGCTCCATTTCCAGACGCGGGTCCGCGCCGCTGACCTCGGCGTAGCCCTCGCAGTAGGCGTCGCGGCAGCGCTCGGCCCAGTCCGGGTTCCAGGGGCGGTGGGTGCGGGCGGCGTAGTCGAAGGAGCGGAGCATTCCGGCGACGTCGCGCACCGCGGGCTGCGGGCGGCGGCGTTCGGTGAGCGGCCGCGCGGGCTCGCCCTCGAAGTCGATGACCGACCAGTGCCCGTCGCCGGCCGGCCGCTGCCGGGTCCCGGGGCCGCCGTCCGGCGCACCGGTGAGCGCCGGGCCGGGCGCCGCCTCCCGCGCGCCGCGCAGTATCTGACCGAGGTGCAGATCGCCGTGTACGCGCTGGGCGCACCAGACCCGGCCCCGCCGGCCGAGCTCCGCGACCGCCTCGAACGCGGTGCGCAGCCGCGGCACATACGGCGTCAGCGCGGGCACCGCCTCCGCCGCCGCGTCCAGCCGTCTGCGCATCGCCGCGGCGAGCTGCTCGGTCTGCGGCCGGTGCAGGGTCACTGTCGGCAGCTCGCCCGCCAGCGCCTGGTGCACCTCGGCGGTGACCCGGCCCAGCGCCCGTGCCTCCGCCGTGAACGGCTCCCCTTCGGCCAGCGCCTTGAGCGCCAGCACCCAGGCGTCCTGCGAGCCCCGCAGAAACGGCTGGAGCACCCCCAGGGTGTACGGCTCCGGGGTATGGGCCTCGTACCAGGCGACGGGGGCGGGGGCCCGGCCGCACCCGGCGCGGGCGAGTGCGAGCGGCAGCTCCAGATCCGGGTTGGGGCCGGGGTGGACACGGCGGAACAGCTTGAGGATGTAGGCGTCGCCGTATACCAGGGAGGTGTTGGACTGCTCGGCGTCCAGCGGGCGCGGGGCGAGCCCGCCGGGGACGGCGGGCGTGCCGTCGAAGCGGTCGAAGCGCAGCGGTCCGAGGGCGCCGGGGGCGCGCAGCCGTTCCAGCAGCAGTTCCGCGAGCCGGGGATCGTGCAGACCTTCGTATACGGTCCGTCCGGCGAGCGGTCCGCTGGCCAGATGGCCGATCAGCGCGGGGGCGAGATGCGGCGGCAGGGTCTGTCGCACTCCGAGGAAGAGCTGATAGCAGTCGTCGGGTGACTGGCGGCGGCGGCCGGCGCCGGAGGATGTCCGCTCGTGCTGCCGGGTCTCGTGCTGCCGGAACTCCTGTTCCCGGGGCTCCTGCTGTCTGACCCGCAGCAGCAGATGGAGCAGCCCCGCGCCGGGCCCGTCCGCGGGCAGCAGCTCGGTCGCCGAGACCAGCGAGAAGCCGGTGACCGGGCGGCCCTTGCCCGCGTACCACCGCTGCCGGGGGAGCCAGCGGTGCAGCAGCGGGGCGAGTGAGGCGATGAGGGCGACGTGGGCGACATGGGCGACGGGGGTCCGGGAGGATGCACCCTCCGACATGGCATCGCGTCCTTTCCCCGGGATACACCCTAAAAGTGCTGCATGCGCAGAGTGTCCCGGATTGCAGCAGTGGCTGTCCGGCGGCGCGCGGGGGTGAGGGGGAGAGTGCCCCCGCCGGGGCGGCGGAAACCGCCCCGGCGGGGACATCACTCCCATCGGCGGATGCGTCTGGGTATGTCGCGATGGCGAGTGAGGCGCCCCGCCCCGTCAGGACGGCGTCGAAGCCGCCGCCGCGTCCTTCCGCAGCCGGAACCAGTAGAAGCCGTGACCCGCCAGGGTCAGCAGATACGGCCACTGGCCGATGGCCGGGAAGCGCACGCCCCCGATCAGCTCCACGGGGTGGTGGCCGTTGAACCGGCGCAGATCCAGCTCCGTCGGCTGCGCGAACCGCGAGAAGTTGTTCACGCACATCACCAGGTCGTCCTTGAATTCCCGCAGGAAGGCCAGGACGGACGGGTTCGACGACGGCAGCTCGCTGTACGAGCCGAGCCCGAAGGCCGGGTTCTGCTTGCGGATCTCGATCATCCGGCGGGTCCAGTGCAGCAGTGAGGACGGCGAGGCCATCGCCGCCTCCACATTGGTGACCTGGTAGCCGTAGACCGGGTCCATGATGGTCGGCAGATACAGCCGTCCGGGGTCGCAGGAGGAGAAGCCGGCGTTTCTGTCCGGGGTCCACTGCATCGGGGTGCGCACCGCGTCCCGGTCGCCCAGCCAGATGTTGTCGCCCATCCCGATCTCGTCCCCGTAGTAGAGGATCGGGGAGCCGGGCAGCGACAGCAGCAGCGCCGTGAACAGCTCGATCTGGTTGCGGTCGTTGTCCAGCAGGGGCGCGAGTCGCCGGCGGATGCCGATGTTGGCCCGCATCCGCGGGTCCTTGGCGTACTCCGCGTACATATAGTCGCGCTCTTCGTCGGTGACCATTTCGAGGGTCAGCTCGTCGTGGTTCCGCAGGAAGATGCCCCACTGGCAGTTCTTGGGGATCGCCGGGGTCTTGGCGAGGATTTCGGAGACGGGGTAGCGGGATTCACGCCGTACGGCCATGAAGATGCGCGGCATCACCGGGAAGTGGAACGCCATATGGCATTCGTCGCCGCCCGCCGCGTAGTCGCCGAAGTAGTCGACGACGTCCTCGGGCCACTGATTGGCCTCGGCGAGCAGCACCGTGTCCGGGTAGTGGGCGTCGATCTCCTTGCGGACCCGCTTGAGGAAGGCGTGGGTGGCGGGGAGGTTCTCGCAGTTGGTGCCCTCCTGCTGGTAGAGATACGGCACCGCGTCCAGCCGGAAGCCGTCGATGCCCAGGTCCAGCCAGAAGCGCAGCGCCGAGATGATCTCCTCCTGCACCGCCGGGTTCTCGTAGTTGAGATCGGGCTGGTGGGAGAAGAAGCGGTGCCAGTAGTACTGCTTGCGCACCGGGTCGAAGGTCCAGTTCGACGTCTCGGTGTCGACGAAGATGATCCGGGCGCCCTCGTACTGCTTGTCGTCGTCCGCCCAGAGGTAGTAGTCGCCGTAGGGCCCGTCCGGATTGGTGCGGGACTCCTGGAACCACGGGTGCTGGTCGCTGGTGTGGTTCATCACGAAGTCGATGATCACGCGCATGCCGCGCTGGTGGGCCGCGTCCACGAACTCCACGAAGTCGGCGAGGTCGCCGAAGTCCGGCAGTACGGAGGTGTAGTCCGCCACATCGTAACCGCCGTCCCGCAGCGGTGACTTGAAGAAGGGCGGCAGCCACAGGCAGTCCACGCCCAGCCACTGGAGATAGTCCAGTTTGGCGGTGATGCCCTTGAGGTCGCCGATGCCGTCGCCGTTGCTGTCCTGGAAGGAGCGGACAAGGACCTCGTAGAAGACGGCCCGCTTGAACCAGTCGGGATCGCGGTCCTTGGCCGGGGTGTCCTCGAACGTGTCGTGGACGGGCTCATTGACGATCATGATGTGGGTGACCCTCCGATCGGCGGGGACGGTCGCAGAACGAGGATGTGCGCTGGCGTGATGCCCGGCTCGAGGCGCACATAGTTGGTTCTGCCCCAGTGATAGGTCTCGCCGGTGAGCTCGTCGCGCACCGGCGCGCTCTCGTGCCAGTCGAGGCCGATGCGCGGCATGTCCAACGAGACCGTGGCCTCCTGGGTGTGGTGCGGGTCCAGGTTGGCGACCACCAGGACCACGTCGGAGCCCGGGTCTGACGGGCGTCCGCAGTGCTTCGAGTACGCGATCACCTGGTCGTTGTCGACGTCGTGGAAGGTGAGGCCGCGCAGCTGCTGGAGGGCCGGATGGCGGCGGCGTACGCGGTTGAGCCGGGTGATCAGCGGGGTGATGGTGCGTCCCTCCCGCTCGGCCGACTCCCAGTCACGGGGCCGCAGTTGGTACTTCTCCGAGTCGAGGTACTCCTCACTGCCCTGTCTGAGCGGGGTGTTCTCGCACAGCTCGTATCCGGCGTACATGCCCCAGGACGGCGACAGCGTCGCCGCGAGCACCGCCCGCACCTCGAAGGCGGGCCGGCCGCCCTGCTGGAGGTAGGCGTGCAGGATGTCCGGGGTGTTCACAAAGAAATTGGGGCGCATATGGGCGGCCGCGTCGCCGGACAGCTCGGTCAGGTACTCGGTCAGCTCCGCTTTGGTGTTGCGCCAGGTGAAGTACGTGTACGACTGCTGGAATCCGATCGCGGCCAGCGTGTGCATCATCGCAGGGCGGGTGAACGCCTCCGCCAGGAAGATCACATCGGGGTCGGTGCGGTTGATCTCCCCGATGACCTTCTCCCAGAAGACGACGGGCTTGGTGTGCGGATTGTCCACCCGGAAGATCCGCACCCCGTGGCCCATCCAGAAGCGCAGCACGCGCAGCGTCTCCTCGACGAGCCCCGGCATATCGGCGTCAAAGGCGATCGGATAGATGTCCTGGTACTTCTTCGGCGGATTCTCGGCATAGGCGATGGAGCCGTCGGCCCTGCGGTGGAACCACTCGGGATGCTTCAGCACCCAGGGGTGGTCGGGGGAGCACTGGAGCGCGAAGTCCAGGGCGACCTCCATACGCAGCGAGCGGGCCGCCAGCACGAAGTGGTCGAAGTCCTCCAGGGTGCCGAGGTCCGGGTGGAGCGCGTCATGGCCGCCCTCGGGCGAGCCGATCGCCCAGGGCACGCCCACATCGTGCGGCCCCGCCGAGAGGGAGTTGTTGGGGCCCTTGCGGTGTGTGGCGCCGATGGGGTGGACCGGGGGCAGATAGACGACGTCAAAGCCCATCGCGGCGATCGCGGGGAGCCGTTCGGCGGCGGTGCGCAGCGTGCCGGAGACCGGCGGGCGGCCGTCGTCGGCGACGACCGCGCCCTCGGAGCGGGGGAACATCTCGTACCAGGAGCCGTACAGCGCCCGCTTGCGCTCCACGAGCAGCGGCAACGCGGGGGAGGAGGTGACCAGTTCGCGCAGCGGATGGCGGTCGAGGGCGGCGCGGGCGCCGGGGGCCAGCGCGGCGGCGAGCCGGGCCGCGGCCGGCCGGCTCTCGTCGCGCAGCGCGTCCACGGCGGCGAGCACGGCTTCCCGGCCGTCCTTCTTGGGCACCCCGGCGGCCGCCCGCTCGTACAGCTCGGCGCCCTCCGCCAGCACCAGCGCGGTGTCGATCCCGGCGGGGATCTTGATCTGGGCGTGCTGCCGCCAGGTGGCGACCGGGTCGCTCCATCCTTCGACGGCATAGGTCCACAGGCCCTCGGAGTCCGCGGCGACCTCCGCGCCGTAGCGGTCGGTGCCCGGCGCGAGCTCCCGCATCGGGGTGAAGGGGCCGGGCCGTCCGCTGGGGTCGCGCAGCACGACATTGGCGGCGACGGCGTCATGGCCCTCGCGGAATACGGTGGCGGTCACCTGGAAGGTCTCGCCCGTCACCGCCTTGGCGGGTCGTCGTCCGCAGTCGACGAGGGGGCGGACGTCCAGGACGGGGATGCGGCCGATCATGGGGTTCACGACATCACCTGAGGGCAGTGCGGGCAGAACGGATTGGGCCGTTTGCGTCGTTTTACTGAATCTTTGGGTGCTGGTTCTTTGTAGCTGCTCGGTCGTCGACTGGCGGGCTGCGGGCATGGCCGCTCCTGTCCGCGTTCACTCGGCTGGGCGGTAAGAAATGCTCAGAGGGATGCGCTCGCCTGCGTACGTACCGGATGAGCCTTCCCACGCCCGGCGGGTGGGCAATCCGGTGGTCGGGGTGACTGCCTGTCCGGTGCTGTCGTCCTGTGCTGCCGGTGCTCCGAGAGACATTTGCACCACACCGGCGTACGCGCCAGAGGCCCCGCAAAAGGTCGGACCACGCGGAAAGGGGCGGCACGACGGCCGCCCCTGCTGCTTCGCTCCCGCTCCGGTCGGGTGTTCCTGCCGTGCGCCCCGCTCAGGGCGCCGCGCCCCAGCTGGGCTCCCCGCGTCCCGCGCGCACCGCGCCCCAGCTGGGCTCCGGATGCGCGGCGGTCCGACGGCGGGAGCTGATGCCGGTGGTGTGCGTCATGCGTGTCGTACCTGCCATGCCTGTCGTACCTGTCGTACCTGTCATGCCTGCCATGCCGTTTGAACCTCGTCTGAATCCTCTTGGCGCTTGCCTTCCTCCGGCGGTCACGGCTGTCCGCCGGCCCACATATGCCAGGGCTGGGCGGCCACCCACGCCGCCGCCGGCAGCGGCTTCACCGACAGGGCCGCCGCCGTCTCCCCGTCGTCACCCGCCATCAGGTCCGGCTCCACGCCGCTGGCCATGTAGTGGTAGAGCCCCGCCACCCCGCACGCCGACGGAGCGCCGATCACCTGGGCCAGGCTCTGCTCGAAGACCGCGGGCTCCAGCGGCACATAGCGCACCTCGCGCGCCAGCCCCTCGCCGAAGGCGGCCGCCAGCTCCTCGCCCGTCAGCGTCCGGCTGCCGCCGATGTCGAAGGCGCGGCCCGCCACGCCGTCCACCGTGAGCGCCGCGTACACCGTCTCCGCCAGATCGCGGTGCGACATCCAGGAGACCGGCGCGTTTGCCGGCAGCGGATAGGCGAGCACGCCCTCGTCGACGAGGGCCGGGCCGTTCCACGGGCTGAAGAGGTTGTCCAGGTAGACCGACGGCCGTACGACGACCAGCTCCACCTCGCTCTGGGCGAGGCTCTCGCGGAACACGGTCTCGGCGAGCCGGCGGGTCTCGAAGGCCGCGACATTGGTCGTACGGTCCGGGATGCGGGTGTTGGCGTTGTAGACCACCCGGCCCACCCCGGCCTCCCGGGCCGCTTTCGCGATGTGCTGGGCGTACGTCATGACCCTCTCGGCCTCGTACACCAGAGGCAGCACCACGGCGGCGTGCGTGGCCTTCTCGAAGAGGGCGCGGACGTCGTCGTAGCGCCCCAGATCGCCCGGCGCGATGGTCACGCCCGGGATCTCCGGGCGGTCCGCCTCCGGCCTGCGGCTGATGGTACGGACCCGGTGGCCCCGCTCGGCCAGCAGACGGGCCGTCGCGCCGCCCTGGAATCCGGTCGCGGCCACGACCGCGACCCGCATCGGAATGTGATCGGACATTTGTCTGAAGAGCCCTTCGATAGGGTGTGGCTGCTGCCGTGAACGGCTCTTCCAGGCTCGCGTC
Organism: Streptomyces sp. PR69; assembly: GCF_026420845.1. GTDB lineage: Bacteria > Actinomycetota > Actinomycetes > Streptomycetales > Streptomycetaceae > Streptomyces. Next base: position 2,904 of record NZ_JAOWCB010000016.1, on the reverse strand, counting down.
GGCGGCTTCGGCCGATCAATTAACAAACCGGGGCGGAGGTTGAAGGATCGTCCAATGGACTCCACGGACAGCAAAGGCGACAGCGGCCTCGGCGACGACCTCCTCAGTGAACTGCTGAAACCGCTGCGGCTCACAGGGGTGTTCGACAGCCGCTGGCATGTGCGCGCACCCTGGGCCATCGAGGGCGACGCCGAGCAGAGCTGCGCCGTCCTCCACTACATCACCGAGGGCGGCTGCTGGATCACCGGCGAGGACCAGGCGCCCATCGAACTGACGACGGGTGACCTCGCCCTCTTCCCCACCGGCACCGCGCACCGGCTCGCCGACCGGCCCGAACGGCACGGCGGCGTCGCGCTCGCCGCCGTCCTTCCCGAACGGGCGCCGGGCACCTCGGGAGAGATCAGGATCGAGGGGACGGGACCGGAGAGCCGCATCCTGTGCGCCGGGCTGCACTACGACGCGAGCGCCGCCACCGGCCTGTACAAGGCGCTCCCCTGGGCGCTGGTGCTCGACCGCTCCCAGGTCGACAAGGAGCCGCTGCTGCGCGACACGCTGCGGCTGCTGGCCGCCACCGACCGGCCCACCGGACCGGGCGACCGGCTGATCACCCTGCGCACCTTCGAGATGGCGCTGGTGCTGGCGCTCCGCCCGCTGCTGCGTGAACTGGCCGAAAACCCCTCCTCGCTGCCCATGCTCGCCAACCCCGGCATCAGCAAGGCGATGGTCATCATCGCCACGCGTTTCGCGGAGCCCTGGACGATCGATTCGCTCGCCCGGGAGGTCGGGATGTCGCGGTCGGCGTTCACCGCCGCGTTCCGCGAACTGGTCGGCGAAGCCCCAGCCCGGCACCTGACCGGGCGGCGGATGCAGGAGGCGGCCCGGCTGCTCGGCGAGACCTGTCTGCCGCAGTCGGCGGTGCCGGAGCGGGTGGGCTACCAGAGCGCCGTCGGCTTCCATCTGGCGTTCCGCAAATGGTTCGGGATGACTCCGGGCGAGTACCGCTCACAGAGCCTCACCGCGGCATGAGCGGGCAGCGGACTGGCCGGTTCTTAATCACCGCTGGACGGTCGTTCATTGCCCCGTGTCATGGCCGGAAGCGAGGCTCGGCATCAGCCGGGAGCCGGTGTCACCGGGGCCGCGGCGGCCTCGGGGGGCCATGGAGAACTGAGAGAGGGAGGGACGTTGACCAGGTCTGGTCAGGAGTACCTCGAATCGCTGCGTGACGGGCGCGAGGTGTGGCTCGACGGCGAACGTGTCGAGGACGTCACCCGCCATGCCGCGTTCCGCAACACCGCGGCGTCCATCGCCCGCCTGTACGACCTGGCGCACTCCTCCGGGCATCGGGCGCGGCTCGCCCCGGACGGGGTGCACCGGGCCTTCGCCGTGCCCCGCTCGTACGAGGACCTCGTCGCCCGGCGCGAGGCGTACAAGGTGTGGGCGGAGGCGAGCTTCGGCTTCCTGGGGCGCACGCCCGACTATATGGCGGGCGGCGCGGCCGGTTTCGCGGCCGCGCCCGGTGTGTTCACGACCGATGCCTTCGACGGCGCGGACAACGCCCTGGCGTACTGGCGGCGGCTCGCCGAAGGCGACCTGTACGCGACCTTCACCCTGGCCAATCCGCAGACCGACCGGACCAGACCGGCCTCCGAGCAGGAGGAGGACGATCTGGTGGTGCGGGCGGTCGCCGAGAAGGACGGCGGGGTCGTCGTCCGCGGCGCGAAGATGATCGGCACGGCCTCGGCCTTCGGCAACGAGGTCATCGTCGGCACGATCGAACCGCTGCCGCCGCAGGACGTCGACCACGCGCTGTGCTTCTCGATACCCCTCGACACCCCGGGTCTGAAGCTGCTGTCGCGCACGTCGTACGAAGCGCAGGCGCGCAGTGTCTACGACAACCCGCTGTCGTCGCGCTTCGACGAGAACGACGCGCTGCTCATATGCGACGACGTCTTCGTGCCGTGGGAGCGGATGCTGACGTACCGGAACGTCGACACCACCTTCCGGATGTGGTGGCGGACGCCCGCGTACGTCAACTTCGTCCATCAGGCGGCCACCCGCTTCTGGACCAAGCTGGAATTCCTCACCGGGATCGCGATCCTGCTGACGAAGGCGAACAACACCTACCAGCTGCCGCCGGTGACCCAGGCGATCGGACGCCTGATGGGGAAGGTCGCGCAGGCCAAGGCGTTCGTGCTGGCGGCGGAGGCGTCGTACGAGCAGGTGGACGGCGGGTCCGCCGGGTCCGGCGCCGCCGGGGGGTCCGGCGGGGTGATGCCGGGCAAGGAGATCTCCTTCGCCCAGCGCATCATGGCCGGAGAGCTCTACCCGCAGGCCGTCCAGGAGATCAGGACGCTGGCGGGCGGCGGCCTCATCCAGCTCCCCGCCTCCGGCGAGGACCTGCTCCACCCGGAACTCGGCCCGCTGGTGCGCAAGTACATCCGCTCGCCCGGCCATCCGGCCGAGGACCGCGTCAAACTGCTCAAACTGGCCTGGGACGCGCTGGGCTCGGAGTTCGCCGGCCGCCATGAGCAGTACGAGCGCTTCTACCACGGCGCGCCGCACGTCTATCTGATGCAGCAGGCGTGGGAGGGGGACACCGCCGCATGCGAGGAGCTGGCCCGCTCCTGCCTCGACGGCTACGCCCTGACGCGCCGTGACGCGGGCGGCGAAGGCGCGGTCCGGTGAGGGGCCGCCGGGAAGCCGCGCGACTGACCCCGCCAGCCCGCCGGGCCGAGTCGGCCCGCCGGGCTGAGACGGCCTCCGCCGAGGGGGGTCGCCGGGCTGAGTCGGCCCGCCGGGCTGAGCCGATCCGCCGGGCCGAGACGGCCCCCGCCGAGGGGGGTCGCCGGGCTGAGCCGATCCGCCTGGCTGAGCCGGCCCGCCAGGCCGAGCCGACCCGCCGGG
>NZ_JAOWCB010000015.1 GCF_026420845.1 Streptomyces sp. PR69 | reverse complement strand
GCCCGCAGGGGACCGGCCCGCGGTGGCCGCGGAACATGCCCCCCGGCAGGCGTCCGTCGCGCGGAGCGGGGCCGTCATGGCCGCCGGGTCCGTCGTGTCGCGGGCCACCGGGTTTGTGCGGTCCGCAGCAGTGGCCGCGGCGCTCGGGGTGGGGGTGGTCGCCGATGGGTACGCCGTCGGGAACTCCGTGCCCACCATCGTCTATATGCTGCTCCTCGGCGGCGCGCTGAACGCCGTCTTCGTGCCAGAGCTCGTCAAGGCCGCCAAGGAGCACGACGACGGCGGAGCCGCGTACACCGACCGCCTGCTCACCGTCTGCACGGTCGCACTGCTCGCGCTCACCGCCGCGGCCGTGCTCGCCGCGCCCGCCATCGTCGACGTCTACACCGACTACACGGGCGGGCAGCGGACCGCCACCGTGGCCTTCGCCCGCTACTGCCTGCCGCAGATCTTCTTCCTCGGGCTGTTCACCCTGCTCGGGCAGGTGCTCAACGCCCGCGGCCGGTTCGGCGCGATGATGTGGACGCCCGTCCTCAACAACGTCGTCGTCATCGCCGTGTTCGGGCTGTTCCTGGCCACGGCGGGCACCGGCGGCACGCTCACCCCCGCCGAGACCGCCCTCCTCGGCTGGGGCACCACCGCCGGCATAGCCGTCCAGGCGCTCGCGCTGTGGCCGTCGCTGCGCGCGGCCCGGTTCCGCTGGCGGCCGCGGTTCGACTGGCGCGGCAGCGGGCTGACCCGGCCGCTGCGCTCCGCGGGCTGGCTGGTCCTGCTGGTGCTGACCAACCAGCTGGCGTACTGGGCGGTGACCCGGCTCGCCACCGCCGCCGGCACCCGGGCCGCCGCCCTCGGCATCGACGGCGGCGCGGGCTTCAGCGCGTACAACAACGCCTATGTGCTGTGGGCCGTGCCGCACGGCATCGTGACCGTTTCCCTGGTCACCGCCCTGATGCCGCGGATGAGCGGCGCGGCCGCCGACGGCGACGCCGCGGCCGTGCGCCGGGACGTCTCCTACGCCCTGCGCAACAGCCTCGCCGTCGTCGTGCCCGCCGCCTGCGCGCTGTTCGCGCTCGCCCAGCCGGTCATGGCGCTCGTCTACCAGCACGGCAGGACCGACGCCGGCGACATCGCCGTCATGGCGGGCGCGCTGATGGCGTTCGCGCCCGGGCTGATCGCCTTCTCCGGCCAGTACGTGCTCTCCCGCGCCTTCTACGCGCTCTCCGACACCCGTACGCCCTTCCTGCTCAATCTGGTGATCGTGGTGCTCAACGCGGGCGGCTCGGCCGCCGCGTATCTGCTGCTGCCCGCGCGCTGGGCGGTCACCGGCATGGCCGGGGCCTACTCGGCCGCCCTCTTCGCGGGCTGGGCCGTCACCGCGTACGCCCTCCGCCGCAGGCTCGCCGGACCCTCCGGCCCGCGCCCCCGCCCCCGCCCCGGCCCCGGCTCCCGCCCCGGCCCCGGCTCCCGCCCGGACGCCCGCGCCCGGCTGTGGCGCTCCCCGACGGCCGCCGCCCTCGCCCGGCTGCTGCTCGCCGCCGCCCCCGCGGCAGTCCTCGCCCGCCTCGCCGCCGAGCAGACCGCCGACCACGGCCCGCTTGCCGCCGCCGCGGCGGGCGCGGCCGCCATCGCGGCGGTCTACGCGCTGCTGGCCCGGCCGCTGCGCCTCGACGAGGTGCAGGCCGTGCTCCGAAAAGCCGGCCGCCGCTTCAGGCGCACCAGCTGACCCCCTCCGACCTGCCCGGACACACCGTTGGGACACTCCACTCATGCCACGCGTCCTGCTCATCGAAGACGACCCCTCCGTCCGTGAAGGCGTCGAACTCGGGCTGCGCCGACGCGGGCACGATGTGCGCAGCGCGGGCACCGGGGAGTCCGGGCTCGCCGCACTCGGCGACTTCCGCCCCGATCTGCTGCTGCTGGATCTGATGCTGCCGGGCCTGAACGGCGTGCAGATCTGCCGCCGGGTCCGGGAGACCAGCCAGCTGCCGATCATCATGCTCACCGCCCGCGGCGACGACTTCGACGTCGTCGTCGGGCTGGAGGCGGGCGCCGACGACTACATCGTCAAACCCGCCCGCACCGATGTGATCGACGCCCGGATCAGGGCGGTGCTCCGCCGGATCGAGCCGCCCGCCGGGCGGCCCGCCGTCGAGGTCCACGGCGAACTCGCCGTCGACCGCGCCGGGCTGAGCGTCTCCAAGTCCGGGCAGCCGCTCACGCTCGCGCCCTCCGAGCTGAAGCTGCTGCTGTATCTGACCGCCGCGCCCGAGCAGGTCTTCAGCAGACAGCAGCTCCTCGAACACGTCTGGGAGCACAGCTACCACGGCGACGCCCGGCTGGTCGACGCCTGTGTCCGGCGGCTGCGGAACAAGATCGAGGACGTGCCCGGCAGCCCCCGCTACATACAGACCCTGCGCGGCTTCGGCTACCGCTTCGGCCCGCTGTGAGCGTCGCACGCGGGGCAGCCGGGTCGCAGGCGTCGGCGATGGCCGGAGTTTCGCCGAGTGGGCGGAGAAGCGAACAAGATGATGCTGTGAGCGTCGCGCGCGAGGCAGCCGGGTCGCAGGCGGCGGCGATGGCCGGAGTTTCGCCGAGTGGGCGGAGAAGCGAACAAGACAACGCTGCGAGCGCCGCACGCGAGGCAGCCGGGGAAGCACAGGACCGCGCACAGGCCCGCAAGCCCCGGGCGCGCTTCGGGCTGCGCACCCGCCTCGTCCTCGCCTTCCTCCTCGTCGCCGCCGTCAGCGCGGGCACCACCGCCACCCTCACCTACCGCGAAGCCCGCAACGCCATCCTGGAGCAGGCGCAGGACACCGCCGTCTCCTCCTTCCGCGACCAGGTGGCCACCCTCGCCGTCGGCCTCCCCGTGGACCGCCGCCACCTCCAGCAGGTGCTGCACCGCATCGCCGGCCGGGGAAAGCCCCGCCCCTGGTTTGTCTTCGCCGAGTACGGATCGGTCCGGGTCTCCTCCACCAGCAATCCCGTCTCCACCGTCATCACCCCGGAGCTGCGCAGCGCCGCCCACGCGAACCCCCGCGGCAGCTTCCAGCGCGTCGTCAAGGGCGGCACCCCCTACCTCACCATCGCCGTGCCCGCGGTCTTCGCCACCGGCCACTCCTCCCAGCCCAGCGGGCTGATTCTGTACGCGGTGATGCCGTTGACGGACGAGGAGGCCAATGTACGGGCCATGGTGATCGCCGCCCGTGACGGCGCGGTTCCCGGGCTCGCCGTGGCGCTCGTGCCCGCGCTGCTGTCCGCCCGGAGCGTGCTGCGGCCGGTGCGGGAACTGCGCGAAGCGGCCCGCAGCATGGGCCGCGGCCGGCTCGACACCCGTATCCAGGCCAAGGGGTCGGATGAACTCGCCGACCTCGCCCGCACCTTCAACGAGTCCGCGGGCGCGCTGGAGCGGTCGGTGGACGAACTCCAGCGCGCCGAGGTCCGCGCCCGCCGCTTCGCCGCCGACGTCTCGCACGAACTGCGCACCCCGCTCGCCGGGATGCTCGCCGTCACCGAACTCCTTGACGAGGACGCCGGGTCGCTGGACCCCGACACCGCCGCCGCCGTCCGGCTGATCAGCGTGGAGACGGGCAGACTCGCCACCCTGGTCGAGGATCTGATGGAGATCTCCCGCTTCGACGCGCGCGCCGCCGAACTGCACCTCGACGAGGTCGACATCGCGGAGACGGTCCGCAAGACCCTGCACAGCCGCCGCTGGAGCGACCCCGCCGGCCCCACCGGCCCCGTCGGCGTCGTCGCTGATCTGCCCGAGGGCATCCGCGCCCGCGTCGACCCGCGGCGCTTTGACGTCATCGTGGCCAATCTCGTCGGGAACGCGCTGCGGCACGGCGCCGCGCCCGTCACGGTCCGGGTGCGCACCGGGACCGCCGGCGCCCACAAGACCGCTGAGACCCCTGAGCCGGGGCCGGACGTCCTGGTCATGGAGGTCGCCGACAGCGGCCCCGGCATCAGCGAGGAGGCCATGCCGTATCTCTTCGACCGCTTCTACAAGGCGGACGCCGCCCGCACCCGCTCGGCGGGCAGCGGCCTCGGGCTGGCCATCACCCTGGAGAACGTACGGCTGCACGGCGGCACGGTCCGCGCCGCCAACGCAGCGGACGGCGGGGCCGTGTTCACCGTCGAGCTGCCCCTGACGGCGGAGGAGCCGCCGGCCGCGCAGGAGGCGACGCCGTGAGGCGGGCCCTGCGCCGTGCCGTCGTGGCATCGGCGGCCGTGCTGCTGGCGGGCTGCGGAGTGCAGGGGACCGGTGTCGTCGAGGCCGGCGGACCCGCCACCATCGAGGTCTACCCCGACGAGGAATACCGGCTGCTGCTGTTCTTCGTCGGCCCCGAGGGGCACCTGGTGCCGGTGGCCCGGTCGGCCGACTCGGACCTCAGCGACCGCAAAGAGCTGCGCGTAGCGCAGGAGGCGATCGGCAAGAGCCTCACCGCGCTGACGGCGGGGCCGCTGCCGCACGAGCAGGAGACCGGGCTGGACAGCGCCCTGCCCCCGCCGCCCGTCGGCCCGATGCGGGTGCTGCCGTCCTCCGGGTTCCCCGGCCGGGTCGAGATCAGGGCCCCGTTCGCGGTGCGCGGGCTGCCGGAGAACGCCGTACGCCAGCTGGTGTGCACCGCCGCGTACGCCGCCGACACCGAGGGCGCCGCCGAGGTGCTCCTCACCGGCCCGGACGGCAAACTGCCCGCGGCGCGCTGCGGCGAAGAGAACGCAGCAGACGCAGCCGACGCCTCGCCCACGTCACCGGCCGTCGAGACCCGCCCCCTCACCCTCAGGCAGTCTTCAGCTCCGCCAGCACCGCGTCCGTGAACGGCGGCCACGCCTCGATCGCCCACGGCCCGAACGCCCGGTCCGTCAGCGCCGCACACGCCGCGCCCGCGTCCGGGTCGATCCACAGGAAGGCGCCCGACTGGCCGAAGTGCCCGAAGGTGCGCGGCGACGACGAGACGCCCGTCCAGTGCGGGGACTTGCCGTCGCGGATCTCGAAGCCGAGGCCCCAGTCGTTGGGCTTCTGATGCCCGTAGCCGGGCAGGATGCCGGTCAGCCCCGGATGGACGACGGTCATCGCCTCCAGGACCGTACGGGCGTCGAGCAGCCGCGGGGCCTGCACCTCGGCGGCGAAGCGCACCAGGTCGTCGACCGTCGAGACGGCGTCCTTGGCCGGGGACCCGTCGAGCACGGTCGAGGTCATCCCCAGCGGTTCGAGAACCGCCTGCCGCAGATACTCCGCGAACGGGATGTCCGTCGCCTTGGCGATGTGGTCGCCGAGCACCTCGAAGCCCGCGTTGGAGTAGATCCTGCGTGTGCCGGGCGCGGCGACCGCGCGGTGCTCGTCGAAGGCGAGCCCGGAGGTGTGGGCGAGCAGATGCCGCACGGTCGAGCCCTCGGGGCCGGCCGGCTCGTCGAGTTCGACCGCCCCCTCCTCGTACGCCACGAGCACCGCGTACGCGGCGAGCGGCTTGGTGACGGAGGCGAGCGGGAAACGGCGTCCGGTGGGGCCGTGCGCGCCGGCCACGGTTCCGTCCGCGCGTACGACGGCGGCCGCCGCGGTTGGGGCCGGCCAGTTCTCGATCATCGCCAGGCTCTGCATGCGTACGAGCCTAAGGGGTGGGCGGACATATGTACGGAACGGGCCCCTGTACCGAACGGCCCCTGTTCGGAACGGGCCCCTGTACGGAACGTTCCCGCCAGGTGACCGTGCGGTCGGCCCGGCGTCACGCCAGCCCCAGCGCGAACACCGCGAAGAACGCCGCCAGCAGGCCCGCGACCACCCGCCGCCCCCGGCCCGCGCCGTGCCACGGCGCCTCGAAGGCGCGGGTGCGGCGGCCGATCAGGACCAGCAGGGCCGCGAACAGCGGCAGCCAGGCCAGCCGGGCCACGATCCACCCGGCCGTCTCCGGGGGCGTGGTCAGGCCCGGGACCGCGCCCAGGAAGGAGGCGGCGGGCACGGCGGCGGCCAGCATGGCCGTCTGATGCCAGCACAGGACCGTCATCGCCGACAGATTGACGACCACGACCGGGGCCCACAGCGCGGGCCGGCGCAGCAGCCCGGCGATCCGGTCCCGCAGCAGGATCGCCGCCCCGCTCTGCGCCGCGGCCAGCGCGAGGACGAGCAGCGACGGCGGATGGGAGTTCGTACGGGCCGCGCCGGGCACGCCCACCATCGACGCGGGATAGCCGAACACCAGCAGCAGCGCCGCGAACAGGGCCGCGCCGCCGAGCAGCAGCACCGCGGCGGCGCGCCGTCCGAGACGGCGCTCGCCCCAGGCGACGCCCAGCTGGTAGGCGAAGAGCCAGCCGGGCAGGATGTTCAGCGCGCTCAGCCAGGACGGCATCGCCTCCGCGTACGGGCCGTAGCGCAGGACGTCCACGACCGCGACCGCGCCCAGCAGCGGGGCGGCCGAGGCGGCCCCGAAGCGGCGGGCGGCCCGTACGCAGTACGGGGTGAGGGCGGTGACCGCCGCATAGACGCCGACGAACCACAGGGGCTGGATCACCAGCGTCGTGGCGGTCCTGACCGTGTCGCCCGGCACGCCCAGCGCGTACAGCACGGGGATCAGCGCCGCCCACACCGCCGTCACACCGAGCACCGGCCTGCCCAGCCGGGCCAGCCGGCCCCTCAGCCAGTCGCCGGCCGTGCCGGTGCGGCGGCGGTAGGAGAGCACGGAGGCATAGCCGCCGACGAGGAAGAAGACGCCGAGCATCTGGAGCACCCAGCTGACGGGCGCGAAGAAGCCGAACGCGGACAGCGGGCTGGCGTTGTGCAGCGCTCCCGCGGAGTCCAGGGTGAAGCCGCCGAGCATCCAGTGGCCGACGGGCACGGCCAGCAGGGCGAGCGCCCGCAGGCCGTCGATCGCGCGGTCGCGGTGCGCCGGGGTCTGCGCGTCGATCCGGGCGGCTGCCTGGGCGGCTGCCCGCGCGGGTGTCCGGGTCTGTGTCCGGGTCTGTGTCCGGGTCTGTGGCCGGGTCTGTGGCCGGGCGGCTGCCCGGGTCAGCATCGGCGCGGGTGTCCGGGTGAGCGCCCGGGAGGGCATCCGGGCGAATGCCGAGAAGGGGATCACGTCACGTCCCCTTCCGCGATCGCGGCGAACGCGCGCAGCGAGTCCGTGCCGGGCGTGAGATAGCCCGCGTGGCCGGTGACGTCGTCCGCGGCGACACGGCGGGCGCCGAAGCCGGCCCCGGCCGGATCGTTGCCGTGGCCGAGCCCCGCGAACCGTACATTCGGGACCTTCGATATCCAGTCGTCGGGGCTCTTCGCCGCCCAGACACGGGCCGTGGTGTGCAGATCGGCAGCGTGGTCGGCGCGCATGCCCGGCGACCCGAAGACCACGATGTCGCTGACGTCGAGGTCCTTCGCCGCCAGCCCGCACACCACGGAGCCATAGCTGTGGCAGAACAGCGCCGGCTTGTTCACCCCGTTCGCGGCGAGCCCCTCGGCCAGCCCGGTCAGCCGCTCGGCGCCCGCCTCCGCGAGACCGCCGGTCGCCGCGTCCAGTCCCACGCCGACGGGCGTGGTGTACCCGGCCCAGGCGATGACCGCGGTCCTGCCGTGCGTCGCCTCCGTCAGCGCCCGCGCCATCGCCGCCGTACGGTCGAAGTGGTCCGCGTCCACATCCGACCCCGGCACGATCACGGCGACGCGCTCGGCCCCGGCGATGTCCCCGTACACCTCGGCGAGTTGGCCGCGGCCGCGCGGATCGTAGGCGAGGACCCGCCGGTGAGAACCCTCGGCGAGACCGAGCGTCCGGGCGTTCGCCGCAAAGCGCAGCGACAGCGGCGCGCCGTCCAGATTGCCGACGACCAGCGGATGCCTGCGGACCAGTGCGCTGCGCTGATCCCCGGTCAGCGAGGCGAAGAACGCGGCCACTTGGGCGGGCGACGCGGCGGCCGGGTCGGGCAGCGGGCGGCCCAGCGAGGTGTCCGCCGTCCATGCGGCGCTGCCCGGCGGCGGTCCGGTGACCGGGCGCTGCGCGTTCCCCGAGGCCCAGCCGGCCGTCCCCGCGACCACGGTGGCCGCCAGCGCGGCGGCGGCCAGGGTCCTCTTGTAGCGGCGCATCGTGTCGTCTCCCTCTGAGCGGTCCTTCGGCGTGAGGGAGCCGAACGTAGGAAGGGGACGACCGCGCGCGGATCACACCGCGGAGCCAACTCCCCGGTGATACCGGGGTAGGGGGTGTACGAGGCCTCGCGCGCGGGCTCAGACGCCGTCGCCGGGCTTCACCAGACCCGACTCATAGGCGAAGATCACCGCCTGGGCGCGGTCGCGCAGCTCCAGTTTGGCCAGCACCCGGCCGATGTGGGTCTTCACGGTCTGCTCCGCGAGCACCAGCCGCTCGGCGATCTCCTGGTTGGACAGTCCGCGGGCGATCAGCTCCAGGACCTCGGTCTCACGGGGCGTCAGCCCGTTCAGCCGCAGCGACGCACGGTCCCTGCGCGGAGCGGGGCGCTGGGCGGCGAAGTCCGCGATCAGCCGGCGGGTGACCGAGGGGGCCAGCAGCGCCTCGCCCGCGGCCACCACCCGCACCGCGGCGATCAGATCGGCCGGCGGCGCGTCCTTGAGGAGGAAGCCGGACGCCCCGGCGCGCAGCGCCTCGTACACATAGTCGTCCACGTCGAAGGTCGTCAGCATCAGCACCTTGGGGCGGTGGACTGCTCCCGGCGGAGGGGCCAGCAGCTCGCGGGCCGCCGCCAGCCCGTCCATCTCGGGCATCCGCACATCCATCAGCACCACATCGGGATGGGCGGCCCGGCTGACGTCGACGCCCGCGCGGCCGTCCGGGGCCTCGCCCACCACGTCGATGTCCGGCTGCGCGGCGAGCAGCGCGGCGAATCCCGCGCGGACCATGGCCTGGTCGTCGACGATGATCACGCGGATGGTCACGCGGGGGCCTCCGGGGCGGTGGTTTCCGTGGTGTGTGCGGAATCTGCCGCGTCTGCGGCGTCTGTGCTGTGTGCGGCGCCGGCGGGGGCGAGCGGCAGCCGCGCGGCGACCCGGAAGCCCCCGTCCGGCAGCGGCCCGGCGTCCAGCGTGCCGCCCGTCAACCGTACGCGCTCCCGCATCCCGACCAGTCCGTGCCCGGTGCCCGCCGTCTCCAGCGGCGAACCGGCCTTGCGCGCGGGCCCGTTGACGACCAGCACGGTCAGATGCCCGCCGTCGGAGGTCACCGACACCCGGACGCTCGCTCCGGGCGCATGCCGTACGACGTTGGCCAGCGCCTCCTGGACGATGCGGTACGCCGACAGATCCACCGCCTGCGGCACCGGCCCCAGGCCCGCCGGCAGCGACAGCTCGGCCGGCACACCCGCCCGCACCGTCGCCTCCACCAGTTGCTGCACCCGGTCGAGCCCCGGCTGCGGGGCCCGCTCACCCGCCGCGTTCTCACTGCGCAGCACCGCGAGCAGCCGCCGCATCTCGGTGAGCGACTCACGTGCGCTCGCCGCGATCGTGCCGAACTCCTCGCGGGCCGCCTCGGGCAGCCCTTCGATCCGATACGGCGCGGAGTCCGCCTGCACCGTGATCACCGACATATGGTGGGCCACCACATCGTGCAGCTCGCGGGCGATCCGCGCCCGCTCCTCCAGCAGCGTGCGCTGCGCGCGCTCCGCCTCGCTGATGGTCTCCTGCTCGACGAGCCTGCGCTGCGCCTCCGAGCGCTCCCGCACCGCGCCGCCGATGACCAGCACGACGCCGCTGAGGACGAACAGAAGGACATTGCTGCCCTCGCTCAGCCCCGGCCGGAGCTGCCCGAGGACGAGGCCCACGCCGCCGGTCAGCAGCCATACGGTCAGCAGGGTGCGGCGCGGCTCCCGCAGCGCGAGCGCCAGCATCAGAAACAGATAGCCGATGAGGATGGGCGGCGGCCAGGGCCAGGTGACGCTGTCCTCCGGCTGAAGCCCCGCGAGATTCAGCGCGCAGACGACGTCGACCGGGAAGATCACCCACCAGGCCTGGAGCGGCCGGTGCGCGATCGCCAGCAGCGGCGCCGCGGAGCCGGTCGCGATCGCGCCCGCCAGCGCGGCGTTCATTCCGTACTGATCGGTCAGGACAGTCACCGTGACCGGCAGGAACGTCGCGGTGAGCGCCACCACGGCGAGATACGGCAGCAGCCGCTGCCACCGCCGGGGCGCCCCGGCGAGCAGCGCGACAGGCGGATGTGAGGGGTGCGCGAGCCCGCGCAGCGCGGCCCGTACACCGGAAGGCGCGGAGCGCAGGGCGCGCATGGGGGAGGCCTGGGGGGAGGGGGGACGGGGTGTGGAGGACATGACCCGGCCCAGCGTATGCGCCCGCGCCGGACCGGGCGTCATACCGGGGTCCGCCCCGCGTCCTCATACCGGGGTATGAGGGAGCGGGGTCCGGTCCCGGTCACAGCTGCGCCAGCAGCTCCGCCTTCTTGGTGGTGAACTCCTCGTCCGTGACCAGCCCCGCCTGGTGCAGCTCCCCCAGATGCCGGATTCGCTCCGCGATGTCCGCGGGGTCGCGGCGGGCCGAGGGGATCGTCAGGGCCGGGACGGCCGACGTCGTGCGGACCGCCTCCAGCACCGCCGCGGCGAACGGCAGCGACTCGTGCACCGGCCCGTAACCCAGCCCGAACACCACCGCGGCGGGGTCCTGGTCCGCCTGCCCCGCGGGTGTCTTCCCGTTCCGCAGCAGCCGCAGACAGCCGTCGAAGACCTCGGGCGAGCGCCACTCGACCCCGCTCAGCTCCGCCACCGGGAAGCTCTGGTCGCCGGCCTTCCACTTCGCCGACGACGCGCCCGTCCAGAACCAGCGGAAGGAGACATGCGAGCCGTCGAAGGAGGCCTTGCCGTCATACGCCTTGAAGTGCAGCGGCGGGGGCGGGGCCGCCACGGTGAAGCGGTCCGCCGGCCGGTCCGCGTCCGGGCCGAGGCGGGCGCGCAGCTCGTCGGCGTAGTACTCGGCGAGCGTCTCCCGCTCGGCAGGCAGCACCAGCCGGTACGGGTCGCAAACCTCCTTGAGCTGGCCCGCGGCCGCCTCCATCAGCGGATCCGCGCCGGATCTGGGCACGGCGCGCAGCACTACCGTCCCCCGCTTGCCGGGAGTGAGCGTCACCGACGCCAACGCCTCGTGGGGGATGCGCCGTTCACCGAGCGCGGAGAGGAGCTTCGGCGTGCGGATCCCCCGTTCGAAGCGGATGAGCACGGAGTCGGACTCGAACTCCCAGGTGGCTTGAATTCCCGCCAGCACATCACCCATACGCCTCATCGTATGCGGCGTACGCCCGCGCGTCGCCCCTTGGCAACCAGCCAAATCCACCCGGATCCACCTCGATCCACGATGGTCTACGCGCGTCAGAGACCGCTTCCGCCGGAAATTCCCCTGCGGCAGTGCCGGTGTCCCGGCGCACACTCCACCTCGTCGTAGGAACCGACGCCTAGCGCGGCGAAGTTCGCCAGACTACCGGTTCCCGGCTCGAAATAGCCCCCGTGACCGACCGCGCCCGCCGCCGACAGCACCCGGGCGCCGAAGCCCGGCGCGACCGGGTCCTCGCCGTGCCCGAGCCCGCCGAGCGCCAAATGCGGCACATCCCCGATCCAGTCGTCCTCGTCCCGCATCGCCCACACCCGGGCGTGAGTGCCCAGGCCCGCGACGTTCTCCGCCCGCATGCCGGGGCTGCCCGCCACCGCCAGATCGCTGACGCGCCGCGGCAGGCCGCGCGCGGCGACCCCGCAGACCACCGAGCCATAGCTGTGGCAGAACAGCGCGACCTCCGAGTCGCCCGGCAGCGCCTCGGTGAGCGCCGTCAGCCGCACCGCGCCGCTCTCCGCGAGCCGGCCGATCGCCGAGTCCATGCCGATCCCGACGGGTGCGGTGTAGTCCGCCCACGCGATGACCGCCGTACGGACGCCGGGCGCCGCGGCCCGCTCGGCGGCGTACAGCGACTGCGCCATGCCCACCGGGGCGGTGTACTTGCGCGCGGTCTTCTGGAAGGTGAGCAGACTGGTGTCGACGCCCGGGACCACGACCGAGACCCGGTCGGCGCGTTCGAGGTCGCCGAAGACCTCGGCGACCTTCCCCGAACCGGACGGGTCGAAGGCGAGGATCTGCCGGTCGCGGGCCATCAGCGCCTCAAAGCGGTGCAGCCGGCGGACGGCGGTGTGCCGGCCCTCGCGGGTCAGCCGGGACGCGGCCTTGCCAAGCCGCTCGCGCTCCGTCTTCAGCGTCGCGCCGAGAGAGCTGCGGTTGGCACGGTAACGCAGGCTGACGGGCGCGCCGTTGAGATTGCCGACGATACGGGGAAAGCGATCCGCGAGCCCGGTCTGCCGCGCCGCGCCGATCGACGCGAAGAAAGCGGCGACGCGCCGCGGCGGAGCGTCGGGCGACGGCAGGGCACGGGTCCCCACCCGCTCCTTCCGCCACCCGGCCAACTCGGCCTCCAGCGCGTCGCGTGGACCGCCCTGGTGCCGTACGGCGGTCCAGCCGGTCGTCGCCAGCATCACGAACACGACGGCCAGGGCCAGCAGTGCGCGCCAGACGGAGAGGGTGGGGGAGGAGTCGAAGGAAGTCACTGCGGGACACCCTAGGAGACTCATGTGCACCGCTGTGAATACCGTGAGGCAGATCACGTTTCGCGCCTGCGCGCACCGTGGACGTGCACGGCTGTCGGGCTGACAGCCTGGATGTCGCCTATCCGGGTGATCGGCTCCAAGGCCCCTTCCCCGGCTGGGGCCGGGCGGCTCACCGTGGTCCCACGGCAGGACCACACCGTACGGGGGAGAACCAGATGCGGACGACCGTCACCGCCACGGCTGCCGCCGCCTTCGCGGTGCTCGCCGCGACCGCCGCCGCCCTGCTGCCGGCCACCGCCACGGCTGCCGCCGCCCTGTTGCCGGCCACTGCCGCCACCGCCACGGCGTCCCCTGCCGCCACGGCGTCCCGCGCCGCCGCGGACCTCGGGCCCTGCGGGCCGGGGCAGCTCTGTCTGTGGCCCGAGGACGACTTCCAGGGAACCCGCCGGACCTTCGAACTCACCCACATCGACATCGAATCCTGCGTCCGGCTGCCGTCCGGTGCCGCGGCCCAGTCGCTGGCCAACAGGACCGGACGGCCGGTCACCACCTACCAGTCGGCGGAGTGCGCGGAGACGGGCGAGTTCGAGACATATCCCGGCAGCGGGACATGGGCCCCGCGGTCGCCGTACCGGGTGAGGGCGTTCAAACTGTGGGAGAGCTAAGCGCTGTCGCCCCGGAGCGTCCCGGTGGCGCGGGTGCGGGGTGCCAGACATAGCGGACGTCCGGCTCCTTTTCCTCGTTGCGCCGCCCGTCGGACCACTCGACGGCAGTGAAGCCGTGCCGCTCGTAGAACCGCCGCGCAGGCCCGTTGACCTGGAACGTCCACAGCCCCAGCCCCTGCGGGCGGCGGCGCTTCGCCAGCTCCGTGAACCGGTCCCCCACACCCCGGCCGCGCCATGCCGGATCAAGGTAGAGCTGCTCCAGCTCCGAGCCGTCGAGCGCCAGCAGCCCGATCACCGATCCCCCGGCGTCCGCCACCCAGGTCTCGTACCGCTCCACGACGACATGGCTGAACCAGCTCCGCACCGCGTCGTCGCTGTGCGCACGGCGTACGGTCGGCAGCGCGGCGGCGAAGGAACGCAGCCACACCTCCGCCATGGCGGGTGCGTCGGAGGAGCTGGCGCGCCGGAGAACCAGAGCCCCGGCGGTCATGACCCGGCCGCGGGCTGGGGCGCGGGGACCGGGACGGAACCCGACGCGGGGCCGGGCGTGGGGCGCTGTTCGGGGTCCGGCGCGGGGTCCGGCTCGTGACCCGGCTGCGACAGCCGTGCCACCTCGGCCCGCAGGGCGCGGACCTCGGCGGTCAGCACCTCGATGGCCTCGGACTGACGGCGCTCGGCGTCCTCGTCCTTCTCGAAGCGGGCGATGAACCAGGCCGCGATGTTCGCCGTGACCACACCGAGCAGTGCGATGCCGGAGAGCATCAGCCCCACGGCCAGGACGCGGCCGATGCCCGTTGTGGGCGCCATGTCTCCGTACCCCACCGTGGTCATCGTGGTGAACGCCCACCACAGGGCGTCGCCCAGCGACTGGATCGACGCACCGGGCTCATGCCGCTCCACCTCCAGCACCGCCAGCGCCCCGAAGATCAGCAGCCCCAGGCAGGAGCCCGCCACATACACGGTCACCCGCACCTGCGAGGCCATACGGGCCCGCTGGCCCGCGAGCAGCAGCATCGAGACCAGCTTGAGCAGCCGCAGCGGCTGGAGAAGCGGGAGCAGGACGGCAAGCAGCGAGAGCGGGTTGGCGCGGACGAAACGCAGCCGGTTCTCGGCGAGCCACAGCCGCACGGCGTAGTCCACGGCGAACGCCGTCCAGACCGCCCAGTTGGTGATCACGCACATGGTGCGCACCCAGGGGGCGGAGTCGGGGGCGACGATGGGGACGGCGTACGCGACGGCGAAGGCGGCGGCGAGCCAGAGGAGCGGACCTTGGCTGCGCCGCTCCCACCGATCTTGGGCGGACGTTTCGTTCATGCGCGCCATGCTAGGGGCTCTGCGGGACGCCCCCTCTTTCCGGTGCGGGGGCTTCGCCCCCGCACCCCCGTGCGGCGCCGCGCGCGGGTCTTCCCGGGTGCGGGTCCTTGCCCACCCTCCCGCCCGCGGCTGGCGGAGCACTGGAAACGGGAGGGTGGGTGGGAGAGGCACCGGCCCGGGCCCCGGGCGACCCGCACGGATGCGCAGCCGCACCCCCGCGCCCCGGGGCCCAGACGCCAGCCGAGGCGCGCCCGAGCCTTGGGCCCCGTGCGCCTCGGGCCCCGTACGCCCGCCGCAGGCGACTACGCGTCGCCGCCCGCCGCCCCCGGCTCCGCCGCCGCGACGTCCAGCAGCTGGTACCGGTCGATCGCCTGCTTCAGCACGGAGCGGTCGAGCTTCCCCTCCCGCGCCAGCTCCGTCAGCACCGCCAGCACGATCGACTGCGCGTCGATGTGGAAGTACCGCCGTGCCGCGCCGCGGGTGTCGGCGAAGCCGAAGCCGTCGGCGCCGAGGGAGGTGTATGTCCCGGGCACCCAGCGGGAGATCTGGTCGGGCACGGACCGCATCCAGTCGGAGACCGCGACGAACGGCCCGGCCGCCCCGGACAGCTTCCGGGTGACGTACGGAACGCGCTGCTCCTCCTCCGGGTGGAGGAGGTTGTGCTCATCCGCGGCGACGGCGTCGCGCCGCAGCTCGTTCCAGGAGGTCGCCGACCATACGTCGGCGCGGACGTTCCACTCCTCGGCCAGCAGCCGCTGCGCGTCCAGGGCCCAGGGCACGGCGACGCCGGACGCCAGGATCTGGGCGGGCGCCTCGCCGGACTCGCCGGCCTTGAGACGGTGGAGGCCCTTGAGGATGCCCTCCACGTCCACGTCGTCGGGTTCGGCGGGGTGCTGGATGGGCTCGTTGTAGACGGTCAGGTAGTAGAAGACGTCCTCGCCGTGGGGGTGTTCGGCGTCGGAGCCGTACATCCTGCGCAGTCCGTCCTTGACGATATGGGCGATCTCGAAGCCGAAGGCGGGGTCGTAGGCGACGCACGCCGGATTCGTGGAGGCCAGCAGCTGTGAGTGGCCGTCGGCGTGCTGCAGGCCCTCGCCGGTGAGCGTGGTGCGCCCGGCGGTCGCGCCCAGGACGAAGCCGCGTGCCAGCTGGTCGGCCATCTGCCAGAACTGGTCGCCGGTGCGCTGGAAGCCGAACATCGAGTAGAAGACGTACACCGGGATCAGCGGTTCGCCGTGGGTGGCGTAGGCGGAGCCCGCGGCGATCAGCGAGGCGGTGCAGCCGGCCTCCGAGATGCCGTCGTGCAGCATCTGCCCGGTGGGGGACTCCTTGTAGGCGAGCAGCAGCTCGCGGTCGACCGCCTCGTACTGCTGCCCCAGCGGGTTGTAGATCTTGGCGCTCGGGAAGAAGGAGTCCATGCCGAAGGTGCGGTACTCGTCCGGCGCGATCAGCACGAACCGCCTGCCGATCTCCTTGTCCCGCATCAGGTCCTTCAGCAGCCGGACGAACGCCATGGTGGTGGCGATGGACTGCTGTCCGGAGCCCTTCTTGACCGCCGCGTACGCCTTGTCGTCAGGCAGCGGCAGCGGCTTGGCGCGCACGACGCGGGTCGGTGCGTATCCGCCCAGCGACTTGCGCCGGTCGTGCATGTACTGGATCTCTTCGGAGTCGCGGCCGGGGTGGTAGTAGGGCGGCAGGCCGCTTTGAAGATCCTTGTCCGCGATGGGCAGGTGCAGCCGGTCCCGGAAGCCCTTGAGGTCGTCGACCGTCAGCTTCTTCATCTGGTGGGTGGCGTTGCGGCCCTCGAAGTTCGGGCCGAGGGTCCAGCCCTTGACGGTCTGGGCGAGGATCACCGTGGGCTGGCCCTTGTGCGCGCGGGCCGCCGAGTACGCGGCGTAGATCTTGCGGTGGTCGTGGCCGCCGCGGCCGAGCATCAGGATCTGGTGGTCGGTCATGTTCGCGACCATCGCGCGCAGCCGGTGGTCGTCGCCGAAGAAGTGGTCGCGGATATATGCGCCGGTCTCGGTGGCGTACGTCTGGAACTGCCCGTCCGGCGTGGTGTTCAGCTTGTTGACCAGCACGCCGTCGCGGTCCTGGGCGAGCAGCGGGTCCCAGGTGCGGTCCCAGATCAGCTTGATCACATTCCAGCCGGCGCCGCGGAACTGCGACTCCAGCTCCTGGATGATCTTGCCGTTGCCGCGCACCGGGCCGTCGAGGCGCTGGAGGTTGCAGTTGACCACGAAGGTCAGATTGTCCAGGCCCTCGCGGGCGGCGATGGAGAGCTGGCCGAGGGACTCCGGCTCGTCCATCTCGCCGTCGCCGAGGAAGGCCCAGACGTGGGACTTGGATGTGTCGGCGATGCCGCGGGCCGCCATATAGCGGTTCATCCGCGCCTGGTAGATCGCGCTGATCGGGCCCAGGCCCATGGAGACGGTCGGGAACTCCCAGAAGTCCGGCATCAGCCGCGGATGCGGATATGACGACAGGCCGTCGGGGGCCTTGGACTTCTCCTGGCGGAAGCCGTCGAGCTGGGCGTCGCTGAGCCGGTCGAGGAGGAAGGCGCGGGCGTAGATGCCGGGGGAGGCATGGCCCTGGAAGAAGATCTGGTCGCCGCCGTCGCCCTCGTCCTTGCCGCGGAAGAAGTGGTTGAAGCCCACGTCGTAGAGGGAGGCGGAGGAGGCGAAGGTGGCGATGTGGCCGCCGACGCCGATCCCGGGGCGCTGGGCGCGCGAGACCATGACGGCCGCGTTCCACCGGGTGGCGTTGAGGATCTTCCGCTCGATCTCCTCGTTGCCGGGGAAGAACGGCTCGTCCTTGGTGGCGATGGTGTTGACGTAGTCCGTGGAGCGCATCTCGGGCACGGCCACGCGCTTCTCGCGGGCCCGCTCGATCAGGCGGAGCATCAGGTAGCGGGCGCGCTCCCGCCCCCGCTCGTCGACGGCGGCGTCAAGGGAGTCCAGCCACTCCTGGGTCTCTTCGGGATCAAAGTCCGGGACCTGACTGGGAAGGCCGCCAATGATGATCGGGTTGCGATCTGATCCGGGAGCCACGCTATTCCTTCACTGTTAGGAGAGGTTGTGACAGGGCGGGAGATGTGACAGGGCGGACGTGCACCGTCTCCCATCGTGTACCGCTGGACGGGAAACGTCATCTCTACCCAGGGGTAACCATGAAGTCCTGTGTCAGGTCGCGGGCGGGTGGTGGGCGGGTGGTGTGCGCACCGTGAGCGCGTCGTAAGCGCGCACCGGGATCGCGCAGGCGTTCCGGCGCTTTGTTCGGGATTGGATGGCGTACGAGGGCGGGGCGCCGGGAAGAAAAGCCGCAAAGGCTGTCGAAGGGTGTGCCCTAGATCACCTTCAGTCCCCCGAGCGTGCCTGGACTTGCGGCGAGACGGCCCTAAACGTCACCGTTTCGGCGGTCTCGACGGCCGGGTACTTGCGCGATCCGCCCAGCACGTGTGGACTACGGCCAACGCCGCGCGTACGCGCGCGGCTGAAGCATTTTCCACACACGATCAGGAGGCAAGCCGTGAGCGCGACCGCGGACCACGCGGAGGAGCGGACCAACCCGGCTGGAAAGCTGGGGTTCTCTCCCGGACAGGTGGTCCAGGAGATCGGTTACGACGACGACGTCGACCAGGATCTCCGTGAAGGCATCGAGTCCGTGATCGGTCAGGAACTCGTGGACGAGGACTACGACGACGTCGCCGACGCCGTCGTGCTCTGGTTCCGCGACGAAGACGGCGATCTCACGGACGCGCTGGTCGATGCCATCGGCCTGCTCGACGAGGGCGGCGACATCTGGCTGCTGACCCCCAAGACCGGTCGTGACGGATACGTCGAGCCGAGCGATGTGAGCGACGCGGCCAGGACCGCCGGCCTCACCTCGACCAAGAGCATCAGCGTCGGCAAGGACTGGTCGGGCGTCCGCCTCGCCGCCCCCAAGCGCTGAGCCCTCCCCCTTCAGCGCACTCGCCCATGGGGCCGAGTCGCACCCCGCAGGCCCCCGTGGCGGCTCCGGCCGCCGCGGGGGCCCTTGCGCAGGCGCGTAGGGTGGGGCTTCACCGGCACGGCCCAGCAGGAGCGGACTTCCCGGAGAGGTGGAGTGGACATGGCGATCGAGGTCGGCGCACAGGCCCCGGACTTCGAGCTGCGGGACAATCACGGACGCACCGTGCGGCTCGCGGACTTCCGCGGCGGCAAGCGGGTCGTCCTGCTCTTCTATCCGTTCGCGTTCACCGGCGTGTGCACGGGCGAGCTGCGCGCGCTCCAGGAGCGGCTGCCGTCGTTCGTCAACGACGAGACACAGCTGCTCGCCGTCTCCGCCGACTCGATGCACAGCCTGCGCGTCTTCGGCGAGCAGGAGGGCCTGGACTATCCGCTGCTCTCCGACTTCTGGCCGCACGGCGAGGCCGCGCGGGCGTACGGCGTCTTCGACGAGGAGAAGGGCTGCGCGGTGCGCGGCACCTTCGTCATCGACGCCTCGGGCGCCGTGCGCTGGACCGTCGTCAACGACCTGCCGGACGCCCGGGATCTGAACGACTACATCAAGGCACTCGACACCCTGTGATTCTGCGGCCGAAGTGTCTGTTTGACCCGGGAACCGGTCACTAGGATCCAAACGTTGATCCGATGCAAGGCACAACGGGGGCGCTGCCCCTGACAACCAATGGAGGGACTCGTGGGAGTCAGCCTCAGCAAGGGCGGCAACGTCTCGCTGACCAAGGCCGCGCCCAATCTGACCGCGGTGACCGTCGGTCTCGGCTGGGATGTGCGGACCACCACCGGCACCGACTTCGACCTCGACGCCAGCGCCCTGCTGACCAACGCCGAGGGCAAGGTCGCCGTCGATGGCAATTTCGTCTTCTTCAACAACCTCAAGAGCCCCGACGGCTCGGTCGAGCACACCGGTGACAACCTCACCGGTGAGGGCGAGGGCGACGACGAGCAGATCAAGGTCAACCTCGCCGGGGTCCCGGCCGACGTCGAGAAGATCGTGTTCCCGGTCTCGATCTACGACGCCGAGACCCGACAGCAGTCGTTCGGCCAGGTGCGCAACGCCTTCATCCGCGTGGTGAACCAGGCCAACAACGAGGAGCTCGCCCGCTACGACCTGACCGAGGACGCCTCGACCGAGACCGCGATGGTCTTCGGCGAGCTGTACCGCCATGGCGCGGAGTGGAAGTTCCGCGCCATCGGCCAGGGGTACGCCTCGGGTCTGCGCGGCATCGCTCAGGACTTCGGCGTGAACGTCTGAGCGACGGCTGAGCCAGCGCACACCGCGCACAGCAGCATCCTGCGTCCGGCGCCGCACTGCCCAGTGCGGCGCCGGACGCGCCTGACACACCAGCGCCTGACACACCAGCTCCGCAAGCACCGCACCGCCGCCGAACCGCAAGCACCGCACCGCCGCCATACGGCCGCCGTACGGCCGGCATCGCCGCACGCACCGGCACATCACCCGGGGAGGACTCACCAACATGGGCGTCACACTCGCCAAGGGAGGCAATGTCTCCCTCTCCAAGGCCGCACCCAACCTCACACAGGTGCTGGTCGGACTCGGCTGGGACGCGCGCTCCACCACCGGAGCGCCCTTCGACCTCGACGCCAGCGCCCTGCTCTGCCAGTCCGGCCGGGTGCTGGGCGACGAGTGGTTCGTCTTCTACAACAACCTCACCAGCCCTGATGGCTCGGTCGAGCACACCGGTGACAACCTCACGGGCGAGGGGGACGGCGACGACGAGTCGCTGCTGGTGGATCTCGGCAAGGTGCCCGCCCACTGCGACAAGATCATCTTCCCGGTCTCCATCCATGAGGCCGACAACCGCGGCCAGACCTTCGGGCAGGTCAGCAATGCCTTCATCCGCGTGGTCAATCAGGCGGACGGCCAGGAGCTGGCCCGCTACGACCTGAGCGAGGACGCCTCCACCGAGACCGCGATGATCTTCGGTGAGCTGTACCGCTACGGCGGCGAATGGAAGTTCCGGGCGGTGGGGCAGGGGTACGCGTCGGGGCTGCGCGGCATCGCTCTAGACTTCGGAGTCAATGTTTCGTAAAGCCGTACGCGGCGCGGGGGCCAGCCGCTCCGGGGATCTCCCGGGCGGCCTCCATGACACGATTGGGTAGCCAGTGGTTCTCAAGACCTTCGGCTGGTCGTTCGCAGTGACTGCGCTCGGCCTGGTCGCGGCGGTGTTCTACGGGGGATGGACGGCCTTCTGGCTGGTCGCGATCCTGAGCATCCTGGAAGTCTCGCTCTCCTTTGACAACGCGGTGGTCAACGCCGGTGTGCTGAAGAAGATGAGCGAGTTCTGGCAGAAGATCTTCCTCACCATCGGCATCCTGATCGCCGTGTTCGGCATGAGGCTGGTCTTCCCCGTGGTGATCGTCTCGATCACCGCGCAGCTGGGTCCGATCGAGGCTGTCAACCTCGCGATGACCGACCATGCGCGATACGAGGAGCTGGTCACTGACGCCCACCCGGCGATCGCCGCGTTCGGCGGCATGTTCCTGCTGATGATCTTCCTGGAGTTCATCTTCGAGGAGCGCGAGATCAAGTGGCTGGCCTGGCTGGAGCGGCCGCTCGCCAAGCTCGGCAGGATCGACATGCTGTCGGCCTGCATCGCGCTGATCGTGCTGCTGATCACCGCCACCACCTTCGCCGTCCACGCCCATCAGTACGGCGGAGTCCACGCGGACAAGTCGGCGACCGTGCTGCTCGCCGGCGTCGCAGGTGTGGTCACCTACATGATCGTCGGCGGGCTCTCCGGCTTCTTCGAGGACAAGCTTGAGGAAGAGGAGGAGCGTGAGCACGAGGCGGAGGAAGAGGCCAGGAGGACCGGCAAGCCGCTGGCGGTGACCAAGCTCGTCGGCAAGGCCGCCTTCTTTATGTTCATGTACCTTGAGGTGCTCGACGCGTCCTTCTCCTTCGACGGCGTCATCGGCGCCTTCGCGGTCAGCAATGACCCGGTCGTCATCGCCCTCGGCCTCGGCATCGGCGCGATGTATGTGCGTTCGCTGACCGTCTATCTGGTCCGCCAGGGCACCCTCGACGACTATGTGTACCTGGAGCACGGCGCGCACTACGCCATCGGCGCGCTGGCCGTGATCCTGCTGATCACCATCCAGTACGAGGTCCCCGAGGTCGTCACCGGCCTGATCGGCGTGGCCCTGATCGCTTGGTCCTTCTTCGCCTCCGTGCGCCGCAACCGCGCCCTCGCGGCCGGGGGAGGGGACGGCTCCGGCTCCGAGGGTTCCGGCGGCTCGGACGGCTCAGGCGGCCCGGGCGAGAAGACCGAGGTGTCCTCCGGGGTGTGACCCCGGCCTGCAGCGGGAAGCGCTCAGAGCGGGGCGGTCTTGGGCCGGCGGCCTGAACCGCCCCGCTGTCGTATGCCCGAAACGCCGGTCGTGCGTCAGGGACACCGGGACATCTGGGGGTGGTGGAGATGGCTTTCTGGGACAGTCTGCGGGGCGGCAGGCGGTCATTTGACTTCGACGCGGGCGGCGGCGCCAACTCCATCGAACTGACCCGGCGGAAGCCGACCGTCTCCCTCACCAAGCAGGGCGCCGCCACCGGCAATCTGCGCGTCAACCTCTCCTGGCGCATGCGCACCTCCGACATCGAGGGCCGGTCCCGGCGGAGCGGCGGCCTGCTGCGCCACCCCTCCAAGCTCTTCCATCCGGAGGTCGTCCAGGCGCACACCCAGGGTGTGGTCAATGTGGACCTCGACCTCGGCTGTCTGTACGAGCTGACGGACGGCTCCAAGGGCGTCGTCCAGCCCCTCGGCGGCTTCCTCGGCAGCCTCAACGAGCCGCCGTATGTGAAGCTCAGCGGCGACGACCGGTTCGGCGCCCCCTCCGGTGAGACCATCTACGTCAATCTCGACCATCGCGACGACATCCAGCGACTGCTGTTCTTCGTCTATATCTATGACGCGACCCCGGCCTTTGACCGGACCCAGGCCAAGGTGACGCTCTACCCCAGCAATGGGCCACGGGTGGAGATTGACCTCGACGAGCGTGCCCCGCAGGCCCGCTCGTGCGCGCTGTTCAGCATGGAGAAGATCAAGGACGAGCTGGTGGTGCGCCGCGAGGTGAGGTTCGTCTACGGCTTTCAGGCCGAACTGGACCGGCTGTACGGCTGGGGTCTGCAGTGGGGGCGCGGCTACAAGAGCCGTGTCTGACCGACGTACGGCGGCGGTGCGGGGGCCGCGGGCGTACGAGTCACTGGCCTGCGAGTCACTGGCCTGCGGGTTGCGGGCCTGCGGGTTGCGGGCCCGCGGACTGGGGACCTGTCGGCTACGGGCGGACGAACTGCGGTCCCATCGGCGGCATCCGGAAGTCCTGGTCGGACACGGCCTGAGGATAGCCGTACGCGGGCGGCCCGGCGGGCGGCGCCGGTGCGGCGGCGGCCGGCGCCGGGACCGGAGCCGGGTGGGGATAGCCGTAGCCGGGCTGGGGCGCGGGCTGTCCGGCCCCGGGCTGTGTCGGGGCGGCCGGAGGGTAGCCATACGCGGGCGGCGCGGCCGGCATCGGCGGCAGCCCCGGCTGAGCAGCCTGCCCGGCCGCGGCGGGCCTGCCGGGGGCGGCGGCCTGCGGCGCGGGCTGAGCCGGAGTGGCGGCAGCCGGGGCGTCGCCCGCGGTCTCGCCGTCCGGACCGCTTCGCTCCGGACCACTTCCGCCCGGTCCGCCGCTGTCCGGCCCGCTTCCGTCGTGCCCGCTTCCGTCCGCACCCTCGTCCCCGGCCTCGTCGACCGAGATGCCGAAGGCCGTCGCCAGCCCCACCAGACCCGTCGGATAGCCCTGGCCCACCGCGCGGAACTTCCAGCCCGCGCCGCGCCGGTACAGCTCGCCGCAGATGATCGCCGTCTCCTCGCCGGTCTCCGGCACCACATCGAAGACGGCCAGCGGCGCATCGCCGCCGCCGTCGCCCGCGTCGTACACGGCGATCCGCAGGTCCGCCACCTGCTGGAAGGTCGCGCCGTCCGAGGACGCCGCCAGCACCACCTGATCGACGGACGGGTCCAGCCCCGCGAGATCCGCCTCGACGGTGTCCGTCAGATGCTCGGCGATCCGCTTCTTCGGCAGCCGGCGCACCAGCCCGGAAGGGTGCCGGGGCTGGTTGTAGAAGACGAAGTCCTCGTCGGAACGCACCCGGCCGTCGCCGCCGAGCAGCAGGGCGGAGGCGTCCACATCCGGGACCCCGCCGCCGGGGGTCCAGCGCAGCACGGCCCGTACCGCCGTGGCGTCAAGAGGGACGTTCGAGCCCTTCAGCATCGCGTGCGTCATGCCCGTCATCCTGCCTTCCCCGAGGGCGGGCGGACAACGCGGGGGGCCTGGCAGGCACCGGTGAGAAGCGGACGGGTCACCTGGATTTCATGCATGCGGGGAACTGCCGACACCCCCGCGTACGTACTATTACCGGCCACACGTCATCCGGCCCGCCACGGCAGTACGGGGAATACTTATGCGTCATTTCGGGCACATCCCGCCCGCTGCCCGGCAGGGGCTGTTCCACCGGGAGCCATGCGCGTTCACCGCGGACTCCCCGGCCCATATCCTCTCCGCCGCGCTGGGAGCCACCCTCTACTCGCCCGCCACCAGGCCGAAGCTCGCCGACGACATCGCCAAGCAGGCGGGGCGCGGAGTTGTCTCCATGGTGCTCTGCCTGGAGGACTCGATCGACGACGCCGACGTCGGCGGCGCCGAGGCCAACCTCATACGGCAGTTCGGTGAGCTGCACAAGAGCGGGATCGAGCCGCCGCTGCTGTTCATCCGTGTCCGCGAGCCCGGCCAGATACCGGACCTCGCCGGCCGTCTTGGCGCGGCGGGCGAGCTGCTGTCCGGATTCGTCCTCCCCAAGTTCACGGAGGAGCGCGGCGCGCCCTTTCTGGAGGCGCTCACCGCGGCCGAGGCGGCGAGCGGACGGCGGCTGTACGCCATGCCCGTCCTGGAATCGCCCGAGCTGCTGCATCTGGAGACCAGGACCGAGACCCTGACCGGAATCGCCCGCACCGTCGACAAGTACCGGGACCGGGTGCTGGCGCTGCGGCTCGGCGTCACCGACTTCTGCTCCGCCTACGGCCTGCGCCGCTCTCCGGAGATGACGGCGTACGACGTCGGGATCGTCGCCTCGGTCATCGCGGACGTGGTCAATGTGCTGGGCCGCTCGGACGGCACCGGCTTCACCATCACCGGACCGGTGTGGGAGTACTTCCGGCTGCAGGAGCGGATGTTCAAGCCCCAGCTGCGCCGCAGCCCCTTCCTCGCGGGGCGCGCGGAGGAGCTGCGCACCGCGCTGATCGAGCATGACATGGACGGTCTGCTGCGCGAGATCGAACTCGACCGGACGAACGGACTGCTCGGCAAGACCTGCATCCACCCCTCGCATGTGCCTCCCGTGCACGCGCTGTCGGTGGTCAGCCACGAGGAGTACAGCGACGCCCGGGACATACTGCGACCCGAGCGGGGCGGCGGAGGCGTGCTGCGCTCCGCGTACACGAACAAGATGAACGAGGTGAAGCCGCACCGCGCCTGGGCCGAGCGGACTCTGGTGCGCGCCGAGGTGTTCGGCGTGGCGCGGGAGGACGTCGGCTTTGTGGAGCTGCTGGCGGCGGGGGTCGCGCACTGATGCGGGGCGAGACGCGGCCCGCGGCGCGGGGCGAGGAGAAGGAGCACAGCACGGTGTCGGTGTGGACGGGCAGCTGGGTGGCCGAGCGGCTGGGCGTCGCCCTGGCCGCGGACGGGACGGGCGCTCCCGGGGCCCCGAGGCTTGAGGAACTGCTCGGCCTCGCCCTGCGCCGCAACCCCAAGCGGGCCCATCTGCTGGTGTCCAACGTCCTCGGCAAGCATGTCCCGCAGCTTCCGTCCGTCGTGTACGGGGCGGGGCTCGGCCTCGGCGAGCGGGTACGGAAGCTGCTGGGCGACGCGGACGCCGCGCGGGCCGTCGTCCTCGGCTATGCGGAGACGGCGACCGGCCTCGGCCACGCCGTCGCGGACGGCCTCGGCCTCTCCCCGTATCTGCACTCCACCCGCCGGCCGGTGGCGGGCGTGGCGCAGGCCGGCGGCTTTGAAGAGTCCCACTCGCACGCCACCTCCCATCTGCTGCTGCCGGAGGACCCGGAGCTGCTGGCCGGGCCGGGGCCGCTGGTTCTCGTGGACGACGAGTTCTCCACGGGCAACACCGTCCTGAACACCATCCGCGCCCTGCACGCCCGCTACCCGCGCGCACGCTATGTGATCGTGGCGCTCGCCGATATGCGCGCCCCGCGGGACCGGTCCCGGCTGTCCGGATTCGCCGCCGAGATCGGCGCGCGCGTCGATCTGATCTCGCTGGCCTCCGGGACCGTGACCCTGCCGGACGGCGTCCTGGAGAAGGGCCGGGAGCTGGTCGCCCGCCATGAATCCGCACCCGCCCGGTCACGGGGCGACGCCGACCGGGTCGTACGGATCGAGCTTGGCTGGCCCGAGGGGCTCCCGGACGGCGGGCGGCACGGCTTCCGGCCGGAGCACCGGGCCCGGCTGGAGGCGGCGCTCCCGTCGATGGCGGCCCGGATCGCCGAGGCGCTGGCCCCGGGCGCGGGCGCGGGCACGGACACAGGCGCGGGCAAGGGCGCGGGCACTGCGGCGGGCGCCGCCGCGGCCGCGCCTGGTGCGGGCCCGGCTGGGCGCTCCGGGCCTGACGTGTCCGGGGCCGTCGTGGACGGCGGGGCACCCGCTCGCGCGTCCGGCCCCTTCGCGTCGGCACGGGCGGCAGCGCAGTCGTCGCGGACCCCGGACGGCGGCACACCGGCCCGCGTTCTCGTCCTCGGCTGCGAGGAGCTGATGTACGCACCGCTGCGGCTCGGCATGGCGCTGCAGGAACGCCTCGGCGGCGACGCGGAGATACGTTTCTCGACCACGACCCGCTCGCCGGTGCTCGCGGTCGACCACCCGGGCTATGCGATCCGCAGCCGCCTTGTCTTCCCCGCCCATGACGACCCGGCGGACGGCCCCGGCGACCGCTACGCCTACAACGTGGCGGGCGGCGGCTTCGACGCGGTCGTCGCCGTGGTCGACTCCGCCGCCGACACCCCCGGGCTGCACGCTTCGGACGGTCTGCTGTCCCAGCTCGCCGCGCACACGGAGCGGGTGGTGCTGGCGGTCGTCCCCGCGTACGAGCCCCGCCCCCGCCGCGGCTCCCTCTCTCATCCCCACCCCCACCCCCACTCCCGCCGCACGAACCCCGAAAGCGCCCCCATGCCTGTGGCCGACCTGCCCGACCTGCCCGACCTGCCCGACCTGGCCGAGCAGCCCGATCTGCCCGGCCCCCTCCGCGGTCCCGCGTTCTCCTCGTATCCGGCCGAGGACGTCGGCTGGCTGCTCCAGGATCTGTCGGACGCCGAACTGGAGGCCCCGACCGAGGAGCGCGAGGAGGCCATCCAGAGCGGCGGGGCGCACTACGCGGAGTCGCTGCCCGTCGAGTACCAGCCCTCCGCCCAGTACCAGCGGCTGTTCCAGGACGCGCTGGCCGCCTCCGCCGCCCGGATCGCCCGCGCCGTCGGCACGGTCACGGAGACGGTCCTCGCCGAGCGGTCGCCGCGCCCCGTGCTGGTCTCCCTCGCCCGCGCCGGAACGCCCGTGGGGGTGCTGATGCGCCGCTGGGCACAGCACCGCCACGGACTGGATCTGCCGCACTACGCCGTCTCCATCGTCCGCGGCCGGGGCATCGACGCCAACGCCCTGCGCTGGCTGGCGCGCCACCACGACCCGGCCGACGTCGTCTTCGTCGACGGCTGGACAGGCAAGGGCGCCATCACCCGCGAACTGGCCGCCGCGCTCGCCCAGTTCGCCGAGTCCCACGGGGTTGCGGGCTTCAGCCCCGAGATCGCGGTGCTCGCCGACCCCGGCGGCTGTGTGCGCACCTACGGCACCCGCGAGGACTTCCTCATCCCCTCCGCCTGCCTCAACTCCACCGTCTCCGGGCTCATATCGCGTACGGTCCTGCGCTCCGACCTGGTCGGCCCGCATGACTACCACGGCGCGAAGTTCTACCGCGAGCTGGCCGCCGACGATGTCTCGGGCCTCTTCACCCAGACGGTCGCCGCCCGCTTCGGCGAGGTCGCCGAAACCGTCGCCGCGGACGTCAAGGAGCTCCTCGCGGCGGACCGCGAGCCGACGTGGGAGGGCTGGGCCGCCGTCGAGCGGATCAGCGAGGAGTACGGCATCCACGACGTCAACCTGGTCAAGCCGGGCGTCGGCGAGACCACGCGCGTGCTGCTGCGCCGCGTCCCCTGGAAGATCCTGGCGCGGCGCGGCGCGGGCGACGACCTGGCGCACATACGGCTGCTCGCCGAGCAGCGCGGCGTACCCGTCGAGGAGGTCGACGGCCTCCCGTACAGCTGCGTCGGTCTGATCCACCCCCGCTATACGCGCGGCGCGACCGGCGCGGACGGCAAGGCGGTGACGGCCCCGTGACCCCGCGCGGCACGCCCACGCTCGTCGCGAGCGATCTCGACCGCACGCTGATCTACTCGGCCGCCGCGCTGGATCTGCGGATGCCGGACGCCGACGCCCCCCGGCTGCTGTGCGTGGAGGTGTACGAGTCCCGGCCGCTGTCGTATATGACAGAGACGGCCGCCGGGCTGCTCGGCGAGCTGTCGCGGGCGGCGGCGTTCGTCCCCGTCACCACCCGCACCCGCGAGCAGTACGGACGCATCCGGCTGCCGGGCCCCGCGCCCCGGTACGCGATCTGCGCCAACGGCGGGCATCTGCTGGTGGACGGGGTCTTTGACCCGGACTGGCGGCGGCAGGTCGCCGCCCGTATCGCCGCCGCGTGCGCCCCGCTCGCCGAGGTGCGGGACCGGCTGTCCGCCGCGGCCGACCCGGCGTGGCTGCTCAAGGAGCGGGTCGCCGAGGACCTCTTCGCGTATCTCGTCGTCGACCGCGCCCTGCTGCCGGACGGCTGGGTGAAGGACGTGGCCGAGTGGGCCGACGGCCTCGGCTGGGCGGTCTCCCTCCAGGGCCGCAAGATCTACGCCGTGCCGAAGCCGCTTACCAAGAGCGCGGCCGTGCGGGAGCTGGCCCGCCGCACGGGCGCGGAGCGGATTCTCGCCGCCGGGGACTCCCTCCTCGACGCCGATCTGCTGCTCGCCGCGCACCGCGCCTGGCGGCCCGGCCACGGCGAACTCGCCGACCAGGGCTGGACCGCCCCGCAGGTCGAGGCGCTGACGGAGACGGGCGCGGCGGCGGGGGAGGAGATCCTGCGCCGGTTCCTGGCCGGGGTCTGACCCCGTACCCGGAGCGCGGAGCCGCCCGCGGGCGGCCCGTGAGCCACCCGCGGCGGCCACGAGTCGGCGGCTGTGGTCAGCGGGCGTGGGCAGGGGCTGTGGTCAGCGGCCGTGGTCAGCCGCAGCAGCCTCCGCCGCAGCAGCCTCCGCCGCCCTGGGGCGAGGGTGCGGGCGCGGCGGATCCTCCCGCCACGGCGACGGCGGACAGAAGCTTGACCGTGTCCGTATGACCGGCCGGGCAGTCGGCCGGGTCGGACGACTGCGCCATCGGCCGGTTTACTTCGAAGGTGTCGCCGCAGCTCCGGCAGCGGTATTCATAGCGAGGCATGGTCCCAGATTATCGGCCCGGCGACGCCAGATCACCGGCCCGGTGGCGCTGCCGGAGGTGAGGTCACCGACCGAGTGCCCGCCGCCGCTCGGCCTCCGCCTTCTCCGCCAGCGCGTGCTCCGCCTCCTCCGCGCGCTTCCGCTGCTCGCTGATGCGCTGGGCCATACGCCGCTCCTCGGCGGCCTGATCCGGGTGGCGGGCCTTCCAGTACGGATTGTCGTGCGGCAAGGTCGAACTCACTCTCCCGTACATGCCGAAGAACATCAGCATGATGCCGACCACGAAGCTGAACATCACATTCTGGATGTGGAAGGCGAGGAAGTTATAGCTGGTGTCGAGGAGGGCGAGGTTCACAAAGCCGCTGACGATGAACGCGATGCCGAGGATCATGTTCAGCGTGGAGGCGAAGTTGCCGCCGATGACCATCCCGGCGAACAGCAGTGCGCCGACGCAGATGGAGAGCACGCTCAGGGCGCCGTTGGTGTTGAGTCCGATGACGGTGTCGCCCTCGGTGTCAAAGAAGCCGACGTTGTCCGTCAGACCGAGGACGCCGAAGGCGACCAGCAGCAGACCGGTCAGTCCCGCCCCGATGCGGTAGAAGGTGCTGAGGCGGTGATCGACGGGGAGATGCTCGTCGAGCTTGATGCGGTGGGTCCTGGGGTGCAGTGCGTGTGCGGCCATGTCCGCCCTCCTTCCCCATGTGCTACCAGCATCCGCCAGCACACGTAACGGGACAACCCATGCGGAGACCAGTCCTCCGGATGTCGCCCGCCGGGCAGTGCCCCGCTGGATCGGCCAAGGCCCCGCTGGATCGCCCAAGCGCTGGTCAGCGCGGATGCCCGCCGCCGCCCCGCTCCCCGCGGATCTGCTCCACGACCCGGCCGGCCGTCCCTCGCACGGCCTCGGTCTCCTGGAGGAAGTGCCAGTAGTCGGGGTGGCGGCCCTCAAGGTCGGCGACGGCCCGGTCCAGCCGGGCCACGGCGTCGTCGAGGGGACGGGCGTGCCGCGGGTCGGGGGTGTGCCGCCCGGCCATGGCCAGCCGCTGGGCGTCGCGGATCGCGAACCGGGTCCGCTCGATCTCCTGCTGTGGATCCCTGGCGACCGCGTTGAGCTGCTGAAGCCGGTCCCCGGCGGCCGACACCGCCTCGTCGGTGCTGTTCAGCAGGGCGCGTACGGTGCCGAGGAGGGCCGTCGCATCGGGCCAGCGCTGCTCGTCCCGCGCCTTGGCCGCCGCGCTCAGCTTCTCCTCCGCCTCGCGGACGCCGGCGGCGGCCTGCTGCGGGACGGGCTGGAGATCCTGCCAGCAGGCGGCCGAGAAGCGGCGGCGCAGCTCGCTGAGAACCGGCTCGACGCCCGCGGCACGGGTGGTCAGCGCCTGCGCGCGGGTACGCAGCGACACCAGGCGCTTGTCGATCTCCGCGGCACGCTCGGGGAGCCGCTCCGCCTCGGCGCGTACGGACTCCGCGTCCCGCAGAACGCGGTCGGCGCGGTGCAGGGTCTCGGTGAGACCGTGCCGCCCCGCGCCCTCGTTGAGCTTCGTCAGCTCCGGCGCGAGAGCGGCGAGCCGGGCGGCGAGGTCGTCCGCCCGCAGTCCGGAGCCGCGCACCGCGTCCAGAGCGCCGCTCGCGGAGCGGAGCGCCGCACGCGCCCGCTCCACGGCCGGGGCGAGCCGGGCGAGCTGGGTCTCGGCCTTGTCGAGCAGCGGCCCGAGCCCCTGCGCGAACCGGTCCAGCTCGCCCTTGATCCGTATCAGCTCGTCCCTGGCGGCGTTCAGCTCGCCGCGCGCCCGGGAGGCGGCCGAGGGCTCCAGATCGTCCCGGTCGAGATCATGTGTGTCGACCGCGGTGATATAGCGGTGGCTCACCTCGTCGATGCGCCGCCCCAGCGCGGCGAAGTCGTCCGCGGCCCGGCGCGCGGCGGGCGAGTCGTCCACCGCGGTGATCGTCTCAATGGAGATCCGCAGCTCGCGCTGGGCCGTGTCCAGCTCGTAGAACGCCGCCGCGGCCGCGTCCTTCGCGGCCTGCGCATCGGCGCGCCGGCTCTCCCCGCGCCCGCCGAACCAGCGGCGGGTCCCGCCGCCGGCGAAGGCGGCCGACAGCGCGGCCGCCGCCAGCGGCACAGGCAGCAGCATCAGCCCGAGGACATCGCGGACGGCACTCACTCCTGCCTGCTGCGCGTGTGTCCCCGTCACATCCCTCTCCCGTGCCGTGTGCCCGCCCTGCCTGGTTCATTCTCCCATCCGGCAGGGACGAACACACGAGCCGGTCAGTTCGCGCTGCGCACGGTCACCTCGCCGTTCTCACTGCGCGCGGTGACCACATGGGCGCTGCCGGGGTCCGTAGGGACGCCCACGTCCGTCCTCCCGTTGTCGGCCTCGGCGGACACCGCGTACGGCCCCTGGGAGCGGGGCAGCTCCACGACGATCTCGCCGTTGTCGCTGACGGCCTCGACCCGGTCGGGCGCGGCGGTGAGCGAGAGCCGCACACTGCCGTTGTCGGCGGCGGCCGTCACCTGCCGGGAGCTGACCCCTTCGGCCCGCACCTCCCCGTTGTCACTGGCCAGCTCCAGGGCCCCGCTGGAGTTGCGCACGGTGACCTCGCCGTTGTCCGCGCGCAGGGCCAGCGCACTGCTGAACCCGCTCGCGCTGACGCTGCCGTTGTCATCCGTCACCGTCACCCCGAGCCCACGGGGCACCGTGACCCGATGCCGCGAGTCACAGCTGCTCGCCATGGCCTCACAGCTCACCCGCAGCGTGAGCGTCCCACCCGCCAGCTTCCACACGGCCTCGGGCCCGCTCCCCATGAACACCCACCCGTCGACCTGCCTGGTCACCTCGACGCCCTCGACATCGCCCGTCACCAGCTCGATGTCGGTGTTCCCGGCGTCGATCTCCAGCGTCTGCCCCCCAAACGCAAACGTCTTCCGCTCCACCGGCGCGCCCCCGGCCTCGGCGCTCCCGCACCCACTGACCCCGCCGACGACGAGCAGCACCCCACCCCCGGCCACCACGGCACGCCTCCACCCGCACTGCACTCCCACCTTGATCCTTCCCCCTGCCTGTCTCTGCCGCCGCCCACGCTATGCGCCCCTGCCCGTCCCCTCGATCCGGCTGCCCGCCCCCTTGAGGTGGGGCTGTCCCCCGCCCGCCCCTGCCACCTGCGAACGGGTTTGCAGCCCCGCCCCATGGGCCATGTACGCTGTTGCCTCATCCACGGGTGCGTAGCTCAGGGGTAGAGCGCTGCTCTTACAAAGCAGATGTCGGCGGTTCGAAACCGTCCGCGCCCACCAGGTGTGACCTGCAACGGAGCCCCGGAACAAGATCGTTCCGAGGCTCCGTTTTGATCGTTTAGGAGGTTTTTAGGAGATCAACTCTGTGATTGATCCACCCTCACGCCTTCTTCCCCCGCACCCAGCGGGCCTCAAGCTGATCCAGACGATGCTTCCGCATCTCGGGCGTCACGTGCTCGTAGGTCCCTTCAATGTCCTTCGGAACCCACCCCATCGTCAAGAACCGCAGCGCCCGGTCCACCCGATCCTCCTTCATCCACGTGTCATGGGTGTGGCGGGCACCGCGCATCGTGAAGCCGGGAAGGACAGGCCCCCATGCCTCGCGTCCGGCGAATCCGCGCTTCCGGGGGATCGCGGAACGTCCGCCCGCGGCGGGCTTCAGCGTGCGGCCGAAGTTCCCGCGCCGCCACCAGTCGCCGTTGGGCGTGGTGAACGGGTGCTCATGCGGCCACGCCTCTATGTGCGCGCCGAGCATCTTTACGAGAAACGGCGGCATGTCGACCTCCCGCGCCGAGTACCTGTTCTTCGGCTCCCCTAAGTACAGCTCCACACGCGCCTTCGGAGTCCTGCGCCGGTTCGCCTTCCAGCCCTTCTCCCTACACTCCGCAAGCCGGGCGTCCTCTGCCGCGTGCCAAGCGGCCAGCCCCTCGTCGTCCAGCTCGAACTCGTCCTCGTGCAGTGCACCCACCTTCGGGTCGATGCGCACCACATGCCGTACGAACGTCCTGCCGTCGACCTTGTCCGTCCTTTTCAGCAGGCAGTTGTCCCGGTGCAGCCCAGCGAGCTCACCCCACCTGAGACCGAGATAGCAGTCCGCCACGACCATGAGCCCGTGAACGCCAGGCAGGCGCTCGAAGATGCGGTAAGCCTCATCCGGCTGGGCCCACACCTCCTCCTCGTCTCCGGCCCGGTCACCGCTTACGGCGATCTTCCTGCCGTACAGCTTGTTCGCCACGATGTAGCCGGCGTCCTCGGCTCCGGTGAGGATCGCGCTGAGGAGGCTGCGGGCATGCCCGACCGTCACCGGATCATGCGTGCCTGCCGGTTTGGCCGCTCGCGCCGCCCACGCCTTCACGGTGAAGACGTTGTTCACCTCCACCAAGGGTGTGAACTCGAACTCGGGCAGCAGAAGGCCGTCCAGCAGATACCTGCGCTTGGTGGCCGTCCCTGGGCGGGGCTTGTTCGCGGTCTTCCAAATCTCGACCCACTCCCCAAAAGGGGTCTGAGCCTTCTTGGGATCGACCCAGGTTCCGGCGGCCATTGCCGCCTCTTGCTGGTTTCCCCAGTCTTCGGCGGTCTTCCGCGTAGGGAACCCCGGTTGGCTGCCCAATGTGCCGTCCGGGAGCTTGTATCGGGCTCTCCAGGTGTATTGCTTGGTTTGTTTTCCGTTCTTGACCTTGTAGACCTTTTCGGCGTAGGCCATCCTTACCTAACCCCCCTCAGCCTTCTCCGTCCTTTCGCCGCCAGAGCTTCGCGCGGTATTCGAGGAACTCCTGATAGGCGCGGGCTCCGGCCTCGGTGATGCCGGACTCCAGGAAGAGGCTGTTCACGAAGTGGATCTCGTCTTGGATGAACACAGTGGCACCGCCGCGGAGTGCGGGCAGTCGCTCTACATGGATCACTGGAGCTGTGGTGGCTGCCGCTGAGCGGGAGGGTTCCTCCGCCTCCATCCATCGCTGTGCTTCGATGGTGAGCGCCTC
This sequence comes from Streptomyces sp. PR69, assembly GCF_026420845.1. Taxonomy (GTDB): domain Bacteria; phylum Actinomycetota; class Actinomycetes; order Streptomycetales; family Streptomycetaceae; genus Streptomyces. The sequence continues at coordinate 122,255 of NZ_JAOWCB010000015.1, read as the reverse complement.
GGACATGTCGTTCTCGTAGCCGGGTGTGATGTCGTTGTGGTGGAAGTCGAGGTGGATCTCGACGACTGTCCGCTCTCCGGTTTCCGGATCCTCGGCGTATACGTCTGTGGCTTCCATCTTTCCAGCCGGGACGGTTTGGCTGCGATTGACGACAACGCGCACTTGACCCCCTCACGAAGGTGTGGCCCCCTCGTTGGAGCGGTTATGCAACCACGCCGTCTCCGGGTTTGTGTAGGGTTCGCCCGGAAATGATGAACCGTCAGGATTCGTCGTCGGTCTCACTGGATTCCAACTCCCGTAGCTTGCGCTGTGTTTGACGCCAAGCGGCGGCGTAGCGGCGCATATCTTCGTCGGTCGCGTCGTTGGGCCCCTTGACCACGACGATCAGCTGGGCGGTCGAACCCTCCGGGGTGAGGTCGAACACGCCGGACGCAAGCACCTGGCCCTTGCGCAGCTCTGCCCTGATCAGCGGGGGGACTGGCAGCTCGTCTTCGGCCGGCGCGGGCGACGGCTGCGCAGCGTCGCCGGGGGAGTCCTGAACGAGCACCGGCTCGTCCCCCGCAAGCACGCGCTCGACGGACCCCTTCGACCAGCCGAGCAGGGCCGCGTACTCGCGGATGGTCGAGTTCACCTTGGATGGTCTGCTGCCGCGCTCGATGTTCTGCACCGTCGCACGGCTGACGCCGAGGGCCGTGGCCGCGTCCTCCTGCGTCATCTTCGGTCTGCGGGCGACACGGGACGCCTTGAGTGCCGCTCCCAATCGAGCCATGTCCTGGTCCATGAACCCTCATCATGCCGCATGCACCTGCAACCCGTAAGCCTAGCCTTTCGGCCGCGACCAGCAACTTTGCGTCGTTTTTGAGCCTCCAGGGTTGCAACATCCGTCACGCGATGCCCGCTGAGCGCTAGCACCCCGGCCGTACTGCTCAAGTTTTACGCCGACAACGTATGCATGTCGCTTGCGCCTGTACTCATCTTGTGCCTACATTGTGAGCGTGAGACCGAACGGACCGGCAATCAGAGCCATCCGCAAGGCTCAGAACATGAGCCTGCGTGAGCTTCAGGAGAAGACCGGCTTGGACCGGGGCTATCTCTCCCGCCTGGAGAGGGGACTCATCCGCCAGCCGGGAGACGCCCCAGTCCTCAAGGTCGCCACGGTGCTCGACGTCGTCCCTGACGCCATCACCCACGAGGAGCAGACGTGACCGCCAAGGCCACGAAGACACCGCCCGAGCCGAACGAGGCGGACCTTCGCCGCTACAGCCCCGAAGAGGTCATCGCGAAGCGATGGCTCCCGTACAAGAGCGCCCGTGTGCTCAAGGAGAAGTGCTACCGGCGCGAAGTGATCCACCACAACGACGGCGGACGGATCACCTTCACCATCGCCGACATCCGCCTTGAGAACGAGCGCACCGCGGTCGCGCCGCTCAGCACCAAGCGCGCCGCCTGACCCCCAAGAAAGCGGGGCCGCCTGGACCCTGGCCGGTCCTTTGGCAGCCCCTCGGCACCTCATCCACAGAGAAACGAGGACACCGTGACCACACAGACTATCGAAACGGCCCCGCGGGTCACCGGGATCAGCTCGCAGGCACCCGCCGCCGAGGCGCTCGTCGCCCTGATCAACATGTTCGGCCACCTGCCGACCCCCTACATCGTCATCCACAGCGGGACGTCGGAGCTATTCCTGCAGCTGGACTCTCCGAGCGCTTTCGAGGCGTGGCGTGCGGCGCTTCAGATCGCCCCGTCCGGCGTGGAGATCCGCAGCAACGGCCACGAGTCCTGGCTGAAGACGTGGGGCGTGTTCCGCGGGGTGCCGGTGCAGCTGACGGGGTTCGGCCTGAGCGTTCAGGCGGTGGCGTCGTGAACGCCCGGCGTGTGAATGCGGCGGCGGGTGTGATCCTCGCCGCGCAGAAGCAGGGCAAGACGTTGGCTGCGTCGCTGGCGTACGCGTTGGAGTCGGCGTGCTTGCTGCAGTCGCCGGAGACGGCGGATGAGCAGAAGCGGCTGCGGGTTGAGCGGAACCGCTATCGCGCCGCCTGGGGGAAGGCGCTCACGCGTGCCCTTGCGCTGCGGGCTCGGGTGGCCGAGCTGGAGGCGCGGCTCGGGGAGTACGAGCGGCCGGTGGACGAGGACCCGATCGCGTACGCCCTCACCGGGCAGGCCGGCACCACCCAGGCGCTGCTCGACGAGGACACCGCCGACATCCTCACCCTCGCTGCCGCGCAGTACGCCGATGCCACGTACGACGCCACGTTCCGCACGATCCGCCTGGAGCTGACGGCGACGCCGGAGCAGTGGTCGGCGTGGCAGGAGGCCCTGGACGTCGACCTGACGCGTACGACGAACCGCGGTAGCTGTGTCACTTCCCACGCGACGTGGCGCGGGATTCATGTGGTGATCTGCTGCTGGCCCGCGCGGCCGGTGGTCGGCAACCAGGACGGGCCGGGTCATCACGACTATGCGGTCGGCCGGGACCTGCCCGAGCCGGGGGTGACCCCGTGACGCGCCGCCGTCTGATCCGCGGGCACTGGTTCCGCGCCGACTACGCCGATGAGCCGTGCCTCTACTCGGGCTGCAGGCGGCCGCAGGCCGAGCACGTCGAGTCCTGCGGGGAGTGGATGGACCCCCGCCACTGGTACCGGCCGGGGCTGCGCCACCCATCGCGCTGCGCACGCTGTGGTCGGCCGTTCGGCCACTCCACGCACCGCGGTAGCCGGGCTCACCGCCGTCTGTGGGGTGCGTCGTGAGCGTTCTGGACTGGATCGCCGTCGCGCTCCTCGCCTACGGGCTCGGCGTCGCGCTCGTGTTCCGCATCCTCCCCGCCGCCGCCCAGGCGCTCGCTGCGCGCCGTCGGCTGGCCCGCCTCGCCCACTACCTGCGCATGACCTGGAGCGCCCGATGACCGGACCTCAGCACTACCGCGAGGCCGAGCGCCTCGCCGACCTCGCCCACCACTTCACCTACGGAGACGGAGCGGACCCGGTCACCGGCGCTGCGCTGGCTGCCGAGGCGCAGGTGCACGCGACGCTCGCCCTCGCCGCCGCGACCGCCATGGCCGCGCCCGTCGACGGCTGCGAGCCCGGCATGAGCGGCGGCGAGTACCAGGCCTGGTACAAGGCGGCTGGCGTCAAGCCGACGGGCGGTACGGGCAATGCGTGACCTGCCGCACGACCCCTACATCAAGGCCATCGTCGACACCCTGACCGCCGCGGGGCTGGAGCCCGACTACTGCTGGACCTCCGACGCTGAATCGAACCCCTACGACGGTGACGGCCTGGACGTGATGCTGAACGCCGCCATCGTCTGGACCAGCGACAGCCCTGCGGTCGACACCGACCGGCACCCTGACGGCATCGCCCTGCTGTGGGATCACCCCGCCGACCAGTGGCAGTGGGCTGAGCGCGGGGCGCACGGGGTCCTCACCGCCGAGCCCGTGTTCCTGCCGTGTCTGGGCCGCTACGCCCACCCCGACAGCGTGACCGCCTGTGTGCGGGCGCTGCTCGGTGGCCAGCCGGTACCCGAGCATCCCGCGGTCGACTCGCACCGGGCCGACCAGGTGCGGGCCGCCGTCGCGCAGTGGGTCGCCGCCTCCACCGGGGGTACCGCATGAGCGCCCGCAACAAGATCCACAAGCTGCTGAACGACGCGGGCCTCCGGGACCGCGAAGTGTACGACCTCCTCGACGAGTACGACGACGAGCAGGACACCGCCCAGCCCGCCGAGCAGACGATCTACCGCGCCGGATTCCACGGCTCGGACATCGCCCTCGGCCACTACACCACCGCGGCCGCCGCACGCGCCCACTGCGAGGTGCAGCTCAGCCGCGAGTACCCGCCGCATGTCGCGCTCCTGCACGACTGGATCCGCGACGACGACCCGCACGCCCCGTGGGAGCTGGTCGCCACCGCGGACGGCGGGCCGGAGGAGCCCACCGGCTATGTGGTCACGCCGCTGCTGGTGAAGGCCGCCTACGACGAGGAGGCCGACGCCTGATGAGCGCGTACTCCCGCATTTACCAAGGCCTGGTCGCGGGTGGCATGCGTCCCGACGCCGTGGCCGCCCTCCTCGCCGAGCTCCGCAGGGAGACCGGTGCCGAGCTCTCCGCCGGCCTCCGGGCGCACGCCAAGGAGATCCACCAGGAGCAGCCGAACGACTCGCGCGCCCTTGCCCGCAAGAGGAAGGCGAAGTTCGGCGCGATGCAGCGCGCAGCCGACTGGCTCACCGCCGCAACGTCGAACGGCCGCCTCACGACCACCCCGCACCAGCGCAACAACCGGAGCACACCGTGAACTTCAGCTTCACTCCGGCCACCCGCGAGACGGCGAAGGCCCGTATCGGCCTCCAGGGTCCCGCAGGGTCCGGCAAGACCAAGTCTGCCCTCCGCATCGCCGAGGGCCTGGCCCAGGGCGGCCAGATCGGTGTCGTCGACACCGAGCGCAGGTCCGCCCTCAAGTACGCCCCCGTCCCCGGCAAGCCGGAGCTCGGCGGGCACGTCTTCGGCCACATGCCTATGGACAGCCACGACCCCCGCAACCTCGTCCAGGCCGTCCGCGCCGCCGAGCAGGCAGAGCTTGCGGTCCTGGTCGTCGACTCCTGGTCGCACTTCTGGAACGGCCGCGGGGGCCTCCTGGAGATCGTCGAGAACACCGGCGCGAAGAAGAGCGGCGGCACCTTCGGCGCCTGGCGCGAGGCCAACCCGATCGAGCAGGAAATGCTCGACGCGATCCTGAACTTCCGCGGCCACCTCATCGTCACGATGCGCACCAAGGGCGACTACGTGATCGAGGGGAAGAAGGTCACCAAGGTCGGTGTGAAGGCCGTCCAGCGCGAAGGTGCCGAGTATGAGCTCGACGTCGTGATGGACATGGTCGAAGGCACAGCGACCGTGACCAAGACCCGGTATGAGCCGCTGGACGGCCTCACGGTCCGGCACCCGGGCGAGGACATCGGCGAGACGATCCTGGAGCAGCTCGGCCAGGGTGTGGACGCGGTCCAGGTCATCCTGGACGAGCTGACCGCCAGCGGGCTGACGTACGAGCGTGCGCTCGCGCTCCACCGTCGCGCCGACCAGCGAGGGCTGCTGACGACGGGGACGCTGCACCCGAAGTCTGGGGAAATCATCCAGCTCGGTGCTCTGATCAAGGAGTATGGAACGGCGCTGAAGCCCGCCTCCGCGCCGTCTTCGGCACCCGCCGGACGACAGGCCGAGTCGCCCCCGCCATCCCAAGACATGGCGCAGTCCAACCCGCCCTCCGCGCACTCCCTTTCCGATGCGCAGTCTGCTGCGGGCGGCGTCTCCCTGGTCACTCCGCCGCAGATGCGCATGATGCACGCCCTGTTCAACAAGCTTGGCGTGAAGAACCGCGCGGATCGCCTCCGGGCCACCTCGCTCATTGTCGGCAGCGAGCTCGACTCGGCAAACAAGCTGACGCTCAACGAAGCGAAGGAACTGCTCGACACCCTCAACGCCTACGCGGAGCGGGAGAACGGGCCCGCCGACTTCACCTCCATGGTCGACGCCCTGGCCTCCGAGACCGCCCAGCAGGCCGACCAGGCCGCTTGATCCACCGCTGATCGCGGGCCCCGCCGCCGACTCTCCCGGCGGGGCCCGCACCCCGGAAAGGAGGTGCACCACAGTGGTGGACCCCACCCCAGAACAGACCGACGCCATCGCCGTCTACGGCGACGGGCTGGACCTGGTCCTGCAAGCCGGTGCGGGCTGCGGCAAGAGCAGCACGCTGAAGATGATCGCCCGGTCCGACGCGCGGCGGCGGATGACGTACGTGGCGTACAACCGCAGCATCGCCGCCGAAGCCTCGCGGTCCTTCCCGTCCACGGTGCTCTGCAAGACCGGCCACGGACTCGCCTTCGACCCCCGGTACGGTGCCCGGCTCCAGCGTCCACGGCAGACCGCGCACCAGGCGGCGCAGGCGCTCGACGTCCGCAGCGTCCTCGGCATCGTCGGCTCGACTCCGGCCATCATCACGGACCTCAGCGTCCCGAAGGCCATGACGAGCAAGCTGATCATGCGGGCGGCACTCGACACCGTCACCCGCTGGTGCCACTCAGCGGACCTGGAGATCACCGAACGGCACATCCCGCGCTACGACGGACTCACGAAGACCGAGCCGCGCGCCCAGCTGGCCGCACTGGTCCTGCCCGTTGCACGGGCGGCGTGGGACGACCTGCGGACCGACGACGGCGTGCTCAACCTGAGCCACGACCACTACCTGAAGATGTGGGCGCTGAGCTCGCCGACAATCCCCACTGACGTGGTGCTGCTCGACGAGGCGCAGGACACCAACGACGTCCTCTCCGCGGTGCTGCTCGCGCAGGACCACGCGCAGCGGATCGCGGTAGGGGACTCCGCGCAGCAGATCTACGGCTGGCGCGGCGCGAACGACGCCCTCCAGAAGTTCGTCCGTGAGCTCTCCGCCCCGGAGCTGACGCTCAGCCAGAGTTTTCGTTTCGGGCCGGCCATCGCGGATGAGGCCAACCTGTGGCTCCGCACCATCGACGCCCCGCTCCGCCTCACGGGCTACGACCAGTGCACGTCGACGGTGGGGCCGGTCGCGGAGCCGGATGCGATCCTCTGCCGCACCAATGCAGGCGCGATGGGGATCGTCATGGAGGCCCTTGCCACCGGGCGGAAGACGGCGCTCGTCGGCGGCGGAGGGGACATCAAGCGTCTCGCCTGGGCCGCTGAAGCCCTTCAGTCCGGCCGCCCGACGGATCACCCAGAGCTCCTCGCGTTCCCGTCGTGGGACGCGGTGCGCGAGTACGCGGAGGAGGAAGACGGGTCGCTCAAGGTGCTGGTGAAGCTCATCGACGAGCACGGCACCGAGGCGATTATCTCGGCGGCGGACGCGCTGTGCAGCGAGCAGCAGGCCGATCTGGTCGTCTCTACGGCGCACAAGGCGAAGGGCCGTGAGTGGCCGCGCGTGCGGATTCACGACGATTTCCGCGCCCCGAAGCCTCACCCGGAGACCGGGCTGGTGCTCCTGCCGCGCGAGGAGGGCCGCCTCGCCTACGTCGCGGTCACCCGCGCCCGCGAGGCGCTCGACAGCACCGCGCTGGCCTGGGTCCACAGCGTCACGGCGGTCGCGTCATGAACGGCACGGGATGGCTCGCCGTGGGCGCCGCCGCATGGGGCGCCTCGATCCTCGCCGTGCTGTGGATGGCCTGGTCAGCGCACCGCAACAACGAACCGGAGCACGAGGAACCGGCGGTCGAGCCTGAGGACTTCGCCCGCGGATACATGGACACCTTCGATCCGATGCGTGAAGCGGTCGCCTCCGCGCACCGGGAGACCGAGCCCGGCGGGCCGTCCGCCGACCTCATCGACTGCTGGGCCATCTGGCCCGATGCCCCGAGCGCCGCCGATCACGACGGCACCGCATGAACTCTGGTGCGCGGCCGGTCGGCGGCCGCGCACCAGGCCCCTCCGCAATAAGGGAGATCCGTACGTGGGCAGCCGCCTGTACGTCGAGGTGCTCGACTACGCACCGACGACGCTGACGCACCGCGAGAAGCTCGCTCTCGCTGTGCTGGCGGACGACGCCCGGGACTCGACTCGGATCACCTGGTCCAGCGTGGAGTCGGAGAAGATCCTCCGCCGCGCGCAGGTGTCGCGCCCCCAGATCTACGAAGTGATCAAGGCACTCGTGAAGAAGGGCGTCCTGGAGAAGGTCACGGCCGGCCAGAAGAACGGCACGGCGAAGTACCGGATCCTGCCGCTTCAGTGTCCGGAACTTCCAGACACTGGCCCCGAGCCTCAGCGTCCGGATTCTGCGGACACTGGCAGCCCTCAGTGTCCGGAAACCCCGGACCCTGGACCCGAACTTGAGGGTCCGGAAACTCCGGACACTGAACCGCCTCAGCGTCCGCAAAACCCGGACACTGACCCGACAGTCCAGTGTCCGCGAAACCCGGACACTGACGAATCTCAGTGTCCGGAAATCCCGGACGTCAGTGTCCGGAAATCCCGGACGCCTACTCACTCTCCTCTCTCTACAAGACCTCACTCGTACACGGACCCGCCGTCGTCAGCCGGCCCTCACGACGACGCGCTCCACGACAACGTCATCGACGCCGATGTCGAGCACGAGACCGAGACCGAGACCCAAGAACCGGACCACGTCACCGCCCAGACCATCGTCGGCGAGTGGCTGCAGCGCACCACCAAGCGCCCACCACGCTCCGTCATCGGCCAAATGGCCAAGCAGATCCACGTCCTCCTCGAGGAAGACCGCATCGACCCGGACGACATCCGCCGAGGCATCGCCCGCTGGATGCAGAAAGGCCTCCACCCCTCGACCCTCCCGGCCGTCGTCAACGAGGTCATGAACACCCCCGGCCCCGGATCGGTCAGCACCCCGCCGCCCGGCCAGCCCGGAGGAACCGTCTTCGACCGCGCCCGCGCCCGCGCCGCCGCCCGCGCCGCACAACGCCAGGAAGGACAGACCCCGTGACCGAAGAAGAAGCTGTCCAAATCGCCGAGTACGTCGCCGCAGCCTGCCCCGCCCAGAAATTCGGCGAGTACACCCCCGACGTCTGGGGCGAGATCCTCGCCCCGTACTCGATCAACGAAGCCAGGGCCGCCGTCATCGCCGTCGCCCGCCGCCAGCCCTTCGTCTCCCCAGCCGAGATCGTCACCGAAATCCGCGACCGACGCGCCGAACGCATCGCCGCCGCGAACCTCGTCTACGACGGCGACCCCGACGAAACCGGCCTCGACTCGGCGCGCAACCTTCGCGCACTCACCGCAGCCGCCGCCTCCGGCCAGCGCCCCCCGCAAACCATCCGCGCCTCACTCGGCACCGCCGACCGCCCGGCCCTGCCGCCGGGCAGCCGACCCAGCGGCCGCGCAGCCGCCGTCCTCGACGCCATCGGCCAAGCCCTGCCGCACCGCCGCGACGGCGTCACCAACGTCCTCGCCATCCCGTGCCGCCGCTGCCACGCCCAGCCCGGCCGCACCTGCATCACCAACGGCCGCCGCCGACGAGACGTCCACCCCGCACGCCTCGACGACGCCCGCCGCGCCGCCGCGGGCCTCCCGCCGATCGACCCCGATGACGACCTTCGAGAGCAGGAACGCCGCCGCGCCGCATCCGCCGCCGCCCTCGCCAACCAGCCCCCCACCGCGTACGAGGACGCCACCTAATGCGCCCCCACCGCCCCGAGCAAGCCATCCGCTGCAACTGGTGCAACGCCCCCGCCGGGGAACCCTGCACCGTCCCCGCCAACGGCCGCCGCCTCCCCGGATCCACCAGCCACACCACCCGCAAAACCGACTGGGCCATGACAACCCAGAAACAGACACCCGCCCACCAGGACCCCACATGACCACCAGACGACCCACCACCTGCCCCGCCTGCCGCCAACCCATCCGCTGGACCACCACCCAGGCCGGCCGACACCTCGCCGTCGACCCCACCCCCGACCTCGACGGCAACACCGCCGTCTGGCGCGACGGCACCGGCGCCTGGCGCTCCCGCCGCCCCACCACAGAACTCCCCCTCAACGGCTGGGAGCGACTCCACAAACCCCACGTCGCCACCTGCCCCGCCAACCAGCAGCAGCTCCCCCTCCCTCCTGGCGTCACCCGCCTCGCCGACCACCGAAGGAACCGCCGCTGATGTACCCCGCCCTCTTCATCGTCCCCGGCATCAAGCAGTTCGCCTACGACATCGACGCCGAGCGCCAGGCACAGCTCACCAAGTTCGGCGACCAACACCACCCCGACGGCACGGGCCTGCCCGGTGACCACAGCCAGGCGCACATCGCCCGCCGGATCTGCCGGAAGGCAGCGGCCGACGGCACGTTGACCCGGCGACACATCCTCCAAGAGGAGGTCCGCGAGGCCCTCGCCGAGTCCAACCCGGCGCAACTGCGCGCCGAACTCGTCCAGGTCGCCGCCGTGTGCGCCGCCTGGATCAGCGACCTCGACTCCCGCCCCGGAGGAACGGCCAGCGCGCCGCCCCGAAAGCCGTAGTCCCCACCCGCCAGCACCGGTTACAGCCCGGTTCTACACGTAAGGAGAAGTCCTCGTGCCATTGCCCACCGTGACCGGTATCGCCCGCCTGGTCGCTGACCCCGAACTCCGCTTCACCTCCTCCGGCAAGGCGGTCGCCTCCGTGCGCCTCGCCTTCAACTCCCGCCGCCGCAACCAGCAGACCGGCGAATGGGAGGACGGCGATACCTTCTGGATCCGTGGCACCGCCTGGGAGCGCCTCGCCGAGAACATCACCGAGACCTTCGCCAAGGGCATGGAGGTCCTCGTCACTGGGGAGATCCGGACGGAGGAGTGGGAGAAGGACGGCCAGAAGCACTCCATGCCGTCGCTCATGATCCGCCATATCGGCCCCTCGCTGGCGTTCTCCGTGGCATCGGTGTCGAAGGACGCCGCGAGCCAGAGCGGCGTGCAGACGAGCGGCCAGCGGGCTGCACGGCCGCAGCAGGGTCAAGCCCAGAGGCCCCGGCCGACTCAGCCGCCTCAGGATGACCCGTGGGCGGTCGACGGCGGCACACCGGCCGAGCCCCCGTTCTAGCCAGCGGAGCCCCTCGTGAAACCACTCCAGGTCCTTGCCGCAGGCATGACGGTCGCCGCGCTGCTCACGGCATGCAACAACGACGGTCGATGCACCGCCGTACCGCAACCTGCAGCACAGGCAGCCCCCATCGCTCCGGACCGCCCCGCGGCCCCGCGGCCGGCCCCAGCGATGGCCACAGCTCCGAAGGCGGACGGCTCGAAGAGCAGCGGCAAGGCCTCGAAACCCGAGACGAGGCCCGGGAAGCGGCCGCACGCCGACAGCGACGTCATCCACCTTGACGACTGCGATATCTGATGGCCTCCGTCCTCCTCCTACAGCTGGCCGGCGGCGCCGCGGAGGCCTCCGAGATCGTCGAGGCCCTGCTCACCGCAGCCAGCGTCCGCAGCGACGAACCGGCACTCGCCGAACGCTGGCGTCGGATGGCCGACGACATCAGCAGCTCACTCGACCACATCCGACCACCACACCTCACTCAGGAGCACACCGAATGAAGATCTTCTACGACACCGAGTTCCTCGACGACGGCCGCACCATCGACCTCATCAGCATCGGCATGGTCGCCGAAGACGGCCGCGAGCTCTACGCCGTCAGCAGCGAGTTCGACCAGGCCGCCGTCCGCCAACACGGCTGGCTCATGGCCAACGTCTGGCCCTCCCTGCCCATCGCCAAGAACCCTCCCGGGCACCGGGGCATCGAGCACCTGGACCTCGGCCACCCCGACGTCCGGCCCCGCGCCCAGATCGCCCGCCTCGTACAGAACTTCATCCACGCCACCCCGAACCCCGATCTCTGGGCCTACTACGCCGCGTACGACCACGTCGCCTACGCCCAGCTTTTCGGCCCGATGAGCCAGCTCCCCGCCGGCCTGCCCATGCAGACCGACGACCTGGTCACCGAGGCCAAGCGGCTCGGCCTGACCCCGCAGGACCTGCCGAAGCAGGAGGGCGGGCACCACAACGCCCTCGCCGACGCCCGACACAACGCGGTGATCGCCCGCTTCCTCGAGGAACAGGCCACCTGGACCCACTGACCTGCCCGCACCGGACTTGGGGCCCATCCTCGGGGGCCCGCCCCCGGCCGCCCATGCCAGGAGCACCCATGTTCGGACTCACCACCACCCGCCGCCTCCGCCAGGTCGAAGCCCAGCGCGACGCGAACGTCCAGCTGCTCACCGAGGCCTACAGCGCCCTCGACACCGCCCAAGACCACGGTATTGGCCGCTGCATCACCTACCGCCGCCGCCTCGACCGCGCCCTCCGCGCCGTCGCCCGCTGGCGCTCGGATGCCGCCCGCGCCCACCGCGAAACCCGACTCCTCGCCGAGCAGCTGCTCGACGCCACCAGCACCCACAACCCAGCCGCCCGCCATGCACTCGGCCTCCCCGACGAAGGCCCCTGGCAACGAGCCGTCGAAGGCCTCAACGCCCTCGTAGACGCCGACGTCCCCTTCCACATCGAGCCCGACGGCCACATCAGCAGCAGCACCGGCAGCGAGCACATCGAGTGGGACAAGCAGGCCCGCCGATTCCGTCTCGTCGACGACAACGAGGCGGCGGTGTGATGACGCCCGAGCGCTACGCCGAGATCAAGCAACTGAGGTTCACGACCGGCATCAACCCGGCGGCCGGAGTCTTCGCCACAGACACAGAGCGCGAGCTGTACCAGCTCGCCGGACGCTGCTGGAACGCCCTCCAGGACCTTTTCGCCGATCACGAGCAGCTCACCGAGGCCAACGCCCAGGCCGCCGAAGAACTCGCCCAGTGGACCGGAGCACTCCACTGATGGCCGCCACCTGCCAGGACTGCGGCCGACCCCTCGTCGACCCCGAATCGCGAGCGGCCGGGCGCGGCCCCATCTGCGCCAACAAGTACCGCGGCAGCCGCGGCACGGCAGCCGTCGGCCAACTGCTCATCTTCGAGGAGGCCCCGATGCACCTGAACACGTCGGCGCCGGTACCGGTCTACCAGGAGGTGTGGAGCAGCGAGCTCCCGCCCGGCGGACTTGTGTGCAGCGTCTGCAGCCAGCCTGTGGAGTCCGAGCCCTGCCCCGTCCACGCGCCGAAGGCGGCCGGCCGATGACGGACTGCCTGCGCGCATGGGGGCATGCCTTCGCCGCCTGCACCTTCCTCACCCTCTCGATGCTCCTCGGCATCGATGGCCAGCCGGTCCCCGCGGTCTTGTTCGGCGCGGCCGCGATCGGCGCGGTCGACGCCGCCGCCTTCGCGTACGAGGTGCGCGCCGGGCGCCGACGGGATCCGCGGGTCGCCGAGCTGGAGGCGCTGTTCGGCGAAGTGCAGGAGAAGGCGGAGTGCGCCGTGGCGAAGTCATCCGAGCTCGCTGTCGAGTACCTGGAGCGCGCGCAGGCCGCCGAGGCTGCCGCCGCCCGCGCGGGGGCTCTCCTGGAGTCCTGGCAACGCCTGGACTCGCCCGGAGTGGTGATCAGTGTCGAGGACGCGGCTGGAGGCCTGCGGGATGCCCTCGTGCCGCTGCCGGAACCTCCGCCGTGCACCTGCTCCATGGCTGAGCGCTGCGCACAGTGCCCACCCGAAGAGGAGCCCACTACGGGGAGGGCCGAGTCGTGACCGGCCGCCCCGCCTGCCTCGACGACCCGCAGATTCAGTGCTGTTGGGACGACGACGCCCAGGCCTGCCCGTGCGAAGACGACGAACCCATGCCTCGAGAGATCGAAGACCTACCCACCGGGAGCTACCTGTGACCGTCCATGCCTCTCCCCCGTCAGGCGACTACCGGGTGCCGTGCTGCGGCCGCACCCTCACCGACGTCATCCTCGACGGCCATACCACCACCCTCGCCCCGCACGCCGTCACCTGCGGACGTGCGCGGCACACGGTCGACACCATCACCAGCGACGCCCTCGACCAGCTATACGCACGGATCGACACCCTCGAACGCGTCGCCAAGAGCAGCAAATGCCACGCCCAGATCATCGTGCAGGAACTGGAGACCGCCGACGCAGCACGCCTGGCCCTCCGGCGGCGCGCCGAGCAGGCCGAGGCTGACCGGGCCGCCGTCCTCCGCGAAGCCGCCGACGTTGCGGAGACGGTCGCAATCCGCCTCCACGCTCAGCACGACATCGGCGGCAGCACCGGAGCCTACGAGGCGATGACCGAGCTGCGCCGCATGGCCGACGAGACACAGCCCGCGCCGCCCCACGGGCACCGCCCCTGCTGCGAAGCCACCATCGGACACCGCCCCAACTGCCCCACCAACCAGCCCAAGGACCGCCCGTGAACCCCCTCGACATCGCTGCGTTCGTCGGCATCGCACTCGCGGCCCTCGCCGCCATCACCGCCGCCGGCCACTACGCCCACCAAGCCCGCACCTACCGGCAACGGGCCGCCCGCGCCGAACTCCGCGCCCGCGCCATCACCACCCAGCTCAACCAGCTCGCCGACTACATCGACGCACAAAGCCCCTGGACCGTCGGCACCGCAAGCATCGCCCGAAGCATCCGCGAAGCACTCCACCAGCCCAAGGACTGAACCATGCCCCGCTACCGCAAACGCCCCATCGAGATCGACGCCATCCAGTGGACCGGTGACAACATCAACGCCGTCATGGACTTCATGCACCCCCAAGAGCCCGTACACGTCAACAGCCTGTCGCACATGCGGTTCACCGACGCCGATGAGCTGGTCGGCATCCAGACCCTGGAGGGGCTGATGGTTGCCGGGATCGGCGACTGGATCGTCCGCGGCGTACGAGGCGAGCTCTACCCCTGCAAGCCGGACATCTTCGCTGAGACGTACGAGCCCACCGACGCCTGAAGCACGTCGAAGGGGCGCGCCCGTTGTCTTCCCGGACCAGGCGCGCCCCACAGGTGATCACCAGGCTACGCCCCACCAGCCCCTGGAGCACCCCATGACCACCACCGCCACCCACACCAGCCGCCACCTCTGGACCATCGCCCACCACTGGCACGACCTCGAAACCGCCCTCGCCACCCAACAGAACACCTGGCCCCCAGTCATGGGCATCGCCACCCTCACCGACCGCAACCAGACAGCCGAAGAGGCCGAGGCCGCCCGCTACCGCGCCGAAGCCCTCCGCCTCCTGGAACGCGACCCCGACCAGCCCGGCTGGACGGCCGCCCCGCTCCGCCTCACCGTCCTGGAAACCCTCCAGACCGTCGAAGCAGCCCTGATCGAACTGGCCGACCAGATCGCAGCCGCCAGCCAGCACTCGCCCATCACCCCCGCACCGCCCCGACGTGCCTATCCGGCCGACCCGCGGGCGCGGCGGACGATGGAGGCCGACGACGCCCGCCGCAATCTCCTCGCGCTCCGGCAGTCGAAGGACCCGCGGCGCTGGCGCTACGACGGGCAGCGCTCCGGCCGGCGGGCCGCGCTCTGGCTCCTCGCCCGAGCGCAGGGTGTACGAGGCCCTTGGCGCCCACTCAACGAGAACGAGCAGGCCTGCATCTCAACCGTGGCGCGCACGGCCGCTGGCCTCGTGGAGCGGGTCCTGGATGTCGGCGACGGTCGGGCGCGACTTGCCGAAGCGTGCCCGCTGTGCGGCGGGAAGCTCCATCTACACGGCGGCGGCGGGGCGACCCCGCTCGCGCGGTGTACCAGCTGTGGCCGCACCTGGTCTGAAGGGCCGTAGCGCACCCACCACTGCAAGAACGATCAGATGTGATGCAAATCACATTCGAGGGGTTGACTTGGGCCTGAACACCACCTAATGGCATTCAGTGACACGTAGCGGCACCCAACGGCATGGATTCGAAGGCGCAATCGAAACGGGGCGACACCCAGTGCCTTCTTGAAGCCCTCTCCGTGTCAGCAAGGTGCCATAGCCTGGATAGACGCAAGGCCGCCTTCAAAATGAAGGCGGCCGATCAGCTGCTGCGCGGAGGCCGAGTCCGCCAGAGCTACGAGTTCAAGGGAGTAATACCTTGCCTACAACCGACCCTACAGTGCCTCCCGAGGAAGGCAATACGGAGGACAGCTCACTCTCTGAGTCCATGCCCCAAGAACCCGAGGAGACCGAGGCGCCGGACGGCGAACTGGACCCGGAAGCCAGCACCAAAGGCGATGAGGCACCCGCGCGACGCCGGCACCACATCGTCCAGCGGCCCTTCATATCCATAGCGAGCCACTTCACGGCCCACAACGACCTCCACCGATCGTTCGACAGCCCACTCCAGCGGATGCTTCGGAACTCGGCATTGATCCAGCTGGGCACCGGCCCGGGGCCAATGTCGCTCGAGGAGGCGCTTCGTCCCGCCCTCGAGAACACGATCGGCGCTGCAGTGCGGGCGAGCCTGAACATGCAGTCTCCTCTCGACACCCTGGACCTCCGGAACCTCATGCCTGGGGGGTTCCTGAGCCGCAGCGAGGCCCTGCGCATCGCTGGTTCAACGCCTTGGGAGCGGCTGCAGGCTCTCGATCCGGAGAACTGGCGTGGGGAACTGCTCAATCATGTCGACATGCTCACGATCATGGGAGAGGGCATCCCGCTGGTGTGGACGCCACCGGCAAACGTCATCCGGGAGCTGCTCAAAGCGCAGGACGCCCCGACCCGCCGCAGGGTGCTGGAGCGACAGGCTGCCGACGTCGTCAAGCATTGCCGCGCCGTCCTCGCCGACGTTGCCCGTAGAGACCTGACAGCAGAGGTCGACCTCCTTAGCGAGTGCCTGGACTCGATCGACAGCGACAGGTACGCGTCCGGTCAGGTCCTCGCCTCCTCAGTCCTGGACACCATTCTGCGGGCCATGGTCCGAGCAGACTCCAGCCTTCAGAACAGCAAGGGCGGCTTCACCTTTAAGAACCTTGCCGCCAAGTTGCCGACGGCCACGCCGAACACTCTGGTCGGCCAGTTCCGGGCGTACTGCCTCCACACCAGCATCCACAAGGCTTACGAGCCGTACCACGGGCCGCCAGTACCCGAGGAGTACAACCGCCACGCGAGCACCCACGCAGCGGGACCGACACAGATCACGCTCGCCAACGCACTCGCCGCGGTGATGCTGGCCATCGGCCTGATCCGAGAACTGGAGGAGACGATGCGGGCTCTCAGCCCGGCCGGATGAACGCAGGCCTCACCAAGAGATGGAGAGGGGTGGAAGGCAGTTCGCCTTCCACCCCTCTTCTGACGCCTGGCCCAGACCTACCTTGCTGTGTCGAGAGGGCGCATGCCGCCAGCCCGGCGCACCTGAGGCTGCTCACCTATCGCTGGAAGTCACAGCACGGCCCCGTCGCCAGGAGGAGGGCGGGGCCACGTGCACTCGAGCGTCTACTCCCCGCGCTCCAGATCCGAGCGCTTCCCCTGACGCTTCCGCCGCTTCCGGAAGTACGGCGCAGCCAGCCGCCAGTCGACCACCTTCGAGCGCCCCACTTCCGCGACCGGCGGGAACTCCGGGTCTTCACGTGAGAGCTGCGAGACGCGCTGATGGCTCATCGTGCGCTCGATCCCCTCAGCTACGACCCTCCGCGCCGCTTCACGGAACGAAACCATGTCCGGCCCTCCTTCGGCCTCGGCCATGGGCACCATTCTTTCTGACTTCCTAGCCATATGGCTAGGAAGTCGCTACCTTGGGTCCGGCAACAACAAGTCGGCCCCGACCGGTGTGTGAGAGCCCGGTCGGGGCCAGCCATCCGCCTGCTTCACCAGGAGGAATGACCGTGCCCGAGCGTACCGACACGCCCCAGATCAATGAAGCACTCCGCCGTGCCCAAGGCCCCGACACCGCAACTCGCACCCTGCTCGTGAAGATCGCCAACCGGCTCACCGCCGTGCGCCCCGCCGGAGAGATCCACGACTCCCGCCGCCTCGCCCTCGCCCTCCGCTATGCGACCGGGGCCCACGGCTTCCGCACCCCGGCCGCCAACGACGCCGAGCGTCGGCTCCTGCGCCACATGCCGGCCATCGAGCCGGGCATCACCCGCGGCGAGTACGCGCTCCGCCTCCGCCGGGCAGCCAGCCGATGAACCGCGAGCAGCCCGACACCGCCAGCGAGCGGGAGCGTGTCGCCGAGCTGCACCGCGAGGCAGCCGCCGACTACGCGGCCGCCCAGGCGCAGCGCGACCAGTGCGACCACCGCGACGACGTCCACCTCATCGCCGAGTCCGTCGCCGCCACCATCGCTGACGACACCGGCCAGGACAGGAACGCCCACCGCGAGTCCGCCGACGTTCCCGGAGAAGCGCCGTGACCCCACACCAGCTGACCCAGTGGGCTGCCACCCACCCCTGGCCGACCCTGGCCGTCGCCACACCCGCGGCCCTCCTCGCCGCCGCCGTCGCCTGGCGCACAATCCGCGCCCTCCGCAGCATGCGCCGCCCGCCGGCCTCCGTCGTCACCGCCGCCGTCGGCGCCCTCGTCTGCACCGCCTACACCGCCGACACGTCCTGGCGGTTCGCGGAGCACCGTCTCGGCATGCACGACACCGCCGAGCGGATCGTGATGTTCGCCGCCGCCGAAATCGCCCTGCTCGCCTGTGCCGTCATGGCCCGCGCGAACAAGCGGGCCACCGCCACCGATACGGCGGCCGGCTCACCGGGCGTTCCCGGAGTCCTCGTCTGGGTCATCACCGGCGTCCAGGTCATCCCCGCGTACTCCGAGTCCGGGATCGTCGGCGGCACGGTGCGTGCCGTGATCGGCCCGGTCATGGCCGGGCTGCTGTGGCACCTGGCGATGGGGTTGGAGATCCGCGTTGCCCGGCCGGAGGCGCTGTCCACCGGGCTGCCGGCGGTGATCGGCCGCGAGCTTCGCGAACGGCTGCTGTCGTACCTGGGTCTGGCGACGCGGGACCGTACCGCGGAGCAGATCACCCGGGACCGGGCGATGACGCGGGCCGTACGGCTCGCCGCGCGCCCGCGACTGCGCGGGTGGGGCCGGCGGCGGCTCGCGGCCGCGGTCGCCCGCGCGCACGTGGGCACGGACGGCGAGCAGCGGCACCGGCTGCTGCAGGAGCTCGCCGCGCGGCGCACCTCGTACGAGCTGGCGACCGTACCTCTGCCGTCTCCCTGGGCGGGTACGGCCGTGCCCGCCCCGTCGTACCCGAGTACGCCGCTCGGTGTGACCGGTGCGCAGCTGCGCCGCCTGGAGCCGGTGGACGCGATCACTCAGGTACGCTCCGCGCACCCGACTGCGACGCCCGCCGAGGTAGCGGCGCTGTGCACCGAGTACGGCGTACCCGTGTCCGAGACGCTGGTCCGGGTCGCGACCCGCGCGGGCAACCCGCCCCGGCCCAAGAAGGGGCCGGAGCGCCCCGTGCTCGCCGTCGTACCCGACTCTGGCCTGCTGCTCGATGTCCAGACAGCCGACGAGGTACACCCCGAGGTACGCGCCCACATGCCCGTACCCGGGACCGCCCGGGCGCGTACTCCGCGGGTGCACGCCCGCGTACCCGCAGGCAGGCGCGAGCCCGACCACGGCCGGTCCGTACCGTCCGCCGCAGGTACGGAGGATCTCCTCGCCCGCGCCCGCGTACTCGACGCCCAGCACCGCCAGGAGCACGGTCGCCCCGCGTCCATCCACGCGCTGAAGCGCGGTCTGCGGATTGGCCAGCCGAAGGCCGAGCAGGTACGTGACCTTCTCCGCGAGGTACAGGGATGACCGACCAGCCCATCAGCCCTACCCGGATCATCCCAGCGGGCGCGCCCCTGCCCGCTCGGCCGCCTGCGCCGGATGAGACGCCGCCGTGGCGCATCCCGCCGCCTCCGCCGACGTCCGGCGCACCGCCTTCGCAGCCTCCGCCGGGACCGCCGGAACCGTCAGTGCCTGGTCTCATCGAAGTGCGGATCACGTTGGCGCCGGTACCCGCCGAGCCCGAACCCCGGCCCTCGCGCTGGGCCTGGCTCACACGCTACGTACGCCCCTGGAAGGCGATCGCGGCGCTCACGCTCGCCGTCGCACCCGTCCCTGGAGTCGGGCACAGCGCGGGCGCGGTCTGGGCTTACACCGTGAGCCTCGCCCGCGACGAGTACGGCATCCCCCACGCCTACGCCCTCGCCGGAATCCCTCTGCTGCTCGCCGGAACCGCCGTGGTCCGCCGCGGCACGCTCCCCGCCGTGTTCGCCCTGGCCGTCTGCGCCATCGGCGTGACCGGGGCCATGAACTGGTACGACCCCATCACTGCCCTGACCGGAGTACGCCCGTGAACACCGGCCTCACGCTCGCTGGCCTCGCAGCCTCCCTCGCCGTTTTGTACGCCAACCTCCGCCCCTGGTGGAAGGGCGGCCGTCAGCTGAAGGAGCTGCTGCCGTTCGGGCGCGGCGCTCTGCTCGGCGCGGTCGGCACCATCTGCACAGGGGGCCTCCTCGGCTGGCTCGCCGGCTGCTCAACGGTCGCGGCGAACCGCGGCGGCAGCACCGCCACCGAGGTCGTCTCTGGGGCGAAGCCCACAGGGGCAATCGCTCGCGGCGATCTCGGCCAGCTCACCGAGGAGGGCGGTGTGGTCGTGTTCCTGATCGCGATCGTCGTGGTCCTGGCCTGGCGTGAGGCGGACAAGGAAGAGCGGAGGCGCATGATCGGCGGCGTGTTCTGCGGCTTCACCCTGTGCGCCACGGCCGGAGTCGCCCAGCTCCTCAATTGGCTGCCACCAGTGATCAACGAGGCGGGCACGGCGCTGCGCGGCGTGGTCGAAGGGGCTGGGCTGCTGTGAAGGTTGCTCAGCAGATCGCGCATCGCCTCTGGCACGGGTCTGCGGTGATCGCACGTTGTCTCGGCGATCGTGCTGCTGGATGGGTGCGCAAGGGGCCGACTCGGGCGCACCGCGTCGTGCGTGTGGCGCTGTTCGTGCTCGGCCTCTATACCGCGGCCCGGCTCGTCCGCGGGGCGCCTGTGCTGATGTGGCCACTCACCGCGCTGTGGTGCTGGGCGGCGTGGCGCGCCGTTCAGCCGCCCGTCAGTCCGGCTCACCCGGCCATCGAAGAGGCCCGCGAGCAGGCCCCGGTCGAGCCCGTTCTCGCTCTCCTATATGAGTGTCTCGACGGACGCCCGGGGGTGCACCTGTCGACGGTCCTGGCCCACCTTCAAGAGCGGGGGCAGGGGGTGGGGTGGACGGTGTCTGATCTGCGCGCCCGTTTGGAGGCTCTCGGCATCCCCGTGCGGCCCAAGCTCAAGGTGAACGGCGTGCCCACCCGCGGGGTCCATCGCGACGACCTCCCGCCCTGCCTCTCCCCTCGGGAGTCAGGTGTGTCTCCCAGCCTGGTAGACGCACCGTGACCTGCGGATCTCCCGCCCCCTCTACCTGTGTCTACCCCTGATCTCCTGACGGATCTCCCGATCCGCCAACCACCACGGAGGAGCACAGATGACGGAAGCTGACATCTGAGTCTGAGGCGGCCGGCTCACTGCCGGGCGAACGGCCGCCTCAGTCCGTATCCCGAACACACGAGACAGGAGCCATCAGCATGGCACTGCGAAAGAGCATGTCCATGGAGGAGCTGCGTCGCCGCAATGAGGCGTGTAGGGACTCAACAGATCTGTCGGATTCTCCGCGATCTGTCGGTTTGAGGCCGCGATCCGGACCCAATTCACCACCCTGACCAGCAAGTTAGCATTCTCTGTCCTCTCGTACGACAATTGCCTGTCATGTCGGACACTCCATGGATTGCCGCCCAATCGGCGGCTGGCTTCCTCGCCTTCGGCGCGGTCGCCTGGCAGGCCTACCGGATTCGTCAAGGCAATGAAGTCGCGCATCGCGCGCTGATCGCCTCTGAGGCCGTGGCGATCGATGCGGCCCGTGCACGGCTGGACGCTCAGGCTCCTGCGGTAACTGTTCGGCTCACCGATGTGGCGTGGCCGCCGCATGGGGCGTCGCAGTTTGGTGTGATCGCGGGCGAGTGGCCTGCGGGCCACGAGTGGCACTTCCCGGCAAAGGAAGACGACCGGATCGTGCTGCGAGCTCGCGTTCTCATCGAGAACGGCGCGGACCGGTACGGGGCCGTGGAGTACGACGGCGACCTCATCCGCGAAAAGGAGGGTCGTCGGCAGCCTGTGAGGTCGCATGCCCTGTGGCCCGCCGGGAAGAGCACCGTGAGCCAGAACCTGTTCCTGCAGAAGGACTTCACGGTCAAGGAGCTCTCGGAGAACTACGAGGCACGGCAGACAGGCCGCAAGCTCCCGCACAGTGTGACCGGCACTATCACCGTGCACGACAGCCGGGACAACGGCGTCACCGACACCTGGGAGCTCGAACTGACCGGCTGCCCGGTCCGCCCGGACAAGACTCGCTCCGGTATCTGGGTGGTCGACACGGAGAGCGGGATCGACTCCCTGGAGTTCGAGTCGCATCCCACCCACCAGCGGACGTACTGGCTCTCGCGCCGACGCCAGGAGCGCCTGCCCGAGCCGACGTATCGCCCAGGGGGCGCGGAGGGCGGCCCTTCACTGCCGTAGGAGGAGCGGGCGTCCCCAGGACATCGTTGTGGCGTCCCGAGCCATTCCTGCCTGCTATGGGATCACGAGCACAGTGCCGGGGTAGGTCCAGTGGCCGTGGTCGCTGGACGGTCGGCCGTCCGTGCTGCCGTCAGTCCGCTTCCCAAGCAAGATGCTCAATCTTCCCGAGGATCCGACAGATCGATGAGAAGAAGCTACCGACAACTCGATGAGAAACGGTGGCAAAGAACCAGGTCAACGACCTGTCGTCCGACAGACCAAACGAGAACCTACAAGGCGAGCCGGGCCGAGGCCGCCGAGAAGACGGCCAAGGCCACGGATGCAGCGAATGAAGCGGAGCGGAAGGGGTGATGACGACCATGAGCGAGCGGGTGAGGGTGAAGGTGTTGCTGCTCGTCGGCGACCAGGCGGAGATCGTCGCGGATGCGCCGGACGCTGAGGAGCCTGTGCGGTATCCGGTGGCGGAGATCGCGGCCGCTGTCGGGGTGCCGGAACGGAGGTTGCCGGGTACGCGGCTGACGGCGGAGGTTGGCCCGGGGGACCGGTTGTCGGGGTGGAAGCTGGCTTAGACGAC
Organism: Streptomyces sp. PR69; assembly: GCF_026420845.1. GTDB lineage: Bacteria > Actinomycetota > Actinomycetes > Streptomycetales > Streptomycetaceae > Streptomyces. Next base: position 99,760 of record NZ_JAOWCB010000015.1, on the reverse strand, counting down.
TGGGGAGTGAACGACCCTGATCTGTTGGGAGGTTGGGGTCGTTTTCTTCCCCAAGTATGTTGCAAATCAATCCACTAATACGCCATAATAGAGACCAAGAGGGAAGGGGCCGCGAACCCCAACCCACCACCCGCAAAGTAAGGAACCGACATGTCGGACTCTCGGGATGAGCGGTTGGCGTACATCGCCAACCGCATCCGGCTCATCTACGTCGGCCTGGTCGACGCCTGCGAGGCCCTGCCGCTCCCGATCACCCTGCCCAAGGGCAGCGATGTCACCAACGTGGAGGCGATTCCCGCCGTCCGCCGAGTGGCCGAGATCTCGGAAGAGGAGCCGATGCCGGAGGAGCAGCGGGCTCAGCTGTTCACGGCGGCGATCATGTGGCTCATGGCCATGGACCTCTACGGGCTGCTGGTCAGGTTCGACTACGCCGATGCCCGCGCGGACGGCGCACAGGCGGCGCTGATGTTGGCGCACGACGCCGTGACCGATCTTGGCGCGTGGCTGCTGAACGAGTGATCTAGCCGCTCACCTCCTTGCGCCCCCGGCAGCCAGCCGGGGGCGCTCCCGGTTTGACACCCAGTGGTGTTGCAAATCAATCCAGCAATCCGTATCATAGAAGACACAAGGGCAAGGGGCCGCGAACCCCGAACCCGCCACCCACAACAGAAGGGACGGACCGTGTCCGACTTCGAAGACCAGGCCATGAAGCGCCTCTCCGCGCACCTCAGCAGCACCTACGCTGCGCTGGCCGCCCTGTGCCTCAACCTCCCCGTGCCGATCACCCTCCCGACCGGCGCGGTCAGCAACATCGAGGCCACCCCCGCCGTCCGACGCATCATGGAGATCGTCGAGGACCAGCCGATGCCCGAAGCCCAGCAGGCGAGCCTCTTCGCCGCCTGCGCCTTCTGGCTCGGCGCACTCGACCTCTACGGACTCCTCGCCCAGGGCGAATTCAGCGACGCTCGCGCCCACTCCGCCGCCGCCAACCTTCTGATGGCGTCCGACACCATGTCGGACGTCGCCGAGTGGCTCGGCGACCAGCCGGAACCGCTGGACGGCTAACCGCACCCAGCGCCCCCGCCCACCAGGCGGGGGCGCACCCCCTTTGAAAACACAAACGACCGGCAGGCCCGAGCCGAAGCCCAGACACCCCCAGGGGGGCGCTCGCGAAAACCTGCCGGTCCCACCCAGCCAGAAAGGCCGGTACTCCCATGGTAGACGCCCCGAAGGGCGAAACCCTCCGCGAGATCGCCGCCCGCTACAACCGCGCCTACGACACGCTGCGCACCCGCTGGGCCCGCCACCCCGCCTGGCCCGACTCCATCGGCTGGCGCGGCCGCGCGAAGGTCTACGACTCCGCAGAGGTCGACAAGGTCATCGCCGAGCACATCGCGCCCGCGCCCGTGGAACTGGACCCGAACCGCCTGTACACCGCGCGCGAGATCGCCAACCTCGTCGGCATCAGCCCGGGCACGATCCGCGCAGAGGTGTCGAAGGGCCGCTGGCCCGCGCCTGACGCCCCGGAGGGCGTCGCGAACCGCTGGTACGGCAGCACCGCCGCGGAAGCACTCAAGAACCGCGGCGGGTATCACCGCCGCACAGGATGAACCGCCGGCGCAGCGGATTTACCCAGTCAGGGAACATGAAGATCCACCAGACCGGGCATCACGGGAGCAGACTCCCAACCCGGAAGTCGTGCACCGACTCGCCCGCACCAGCGCGCGCGACCGCACGAAAGCAGCCCACATGCCCTCCTGGACCCTCCACCAAGGCGACGCCCTCACCATCCTCCCCACACTCACCACCCCGATAGACGCCGTCATCTGCGACCCCCCGTACAACAGCGGCGGCCGCACCATGACCGAACGCACTACCCGCACCGCGCGCGAGAAGTACCTCTCCGGAGCAGGCCGGAACCACGGCCACGACCTTGGCGACTTCACGGGCGAGAACCGCGACCAACGCTCCTACCTCGCCTGGCTCTCCCTCGTACTCGCGCACGCCTACCGGCTGACCCGCCCCGGTGGCGCTGCCATGGTCTTCACCGACTGGCGACAGCTTCCCACCACGACGGACGCGCTCCAGGCCGCTGGCTATACCTGGCGGGGTGTCGCGGTCTGGCACAAGCCCACTGCGAGACCACAGCCTGGACGCCTGCGACAGGAGTGCGAGTTCATCGTCTGGGGCAGCAACGGAGCCATGATCCCCGGGAACAACCCTGTGTACCTGCCCGGCCACTTCACCGGCAGTCAGCCGCGGGGGCACGCGCGCCAGCACATCACGCAAAAGCCCGAGCGGGTCATGCGGGAATTGGTGCGCATCGTCCCGCCCGGCGGCACGGTCCTTGATCCATTCGCGGGATCGGGCACGACCGGCGCGGCTGCGCTCCTCGAAGGCCGGGGGTTTGTCGGCATCGAGCAGTCCGCCGCCTACGCTGCTGCAGCGCGTGCTCGCCTTGCGGTCGCCGCCTCCACCCTCGCCGCATGACGTTGCTTGCAATCGGCTGATCAATGCCGCATGCTGTCTGCCAAGTCCGGCGTGCCCGGACACAAGACGAGGCTCACCCCAGCGGTGAGCCTTCGCCATTTCCGCCACACCCGGCGCGCCCGTGGTCGATGATGGGCCCTCACCAACCCATACCGTCCACCGGGGGGACCATGCGCTACCACACCGCGGCAGCCGTCATCACCGCGGCCGCGCTGCTCACAATCGTCGGCTGCACAACCGAGGCCGAGCCCTCGAAACCCGCCGACAAGCCCAGCGCCGACGCGCCGACCGAAGCCAGCAGCGTCGACAGCACAGAATTGACGCCCGAGCAGGAAGCCAGCATCCGCGCGGCAGCCGGCCTCCCGGAGAAGCCGGTCGGTGAGAAGCGAACGGCGCTTCTGGCTGCCATCGCGAAGGCCGCGCCTGACGCAGTGAGGTACGAGGACAAGGCTGTCGACGCTGCGCGCAACCAATGCAGCGCCATCAACAACGGGAGCGACAAGGTCGACTGGCTCGCCTCGCAGCGCTTCACGTACAAGGACGTCACGACCACCGAAGCCCAGGGCAAGGCCATTAACGAGGCGCTCAAGGACATCGGTTTCTGCAACGTCTGACCCGAGGCTGGCCCGGCCGTTCCGTGCTCCGGCGGCCGGGTCATCGCATGCCCGAAGGCGGTGACCATGGCCACCAAACGTCAGCCGGTCACCGCCGAGGAGCGCAAGGAAATCCGCCGCCTCCACGGGGAAGGCTGGAGCCGCAACCGCATCGCCAAGCACCTGCACCGCTCCGGCCGCACGATCTCCAAAGAGGTCGAGCGCATGGGCCTGACCTTCGACCGCTCAGTGGAGGTCGCTGCCGCGACCGAGGCCCGCAGAATCGACCTTGAGGCGCGCCGGGTGAAGCTCGCCGAGGACCTCCAGGTCGACGCCGAGCGAATCCGCGCACAGCTGTGGGAGCCGACGGTCGTCTATAACTTCGGCGGCAGGGACAACACGTACGAAGAGCACCGGCTCCCCGAAGCCCCCGCCGACGTGAAACGCACCCTCCTCAGCGCTGTCGGCGTGGCCGTCGACCGATCCTTGAAGCTCAGCCCACCGAAGGACGAGACCGGCAACGAGGAAGGCCTCGCCCTGATCACCAAACTGATGTCCGGCCTCACCGCGGTCTACGAGGCCCAGAAACACCAGGGGGCTGACGAGGGGGCGTGATGCTCCAGAACGTCGACCTCCCTCTTTCCCACAAGCAGATCACAAGCATTGTCGAGGCAACGGCACGCATTAACATCTGGCACGGCGCGATCCGCTCCGGCAAAACGATCGCCAGCCTGATCGCGCTGCTCGCCGCCATCGCCACCGCGCCGCGCGCCGGCCTCATCCTCATCACCGGCCGGACCCTCGACACCATCGGCCGGAACATCATGGAGCCGCTCGTCGACCCCGGACTGTTCGGTCCACTCGCCCGCCTCGTCGTCTGGACCCCGGGAGCGAAAACCGCGACGATCCTGGGCCGTACCGTGCACCTGATCGGCGCGAACGACCGGCGCTCCGAGGCGAAGATCCGAGGGGCGACCGTCGCCCTGGTCTACTGCGACGAAGTCAGCCTCCTGCCGAAGGACTTTTTCCGGCAGCTCCTCGGCCGGCTCTCCGTCAAGGACGCACGGCTCCTCGGAACCACGAACCCCGACAATCCTGGGCACTGGCTGAAGAAGGAGTTCATCGACCGGGGCAGCGAACTCGACCTGAGGTCGTGGCACTTCAACCTCGACGACAACCCGTCCCTTGACCCCGCGTACGTCGCCGCGCTCAAAGCCGAATACGTCGGACTCTGGTACCGGCGCTTCATCCTCGGCGCATGGGTGCAGTCCGAGGGCGCGGTTTACGAGGCCTTCGACCCGACGACGCACATCGTCAAAACCCTGCCGCGGATCGAGCGCTGGCTCGCCGACGGCATCGACTACGGCACCGTGAACCCCTTCGCCGACGTGCTGCTCGGCCTGGGCGCCGACCACCGCCTGTACGTCGTCTCCGAGTACCGGCACGACTCCCGGCTTCAGCGCCGCCAGATGACGGACGCCGAGTACAGCCGCGCGCGCCGCACCTGGCTGGAGAAGCTCCGGCACCCGCACTCCGCCCAGGTCGGGGTGACTCCGGAGTGGACGGTCGTCGACCCCTCCGCGAGCAGCTTCATCGAGCAGTTGCACCGCGACGGCGTCACTGGCGTCACGTATGCCGACAACGCTGTGCTGGACGGAATCCGAACTGTCTCCACGCTCCTCGGCACAGGGGACCTCCTCATCCACGTGTCCGCGACCGGACTGATCGACGAGCTGCCCGGCTATTCCTGGGACGACACCGCGGCGGAGGCCGGCGAGGACAAGCCCATCAAAGAGGACGACCACAGCTGTGACGCACTCCGCTACGCAGTGCGGACCACGGAGTCGCTGTGGCGGCCGTACATTCCGACCCGCCTGGAGGTCGCCGCGTGATCACCGCAGAGCAGGCCGTCGAGCACGCGACCCGGCTGCTGGAGAAAGCCGAGATGGAGCTGACGAATATCAAGCTCATGGAGCGGTACGACGAACTGGCCTGCTCCTGGCTGACCGTAGCGCACCTGCTCATGGAGAAGGAGCGTCTCTGATGGCAGCGATGGTGGATCTGCCGGTCTTCATACGGCTCGGCCGAGGCGGAGACCCCATCGAGATTGGGACGGTGGAGTTCGATATGTCCGGCGACGGCACCGTGACGTTCAACCGCTCACGCATCGCCGATCTACTCCGCGCCGTCGCCGATGCCGTCGAGCACCCCGAGCAGGAGGTGTCAGATGCCTCTGCCCGAAGGTGACCTCACTTGGCCCCCGCCGCAGCTCGCCCCCGCCCTCGACCGCATGGACGTCTGGGACACCTGGTGGGCGGGCGACCCCGACCGCCTGGAGACGCTCTACGGCGGCGGCTCCGGCATCGGCCCGGACCCGAAGCCCATCCAGTTCTCGGACGGTGTCATCGGCAAACTGGCGCGCTGGTGGTGGGGCACACCGACGGCCCCTGGGGAGCGGCGTACCAAGCTGCACGTCCCGATCGCGGGTGACATCTGCGGAGGCTCCGCGAATCTGCTGTTCTCGGAGCCTCCGAAGTTCACCGTGGACGGAGATGCGACACGGAAGCGGCTCGATGTGCTGGTGGACGATGGGATGCTGGCGACGCTCCAGACCGCGGCCGAGGTGAGCGCGGCACTGGGCGGCGCGTACCTGCGCCCTGTCCATGACGTCGAGGTAGCCGACGCGCCGTGGCTCGACGCCGTACACGCCGATGCGGCCGTCCCAGTCTTCCGGTGGGGCCGCCTGGCCTCCGTCGTCTTCTGGCGGGTGGTGCACGAGGACGACGGCCAGGTGTGGCGGCACCTGGAGCGCCATGAACCTGGGATGATTCAGCACGGCCTCTACCAGGGGACGAAGCACAAGCTCGGCCGCCCGGTGCCGCTGCAGGATCACCCCGACACCGAAGGCTTCGCACCATCCGTGGACGACGAGGGCCGCATCCTTACCGAGTACGACAAGATCGACGTGTCGTACGTCCAGAACGACGTCTCGCGCCGCTGGCGCCGCAACCGGGCCCTCAAAGACTGGGGGCGCTCCGACCTCGACGGCGTCGAGCCACTCATGGACTCCCTCGACGAGACCTACGCCAGCTGGATGCGCGACATCCGCCTGGGCAAAGGCCGCATCCTCGTCCCGGACGCCTATCTGCAAGGCAACGGCCCAGGCAAGGGAGCCAGCTGGAACCCTGACCAGGAGGCCTTCGCGGGGATCAACGCACTCGCCCGCGGCGACCAGCTGTCGCTGGATGTCGCGCAGTTCGAGATCCGAGTGCGGGAACACCGTGAGACGGCTGAGGACCTGGTGAACCAGATCCTCCGAAGCGCCGGATACAGCGGGCAGACCTTCGGCATCGGCGGCGACGTCGCCGTCACGGCCACCGAGGTCAACTCGAAAGAGCGCCGCAGCATGACCACGCGCGGGCGGAAGATCCTGCGTGTCCGGCCGGCCCTGGCTCACGCTGTCGAGGCGCTGCTCGCCGTCGACCGCAGCGTCTTCGGCCGTGAAGTGCAGCCGCAGCGGCCGAATGTCGAGTTCGAGGACAGTGTCCAGGAAGACCCTCTGTCGCTGGCGAACACTGCGGACGTGCTCCGTCGCGCCCAGGCTGCCTCGACCGAGACCCTCGTGCGCATGGCCCACCCGGAATGGGACGAGACGATGGTGCATGCCGAGGTAGGCCGCATCCAGCAGGAGAACGGCATGGCGGTCGAGGACCCGATGCAGGCTGGCGCACTGCCGTAGGGGGTGGTGTGGATGCCTGTGTCGCCTGCGCTCGCCGAGGATCTGGCGGCCGCCGTCGCGGACCTCTACGAGGCCGCGGAGGCCGTGCTGATCGAGCGCATCCGCCGCGCGCTGGCTGAGGGAATCGACAGCCCCGCCTGGGTGGAGCGGAAGTTGGCCGCGCTCGGCGACCTCCAGAGCGGCATCCAGGCCGTCATCGACGCGCTTGCTTCCGAGGCAGCCGGAGCGGTCCGGCAGGCGCTCACGGAGGCGTACGAGCGCGGACAGCAGGCTGCCGTGGCCGAGCTGGGAGCCGTAGCGGCTGGGCAGGCGGCAGCGGCCGCCGCTGCCCTGCCGATCGCGCCGGCAGTGGACCGGCTCGCCTCCGCACTCATCTCCGAGACCGGCCCCGTCCACCTGCGCATCCTGCGCCAGACCATGGACGTCTACCGCGACGTGATCGCGCACTCCGCCTCCGCCCCACTGCTCGGCGCGCAGACCCGGCGCCGAGCCGCCCAGACGGCGCTCGACGCCTTCGCCAACAAGGGCATCAGCGGCTTCATCGACCGGAGCGGCCGATCGTGGGAGATGCGCTCGTACGTCGAGATGGCGACCCGCAGCGCTGTTGGACGGGCGGCAGTCGAAGCCCACACCGACCGGCTCGGCGCGGCTGGGATCGACCTCGTGCTGGTGTCCTCCGGCCCGGAGGAGTGCCCCCTGTGCCGTCCCTGGGAGGGCAATGTCCTCACCCGCACAGGCCCGGCCGGGAGGCGCACTCTACGGCTGGAACATGCGACCGACGACGGCCGGAGCGTGACCGTGCGGGTCGCCGGCTCGCTGCCTGAGGCGCGGTCGGCGGGGCTTCTACACCCCAACTGCAGGCACAGCGTCTCCGCTTACCTGCCCGGCATCACCCGTCGTCCGGATCCCATTCCCGCACGGGCGAGCTACGAGCAGTCACAGCAGCAGCGCTACCTGGAGCGGCAGGTCCGCCGCTGGAAGCGCCGCGCAGCGGCCGCTTTCGACGAGCAGACGGCGAAGGCCGCCCGCGCTCGCGTGCGCGCGTACCAGGGGCGGATCCGGCAACTCGTCGCCGATACCGATCTGCCGCGTAAACCGCACCGTGAGCAGCTCGCCGCGGCGCGCTGACCCCCACATGCTTCGGCCCGCCAAGGTACGGGCCGGGAAGTGCCCCGCCAGGCGCGGAGCCACCCAGCGGCCGGCCAGGAGTCGGCCATCCCCGACGAGCACCAGGAGTGCACGCATGCACAAGCGAACCCTCGCACGCCACACCGGCCGGACCGGCTGGACGCACCCGTACGGACACGGCCCTTTCGCCCCGTTCCTGTACGCCGACGGCGGGGACGGAGACGGCTCCGACTCCAACGCCGGCGACAGCGATGACGGCGCCGACAGCCAGGGCGACGACGCTGGAGCCGAAGGCGACGACGGCGGCCAGGACGAAGCGGACGATGCGGCGAAGGACGACAGGCCCAAGCCGAAGCCTCCGGCCCGGAAGCCCGCAGACGGCGACCCGGCCGCGACGATCGCCCGCCTGGAGAAGCAGCTGAAGTCCGCCAACGCCGAGTCGGCGAAGGCCCGGACCGAGGCGAAGAAGCAGGCTGCCGACGAAGCCAAGGCCAGCCTGGTGCAGGAGCTCGGCAAGGCTCTCGGGCTGATCAAGGACGACAAGGACACGCCGCCGGACCCGGCCGCGCTGAAGGCACAGATCGAATCCGCGACCGCGGCTCACCGCGAGACCGCGATCGAGCTGGCCGTCTACCGGGGAGCGTCGAAGCACGGCGCGGACCCTGACGCCCTCACCGACAGCCGCGCCTTCCTGCGGTCCATCAAGGATCTCGACCCCGGCGACGAGGGATTCGCGAAGGCCGTCAACGCTGCGATCAAGCAGGCGGTGACCGACAACCCCAAGCTCAAAGCCGCGACCGCGCCCGCGCGCTCTTCCGGCGACTTCTCCGGCGGGTCCGGAGACGGCGGTCGAACCGGCCCCAAGAGCATCGATGACATCCGCGCCGAGCGCCGAAAGCGCCGCGCCGGATAGAAAGAAAGGCCCCCATGCCGAACACGCTCCTCACCCCGCAGGCGATCGCACAGCAGGCGCTGGCCAACCTGTACGAGACGACCGTCATGGCGGCGCTCGTGCACCGTGACTACGAGCCGGAGTTCGCCCGCCACGTCGGCGACACGGTCACCATCCGCAAGCCGGCCGTGTTCACGGCCGAGGAGTACGACCGCAGCCAGGGCATCACCGTTCAGGACGCCGTCGAGACCGGCGTGGACGTGAAGCTCAACCACTTCGCCGACGTCTCCTTCGCGGTCACCGCAGAGGACCTCACCCTGAAGATCGAGGACTTCGACGAGCAGCTCCTCACCCCGGCCATGGAAGCGGTCTCTCAGAAGATCGACCGCGACCTGCTCGCCCTGCGCAACGACATCACCCAGGAGGTCGGTCAGGTCGCGGGGGAGAACGAGTACACCTGGGACAACCCGCGCTCCCTCATCGAGGCGGGCAGGGAGCTCGACAAGCAGAGTGTGCCGATGACGGAGCGCCGCGTCGCCGTCGGCCCGACGATCTCCTCCAAGTGGCTGGCAGACCCCCTGTTCCACGAGGCCGACAAGCGAGGCAACACCGAGGGCCTGCAGGAGGCCAACCTCGGCAGGCGCACGTTCGGATTCGACCCGTACATGACGCAGAACATTGCCAAGCCCGCGCAGACCTCCGGCAACTCCACCACGGAGGTTGGTGTCGCCTTCCACCGCACCGCCTTCGCGCTCGCCTTCCGACCGCTCCAGCTTCCCCGGGGCAACCCGAACGCGGCGATCGCGAACTACAAGGGCTTCGGCCTGCGGGTGATCTACGGCTACGACATGGACAAGAAGCAGGACGTCGTGTCCGTGGACTGCCTGTACGGCGTGAAGACGCTGGACGCCAACCGGGCCTGCCTGATCAAGGGTGCCGACGTCCCGTAAACGCGCGCACCGCCGCGCTCCATCTGGGCGACGGCGGTCGCGTCGCCCACAGCCCGTCCCCTCCTGGCAGGAGTAACTCATGGCGTATCAGCGCCGCATGATCACCGAGTCCATCCGGCTGACTGGTGCCCCGGTCGCCTCCGCGGCGCACGTCGTCTGGCGTGCCCCTGTGGCGTGCAAGGTTGTCGCGCTGCGCGGCTATCGCACCGGGGGCGCTGCAGCGGCAGTCAATGCCCAGATCGGCAGCACCGACGTCCTCGCCGCGGACCTCACCGCGGGCGACGCCACCTTCACCAGCGGCACCCCGGCCAGCGGGGCTGGAGACATGGCGGCTGGCGACATCCTCTCCCTGGAGGTGGCGAGCGGCGACGCCACGCTCGTCGTCATCCAGGCGGACATCGCGGTCGATGCCGACGTCTACGACGTGGCCTGATCGGAGGCGTGGATGTTTGTCTACCGCAACAGCAACACTGGTGATCAGGTGGAGTACGAGCACCGGTCGCCGCGGCTGGACATGCTGCCGAACTGGGCGCTGCTCGACAACCCGGAGGAATCCCGAGTGATTCCGGAGCAGGAAGCGCAGGTAGGTGAGGCCCTGCCCGAGCTGCCTCAGGACGCGTTCCTTGAGGACGCGAGGCGGCTGCGCCCGGCGCGTTCGGCTGCCAAGGCCGACTGGGTCGCCTACGCGCGCGCCCTGGCGAAGGACTCCGCAGAGGAGTCCGAGATCGACGGCCTCACCAAGGAGCAGCTCATCGACACGTACGGAGGCGATAGCTGATGTCGCTGACCAGCACACTGGCGCTCGCCGCGTTCGCCGAGCAGAGCAACGCCCTGGACCTCGGATCAGGCAAGGCACCCGTCCGGCTGCAGAGGTCCGTGCAGCTCGGCTCCGGCACCGGAGCCGGGCAGGCCGACCTGGTGTGGTCTGACCGCCGCACGATCGCAGCGTCCGGCTCGGAGGACCTCGACCTGGCGGGCGTCCTGCTGGACGCGTTCGGAGCGACGGTCACGTTCGCCCGGATCAAGGGGCTCTTCATTGCCGCTGCTGAGAGCAACGCCAACGACGTCGTGATCGGCGCGGACGCGACGAATCCGTGGGCCTCGCTCTTGAACGCCACCGGCACGCTCACCCTGCGGCCGGGCGCGGCGTGCGGCTTCCTCGCGGGGGATGCCGACGCAACGGCGTATGCGGTCACCGCCGGTACGGGGGACCTGCTTCAGGTGGCCAACTCCGGCGCGGGCACCTCAGTCGACTACGACATCCTCGTCATCGGCGCGTCCGCCTAGCACCCACCTTTTCAGCGAGGGAGGCCCACTCCGGGTCTCCCTCGTCCATGTTCAGCAACCCGCCGCGGCATGAGGGGAGACGTCATGTCCGATGTGGGAGACACCCTTACGGCCACGCTGGTCGTCGAGCCGTTCGACGGCACCACAGCGGCGACGCTCACGGTCACCGCGCCAGACCAGACCGCCACCAATCCGGCCACTTCCACCATCGATGGCGGCCAGACCTGGACCGCCCAGGTGCCCCTCACACTGGCTGGAGTCTGGCGACTCTCCTGGACGGTGACCGGCACTGGGGCCGGCGTCGAGCACCAGCTGGAGTCTGTGGCGCCCACGCCCTCGGTCGTTGAAGACGGGCGGGTGTATGCGACGACGACGCAGCTCGCCGAGTACCTCGGAGCAGCGCCGCCGACCAACGCCGCCCGGCTCCTTCTGCGTGCCAGCGAGCTCCTGGACGCCGATTTTCTCAAGGTCGCCGTCTATGACGTCGACGAGAACGGCCTGCCCACTGACCCGCTGGTCGCCGCAGCGTTCCGCAACGCCGTGTGTGCCCAGGTCGAGTTCTGGCAGGAGGCCGGCGAGGAGACCGACATTTCCGGGCCTCTCCAGGGCGTGACGATCGGCTCTGTGAGCCTCCAGTACGGTGGCGGAGCGAACCGGCCGGGACCGTCGTACTACGCGCCGAAGCTGGTCCGCGCCCTCGACGGCCTGCCTGGAGACGTGTTCCGCATGCAGGTGTCGGGGGTCTACTAATGGGCCGCATCCCTGCGCGGTATCTGCAGCACCGCATCGCCATCGAGCCGTACCTCGGGAGCTCCAGCACCGGCCCCCTGTACGGCGCGCCCGCCGACGTTCGGTGCTTCCTCGATGAGCAGACCCGAACCGTGCGCAGCCCTGGCGGCGACGAGGTCACCTCAACCTCAACCGCCTATTGCCTGCCAGGCACGACAGCGCCGCCGTTGTCTCGCGTGACGCTGCCAGGCGGCCGCACGACGAAGGTCATCCAGACCAATGACCGGTACGGCGGAGGCCTCGGCACGCCCGACCACGTGGAGATCCAACTCGAATAGGGGGAGTTCACTGTGCCGCGCTACCAGCTCCGCTTCAACGGCCCGCAGGTCGAGAGGGAGCTGCGCGCGGCCGCTGCGCACGGACTCTTCCTGTCGGGCGAGCACGTGCTGGGTGAGTCGCAGGCAGTCGTGCCGATCGACGAGGCCGCGCTCGCCCGCTCGGGCGCGGTCAGCGTGGATGAGGCGGCCATGGCGGCCGCGGTCTCGTATGACACCCCGTACGCCGTGGTCCAACACGAGCGGCTGGACTTCCGGCACGCACCTGGTCGGCAGGCCAAGTACCTCGAAGAGCCGCTGAACGCCGCCCGCACCCGTATTGCCGCGATCCTCGCCGCGCAGCTGAGGCGGGCGATGCGATGAGCTACACCACCGACCTCCTGGAGGGCCTCGCGGAGCTGATGGACGGCGGGGCCCTCGGTCTGTACCGGCCCGACGATGCGCTGCCCGATGGTGCGACTGCGATCGTCCTGGGCCGCATGCCTCCCGAGCCCGACCGTGTCATCGCTCTCAACGCCTACCCGGTCGATGACACCGAGCACACCGACACGGTCACCGGCGTCCAGGCCCGCATGCGCGCCGGCCTCGACCTGCGCCAGGTCGACGGCCTGGCGGACAGCCTTTTCGACCTGCTCCACGGCCGACAGCACTACGTGCTCCGTGGCATCCACGTCGCTCTGTCGTGGCGGAACAGCCAGGCGTGGATCGGCCAGGACGCGCACGGGCGTATGGAGTTGACCGCCAACTACTACTTCCGGGCCAGCCGGAGCTTTCCCCACGTGATCGATTAGGAGATCTTGATGTCCACACCCACCGAGGTCACTGCCCTCGCCCGCCGGTGGCGGCTCGAGGTCAACATGGGCACCGACGAGACCCCTGACTGGCAGCTGTGCCCCGGGGTGGTCGACTTCCAGCCTGCGGCCGAGCCGAACTTCGAGGACGGCACCGCGTACGAGTCAGACGGCTGGACAGAGAACACCAAGACCGCTCAGTCGTGGCAGGTCACGGCCACCATCAATCGTAAGATCAACGACCAGGTCAAGGTCTACCACCCCGTGCACGAAGCGATCCGCCTGGCGTGGCTCGCCTTCGGCTCTGCCTCGGAGGTGCCGATCCGCTACATGGACCGCAACGGCATGCCCGAGGCCTATGAGGGCAAGGCGCTTGTCAACTGGGCCCCCTCTGGGGGCGAATACACGGCTCTAGACCAGGTCGAGGTCACCTTCACCGGCACCGGGCCGCTCACCCCGATCACCAACCCGCTGGCCGCCTGATGGGCGCGGCGTTCGAGGCGCTGGACGACTTCTTCGACGACTACCTGGAGCTCCCCGTGAAGGGGAAGGACGGCGTCCAGCGCATCTACCGCATCCCGTCCCCTCCGGCTGAGGACGGCTTGCGCGTCGAGAAGATCACAACATTGGCTGCGCGCGTGATGGCCACCGGCACGGCCCCGGACACCGACGCCCTCGATGACGCCGAGGAACTCGACCTGTACCGCATGTGCCTCAGCGAAACCTACGAGCCGCTCCTCGCCGAAGTCCCCTGGAGCCGCTTCAAGCTGGCCGCTCTGACGGCGATGTACTGGATCACCGCCGACCGGGAAACCGCCCACACCTACTGGGCCGCAGGCGGCGACCCTTCTCTCCTGGCCCCGAACCGGGCGGCACGTCGGCAGCACAGGCACGACTCCTCGGAGTCGGCTGCGGCGAATACGACCCGGTCACGGGGCTCTACGAGTGGTACGAAGGCGGGCTCACCCCGGCGCAGCAAGGGCAAGGGCCGTCGCTGACGTGGGAGGCACTGCTGGAACAGTGGCCCCTGATTGAGGCCGACCTGCATGAGGTCTACGGCCTCGACCTCTCCACCCCGGGCCTTCTCCGGGCCCGCTCGTGGCGCTGGCTGAAAGTACGCATCCTCGGCCTCCTCTCCTCCGACACCCGCCTGAGTCGGCACTTCCAGCCGCCTGACCGCGACAAAGGGGGCCGCCGATGGCGCTGAAGGTGGGCGAGCTGGTCGGCTACATCCGGCTCGACGACGGCCAGGTCCGCCCCGCTCTGACCCGCACGGAAGCAGCCCTGCACGCCTCCGGCCGCCGCATGGCGAGCGACGCCGAACGCGCCGGCCAGGACGTCGGGCAGCAACTCGGCGACGGCATCGTCCGCGGCGCTGACGGCAGAATCCGCGACGCCCGCGGCCGCTTCATCGACGCCGGGCGGATGGCCGGCCGTGCAGGAGGGGACGCGCTCGGCGACGGCCTGGTCCAGGGCGCGGATCAGGGCGCTGGCGACGCAGTCAACGCGGCTGAGGGCGGGCTGAGTCGTCTGCAGATGGTGGCTGCGGGGGTGGGGGTGGCCGCGGGTGCCGCGCTGATGGCCGGGATGGCTCAACACTTGGAGCAGGAGCAGATCACGGGTCGGCTCGGCGCCCAGCTGGGAAAGACCCCGGCGGAGGCGAAGCGCTACGGCAAGATCGCGGGCGAGCTGTACGCGGACGCGATCACTCAGGACTTCCAAGGCGCGGCTGATGCGATCTCCGCGACGATGCGGTCCGGGCTGGTGCCAGCGGATGCGACGAACGAGCAGATCAAATCGATCGCCACCAACGTCTCCGACCTTGCGTCCACCTTCGAACTAGACCTCGGCCAGGCCGCCAACGCCATCGGTCAAACCATGAAGGCAGGCCTCGCGCCGGATGCGAAGACCGCACTCGACGTCATCACCTGCGGGCTCACGGTCATGGGACCCAGGGCAGACGACATCGCCGACACCTTCAACGAATATTCGACCATCTTCCGCCAGCTGGGAATCTCCGCCGCCGACGCCACCGGGATCATGGCCCAGGGCATGGCAGCCGGCGCACGCGACACGGACGTCGTCGCCGACTCGCTGAAGGAACTCGTCCTCATCACGCAGGACGGCGGCGAAGAGGTCGACAAGGCGTTCAAGAAGATCCACCTGTCGGGCAAGGACATGCAGAAGGCCATGACGGAGGGCGGCCCGGCATCGAAGAAGGCGCTGGACCAGATCTTCGACGGCCTCCGGAAGATCAAGGACCCGGCTGACCGATCAGCGCTGGCCTTGACGCTCTTCGGGACGAAAAGCGAAGACATGCAGAAGGCGCTCTTCGCGATCGATCCGTCGACGGCGGTCGATGCGCTGGGCAAGACGGCCGGGGCCGCGGACAAGGCCGGCACCGCGCTCAGGGACAACGCAGGCGCTCGGGTTGAGCAGTTCAAGCGCAGCCTGGAGCAGGGCATGGTGAACTTCATCGGCACCCAAGTCATCCCGGCCCTGGCGCGGTTCGGGCAGTGGGCGCAGCGGAATTCGGAGACGTTGAAGCTGCTGGCCGTGGTGATCGGCGGGGCGCTCATCCCCGTGCTGGTCCTCCTCGCCGTGAACGCCACGGTCGCGGCGGTGCGTGTGGTGGCGGCGTGGGTGATGTCCGGCGCGGCCGCACTCCAGTCCGCTGGCACACAGGTCGCCGCGGGCGCGCGCGTCGCTGCGACGTGGGTGCTGATGGGTGTGCAGTCGCTGGTCCACGCCGCTCGGATGGCCGCGGCGTGGGTGCTCGCCATGGGGCCGGTGGCGTGGGTGATCGCCGCGATCGTCGCCCTGGCGGCGATCATCGTCCTCAACTGGGACAAGATCACCCGTGCTACGGGCAAGGCATGGGACTGGGTCTGGGGCAAGATCCAAGGCGTAGGAAAGGCCATCCTCGGCTTCATCCTCGGCATGCCCCTGGTCCGCTACTTCCTCCAGCACTGGGACCGAATCCGCAGCGGCACAGCATCCAAAGTCCTCAGCTTCATCAGCTGGGTCCGCGGTCTGCCCGGCCGCATCCTGCGGGCAATCGGCTCCCTGCGCAGCCTGCTCTACAACAAGGGCCGAGACCTGATCGTCGGCCTCTGGAACGGCATCCGCGGGATGGGCGGCTGGCTGAAGAGCAAGCTGCTCAGCTTCGCCCGAAGCAAGATCCCCGGACCCATCGCGCGGGCCCTCGGCATCGCCTCGCCGTCGAAGCTGATGCGCGACAAGATCGGCCGCTTCATCCCCGCGGGCATCGTCGACGGCATCGAGCGCGGCGCGCCTGCGCTGGACCGGACGATGGCCGGCCTGGTCCAGCCGCCCACCGTGGGAGGGATGGGCATGGGCACCGCCGGAGGCTCACGGCGTGCGATGGGCCGCGGCGGGCGCACCGTTCTGGAACTGCGATCCGACGGCAGCCGCCTGGGCGATCTGCTCCTCGACGTCGTCCGCCACTCCATCCGCGTACGGGGCGGAGACCCCGACATCGTCCTCGCAGGGGAGGCATGATGGCGGCGTTCCCCGACGAGCGACTCGACCTGAAGGGCGAGCTGCAGCTGGGCGGATCCTGGGTGGACATCACCTCCCGCATCTACACCCGGGAATCGATCCAGACCCGCTCGGGCACGAGCAGCGAGGGCTCCCGACTGGAGCCCTCAGCCTGCTCACTGCTCCTCAACAACAAGGACGGCCGCTTCTCCCCCAGGAACCCCACAGGGCCGTACCACGGACTCCTCGGCCGCAACACCCCACTCAGAATCACCATCCCAAGCGACGAGACCTATCTCGCGCTTAACGGCGGCCACGTCTCCACCCCCAACAGCTCAGCCCTCGACATCACCGGGGACCTCGATCTGCGCCTCGACGTCACCCTGGACGACTGGCTCATCCCCGACCACGTCCAGGTGCTGATCGCCAAGTGGGACGTGCCCAACCTGGCCCTGTCGTACCGCCTGATCGTGAACACCGCCGGAGGGCTGTCGCTTTCCTGGTCCTCCGACGGCGGAGCAGGCGGCTTTACCTTCGTTGACGGACCGGCCCCCGTCCCTGCCCCGTCAGACGGGCGGATCTGCATCCGCGCGACGCTGGACGTCGACGACGGCGCCGGCAACCACGTCGTGACCTTCTACACCGCCGCGAGCATGGCGGGACCCTGGGAACAACTCGGTGAGCCCATCGCGCAGGCGGGGGCCACGGCAGTCGCTTCGTCGCCCGCACCACTGCTCTTGGGCGATATGGACGGCACCAGCGCGGTCTTTCTGCCTGCAATGGGCCGTCTTCACGCTGTCGAGGTCCGCGACGGCATCGACGGACCGCTCGTAGCCGCTCCGGACTTCAGCACTCAGGCACCCGGCGTTGACTCCTTCACCGACAGCGAAGGCCTCGACTGGACTCTCGAAGGCGCAACGGAGATCACCGACCGGGAGGGCATCTTCGCGGGCGAGGTGTCATCGTGGCCGCCCCGCTGGACGCCGTCGGGACGGGATGTGTGGGTGCCAATCCAGGCCGCCGGTCCGCTACGGCGTCTCGGGCAGGGCCGCGACGCTCTCGAGTCCACACTCCGCCGCCGTGTCCCGTCGTACGAGCCCCTGGCCTACTGGCCGCTGGAAGACGGGGCGGATGCATCGCAGGCAGCCAGCCCCATCCCTGGAGTGGCCCCCCTGTCCCTGACACGGGTGAACTGGGCGTCAGCCGACAGCCTGCCCAGCAGCAAGCCGCTTCCCGTGCTCGCGAGCAACGGCGGCGCGCTCGCCCAACTGTCGGGTGCCGTGCCCGCGCCTGCCGATGCTACGACCGGGTGGCACGTGGAGTGGATCTACCGTCTGGACAGCGAGCCCACCACGCTGTGGACATTCATGCGGATCCTGACCACGGGCACGGTCGCTGAGTGGTACATCCAGAGCCGCGACAACCTCAGCCGCGTACTCGCCCTCGACTCAGACGGCGGGACCGTTTTCCAGCAGGACATCGGCACGTCTACGGACCTGTTCAACCAGTGGGTGGGGGTGAACCTGAGGGTCGAGGAGTCCGGCGGGACGGTTACCTGGTGGCTGACCTGGCAGGACGTTGGCGGCGACGCAGGCGAGTTTTCCACCAGCTTCTCCGGAACAGCAGGACGGGTCACTGGGGTCGCGTCCCCACCCGACGGGTACGCGACAGCTCTCGACGGGATGGCCATCGGCCACATCGGCGTCTTCTCCACCACGCTGACGAACGCCTACATCGGGGCGATCACCGGGTACGCGGGCGAATCGGCAATCTTCCGACTGCGGCGGCTGGCCCTCGAGGAGCCCCGACTCGCACTGGCCGTGGTCGACGGCGACGTGACCGTCAACGCGCCGCCGATGGGGCCTCAGCGTCCGATCCGGCTGCTGGACCTGGTCCAGGAGTGCGTCGATGTCGACGGCGGCGTCTTGTATGAGCGGCCGGACCGCCTCGGGCTCGTCTACAGGGACCGCTCTAGCCTCTACAACCAGCAGCCCGCGCTCACACTGGACTACGCGGCGCGGCAAATCGTGCCGCCTCTGGAACCGGTGGACGACGACCGGTACCTCCGGAACGACGTCACCGTGTCGCGCGTCGACGGCACGTCCGCCCGGGCCGTTGCCAAGGACGGCCCGCTGTCCGTACTTCCGCCAGAGGACGGCGGGGTCGGCATTTACCACACCTCTGTCACGCTCAACCTCGCAAACGACAACCAGCCAGAGCAGCATGCCTCTTGGGCCGTCCACCTGGGCACATGGGATGAGGCCCGGTACCCGTCCGTGCGGATCCTGCTGCACAAGCAGCCGCAGCTCATCCCGGCGGTGCTGCGGCTGCGCGTCGGGGCGCTGGTGCGGATCGTCACTCCTCCGGTGTGGACGGGCCCGGGGCCGTTGGATCTGCTGGTTCAGCGGATCGAGCATCGGCCGCGGCCGCGGGCTTGGGAGGTGACGCTCACGTG
The DNA here is from genome assembly GCF_026420845.1 of Streptomyces sp. PR69. Classification (GTDB taxonomy): domain Bacteria; phylum Actinomycetota; class Actinomycetes; order Streptomycetales; family Streptomycetaceae; genus Streptomyces. The sequence goes on along the minus strand of NZ_JAOWCB010000015.1, from coordinate 80,870 downwards.
CCGGCCCGCCGGGCCGTACCGGGTGGGCGTGGTCGAGGATGAGGTGCTCGGGCGGGCGGACACCGACGGCTCGGAGCTGGCCTCCGCGGTGTCGTCCTCGGCCACGACGATGTACGTGGCCACCACGGCCGGCCCGCGGTGGGTCGACTCAGCCACCTACCCGGACGATTTCCCGATCGATCTGCGGGTCGGCGGGGAGGTCGTGACGGCGACGGCCGCGGGTGCGCCAGGCGCCGAGCCGATGATGGGGGATGGCGACGCCTCGACGACCGCGGCCACTGACCACGTGGCCCCCAGCGTGAGCGCGCCGGGGGCTGCGGATTTGCTGGTGTGCGCGTGGATTCCGTGGGACGGCCCGTCGGACGTTTACACCGTCCCAGGGTCGATGACGGAGCAGGCGCAGACCGCGGGGACGTGGTCCCGTTTCGCGGACGCGACGGAGGTGCTGTCGGGCTCGGGGGCGACGGGCACCAGGACGGCGACCCGGCTGGTGTCGCACGCCTGGGCCGCGGTGTCGGTCGTCGCCTCCGGCGCGCCGGGCACCACCCCGACGATTGAGGAGCACCTCGAAGGCGTGTCGGGGGCCTCCGCGCAGGTGACGCTGACGTCCGCGGCCGGGACGCAGGAGGGCTGGTGGCTGCTGGCTCTGCACGCCTGGGACAACGGCGGCAACGGTCTGCCGCCGGGCCCGGACGGTGAGGGCTGGCAGCTGGTGGCCAGCAGCGCGCTGGCGCACGCCGACGCGCCGAACATCGTCGCCTACGCACGGCGGGTCGATGCCGCGGGCGCTCAGCAGGTCGATTTCCCAGGCGGCACCCCGGACGACAACCAGGCCCGCTTGTACGTCCTCAGCGGCGTGACGGACCTGACCGCGCAGGCCCTGACCGTGACCCGGTCCGTCAACGGCATCGCCAAACCGCACGCTGCCCGGGCCGACATCCGGCTGGCTCACCCCGCGATCATCGCCCTGTAGAGGAGAAGCAGATGGTGTACCCGGACATCCTCGCAGGGCGGCGAATCACAGCCGCCCTGCTGCGCTCCATGATCCCCATGGAGGTGTACAAGCCCTCGAACACCGACCGGGCCTCCACCACCACCCTCGCGGACGACCCCGATCTGACCGTAGAACTGGAGGGCAACGCGACCTACCGCGTCGAGTTCTGGCTCCACTTCGCCGCCATCAACCTCGACGGCGGCAGCCCCGCGGGCCGCTTCAAAACGAACTGGCGTGTCCCCTCCGGCGCGACCTTCCTGCGTGGTGCGCTCGGCCCCGACCAGGGACAGAGCCTGTCGGGCACGGCCGGCGGTCAGGGCCGCTGGGGTGTGCATGCCTCGGGGACCGACGTCACGTATGGGTCGCGGGACTCCTCAACGAACCAGTGCATCGCGATCGAGGACGGGATCGTGTTCACCAGCTCCGCTGGGACCTTGGCGCTCCAGTGGGCCCAGCAGGTGAGCTATTCGGGCGCGACCCGGCTTGGGTCCGGCTCGTACATGAAGGTGCGGCGCATCGCCTGACCCGCCCCTTCCCGTGCCCCGGCGCCGACTGGCTCCGGGGCTTTCTTCTGCCCGAAGGAGCTCTATGTCACCCGAGGACATCGCCCATCGCTTCGCGTTCCACCCGGCCAGCACCGAGGAGAAGCGCGACGCACACACCAGCGTCCGGCAGGCCTGCCGACGGCTGGCTGACGAGATGAACGACCGGCTCCCTGAGGGCCGGGAGAAGGCCCTCGTGGTCACGAAGTTGGAGGAGGTCATGTTCTGGGCGAATGCCGCGATCGCCCGGGCGCGGGAGGAGAGCCATGGCTGATCCTCTGTCTGCTGACCGGCTGCTGGCGGCTCTCCGGACGGAGGGTCTGACGGTGGTGGAGGTCGGGAACTGGCGTACCCACAACCGCAACCACAAAGGCTCCTGGGGGCCCGTCCACGGGGTGATGATCCACCACACCGTCACCAAGGGCACCACCAGCACGGTGCGGATCTGCCGCGACGGCTACTCTGGGCTGCCGGGGCCGCTGTGCCACGGCGTGATCGCCAAGGACGGCAGCGTGCACCTCATCTCCGCCGGCCGCGCCAACCACGCCGGGCTCGGCGACGGCGACGTGCTGCGCGCGGTCATCGCCGAACGCGAGCTGCCCGCGGACAACGAGGCCAACACCGACGGCAACCGCCACTTCTACGGCTTCGAGTGCGAGAACCTCGGCGACGGCAAGGACCCCTGGCCCGCCGTGCAGCTGGAGGCGATCGAGCGGGTCTCCGCGGCGATCTGCCGGGCGCATGGCTGGAACGAGCGCTCGGTGATCGGTCACCTGGAGTGGCAGCCGGGCAAGGTCGACCCCCGCGGGTTCTCGATGGACACGATGCGCGGCCGCATCCGCCGCCGCCTCGCTGGCGCGCCTGCGCCCGTACCGACACCCCCGAAGGAGGACAACGTCATGGAGCCCGTTGAGGTGTGGGCCTACCGCAACAAGCGCGCCGATGAGGCGTCCGTGGCCCGCGGCGACGGGCGCATCCCGGACGCGTACGGGTATCTCGTGCAGACCCACAGTCTGGCCCGCGCCCTGATCGCCAAGGCCGACGCCCGCCCCGCTGTAGATCTGTCCGGCGAGCAGCTGACAGCACTCGCCAACGCGGTGGCCGCGCACCCAGCGCTGGCCGACCAGATCGCCGAACGGGTGGCGGAGAAGATCGCCGCCCGGCTCGCTAACTAACCCTCGGAAGGATCATCATGGCTGCTTTCCCGTCTTCGGACACCGTCATCAAGACCGCCGGCACCTACGCCCGCGACCTCGCCGAGCGCGTGCTGGCCACGTTCCTGCAGGCGTTCCTGGCTGGTGTGGTCGTCACGCAGCCGCTGGACGCCTCCATGTGGTACGCGGCCCTGTCCGGGGGTGTGGGCGCGGCGCTCGCTTTGGTGAAGGGTCTGGTCGCCCGCGTCCGTGACGTCACCAACTCGGCGTCCCTGGCCAAGGGGGTGTAGCGATGAGCGCCTCGGAGCCGTCGGTGGCGCTGGAGCTGGAGCGGCTCCGAGGCGCAGTGGACACCGGCTTCGCCAAGCTCAACGGCCGCCTGGACGTGGCACTGCAACGCACCTCACAGACCGAGACTGACATCGAGGAGTTGAAGCAGGAAGTTGAGGCGCTGAAGCGGGCCCGCTGGCCACTGCCGTCGCTGGCGGCGGTGACGGGCCTGGCGGCGCTGGGGCTGACGCTGTACGAGATCTCCGCACGCTGAAAGGGGGGTGGGCTGATGGCGATCCCTGCAGGCGTGGAGACGGTCACGGTGGGCACGGGCGGGGTGCCGCTCACTCTGCCGGACGGCACCCCGATCCGCGGCAGCATCAGGTTCTCCGCGCCGGATCTGGTGACCGTGGCGGAGGACGACTACGCCCTCGGCGGCACAGTGTCGGTGGAGTTGGTGGGCGGGGAGTTCTCCGTCGTCCTGGTGGCCACGGACGCCACCGGCATCAGCCCGACCGGCTGGACCTACACGGTCGAGGCGCGGCTCACGAACGCCCCCGGCTGGACCCGCTACCTCTCGCTGCCCGCGGGCACCCCGACGGTGGTGCTGGCGGATGTGCTGATCACCGATCCGGTGAGCGGTGCGCACGACACCCTGGTCGTCGAGAAGACGAGGACGGCGGTGAAGACCGCGGACCAGTCGGTGACCTCGTCCATCGCTGTGGTCGACGACGACCACCTCACGCTCACCGTGGAGGCGAACAGCGTGTACGCGTTCGACACCTACCTGGACGCCGACGGCGACACCGGGGGCGATCTGCGGTTGACGTTCACCGGCCCGGCCGGGGCGTCTGGGTCGTGGACGCCGGATGGGATCTCGCTGGGGAATGCCAACAACATCGGCCAGGTCAAGCGGTCCCGCAATGCGCTCGCGGCGGAGGACTCGGTGGGCATCCTCCCCGCGGGCACGATCGTCACCCCCTCCGGGCAGATCACCACGGGCGGCACCGCGGGCGCGCTCACACTCAGGTGGGCGCAGGACACCTCCTCGGCCACCCCGACGCGCCTGTTGGCGGGCTCGTGGCTGCGGGTCACCAAGCTGGCCTGACACCCCGGCTGTCAGTTCCCGCGCCTATGCTGGCCCCGACTATCCGCGTCTTCTGGCTGCTGACGCTGCCCCCTGCTTCCGGCTACGGCCGGGGGCAGGGGGCCTTTCGTCATGCTCTGGGGTCAACAGCACGACGGCCCCCGCTGCTTGCGAGGGCCGATCGGCGTACCGTTCTGAGTGTCGAGGTCAGAACGGAGAGCACCAGTATGCCCGAGAACACCGACACTGCAGCCATCCACCCCGGCGAGCGACTCAAAGAACTCCGACGCAGCCGTGGCCTCACCCAAGAAGGCCTTGCTGAACGAGCAGGTCTCAGCCTGGGGGTTGTGAAGAAGCTCGAACGCGGCGGAACCGCTCGACTGGACAACTACCACGCCATCGCCCGCGCCCTGCGGGTCCGGACCTCCGCCCTGTTCGACCCCTCCGGGCCACATTCGACGACACGAGCAGACGACGACAACATCGACCTCATGCCACTACGGCAGGCCATCGCCCCTGCCATCACCTTCTCAGGGCGAGTTGAGACCTCTGATCTCATCGCCACCGAACCAGATCTTGACCGGCTCCAGGCCACCGCCCGCGAGGTAGCACTCGCCTACCACCGCGACGACTACGAGCACGTGGGCCAGTTCCTCCCTGACCTTGTGCACGCCGCAAACGCGGCGGTCGACCACTTCGACAACGGCGAGGAGCACACACAGGCTGTACGTGTGCGGTCCGACGTGCTCCAGATGGCTGGCCGCTACCTGACCCAGGTCCGCGCCTACGATCTCGCGCACGTCGCGCTGAGAGACGCCATCCAGGACGCGGTGCGGGCCAACGACATGGCGGCGGTCGCCGCCGCGGTGTATCAGCAGGGCTGGCTGCTGATGCGCCAGGGGCGACTGGATGAAGCCGAGCAGGTGAGTATCTCGACTGCTGATGCGGTGGAGCCGCGGATCTCCCGTGCGACGCGTCCCGCGCTCGGCGCGTGGGGGAAGTTGCTGGTGCACGGCAGTGCAGCGGCAGCCCGGAACAACCGGCCGCGGGAGGCTCGGGACATTTTGCGCCTGGGGCGTACGGCCGGTACGGCCCTCGGTGGGGGGCAGGCGGTCGCTGTGTCGAGCTGGGGGCGGTTCGACTGGCGGACGGTGGCCTTCCAGGGGATTGAGAACCAGTTGGTGGCCGAGAAGCCGGACCGAGTCCTGGGGCTGTCGAGCCGTATGCCGACGCCGACGGGCAAGGACGGGCGGCTGTTCATGCGTCGGCATCTGCTGGATGTGGCGCAGGCTCATGTGATGCTGCGGACGCCGGACGAGGCTACGGAGATTTTGTGGGTCTTGCTGGATGAAACGCCGGAGTGGCTGAAGCACCAGCGGATGGCCGCGGACACGTTCCATCTGGCGCTGCGGAGGAGCAAGCGGCGGCGGCTGACGGCGAAGCAGCGGGCATTGGCGGCGTTCTTCGGGACCGAGTAGGGGTCATGCTTCGTGCCCGTTGTGTGATCGCAGCGTGGGAACGGCCACGGAACGTGCCTGTTTACGGTCGGCTACGCGTCGTAATTTCAGCGCATGGATGTCGTGATCGAGATGACACGCAAGGGCCGGGCTCCACTGGGTGAGCCGGGGGTGGTCCAGTGACCGTGTTTGGACCGCTTCCCGTCCATATCCTCCCGCCGGGCCCGGACCCCGAGCCTGCGCCCGGCTGCGGTGTGTGCGCGGCGCTCGTCGAGCAGCGCGGCCGGGCCCTCGCCCGCGGGGACCACGCCAAGGCTGCCCGCAGCAACGCCGAGATCCGCAACCACCCCCACACCCCGGAGACCGACGCATGAGCCCCACAGCAGCACAGCTCAACACCGAGGCGATGCGGGCGGACGCCCAGCTGCTGCTCGCGCCGGGCGTGGACGCACCGTCGGAAGACGGACTGAGCGAACTCACCCTGCGCCTGCGAGGGCACATCATGCAGCTCACCCCCGCCGTAGAGCGCGCAATGGCCGCCCACCCCCACAACGACCATGTGTGGGCGAACGCACTGGACAGCACTACGCGAGCCGGGTTCCGGCTCTTCGAGGAGCCCCCGAACGGCAGCCTCACCCAGGCCATCGCCTACGCACAGCGCCTCGCCCGCGCCGTCGTAGCCCTCACGGACGCCCTGGCCGCACTGGAGGAAGCACAGTGAGCAAGGGGGCCCGGTACTGCTGCTACTGCGGCAGGTCCATCACGGGCACCGCCCAGCGGATCGACATGTCCGCCTCGATGAGCGGCGCCCGCGAGGACCTGTACGCCCACCCTGGCTGTGGGCCGCGGACCCGGTCGATCTCCCACGCCGCGCCGCGCCTCCGCGGCCGGTGAGCTCCTGCCCGCTGCCGCCTGACGGCGACCGGCGGTGGGCAGGCACGGCCCCGGCCGGCCCGTAGCCCCCGCGCGGACCGGCCGGGGCTTTTAGCGCACCAGCTCGGCCAGCGGCACGTCGAGGGCGTCCGCGATGAGGATCAGGGTGTCGAGCAGCGGGCTCGCGTGGCCCTGCTCGATGCGGTTGTACGTGGCTCGGTCCATGCCGATGCGGAGTGCCACGGCTTCCTGCGTCAGGTTTGCGCGCAGTCGCGTTGCGCGGATTTGCTCTCCGACTGCCCGGCGGCGGGAGCGGACCCACTCCGGGGTTTCGGTTGAGCGTGGCACGCGTCCACGCTCACGGGACCTTGATCGAAAATCTGTAGGGTCCACCCTACGACTTGTGATCTTGTTGGCCGAAGGGGTAGATGGTAGGCGCACATGTAAGCGGAACCACACCTCTCACATGTGGCGGAGCGATTGAGGGGTCGCCTAGGCTCCACTTTCATCGAAAGTATGTTCGCATCTGCGGTCTAGGCGCAGCTGCGGCACCAGAGCGCGCCGGGCCCACCAGGAGTGGCCCCCTCGGGATCCCGGCGCTGAGCCGCCCCTCCCTGATTGGGGAGGGGCGGCTCTCCTTGTGTGCACTGACCTGCGCAAACGGAATGATCGGTTAGGAGAAATTTAGGAGCGGCGGCCCCGTAGTCACGCCGTATCGGACGTGTAGGCAGGTTGTAGCGAGACCGGGAGCGACAGGGGCGTCGAGGCTCTGACCAGCCTATATGGCACCCTTGGGGCTGGTCAGCCCCTGTACGGATAGCACACACCCCTGCTCTTACAAAGCAGATGTCGGCGGTTCGAAACCGTCCGCGCCCACCAGCGAAAAGGGCCTCCAGCCGGTCAGGCTGGAGGCCCTTTCTGTCCCCTCAGGGGGGACACACGGGGGAACAGTACGAAACAGCCGGAGTTCCGTGGGACTCAGGGGGATAGCCGGCGTGCGGTGCTGGCTGCACTGGGCCATGGCTTGCATGCCGGGTCGCCGGGCTTGTGCTGGCAGGAGTCCGGGCGTGCGCCGGACGCGGAGAACTGTGGTACGCGCTCGTACTCGCCGGTGATGGGTTTGCTGCACCGGTCGCAGAAGCGGACCCCCTCGTTCATCGTGCTGCCTTCAGTGCGGTCAGGGCGTCCGTGAGGGCGATTACGGCGCGGGCGAGGCGCTGTGCGTAGGCGATGGCCTGGGTGAGGCTGCCGTTCGGGGGCTCCTCGAGAAGCCGGAACCCGGCCCGTGCGACGCTGCCCAGTGCGTTCGCCCATACGTCGTCGTTGTGCGGGTGGGCGGCCATCCCGTCCTCCACGGCGGGGGTGAGCCGCATGATGTGCCCGCGGAGGCGCAGCGTCAGCTCGCTCAGCCCGTCTTCCTGCGGCGCGTCCGCATCGGGGGTGAGCAGCAGCTGGGCGTCCGCCCGCATCGCCTGGGTGTCGAGTTGTGCTGCTGCGGGGCTCATGCGTCCGTCTCCGGGGTGTGGGGGTGGTTGCGGATCTCGGCGTTGCAGCGGGTGGCCTTGGCGTGGTCCCCGCGGGCGAGGGCTAGGCCGCGCTGCTCGGCAAGGGCCGCACAGACCCCGCACCCGGGAGCGGGTTCGGGGGCGGCGCTGGGAGGCAGAAGGTGTACCGGGAGTGGGCCATGGACCGTCACGAGATCACCCCGCACGACGCTGAATGCATCGGTGATGATTCGGGAGCCCTTTGCTGTAGCGCCTGCGCCAGTCTCATGGCGACGTCGGCGCGTACGCGCCCAAGTTCCACGAGGCCGAGTCCCGGCGATGCTGCGTCAACTGCGAGCGACGGCAGCACGATCCCGGCGTGGTCGAGCGCTGCCCTTAGCGACTCCGCGGCCGCGAAAGGATCAACGTTTTGCGACTCCGGTTCTGTGACCATGAACCAGACGGTATGGAGGCGGCGTTGACACCCGCCATGGAGTGTTCTCGAATGTTCTCCTGGTCTGGCTCAATGTTCTCCTGTGATCTCGTGTAGCAGCGTGGAAGCTGTAGTGAAGGGCAGCTGCCCCTGGCGATGCTGAAGGTGACACAGCTCAACGTCCGAGGGAGACGATGATGCGGCGACTGCGTTTCAACGGCACTGACAGCAAGAACGGCGGCTGCCCTGCTGTGCACGAGGATCTCGATACCGGCGAGTTCATCGTCCAGGGACGGCCCGTCACGGACCCCGAGGACATCGCCCAACTCCAGCACTTCGGTCCTGGCGACGCTGCGGTCGCAGTGCCGCGCGAACTGCTCGTCAATCACGGCCCCAAGGAGATGGAACGCGTGCCCGACCTGATCGGCCCTGACGAGTTCGGTCGGCTCTTCCACACCTTCAAGCACTCGGCCTGGCACCTTGAGACCCGGCGAGGCTACGCCTCCGACCGGGAGGACGCGGGCTACGCCGAGTTCCTCGCAACCGGCGAGGCCCCGCTGGACCTCGACAGCGAGTGGTGTACGAACATCCGCCGCCAGACGGGCAGCGGCAAGTACGTGGGTCGTGTCCGCGTGGTCGACAACCCACCGACTGAGGGGCAGCGGTTCCTGCTGTCCTACGCCAGGTGCAATGCGGTCACGGGGGAGGACGTCCGGAACCTGTGGCGCGAAGAAGCCGTCAGCGCGCACTTGCCTGACGAGGACTTCTGGGTCTTCGACAGCCGCCTCGTCGCCATCCTCCGCTTCAATGACGAAGACATCTTCCATGACGTGGAGATCGTCACGGAGCCCGCTGAGGTCCTGCGCTACTGCCAGGTCCGAGATGCCGCGGTGCACGCCTCTGTCCCTTACGAGCAGTTCGCCGCCCGGCTTGACAGGAAGGGCTGACCTGCACCGGTGAGCACGGACTATCAGCAGGCCCGGGCGGCCCTCGGCCTGCGCTTGCGGGAGCTGCGACTCTCGGCACCTGGTGGCCGTCTCACCGGCACGCAACTCGCCCAGCGGCTCGGCTGGCCGCACTCCAAGGTCTACAAGCTGGAGAACGGCCAGCAGACCGCGACGACCGAAGATCTGCAAGCCTGGGCCGATGGAGTCGGCCAGCCCGGAACCGTCGACGAACTGCACGCCCGGCTGCGGGGCTTCGAGACCCACATCCGCTCTTGGCGCCGTCAACTGGCTGCCGGACACCGGCCCGCGCAGGACAGCTGGAACGTCGAAGTCGGACGGTCCAAGGCCATCCACGCCTGGGAGGAAGCCGTCATTCCCGGCATGCTCCAGACAGCAGACTACGCGCGACACATCTTCCTTCGGTACGCCGAGCTTCAGGGCTCAGTGCGCGACACCGAAGCCGCAGTCCGGGCGCGGATGAAGCGGCAGGAGTGGCTATACCAAGGTGGTCGGCAGTTTCACGCCTTGGTGTGGGAAGCAGCCCTTCACGCGCTGGTGTGTCCTCCGTCGGTCCTCCTGGCCCAGCTTGACCGGCTCACGGGCGTGATCGGGATGGACACGGTGGAGCTTGGGATTGTGCCCCTCGGCGCGTCGCTGAAGATCCCCACGGCCAACGGGTTCTGGCTCCTGGACGACAGGCTTGTGATCGCCGAGGACTGGCACGCAGAGCTGTGGCTCGACGACGCTGAGAGCATCGCGCTCTACCTTCGCACCTGGAAGACGATCCAGGAATCAGCGGCCTACGGCACCGACGCCCACAATGTGATCAACGCCGTCCGTCGGGCGCTGAATCGACGTTGACCGTGAGACAGCAGGAGGCCCTGGTACGCGATCCAGGCACTCGATCAGCCCACCGCGAACTGGTGCGCCACGGGCGTGGACCGGGTGCGGGAGGTGCGGAGCACGGCGTCGGCTACGGCGCCGGAGTGCGGTTCGCGCCGGTAGGGGAGAGGGCTGCGATGCGGCGCTCCTGCATGGACGTGAGTGTCTGCACCATCACCACGGCGAGCACCGCTGACGCAAGGCCCAGGACTTGCGCGGTGAGTGAGATGCCGGTGATGAATCGTGCTTGTGCCACGGTCTCCGCCTCGGTCCAGGTCTGCCAGGAGGTTGAGAAGTACATCATCGCCGTCTGTGCGGCCCACAGCGCCCACCAGGCGTGCAGCACGCCGCGTGGTGCGCCGGCCGCCCGTCGGCGGCGGCCGGGGGAGGAGGGCGGGGCGCTGGCCTTCCAGATGTCGTTGCTGATCTGCTTCGGTATCCACAGGTGAGCGATCGGGATGAACCACGAGCCGATCGCCCAGCCCCTGCCGAGCCGGTGCCCGGCCGGGGCGAACACCTCGGCGTTGATGCGGACGCGCCGGAACCAGCACAGCCACAGCACCATGGCGGCGATGAACGTGAGCCCGAGTCCGGTCAGCAGCCAGGCGGATGTGTCCTCCCAGCCTTGTATTCGCTCCTGGAAACTCTTGGCCGAGCCGCCGCTCGCGGACTCGGCCATGGTGGCGAGTTCCCGGTAGAGGCCGTAGTCGTGGTGGAGATTGGCCACGCTGGCGAGCATGCACGCGGACAGCAGCAGCACCAGCGCGGTGGACAGTGCGCGCGGCGAGACCGCTCTGAGCGGGGTCGTGCGGCCCGGTGCGGGTGTGTGGGGCCCCATGGGCGCGGCGGGGCCGTACGGTCCGGGCGGGACCATCGGTCCGAATTGCCCGGGCTGGATGGGCGGCCCAGGCTGGCCGGGCGGTCCGGGCTGGATGGGCGCACGCGCGGGGTACGGGGCGGGTACGGGCGCGGCGGGCGGCGGGGTGGCAGGGGTGGCGGCCGCAGCCGCCCAGGGGGTCCCGACCTGTGTATCGGCGGGCGTCTCGATTTCCAGCAGGCGAACCGCGTGCTGACCGAGGTGCGCGGTGAGCGCGCCGGGCAGCCAGGCGTCGCCCGCCTCCAGGTCGCCGTGCGTGCGGTGCAGCAGTTCGGGGACGGACGGCCGGAGGGCGGGGTCCTTTGCCAGACAGTCCGTGATCAGGTCGCGGAGCGGCCCGGGCGGGAGGCCGTCCAGATCCGGCTCTTCCTGAGCGACCCGGAACAACAGGGCGTGCACACCACTCGCGCTGTCCCCGAACGGCATCCGCCCCGTGGCGGCGAAGGCGAGGACCGCGCCCAGACAGAAGACATCGCTTGCCGGGGTGACGCGTTGACCTCGTACTTGCTCGGGCGACATGAATCCGGGTGAGCCGATCACGGCGCCGGTGCGGGTCAGCCCGTCGCCCGCGACGGTCTCCAGGGCGCGGGCGATGCCGAAGTCGATGACCCGGGGGCCGTCGATGGTGATCAGAACGTTGGAGGGTTTGAGGTCGCGGTGCACCAGGCCGGTGCCGTGGATGTCGCCCAGCGCCTGGGCCAGTCCGTTGGCGAGGGCGCGAACAGTGCGCTCGGGAAGGGCGCCATGGTCCGGGCCTGTCACCACCTCGTGCAGCGACGGCCCCGCGACATAGCCGGTGGCCACCCAGGGGGTCGCCGCCTCGGTGTCGGCGTCCAGGACCGGGGCGGTCCACCGGCCGCCCACCCGCCGGGCGGCCTCGATCTCCTGGCGGAAGCGGACGCGGAACTCCGGCGCAGCGGACAGCTCACCATGGACCAGCTTCACCGCGACGGTCCGGCCCCGCTCGGACCTGGCGAGGTAGACCCGGCCCATGCCACCCGCGCCGAGTCTGCGGAGCAGCCGGTATCCCCCGATCCATCGCGGGTCCTCGGGTCTCAGCTCATCCATGCTGTTGCTGCGGCTCCTCACCCTGCGGACGGCGTCGGCGCATGTTCGCGTCGACACGCGACAAGAGAATAGGCGAGCGAGAGGGCGGCCGGTTAACGGCGTGAGAACGATCCGCCGGCGAGCGCCTCACGGCCAGGTCATCTCAGGCTGATCAGCCACCTGAGACCCCGCACTCGGGCTCTCTAAACGTCGTGTCGGAGCGGTCAAGGCGCACAGAAGCGAGGCCGCGGCGACCCCGCCGGGCGGTTTGCGGGGTCAGGTGACCCGGAAGGTGCTCAGTACGGCCGCGTGGTCGGAGGGCCATTCGTTGTCTTCGACTGGGTCGGGGCGGGGGTTTCCGACGACGATGACCTTGGAGTCGAGGACCTCCAGTCCGCGGCCGGCGTGATAGACGAAGTCGATGCGGTCCTGCGGCTCGGGCTCGCCCTTGTGCCCGTACCAGCCCAGCGGGTCCTCGAAGGTCTTGAAGACCGGGGACCAGGTGTTGCCCGGCGTCGTGACGGGATCGGGGTGGGCCGTCCGGAAGGAGTCGATCAGGCCGGCCTCCGCGGCCATGACCGAGCTGTATTCGAACGTGTCGTGGCCGCAGTGCTTGTCGGCGGTGGCCTTGGTGTAGTCCAGGTGCGAAGGCGCGTTGAAGTCGCCGGTGAGCAGCACCGGGGTGGCGTCCTTGGCGTCGAGGTCCGGCTTCATGGCGTCAAGCATCAGCTGCATGTGCTTCATACGCGGGGCTTCCTGCACGCCCAGTGTGAGCTTCTGCCACCAGTTGCCGTAACACATGGTGTAGGGCGCGTAGGGCCAGGCAGGGTGGTGGGTGTTCCACAGCGAGACATACGCGGTGTGCCGGGTGTCCGTGGCGCCCTCGACGTCAAGACGGACGCGGGCCTTGACCGCGATGTCGGCCTGGAGGTCCTCGGGGACTCCGGGCCATCCGTGGAGCGGGGAGCGCACGGAGTCCTGTTCGGTGATGGGGTAGCGGCTGATGACGGCGACGCGCTGGTCGCCGGGGTGGTGGTACCAGCCCAGTGCTGTGGCGAGTTCCCGGGCGGAGGTCCCCATGTGCTCCTGGAGGCCGACCGCGTCCACGTTCTGGTCGAGCAGGACCTTCAGCTGCTTCTCACGGCCGCCTGTGACCTTGGCGCCGCCGTACCACAGGTTGAAGCTCATGACCTTGAGCCGGGGCACCAGCGGTGCGTCAGCGGGGCGCACCGGGATACGGAGGGTGGCGGTGGCGTGCTGGCCCGGGGTGGTGCGGGCTTCCACGGTGACCGTGGCGTCGCCGGTCGCCCCGGCCGGCGGACTGCCGGATATCGCACCCTCGGCGCTCACGGTGACCCAGGGGGCCCCGCCGGTCTTGCGGAACCAGGGCGCCTGGCCTCCGCCGCCGAGTGCCAGGCCGCCGACGGAGGCCCGGTACTCCGCGCCCGCCCGGGCGTTGCGCAGCGGAATCTCATGGGTGACGAAGTGCAGAGGTACGTCGGGCGAGGAGGTGGGCTTGGCCTTCAGGACGCCGTCGGGGGACGCGTGGGCCGGCGTGGCGAAGGGCACCAGACCGCTGGCGGAGACGGCCAGTGCGGTGAGCGTGCGGCTGAACAGCCGGGGCATGGAGACGCTCCTTGTCATCACTGGTGGCCTCGCCATGCTGAGGGACGGGGGTGAGCAGCGGACGGCAGGCGCGGGAACGGACCCTGCCGCCAGGGGAGCCACCCCGGAAACAGGGGAACCAGAGCGTGGCCCGTTCGACGCACCCGACGAGGGCGCGTGTAAATCAAGGCAACTGGTTGCAGATTTGGAAACTAGTTGCCTAGGATGGAGTCACCTACAGGATGAGAGGGTGGCGCATGGGACAGGAACCGGATGCCGCGGAGCAGCTGCGGGTCGTCGAGGAGGCTCCGGCGCTGGGGAAGGCTGCGAACGCCGGCGAGCGAGTGCTGGGAGGGGTGTCTGTCGCGGCACTCTTCGCCGGACTTGCCGGTGCGGCTGCCAGTGAAATTCCCCTGCTGCTGGGCTGCGTTGTCCTGGCGGTCGCGCTTGCCCTTGTCCTCGGGTGGAGGTGGTTCCACCTCAGGGCTCCCAGCAGGAGGCCGCACAGCAAGGTTGAGGAGGGGATCTTCCTCTTCGCACCGGTCACCTTGGCGCTGCCGGGCGTCAAACTGCTCTGGGACAACCCGGCGGATCTGGAGGCGTCCGCGGCAGCTGCTGCTGTGCCGACGGTCGTTCTTGCCTGCTACCTCGTGCTGCGTTGGAGGAGGTGACGTGTCGCCACAACCGCGCACCCGACTGACGACGGTTATGCATTCCCCTACTCGTTTGGCCATCTTGGGGGCGCTCCGGCGTGTCCAGCAGATCAACTTTGCCGATCTGCAAGAGTCATTGGAGTTGTCGACATCCGAACTGTCCCGGCAGTTGGGGGTTCTTGAGAAAGACGATCTCGTTGAGATCGCAAAATTCCGCGAACGTCGGCACGCTGTTACAAGGGTGAGGCTTTCTCCAGCAGGGCGGGAACGATTTGAGGAATATCTCGAGGAGTTGCGAAAGGTCGTGCAGTCAGAGATCGGCTAGCCCGCGCTGAAAGCCGTTCAGCAGCCGACCTGGCTACGGCGGAGGGTGGGCCCGACAATGGCGGCCCACCCTTATCACTGCCTTATGGGTGCTCGACGGCGCTTATGCCCAAGGGGTGGCACACCAGACGGCGCTGGCGGCAAGTGAGGCAGCCAGGCCGACGACTCCGCCCTTCACGCCGATCTTGATTCCGCGCTTGACGGCTTCCTTGGTGATGAGCCGTGCAGCGTCAGACCACTTCTTCTCGGAAAGCTTGTTCATGATGGCTGCGCTGGCACCCCCGAGTCCCCCGAGCCCCACGGCCTTCAGCAGGCACTTGCCGTAGCTGTCCTTGCTCTTTGCCGCCATGAGGGCCGGGGAACCCTTGGCGGCGGAAGAGGTCGCACGCTGCGCCTTGATCTCCGTCTCCACAGCGTCAGCGAACTCGGTTCCGAAGTTCGCGACGGCAGCGTTGCGGTTGAACTCCCCGTTGAAAGTGCGCAGTTCCCCCTCATAGATCGCTTCGAGGTACTTCGCCAGCTCGTCAATCTGCTGCTGAGACACATCCTCCGAGGAAACCGCAACAGTGGCGGGAGTCTCAACTGCGGCGTGGGCAGTGCCGACACCGCTGAAGGCGACGGCGGCGGCGCATGCAATCGATACGAGCGTCGTGCGGCGGAAAAGCTTCAATGCAGGCTCCTTGGTCAAGGGAGATTCGGGCGGTGCGCCCGGTGATGAGCACGCTTCAGTCCAACCGGCAGGTTGCTCTGGGTGATGCCCCCGGCATCCCGTGCAAGATCACGTAATCACGGCGATCTGACTGACGGCCACTCATACCCACAGTATTGAGCAAGATTTGAGGTTAGTGCCGACTGCTTCGTCGGTTTTCAGAACGCTGGCGCATTCTTTGCGTCACGCCAGACCTCGGCCTGTTTCTTGACGACTCGCCATATCGGCAGTTCGGCTGATTCTCACGGAGTTTCGAAGGAGCTGTTCCGGTGCTTCGGCGGCGGCACTGCTGAAGCAGTTGGCTGACGCAAGGAGAGAAGTACTGAACTTGATTGGGTGATGTTGGGGCGGTTCGTCTGACGGCGGCCGGTCCGCTCTGGTAGCCCTGGACCGTGAGATACGCGCAGGGTGGCGGGTTGACCGACGCTGGGAGGGCCGCGAGGGAGCGGGTCCGGCTGCAGGTCGTGGAACGCTTTGAAGAGGGGCAGAAGAACAGGGAGGTCGCTGCCGCGCTGCGGGTGACGGAGCGGTCCGTGGAGCGGTGGCGCCGTCAGTGGCGCGAGCGCGGCGAAGTGGGGGTCCTGTCGAAGGGATCGCCGGGGCGGCCGAGGCTCAGTGAGAAGCAGGTTGCGAGGCTGGAACGGGAGCTGGAACGCGGGCCGCTGGTCCACGGCTGGGCCGGCCAGCGGTGGACACTGGCACGGATCAAGATGTTGATCGGCCGCCTGTTCCGCGTGAGCTACACGGTGGAGGGCACGTGGCTGCTGCTGAAGCGGCACGGCTGGTCCTGGCAGCAGCCCGCCCGGCGGGCGATCGAACGCGACGACGCGGCGGTCGAGGTCTGGAAGAAGGAGACCTGGCCGCGGGTAAGAGCACCGCGGCAGCGTGTGACGGCTGGAGCGTCTTCGAGGACGAAGCCGGACAGTCGATGACGCCGCCGCGAGCGAGAAGCCGGGGACGCAAGGGCCGCACCCCGGTGGTCCGGGTCCGTGGCCGGGGCTCGGGCCGGGTGTTCATCGCCGGGCTGACCTGCTGCAAGCCGGGGAAGCGGTCCCGGATGTTCTGCTCGGTCCGCGAGTACCGGGGCCGCAAGGGCGAGCCGAAGGGCATCGGCTGGCGCGACCTGCGCGATCTGCTGGTCAGAGTGCACATCCAGCTCGGCGGCCCGATCGTGCTCGTATGGGACAACCTGCGCATGCACCTGGTCGAGCCACTGCGCGAGTTTCATCGCCGCCCACGCCGACTGGCTCACCGTCTTCCAGCTTCCGGGCTATACGCCGGACTTGAACCCTCAAGAGGGCGTCTGGTCACTGGTCAAGCGCGACATCGGCGACCTCGCCGCCGCCGGCCTCGGCCAGATCACCCGCGCCGTCAAGCGCAGACTCAAGCAGATCCAGTACCGCCCGGACCTGGTCGACGGGTGCCTGGCCAGCACCAGCCTGATCGCGGACGGCTGACCGACATCACGAATTCAAGTTCAGTAGCCGAACCGGGTTTCGCGTCGCCTGCCCTATGAGGTGTTCGGCGCGTGTGATGCGCGGCCCCGGACCGGTGGAGCCGGTCAGTGGATAAAGCTGAAGCTGCGCCAGGGGTCCGCTCCGGGGGCGCGGACGTCGGAGAGGGAGGCGGGGACGTAGATCGTGTCGTCGCCCGTGCAGTCGCGGGTGGGGTAGAGCTTCACGTCCACGGAGGTGGTGTTCTCGACGGAGACCGCGCCCGCCGGGGGGAAGCGGTGGCAGCCCTTGACCGAGGGGTTGGTGACCGTGACATGGCGGTGGCGGGCCGTTTCGTACGAGAGGGTGCCGACCGCGCTGCGGCCGAGGCCGGAGCAGCCCGCGGCGGCGGCGAGAGTGAGGAGGGCCGCCCCGGCGGCGAGGGCGGGATGCCGGTACCGGCGGGAGGTCGCGGACATGGGCGGTCCTCGTCTCTGCGGGGAAGGTCCTGACGAGGCCACCCTGCCCGGTCCGGCCGGGCGTGGCATCCGGGGGAGGCCGGTCGGGGGAGTCAGCCGGTGTGGTGGGCGGCGTATTCGGGGGACGGGGTGTGGGCGTGATGACGTCGATCGTGACGGTCAGCAGGAGCAGCCCGGCCCAGGCCTGGCGCTCACCCGGACGGGCGAGCACCGGTGGTCGCCCGTCCGCGGGCGGGCGGAGCGTGGACGCATGGCAGACACCTCCCCTTCGGGGGCACCCCAGCATCCGTCCCCCGGCCCGGTCCGCGATCCCGGCGCGGCCGGTGACTGGGCCGCCGGCGGGACGCTGTTCGCCGGTGTGCTGATGCTCGTCTACGGTGTGATCGCGGTGCTCCAGGGCATCGCCGGGATCGCCGAGGACGATGTGTACGCACGCGTGGGCGACTACGTCTACAAGTTCAACCTCACCACGTGGGGCTGGATCCATCTGGTCCTCGGCGTGATCGTCGCCCTCGTCGGCTGGGGCATCCTCACCGGTGCGGCCTGGGCCCGGGCGCTCGGTGTGGTGCTCGCCGGCCTCAGCGTGGTGGCCAACTTCATCTGGCTGCCGTACCAGCCCGTATGGGCCATCGTGGGAATCGCCATCGGGATCTTCGTGGTCTGGGCGCTGTGCACGGACCGCAGCACGGAGCGCCCAGCCGTGTGAGGGGCGGCGGCGCACACTGGAGGCATGTGCCGCAGCATCAAGACCCTCCGCCCGCCCGCCCTCCCAGAAGAGGCCACCGAGGAGGACATCCGCGCCGCAGCCCTGCAGTACGTCCGCAAGGTCTCCGGCTTCCGCGCGCCCGCCGCGCACAACCGCGAGGTCTTCGACCGGGCCGTCGACGAGATCGCCGAGGCCACGGCCCGGCTGCTCGGCGGCCTTGAGGTCCGGGGCGGCGCGGCCGCGCGGACTTCTGCCCAGCGGGCCTCCGCTCGGCGGACCTCTGTTCAGGCGACGGGCTCGGCGGCCCGCTCGACCGCCCGTCTGGCGGAGGCCGGCTGACGGGGAGGCTGCTGGGCGGGAACGGTCACCGCAGCGCCCCCCGCCGCTGAGGCCGGCGACGCGGACGCGGACGCGGAGGCCGGCGCCGGGCGGCGGCGTACGACATACGCGGCCAGCGCGCCCGCCGCGAACAGGGCGAGCACGGAGACCGCCGCGCCGACCCAGCTCGCGCCCAGCCACTGGCCGCCGAAGTACCCGAGGCCCACGCTGTACGCCGCCCACACCACACCGGCCAGCGCCGACCACGGCAGAAAGTCCCGCACCCGGCGGCGCGCCGCGCCAGCGCCCAGGGAGACCACCGAACGCCCCGCGGGCGCGAAGCGCGCGATCACCACAAGCGCGCCGCCGCCGCGGCTGAGGGCGGTGCCGAGACGTTCCTGCGCATGGGTCAGCCGACGTGAACGGGCGATCGCCCGGTCCAGCCGGTCACCCCCGCGCCAGGCCAGCCGGTACGCCATCAGATCGCCGAGCACCGACGCCGCCGCCGCGCACACCATCAGCACCAGCAGCGAGGGGATTTCATACGGCGCTGACGCTGAGCCCGCCGCCGCGGCCGTCGCCGCCGTGATCACCAGTACGCCGCTGGGCAGAACGGGCAGGAAGACGTCCAGGAGCACGGACAGGGCCACGACCGCGTAGATCCACGGGCTGCCGGTCAGCGACCCCACACTCTCCAGCACCTGTTGACTCCCCAAGGCAGAAAGAACGCCGCGACGTCGCAGGGGAGCGGCAGGGGCGGCATGACGGCTACACAGCGTACGCCCGGGGTCTGACACGAGATCGCCAGGGGGTGGCGGTTGTGATGCGCGTCACTCGCGCCGGGGGCAGGGTGAACCTGTAGCGGAGTGACAGCAGAAGGTGAGGAGAGGTCTTTGACGGTGATGGCGGCAGCAGTGGCCGGAGGTGTGGCTCTGACGTTGGCGGCCGGCGGCGGCGCAGCGGCCGGTGAGCGGGTTGCAGCGCCAGGTGAGCGGGTTGTGGAGCGGGGGCGTTTTATGCCGCCCGTCCCGTACGGGCCGACGCGCGCCCTGACGTATGACAGGCGGCTCGTCCCGGCCGGGGCCTGGATCCGCGTCGAGCAGCGGACGGACGCCGCCGGTACGACGGTGACGGCCCGCCTTGAAGGGCTGCGCCCAGGCCAGGCGTACGGGGCGCATGTGCACACCGGCCCCTGCGGCGCGGACCCCAAGGCGGCCGGCGGCCACTACCAGCATGTGCCGAAGCCGGAGGCCGACCCCCGGAACGAGGTGTGGCTGGACTTCACGGCCGACGCGCACGGCTCCGGCGTCGCCGGGGCCCGGCAGGCATGGGGATTCCGTCCCGGCGGGGCGGCCTCCGTCGTGCTCCATGACGAACCGGGCGGGGCGGGCGCGCGGATCGCCTGCTTCACGGTGCCCTTCGCTCCCCGGGGCTCCGCGCCCGAGAGGCCCGCGCTTGTGAGACCCGTGCCGGAGAGGCCCGCGCTTGTGAGACCCGTGCCGGAGAAGCCCGCGCCTGAGAGCCCTGTGCCCGAGAACCCCGCGCCTGCGAGGTCGGCGCCAGGGGGCCCCGCGCCCGCGGAGAAGGCGTGATGAGACGCCAGTCGCCCGGACCCCGTCGCGGGGTCCGGGCGACCGAAGTGCGCGCACGCGTCACGCGGCGATCGGCGATGCCGTCTTCCGCTCCTCCGGCTCCTGCCGTCCGGCGGCTCCGCGCGCCGTCAGGACGCGGTCCAGCGCCAGTGCGCCCGGACCCGTGAAGACCAGCAGCAGGAAGGCCCAGCAGAACAGCGCGGCCGACTCGCCGCCGTTCTGCAGCGGGAACAGGCCCTCCGGCTGGTGGACGCTGAAGTATGCGTACGCCATCGAGCCCGAGGCGATGAACGCCGCGCTGCGCGTGCCCAGTCCGAGCAGTACAAGGCCGCCGCCGACGAGCTGGATCACCGCCGCGTACCAGCCGGGCCAGGTGCCGGCGGGGACGGTCGCGCCGCTGCCGCCCATGCCGCCGAGGACCCCGAAGAGGGAGGCGGCCCCGCGGGAGGCGAACAGCAGCCCGACGACGATCCGGAACCCGCCGAGCACATACGGCTGGGCTTGGTCGAGGCGGGCGGGCAGCGTGGGCAGGGTGCGGTTGGGCATGGGGGAATCCTTCGGGTCTGGGGACATGAACCGGCGAAGAATCCCAGGTTAGGCAGCCCTAATCGATACTTGCAAGTTCAACATCTGAGAATTCGATGAGAGTCCGTCCGGGTTCCGCTTCCGCACGCGCCGAAGCGCGCGCAGGGCCGAGCGTCCGCAGCGCGGCCCGCGCCACCGCGTCCGCGTCGGACAGCGTCACCGAGTCCACGCCCGGCCGCGCCCCGGCGGCCGTCACCCAGTGCACGCCCTCGGTCGGCACCCCGATCGCGAAGCGCCGTGGATGGGCACGGCCCTGACGGTCGATCAGCCGGTACGGGCGCGCCGAGACGTCCAGCCCTCCGGTTTCATAGCCGTCGATCGCATGCGGCCGGCACTGACCGGTCTTCAGCAGCCGGCTCAGCAGCTCATCGCACGTTCTGCGCAGATCGGGCTCCGGCAGCCGGGCCTCGATCAGCGCCGTCGCGGTCACCGACGAGCCGGGCACATCTGGCGACTCGGCGGTGAACGCCCCCTCGGGGACCGCCCGCGACATCCCGACCGTCATCCGCGGGCCCACCACCTCCAGCACGCCCGCCTCGATGAGCGCCGCCATCTCCTCGATGCGACGGCGCGGCGGGCCGATGGACAGAAAGGCGTTCAAGGGCGTGTACCAGCGGTCCAGATGATCCCGGTGCGAGGAGCCGGAGAGCCCCGCGTGGTCGACGATCAGCCGCAGTTCGTTGCGGATGTCGCGCAGCACGTCGAGCGCGGCCTTCAGCGGGCCCGCCACATTGCCCTGCGCGGCCTGCGCGGCGTCCGCGCGCAGCCGGTCCAGCAGCCAGGCGCGATGCCCGGCGGGCGAGTGGAACGTCACCCCGGCGTGCGGCCGCGCCAGCCGCTCCCAGTTCCAGCGGTCCGCCTCGGCGATCCCGAACTCCTCCAATACGGCCCTCTCTTCGGCGCTCTCGTGCGGCACGGCCAGAAAACGCTCACGGAAGCCGCGGCCGGCTCCGGCCGGGTCGGCGGGACCCGCCGGGTCGGCGGCACGGGCCGGGTCGGTGGGACCCGCCGGGTCGGCGGCACGGGCGGCGAGCAGCGCCTCGTAGTGGACCGTCTCCACCTCCTTCGCCACCAGCGGCCATATCTCCGCGAGGAAGTCCGGCGGATCGCCCGCGTCCGCCTGTGCGCGGAAGGCCGCGATCACCTGGGGCGTGAGCACCAGCGGCTCATGCCGTCCCGACGCGCCCTTGGCGTTGTCCCCGCGCGCCTGGTACGGGACGCCGCGCCGGGAGCCCGCGTACAGCTTCGGCTCACGCCCCGAGGGACGGTAGACGAGCGTGCCGTTCCGCTCCTCGTACGAGCCGCCGCGGCCCGTCGTCAGCAGCGCCATATGGTCGAAGAAGCTGAGGCCGAGGCCGCGCAGCAGGACCGGTTCGCCCGGAGCGATGCCCGACAGGTCGAGGTCGGCGGGGTTCGCCGGGCCGAAGTAGCGCAGCCGGCGGTGGCGCGCGGCGTAGTCGGCGAGGTGCGCCTCCGACTGACGTGAGACGACCGGGAGATGGCCCTGCGCCAGGACCACCGCGCGCAGTCCGGTCAGGACCGTGCCGTCGTCCAGGGCGAGGGTCTGGGGCGGGGCCTCGGGGCCGTACGGATCGGCGGTGCGGTCGTCCTCCAGCCGTACGGCCCTGGCCCGGTGGATGCGCACCGTCACCGTGCCGGGGGCCAGGCCGACCGTCCGCAGCAGCGCCCACTCCAGATAGCGGCCGTAGCAGGCGCGCGTCGGATAGTCGTCCGGGCCGATCCGCTCGCCGGGGTGCTGCTCCGCGGCCCACTCGTACAGGCTCGGGCCGGGGCGCACCGGGCCCTCGCAGGCCACGCTCTCGTCCGTGAACAGAGTCACCTGGGACGCGACCGTGTTCATCAGCAGTTCGGCCGACTGGTCGGTGCGCCAGACGCGGCCGGGGCCCGGCGGCGCGGGGTCGATCAGATGGACCGTCAGGGGGACGCCGGGGGCGAGCTCCGGGACGGAGGCGCAGAGCCGTTCCAGCACGGAGGTGCCGCGGGGGCCGACCCCGACGATCGCGATCCCGGCGCGGCCGGCTGGCTCGGCTGCCCGGCCCGTGGGCCCGCTGGGGCTCCGCCGCAGACTCCGCGCCAGGGCTCCGCCCCCGGACCCCCGCTCCTCAAACTCCTCCGGACTCCGTCCGGGCGGAGCCGCGGGGGCTGGATCTCCGGCCCGTCCGGCGACCTCCGGCGGGTCGGACGCGTGGCGTCGGGTGGCCGCGGTGCGCTGGTGCGGTACTGCGGGCTGTGCGGGCTGTGCGGGACGTACGTCGTGCGCGTCGTCGGACAAGACCGTGACTCCCGGGGCTATGGCGAGTGGAACCGGATCGTCCGCCTCATGATGCCGTTGCGGCCCCCGAAGTCGAACCCCCGGGCCGAACCCCTGGCGAAGCCCGTGTGGAGCTCTGGTGGATCGTGTGAACCTTGTGTCAGGGTCTCACCCTCCGCTGAGCGACGGATCGCGGTGCGCAGTCAACTCGCGTTCGTCCGCGGTCGCCAGCCGCGCGGCCGCGCTGTGGCCGGATCCGTACCGCCTCGCGCCGCGGTCCGCGCCGCCGGCGGCGGTACGCGCCTGGTCCAGCCGGAGCGAGGCGGCGCGCCCGCGCAGCGCCAGCGTCATCAGCTGGTTTCCGAACCACGGCCCGCCCGTGCGCCGCCAGCCGACCGGCGGCCGACCGGTTCCGGCGTGACGGGCCAGCGCCCGGCCCACTCGTCGGCCCGCCCGGCTCCAGCCGAAGCGGAAGCCGAGCCGCAGTATGGCGTGGACGGCGTTGTGCACCGGCGAACATGTCAGCTGGAACACCTGCGCCCGCTGCCCGGCGTCGCGGCCCGCCGGGTCCGCCGCCTCCGCCGCTTCCGCCCGGCCCGCCGCGTACGCCGCTTCTGCCGGGTCCGCCGCCTCCGCCGCTTCCGCCCGGCCCGTCGCCTCCGCCGGGCCCACGGCCTCCGCCCCGTACACCGCCTCCGCCCGGCCCGTCGCCTCCGCCGCTTCCGCCCGGCCCGCCGGGGTCACGGCCTCCGCCGCGTACGCCGCTTCCGCCCCGCCCGCCCGGCCCGCCTGGCCCGTCGCTTCCGCCTGGCCCGCCCGGCCCGTCGCTTCCGCCCGGCCCGCCGGGTCCGCTGCCTCCACCCGGCCCACGGCGCCCGCCGCGTACGCCGCTTCCGCCCGGCCCGTCGCCTCCGCCGGGCCCACGGCCTTCGCCCCGTACACCGCCTCCGCCACATACGCATGGTGCACATCGCCGGAGAGGACGCACACCGTCGCCGGGGCCGGCGCACCGCTGCCCGGTTCGCCGCCCGCCTCGGCGATCAGCGTGGTCAGCTCCGCGAAGGAGGCGGGAAACGCGGCCCAGTGCTCCAGATCCGACCGTCTTCGCAGCGCTTCGGAGAACCGCGCCCAGCGCCGCCCCCGGACGCCCGCGCACAGCGCCGCGTTCCAGCCCTCCGCGTCATGGATCAGCGGCGGCAGCAGCCAGGGCAGTGAGGCCCCGATGAGGAGATGGTCGTACGCGCCCTCCTGGTGGCCGTCCAGGGCCTGTTCGCGCAGCCACCGCGCCTCGCTCGGCGCGAGCATCGACCGGGACGGCTCCTCAAGCACCCGCGCGGCGCGGGTATCGGCCATCAGCAGCCGCGTACGGCCGAAGTCGCGCCGGTAGCTCCAGCGGGCGGACGCCGCGTCGGCGTCCGCCTTGGCCGCGAAGCGGCGCAGCGCGTCGGTGCCGTCCGGGGCGGAGCGCACCGCCGCGTACAGCTCGTCGGCGGCCAGCTCGGCGGGGGAGAGGTTGCCGAGGTGCTGATGGACCCAGTACGACATCAGCCCGCTGACCACGCGCTCCTGCCACCATGGCTCCGCGCGCATCTCGGCGAGCCAGGAGGCGCTGATGTTCCAGTCGTCGATCAGATCGTGGTCGTCGAAGATCATGCAGCTGGGGACCGTGGACAGCAGCCAGCGCACCTCGGGGTCGGTCCAGGACTCCCAATAGAGCCGGGTGTACTCCTCGTAGTCGGCGACTTCGGCGCCCGGCGGCTCGCGCAGATCGCGGCGCGCGGCCAGCCAGCGCCGGACCTGTTTGCTCGTCTGGTCGGCGTACACCTGGTCGCCGAGCAGCACCAGCACATCGGGGCGGTACGGCTCCGGGAGCGCGCCGGAGGCCAGTTCGGCGGCGAGCGCGGCCAGGGCGTCGGGACCGATCGGGTCGTGTTCCCCGGCGGGCGTGGCGGCCCAGCGGCAGGAGCCGAAGACGACCGTCACCTCGTCGGAGGGGACCGCCGGGGTGCGGATGACGCTCGGGGGGAACGGAGAGCCGTCGAGGGGCCACACCCGGCGGCCGTCCAGCAGCACTTCGTACGCGGTCGCGGCGTCCGGGGTCAGTCCGGTCACCGGGATCAGCGCATAGTGGTGGCCCTCGATCTGGAACGTCCGGGCGGACCCGCCGCCGGCGCCGCCCGCGCAGCGCACCTCGGCGCGGCACGGGCGGTCGGCCTCGACCCAGACGGTCGCGCGGTCGCCGGACTCCCAGTCCACGTACCGCAGCAGTGGTCCCAGCCGCAGCCCGGCCATATGCGCCCCCTCCGCCGTCCCGTGACGTCTGTACGGTACGGAACGACGGGGAGGCGGGCGGCGGTTCCGGCGCACCGGCCCCGCACGGGCATCAGCGGCTGTCACCAGCCGTCAGCAGCCGTCAGCAGCCGTTCAGCACCGACTGCAGCGCGTTCTTCTCCGCCGGGTCCACGGACAGATCCCACTCGTACTTCACATCCACCCACATACGGGCGTAGTAGCAGTGGTACGAGCCGCGCGGCGGCATCCACTCCGCCGGGTCCTTGTCCCCCTTGGACTGGTTGACGTTGTCGGTGACCGCGATGAGCTGCGGGTTGGACAGGTCGTTGGCGAAGGCCCGGCGCTCGGAGGTCGTCCAGGAGTTCGCGCCGGAGCGCCAGGCCTCGGCGAGCGGTATGACATGGTCGATGTCCACGTCGGAGGCGGCGTACCAGGTCGCGCCGTCGTACGGGGAGTACCAGCTGCCGCTGACCGCCGAGCAGTTGGCGGCCTGCTCGACATAGGCCCCGTCGCGTTCGAGGACGACTTCGCGGGTGTTGCAGTAGCCGTACTGGGTGATCCAGTGCGGGAACTTGTCACGGCTGTAGCCGCTGGAGGAACCTTCCGCCTCGACCGTCAGCCAGCTGAGGTACGAGCGTGCGACAGAAGCGCTGACCGGGGCGGGCGGAGCGGCCTGGGCCGTGGGCGCCGTGACCAGACCGGCGGCTGCGGCGAGGGCGACGGAGGCGGCGAGCACACCGGCGCGGGCGGCATGACGCGCGTAGACACCTGACATGTGAACTCCAGGGCAGTGGGGGAATGTTGGCCGGTACTCGCCCCTCGCAGGGCCCGGCCATCGTGTCGGCGCCAGGTTTCCTGGGGGAATGCGCCAGGTGACAAGATGACGACATGGACACGTCACATCAAGGGTTCTGGCGATTTTTGACTGCTCGCCATGCGCCGTCCCCGCGCGCGTGGTTGACGTGGCGCAGAGGCGTCCCGGGGCAGTGCCGGGCATAGGGTTGCCGCGTGCTGCTGCCGGTCAACCTCACCCTCGGGGCCGTACTGGCCGTCCTCCTCGCCGTTGCCGCGACGGTCGCCGCCGCGGCCCGTCTGGGGCGGTCACGGGAGATCGCCGTCGCGGGAGTGCGCGCCGCCGTCCAGCTCACCGCCGTATCCCTGGTGATCGGGTGGGTCATCCGCTCGGTGCCGCTGCTGCTGGGGTTTCTGGCGCTGATGTACGCCGTCGCCGTACGCACCGCGGGCCGTCGCATCACCCCCAACCGCACCTGGCGCTGGGCCGCCCTGCCGATCGCCGCGAGCGTCGTGCCCGTCGTCGCGCTGCTGCTGACGGGGCTTGTGCCGCTCAAGGGCATCGCGCTGATCCCGGTGACCGGCATCCTCATCGGCGGCGCGCTCACGGCCACGGTGCTCGGCGGGCGGCGCGCCCTGGACGAACTGGAGGCCCGGCGGGGCGAGGTGGAGGCGGGGCTGGCCCTCGGGCTCCTGGACCGCGACGCCCGGCTGGAAGTGGCGCGCACGGCCGCGTCCGACGCGCTGCTGCCGGGGCTCGACCAGACCAGGACCGTGGGCCTCGTCACCCTGCCCGGCGCGTTCGTCGGGATGCTGCTCGGCGGGGCGTCACCCCTGCACGCGGGGGCCGTGCAGCTGTTTGTGCTGGTGGCGCTGATGGCGGTGCAGACGGTGGCGGTGGCGGCGGTGCTGGAGCTGGCGGCGCGGGGGCGCATCCACCGCGGCTGAGGGCCCGCGCGCCATGGCGTACCCTGAACGGAGCAGAAGGGGAGTAGCTCTTCGCCGGATGCGTCGACATACTGCTGAGTTCGCTCAGCCGGCGCCCGGAGGCGGAGTCCACGGCGGGACGGGTCCCGGTGTGGCGGGATGAGTCCCGGAAAGTCCGCCAGCGAGACCTTCGGCCGCAATGTCCATGCTCATGTGAGGGCGTTGCCGTGCCGAAGCGACCCCTGGACAGCTTCTGAGTCTGCTGAAGGTCTCTCGGCGGGGCCGCGCCGTCCCGACCGATTGAGGAACCACTGCCCGTGCTGAGCTTCACCGTCCTGGCGATCGCCTTCGGCGTCGTCTTCCTTGCCGAGCTGCCCGACAAGACCGCGCTGGCCGGGCTGATGCTCGGCACCCGCTACCGGGCCTCCTATGTCTTCGCGGGCGTCGCCGCCGCGTTCGCCGTGCATGTCGCCCTCGCCGTCGCGGCGGGCAGCGTGCTGACCCTGCTGCCGCAGCGGCTGGTGCAGACAACTGTGGGGCTGCTGTTCCTGGCTGGTGCTCTGATGCTGCTGATGAAGAAGGGCGGCGGGGCGGAGGAGAATGTGCCGGCCCCGGCGGACCAGTCCTTCTGGAAGGTCTCCGGGGCCGGGTTCACGCTCATCCTCGTCGCGGAGTTCGGCGATCTGACGCAGATCATGACCGCGAACCTGGCCGCGCGCTATGACGACCCGCTGTCGGTGGGGCTCGGCGCCGTGCTGGCGCTCTGGGCGGTCGCCGGCATCGGGATCCTCGGCGGGCGCACGCTGATGCGGTATGTGCCGCTGCACCTGATCACCAAGGTTGCGGCGGGGCTGATGCTGGTGCTGGCGGGGTTCAGCCTGTACGAGGCGGTCGCGGCGTAGCGGCGGGCGGAGGCGGGCCGAGCCGGGACCGCGCCGGCGTGCCGGACCGGCGTACCGGACCCGTGTACGGGGTCGGCGTGCCGGACCGGTGTACGGGGCCCGCCCCCTCGCGGCTCGGGCCGTCCCTGCTGACCGCGTGTCAGATCAGGCTCAGCTCGAACGCGCCGTCCGGCCGGGGCGTCACCCGTATGCGCGTGAGGTCCGGCACATGCACGTCCGGGGCGTGCGCCGCGGCGCGCGGGCCGACGCCCACCACGTGTGCGCCCGCGGCGCGGGCCGCCGCGATGCCGACCTCGGAGTCCTCGAAGGCCACGCAGTGCGCCGGGTCGAAACCGAGCTCCGCCGCACCCTTGAGGAACCCCTCCGGGTCGGGCTTGCTCGCCCCGACGCGCTCCGCGGTGACCTGCACACGGGGCATTGGGAGCCTGGCCGCCGCCATCCTCGCCCGGGCGAGGGCCTCGTCCGCGGAGGTGACCAGCGCATGCGGGAGCCCGGCGAGGGCGGCCATGAAGGCCGGAGCGCCGGGGATGGGCACGATGCCCTCGGTGTCGGCGGTCTCCTGGGCGAGCAGTGCGCGGTTGTCGGCGTGGTTCTGCTCCATGGGGCGGTCGGGGAGGAGGACGGCCATGGTGGCGTACCCCTGCCGGCCGTGGACGACCTTGAGCGCCTCCTCCGGGTCCAGCCCGTGGTCGACGGCCCATCTGCGCCAGCAGCGCTCCACGACGGCGTCCGAGTTGACGATGGTGCCGTCCATGTCGAGAAGCGCGGCCTGGAACACGCCGATGGGCATTGTGCTGGTGGCTGAGCTGGGCAAAGTGGCCGTCCTGTCGCGTGTGCGGATACTCGTCCCCGGTTTGTTTCATCACGATACAAACAAAGAGGGTGCGGATGCCAGCTCGCTGCTCGTTCACCCTCGCGGGTGGTTTTGCCGTCAAGTGGCGTTAAGTGGCCTGAATCTTGCCAACTCCGACCTGTTCGTGCGGAGTCCTTGTGACCGAATGCACGGCCCAGGGCCGTGTGCATCGACGTACATCGACGACGGTGACCCTCGGTGACAAGGAGTCCGCAGTGCCCTCGCCCGCACCCGCACCTTCTCCCGCATCCACGTCCACGTCCACGTCCGCGTCCGCAACTCCGTCCACGCGTCGGCGCGCGACCGCCGTACGCACCGCGACCGTCGGCCTCACGGCCGCCGCCCTGGCGGCCGTCGCCCTCGTCCAGCCGGCCGCCGCGGCACAAGAGCCCGCGGCGGCCGGGCGCGGCTCGCACCGTGCCACCCAGCAGGCCCTGGACGCCCTGGTCGAGCATGGCATCCCCGGAGTGACCGCCCAGGTCAGGGAGCGGTACCGCGTCTGGGGCGGCACCGCGGGCGTGGGCGACATCCGGACGCAGCGCCCGCGCGGGCTCCATGACCGCTACCGGGTGGGCAGCATCACCAAGACGTTCGTCGCCACGACGGTGCTCCAGCTGGAGGCGGAGGGCAAGCTCCGGCTCGACGACGCGGTGGACGCCTGGCTGCCCGGCCTGGTGAAGGGCAATGGCCACGACGGTACGAAGATCAGCATCCGGCAGCTCCTCAACCACACCAGCGGCATCTACAACTACACCGCCGACCCCGAGCTGCAGTCGCACTTCGTCGCCCCGGGGTTCTTCGAGCACCGCTTCGACACCTGGACCCCCAAGGAACTGGTCGAGGTCGCGATGCGGCACAAGCCGGCCTTTGAACCGGGGACGGGCTGGTCGTACTCCAACACCAACTACGCGCTGGCCGGGATGATCATCGAGAAGGCCACGGGGAAGCCGTACGGGGAGGAGATCCGCGACCGGATCATCCGGCCGCTGCGTCTGCGCGCGACCAGTGTGCCGGGCACCGACCCCGGCATGCCCTGGCCGAGCGGACGCGGCTACTCCAAGCTCTGGTTCGACAACACCTCAGGCCCGACCTATGACGTCACGGAGTTCAACCCCTCCGGCGCCTGGGCGGCCGGCGAGATGATCTCCGACTCCGCCGATCTCAACCGCTTCTACTCCGCCCTGATGCGCGGCAGGCTGCTGCCGCCCGCGCAGCTCAAGGAGATGCTGACTGCCGTGCCGGTCGACGCGGAGGGCTGGCCGGAGGCGGGCTACGGCCTCGGGCTGATCAAGCACAAGCTGTCCTGCGGCACGGAGCTCTGGGGCCACAGCGGCGGCATCCACGGCTCCCTGTCCGTGGCGACCACGACCAAGGACGGCCGGCACTCCGTGGCGTTCAATCTGAACGGCGACTGGGGCGGTGACACCCAGTCGGTGCTGGAGGCCGAGTACTGCGGGGTCAAGCCGGAGAAGCGGTCGCGGTCGGAGCTGCGGGGCGGCGGCGACGCGATGCTGAACATCCTGCGCTGACGGAGCGGCGCGGGCGGCCAGGGCGGCCTGGGCGGCCCTGGCCGCCCGTCGAACACATAAGTGGCTCCACGCGCCGGTCAGGGGGTGCGCGCGGAGCCACTTTGTTTTTCGATGGTACAAAATCCGGGGCGGGGTGCAAAACCGGCCGGTCCATCCCCCCTGCCGGGCCCTCCGCCGTCCCCTCTCATGCTGGCCCCTCGCGTGCCTCCCGAGGCCCTCACGGCGCCGCCGTCTCCGCCTCCAGCGCCCGTCGCGTCCGCGGTCCGTACACCCCCTCCGGGTCGCCCGCGACATCCCGGTCCCACTGGTAGAAGCGCACGGCGCTCTCCACATCCCCGTCGCACTCGCCGTCCGGGCGGCCATGGAACAGCCCGACCTGCTTCAGCCGCAGCTGGAGCTCCCGCACCTCGGGGCCGCTGCCGCCGCGCCGCAGCGTGCCGCCGCCGGGCTGCAGGGCCGTGGACGTCGAGACCGCGCCCGTCGCCCCTCTCCTCGCCTGCGCCGCCGCCCGGGAGCCGCTCCCCCTCGTCGGCCTGAAGCCCCTGGAGCGTCACATACGGGCGGACGCGCAGCGGATGGAAGTCCTCCGCCGCATCGAACTCGGCCTGGCGTCGCGCCCGCATGGCCGCCACCGCCCGTACGGCGCAGTCACAGTCCGGCCGCGCCGCGCCGTCCGCGCCGACCAGCGCCGCCGCACCGCATTCCGGACAACTGCTCGGCGTCATCACGACGGTCCCCTCCCTTGAATTGCGAGCGATGAGGCAACCGCCGCCCCGGAGGCCCCAGGCCGCCCCGCCGTACTCGGCAGGCCATAACCGGCCAGACCCACCACGATGGAGAGGAACACGGCGGACCCGAGGAGACTCGCATGGCCCAGGAAGTGAGCACGCCGGCTGTGGGCCCGGCCCCCGGGGAAGGGCAGAACCGGCGGAGCGTCCTGGTCGCCATCGGCGCGCTGCTGCTCGGCATGCTGCTCGCCGCCCTCGACCAGACGATCGTCGCCACCGCCCTGCCGACCATCGTCAGCGAGCTGGGCGGGATGAACCACCTCTCCTGGGTCGTCACCGCCTATTTGCTCGCCTCGACCGCGGCCACCCCCCTGTGGGGCAAGCTCGGCGACCAGTACGGCCGCAAGAAGCTCTTCCAGGCGGCGATCGTCATCTTCCTCGTCGGCTCCGCGCTGTGCGGCGTCGCCCAGAACATGCCGCAGCTCATCGCCTACCGGGGCCTCCAGGGCCTGGGCGGCGGCGGACTGCTGGTGCTGTCCATGGCGATCGTCGGCGACATCGTCTCCCCGCGCGAACGCGGACGGTACCAGGGGCTGTTCGGCGCGGTCTTCGGGGCGACCAGCGTGCTGGGGCCGCTGCTCGGCGGCTTCTTCACCGAACACCTCAGCTGGCGCTGGGTCTTCTACATCAATCTGCCCATCGGGGCCGTCGCGCTGGCCGTCATCGCCGCCGTACTGCACATCCCGGCGCGCCCCACCCGCCACACCATCGACTACCTGGGCACCTTCCTCATCGCCTCGGTCGCCACCTGTCTGGTCCTGATCGCCTCCCTCGGCGGCACGACCTGGGCGTGGGGCTCGGCGCAGATCGTCTCGCTCGCGGTCCTCGGCGCCGTACTGCTCGTGGCCTTCCTCTCCGTGGAACGGCGGGCCGTGGAGCCGGTGCTGCCGCTGAAGCTGTTCCGCATCCGCACCTTCACCCTGGTCGCGGCCGTCAGCTTTGTCGTCGGCTTCGCGATGTTCGGGACGATGACCTATCTGCCGACCTTCCTCCAGGTGGTACAGGGCGTGTCGCCGACGATGTCCGGGGTGCACCTGCTGCCGATGGTGCTGGGCATGCTCGTCACCTCCACGCTGTCCGGGCAGATCGTCAGCCGCACCGGCCGCTGGAAGGTCTTCCCGATCGCCGGCACCGGCGTCACCGCCATCGGGCTTGTGCTGCTGCACCAGATGAAGGAGTCCAGCGCGACCTGGGAGATCAGCGCGTACTTCTTCGTCTTCGGCGCGGGCCTCGGGCTCGTCATGCAGGTACTGGTGCTGGTGGTGCAGAACGCCGTCCGATACGAGGATCTGGGCGTCGCCACCTCCGGCGCGACGTTCTTCCGCTCCATCGGCGCGTCCTTCGGCGTGGCGATCTTCGGCACGGTCTTCACCAACCGGCTTGAGGGCAAGCTCGCCGCCGCCCTGGCCGGGCAGCCGGTCCCGCAGGGCGCGGGCGCGGCCGAACTGGCCGCCGATCCGCGCGCCATCGCCCGGCTGCCCGCCGAGCTGCGGCCGGACGTCCTGCACGCCTACGCCACGTCCATCACCGACGTTTTCCTCTACGCCGCGCCGGTCGTGGCCGTCTCCTTCCTGGTCTGCTGGTTCCTCAAGGAGGACCGGCTGCGCGCCTCGGTCACCGCGCCCGAGCACTCCGAGACGCTCGCCTCCAACCCCGTCGAACGCTCCTCCCACGACGAGGTGGCCCGCGCCCTGTCGGTGCTCGGCTCCCGCGAAGGCCGCCGTGAGATCTACGTCCGGATCACCGAACGCGCGGGCCTCGACCTGCTGCCCGCCGCCGGCTGGCTGCTGCTGCGCATCCGCCGCCAAGGCGTGGTGGAGCCCGCGCTCCTCGCCGACACCACACCCGTCCCGCTGCGCACGATCACCGATGCCGCCCGCCAGATCGAGGAACGCGGCCTGGCGCGCCGCGAGGGCCTGGGGCTGATGCTCACCGACGAGGGAGCCGAGGCGGCCGGCCGCCTCTCCCACGCCCGCGAGGAGTCCCTCTCCGAACTCCTCGGCGACTGGTGGGGCCCGGACCGCCCCACGGACCTGATCCAGCTGGTCCGCGAACTGAACGCCGAACTCTGCGGCTCGGACGGCGACCGGCCGTACGAGGGGGAGGCGAAGCGGGACCACTCCCTGTGACCGGCCGCCTGTCCTGTCGACCGCCCGGCCCCGGCTGGACGGGCGTCGACCACGACGCCGGCCCGGGGCGCTGAAGCCGCCCGGCCGTGCCGGACTGACTGGCCGTGATGGACCACACGGTCAACCGGCCGTGGGCGTCGCCGGGGCCGCCTGCTGGACCACGTCGAACGTCCAGACCGTGGAGTCCGTGGCCGCCGGCTTGGGGCGCTCACCGGACTGGTCGCCGCGGCCCTGGTGGGCGGCGCGCATCGGGCCGTCCATCCAGGCCTGGAAGTCAGCCTCCGAGCGCCAGCGCGTGTAGACGAGGTACTGGTCGGTGCCCTCGACGGGGCGCAGCAGCTCGAACCATTCGAAGCCGTCGGAGTTCTCCACCATGCCCGCGCGGGAGGCGAATCGCTTCTCCAGCACCTCGCGCTGCTCGGCTGGAACGGTCAGCACATTGATCTTCACGATGCTCATGACGCCATCCTGCCCTACATCGAGCCAGGGCCGGCGCCGACCCAGCGCCCGGGGGACAGGCGGGGACAGGCGGGGAACAGGTCAGGACACGACGCGCGCCAGCAGAAAGCCGTCGTACCCCTTCGTGCCGACGGTCTGCACCGCGGTCGCGTCCAGCCGCGGCTCCCGCGCCACCAGGTCGAACATCTCCCGGGTGCCCTCGATCGCCTCGTCGCCGCCGCCGGTCTCGGTCACCCGGCCCGCGCGCACCACGTTGTCCACGATGATCAGGCTGCCAGGGCGGGTCAGCCGCAGCGCCCATTCCACATAGCGGGGGTTGTTCTTCTTGTCGGCGTCGATGAAGACCAGATCAAACCGGTCCGCCTCGGTCAGCTCCGCCGCGATCCGCGGAAGCGTGTCGAGCGCCGCGCCCGTGCGCACCTCGACGATCTTGTCAAGTCCGGCGGCGGCGATGTTCGAGCGGGCCACCTCCGCATGGGCGGGGTCGTACTCAAGGGAGATCAGCCTGCCGCCGTCCTGCGGCAGCGCACGGGCCAGCCAGATCGTGCTGTAGCCGCCCAGGGTGCCGATCTCCAGCACACGGCGCGCGCCCTGCGTCCGTGCCAGCAGGTGCAGCAGCTTCCCCTGCGGGGGCGAGACGGCGATCTGCGGCAGACCCGCGGCGTCGCTCGCCGCGAGGGCGGAGTCCAGGGCCGGGTCGTCCGGGATGAGCGTGTCAGTGAGATAGGCGTCGACGGCGTTCCACTGCTCCTGAGTCATGGCGTCCAACCTATGCCAGGCCAGGTGGGCACAGCGGTGCTTTCCGGCCGCCCCGGGGATTCCGCCCCCGGGGGCGCTGCCCCGGAGACTGCGGATGAGAGGTCACCCGATCGGGCTTATGGTCTTGTATGTCTGCCTGCGATCACAGACTTCCGGTCAAAACGGGGTGACAGTCAGGCGAAGTGGGGGTTGCCTGAGTCTCTGTCCCGGGGGAGTGCGAGGCTCTATCGACTCGGGATCGGATCACAGACGTGGGGAGGCGCGGCGCGACGTGGCGAACGCGGAGCACAGCGTGAACGGCAGCGCGACGACGGTATCGAGGATGGCCCTGGCCAGGGTTTTCCTCTGGGCCGTCGCCGCCGTGCTCGCCATACGGCAGACGGCGGCCGTCCTCACCTCGCCGCCCGGCGAGCGGCTCGTGGACCTGGAGACCTGGATCGGCGAGGGCGGCGTGCTGCACGTCAGCGGATCGCTGTACGACTCCGAGACATTCACCGGCACCCCTTTCGCCGGTCTGGTCCTGAAACCCTTCGCACGCTCCGCGGAACAGACGTTCGGAGTGGTGTGGACCTTCGGCACCCTGCTCCTCGTCGTGGCCCTCGGCCTGGTCGCCGCCCGCGCCCTGCCCATCCCGGTGTCCCGCCGCAGCAAACTGCTGGCCGCGCCCGTCGCCATCAGTCTGCTGATGCTGTCGCTGCCCGTACGCAACAGCTTCCACCTCGGCCAGACCAGCATCATCCCGGTCCTGCTGGTGCTGCTCGGCTGCTTCGCCGCGCGCGGCGAGCGGTCCGCCGGCCTGCTCATCGGCGTCGGCGCGGCCCTCCAGCCCACCGTGCTGCTCTTCGCACCCCTGCTGTGGCTGACCGGCCGCCGCACCGCCGCCGTCAGCGCCGTCGGCACCTTCGCGGCCTGCTCCGCGCTCGCCGCCGCCGCGTTGCCCAGCGACTCATGGACGTACTGGGTGCACCATCTCGCGGGCGCCGGGCTCGGCGCCCGGCCCGACAGCCTCGCCAACCAGTCTCTGCACGGCGCGCTGCTCCGCTTCGGCCTCGAAGGGCCGCTGGAGATCGCGCTCTACGCGGCCCTCGCCGCAGCCGTGTGCTTCGTCGGGCTGCGCCGCGCCGTCCGCTATGCCCGCGACGGGCAGCTGCTGCTGGCCGTCGCCCTGACCGGCTGTGTCGCCGTCGCCGTCTCCCCGACCGCCTGGCAGCACCAGCTGCTGTGGGTGCTGCTCGCGGTCGTCGGCCGGGTCGGCAAGCGGGCGTCCGACCGGATGCTGTGGCCCGTGCTGATCGTGCTGGCGATGACCCTGCCGGGCAAGATGCTGCTGCCGAACCTCGCCGTGCTGCACCCCGTACGGGACAACGCCCTGCTCATCGCCGCGCTCGCCGCCGCCTGCGCCGTGCCCTTCCTGACGCTCGACTCCCCGTACTTCCGCCGCCCCGTGCCCACGCGGTACGCGACCCCCGTCGCCTCCCGCTGGCGCCGGGTGCCCCTGCTGCCGTTCTGGCGGCGCGTGCTCAGCAGGCCGAATCTGCTGCTCGAACTGCTGGCGATAAGGGTCGGCTACTCCGTGTACTCACAGATCCGCCTCGCCGCCACGGGCAGCGTCGGCGCGGCCGAGGAGCACGGCAGGCTGATCCTCTCCGTCGAGCAGGCGCTCGGCATCGACATCGAGCACGCCGTCAACCACGCCGTGGTCAAGATCGAGTGGGCGGAAGGCTTCTTCAACTTCTACTACACGTCCTTCCACTTCCTCATCCCGCTGACGATCCTCGGGATTCTCTACGCCCGCCGCCCCGCCGACTACCGGTGGGCGCGCTCCTCGCTCGCCTTCGCCACGCTGCTCGCCCTGATCGGCTTCTGGCTCTTCCCGCTGGCCCCGCCGCGGCTGATGCCCGGCCTGGGCTTCATCGACACCGTCCACGGCCCGCAGGACCTCGCCAACCCCGACTACGGGGCGATGACGGCGGTCACCAACCAGTACGCGGCCATGCCGTCGCTGCACTTCGGCTGGTCGCTGTGGTGCGGTGTGGTGGCGGTCGTCCTCGCGCCCAAGCTGTGGATGAAGCTGCTGGGGCTGCTCCACCCGCTCTTCACCGTCTGCGCCATCGTCGCCACCGCCAATCACTGGGTCCTGGACGCGGTGGGCGGCGCGACCGTCGTGGCGGCGGGCTTCGGGCTCACATACGCGCTGTCCGGACGGCGGCAGCTGATGCCGCCGCCGTCGGAGGGGCCCGGGAGCCCACGGCAGGACGCCGGCCGCACGGAGCCGGCAGGGCCGGCAGACAAGGACATCGCGCGGGCGGGCGCGGGCGGCGTCGCCTCGTAACGTACGTGCCTCACGTACGGTCCGTGACGTGTACGGGGCTGACGTACGGGCCCGTGGCGTGTACGTGCCTCATGTACGGGCCGTGACGCGTGCGGCCTTGACGTCTGGCCCGGGGAGCGCGCCTGCATGGGCGGCCCCCCGGGTGGATCGCCGCGTTCCGTCAGGATCCGCCCCCGCCGTCCGGTCCGCCACCCGGGGCCGCGGCCCGCCGTCCGCAGGCGGCCCTCCGCCCGGCGTGGTACAAGGGCGGCATGGCCCCCACGGCCCCCCACGCGCCGCCGCTCGACCGCGGCCGTTCCGCCTTCGCGCAGCGGGCGTGGCACGACGCCCAGGCGCAGCTTGCCGCCGCCGACCTGGCCGCCCCGCTGAGCCCCGAGGACCTGGAGCGCCTCGCCGTCGCCGCGCATCTGGCCGGCGAGGATCTCGGCAGCGAAGAGACCTGGATCCGCGCCCACCACGCCTGGCTGCTCCGGGGCGAGCGGCCGCGCGCCGCCCGCTGTGCCTTCTGGCTGGCCTACCGGTTGCTGGCCGCCGGTGACATCCCGCGCGCGAGCGGCTGGGCGGGCCGGGCCCGCCGCCTCCTCGACGAGGACGGCCGGCCCGACTGCGCCGAGCGGGGATATCTGCGCTGTCTGACCGGCCTGCAGGCCCTCTTCGAAGGCGACGCCGCCCGCGCGTACGCCGCCTTCGGCGAGGCGTCCCAGGCCGGGGAGCGCTTCCGGGACCCTGATCTGCTCACTCTGGCCCGCCAGGGTGTGGGCCGGGCGCTGATCCGCCTCGGCAGGGCCGACGAGGGCAGCGCCCTGCTCGACGAGGCCATGGTCGCTGTCGTGGCGGACGAGGTCTCCCCGGCGGTCGCAGGGGAGGCCCGCTGCGGCCGCGTCGAAGCCTGCCGGGAGATGCTCGACGTACGGGGGGCGCGGACGTGGACCGAGGCGCTCGGCCGCTGGTGCGCGGGGCAGCCGCAGCTTGTTCCATACCGGGGGAGGTGGCTGCTGCACCGCGCCGAGACGCTGTCTCTGCGCGGCGACTGGGCGGACGCGCTGGCCGAGGCGCACCGCGCGTGCGCCGCGCCGGGCGGGCCCGAGGCCGCCGCCCGGCGTCTGCTGGGCGAGCTTCACCGGCTGCGCGGCGCGTACGACGACGCCGAGGCGGAGTTCCGCCGGGCGGCGGACGCCGGAGCCGATCCGCAGCCGGAGCTGGCCCTGCTGCGGCTGGCGCAGGGGCGCACGGACGCGGCCGCGGCGGCCGTGCTGCGGCTTGCGGACGAGATGCCGGACGGCGGCGGCGTCGAGCGGGCCCGCTTCCTGCCCGCGTATGCGGAGATCATGCTGGCGTCCTCTGACCTGGCGGCGGCGCGCAGAGCCGCCGAGGAGCTGTCCGCGGTCGGCGCGCTGCTCGGCACGCCCCAGCCGCGGGCGGCGGCCGCGCAGGCGACGGGCGCCGTGCTGCTCGCCGAGGGCGACGCGCGGGCCGCCGTACCGGTGCTGCGCGGGGCCCTCGGTCTCTGGTCCGCCCTGGAGATCCCGTACGAGGCCGCCCGCACCCGCGCCACGCTGGCCCTGGCCTGCCGGGCGGCCGGTGACACGGAGACGGCCGCGGCGGAACTCGCCGCCGCGCGCGCGGAGTTCGCCCGCCTGGGCGCGGCCGGGGACCTGTCCCGGCTGGACGCCCTGGCGCGTGGCTGAGGAGCGCCCGGAGCGCCCGGCGCGCCGGGCCAGTTGTGGCCGGGGGCAAACACACGCGGCGGGGCTGGCACACGCGGCGGGGCGGACACGCGCGAACGGACGCGTGGTGCACGCGCCGCGGAGACAGCGCGGTTCGGCGGGCGGCAGGGGCGGGGCGTAGGGGATGAGCCCCTGCCTCCCACGTGTAAGCGGGCGTCAGATGCCCGTGCTGACCTGGAGTTCCTTGATGCCGTTGAGCCAGGCTGAGCGCAGCCGCCGCGGCTCGCCCGCCAGCCGCAGGTCCGGGAGGGCGTCCGCGATCGCGTTGAAGATCAGGTCGATCTCCATCACGGCCAGGGACTTGCCGAGGCAGAAGTGCGGGCCTCCGCCGCCGAAGCCGAGATGCGGGTTCGGGTCGCGGGTGATGTCGAAGACCTCGGGGCGGTCGAAGACCTCGGGGTCGTAGTTGGCGGAGGAGTAGAAGATCCCCACCCGGTCGCCCTTGGCGATCCGTGCCCCGCCCAGCTCCACATCCTGAGTGGCGGTGCGCTGAAAGGCGACGACCGGCGTGGCCCAGCGCACGATCTCCTCGGCCGCCGTCTGCGGGCGTTCCCGTTTGTAGAGCTCCCACTGGTCGAGGTGGGTGAGGAAGGCGTGCATGCCGTGGCTGATGGCGTTGCGCGTGGTCTCATTGCCCGCGACCGCCAGCAGGATGACGAAGAAGCCGAACTCGTCGGAGGAGAGATTGCCTTCGCCCTCCGCGGCGACCAGCTGGGTCACGATGTCCTTGGCGGGGCACTCCTTGCGGGCGGCGGCGAGGTTCATCGCGTACGAGACGATCTCCAGCGCCGCCTCCGCGCCGATCTCCTCGGTGATGGCGTACTCCGGGTCGTCGTAGGCCGCCATCTTGTTGGACCAGTCGAAGATCCTTGCGCGGTCCTCCTGCGGTACGCCGATGAGCTCCGCGATCGCCTGGAGCGGCAGCTCGACGGCGATGTTGGTGACAAAGTCGAAGCTGCCGTGCGGCGAGCGCCCAGTGTCGGCCAGCGCCGTCTCGACGATGGAGCGGGCGCGGCGGCGCAGCGCGTCCTCCAGGGAGCGCACCGCCCGCGGGGTGAAGCCGCGCTGCACGATCTGCCGGACCCGGGTGTGCTCGGGAGGGTCCATATTGAGCATGATCATCTTCTGGACGTCGATCCGGTCCCGGCTGATCGACTCATTGAACCGGATCACCGCGGTGTTGGTGTTCGAGGAGAACAGCTCGGGATGGGTGGAGACGTGCCGCACGTCGGCATGCCGGGTGACGGCCCAGTATCCGGAGTCCTGGAAGCCGGAGATCCCCGTCGGCTGGGCGCACCACCAGACGGGCGCGGTCGTGCGTGTTTCCGCGAACTCCGGGTGCGGGATGCGGGTCTGGAGCAGATCGGGGTCGGTGAAGTCGAATCCCTGGGGAAGGCGGGGGCAGGGGGGCATGGGCAACTCCAGGACTGGCGGAGGCGTCGGGCTGCCGGTGCGGAAGGCGACCCCGCCGGCCGGACGCGGGCGCGACGCGGACTGTCTGACGGCCCATCAGATTTAGTTCGCAAGGTAGTAACGGGTTCCGCAAGTGGCAAGAGTCGCGGCGGCGGCCGTTGCGCGGAGATGCCGTGCGCGGGCGCGCGTTGGGTGTGCGCCGGGCGGGCGTTGGGCGGGCGCAGGTGCGCGTAAGGCGTGCACGGGCCTTGCGTACCGCGGGTAAGCCTCTCCAGACTGCTGAGAGAACTAGAACGTGTACTAGTTCGCTCGCGGTGTGGCGCCGGGACGCCCCCGCCGATGCGCACCCATGGCGGATGCGCAGGAGAGGACGAGCTCTATGGCCGCGGAACCCGTCATCGTCGAAGCCGTACGCACCCCCATCGGAAAACGGCACGGGGTGCTCGCCAATCTCCACCCCGCCTATCTGCTGGGCGAGACCTACCGTGAACTCCTCGGCCGCACCGGCATCCCCGCCGACTGCGTCGAGCAGATCGTCGGCGGCACCGTCACCCACGCCGGCGAGCAGTCCATGAACCCCGCGCGCACCGCCTGGCTGGCGATGGGCCTGCCGTACGAGACGGCCGCCACCACGGTCGACTGCCAGTGCGGCTCCTCGCAGCAGGCGAGCCATATGGTCGCGAACATGGTGGCGACCGGGGTCATCGACATCGGCATCAGCTGCGGAGTCGAGGCGATGTCGCGGGTGCCGCTGGGCAGCGGCTCCAAGCACGGCCCGGGAAAGCCGTTCCCCGACGAGTGGAACGTCGATCTGCCCAACCAGTTCGAGGCCGCCGAGCGGATCGCGCGCCGCCGCGGGCTGACGCGGGAGAACGTCGACGCGCTGGGGCTGATCTCGCAGGAGCGCGCGGCCGCCGCCTGGGCCGAGGAGCGCTTCAAGAGGGAGACCTTCGCCGTCCAGGTCCCCACCACGGAAGAGGAGCAGGCCGCGGGCCAGGGCATGTGGCGGCTCGTCGACCGCGACCAGGGGCTGCGGGACACCAGCATGGAGGCCCTGGGCAGGCTCAAGCCCATCATGCCCACCGCCGTGCACACCGCCGGGAACACCTCCCAGATATCCGACGGCGCGGCGGCGGTCATGTGGGCGTCCAAGCGCATGGCCCGGGCGCTCAAACTCAGACCGCGCGCCCGCATCGTCGCGCAGGCGCTCGTCGGCGCGGACCCCCACTTCCACCTTGACGGCCCGATCGACGCGACCCGCGCGGTGCTCGGCAAGGCGGGCATGTCGCTCAAGGACATCGACCTGGTGGAGATCAACGAGGCCTTCGCCTCCGTGGTGCTCAGCTGGGCCCAGGTCTTCGAACAGGACCTGGAGAAGGTCAACGTCAACGGCGGCTCCATCGCGCTGGGCCACCCCGTGGGCGCGACGGGCGCGCGGCTGATCACCACGGCGCTGCATGAGCTGGAGCGCAGGGACCGGGAGTTCGCGCTGATCACGATGTGCGCGGGTGGGGCGCTGGCGACGGGAACCATCATCCAGCGGCTGGCCTAGACGACTGGCCTAGACGACAGGTGGACAACAGAACGGGCCCCGGCGGCCGACCAGGGGGATGGTCGGTCGCCGGGGCCCTCGTACCGCCGGACTGCGCCGTCAGCGGCTCAGTCCGGCGCCGGGCTCAGCGTCTGGCTCAGTACCAGTGGTTCGCCTGCCAGAAGTTCCACGCGCCGCACGGGCTGCCGTAGCGGTCGTTCATGTAGTCCAGACCCCACTTGATCTGGGTCTTCGGGTTGGTCTTCCAGTCGGAGCCCGCAGAGGCCATCTTCGAGGCCGGAAGGGCCTGCACCAGGCCGTACGCGCCCGAGGAGGAGTTCGTGGCGGTGTGGTCCCAGCCGGACTCACGCTCGACGATGTTGCTGAAGCACTGGAACTGGCCGGCGGGCATCATCTGCTTGGCGATCTGCTGCGGGGTCGCAGCGGCGGCCGTCGTGGTCGACCCCATCACCGCGCCTGCCGCACCCAGGAGCACA
The DNA here is from genome assembly GCF_026420845.1 of Streptomyces sp. PR69. GTDB lineage: Bacteria > Actinomycetota > Actinomycetes > Streptomycetales > Streptomycetaceae > Streptomyces. The sequence continues at coordinate 39,217 of NZ_JAOWCB010000015.1, read as the reverse complement.
GCGGCGCCTGCGACGACGGTCTTCTGGCGGGCGGTGAAGCGGTTGATCAGCGAGCGGGACAAAGCGATACCTAACGTCGGGGGCATGGGGAGTCGCCATGAGCGGCGTGGCTGAGCGGGGCTCGTACGCCGGGCTCGAAGCCCTGCGCCGCCTGGCGACTCGAACAGTTGTAAAGCAGGCGTCGGGGCCCGCGCCGTGAGCGGGCTCACTACGGAAATACGAGGGAGAAGGCGATATACGGGAAGTACGGGACAAAAGCCCTCCCCCCTGGTATAGGGGGTGTTTCGCCTGGTGGGGGTGGGGTTGAAGGGCCGCCCGGCCCGCCCCGTACGACTACGAAGCCAGGCCGTAGAGGACCAACGTCCCGTGAGACGGCTCACCCGCCCGGGACCCTTCCGGACCCCCTCAACCGCCCCTCAGCGCGGCTCGAATGTGACCTGCGCCTCGAAATCGGCGCGCCGGGTGGCCCGGCGCAGCGCCTTGAGGACCGTGGAGCCGAGCAGCACCGTCAGCACGACGGTGAGCGCGGCCCGCCCCAGGTCCCAGCCCAGCGATGTGGCCAGGCAGTACGCGACGAAACGCACCAGGTTCTCGTGCACCGCCGCGCCCGGATGGAAGGCGGCCGAGCTGCTCGCCGCCGACTGGAGCAGCACCCAGCCCTGGAGGTTCATGACCGTGCCGTACGCGAAGGAGGCCAGGCAGCCGTATCCCGCGAGCATCAGCACCTCGCCGCGCCCGCGCAGCCTGAGCGGGGCGGGCAGCAGCCCCGCGCCCATCGTGAACCAGCCCATCGCCAGCATCTGGAACGGCATCCAGGGGCCGACCCCGCCGGTCAGCAGCGCGGACGCGAACATCGTGACCGAGCCGAGGACGAAGCCGAAGCCCGGGCCGAGGACCCGGCCGCTGAGCACCATCAGAAAGAACATCGGCTCCAGACCGGCCGTGCCCGCGCCCAGCGGGCGCAGCGCCGCCCCGACCGCGGCCAGCACGCCGAGCATCGCCACCGCCTTCGCGCCCATGCCGGTGTCCGCGATCGTCGCGACGACGACGGCGACGAGCAGCGGCAGCAGCGCCCCGAAGAGCCAGGGCGCGTCGGCGGCATGATCGGTGACCGCGCTGTCCGCGTCCGCCAGCAGCGGCCACCCGAAGGCGACGACCCCGATGGCGGAGATCAGCCCGAGAGCGACGACGGAGCGGGCCCCGAGGCGGATGGGCCGCGCGCCGCCGCCGCGGGTCCGCTTCCGCGGGCGACCTGCCGTCGCGGGGCCGGACTCCGGCGAGTGCCCTGGGGCGACGGCGCGGTCTGCCTTCGGCGAAGGGGCCGGATCGGGGGCAGAGGCATCAGTCCGCTCCGGGCTGCCGGATGGCGCTTCCGGGCCGGATGCCGATGGCGGCGCCGCATCGGACGCCGCCGCCTGGGCGGGTGCGGTACCAGCGGGGGTAGCCGGAGCCCGGACCGTCGTCCGCATGGGGTCGTCGGTCACAGCGCCTCCCGGACCTGGGTGACCGTGAGCCATGGCTGCGGCGCCAGGATCTTGGCCGTCTGCGGGGCGAAGGCGGGCGAGGACATCACGACCTCCGGCGTCGGGCCGTCCGCGACGATCTCGCCGTCCGCGAGGATCACCACCCGGTGCGCCAGCTCGGCCGCCAGCTCCACATCGTGTGTGGCCAGCACGATGGCGTGGCCCTCGGCGGCCAGGTCCTTCAGCACGCCGACCAGCCGGGCCTTGGCCGCGTAGTCCAGACCGCGGGTCGGTTCGTCGAGCAGCAGCAGCGGGGGCCTGGCCGTCAGGACGACCGCGAGCGCCAGGGCGAGGCGCTGGCCCTCGGACAGATCCCGCGGATGGGTCCCGTCCGGCACGCCCGGCAGCAGCGCGCCGACCAGGGCGCGGCAGGCGCCGGGCGCGACGCCCGCGTCCGCGTCGGCCGCCGCGCACTCGGCGGCCACCGTGTCCGCGTACAGCAGATCCCTCGGCTCCTGGGGCACCAGGCCGACCTGCCGGATCAGCTCCCGCGCGTCGGTGCGGTGCGGGGTGCGGCCGCCCACGGTCACACTGCCGGACGTCGGCTCGATCATCCCGACGAGCGTGGCAAGCAGGGTGGACTTGCCGGCCCCGTTACGGCCCATGAGCGCGATGGTCTCGCCCGGCGCGACGGCGAGATCGACCCGGCGCAGCGCCTCGATCCGCCCGCGGCGCACCCCGAGGCCCGCGGCCTGCGCGACGGCCCCGTCGCGGGAGGCGGAGACGGGCTCGTGCGGCGGGGAGACCGCGCGTCCGCGTCGGCCGAGGAGACGGCCGAGGACTCCCGAAGGGCGGGGCCGCGCATCAGGGGCGTACGGGACCGGGGCCGGGGGCCGGACCACGGCGGCCGCGGGGGATGCGGCGGACGCGGGGGCCGTGGAGGACGCAGCCACGGTCGGCGGGGCGACGGACGGCAGCGCCCCGGTATGCGGGACCGGGGCCGTCGCCGACAGCCGGTCGCGCAGCTCCGCGGCCCGCCGCCGGGCGTCACGGACCGACAGCGGCAGCGGGGACCAGCCCGCGAGCCGACCCAGGGCGACGACCGGCGGATGGACCGGGGAGAGGGCCATCACCTCGGCCGGCGCCCCGACCACCGGGGCCTCGCCCGGTCCGGGCAGCAGGATGACCTGGTCCGCGTACTGCACCACCCGCTCCAGCCGGTGCTCCGCCATCAGCACCGTCGTACCCAGGTCGTGGACCAGGCGCTGGAGCACCGCGAGCACCTCCTCCGCGGCCGCCGGGTCCAGCGCGGACGTCGGCTCGTCGAGGACCAGCACCCTCGGGTGCGGGGTGAGCACCGAGCCGATCGCCACCCGCTGCCGCTGGCCGCCGGACAGCGTCGCGATCGGCCGGTCGCGCAGTTCGGCCAGCCCCAGCAGATCGAGGGTCTCCTCTACCCGGCGGCGCATCACCTCCGGCGCGAGGCCCAGCGACTCCATCCCGTACGCCAGCTCGTCCTCCACGGTGTCGGTGACGAAGTGCGCAAGCGGGTCCTGGCCCACCGTGCCGACGACATCGGCCAGTTCGCGCGGGCGGTGCGTCCGCGTGTCACGGCCGTCGACGGTGATCCTGCCGCGCAGCGTGCCGCCCGTGAAGTGCGGCACCAGCCCGGACACGGCCCCCAGCAGCGTCGACTTGCCCACCCCGGACGGGCCGACGAGCAGCACCAGTTCCCCCTCCGGCACGGTCAGCTTGACCCCGTCCAGGACGGGGGTGCGCGCCTGGCCGCCGGGGTCGCCGTAGACCACCGACACATTCTCGAAGCGGATCACTGGTGTGGCTCCTTCGCAGGCACCTTCACAGAGGACACGGATGCGGATGCGGATGCGGGCATGGGCGCGGGCGCGGGTGCGATGAACGCGGGCAGCAGCCCGATCAGCACCGCCGCCGCGGGCCACAGCGGCAGCGCCGGCGCGACCGGCGGTACGACACCGGGGTGCAGCGCCGCCGGATCCGCCGCCCGCGCCCACACCAGCGCGGCGGCGACGGCCGCACCGGAGGCCGCGACCAGCCAGGACCGCACGCCGAAGCGGTCCGGGCGGTACCGGGTACGCGGGGAACGCAGCCCGCCCAGCCGCAGCCCGGCCAGCGCCGCCAGCAGCCCGGCGGCCATCAGCGGCAGCCCGTACGACGCGCCGGCCGCGGCCAGCAGCCCGTACGAGCCCGCGCACACGCCCAGCAGCCCGCCGAGCGTCAGGGCGTGCGTGGCGCGCCGCACCGCGGGCGGCACCTCGGCGGTACGCCCGTACCCGCGCGCGTCCATCGACGCGGCGAGCGCGACCGACCGCTCCAGCGCGCCCTCCAGGACGGGCAGCCCGATCTGCCCGATCGCCCGGAGCCCGCCGGCGGGACGGCCGCGCAGCCGCCGGGCGGTGCGCAGCCGCACCACGTCCGCGACCAGGTTCGGCGCGAACGTCATGGCGACGACGACCGCGACGCCCGCCTCGTACAGCGCGCCGGGCAGGGACTTCAGCAGCCGGGCCGGGTTCGCGAGGGCGTTCGCCGCGCCGACGCAGATGAGCAGCGTCGCGATCTTCGCGCCGTCGTACAGCGCGAACAGCAGCTGCTCCCCGGTGATCCGGCCGCCGATGCGGATGCCCTTCGCCCAGCCGGGCAGGGGGACTTCGGGGAGGGTCAGCAAGACGTGCGTCCCCGGGATCGGCGAGCCCAGCACCGCCGAGAACAGCACCCTGATGGCGATCACGACGAGCCCCAGCTTGACGAAAGCCCCGTACGAGCGGGCCCAGGGCGCGTCGGTGCGGCGCGCGGCGACGACGTACCCGGCGACGGCGACGATCAGCGCGAGCAGCAGCGGATTGGTGGTACGCGAGGCCCCCACGGCCAGCCCGACGGCCCACAGCCACCAGGCCCCCGCGTGCAGGGCGTTCGCCCGGTCGGCGGCGGGGGCGCGCAGACGTGCCCGCCAGGCGCCTGGCCGGACCAGTGCGCCTTTCCGGACCAGTGCGCCTTTCCGGGCCAGTGCGCCTGGCCGGGGCCGGGCGGCTGCCCGGGGCCGGGCAACGTCGGGCCGGTCAACGGCGTCGGCCGGGTCGCCGTGGTGTGCGTCGGCCGGGCTCATGGCCTGCGGCGGCGGGACTGCCATACGGCGGCCACGCCGAGCAGCAGCACCGCCGCGCCGCCCGCGATCAGCCCGAGCGACGGTCCGCCGTCCTCGTCCTCTTCGGCAGAAGAGGCGGCGGGTGACGCGGTGGCCGTGGCTGCGGTGTCGCTGTCGCCGTCGCCGTCGGCCGAAACCTGCTCCCCGCAGCCTGTCTTCGGGTACCCGGAGATCGCGCACAGCAGCGCATCGCCGTTGTACCGCAGCGGCTTCGCCACCGCGGCCAGCGCCTCCGCGCTCGTCGCGTCCTCGGCCACCCGGGCGCAGGCCGTCCGCAGCGCGGGAGCCGTCTCACCCTCGGGCGCGTCCGCGGGCACGCCGGGGTCGACGACGACCGCGACCCGCTTGACGCCGTCCTTCGCGGGCGTGTCCGCGCAGATCGCCGCGAAGTCGGGAGCCTCGCGCGGCTGTGCCGAGTCGCCGCTGTCCTCGCTGACCGAGAAGCGGTAGCCGTTCACCGAGCCGTCCGCGGGGCGGGCGGTGGCCGGGCCCTCGCTCGCGTACACCCATCGTCCGGCGTCCGCCAGCCAGAACGACCAGTAGCGGTAGCCGGTGGCGGCCTGCGCCGGGACGGCGGCCGCCACGGTGAACGTCACGACGGCGCACAGGGCGGACAGGAACGCGAGGAACGCGGCGAGACGAGGACGCGTCACGGCTGTCCGCCCCACGGCTGTCGGCCCCACAGCTGTCCGCCTCACTGCTGCCGGTTCTTCTTGCGGCCGCTGAGCAGGAAGCCCACGCCGACGCTCGCGGCGAAGAACACGCCGACGATCCACCACGGGCCGAGACCGGAGCCGTCGTCGTTCTTGTCCTTGTCCTCGTCCTTGTCCTCGTCCTTCTTCTCCTCGGCGGAGGCGGACGCGGAGCCCTGCGGGGACGCGGCCTCCGGCGCGGGGCCGGTCGCGTTCAGGGCGGCGACCAGGTCGGTCGAGCCAAAGCTCTTCGGGTCGGCCCCCGCCGCATGGGCGGCGAAGATCAGCTGGGCGTAGGCGGCGGGGCCGTTCTCCTTCGCCCAGGCGTCCGCGTTCTGCTGGAGCCACTTGAGCGGCTTCTCCGCCTGATCGCCCAGGCCCTGTGCGTACAGTGCGACCACGGCGTCGGCGGTGTTGCCGAAGTCCGGCTTCTTCTCCGGGTTCTCCGCGCCCGGCATCGGCGGGGTGTCGAGGTGCCCGGTCGCGGCGAGGGCCTTCGCGAGATACACCGCGCCGTTGTGCGCCGCGCCCTCGGCGCTGGTCGCTTTCGCGCAGGTCAGGCCCTTGGCATCGGCTGTGCCCGCGGTGGCGACCAGGCCCGCGCCGTGCGCGCCGAGCACCGCCGCGGCCGTCGAGTCGGCGACCAGGCCGGGGGTGCCCGGCTGGTACACGAACGCCCCCGCCTCCTCGGCGTCGCACGGCTGCGCGAACGTCAGCAGCGCGTCGTACGGCGTCTTGCCGCCCTTCGAGGTCACGGCTTCCGGCTTCTCACCGGCCGCGGCGAGCGCGCCGATCACGATGGAGGTGGAGTTGGCGTCGCTGGCCCCGCCGGGGTTGTAGCTCCAGCCGCCGTCCTCGTTCTGCACGGACTTCAGCCAGGCGACGCCCTTGTCGACGGCCGCGTCGTTTCCGTCGCCGCCGAGCGCGGCGAGCGCCTGCACCGCCGCCGCGGTGGCGTTGGAGTCCAGCGGCAGCTGGGCGTCGCAGTCGCCGGTCGCGTCCGCGCGGTAGGACGGGAAGCCGCCGCCGTCGCACTGCTGGCCGGTCAGCCAGTCCACGGCCTTGGCGGCCGGGCGCACCCCCACGGTGTCCTGGGCGAGCAGCGCCAGGGACTGCCGCCACACGCCGTCGTACGTGGGGTCGCCTGCGCCGTACAGGCCGGACGGCAGCGCCGCGGAGGGCGAGGGGGACGGCGACGCGGCCACGGCGGCCGGGGCTGCGGTGCAGACCAGCCCGGCGGCGGCGATGGCGGCGAGCACGGCGGGTCTGCGACGGCGAACGGTGGTCATGGCGGCTGTGCCTCTCCTGCGTGGGCCGGGCACGGGCACACGGAAGGCACCAGGGCTCCGGCTCCGTAATGCCTCGACGGTGCCGACCGCCGGCGGGCTGCCGACGGCGTGAGCCGGTCATTGAACGCATACGGGGCATTCCGGCTCACCGGCTGCGAGGCAGACGGCTCACGGTTGCGGGGTCAGCGCCGGAATTGCACCGGCTTCCCCCCGTACGCGCATGATGACGACGCGCACACTCTACCGGCAGGTCATCTGACGGCCCGGTGCCCGCCCCCTCCGCCGCTCCTTCGCCGCCCCGCTGCCCCTCCGCTTGCCGCCCCTCCGCTCACTGCTCACTGTTCACCGCTCACACGGCGACGTACGCCGCGGGCTCACTGCCCGGGACGGCCTCGGCGCGGCCCAGCTTCACCAGCCGCCGCAGATGTGCCTCCGCCTCCGACACGGCGATGTTGCGGGAGCCGTGCGGGATCTGCTCCCACGGTCTGTTCCAGTCCATCCGCTCCGCGGCCTGCCAGGGCGTGAGGGGCCGCTCCAGCAGCCCGAGCAGGGCGGTCAGCCGGGCCTCGTGGTGGGCGAGCAGCTCCCGTACGCGCGCGGGCGCGCCGGTGAAGGCGTGCTGATGGGAGGGGAGGACCTCGGCGGGGCCGAGCCGGCCGACCCGTTCCAGGGAGTCGAGGTAGTCGCCGAGGGGGTCGGTGACGGTGGCGTCGTCGGGGTCCTCGTACAGCCCGATGTGCGGGGTGATCTCCGGCAGCAGATGGTCGCCGGAGAACAGCCTGCCGTGGCCCGGCAGCCGAGCCGGATGGTCCTCTTCGAGATGGAGGCAGACATGTCCGGGGGTGTGGCCGGGCGTCCACACGGCGCGCAGCCGCCGCCCGGCCAGATCCAGCAGCTCCCCCGGTGCGATCCCGCGGTCGGGCAGCGCGGGCCGCAGCCCGGGCAGCTCACCGCTGCGCCCGGCCGCGCGGGCGGCGCGCAGCGGGGCGATGTGCTCCTCGGGGGCCCCGGCGCGCTCCAGCTTGTCCGCGAGATAGTCCAGCCACAGACCCGGCTCCGCGGCCCGGGTGCGGCGCACCACTGCGGCGTCTGCGGCGTGCATCGCGATCCACGCCCCGGATGCCTCCCGCACCCGCCCCGACAGCCCGTGGTGGTCGGGGTGATGGTGGGTGACGACCACCCCGTGCAGCTCGGCGGCCGACGTCCCGAGCGCGGCCAGCCCGTCGCTCAGGGCGTCCCAGGATGCCGGGTCGTCCCAGCCGGCGTCGATGAGGACGGGACCGCGGCCGGTGTCGAGGAGATGGACGAGCGTATGCCCGAGGGGATTGCCGGGGATGGGCACGGCGATGGACCAGACGCCTCCGCCGTGCGCGATGACGTGGGACATGGGCGTCTCATCTCCGGTCGGCGGCACGGCCATTGCCCACTATAACTAGAACTGGTATCAGTTCTGAAACGGTGTCAGCTCGGCTGTTGGAAGGCGGCGGCATGACCGACCTTGTGGAACACGGAAAGCTGTTCATCGGCGGGGAGTTCGCCGACCCTGACGGCGACGGGGTGATCGAGGTCGTCTCGCCGCACACCGAGCAGGTCATCGGCCGGGTGCCGCACGCCTCGCGTGCGGATGTCGACAGGGCCGTGGCCGCGGCGCGCCGGGCGTTCGACGAAGGGCCGTGGCCGCGGCTGCCGCTTCAGGAGCGGATCGCCGTGGTGGGCAGGATCAAGGACGCGGTCATGGCACGGCACGAGGAGATCGCCCGCTGCATCAGCGCGCAGAACGGCTCCCCTTATTCATGGAGCGTTCTCGGGCAGGCGCTGGGCGCGATGATGGTGTGGGACGCGGCGATCACGGTGGCGCGTGACCACACGGCGTACGAGGAGCGGCGCTCGGGGGTCCTCGGTCCGATCCTGGTGCGGCGGGAGCCGGTCGGGGTGGTGGCGGCGGTGGTGCCGTGGAACGTCCCGCAGTTCACGGCCGCCGCGAAGCTGGGGCCCGCGCTGCTCGCCGGCTGTACGGCGGTGCTCAAGCCGTCCCCGGAGTCCCCCCTCGACTCGTACATCCTCGCCGACATCGTCCGGGAGGCCGGCCTGCCCGAGGGCGTGCTGTCGATCCTGCCCGCCGACCGCGAGGTCAGCGAGTATCTCGTCGGGCACCCCGGCGTCGACAAGGTCTCCTTCACCGGCTCGGTTGCGGCGGGCAAGCGCGTGATGGAGGTCGCGTCGCGCCATCTGACCCGCGTCACCCTGGAACTGGGCGGCAAGTCGGCGGCCGTCATCCTCCCCGACGCCGACCTGGAGGCAGCCGTCGCCGGGATCGTGCCCGCGGCCTGGATGAACAACGGGCAGGCGTGCGTGGCCCAGACTCGTATCCTCGCGCCGCGCAGCCGGTACGAGGAGATCGCCGAGGCGTTCGCGGCCGCGGCGCGCGCGCTGGCCGTCGGCGACCCGCTGGACCCGGCGACCCAGGTCGGCCCGCTGGTCGCCCGGCGGCAGCAGCAGCGCTCGCTCGACTACATCAGGATCGGCCAGGAGGAGGGCGCGAAGATCCTCACCGGCGGCGGCCGCCCCGAGGGCCTGGAGCGCGGCTGGTATGTGGAGCCGACGCTCTTCGGCGGCGTCGACAACGCGATGCGCATCGCCCGCGAGGAGATCTTCGGCCCGGTGATCTGTCTGCTGCCGTACGGGGACGAGGACGAGGCCGCGACCATCGCGAACGACTCCGACTACGGCCTCAGCGGCAGCGTCTGGACGGCCGATGTCGAGCACGGCGTCGACTTCGCCCGGCGCATCAGAACGGGCACGTACAACGTCAACACCTTCAGCCTGGACATGCTCGGCCCGTTCGGCGGCTACAAGAACTCCGGCGTGGGGCGGGAGTTCGGCCCCGAGGGATTCGGCGCGTATCTGGAGCACAAGATGATCCATCTGCCCGCCGGGCACGGGGAAGGCTGACGCGATGGGGGACCGCTGGCATGTGGAGGTGGACCGCGGCGTCTGCATCGGCTCCGGCATGTGCGCCGGCCGCGCCCCGGACCGCTTCCGGCTGGACGCCGCCCGCCAGTCGCACCCGCGGTCGGCGGAGACCGATCCGGACGAGGACATCCTCGCGGCGGCGGAGAACTGCCCGGTGGAGGCGATCGCCATCACCCTGCGGGAAGGCGGGGAACCGGTGTTCCCGCCGGAGGAGTAGCCCGGCTCCCCGTACCGGTCAGCGCCAGGAGGCGATGGCTCGGGCGATGTCGCGGAGATCCGCTTCCTGGGCTCTGATCGCGCCGGTCAGCAAGTGGATCTCATCCGGCTTCGGAGGGGTGATGGCCTCGCCAGACGCGGCCATGTACTGGTCGGCGCATGCCCAGCCGATCACTGAGTTGTAGTCGGTGAACGGCCGAAGCAGGACAGCGCACTGGAGCAGCGTGGCCGCGCGGGCGGCTGGTACTTCGTAATAGAGCTGGCCATGGGGCTGCTCGTAGACATGGCGGTCGGCCATGACGTGGAGCGCGCCCCAGTCGGCGATCGGTGTGTTCAGGGGGGAGACGCGCGTCTGGATGTCGAGGATCCAGCCTGCGTCGACCCGGATGACAGGGCTCAACGCTGTCCCTCGGGGGCGTCCTTGAAGACGTCCATGTAGTAGGCGACGGTCTTGTCGGCGTCCTTCAGGAAGGCCGCGCGCTGGGCGTCCGCGACGATTATGTCGTGTGCATGGGCACGCATGGACTTGCCGAGCGAGGCGGCGTGCGCCTTGGCCTCGGCGAGCTCTTCGTCCGTGAACTCCACTGTGATCATCGGCATGGAGCGATGGTATCAAGCGTGCAATGGGTGGTGATAGCAAATGTCAATCGCCGGCTGACGGCGTCGTCAGGTCGATCAGCCGGCAGACCGTCTCGATATCGATCTTCACCTGGGCGATCGACGCCCGCCCCGAAAGCCAGGTGATCAGCGCCGAGTGCCAGGTGTGCTCGATCACCCGCACCGCGGACAGCTGCTCAGGGGTGGGGTCCTCCAGCCGCATCGCGTCCAGGATGATCGCCGTGGTCAGCCGGGAGACCGTGTCCACCTCGGGGCTCACGCTGCGGTCCGCGAACGTCAGCGCGCGGACCATGGCGTCCGCCAGCTGCGGCTCCCGCTGGAGCGCGCGGAACGCCCGCATCAGCGTCTGCGCAACCCGCTCCGCCGCGGTGTCCCCGGCGGGGGGCTTCTTGCGCAGTGTGGAGTGCAGACGCCCCAGCTGGTCCTGCATGGTGGCGACCAGCAGATGGATCTTGGACGGGAAGTAGCGGTAGAGCGTGCCGAGCGCGACTTCCGCCGCCTCGGCGACCTCGCGCATCTGGACGGCGTCGAAGCCGCCGCGGCTGGCGAGCTGGGCGCTGGCGTGCAGGATGCGACGGCGGCGCGCCTCCTGGCGCTCCGTCAAAGGCGGCGCGGCCTCCTTGAGCGGCGCTACCGCCTTTGCCCCCGTCCTCGACCCTGCCGGCGACTTCGACGTGGCTTCGGCTGCTGTCATCTGTCCCGTCGTCCCGTCGTCCCGTCGTCCTGTTCTCCGTACGCGTACGCACCACTGCGGGCCTCCGCGGGCGTCCGCGGACCGCACAGCATGGCAGGGCCTCCGCCGTGGCGCGAATCACCTGTTCCGGCCCTTACAGTGGCGCTACCTGCCGGTAGATTCGGAGCTCCTTGAGCGATCAAGTCTGAAACTTGTTCTAGATTAGCGCGAGCGGTTACGCTCCCGCGAAACGCAGCGAGAAGGGGGCCGCGAGTGACCGCTGAGGCCATAGCCGCGGGTCCCCGTGCGGACCGCGCCCGGGACAGGGGCAGCAGGACCGGCCGGGACGGCCGAGGCGACGGCGGCAGCGGCGGCGACGGTCCGCTGCGCATCGCCCTCCTCACCTACAAGGGGAATCCGTTCTGCGGCGGCCAGGGTGTCTACGTCCGCCATCTGTCGCGCGAGCTGGCCCGCCTCGGGCACCGCGTCGAGGTCATCGGCGCCCAGCCCTACCCCGTACTCGACGAGGGCGTGACCCTCACCGAGCTGCCCAGCCTCGACCTGTACCGCAGCCCCGACCCCTTCCGGACGCCGAAGCGCGACGAGTACCGCGACTGGATCGACGCCCTCGAAGTCGCCACCATGTGGACCGGAGGCTTCCCCGAGCCCCTCACCTTCTCCCTGCGGGCCCGCAGGCACCTCGCCGCACGGCGCGGCGAGTTCGACGTCGTCCACGACAACCAGACGCTCGGCTACGGCCTCCTCGGCGGCCTCGGCGCGCCGCTGGTCACCACCGTGCACCACCCGATCACCGTCGACCGGCAGCTCGAACTGGACGCCGCCGGGGACTGGAAGCGGCGCGCCTCCGTACGCCGCTGGTACGGCTTCACCCGGATGCAGAAGCGCGTGGCGCGCCGGCTGCCGTCCGTGCTGACCGTCTCCGGCTCCTCACGGCAGGAGATCGTCGACCACCTCGGGGTGCGTCCGGAGCGCGTCCACGTCGTGCACATCGGCGCCGACACCGACCTCTTCTCGCCCGACCCGGCCGTCCCCGAGGTGCCCGGGCGCATCGTCACCACCTCCAGCGCGGACGTACCGCTCAAGGGTCTCGTCCACCTCGTCGAGGCGCTTGCCAAGCTCCGCGCCGAGCACCCCGCCGCACACCTCGTCGTCGTCGGCAAGCGCGCCGAGGACGGGCCCGTCGCCCAGATGATCGAGCGGTACGGGCTGGAGGGCGCCGTCGAATTCGTCAAGGGCATCTCGGACGCGCAGCTCGTCGACCTGGTGCGCGGGGCGCAGATCGCGTGTGTGCCGTCGCTGTACGAGGGGTTCTCGCTGCCCGCCGCGGAGGCGATGGCCACGGGGACGCCGCTGGTCGCCACCACAGGCGGGGCGATCCCCGAAGTCGCCGGGCCCGACGGGGAGACCTGTCTGGCCGTCCCGCCCGGCGACGCGGGCGCGCTGGCCGCGGCGCTCGGCCGGCTGCTCGGTGACGAGGAACTCCGCACCCGTCTGGGCGCGGCGGGCCGGGCCCGGGTGCTGGATCGTTTCACCTGGGCGCGGGCGGCGCGGGGGACCGTGGAGCGGTACCGCGAGTCGATCGCCGCGGCGGGGGCGGTGCGGTGACGGCGCTCCGGCGCTCCGCGCCGCTGCTTCCGGGCCGCTCCGCGGCCGGGTGCGTGGGCCTGTGGCCCACGCCCAGGTTCCCGGGGTCCGGCTCTCGGCGCTCCGCGCCGCCGGCCCGGCTTGTGGGCCTGCGGCCCACGCTCGCGACGGTCCCCGGCACCGGCCGCTCCGCGGCCCGGCGTGTGGGCCCCAGGCCCCCGGTTCAGGGTCGCCGCGCCGCGGCCGCAGGGCCGGGCACCGGCCGCTCCGCGGCCCGAAACATGACGTATCCCGAAGGGCTGACTCCTTGCTGACCGTCGACTTCTCCCGATTCCCGCTCGCGCCGGGCGATCGCGTGCTGGACCTTGGCTGTGGGGCCGGGCGGCACGCGTTCGAGTGCTATCGGCGGGGCGCCCAGGTCGTGGCCCTCGACCAGAACGGCGAGGAGATCCGCGAGGTCGCCAAGTGGTTCGCGGCCATGAAGGAGGCGGGGGAGGCCCCGCAGGGCGCGACCGCCACCGCCATGGAGGGCGATGCGCTGAACCTCCCCTTCCCCGACGCCTCGTTCGACGTCGTGATCATCTCCGAGGTGATGGAGCACATCCACGACGACAAGGGCGTGCTCGGCGAGATGGTGCGGGTCCTCAAGCCCGGCGGCCGGATCGCGGTCACCGTCCCCCGCTACGGCCCGGAGAAGATCTGCTGGGCGCTCAGCGACGCCTACCACGAGGTCGAGGGCGGCCATATCCGCATCTACCGGGCCGACGAGCTGCTGGCGAAGATGCGGGAGGCCGGGCTCAAGCCGTACGGCACCCACCACGCGCACGCGCTGCACTCCCCGTACTGGTGGCTCAAGTGCGCGTTCGGCGTCGACAACGACAAGGCGCTGCCGGTCCGCGCGTACCACAAGCTGCTGGTCTGGGACATCATGAAGAAGCCGCTGGCCACGCGGGTCGCCGAGCAGGCGCTCAACCCGCTGATCGGCAAGAGCTTCGTGGCGTACGCGACGAAGCCCCATCAGCCCCGCCGGCCCGAGCAGTCCGCGGACGTCACCCGGTGACGCCGACGCCGTCCGAGCGGACCGAGCATCTCGCCCTGACCGGAGTCCTCACCGCCGAGCAGGCCGCCGAGACCGTCGCCGGGATACGCGCCGTCCAGCGTGAGGACGGCGCGATCCCCTGGTTCCGCGGGCACCACCTCGACCCGTGGGACCACACCGAGGCCGCGATGGCGCTGGACGCGGCCGGCGAGCACGAGGCCGCGGCACGCGCGTACGAGTGGCTGGCCCGGCACCAGAACGACGACGGCTCCTGGTACGCCGCCTACCACGACGGCGAGGCCGGCCGGCCCACCGACCTCGGCCGCGAGACCAACTTCTGCGCCTATATAGCCGTCGGCGTCTGGCACCACTACCTCTCCACCGGCGATGACGCCTTCCTCGACCGCATGTGGCCCACCGTCCGCGCGGCGATCGAGTTCACCCTGGCGCTCCAGCAGCCCGGCGGCCAGATCGGCTGGAAGCGCGAGGCCGACGGAACGCCCGTCAACGACGCGCTGCTGACCGGGAGTTCCTCCATCCACCACGCGCTGCGCTGCGCCCTCGCCATCGCCGAGGAACGCGAGGAGCCACAGCCCGACTGGGAGCTGGCGGCCGGGGCGCTCGCCCATGCCATCCGCAGCCACCCGGAGCGCTTCCTCGACAAGAGCCGCTACTCGATGGACTGGTACTACCCCGTCCTCGGCGGCGCCCTCACCGGCCCGGAGGCCAAGGCCCGCATCGAGGACCGCTGGGACGACTTCGTGGTCCCCGGCCTCGGCGTCCGCTGTGTGCTGCCCAACCCCTGGGTGACGGGCGGCGAAAGCTGCGAACTGGCCCTCGCGCTCTGGGCGATGGGCGAGTCCGACCGTGCCCTGGAGATCCTCCAGTCGATCCGCCATCTGCGCGCCGAGGGCGGCATGTACTGGACGGGGTACGTCTTCGAGGACCGCGCGATCTGGCCCGAGGAGCAGACCACCTGGACGGCCGGCTCCCTGCTGCTCGCGGTGGCCGCGCTCGGCGGCGACGAGGCGACGGTCGCGGTCTTCGGCGGCGAACGCCTCCCGAAGGGGCTGACCCCGGAGTGCTGCGCCGACAGGCCCCGGTAAGGATGGGCGGTGGGCGGGCCCCCAGTGCCCGCCCCCTGCGCAAAGCCTCCTGCGCAAAGCCCCCTGCGCTAGGCCTTGATTTCGACCATGCCGGGGCTCTGGAGAGCACGCTGGGAGATCCGCCACAGCTGGCCTTCCCAGGTGCTGATGTAGAGCATGCGACTGCCGCTGTCCCACGCGACGCCGAGCGGGGAGAAGGCGCCGCTGCTGGCTTTGACCACCTCGCGCTGCGCGCCGTCGGACAGGTGGACCTCGTACATGCGGTCGCTGTAGTGGTCGGAGACGTATGCCTTGCCCGTGCCGTCCAGCGCCATGTCGCAGCTGTAGCCGGAATATAAGCGCGCCATCCGCGCTGGTGTGCCGTCTTCTCCCAGGGCTTGATCAAGTTCCGTAGGTGTCCGGGTTGTTGGTGTTGCCCAGGATGGGGAGTGCTCGTTCGGGTTCATCGCGGATCGCCCGGGTGGTCTTGGCGATGTTGTCGGCTCCGAGGGCTTTCAGCGCGCCGATGGCGAGGTTGCGGAGGGTCGCCATGGCCCGTGGTGCGGTCCCGGTGTGAACGGTGGAGGCGTCCTCGGCGAAGGTGACGTTGCTGATGTGGTGCGAGGAGTTCTCCACTCCCCAGTGCCCGCGAACCGCGGCGGCCAGATCGGCCGGGTCGGTCTGGTGGGCGTCGAGGCTGGTGACGGCGTAGACGCTCTCGCGGGTCTCGCGTTCGCCGGTGGGCTTGCGGCGGCGATGGACGCGGATGGCCAGGCGAGCGTGGGGGAAGGCGATTCCGCCGAGTTGGTCCGCGATCCCGCAGGTCTTGATCGAGCGGGATTCCCGCCTGCCGTGCCCGGAGGCGGAGGCGGTGTGCTGGACGGGAATGTCCTGCCATGCCAGGGCAGCGAGCTGGCTGTAAGCGGTCGGCTGGTTGGCTTTGATCACGGCGATGTAGTGGGCCTTCTTGGTCTCGACCAGCCACGAGATGTTCGCCTTGACCGAGTGCAGGGCATCGAAGGTGACGACGGTGCCGGCCAGGCCCAGCGGTGCCAGCAGCGGACGGAAGTGTGTAGTTTCGTTCGTCTTCGCGCCGACCTCCACCTGGGCGAGGGTCACGACGGTGCCGTGAGTGACCGCGGAGAGCAGATGGAGAGCAGATGCCGGGGCGTCGCGGTGAGACGGGCTGATCCCTTGAGTGCTTTGCCGTCGACAGGGACAGGAGAAGATATGGCAGCAGGCACGGGCCACCTCATGATCATTGGGCTTCAGACACCACAATGATCACGAAGCCCGTGCCTGCTCTGGTATGCACCCCAACCGATCGCTACCCGACCGGCCGCACGACCCCGGAAATTGCAACCGCCCTGTCGACAACCCACACGATCAAGGAAGCCATGCCCGCCCACCCGCGAAAGACGTTTTACGCTACAACGTTTCCCGAGCCTCGGGCAGCACGTCGGGGATCTCCCACAGCTGGCCGGACATATTGCTGACGTAGATCTTGCCGGTGCGGCTGTGCAGCCCGACGCCGCAAGCATCGCCAAGCCCGGTGGCGACCACGCGCTGCAGGCCCTTGGTCTTCTCATTCAGGTCGACCTCGTGCAGGCAATCGCCCGCATGGTCGGAGACGTATGCGCGGCCCTTGCCGTCCAGCGCGACGCGGGTGCTTGCGGAGAAGGTGGCGACATCGCTCTTGGTGGCGCCGGAAGGGGGATTGAGGTCGACCTCGTACAGAGGGCCGCTGCCGTACCGGCCGACGTACGCTTTCCTGCCGTCCCTGTCCAGCGCTACTCCGGAGGCATACGCCATACCCCCGATGACCGGCTTCGTCCTTGCCTCTCCGCTCTCCAGTTCGTCCTTCAGATTGACCGCGATCAACTGCCCGTTGTTGTAGTCGGTGACATAGGCCCTGTCCGACCCGTCCAGCGCGAGGCCGTACACGTAGGGGACCTTGGCGACCTCGACGACTTCGACGGCCTTGGAGTCATCGAACAGGTTCTTCACCTTGCACAGGCGGCCACCTGAGTAGTCGGTGACGTACGCGACCTTCTTCGACAGGTCCAGCGCCACATCCACGATGTCGCCCAGGCCGCTCGCGACCTCACGCCAGTTGCCGGAGCGGAGATTTGAGGTGAGATCCACCTCGTACAGCCTGCCGTTCCGGTCGGCGACGTACGCCTTGTTGTTCGGCTCGTCCAGCGCGAGGCCGTAGGAGCTGCCCAGCCCGGAGGCGCGCACCGAGGGAGCCTTTTTCGGGCGCTCCTGCTCCTTGCCTTTGCCCTTGTGAAGGGGGTGCTTCTCCACATCGAAATTGAGTTTTTCAAGCTCGAAGATCTCGTGCACCCCGGCAAGGGTGGAAACGACCTCAGCCTCCCCTTTTTGCAGGAACGGCTTGCCTTCATCGGTCAAGTCGAAAGCCTCCGCGGCCGTGCCGGTCTCGCCGAGTTTCCATGCAAGCACCCTGGAATATTTCGGCTCCTTGGCCTGTGGGCCGCTTGGGAGGGTCTCTTTGACCTCCACCGGCTCGGGGTAATACAGAGCGACCCACCCACCGAAGGAGATGGGGTATTCGTAGTCGAACCTCCGCACCTGACGTCGCTGCGTGGCCAGGACGTCCACGCGGCTGCCGACTTTGCCGCTCAGCGTGGACGAAGTCTTGAACGAAGTGGTCAGCGAACCACTGACAGAACCCGTGATCCCGAGCATCAGCTGTGCCGACAATTCGCCAGTACCCGTGGCGGTGCTCGTGGCCGTTGACGTGCTCGTCGTCTGCGACTGAGACTCCGTATCAACGCCTTGATTGTCTTTGCTGTTCTTCAGGGTGGTCTTCTGAGATTGATTCAAAGCCATGCTCTTCTGCAGCTGTTGCTGCAGTGACGCAGTGACTTTTGCCCCGAACGTGAGCTGCACCTGTCCCTGGAGCGACCAGCTGATCGTGTTCGAGATCGAGAATTCGACCGTGTGCGACCAGTCGGTGGGGATGGGGTCAGTCCGATTGACGTACGTCTGCTTGGCAATCACGTCGGGAGGGGGCTGCGCAATGTCGCCTCGCTCTTCGACGAGCGGCACACCCACCGTCATGTAGGCGATCCACCCGAGGTCGTGCGCAGTGTCCTTTTCGGGAAAGTTGAATCGCCCCTTGTTCAAAGAAAATCCGGTAGGGTAGACATACCGGTCGCTCCCATCCTTCGCCTTCTTCTCGGCCTTCCGCTTCAGCTTTTCCTTGTCCCGCTTCAGGATGGCAGCGGCCTTTCCGGCGATGCCGAGTTCCTCCAGGTTTCGCTTTGTCAGCGGGTGGCGCACAAATCGTTCGCCGAGATGAGTCGTACTCACATTGTTCTTGGTGGGACCGCCCATGGCCTTCAGCCTCCTTGCATACCAGAACTGAACGATTTGTCAGGGATTACTTGTGAGCTGCTGACGGCCCGGCACGCCCCAGTGAGGAGTCGTCAGGCTGCCGAGCGGGGCCGTTGTGCTGCTGCTCAAGGGCGGCGGACTCATAAAGCTGAGGCCTTCGATCGGCCCTCGCGCCCCTCGAGTCGGCTCCGAGCTCAACCTCACCCCTTGGTTGACCCGTCGTCGGTCCTTTTAATATCTTTGGCTGATTGGCGGTTATCCTTCCTCGATTCTTCCAGCTGCTCGTCGCTGATCTTTGGACGGTCTTCCTCCCTGATCTTCGGCCGGTCTTCTTCCTTGATCTCCACTTTCACCTTCTTGAATGCCTCATTATTGGCCGAAGACGCCATACCGGATGTGGACTCCGGGTTCTCACTGGCTTCTTTCTGCTTTGCCGCTGCCGTCTGGGTGTTCTTGAATAGGGGGGTGATGAAGTTTTCCATGATGCTGAGGGCCTCAGGCGACGTGTCGCGCACAATCTTCGGGTCGCGCACAGGGTCAGGAATGCCGTCGTAGAGCTCGGGATCGACCCCTTCCCTTTCGGGCTGAGCCCCGGGAATCTTTTCATGGACCTTCCGAGCGGACTCTTCGGCGGACTTGGCTTCACTTTCGCCGCTGTCGAAGATGTTTTTAAAAGTCATGTGACTTCCCTCCGGATTCTCTCGATGGACACGAAATCAACCCTTGCGAAGAGGCTGTTTCCCCTCGCCGCGATGCCGGGATGCCGCGATGCCGGGATCAAAACCTTGATATTCAAGGGCCAAGACCTCGCGCACCCCGACGGGGGGCCGCTGACAAATGGGCCCACAAAGACAGTGGCGCATTTCGCCGACGCAGGCTGTGCACGCGTCGCTCTTGCTGTCCGTACCTTTCTGCCCTTGCGTCATTCTCCGTGTGCACCAGGATCTTCGTGCTGCTGCCTACCCCCTCGTTGATCAACCTATGCGGCGCGGCCCTGCGGCTTCTCGCCCATCACCTGGCCGCAGGCTGATTGCGACGTTCTTATCCGGCCCCCATGACGGCTGGAACTGCCCCCCCAGTTGATTTCCCATTGAACGATACTCTGATATGCCCCGCCTGCGACCTGCAACGACCAGCTCGGAGGGGCCTCTTCACGACGTCATCGAACTGCAGATCGCGTTGATTCCTGGCCACCCCAATGTCCCCCGATATAGGGCCGAAACTGATCGGTATTCTGCCTTTTGGCCGGGGGCGAGCCTGCGAAAGCTGGGGCAGGCATCGTCTGTGTGTCCGAGCCGTCGGGGCCGTCAGGCACCACGGGCCATGGCGACCCTCCGCAACCTCGCCATCGGCGCGCTGAAAGCCCTCGGAGCCGACAACATCGCCAAGACCACCCGGGCGATCCGCGATGAACCCGAACGAGCACTCCCCATCCTGGGCATCACCAACAACCCGGACACCTAAGGAACTTGATCAAGCCCTGCCCGGCACCGGGAAGATCACCACGCCGAACAGGCCAGGGCGGTGCGCGCGGCCGCAGGGTGCCGTGAAGCGGCCGGGATGCGCCGCCCGGCCTGGTTCCTGGCGCGCCATGTGACGGGCCGACTGTGCGAATCGTGAACGCCAGTGCCGTGTCCGGGAAGGTTAAGGCCCATCGGCCCGACCCGGACACCGCCCCGGCCTGCCGTCCGCATCACGCCCGGAGTGCGCCGGTGTCCAGGTCCAGACCGAAGGCCTCGGGCAGGCGGATGACGACGCCGTACGGGTGTGGACCGTCGGCGCGGGAGTAGCCGAGACGCCCCGGCTCGGAGTACAGGGTGACACTCTGCTCCTGGCGGTCGACCAGGAGATGGAGCGGTGCGCCGTACTCCGCATAGCGGCGGCGTTTCACCACGCGGTCGGTCTCGCCGTTTGACTCGGAGGTGACCTCGACGACGAGCAGCGTCTGATCGGGGAGCAGCGCGCCCGCGCCCTTGGCGGCTTGCGCGGGGACGACGGCGAGGTCGGGCACGTACCAGTTGGACGACCCCGGGAGGTCGACGTTGCCGGAGCCGGTCACGCATCCGAGCTCCCGCGCTCGGGGCCGGACCTGGTCACGGATGACTTCGGCGGCGGTGAGGAGCGAAGCCCCCGTCGCGCCGGGTGTCACAGGGGGCGGACCTGCTGAGCCTGCGGCCCCTTCGTCCCCTGGCCGATTTCGAACTCGACCTTCTGATTCTCCTCAAGGGTCCGGAAACCGGAGCTCTGGATTTCGCTGTAGTGCACGAAGATATCGGCTCCGCCGTTGTCCGGGCTGATGAACCCGAACCCCTTCTCGGAGTTGAACCATTTCACGGTGCCGGTAGCCATGGGGGAGGGCTCCTTCGGACAAGAGAGGCTGTCGCATCGGTCAACGCATCAGCGCCCCGAAGGAAACGGCCGGGCCTCCATGGCAGCGGCATGGGGCGGCCCCGTCGGGCGGAACTACTACCCGTTCAGCGCTGCCAGCACCCTCAGCGTCTCCCGGTCCGGCGCCGTGACCAGCAGATCCGTCACCGGGCCCGACCGCCAGGCCGCCAGCCGGTCGGCGATCCGCGCGCGCGGGCCGATCAGGGAGATCTCGTCGGCGAAGACGTCCGGCACGGCCAGCGCCGCCTCCTCGCGCCGCCCCTGGGCGAACAGCTCCTGGATGCGGCGCGCCTCGGCCTCGAAGCCCATCCGGGCCATCAGGTCCGCGTGGAAGTTGCGGGAGGCGTGCCCCATGCCGCCGATGTAGAAGCCGAGCATCGCCTTGACCGGCAGCAGCCCCTTGGCCACGTCGTCGCAGACCGCCGCACGGGCCAGCGGGGCGATCATAAAGCCGTCGGGGAGTCCGCCGAGGGACGCCTCGTAGACGTCCGCCCGCATCGGCGACCAGTACAGCGGCAGCCAGCCGTCCGCGATACGGGTGGTCTGGGCGATGTTCTTCGGCCCTTCCGCGCCCAGCAGCACCGGCAGGCCGGACCGCAGCGGGTGGGTGATCGACTTGAGCGGTCTGCCGAGACCGGTGCCGTCCTCGCCCGCGTACGGATGCGAGCAGTAGCGCCCCTCCAGCCGCACCGGCCCCTCCCGCCGCAGCGCCTGCCGTACGACCTCCACATACTCGCGGGTCGCCGTCAGCGGGCTCGCGGGGAACGGCCTGCCGTACCAGCCCTCCACCACCTGAGGCCCCGAGAGGCCGAGCCCCAGCAGCATCCGGCCGCCGGACAGATGGTCGAGGGTGAGCGCGTGCATCGCCGTGGCGGTGGGGGAGCGCGCCGCCATCTGGGCCACCGCCGTGCCCAGCCGGATACGGGAGGTGTGCGCGGCGATCCAGGTCAGCGGGGTGAAGGCGTCCGAGCCCCAGGCCTCCGCCGTCCACACGGAGTCATAGCCGAGCCGCTCGGCCTCCCGGGCCAGCTCCAGCTGGCCGGGGTCGGGACCCCGGCCCCAGTAACCGAGCGCGAGCCCCAAGCGCATGCCGACCCCTCCGCCCCTCCCGTACTCATCCCGTACCCGTCCCGTACCCACGGTTTTCTGACGGGGCGTCAGAGTACGGCAACGGCCCCCCGCCCGGAAGGGCGAGGAGCCGTGAACGGTGTATCCCGATATCCCGGGGCCGGCGTCAGCCGCGCTGGATGCCCGTGGTGTCCTGCAGCACGCCGCGGCGGCCGTCCTGCGTCTGGGCCACCAGACCCGGACCGCGCTGCTCCACCGCGAGATACCAGGTGCCCGGCGCCAGTTCGGCGATCGGCGTCGGCGAGCCGTCCTCGCCGTACAGCGGGCGGGCCACTGGAACCGCGAACCAGAACGGCGTGAAGTCCCCGCCGCCGCCCGTCTGCTGCGCCTGCGCCTGGGCCTGCGGGTCGGCGGCCTGCGGCTGCTGAGCCCCGTACGGCTGCGGCTGGCCCGGCTGCTGCGCCCCGTACGGCTGCTGCTGGCCGCCCGGGTAGCCATAGCCGCCGGGAACGCCGCCCGGCTGGACGCCGTACGGCTGCGGGGCGGCCGGCCGCGGCGCGCCCATGAGCGGGGCCTTCAGGGCCGGGACCAGCGGGGCGGCGATGACGCCGGCCGCGAGCACCAGGGCGGCCAGCAGGCCCACGATCGCACCCGCGCCGGCGTCCGGGTCCATGCCGATGACCGTCCAGAACGCTGTCCACGCTGCGAAGATGCAGAACGCGACCCCGAACTGGCCGAGGTCGATGCCCACGATCTTCCGCCCCGGCATGGCACGGCTCACCACGATCAGCGCTGTGCCGATGACGCCAGAGAGGAACATGCTCATCAGGAGGCCCAGATTGTCCCAGGCGTTCGGCAGGTCCACGCTGGGACACCCGCCGCTGCTGGGGCAGTCGAAGCTGGTGAACTCGAGGAACGAGGCGATGAACAGCAACACCGCTGCTCCGATCACCACGCCATCGCCTCGAGTGAGGGAGCGGATGTTCACGTATCAATCCTTTGTCGGTCGTCTCATCGGGGCGGTCGTCGCTGCCGCCGGTGCAGGCGGATGCACGGCGCGGAGCTTCGGGGGTGCTCCCCATCGTAAAGGTGAATCTATCGTCTGCCCGAGCCGGTCGTCCGCCCGGTATCGGAGTGTGACAAGGAGTGTTACCCGGCGAGGAACGTCGTGATGCCGTTCGCCATTCCCTGAGCGGCCTTCTGCCGCCACTCCGGACTCGTCAGCAGTGCAAGGTCCTTGGCGTCACGCATATTGCCGCATTCGATGAACACCTTGGGCACAGTCGACAGATTGAGCCCGCCGAGATCGTCCCGCACGTGCAAGCCCGTACCGCCGCCGACGTAGTTGGAAGGCTCGGTTCCGGTCGCCCGCCCGAACTCCTCGGCGAGCTGCTCCCCCAGCTCGCGAGACGGCCCCACGATCTTGGTCGTATCCGCGGAACCCTCCTTGACCTGGGCGGGAAGGATCACGTGATAGCCGCGATGGCCGGGCGCCGACCCGTCGGCATGGACGGAGAGCACGGCGTCCGCCTCCGCCTCGTTGCCGATCCGCGCCCGCTCGTCGATGCAGGGACCAAAGGGCCGGTCGTCGTCCTGGGTGAGTTTCACGGTCGCGCCCTGCTTTTCCAGCAGGTCACGCAGACGGCGTGAAACGTCGAGGTTGAAATCGGCCTCCCGGTAACCGTCATTGGAGGCCGTGCCGGTGGTATCGCATTCCTTGCGATTGGTGCCGATATCCACCTGTTTGGCAATTTCGCGTGGATGATCGAAATTTCCGGGATTATGGCCAGGATCGATGACCACGGTCTTTCCGGCGAGCGGCTGCGACGCGGACGACGGTGTGGGGGCGTCGGAGGGGGCCGCCCGCTCGGTGGCCGACTGGCCCGGCTGCGGCAGGGACTCCTTCGTCCGGCCGCCCTGCCCGTCGCCGGCGGCCGCGCCGCCGCCGCAACCCGCCAGCGCGGTCGCGGCCAGCGCGGCCAGCGTCACGGCCAGGACGCGGGTCCGCCGGAGTACGGGGAGGGGCGGGCGCTGCTCGTACGGCCCGGGGCGTTCGCTCACGATGGCGATGCTAGCCCGGACGTGCCCCGCGGCTCAGATGCCCGCGCCGGTGCGGCGCAGGACGCGCAGCGAGCCGGTGACCGAAACCTCCGCGAACGCACCGGACTCCAGCGCCCGCCGGTAGACGCGGTACGGGGCCTGCCCGCCGTCCGCCGGGTCCGGGAACACATCGTGCACAACCAGCAGACCGCCGTCCGCGAGATGCGGGGCCCACCCCTCGTAATCGGCCGTCGCATGCTCGTCGGTGTGCCCGCCGTCGATGAACACCAGCCCCAGCGGCTTGGCCCACACCCGCGCGACCTGCGGAGACCGCCCGACGACCGCGATCACGTGCTCCTCCAGACCCGCCCGGTTCAGCGTGCGGCGAAACGTCGGCAGCGTGTCCATCCGGCCGACCTCCGGGTCCACCGTCTCCGGGTCGTGGTACTCCCACCCCGGCTGCTGCTCCTCGCTCCCGCGGTGGTGGTCGACGGTGACGGCGACCGTGCCCGTTTCCCGCGCGGCGTCGGCGAGCAGGATCGTGGACCGCCCGCAGTACGTCCCCACCTCCAGCAGCGGCAGCCCGAGCGCCCCCGCCTGGGCGGCCGCCTCGTACAGCGCGAGCCCCTCGTCCACGGGCATAAAGCCCTTCGCGGCCTCGAAGGCGGCGAGTATCTCCGGCTTGGGGGCCATGGGGTTCCTCCGGGGCGTACGGCATGGGCGCTTACTGGGCGGTCACATCGTAGGCGTCCCTCACTCGGGTGGTCGTTGGGTGATTCATATCACCGGCATGTGCGAGCGCTCATACGGTCGGCGGTGGACTGATCGCACGCCGTGCGGTGCGTACGGCGTTGGCATGGGGGTGCTCGTCATCGTGGACAAGACTCGTCAGCTCGATCCCAGCGCGTCGCCGCTGGAGTACTACGGCTCGGAACTCCGCCACCGGAGGGAGGCGGCGCAGCTCAGCCAGGACGCCCTCGGCGGCTGTGTCTTCTGCACGGGCTCGCAGATCGGCCATATCGAGTCGGCACGGAGGGTCCCGACGCGGGACTTCTCCGAGCGGGTGGACGCGGCGCTGGGCACGGACGGGATGTTCTCCCGGCTGGTGGGGCTGGTGCTGCGCAGCCAGCTGCCGACCTGGTTCCAGCCGTACGCGGACATGGAGGCGAGGGCGACGTA
Organism: Streptomyces sp. PR69; assembly: GCF_026420845.1. Taxonomy (GTDB): domain Bacteria; phylum Actinomycetota; class Actinomycetes; order Streptomycetales; family Streptomycetaceae; genus Streptomyces. The sequence goes on along the minus strand of NZ_JAOWCB010000015.1, from coordinate 14,351 downwards.
TATCGCCACTTACCAGGCGCAGTTGGTGGACGGGCTGCTCCAGACGGAGGAGTACGCGCGGGCCGTGCTGGGCGTAAGGGATGAAGAGAACCTTGACGCTCGCGTGGCAGCACGAATGGAGCGTCAGCGCATCCTGGACCACGACAATCCACCGCTGATCTGGGTGGTGCTGAGCGAGACCGTGCTGTACCAGGAGATTGGCGGCCGGGAGGTCATGCGCAGGCAACTCGCCCATCTGCTCCGCCTTCAGGAGCGGGAGTGGGTCAAGGTGCAGATTCTGCCCTTCAGCGTCGGTGCGCATGCGGGGCTGCCGGGAACGTTCACTCTGATTCGTTTCGACAAGGACCCGGACGTCGTCTACACCGAGGACCTCATCGAGGGCCATATGACGGCCAATCCAAGCGCTGTCAGGGAAGGTTCGCTCCGTTACGATCACTTGCAGGCCGCAGCCCTCTCGGTGGAGGACTCGGCAGCATTGATCGCCCGAGTGTTGGAGGAGCGCTATGGAGAGCATCCAGAACCTGACGGGCGCACGGTGGCGTAAGTCGTCGTACAGCGCTGACACGGGGGGGCAGTGCGTCGAGTGCGCCCCCCTCGGCGCAGCCGCCTGGCGTAAGTCGTCGTACAGCGGCAACACCGGGGGCTGCTGTATAGAGGTGTCCCCTCAGCCCTGCCGTATCGCCGTCCGTGACTCCAAGAACCCCGACGGACCCGCCTTCGCCGTCGCCCCGGCGGCGTTTACCGCGTTCGTCGCGGCGGCGAAACGTTCCGCCCTAGGCGGCTAGTCAGGCGTCTGCGGACGCCTGACCGTTGGCGGGCGTCGTAACCGCGATGCGCACCGCGCCGGTGGTCGAGGCTGCGACCTGAGCGATCGTGCCGTCTGCGGGGTGGCGGGCGACGACAGCGGGGGCACCCCCACGCGTCGGCATGTGGCGCACGGCCCATCCCGCGCTCTGGAAGTACGCCTGCGCACGTGCCAAAGCTCGTGTTGTCCCGTCCTTCGGCAGCGGCTCGGTCGACCAGGTGTGGTGGACCGAGGTCCCGGACTCGTCCTGGACTGTGCTGAGGCCCTCCCCGGGCTGCGTCGGCGCCGACCCGACCCGCAAGGCGTCGTAGATCCGGCTGGAGTGGCCGAGGGCGCTGCGCCCGGCGGAATCGTTGGCCTGGGGGGTCTCCAGTGCGGCGGGGGCGGCGGTGGTCGACGCCGAGGCCTTGTCCGGCGGGAGGAAGCAGGGCGATGTCACCTTGAGAGAGGCGACTCCCTCGCCCTTGGCGCGGTCCACGACACCGGTCACGGCGTTCATCCAGAAGTCGTCGGGCTCCGTACGCATGTAGACCGTCGGAAAGGGGCTGGACCAGTCGACCTCGCCCGAGGCGCTGTACTTGTAGCCCTGCTTCAGCCAGGCGTCTCGTGCCTGCCGCACGAGGGTCTGGGCCTTGGCCCCCGGAACGCCGGTCAGCTTGTAGATGACGGTGACCTGCACCCGGTCGTCGGGGCCGTGGTCGTCCCTGGCGATGCAGGCGCCGACGGGCGCGTGGCCCATGCGCTCCAGTGTCGGCTTGGGGGACATGGCGTCCACCGCCTGGTGAATGATTTCTTCTGCCCGGTCGATCGCCTGCTGCTCGTTCATCGTCACCTGCTTCGGTGCGTTTCCGCCGGTTTCCTGCCCGTCCTCCTGCGCCCCGCACGCGGCCACCATGATCGTCATGGCCAGCAGTGCGGCAGCCGGGACTGCCTTGCGTAGATTCACGGTCGTCCTCCGGTCACGATCTTCCCCAGGCTGCCGAGGGGCCTTTCGTCCCAGTACTGGGAATGGGCGGGCATCATCTCGCCGCCCGCGCCCGGCAGCTTCCCGTCGGGCACCTCGAAGACCTGGCCCCCGAAGTCGTCGGAGACCGGGTCGGTTCCGTGGACGATCGAGTGGTCGTCGAAAAGCCTCATGTACGCCTTCGGGTTGAGGGGGGCCAGGGGGCCGGCAGGAGGCGGGGCGAGGTTGATGAGGTCGTTCTTGGCCGTGGCTGCGAAGACATGGTCCGGCGGAATGTTCAGGTCCTTGGCGTGGTCCACTCCCACACCCGGACTGCCTACCATGATCGCGTTGTCGACCGGCAGGTCTATGTGCATGTTCATCGTCTGGCCCACCACCAGGGACCCGTAGCTGTGACCCATCAGCGTCTGGGTCACGCCGCTGTCGCGGTGATTGGCTTCCTCGATCCCCTGGATGAAGTCGCCGAGCGGCTCCTTCGCGTTGTCGGCCCACCTCGTCTCCGTGGCATCGGTCAGGATGGCCTGCGGGGCGTCGTAGCCGAGCCACACGATCGAGGCCGTCGAGTGGGCGCCGTCCTGGCGCTCCGCCTCCGCCTGGAGCGCCACGGCCCTGTCCATGTCTCCGCCGATGGACTCCAGCTTCGCGAACGTCCCGGGCACGTACGTCACCACATTGTCGGCAGTGTCCGGATTTCCGATGGAGACGATGGCACGCCCCATGTTGTTGCTGTCGAATCCGAGCAGATAGGGGCGGTTGCTCTCGCTCGTGTAGCTGTCGAAGCGCTTCTGGACGGCGTCCATGCCCTTGAAGCCGTTCTCAAGCTGCTGCCTCTTCTCGTTCCATTCCTTCCACTCCTCGGTCGGGACCGTCGCGCCCTTCACCTCGCGGCCCGTGATGGGGCTGACGTAGGGCTTGTAGTGCTCCGGTTCCTTTTTGAGCCAGGCGTCGTACTCCAGCTGCTTGGCCGCTCGCTGTTCCGCGAGTACCAGACGGTTCGCGTCGTCGCGCACGTCGGAGGGAAGGCCGTCGAGCGCTCCGATGCTCGCGGGGTGCATGGAGACGTAGGCTGCGCGCTGCTCCTCGGAAAGCCCCTTCCACCAGTTGGCGTTGGACTGGGGCCAGTCGTGCTTGGGCGGCGGTTTGATCGTGTCGAGGTAGGCGTCAGCGGCCGCGCGTACGCCGCTCGCGTCCGACACGGCGTCCGTCCAGTCCCGTGCGGACACGGTCAGGTCGTCGTCGGCCTGGAGCGCTCGCACTTTCGGCGCCCACTTCGCGTCCGCGTCCGTGGCTTCCTTCAGCGCGTCGGCGATCCGGTTCGCGTACCCCATCGCCTTGCCGTAGTTCGGGTTCGGGTGGATGTTCGCCGCCTGGCGCTCCAGGGCTTCGGAGGTCGGGCTGCCTCCGGCACTCCCGGTCACCGTGCCGCCGTCGGCGACCTTGTCGTCGCCGGGCTTCTGACCCGCTGGATATGTGACCGAGCCGTCCCCGTTCACCGTGCAGCCGTCCGCATGGGCGTCCTCGATTGCTGCGTTCAGCTTCCGCTTGGCGGCCGCCATGTCGTAGGCGAGCCCGTTGAGGGCCGTGCTGATCACGCCGCACTCGGTCTGCATGTAATGGAAATTCTTCGCCAGGGCTTGAAGCTGTGCCTGTGCGGCTTCTGCCGCCTCACCCTCCAAGGACTTGCGCATTCCCGTGGCGACGGTGTTCTCGATGTGGTCCTTGGCCGCTTGCGCCATGGTGCTTGTGGAGCGGTATCCGTCGGCGGCGTCCTCGAACTCGGAGGGCTTGAGGGCCTTAAGAGCGGCGTAGTCCATCCCGCCGTCACCGGCCCTTCGCCTGGCCGCCGACGGCGTCGGTGTCCGCATACTTGAGGTTCAGCTTCTGTATCTCGCTCTTGATCGCCTCATCGGTCGTCAACAGGTCGTGGCCCACCTGGTCCAGGAGCTTCTGGAGTGAGCCGCACCGCTCGCTGACGCTTTCGGCGTACTTCTTCCATGACTTGTACACGTCTGTCTGCGCTGCCGCGCTCAGGCAACCCGGGATCTCACCGAGCCCGGTCTGGCTGTCCTCCAGCTTGGTCAGCGCGGTGCTGACGTGCGTGCGCAAAGAGCCCACCTCTGCGCCGGCCGTGGTCCACGCCTTCTTGCTGGACTTCAGGCCGCCTGTGACGGCGCTGGGCCCGGTGCCGGGATCCGCCGGAGCCTGATTGAGCCGCATCGCCGTGGGCTGCCGATTGGTCGCACCGGCTTTGATCTGGTCCCATTCGTCCCACGCCATGCGCGGCCCTCCCCTGTTGATCACTCCAGTAGGGACACTACATAGCACCGGCAGCACTCAGCCCATGTCGCCGTACTGGGCACTCCATGAGTATCCGTACCTATGTGAATGAGTACCTGTTCCCTTTGCCTTGGGTCCTAGGGCCGGCGGCCGGGGGCGGATGCCTCGATATAACGAGGTGTTGATCAACTGGTGTACGGGGCACTCATCTCCTGCGACCATGACAGGCATGGTCCAAGCCCCCTCAGAGCTCCCCGCCGCCCGAATAGCCCCATCCGACCGACGCCGCGCCGCCCCCTCGTGGGCGGTGCTGCTTGCCGCCTGTGCCGGGCAGTTTCTCGTCGTCCTCGATGTGTCGGTGGTGAACACCGCCCTGCCGTCGATGCGGGCGGACCTCGGGCTGAGCGCCCTCGGTCTGCAGTGGGTGGTGAACGCGTACTCGATCGCCTTCGCCGGATTTATGCTCCTCGGCGGACGGGCCGGGGATCTGTATGGGCGGAAGCGGATGTTCCTGGTGGGGCTCGGGCTGTTCTCGGCCGCCTCGCTGGCGGGCGGAATGGCGCAGGAGGGGTGGCAGTTGCTCGCCGCCCGTGCCGCGCAGGGGCTGGGGGCGGCCGTGCTCGCGCCCTCGACCCTCGCCCTGGTGACGTCCTGCGTGCCCGAAGGGCCGGCCCGTACGCGGGCGATCGGCGTATGGTCCGCGGTCGGCGCGGCGGGCGGCGCGACCGGGGGGCTCGTCGGCGGGGTGCTCACCGACGCGCTGTCCTGGCGCTGGACGCTGCTGATCAATGTGCCCGTGGGGGCGGTCGTCGTGGTGCTGGGTGCGCTGTGGCTGTCCGAGACCCGCGCGGGCGGCGGCCGCCGTCTCGACCTTCCGGGCGCGGTGCTCGTCACGGCCGGTCTCGGCACGCTCGCTTACGGGATCGTGCAGACCGAGGCGTCGGGCTGGACGGCCCCCGGCACGCTGCTGCCGCTGCTCGCGGGGGTGGCGCTGCTCGCCGTCTTCGTCGCCGTGGAGTCGCGGACCGAGCGTCCGCTGATGCCGCTGAAGCTGTTCCGGGCGCGGTCCGTCTCCGCCGCGAACGTCGCGATGCTGATGCTGGGGTCCGCGTCGTTCGCCATGTGGTATTTCATGACGCTGTTCGCTCAGAACGTGCTCGACTACAGCCCCACGCGGGCCGGTCTCGCCCTCATTCCGTCGTCGCTCGGCTTCCTCGCCGGATCGCATCTCGCTCCCCGGCTGATGGCTCTCGTCGGCGGCCGGATGGCTGCCGTGACCGGGGCGCTGGCCGCGGCCGTGGGCTATGCCTGGCAGTCCACGATGACCGCGGACGGCGGCTATGTCACCACCATCATGCTGCCCGGCCTGCTGATGATGTCCGGCGTCAGTCTCGCGGTCACCCCGCTCGCGACGCTCGCCACCTCGGGCGCGGCCCACGGCGAGGCCGGGCTGGTCTCCGGGCTGATCAACACCTCCCGCACGATGGGCGGGGCGCTGGGCCTCGCCGTCCTGTCGACCGTCGCCGCCTCCCGTACGGCGGGCGGCACCAGCGCCGAGGCGCTGACCGAGGGGTATGCGACGGCGTTCCGCACCGGCGTGGGCGTGCTGCTGGCGGCGGCCGTTCTGATGCTGCTCTGGCTGCCGCGCCGGAACCCCGAGTCGTAGCCCCGAGTCATAGCCCGGAGCCGTAGCCCCCGCAGATTATCTGACGTACAGTCAGGTGTCTTCACAAGTATCGGAGCCTGCGTTATACAGGGGGCGATCCGGCCCTAGAACGTGTTCTCATGCGAGGTCCGGGCCGGTCCTCCGTACGACCTCGGTGCGGCCGACGGTGCGGACGGCCGCGCCGAGGTCTTCCCTCCTCAAGGAGCAGCAGCCCCATGCCCATTGATGCAGCCAGGGCCGTCGCCGCCGAACCCCGCAGCGCCGAGATCCGCTGGGACCACAAGGACGTCCAGCTCTATCACCTCGGCGTCGGCGCGGGAGTCCCCGCCGCCGACCCCGACGAACTGCGCTACACCCTGGAATCCCGGCTCCAGGTGCTGCCGAGCTTCGCCACCGTCGCGGGCGCGGGCATGGGCATGATGGGCGGGCTCGCCGCCCCCGGCATCGACGTCGACCTCGCGTCCGTCCTGCACGGCGGCCAGACCGTGCGGCTGCACCGGCCCATCCCCGTCAGCGGCCGGGCCACGACCGCCGCCCGCGTCGCCGCCGTCTACGACAAGGGCAAGGCGGCGGTCATCGTGCTGCGCTCAGAGGCGGCCGACGGCGACGGGCCGCTGTGGACGTGCGACTCGCAGATCTTCGTACGGGGAGAGGGCGGCTTCGGCGGCGAGCGAGGGCCGTCGCAGCGCGCCGAGCCGCCCGCCCGCGAGCCCGACCGGACCGTGGAGCGGCCCATCCGGGAGGACCAGGCGCTGCTGTACCGGCTGTCCGGCGACTGGAACCCGCTGCACGCCGACCCGGAATTCGCCAAACGCGCCGGATTCGACCGGCCCATCCTGCACGGCCTGTGCACCTACGGGATGACGCTCAAGGCGGTCGTCGACACCCTGCTCGGGGGCGATGTGACACGGGTGCGGTCGTACGCCGCCCGCTTCGCCGGTGTCGTCTACCCCGGCGAGACCCTGCGCATCCGCATGTGGCGCGAGGACGGGACCGTACGCGCCGCTGTCGCCGCCGTGGAACGGGACGATGCGCCGGTCCTCGCCGACACCGCCGTAGAACACATCTGACCGGCTGATTCGTACGAGGGGAGCCGCAGCATGCGCGCAGCCGTACTGCACGAGACAGGCCAGGACAAGCTTGACGTCCTCGACGACGTGGAAGCCGTGGGCTTCGGCCCCGGCAAGGTGAGGATCAGGGTCCGCGCCACCGGGCTGTGCCACTCCGACCTCTCCGCGATGAACGGCGTGCTGCCGCAGCCCGCGCCCTTCATCCCCGGCCATGAGGGCGCGGGCGAGATCCTGGACGTCGGCGACGGCGTCACCGCGCTGTCCCCGGGCGACCGGGTGCTGCTGTGCTGGCTGCCCGCGTGCGGCGGCTGCCCCTCCTGCAAGCGCGGCCAGACCCAGCTGTGCCTGGCGGGCTTTATGAACGCGGGCACCCCCAATTTCAAACGCCCCGCCGGGGACGTCTTCGGCTTCGCCGGGACCGGCACCTTCACCGAAGAGGTCGTCGTCGACGCGGGCTGCGCCGTGCCGATCCCCGACGATGTGCCGTTCGACATCGCCGCGCTCATCGGCTGCGGGGTGACGACCGGGCTCGGCGCGGCGGTCAACACCGCTGATGTGGCCGCCGGTTCGTCGGTCGCCGTCATCGGCTGCGGAGGCGTGGGCGTCTCCGCCATCCAGGGCGCGAGACTGAAGGGCGCGGCGCAGATTGTCGCCGTCGACCCCGTCGCCTCCCGCCGCGAGGCGGCCCTCCGCTTCGGCGCGACCGAGGCCGTCGCACCCGACGGGCTGGCCGACGCCAAACAGCGGATCACCGCGGGCGAGGGCTTCGACTATGTCTTCGAGGTCGTCGGCAAGTCCGCCACCGCGCGCACCGCATACGAGACCACCCGGCGCGGCGGCACGCTCTGCATCGTCGGCGCGGGCGCGGCGGACGACGTCCTCCAGCTCAATATGTTCGAGCTGTTCTTCGACGAGAAGCGGATTCTGCCGTCCATGTACGGGGGCGGGGATGTGCTCACCGCGTATGAGCGGGCCATCGCGCTGTGGCGGGCGGGCCGGATCGATCTGGAGGGCCTGATCACCCATCGGGTGCCGCTCGCGGAGATCAACGACGCGCTGGACCAGATGCGCACGGGTGCGGCGCTGCGCACCTGCATCGAGCTGTGAGGGGCGGGGTCGGGGTCATGTCGCTGCCGCTGGAAAGACCTCTCGCGGGGCTGAGCGCGATCGTCACGGGTGCGGGCCGCGGGCTCGGCCGGGCCGAGGCCCTGGAGCTTGCCCGGCTGGGCGCGGCCGTCGTCGTCAACGACTACGGGCGGCCGGGGCGGGACGGCTCGGGCGAGGCGTCCGCCGCCCCCGCCGAGGCGGTCGCGGCCGAGATCCGCGCCGCGGGCGGGCGGGCCACCCCGCACCTGGGCGATGTGGCCGACCACGACTCCGCCCGCGAACTGGTCGAACTGGCCGTCTCCGCCCATGGGAAGCTGGACATCCTGGTCAACAACGCGGGGATTCTGCGCGACCGGATGATCTTCTCGATGAGCGAGAGCGAGTGGGACTCGGTGATACGGGTCCACCTCAAGGGCCACTTCAACACCACCCACTTCGTCGCCGCGCACTGGCGCGAGCGCTTCAAAGCGGGTGAGGGGCGTGGTCCGGTCTACGGCCGGATCGTGAACACCTCCTCCGAGGCGTTCCTCGCGGGCTCGGCGGGCCAGCCGAACTACGCGGCGGCCAAGGGCGGCATCGTCGGGCTGACCACCTCCACCGCTCTGGCGCTGGCCAAGTACGGGGTCACCGCCAATGTGATCTGCCCGCGGGCCCGTACCCGTATGACCGAGGACGTCTTCGCGGGCTTCGCAGAACCGGAGGGCGGCGGGGTCGATCCGCTCGCGCCCGAGCATGTCGCCCCGCTGGTGGGCTATCTGGCGTCCCCGGCGGCGGCCCGCGTCAACGGGCAGCTGCTGGTGGTGCACGGCGGAATGGTGGCCGTCGTGGAACGTCCCAGGGTGGCGGCGAAGTTCGACGCGGCGAAGGAGACGTTCACCTTCGAGGAGCTGGACCGGACGGTGGGCGGGTACTTCGCGGGGCGTCCGGCGGGGGAGACGTTCGCGGCGAGCGAGGTGCTGGGCCTCAGGCGGGGCTGACCTGCGCGCTTCTTCGCGCTTCTTCTCGCTTCTGGCGCTGGAATGGGTGAAGGGGCCGCCGTGTCCGCCATGGCGCCCCTTCACGGTTTCCCGATGGGCAGTCAGCTCGGGCGGTCAGCTCACCCGCTGTTCCGTCGCTGTGCGGCGGTGGCGGCCATGCGCCGGAGCAGTGGAGTCCTCCGACGTTGCCGCGGTGCCGCGGTGTTTTCCGGAGCCGCCGGCGTCGGCCCGTTCCGCGGCCGCGGGCTGCGGACGCGTCTGGGTCGTGTCGGTTGAGGCTTCAGACATAGTGGGATGTCACCCCGTCGTGATCGCTGATTACGTGTCACGGAGCTTTGCATAGAACCGCGTGACACCGCAGCACCCCGTCACCGTAGGTGTAACCGCAGGTGTACGGTCGGCGCGGCTGCGTAGCCCCCGGCCCGAGAGTTTAACCAGCGGTCGTCGCGCGGCCCGTCAGCGGAGCCTGCTGGAGCGGGACGGGTCGGCACACACCGCCGGACGCGGCGGCGGGTGACGGGGTAAGGGGGTGCCCGGAGCGGGCCTCGCTCTGTGCCACCGGGGCTGTCGCCGGGTGTGTCACCGGGGTTGTCACCGGCTGTGGCGCGGCGTGCGGTTCGGGGCGCGGTGCGTGCCGCGGCTCGGGCTGAAGCGCAGTCTGCGGCCCGGGCTGTGGCGCGGGCTGAGGAACAGCCTGCGGCTCGGGCTGCGCCGCGGGGGTTTCGACGCGCGCCAGTCCGCACGGCACCGCCCGGTTCGCGTACGGCAGCCGGATCACGCCGTCCCGGTTCACCAGCCCCGCGCCCGCCAGCCACCCCTGCGGCACGGGCAGCTGCCGCAGCCGCCGCTCCGCGGGCCGCCACACGCCGAGGCCGCTGCCCGACGGGCCGTCGATCCGCAGCGCCACCGCACAGTTCTCCGGCATCAGCATCTGCCCCGGCTGTACGGCGAACGGGGTGAGCGCCGCGTCCGGCAGCCGCAGACAGTCGGGGAAGCGGGCCGGGCGGGTGCTGCCCAGCACGCCCCAGCACACCCGGTCCTGGCCGGGCCCCGGCGCGTTGGACCGGATCAGCAGCAGCCCGCTGTCGGGGTCGGCGAGCAGCAGCCGGTCGTCGCTCTCCTCGGTGATCTGCAGCAGCGGCGTCACCTCCCCGCCGCGCTCCAGGTCCACCGCCACCGCCTTCACCGGGCCGCCGTCCAGCTGCCGGTCCAGGGCCAGCAGCCGCCCCGTACGGTCCAGCCACACTCCGCCCGTGCAGCGTCCCGGCACCTCGGCGACCCGCTCGGGGCCGAAGGAGCCCCCGGCGGCCAGCCAGATCACGGTGGAGCGCGCGCCGGGTGCGAGCGCATAGGCGCGCATGCCGTCCGGGGACGGCGGCAGCAGCGTCAGCTCGGCCGACTCGACTCCGCCCAGCGGGAGTTCGCCCGTGCCCGGCCCGGTCGGGTAGAGCAGGGAGAAGGCGAACCGCGAGGCGACCCGCCGCCGGATCAGCACCCGGCCGTCGCTCAGCGGCAGCACCTCGGCGTCGCGCTCCTCGGGCTGGTCGAGCGGCAGCGGGACGGCGTACGGCTCTGGGCCGTCCAGCGTCCACCGCTCCGGGAACAGGGCGTCGCCATGACCGGCGAGCCTGGCGGCGTAGGTGCCGTCCGCGCTGATCGTGAGCCCCGCGCGGACCGGATATCCGGCGTCCGGACGCCCCGCACCCGGATGCACCGTACGAACCGAACCCCCCGTACGCCCCGCCGCGCCGTGCTGCTTCGCGGCGGTCTCAATGGCACAGGCTGTCATCGAATCGTCACCTCCGGTGCCGAAGCTAGTTTTCACGTTTCCAGCCGAACAATGCGAGCTTGACGTCTTCACACGTACGGGTGGCGGCGTGGCGAATCGGCTGTGAGGAGGGAGGCAACTGTGCTCCCCGGTGCGAATGGTTTAGGTTAGCCTCGCCTAATTCGGCTGGCCGGGTGTGCCCGGGGCCGTCAGGCCACCCCCGCACGATCCGGAACGATCTGGAGCACCTCCGATGTCTGTGTCCCCGCGCCGCCGTGGCGTCGCCGCCCTTGTCGCCGTCGCCGCCGCGCTCTCCCTGGCCGCCTGCTCATCCGCCGACGGCGGCGGCAGCGGCGGCGGGACGGGCGCGAGCGCCGCGGGGCAGGCCGACGGCGCGGGCAAGAAGGCCGTGGCCCAGGGCGGCAAGGACTTCGGCGGCGCCGCCGAGAAGACCGCCGCCATGGGCACGGACGCCAAGCCCGGCCAGTTCCCCCGCACCATCGCCCACGCCATGGGCACGACCGAACTGAAGGCCAAGCCCAAGCGGGTCGTCGTCCTCGACGTCGGAGAACTCGACAACGTCGCCTCCCTGGGCGTGCGGCCCGTCGGCTACGCGCCCACCGAGGGCGACGACGGCATACCGGAGTACCTCGCCGACACGGCGGGCCGCCCCAAGAGCGTCGGCACGATCAACAACCTCAACCTGGAGGCCATCGCCGCGCTCAAGCCGGATCTGATCCTCGGCACCCAGCTGCGCGCCGCCGACAAGTACCAGGAGCTCTCCGCGATCGCGCCGACCGTCTTCGCCATCCGCCCCGGCTTCACCTGGAAGGAGAACTACCTCCTCAACGCCGCCGCCCTCGACAGGACGGCAGAGGCGAAGGCCAAGCTCGCGGCGTACGAGGAGAAGGCGCGGCAGCTCGGCGAGGACGTCGCCGAGGCGAGCGGCGGCGAGGGCAAGCCGACCGTCTCGATGGTCCGCTATATGCCCGGCAAGATCCGGCTGTACGCCAAGGCTTCGTTCATCGGCACGATCCTCGACGACTCCGGGCTGCCCCGCCCGAAGAACCAGCAGACCGACGATCTCGCGGTGGAGATCAGCCCCGAGAAGATCGACGACGCGGACGCCGACTGGATCTTCACCGGCGTGTACGGCGACCCCAAGGCCACCCAGCGCGACACCGCACGCTCCAACCCGCTGTGGAAGAAGCTGAAGGCGGTCAAGGCGGGCCGGGCAGAGGACGTTCCGGACGAGACCTGGTACCTGGGACTCGGCGTCACCGCGGCCGACCGGGTCCTCGACGACCTGCGCGGCTTCCTGCTGCCGTAACACGCGACCGGACTGCTCGTACACGGCTCCCTGGGCGCCCGTGCGGCACCCGCGAGCACCCGTGGGCACCACCCGTGGAGGACACCCGTGGGCGCCCGTGTGCGCCGGCGGGACCCGCGGACATCCGCGGACATCCGCGGACATCCGTGGACACCCGTGGGCGCCGACTGGCGGCCGCGCGTGACCGCGGGCGCTCTCGCGGCACCCGCCGAACGTGCGAACGCCGCACGGGCGTGACCCATGGGCTGCGGGGCGCGGCAGGCAGGTAGCCTTGCCCCCGTGCCCCGTCTGTCTGAAGTGATCGCCGCGCTCGACGCCCTCTGGCCCCCTGAGCGGGCCGAGCAGTGGGACGCCGTCGGCACGGTCTGCGGCGACCCCGACGCCCAGGTCAGCCGTGTGCTGTTCGCCGTCGACCCCGTACAGGAGATCGCCGACGAGGCGGTGAAGCTCGGCGCGGAACTGCTCGTCACCCACCATCCGCTCTATCTGCGCGGTACGACGACGGTCGCGGCCTCCCACTTCAAGGGCCGCGTCGTGCACACCCTCATCAAGCACGACATCGCGCTGCACGTCGCCCACACCAACGCCGACACCGCCGACCCCGGAGTCTCCGACGCGCTCGCGGGCGCGCTGGACATCAGGGTCGTACGCCCCCTGGTGCCCGACCCGACGGACCCGGCAGGCCGCCGCGGCCTCGGCAGGATCTGCGAGCTGGACCACCCGCTCACCCTGCGGGAGTTCGCGGCGCGCGCGGCCGAGCGGCTGCCCGCCGCCGCGCAGGGCATCCGCACGGCGGGCGACCCGGAGGCGATGGTCCGCACCGTCGCGGTCAGCGGCGGCTCGGGCGACAGCCTCTTCGACGCCGTACGGGCGGCGGGCGTGGACGCCTTCCTCACCGCCGACCTGCGCCACCACCCCGCCTCCGAGGCCGTACAGCACTCGCTTCCGCAACACGCACCGCTGGGGCTGGTCGACGCCGCGCACTGGGCCACCGAGCAGCCCTGGTGCCAACAGGCCGCAGCCCAGCTCGACGAGATCTCCGACCGCCATGGCTGGGACCTGCGCGTCCATGTCTCGAAGACGGTCACCGACCCCTGGTCAACCCACCATCCTTCTGGAGCCCCCAACTGAACGCCGCGCCCGCCGACCAGATCCGACTTCTCGATGTCCAGGCCCTGGACGTACGCCTGTCGCAGCTCGCGCACAAGCGCAAGTCCCTCCCCGAGCACGCCGAGATCGAGTCGCTGACCAAGGACCTCAGCCAGCTGCGCGACCTGCTGGTGGCCGCGCAGACGGAGGAGAGCGACTGCGCCCGCGAGCAGACCAAGGCGGAGCAGGACGTCGACCAGGTGCGCCAGCGCGCTGTGCGCGACCAGCAGCGCCTGGACTCCGGAGCGGTCTCCTCGCCCAAGGACCTGGAGAGCCTCCAGCACGAGATCGCCTCCCTGGCCAAGCGTCAGGGAGACCTGGAGGACGTCGTCCTGGAGGTGATGGAGCGGCGTGAGGCCGCGCAGGAGCGGGTCGGCGAACTGACCGAACGCGTCTCCTCCGTCCAGGCCAAGGTCGATGACGCGACCGGCCGGCGCGAGGCCGCCCAGCAGGAGATCGACGGCGAGATCGCCACCGTCACCAAGGAGCGCGAGGTCGTCGCGGCGTCCGTCCCGGCGGATCTGCTCGCCCTGTACGAGAAGCTCCGCGTCCAGCAGGGCGGGGTCGGCGCGGCCCGGCTCTACCAGCGCCGCTGCGAGGGCTGCCGCCTTGAGCTGAACATCACCGAGCTGAACGAGGTGCGCGCCGCGGCCCCCGACGCCGTCGTACGGTGCGAGAACTGCCGCCGCATCCTCGTGCGCACCTCGGAGTCCGGCCTCTGATGGCTGCGGCGCGGATTGCTTCATCGCGGACTGCCCCATCGCGGATTTCCGGGCTGGTCGTCGAAGCGGACGGCGGCTCGCGGGGGAACCCCGGCCCGGCCGGTTACGGCGCGGTCGTCCGGGACGCGGCGACGGGCGAGACGCTCGCCGAACGCGCCGAGTACATCGGCGTCGCCACGAACAACGTCGCGGAGTACAAGGGGCTGATCGCCGGGCTGACGGCCGCCCGCGAACTGGCCGCGGACGCCACGGTGCGCGTCCGCATGGACTCCAAGCTCGTCGTCGAGCAGATGTCGGGCCGCTGGAAGATCAAGCACCCGGACATGAAGCCGCTGGCGGCCGAGGCCGGACGGATCTTCCCCGCGTCCCAGGTGACGTACGAGTGGATCCCCCGCGAGAAGAACAAGCACGCGGACCGGCTCGCCAACGAGGCGATGGACGCGGGCAAGCGGGGCGGGCAGTGGGAACCCTCCCGTTCCACGGCCGCACTGCGGGGCGCCGAGGCCGACGCCCACG